>NZ_VLKG01000007.1 GCF_007830255.1 Azomonas agilis
CTAGGGCCTGTTGACGTTTTACATGGGTAGCCATTGAACGGCACAGGCCATGGCAACCACTGCCTCATAATTGCATTTCAGTTTGTCGTATCGAAAAGCCACCGCTCGGTAGTGTTTAAGCCGTGCAAAGGCATTCTCAACCAAATGCCGGTAGCGGTATAAACCTCTGTCCAGATCCGCATTACCCTTAATTGAGTTGCGCTTTCGGGGAATAACAGGACGTCCTCCCTGCTGCCTGATCTGATCTCGAATGCATTCACTGTCATAACCTTTATCCGCGACAATCACTTCAGCACAGGGCAGCTGCATGATCAGTTTGGAAGCGACGCAGCTGTCGTGAACATCGCCTCCTGTCACTTCAAAGGCCACTGGCAGGCCTTGTGCGTCAACAGCCAAATGAATCTTGCTTGTCAGCCCAGCGCGACTTTTACCCAGCCCCTCAGTATGACCACTGGCCGCTCCGGTACTGTGTTGATGGGCTTTTACATAACTGCCGTCGATAAACAACCACTCAAAGTCAGGTTCCTCAAGCAAGGCTTGAAAGACTTTGAACCACTTACCCGTAGCTGACCAAGCGTTGAAGCGCTTGTAGATCGAGTTCCAGTCTCCAAAGAGGTCAGGCAAATCTCGCCAAGGGCAGCCGACACGCATCCGGTAAAGCATGCCTTCGACGGTCATTCGGAGATTGGGCTTGTGGTAAATGGCGTGCTGAAGCAGAATTTTTTCCAGCTTCGACCAAAGCTCGTCGCTGAGCAGTAATCGGGGCATTGCAAATCCGCAGGGTTATGGGTGTAGGAACCTCAATTCTGCGGGTTTGCTTTTGTTTCTCAATACCTTCATGACGAAACGTCAACAGGCCCTAGTATTTTAATGCTCTTCTGATCTTGGTTCGGTATCACTAAATAGACTAAAGGCAAAAAATAAAAATTTTGGATTATCTGTACTTAGTGCTGACAGAGTTTAGCCTTTAGTGTGGAGGGAGCTGTGAGCTCCCTATAGATACAGTGCTACTAGGGGCGTAAACGACTGTGGCTAACTTGTATTTCCATAGATCGCGTTGTGCTGTCTCCAGAGAGTTGGATATCCAAGCTAGTGTTACCGGGTTGCATAGCCTCAATAATCAGTCGTGATCCCTGCACTTTGGCTTGAGCGACTTGTTCATTGGTTAGGCTAATGCTTTGAATGGCCCGGGGGAAATTCATGATTTGTTGCGTATTTACATTCAAGCTGATGGAGGGGAGTTGTGAGTGCTGGCTTGGCTCTGGAGTTTGGTTTACTGGAGCTTGAGAAGTAGTAACCACATAGGTGGATGCGGGGACAGAAGTAGTTGGCGTTACCTGTCGCTCAACCTTAGGCTCAGGCTTAGGTGGTGTAGGAGGGGTATAGGCAGCCACACTGGGTTTAACTTCAGGTTTCGGTGGTGGTGAGGAGATAGCCGGTTCTGGTTTTTTGGCCACGCTCGGTGCAGGTACAGAAGCTACAGCAGGGGCACTCGGTAATACCTTGGGCGGCGGTGCCACAGGAGCAGGTTGTTCTTCAGGCAAGGGTAAAATTTTGATCACAGGTTCTGCTGGAGCAGCGGGCGCTAAGCGAGTCACCTTAGGTAATACTGAGGGGGCAGGTTCAACCCGTGGAGCCGCCGCCGCAATAGCGGGTCTGGCCGCAGCCGCCGGGGTTGCAGGAGCACTGGGCACTGATGGGACTAAATCCGGCAACCGAGTAATGGGGGGAATCGCTGAGGTGCTTGCCGTAGCTGCTGGGGGTAGATTAGCCCCCGCTCGTGTGACAGTTACCTCAACATTACGGATGAAGTTTTCCCCATCCAATATGACTTCAATCAGAGTATTTCCCGGGGCTCCACCGTTGACCACCAGCCGGTTACCCTCTGGCTTTGCGGTTGCAATCTGCCCATCCACGACGTTAACAGCCTGTACACTACGTTGGAAAAACATAATGTATTGACCTGCAGGTGCAAGGCTCACGGAGGAGGAAGAGGTATCCGCAAGACTGATCTTGGGATGCAGAATTAATACCCCTGTCAGCATCCAAGCGAGGGTTTGTGAGCGAATCGATTCCGCGATGTGGATGTGCATGGCTTTTATATTCCTTCGACGCGGCCGTGGAGCGAGGCTTAACGCAGCCTATGTATCGAACACCAGCCGGTAATGTCCGTGTTAATACCGAATCCCCAGATGATCTAAGGTTTCAAAGGTGAGCGCACCAACAGCCAGACCATTTTCGGTTTGATAATCCGCCAAGGCTGAAACAGTACGTTCCCCCAGTAAACCATCGGGGCGGCCTGGTTGATAGCCGTGCTCTATTAAACTTTGTTGTACTCTGTGAATAAGTTCAGGGGTGATATCAGCATTACATACGGCCTGACGTGAGACCATTTGCGAGGAACCCTCAAAGCGTGTGACGTTCAGCTCTTGAGTAATGGCAGGCAGTAAGGTTTGGCGCGTTTGCTCAGGGCGTACGACTTCTTGTACCGGAACATCAGCCACACTGGGCGCTAAGGATACTTCTACCGCTCGGGCTGGTTGATCAACCACCCAGCGGGTTACTTCTTTATAGAGTGCAGGCTCGAAATCGACCCGAGTTGTTTCGGGTTGTACCAGCGCTTGAACATTGACGGTTTTTTCTTTGGCGGGAATTTCGCGGGCACAGTATCCAGAGGCTCCGGTATTTTTTGCGTAACGCGTTCCGGCTGTTTGGCAGGCTTCTAAGACGGTTTTAGCTTCTTCTACCACAACGGTTTTTTGTTGGGTCTCATAAACCGCGGGTACTACCACAAAGCGGGTCATTTCTGGGCGAACCTGTACGCGCTCAGAAACACTCTTATAAGTAGCGGGTTCAATACGATAGGTTTTAGTACCTTCGCGAGTAACTACTTGGCGATACCCTTGACGGATTTCGGCCGGTGTTACGGAAATTTTGGCGGTGGAATCTTTAATGGTGATTTCGACGGCGCTTTCTACCTTGCGCGGTTTAATTTGTGAGTGTACCCAACATTGTCCCGGGCGGATGGTTGGGGAGGAGTCAGACCCCATAGAAGCACTGGAGGTCGGCGGACTGTAGTTGCTGGCTGGTGGTGCCCAGTTGCCACTGGTTTTTGAGTAGTCAGAATAGCTGCTGGGATGACTTGGAGAAGAGGGGATGGCGTTTTCCTGTACTAGTCCCGGTTCTTCTTTAGTCGTGGGCTGAGGGTCAGAGCTTAGCGTGGAGCAGCCTGATCCTACAGCAACAAATAAGCTTAATCCTATTAACGAATGGTAACGCACTTGATATCCGCCCTACAAAATAGCCCCGAACCCAGTATCTTAGAAGCAGTAGTATGAATCGACAATGAGGACTGAATGTCGCTGCTAGTCTAAGGTGAGGGGCACTAATGTCCTTTAGAGTGTTGTTCTCCCAGCTTCCCACTGATCAATGACTATTAATCGGTTAGCACAGTGCCCGCTGAGTATTTGGGGCAAGAAGATTAGTACATCAGCACTTATTGGCAAACTGTTAAATGTATCAGACACTTAGAATAATGCGCTCTCCTAAGTCAAAACGAGAGACTTGTCGGTTAAGGCAGCCTGCAAGCTCCTCTAAAGTATGTGCTTGTTGAGCCGAAATCTGGGCCATGCTCGCATTTTTATCGGCAGTACCTGCGATATTGACCACGTTTTTCGATAGTTCGCCTGAGGCGGCTGATTGTTCCGATAGGGATAAAGAGATGCAGGACACTGCTTTAGAGACTTGTTCCGAACTGTCTTTAATGCTGGCAATACTGTTGCCCGCTTGAGCCGCTAAGCTCACCCCTTGTTCTACTTGCATCACACCGGTTTCAATGCTGTTAACGGCGCTTTGTGTACCGGACAAAATAGTGTGGATCATGCCTTCAATTTCTTGGGTGGAGGCAGCGGTACTTTGGGCCAGTTTTTTCACCTCGTCGGCCACTACCGCAAAACCCCGTCCAGCTTCACCCGCCCGAGCCGCCTCAATGGCTGCGTTCAGAGCCAATAGGTTGGTTTGCTCTGCAATACCCCGAATGGTGCCAACGATTTTAGCAATGGCGGCTGATTCTTGGCCCAAACGAGAGACAGAACCTGAAGCCTCACGAACGGTAGCCGCGATTTTGGCAATACTGCTAACAGCCTGTTCAATAACCTGTGCCCCTTCAGCGGAAGTATGTCCAGCCTGCTGAGCTAGGCTACTGGCATCGGTAGCGTTATCGCGCATTTGGCGAATACTCGCTTCCATTTCTTCGATACCTGCGGCCATTTTTGAGGCCGCTTCGCTTTGTTGTTCTGATTGAGTGGCCACCTGTTTTGAAGCCTGAGACAGTTTACGAGCACTGTCGCTTAAACGAGTCACCGCGCCTTGGATACCGGCTATGGCTTCGGCCATGCTATCGGTCATTTGTCGGGTTGCGTGCAGGAGTTGGCCTACCTCATCTTTATTATTATGACGTGGAATATGCACCGCCAGATTACCCCGTGCGATTTCCTGAATAGAGAGCACCGCTTTACCTAAGGGGCGCGTCACCCATTTATGCAAGGTGCGCGATGTGACTACGGCCATAATGGCGGATAAGGCAAGACCTGCCAAAAAAAGTCGGATGTGGACGGCCCAAGCCTCTGTAGAAAGCTCGTCCGTATAGCAACTGGAGGCGATAACCCAGTTCCATTCTGGGTAGTAGTTAAAAACTGCTAGTTTGGACTGAGGGCTTGTGCCGGGAGCATCAGGGTTGGCGAACTGGTACTCTATTTGGCCGTTTTTGGCTTGAATCATCTCTTGGATGTAGGCAATGCCTTGGGGATCTTTGGCGCTGAGTAGGCTTGTACCTTCATGGGTTGGGTGAATGGTCATAGTTCCCGCTGCTTGACCGGCATCTACGGCAAAGATGTAGCCAGACTGCCCAAAGGTAACACTTTTAATTTTTTCTTTGAGGACGGTCAGCTCGTCAGTGAAATCCAGCCCCACAAAGAGCACAGCCAAAACGCGGCCAGATGGATCAAGCTGTGGTACATAACGAGTCATGTAGTCTCGTCCCAGTACCTGTACTTTACCGCTAAAACTCTGACCACTTAATAAATGACTTAAAGCCGGATGACTTTGACCGAGTAGGGTTCCGGTAGCTAGGCTGCCCTGCTGAGTGCGTAGTGAGGTGGCAATACGGATAAAGTCATCGCCTTGGCGGATAAAAACGGTTGCCGCACTCCCCGTAGTACCATTGAAGCGATCCAGTATTTGTTGCAGGGCAATCTGCGGCGGACTGTTTAGGCTTGGTTGGGGGCCTGAGGTGATTGTCTGCAACAAAGGTGTAGCGGAGAGCTGAGCGTGCAAAGCCTGACTTAGCTTTTCAACCGAATGTTTTAACGCAGCGTCGTAGGCATCAATCAGATCAATGGCTTGCTGATTAGCTCGCTGCATGTTGGTGATGCTTTTGTGTTCTAAAATTCCACTCAACCAATAGGTGGTTAGGGTAGTAGCGATTAACAGCAATCCTGTCATCAGAATTGCCTGTGCCGTATTTAGTTTTTGCGCAACAGACCAGTTTTTTGTAAGACGCACCGCAGGATTCCTTGCACCACAGTCGTAGGAGAGGTGTTGTGCTGGCAAGGTGACAGATGCCTAGAGGTGGTCTAGGCAGACAATGGCCAGATGAGGGCATAATGCCAAGGTAGCACAAGCCCCATCCTGACGCTCGTCATGTCTTTGGTACGCGCCGGTCTCTTTACAGGATCAGGCTGTAGGTTTTGGGTTTTGCTGTTTCCAAGTTAGGTAAAACACAACCAGCCCCACTAAAGCGGTGAGGGTGCCCACATAGCCGGTCACTGTCCAACCCATTCCGGCAGAAATAGCTAAGCCACCTAGCCAAGGGCCGAGAGCATTGGCGACATTAAAGGCCGCGTGGTTAGAGGCAGCCGCTAGGGTTTGAGCTTCAGCGGCAACATCCATCAGATGGGTTTGCAGCGGAGGAGACAAGGCCACCATAGTTCCCACAGCAAACACAGCAGGCAGCAGAGTCCAAATCGAATGGGCGGCCCATGGGAATAGGAACAGCACTAAAGCGCTCCACAGCAAAATCCACAGCACCGCGCGAAACTGTAAGCGGTCAAATAGCCAACCACCGGCCATATTGCCCACAATGCCGCCTAAACCAAAGGCTGCCAAGGTTATAGGAATCCAGCCTTCGCCCATTTGGGTTACTTGGAGGACGGTTGGGGCCAAATAGCTGAAGACGCAGAACATACCCGCAAAGCCCACAGAACCAATGCCCAAGGCCAGCCATACTGCCTTTTGGTTGAAGGCTTTCAACTCAGTTAGGGGATTACTTTGAGCTTCCTGACGGTTCAAGGGTAAATACAGAAACACCAGCAGGACGGTAAGGGCACCGATGATGCCCACCAAAGCAAAGGCCCAGCGCCAACTAAATTGCTGGCCCAACCAAGTGGCTAGAGGATTTCCGGCCAGCATTGCAATCGTTAAGCCCAGCATCACGCGGCTGACGGCTTTGGCCCGTTGGTCGGCAGGAACCATCGAGGCGGCAATTAGGGAAGCCACGCCAAAATAGGCCCCGTGGGGCAAGCCTGAAATAAAGCGATACAGCAGCAGACTGTCGTATCCAGAAGCCCAGGCGGTAGCGAGGTTGCCAAGGGCAAAAAAGCCCATTAACAGCATCAACAGGGTACGGCGGTACAGCCGAGACCCTAGGATGGCCAAGATGGGGGCTCCGACCACTACACCTAGGGCATAGATGCTGATCAGATGTCCTACTTGAGGCTCAGTAACCTGTAAATCTGCGGCAACCTCTGGCATCAATCCCATAATGGAGAACTCGCCCAAGCCGATTGCAAAGCTGCCCAGCGTTAAGGCCAGCTCGATCAGGATAAGGCTTCGAGCGGAAACACCAGTAACGTCTGAGGTTTTAGGTAGTGCCATACTCATGTCGCTCATGGGGCTTATTGAGGGGTGCATTATTCCCCCAATGAGCTCAGAGTTGAAGCTTTATCAGGCTCTAGTATGGAAGTTTGAGGCTGTTTTAATCGCTTTATCAGAAGACTGATGTCTATTCAGTAGCGCTTCACGGTAGGTTTTAGGCGAGGTTCCGGTCCAATGTTTAAAGGCTCGGGTAAAGGCTGAGGCTTCGGAAAATCCTAGCTGTTGGGCGATCTGAGCAATGGGCAGCATGGGTTGATTGAGGTAATGCAAGGCGAGATCACGGCGCATACCTTCTTTAAGACTTTGAAAGCGCGTTCCCTCAGTCAGCAGTTTGCGGCGTAGGGTGCGCTCGGTCAGGTGCAGGGCTTTGGCGGCGGAAGTGATGTCTGCATTGGCTAAAAAGGCGGGTTGTTTCTCCAGATAATCCATCACGCGCCGGGTATACACCTGATAGTACGCCTGTCGGGTAAACCAATCTAAAGGTGCGCGTTTTAAATGAGCGTGTAGGGTTTCTGGGGTTTGTACTACGGGAGCATCCAAGAGTGCGGCATCAAACACCAGACGGTTATAAGGCGACTCAAATTGAGCGGGGCAGGGAAACATCAAGCGATATTCGGCCTGATGCCAAGGTGCTGAGAATTCAAACTCCACCTGATGCAGGGGAATGCGTCGCCCAATCAGCCAACTGGGGAAGCGGTGCCAGAGCAGTAAAAAAAAATCCCGTAATAAAAAATGGCTGTCTCTGTCTGGGTCGCTCAGTCGCAGGTGAAACGAGGCTTCTTGACCCTGAACCTCCAGTATCAATTGCACAGAATCGTTGATCAGATTGTAAAAACGGCTGAGTGTTCGATACACCGAGCCTAAGGTACGGCAGCGCACTGCTTGTTTGGCTGCTATAACAAAGACACCATTCCGACATCGTTGATGGGTAAAGCCCATAAATTCATCGTCGGCTTCGCGCCAGACAGCGCGCATCAATCGGCTAAACTGGTCAGGCGTAATACGCAGGTGGAGGTTGTCCAATAATCGGGGGCTAATACCCGCCTCATGTAGGATTGCTGTTTCGTTCAGCTGGTATTGCCGAGCTGACTGGATGGCCGCCCGCGCAAAATGTACGGAGATAGAGTAGCGTTCGATGCCCATTTTTTGTGTTTAGTGGTGGGAGTCGGGCTATCAGTATGGCGGATTCAGTAGAGCAAGTGCAAAGGATGGCTGTCCGAATATGTCAAACATAAGGCTGGATTTGTTATTGCCGGATTTCTGGTTACAGGCAAAGCTAGAGCCCCACTGGAGACACAGGAAAATGACTGTCCGATTTTGTACAGATAGTCTTTTTTGTTAGAGCTGACCTGTTCAGTCCCATATCCCATAACGGTGGAATACATTCATGTCCATGCAAGCACGAGAAGTGGTCATTGTAAGCGGAGTGCGTACAGCCATCGGTGATTACGGTGGTAGCTTGAAAAACTACCATCCCTCCAGTATGGCGGCCTTAGTCGTGGCAGAAGCTGTGAAACGGGCGGCCATTGATCCACAGCAAGTAGGCCATTGTGTCTTCGGTAATGTGGTGCATTCAGAACCCTTAGATATGTATCTAAGCCGTGTGGCCGCTATTAAGGGTGGTCTACCGCCAGAAACACCGGCACTCAATGTCAACCGTCTGTGCGGTAGCGGTTTGCAAGCGGTAGTGACAGCGGCTCAGCAAATTCAATTAGGCCTCTGTGATACGGCGGTAGCCGGTGGTGCAGAATCCATGAGCTTGGCTCCTTATCACCTACCCACGGCCCGTTTTGGTCAACGCATGGGCGATGGAGTCATCATTGACCCTATGGTGGGTGCGCTGACCTGTCCTATCAACCATTACCATATGGGCGTTACCGCCGAAAATCTGGCGGAAAAATACGGCATCACCCGTGAACAGCAGGATCTGTTAGCGGTGGAAAGCCACAGCCGCTCGGAAAAGGCCATTGCCCAAGGCTATTTTAAATCCCAGATTTTGCCCATCGAACTGAAAAGCCGTAAAGGCGTGACCCTGTTCGATACCGACGAGCATGTGCGCGCTGGCTGTAAACTGGAAGACGTGGCTGTACTCAAGCCCGCCTTTAAACGCGACGGCGGTACGGTAACTGCTGGTAACTCTTCCGGCATTAACGATGCGGCAGCGGCTGTAGTCTTGATGGAGCGCGGCAAAGCCGAGGCTCAAGGCCTGAAGATTATGGCGCGCTTGGTGGACTACCAAGTATCGGGTGTTGACCCTAGCATTATGGGTATTGGCCCTGTACCGGCGGTGCGTACCCTGTTAGAGCGCAACAAGCTGGGCGTGAATGACATCGACTTTTACGAGCTGAACGAAGCCTTTGCCGCGCAAGCCTTGGCCGTAGTGCAGCAGCTGGATTTGCCGCGCGCTAAGGTCAACCCCAATGGCAGCGGTATTTCCTTGGGTCATCCTATCGGTGCGACCGGCGCAGTTCTGACGGTAAAAGCCATTTATGAGCTGGAGCGTATCCAAGGCCGTTATGCCGTAGTGAGCCTGTGCATTGGTGGCGGGCAGGGTATTGCTGCGCTGCTGGAGCGCGTGGCCTAAGTTTTCTGATCAGTTGATCGGCCTCTCCCTGCGGTGGGCTGCGGAGAGCCGATCCCCTCTTTTTCCGGTTGTCGGTGCTGGACTGTCTGAATACAGGCAGCGGCCTCGTACAGCCCAAAATAATAAGGAACTGGCGATGTACAGCGGAAAAGCCATCAGCCTTCAGGCATTGGATTCAGGATTGGTCGAGCTGGTGCTGGATCTTCAAGGCTCTTCGGTCAACAAACTCGACCAGTTGACCTTGAATGAGTTGGGCGAAGCACTGCAACAGCTGACCGAAGCCGGGGCCTCGGTACAGGGTCTGCTGATCCGCAGTGCTAAGCCCGCTTTTGTTGTGGGTGCCGATATTACCGAATTCACGACGCTCTTTAAGCGCCCTGAAGCGGAGCTGTTGCACTGGATGAGTGGCGTGCACGAACACTTCAGCCGCCTTGAGAATCTGCCCTTCCCGACGGTAGCCGCCGTCAATGGTTTTGCCTTGGGCGGCGGTTTGGAGCTGGCCCTTGCTGCGGACTGCCGCGTACTGGCGGAGGACGCTAAAGTCGGCCTACCGGAAGTTACCCTCGGCATCTGCCCCGGTTTTGGCGGCACGGTGCGTCTGAGCCGCTTGGCTGACCTGTCCGCTGCTCTGGAGTGGATGACCAGCGGTAAACCTCAGGCTGCTGCTAAAGCCCTGAAGCTGGGTGTAGCCGATCAAGTGGTGCCCGCTACCGAATTGCAGGATGCAGCTTTAGCTTTGCTGCGTGCCCTTGTTAATGACCCAGCGGCCAGCCGTGCCAACCGTCAGCGCAAACAGCAAGCCTTGGCCAATACACCCGCCTTGCAAGCGCAGTTGGAAGGCTTGAGCGCCAGCTACACCAAAACGCTGGATGCGCGCTATCCCGCTGCGGGAGCCATTGTGGCCTTGGTGAGCCAACATGCGACCCAATCCTTTGGCACCGCCTTGGAAATGGAGGCGCAAACCTTCGCTCAGTTGGCGAAGACGACAGCCTCTCAGTCCTTAATCGGTTTGTTCCTCAGCGACCAATCCTTAAAGCGTAAAGCCAAGGGCTGGATCGCCAAGGCTGATAAGGTGCAGCAAGGCGCAGTACTGGGCGCAGGCATTATGGGCGGTGGCGTGGCTTATCAGTCAGCGCTGAGCGGCGTGCCCATCATCATGAAGGACATCCGCGACGAGGCTTTGGCGCTAGGCAGCAAAACGGCCAGCAAAGCCTTGGATAAGCTGATTGAAAAGGGCCGTTTGGACGAAGCCGGTAAGCAGCAAGTACTGGCGCGCATTCACCCTGAATTGGAATACCAAGACTTCGAGCGCGTGGATTTGGTGGTCGAAGCCGTGGTCGAGAACCCAAAGATCAAGGCGGCGGTGCTGTCGGAAGTGGAAGGCTTGATGCGCCCCGATGCCATCCTGACTACTAACACTTCAACCATTTCCATTGATCTGCTGGCCAAAAGCCTAAAGCGCCCAGAGTTGTTCTGCGGCATGCATTTCTTCAATCCGGTGCCTTTAATGCCGCTGGTAGAGGTGATTCGTGGCAGTCAAAGCAGCGAAAAAACCCTGGCCACTACGCTGGCCTATGCCGTCGCCATGGGTAAAACCCCCATCGTGGTGAAGGATTGCCCCGGATTTTTGGTTAACCGTGTGTTGTTTCCCTACTTCAACGGCTTTAACCGGCTGCTGAAGGATGGCGTGGACTTCGAGCGCATTGATCGGGTGATGGAAGCTTTCGGTTGGCCTATGGGCCCAGCTTATCTGGCAGATGTAGTGGGCATTGACACCATGGTGCATGCCGACCAAGTGCTGCAAGTGGGCTTCCCCGACCGTATGGGCCACGAGGGCGAGCCGATTATGGAAGCCCTGTTAGCCGCTGGAGCCTTAGGGCAGAAAAACGGTAAGGGCTTTTATGAGTACGGCGTCGATGCCCAAGGCAAGCGCACGAAAACCCCTTCAGCGGCGGCTCATGCTTTGATTGCTGAGCGGGTACAGGCTAAACCAGAAGTGTCTGATGAAGACATTATCGACCGGCTGATGATCCCCATGTGCTTGGAGTCGGTGCGCTGCTTGGAAGAGGGCATCGTCGACAGCGCCGAAGAAGTGGACATGGGCTTGATTCTGGGCTTGGGCTTCCCCCGCTTTAGGGGCGGTGCCCTGCGCTACATCGACCACCTAGGCTTGGCGGTGTTTGCGCAAAAAGCCGTCACACATTCGGCCCACGGCGGACTCTATCAATTGACTCCCGGCTTTAACGCCCGTCTGCAAAACGGCCAGACTTATTTTTGAGTGATCGGTCTTTAGGGCATAGCCTGTTTTGAATGCAGGGTATGCCTTGCACCGAGTATCTGAATTACGAGGAAAATAATAATGAGCGACTACAAACACCCCTACCGCGATGCCCTCTTTGTCCTCAACGAGCTGGTGGACTTTGACAAGCTCTGTGCTGAGCACGGCTTTGCGGATGCCAATCTGGAGCTGGTGTCAGCGATTTTTGACGAGGCCGGTAAGCTGGGCTCGGAAGTGTTAGCGCCGCTCAACCGTGTGGGCGATACCCAAGGTGTGAGCCTGACGGAGAAGGGCGTGCAGGAAACTGCGGGTTTTGCCGAAGCCTACCATCAGTTCCAAGAGAGCGGCTGGCCGTCCTTGACCGCACCGGAAGCCTTTGGTGGGCAAAATCTGCCTAACGTGGTGGGTACAGCGGTCAACGAAATTTGGCATTCGGCCAACCTGTCTTTCGCCCTGTGCCCCATGCTGACTCAAGGTGCGATTGAGTCCATCCTGCACCATGGTTCAGACGCGCTGAAAGAGGCCTATCTGTCACGTTTGGTCAGCGGCGAATGGACCGGCACCATGAACCTGACCGAGCCGGATGCTGGTTCGGATTTGGCAGCGGTGAAAACCCGTGCCGTGCCTAATGGTGACCATTATCTGATCACCGGCCAGAAAATCTTCATCACCTGGGGCGACCACCAGATGACGGACAACATCATTCATTTGGTGTTGGCCCGCCTGCCCGATGCGCCCTTTGGCGTGAAGGGGATTTCCCTGTTCATCGTGCCCAAGTTCCTGCCTGATGGCAGCCGCAACGACGCGCAGTGTGTGTCGCTGGAGCATAAGCTCGGCATCCACGGCAGCCCGACTTGCGTGATGAGCTTCGGTGATAAAGGCGGTGCCATTGGCTATCTGGTCGGTGAGGCGCACAAAGGCTTGGCCTATATGTTCACCATGATGAACCATGCGCGTCAGGGCGTGGGTTTGCAGGGCCTGTCCATTGCTGAGCGTTCTTATCAGCAAGCGCTGCAATACGCTAAGGATCGTCTGCAAGGCACCAACAAAGACGGCAGCCGTTACCCCATCATCAAGTTCCCCGACATTCGCCGCATGCTGATGGTGATGAAGTCCGCCACCGAGGCCATGCGTGCCTTGGCACTGGTGTCTGCCGCCGAGATTGATCGTGCCCACGGCAGTGAAGGTGAGGCCGCGCAAACCCATCAAAACCGTGTCGAACTGCTGACCCCCATCGTTAAGGGCTGGCTGACCGAGCTGGCGCAGGAAATCACCTATCTGGGCACCCAGATTCACGGTGGCATGGGCTTTATCGAGGAAACCGGCAGCGCCCAGCATTACCGCGATGCGCGTATCCTGACCATCTACGAAGGCACCACTGGCATTCAAGCGCTGGATTTGGTCGGCCGTAAAACGCTGGTCAACAAGGGCGAGCATCTGGCCAGCCTGCTGGAAGAAATCGGCCAAACCCTGTCGGCTTTGGAGGCTTCGGGTCAGTTCCCGGTACAGGCCAAGGCTCTGCGCGCCTCACTGGCCGACGGCCAAGCAGCGCGTCAACTGCTGCTGGACAAGTCTGCTGAGGATGCCGCGCTGGCCGGTAGCATCAGCGTCAACTATATGATGCTGTTCGGCTACCTGTGTGGCGGTTGGCTGATGAGCCAAGCAGCCCTCAAAGCTCAAGCGCTGCTGGAGGCTAACTCCGGTGATCCGGCGTTCCTGAACGCCAAGCTCACCACCAGCCGCTTCTACGCCGAGCATCTGCTGACCCGTACCGGCTCCTTGCTGGCGGTGATTCAGGCCGGTAGCGCGAGCATTCTGGCCCTGCCGGAAGATCAGTTCTAACACCCCTTTAGTTTGGCGGTTGCCTGCCCACCGAGCGCTTTATGCGCTGGGTGTGGGCAACTGCGCCCTGAATCTGGCCGGTTGTGGTTTAAACACAGCCCGCCCCAGAGTGGATGTGCCCTATGAAAGTCTTGGTAACGGTCAAGCGTGTGATTGACTACAACGTCAAAGTTCGGGTGAAAGCGGATCACAGCGATGTGGATCTGGCCAACGTGAAAATGGCCATGAACCCCTTCTGTGAGATTGCGGTAGAGGCCGCCATCCGTTTGAAAGAAGCCGGAATTGCCACAGAGGTAGTAGCCGTCTCCGTGGGTTCAGCCAGCTGTCAGGAGCAACTGCGTACCGCCTTGGCGCTGGGTGCGGATCGGGCGATCCAGATCGACACTCCGGACAACCCCGAATCCCTCGAAGTGGCCAAGCTGCTGGCCGCGCTGATCCAGGCCGAACAGCCAAGCCTCGTGATTACCGGCAAGCAGGCCATCGACACCGACAACAACCAGACCGGGCAAATGCTGGCTGCGCTGTTGGATTGGCCGCAAGCCACCTTTGCTTCGGCCATCAGTCTGAGTGGCGAGCAACTGGAAGTGACCCGCGAAGTCGACGGCGGCTTGCAAACCCTATCCCTGTCCCTACCGGCCTTGGTGACTACGGATTTGCGCCTGAACGAGCCGCGCTACGCCTCTCTGCCCAACATCATGAAGGCCAAGAAAAAGCCGCTGGAAGTCAAAACTCCAGCTGAGCTGGGTGTCAGCCTCAAAGCCCATACACGGCTGATTAAGGTCGAAGCACCGGCAGAGCGCCAAGCGGGGATCAAGGTAGACAGCGTCGAGGCGCTGGTGGACAAGCTGCGTAACCAAGCGAGGGTGATTTGATGAGCATTCTGGTCATTGCCGAACACGACAACCGCGCCTTAAACAGCGTCACCCTGAACGCCCTGCAAGCGGCTAAAGCCATTGGCGGCGAGATTCAAGTCTTGGTTGCGGGGCATCACTGCCAAGCCGTAGCTGAACAAGCCGCTGCGGTAGCGGGTGTGAGCAAAGTGCTGTTGGCCGATAGCCCTGCCTATGAGCATCGCTTGGCGGAGCCGCTGTCCAAACTGATCGCCACCCTGGGTAAGGATTACAGCCATGTGTTGGCTCCGGCCAGCACCAGTGGCAAAAACCTGATGCCACGGGTCGCGGCTCTGCTGGACGTGGCACAAATCTCCGACATTACCGCCGTCCTGAGTAGCGATACGTTCCAGCGGCCTATTTATGCCGGTAACGCCGTGGCCACGGTGCAGTCCTTAGATGCCATTAAGGTACTGACCGTCCGTAGCACCGCTTTTGAAGCCGTAGCTGCCAGCGGTGGTGCCGCCGCAGTGGAGGCCGTGACCGCCTCAGCTGTTCCCGAGCGCAGCCGTTTTGTCAGCGAAGCTCTGGCTGTCTCTGATCGCCCTAACTTGGGCAGCGCTAAGGTGGTGGTCTCCGGTGGTCGCGGTCTGGGCAGCGCGGAAAACTTTGCCCTGATCGAGCAGCTGGCGGACAAGCTGGGCGCAGCGGTGGGTGCTTCCCGTGCCGCTGTGGATGCAGGCTTTACCGCCAACGATCGCCAAGTAGGACAGACCGGCACCATCGTTGCACCGGAGCTGTATCTGGCGGTGGGTATTTCCGGGGCCATTCAACATCTGGCGGGGATGAAGGAATCCAAGATCATCGTCGCTATCAACAAAGATCCGGAAGCACCGATTTTTCAGGTGGCCGACTACGGCTTGGTGGCGGATTTGTTCGAGGCCGTGCCCGAACTGATGCGCCAACTCTGAGGATTGGCTGATGCGCGAATCCATGGAATTTGATGTGGTGATTGTCGGCGCGGGGCCTGCGGGCCTTTCCGCTGCCTGTCGCCTGATGCAGCAGGCTGCCGAAGCAGGGCAGTCGCTGGAAGTTTGCGTCGTGGAAAAGGGGTCAGAAGTTGGCGCACATATCCTCTCGGGCGCGGTCTTTGAACGCCGCGCCCTAGAGGAACTTTTTCCCGATTGGCAGGAGCGTGGCGCACCGCTGAATACGGCGGTCACTGAAGACCGGCTGTACTTGCTGCGCGATGAACAACAGGCCCTGCGCATTCCCGATGCGCTGGTGCCGCCCAGCTTGCACAACCCCGGCAATCATGTGATCAGCTTGGGCAATCTGGTGCGCTGGCTGGGCGAGCAGGCCGAAGCTTTGGGGGTACAGATTTTCCCCGGCTTTGCCGCCACCGAGGTGCTGTACCACGAGGATGGCCGCGTGAAGGGCGTGGCCACCGGCGATATGGGTGTGGCCGCTGACGGCAGCCACAAACACGGCTTTACCCCCGGTATTGAGCTGCATGCCCGTTACACCCTGTTTGCCGAAGGCTGTCGCGGCAGTTTGGGCAAACAGCTGATTCAGCAATTCGACCTCAATGCCGGCGCTGATGCCCAGCATTACGGTCTCGGTATTAAAGAACTGTGGGACATTGATCCGGCGTTGCATCAACCCGGTTTGGTGGTTCACGGTTCTGGCTGGCCGTTGCAGGGGGAGAGCGGTGGCTTTTTTCTCTACCACGGGGATAACCATCAAGTGGTGGTGGGGCTGATTGTGGATCTGAATTACCACAATCCCCATCTGTCACCCTTTGAAGCCTTCCAGCAGCTCAAACAGCATCCGGTATTGAGTGCTTATTTAAGCGGCGGCAAGCGCTTGTGCTATGGCGCACGGGCCATTGCCAAGGGCGGCTTTAACTCCTTGGGTAAAGCCGGATTCCCCGGTGGCTTGCTGATCGGCTGTGAGTCGGGAACCCTCAACTTCGCCAAGATCAAAGGCAGCCATACGGCGATGAAGTCGGGAATACTGGCCGCCGAAACAGTGTTTGCCGCCTTGACTCAGGAGGCATCCGGAACCGATTTGCAGGCAGATTTTAGCGCTCGTTTCCAAGCCTCGTGGCTGTATCAGGAGCTGTATCAGGCGCGTAACTTCGGCCCTGCGCTGCATAAGCTCGGCTCGACCCTGGGTGGTGCCTTCAACCTGCTGGAGCAGCGCTTAGTAGCCGGAAAATGGCCGCTGACCCTGCATGATCGCCAAGCTGATCACCTGCAATTGCAGACCCTGCAAGAATCTGCGCCCATCCGCTATCCCAAGCCGGATGGCGTGCTGAGTTTTGATCGTTTGAGTTCGGTGTTTTTGTCCAACACCAACCACGAGGACAATCAGCCCTGTCACCTGAAGTTGGCCGATCCGGATTTGCCCTTGCAGGAAAATCTGCCCCTCTACGACGAGCCGGCCCAGCGTTATTGTCCGGCGGGCGTGTATGAGGTGATCCGCGCTGAAGACAACACGCCACTGCGGTTGCAGATCAACAGCCAAAACTGTGTGCACTGCAAAACCTGCGACATTAAAGACCCAGCGCAGAACATTACTTGGACCTGTCCGGAAGGTGGCGGTGGGCCGAATTACCCCAATATGTAGCTGACCCAGCCTTGGGAGAGCCGCTTGAAACATGGGGTTACGCGGATTTATCCAAGGCTATTTTGATGTTCCTCTAGCCTATAAATATAAGTACTGAGAGGTAGTTCTATGTGTTCTGATCGTATTCGTCTGGATTCTCTGCGTAGCAAAATCGTCACCGCTGAACAAGCGGCTGCCTTGGTTAAGGATGGCATGGTCGTGGGCATGAGCGGCTTTGGTGGCGGTGGGGATGCCAAGGTCATCCCGCGTGCCATGGCTGAGCGCGCCCGTCAGGAAGCCTTAAAGATCACTCTAATTACGGGTGCCAGTTTGGGCAGCGGGCTGGACGGCATTATGAGCGAGGCCGGTTTACTGGCACGGCGTATGCCCTTCCAAGGCGATCCGGTGCTGCGTAAAGCCATCAACGAGGGCAAGGTGATCTTTATCGATCAGCACCTGTCCCATGTGGCCGAATTGCTGCGCCAAGGCTCATTGCCTGCACCCGATGTGGCGGTGATTGAAGCCGCAGCCATTACCGAACAAGGCCATATTGTGCCCACCGCCTCGGTTGGGAACTCAGCCTCGCTGGTGCAGATGGCCAAGCAAGTCATCGTAGAGCTGAACCTCTCTAGCAGCCCGCATCTGGAAGGTTTGCACGATATTTATCTGCCGGCTGCCCGCCCTCAGCGTCAGCCTATTCCACTGATTAACCCCAGCGATCGCATCGGCGCTCCCGCCATTGCCGTTGATCCTGAGCGCATTGCGGCCATTGTGCTGTGCGAAAGCCCAGAGTCCGCCGCTACTATTTTGCCGCCGGATGACGAAACCCAAGTCATCGCCAACCACCTGATTCATTTCTTCGAGCAAGAGGTAGCGCAAGGCCGTTTGCCCGCCAACCTAGGCCCGCTGCAAGTGGGTGTGGGCACCATTGCCAACGCAGTGATGTCGGGTTTGCTGAACGCACCCTTCACCGATCTGGAGCAGTATTCCGAGGTGTTGCAGGACTCCACCTTTGAGCTGATGGATGCCGGCAAACTGAAGTTCGCTTCCGGTTGCTCCATTACCCTGTCTGCCGACTGCGGCAAGCGCGTGTTCCCTTCCTTGGCGGATTACAAGGATCGGCTGGTGCTGCGTCCGCAGGAGATCTCCAACCATCCGGAAATCGCCCGGCGTTTGGGCGTGGTGGCGATCAACACCGCGTTGGAGTTCGACATTTACGGCAACGTCAACTCCACCCATGTCTGCGGCACCAAGATGATGAACGGCATCGGCGGTTCGGGGGACTTTGCCCGTAATGCGCGTTTGACGGTCTTTGTCACCAAGTCCATCGCCAAAGCCGGAGCCATCTCCAGCGTAGTGCCTATGGTCAGCCATGTGGATCACACCGAGCACGATGTGCAGATTCTGGTTACCGAGCAAGGCTTAGCCGATCTGCGTGGCCTAGCGCCGCGTGAGCGCGCACGGGTGATCATCGACAACTGCGTGCATCCGGATTATCGCCCGGCACTGAATGCCTACTTTGAGGAGGCCTGTGCCCGTGGTGGTCAAACGCCTCATTTATTAGAGCAGGCTTTTGATTGGTACACTAACTTAGAACAACGCGGCCATATGTTGTCCTACTAACTAATTATGTAGTAATTAAAACAGATTGCACGAATTAATGTGCAATCTGTTGGATTGTTACGCCCTATTTTGGCTTTTATAAGTTAATAAAAATAATAAGGATATAAGTCGATGTATATGAGTAATAAGCTTGCTCGTGGTGTTTTATTATCTGCACTCAGTGGTTTATTGGTTATTCAAAACAGTCACGCGGATTTTATCAGTGACAGCAAAGCAACTTTGATGATCCGTAACTACTATTACAACCGCGATTTTCGTCAAGACAATGCTGCCCAATCCCATGCCGATGAATGGGCACAGGGTTTTTGGCTCAAGTACGAATCCGGTTTTACTGAAGGCCCCGTCGGCT
Source organism: Azomonas agilis (assembly GCF_007830255.1). Lineage (GTDB taxonomy): Bacteria > Pseudomonadota > Gammaproteobacteria > Pseudomonadales > Pseudomonadaceae > Azomonas > Azomonas agilis. The sequence continues at coordinate 19,050 of NZ_VLKG01000007.1, forward strand.
TTGGTCTAGATGCCACGGCTATGTGGGGTATTCGCTTGGACTCCAGCCCCGGACGTGCGGGAACTGGCTTGTTGCCGGTGCATAATAACGGCGATGTCCCGAATGAGTATGGTAAAGCAGGATTAACTGGCAAACTGCGTTTTGCTAAAACAACATTGCGGTATGGCACCTTATTTCCCATGATGCCGACCTTAACCCCGAATCAAACACGCCTCTTTCCTCAATACTTTAAAGGTTATAGCGCGGTTTCCCAAGATATTGAAAACCTAACTATTAATGCAGGACGTTTAACCGACAATATTCAGCGTAATTCGACGGCCGCTAAAGAAATTACCATGACTAATAAAGGCATGAAAGGCGGAACTCCTACCGATCAATTCGATTATGCGGGTTTTAAATATCAATGGAGTAAAGGATTAAGTTTAGGTTATGACTATGCCAACTTAGATAACAACTACCATCAGCATTACTTTACGTTGAATCACAGCTTGCCGCTGGCGGAAGGGCATACCTTAGTTTCAGATTTACGTTATGCGCGCTCTTCCGATGATGGTGACTCTAATGTGGATAACAAAGCCATTAACGGCATGCTGATTTATAAATACAAAACTCATAGTTTTGCCTTGGCTTATCAAAAAATGATTGGTGATACGGGTTTTGCTTATCTTACGGGCAGCGATCCTTATTTAACCAACTTTGCCCAGGTGAATGACTTTGCCAACCCTGGCGAAAAGTCTTGGCAGGCGCGTTACACCTACGATTTTGCGGCCGTAGGTATTCCGGGACTGACCTTGATGACTCGTTATATCAGTGGTACGGATATTCGGCGTACCGACGGCTCTAAAGGTGAAGAGTGGGAGCGCGATCTGTATATCGACTATGCCTTCCAGTCTGGGCCGCTGAAAAATCTCGTGCTGCAATGGCGCAATGCAATGTTGCGTAACGACGGAAAGGGTAATGATCTGGATGAAAACCGCTTCATCATTACCTATAACTTGCCGTTACTGTGATCAGCTAAAGCCATGATAGGGGGTATTGGAAATGTCCAATCAAGCAATTGCTCGTTTGTATTTAGATGATTTAGTGGCCGGGCAGGTGTTTTACAGTGACGACTATGTGCTGGATGAAGTGCGCCTGAAAGACTTCGCCCGTGAGTTTGATCCGCAACCCTTTCATTTGGACCATGAGGCCGCATTACCCACGCTGTTTGGTGGCTTGGCGGCCAGCGGTTGGCATACCGCTGCCATCACCATGCGCTTGATGGTGCAAAGCGTCCCCATTGCAGGCGGCATGATCGGGGCGGGTGTTGAGGTCAGTTGGCCACAGCCTACCCGCCCTGATGATCGGTTGCGCTTAGAAAGCAGGATCTTGGAGGTGGCTCCCTCAAACTCTAAGCCGGATCGTGGTTGGATTCGGTTAGAAAGTTTGACCTTTAACCACAAAAATGAGCTGGTGCAGCGTTTGGTATCGCGTATTTTGGTGTTCAAGCGCCCTAACGACTAGGTGGATGGTCTATGCTGACTCAATCCATGATTGAGTCGACAGGAGTCCCCAATGCCCAATGTGACTATCCATATTATTCCTGCGGTATTGATGAGTGCAGCCCTAGCCTTTGCGGGCTGGTCGGTGGGGCAGGGTGTGGAGCGTTTCCGTATGGCGGATCGCTCCGTCACCGTTAAAGGCTTGGCCGAACTGGACGTAAAGAGTGATTTTGCCACTTGGGTGATCGCCTTCCGGCGGGCGGGCAATGAGTTTGCGGAGGTACAGCAGGCTCTAACTCAGGATCGCGCTCAGGTTATGGAGTTTTTAAAGCAACAAGGGTTTGCTGAAACCGAGCTGGAGACTCGTCCGCTGCAACTTCAAGACTTGCTGGCCCGTGAATGGGGTTCTGGTAATGTGGCTCTGCGCTTTACTGGCGTAGGTCAGGTGGTAGTTAAAACAGAACGGGTAGACGCTGTGGTTAAAGCCGCCAATGCAGTAGATCCTCTGATTCAAGCCGGGGTGCAGTTGGACGCAGACCCTAACGGCCAAGCCGGCCCGCGCTATCAACTGCGTGGTTTCAACGACATCAAGCCTAAACTTTTGGAGGCTGCAACCCTGAATGCTCGTGAACAAGCCACCCGCTTTGCTACCGATGCGAAAGCCCGCCTAGGTACGCTTAAAAATGCTAACCAAGGCGTGATTACCGTATTGGATGATGATGGCAGCGGTATGGACACTTCCAAAACTGTAGGTAAACGCCTGCGGGTGGTGAGTACCTTTGAGTTTGCTTTGGACTAAAGAGCAAAGCTTGCTTGGAGTAGCCTGATGCATGCCTGTACATCAGGGGTTGTATGCCTGTGCTATAGGCTATTGCGTATGGGCTAAGTCGCTTGGCATATCCTATAAGGTTCAGGCTCAGCCCAACGGTCTTTGATGTTTAAGATGGCGGGTAACTCCTGGGTGAAGGCTTTTACTAGCTCAGGATCAAAATGCTGCCCGCTTTCACTGTTGAGTAGGGCTAGGGTTTTATCCAGCGGCCATGCTGGTTTATAGGGGCGCACACTGGTTAGGGCATCAAATACATCAGCAATGGCGATGATCCGAGCCTCCATAGGAATATTTTCTGCTTTAAGCCCATGAGGGTAGCCTGTGCCGTTCCATTTTTCATGATGGTACAGTGCAACGGTATGGGCGGTTTTTAGCAAGGGTGAACTGTGCTCACCGATAATTTCGGCCCCAATAGTGGTATGGGTACGCATGATCTCCCATTCGGCACCGTCTAACTTACCCGGTTTTTGCAAGATTGCGTCGGGGATGCCGATTTTGCCTACATCGTGCATGGGGGCTGCGTGCATTAAGTTCTCGGCCGCCGAGGGTGAATAGCCGATGGCTTTAGCCAATACATGGGCGTAATGGCTCATGCGGATAACGTGCAGGCCGGTTTCATTATCTTTGTATTCAGCGGCGCGGCTCAGGCGCTGGATAATCTCAAGCCGCGTCTGGATTAATTCATCCATTTTGACCAGTGATAGGTGGGTGCGTACCCGTGCTCGTACAATGGCAGGACTGACTGGCTTAGTCATGTAGTCTACGGCCCCTGCTTGAAACCCTTCAGCTTCGTCGCGGGTATCAGTCATCGCTGTGATAAAAATCACTGGAATGTTGGCGGTGGCCGGATGTCTTTTAAGTTGACGGCAGACCTCATAACCGGACATACCGGGCATCATAACGTCCATCAAAATTAGATTTGGCTGCTCTTGTTGGCACAGGTGCAAGGCTTTTTCGCCGTCGCGGGCATAAATAAGGCGGTAGTCTTGCTGCAAAATGTGGCGTAAGACGTGCAAATTGGTTGGTTCGTCGTCTACCAGCAGTAGAGTAGGGCGTATTTCATCTGGATAGATCATAGGATGTTGCGCGAGAAACCTTACCCAGTTGTCCGGGCAGTGGGTTGGGATAGCACGGCAACTCGTTTTGCCCCTGCTCTCGCTTCCTCAAAAGGTAGCTATCTGTAAAGGATGGCTGATCCTCGCCATATGGAGTAAATGATAGCCATTTTAATGGCTGGACTGTTCGCCCATTTTGGGCTCTAGTTGCTCGCGGAGCTGTTGTAGAGCCTTTTGGGCTCCCTCAAAATCAAAGTTGTCTAACGCTGTACAGAGCGCTTTTAGGGGCTCTAAATCCTCAGGTAATACTTGGATCAATTTTTGGAGCGTCTGTTCTGAAAGTTCACCATGCTGAAGTGCCTGTCCAATTTCCGTAAGCCAAGTTTGGATATGCTGAGGGTGAGGGGCGCTAGATAAGGGCTCTGGTTTAGGCTGATTGAGGTCTTGCACGGTGGTGTCATGAATCGCTTGTTGGGTTGCCTGCAAAGCTTTTTGCAAATGATGTACTGCTTTTAGCGCAGATTCGGTTTGCCCTGCTTTAAGCATGTGTTCCAAGCGGCCTGCCTGGGCTTGAATGGCTCCTAAGGCAAGGTTGCCTGCACTGCCCCGTAAACGATGTAGTTGGGCTAAAGCTTGGACAGGGTCTTGGTGCAATAGCTCGGTCAAGCGATCCATATCGGCTGTGGGAGCTTTAAGTAAGCTCAAAATACGAGTCTGTAGCGTAAGAGCGTCACCCCATAAACTCAGGCCTTGTTTCCAATCAATCAGTAAGGGAGTGTCAGCTTGGGAGTGTTCTGGGGGGGTATCTACAGGCATTTTGGGTAAGGCTATGCCTAACAACTGTGCTATTTGCTGCTGTAGCTTTGGAAGGTCTACCGGTTTAAAGGCGAAATCATCCATACCTGCTGCCAGAGCTGCGCGTCTATCGGCCTCCAGCACGCTGGCAGATAAGGCAATGATGGGAATATGAGGGTGTTCAGGATTTTGTTGTTCCAAGGCACGGATACGGCAGGTAGCCTCTAAACCGTCCATACACGGCATTTGCACATCCATCAGGATTAAATCAAAGCGATGTGCTTGATACTGATCTAAAGCTTCCTGTCCATTGTGGGCTGTTGTGATCTGATGGCCGCTTTTATTGAACAATAACTGCAAGAGCTCTAGGTTTTGTGGTACGTCATCAGCCACTAAGATGCGTAACGGCGGTAATTCTAAGGGAGTATACGGCGCTTGAGTTGGAGCTTGGCCTATGGCTAGAGGTAAGGATACCCAAAAGCGGCTGCCCACCCCTTCAGTGCTTTCTACACCGATTTCCCCACCCAGTAGTTCTGTAATTTGGCGGGTGATGGTAGTGCCCAGTCCGGTACCTCCAAAACGCCGAGTGATAGAGGCATCTGCTTGGGCAAAGGGGGCAAAGATACTTTTTAAGCGATCGGCTGGAATGCCTATGCCTGTATCAATGACTTCCAGCAGGATCGCATCCTGAGCGGTTTGACTAATCCGCAGCTTAACTTGGCCTTGTTCGGTAAATTTAACGGCATTTCCCAATAGATTCAGCAGTAGCTGTTTGATACGCAGAGCATCACTGTGGAAATACTCTGGCAGATCTGTTGGGTAGTCTAGGTTAAGGTCTAAGCCTTTGCGCTCTGCATCTAAGCGGATGGAGGCTAGGGTTTGTTGGCAAAGTTCGCGTAGGGAAAAATCCGCGCACTCCAACTCCATGATGCCGCGTTCTAGCTTGGCGGTGTCTAAGATGGCATTGAGCAGATTTAGCAGCGAGCGAGCGGCTTGGTTAATCGTGGTGAGGTGCTGGCGCTGGGTGGCTTCCAATAGGCTATCTAGGAGTAACTCACTAAAACCGATAATAGAGTTCATGGGGGTACGAATTTCGTGGCTCATGTTGGCCAAGAAGGTACTTTTAACCAGCGCTGCATGTTCCGCTTGATCCTTAGCTGAACGTAAGTCGATTTCCATCGCTCGCCGTTCAGAGAGATCGGTGGCTAATTTAATAATTTTGCAGGGTAGGCCATCCGCATCGAAAATCGGGTTATAGGTTGCTTGGATCCAGAGTTCTTGGTGGTTTTTAGTTCTGCGTCGGTACTCTCCAGAGAAATACGTGCCTTGGCGTAAGGCTTGCCAGTGTTTTTGGTAGCTTTGTGTACGAGTATCTTCAGGGAAACACAAAAAAGTGTGGTTTTGGTGTTGCAACTCTTCGCGACTGTAGCCTGTGAGTTGCAGGTAGTTGTCGTTAACCGCAAGAATGGTGCCGTTAAGATCAAACTCAACCACAGCCATAGCCCGGCTAATGGCATTGACGATACCTTCAAATTCGGCGTTACGTTTTTTAGAGTCAGTGATGTCAATGAGCACACCATCAATCCAAGCCTGTTGTGTGTCTGCATCCAGTACGCTACAAGCACGCTCTGAAATCCAGCGTTCTTGTCCTTCACGGCTGAATAAACGGTATTCCACGGTATAGGCTGGTTGGTCGGAGTACTGCCTATGCTGAATCAGTCGTTTCTGGTCGTCTGGATGTACCAGCTCCATAAAGCTTTTGGTTTGCGTTAGAAATGCTTGAGCAGACCAACCTGTGATGCGCTCAATGGCATCACTGATAAACAGTAAGTTCCCTTGCTGTGCATGGCAACGGAAGGTCACACCGGGAATATTACTGATTAGGGTACGGTATTGCTGCTCACTGGCGCGTAGGGCACGCTCCATTGCCTTTTGAGCCGTAAGGTCACTGATAAAACCCACGAACAATACTTCACCAGGCATGCGGGCCTGTCCCATCACCAGTTGGGTGCTGAAGGTTGTTTTATCTTTACGCTGCCCAAGCAGATGGTTCGTGTGTTTGTTTGATTGCTGTTGGTATAAATATTGTTGTAGATACTGAGCCTCTGGAAGTAACAGGTTAATGTGTCGCCCCTGAGCTTCTTCGTTCGTCCAGCCAAACATCCGTTCTGCTGAGCGGCTGATGCTTAGCAGATAACCCTCAGTATCTGTGGTGATGATCGCTTCGGTCGCGGTATCCACAATGGCTTGTAAGCGTGATTCGCTGCGCTGGCGTAGATGGTTTTGATGACGGAGTCTTTGTACCGTGCTGCTGGTGATGACCAGTAGGCTGAGGCTGGTGGCTGCTAAGGCGATGGCCAAAGCCATGATGTAGCTGTTGTCGCTAATGGAGTTGTAATTAGGCTCTGGAGTGCCGACAAAGCGGGTAGCGGCCATAGCTGTGTAGTGCATGCCTGAAATAGCCAACCCCATGAGGGTGCCGCCCAGTAAACTGGCGTACAGGGGGCGAATTTGGCCACCTTTGCCAAGGTTAAACCGAATCCAAAGGGCGATAAAGGACAATACAAGTCCTACGCCAACAGAGGCGATAAACCACACAGGATCGTAGCGAATTAACGCATTCAAATTCATCGCAGCCATGCCCGTGTAGTGCATAGCGGTAATTCCCAGTCCCACCAGTAAGCTACTGCTCAATAACTGCCAGAGGTTGGCTCTGGGGCGGGCCAATAAACTGAAGGCAGCCCAAGAAGCGAATAGACTTGGAAGAACAGATAAACCCGTCAGAGAGACACTAAAGCTAACCGGAGTGCAAAGCTCGAAGGCCAACATACCGATAAAGTGCATGGACCAAACCCCAGCACCCAGAGCGGCTGACCCTCCAAGGAGGGTCAGTTTACGGATAAGGTGGCGGCCATTTCGCACAGTGCCCGCTAGCTGTAATGCAATGCTGGATGAAAAAATAGCAACCAATATAGAAAGTACAACCAACCAAGGGTCGTAATACCCTACCAGTAGCAGTGTGGGTTGGTTATCGCGTACTAAGAAGTACGAGAGTAGGGTATTTATCATATTGGTCAGCAGAGTGCTCCTGCGAGCCTTTAATAGAGGGCTGATTTAAGGCTTTTTCAGTAAATCAGCTAATCCGGCCAGACCTTTAAAGGTGGTTTTAGGTGCACGATCGCTACCCGGACGGCTTTCAGCAAAATACTGGTTATCGGTATAGCGTGAGTGCTCGTTATCGTGACAATAAAGACACAATAGCTCCCAGTTAGAGCCATCTTCTGGATTATTGTCGTGGTTGTGGTCTTTATGATGTACGGTGAGCTCACTGATACGTTTGCCAGAAAACTCACGGCCACAACGTCCGCATACCCAAGGGTACATTTTAAGAGCCTTTTCGCGGTATCCCTGTTCACGCTGGCTATAGGGGATTTTGCTGCTGCTCATAATGCAATCTACCTAGTTGGATGGAGTGATGGGGCACAACCGGAGCCCCTCTAAATCAAGGATTTCTACGTTGAAGTTTGGGCGAAATTGCCAAACTACTCCAGCATAAGTATAGCGTTAGGTATTATGAGAGATATTATCTCAAAGCGTATACAAAGTAGTGGCTATATAGTGGCTTTTAGTCTGAGCGGTTGGTACGGCTGATCACCTGAAGTTGAAGATTACCTTCCACCAGCCGGGCGTTTAACTGTTGTCCCGGCTGTACTTGTGCAGCCCTTCGGATGGCCTGTCCTTGCTCGTCCAGCAAAATACTGTAGCCGCGATTAAGGGTAGCCAGTGGACTGATGGCGTGCAGTGTATGCCCTAAGCCCGTTAGATGGCGTTGGCGCTCCTTAATAGCCTGATGCATGGCTTGATGCAAACGTTGTTCTCGCAGACGGAGGTTGTGGTCGTTCTGATTGAGGATCGAATAGGGCGCATTCAAACGCTGACGGAGGTATTCCAGCCGCTGCTGTTGCCCCTGTAACTGCTGGCGTAGAGCTTGATGCAGGCGTAGCTTGAGATCGGATAGCTGCCGCTGTAACTCTTGCTGGTGCGGGGCTAACAGCTCAGCCGCTGCGGAGGGGGTAGGCGCGCGAACATCGGCTACAAAATCACTGATAGAGACATCGGTTTCGTGGCCAATGGCGCTGATAATGGGGGTAGTGCAGGCGGCAATGGCCCAAGCTACAGCCTCCTCATTAAAACACCACAGATCCTCTAAAGAGCCACCACCGCGTGCGAGGATTAAGGCATCAAAGCTTTGGCGATCGGCCTGCTGAATCGCCTGTACGATTTGAGCCGTGGCCTCTTTGCCTTGGACTAGGGTGGGAATCAGCGAGAGCCTGATGTGAGGGGCTCGTCTCTGGAACACGCTCATGATATCGCGGATGACGGCCCCAGTTGGTGAGCTGATGATGCCTACTCGTTGTGGGTACGCAGGCAGCGGTTTCTTGCGACTTTGATCAAACAACCCGGCTTGATTCAAGCGCTCTTTTAAAGCTTCGAAGGCTTGTCTCAGCCGCCCCTCTCCCGCTTGCTCTAGTCGCTCGATAATCAATTGGTAATCGCCGCGGCCCTCAAACAGAGACAGGCGGCCATAGGCTAAAACAGCTTGGCCATCGCACAGAGACCGATAAGCAAGGGCTAAGGGCTTAAACAGGGCACAGCGGACTTGGGCTTGGGCATCCTTAAGGCTGAAGTAGATATGTCCAGAAGCGGGTTTTGCCAAGTTAGATAACTCACCCTGAACGCAGACGTACTCAAAAATATCTTCTAATAGCAAACGAGCACGGCTATTGAGCTGGCTGACGCTGAGGATTTCTGGGTGAGCAGGGCGCATAAGTCAGTTCCTAATAGGGGGTGCTCGAACTGATGACTGGATTAGCTGAGTCAGTCCTTAAGATTTGTTAGCACGGGTTTGAAGGTCATTATGACGTTTTAGTGAAAACAGACTGTAGTTTGTGCCGCTTATTCAAACAGCGCTTCAGTCATAAAATAACCCACGCTGAGCAGAACCGAGAATATTCACGGTTTTTAAGCCTTATTTCGATGGAGTTTATGATGAAAGCGCGTGTTGTAGCAGTATTATCAATGGCTTGTTTACCCAGTGTTTCCTTTGCAGAAGAAGCAGAATCCGTTTCTTCTGAGCGGGAACAGGAGCTGCCCGTAGAGGTTTATAACTACAAGATGCATCCGGATGTACACAAGGTAATTTCCACCGAAGGGGACTATAACGCCTGCGGTCTAGTACCGATCCATATGATTTATGAAGATTCTAAAGGCGAGCGGCACGACCTTAAGTACACCGTTATGGGCAGTGGTTGTAGCAACGGTTAAATACCTTGCTGACTGATGACTAAACCGGGGCTTGCATGAGTTTTTGGATGCGCTGAATCACAGCATTCAAGCCATTATTTCGGGATGAAGAGATTTGATGGGCTAGCCCCAGTTGTTGAAACCAATCCTGAACATCTAACTGTGCCAATTCAGTCGCACTGATGCCATTGATGCGTACTAAGAGCAAAGCCAATAAGCCGCGTAATAGGCGGGCTTCGCTGCTGGCTTGAAAGTGCCAGACTCCCTTGCACTGGTGAGCCGTTAGCCAAACTTTGGTTTCACAGCCTAGTACCCGGTTGGTTTCGCACTGTGCTTCTGAGGGAAAGGGCTCTAAGTGTTCGGCCCAGCGTAGTAGCAATCGTGAGCGTTGCTCCCAGCTTTTATACTGCTGAAATTCGCTGAGTGCCTGTTGGGCCTGTGCGGGTAAGGAAACGCTCGTCACACCAATAGCTCCAAGGCTTGATCCAGTGCTTGAAAAAAACGCTCAAGATCCTGCTGATCATTGTACAGACCTAGGGAAACTCGTAGCGCTCCATTAATTCCTAGGTGCTGCATTAAAGGCTGTGCACAGTGACTGCCCGTACGAATGGCCACCCCCTGTTCACTGATGAGCTGAGCTAAATCACTGGGGTGTACGCTTTCGTGAGTAAAGCTGACCAGTGCCGCCTGCGGTTGACCCAGAATGCGAATACCTGAGCGTTGCTGCAAGCCGGTAAGCAGGTTGCTGTGTAGCCGTTGCTCATGGGCTATCCAAGCTGCCTGATCTATTTGGTAGAGGTAGTTCAGCGTGGCTGCAAAGCCTAACACGCTGGCAATGGGTGGCGTTCCCGCTTCAAACCCCAAGGGGGCTGGGCGAAACTGGGCACGGTAATAATCTGTGTGATCCAGCATTTCTCCACCAAACTGCCAAGGCTGTAGCTGGGCTAACGCAGCGCGACGGCCGTACAAAACCCCCAATCCATCCGGCCCGTAGACTTTGTGGCTGGAGAATACATAGAAATCGCAGCCTAATTGCTTGAGGTTAGGGGGCTGATGCACGATGCCTTGAGCACCATCCACCACCACCCAAGCGCCCTGAGCCTGCGCTTGTTGTATCAGGGGTTTTAGGGGCAACCAGTTCCCTAATACGTTAGACAACTGACTGATGGCTAGAGTGCGGGTGCGTGGCCCAATCAAGGATTGAGCGGCTACTAAGTCTAACTGTCCCGATGCATCCAGTGGTAACACCACCAACCGAGCCCCACGGCGTAGGGCTAATTGCTGCCAAGGTAATAGGTTAGCGTGGTGCTCAAGGGCTGAAATGACCAGCTCATCCCCCGGTTGAATCTGTGCCTCCAGCCCGTAGGCCAGCAGATTAATGGCCTCAGTCGTGCCACGGGTAAAGATGATTTCAGAATCAACCGGCGCTTGGAGCCAATGGGCGACTTGCTCTCGTACCTGCTCAAAGGCTTGGGTGGTGCGATTACCCAAGCGGTGTTGGGCGCGGTGTACGTTGGCGACCCCTTGGGCATAGTAATGCTGAAGGGCATCCAGTAAAGGCTGAGGCTTTTGGGCGGTGGCGGCGCTGTCCAGATACACCAACCCCTGATGAGCGAGGTTGGCTAGGGCTGGAAAATCCGCCCGCCAAGGAGAAGAGAGCATCATAGTTAAGGCTCGCTACGGTTGGACGGCTTGGCGCTGTCCAACCTTAGGCCACAGGATTAGTTATGGCTGTGTAAAGCTGCGTTCAGCTCGATGGCGGTTTTATGGGTTTTGCATTCCACGGCACCAGTTTGAGAATTACGTCGGAACAATAAATCGGGTTGATTAGCCAATTCGCGGGCTTTGACGACCTGAACCAGTTGGTTACGCTCATCCAGCAGATTAACCTTAGTGCCTGCGGTGACATACAGACCGGCTTCGACGGTATTGCGATCTCCTAGGGGAATACCAATCCCTGCGTTGGCACCGATCAGGCAACCTTGACCGACGGAAATCACAATATTGCCCCCGCCCGATAGCGTGCCCATAGTTGAGCAACCACCGCCTAGATCCGAACCTTTGCCTACAAACACACCCGCAGAAACGCGGCCTTCGATCATATTCGGGCCTTCAGTACCGGCATTGAAGTTGATAAAGCCTTCGTGCATCACCGTAGTGCCTTCACCCACATAGGCCCCTAAGCGGATGCGCGCACTGTCAGCTAAACGCACGCCGGTAGGAACCACGTAATCCGTCATTTTTGGGAATTTATCCACCGAAAAGACTTCCAGCAGTTCGCCCTTTAGACGAGCTTCTAATTGGCGCTCGGGTAATTCGCTAAGGTCAATAGCTCCTTGGCTCGTCCAAGCCACATTAGGCAGCAAAGGAAAAATACCGCTGAGATTTAGGGCGTGGGGCTTGACCAAGCGGTGGGAGAGCAAGTGCAGCTTAAGATAAGCCTCAGGGGTTGAGCACAGGGCTGTATCGGTTTCTAGCAGGGTGACGACCAAAGGGCGATGACTTTCGGCAAGGCGAGTGAGCAAGGCGCTTTGTTCTGCGTTTAGAGGCTTGCAGGCAGCGGCTAATACGGCTGCTTGAGCATTGGTGATGGTGATGGCTTGGTTTCCACCGGAGTAGCCAATTATGTTAGCGACCGCCTCAGTCAATTCACCGGCGGGGTGCAGCAGCGGTTGGGCATAAAAAACCTCTAACCACTGGCCAGCCCGGTTTTGGGTTCCAATACCAAATGCCAAGCTGAATAGGCTGTGAGACATAAAATTATTCCTTGTAGTGCATAAGAGAGGATCAGAGGCTCGGTGTAAGGGCTTTGAAGGCAGCGGCATAGTCTTCGAGCTTAAAGCCAACCAGCGTTTTATGGCCTAGATCCAGTATGGGACGTTTGATGAGTTTAGGCTGATGCAGCATCAGAGCGATGGCACGCTCTTGGTCGAGGTGTTCCCGTTGAGCGAGATCTAGGGCACGAAAGCTGGTGCTCATCTTGTTGAGCAGAATATTCCAGCCTTGTTCAGCACACCAGCGCTCAAGCTGTGCCGCCTCAATTCCTTCGATGCTATAGTCGTGAAATTGGTAGGGAATTGCTTGCGCATCCAACCAGCGTCGAGCTTTTTTGACGCTATCGCAATTTTTGATGCCGTAAAGCCTGTAAGCCATAGTATTGAGCGTATCTGAACTCTAAACGCTCTTATTATGCCATGTTCAGAGGCTACTAAGAGGTGGTATGCGTAGGGAGTGCGCTTAGAAGTGACTCGCTCTGAGGCAGAGTTTCCACCTGTACCCAGTCAGCCGGGGCATCACTGAGGCTAACAAAGCCAATCCAGACCCCGAAGGTCAGCAACGCGGCTCCAAAGCCACTCCAGTAGGCATGTCGTCTAGCACGTTGGGACTGAGTCATAAGGGACTCCTCACAGCTTCACTCGGATCAGAACATCTGTACTAAATATCCGTGGGTTTTGCAGATTAAGCAACAGCCACCCAGCGTCCAGCAATACGTATTGGGGAGCGGCGCAGGCTGGCAAAGGATAGACCTTCATTTTTCAGGATGTCGATCAGTTCGTTCCAGCTAGGGCAGATGATCATCATGACTTGGTTTCCTTCTCTTATTACCGATACAGGTCTAGCTAAAGACTTTGGAGTTTATTAAGCAAGATAAAGGCCATTTTTTTAATGCGCTATTGGTAGGGGGTTGGCAGGTACTTGAGTAGAGGCCAGCACGGAAGGGATGTTATGACTTAAGTTGCGATGGATTGTCACAGGGTTAGTGAGACTAAATTGCAATACCTAATCTGGCAGATAGAGCGTTTTTAAAAACTATCTAATGGGCTGATAACACTCATCAACCCATTGATTATGGGGGATTTTAAAGCTGTTCAGCGAAGGCTCGGATGCGTTTTGCCGCTTCTATGCATTCAGCCAAAGGAGCGACTAATGCGAGTCGTACTCGATTACGGCCTGGATTTAGCCCTGCAACCTCTCGTGATAAGTAAGAGCCGGGGACTACCGTAATGTGTTCTTGCGCAAAAAGATCGCGCGCAAAATGAGTATCCTCAATGGGGGTTTTTAGCCAAAGGTAGAATCCTCCATCGGGTTTTTGTACCGGAAGAACAGGGGCTAGGATCTGCATAACGGCTGCGAACTTTTCACGGTATTGCTCCCGATTGGCGCGCACATGGGCTTCGTCGCTCCAAGCCGCAACACTGGCTAATTGGGTTTGCACCGGCATGGCGCATCCGTGGTAAGTGCGGTACAGCAGGTAGTTTTTAAGCAGCTTTGCATCTCCGGCCACAAATCCAGAGCGCAGGCCGGGTAGATTGGAGCGTTTGGATAGACTGTGAAAGATTACGCAGTTACGGAAATCCGTGCGCCCCAGTTCGATGCAAGCGGTGAGTAGACCGGGCGGAGGGTTGTCCTCGTCAAAGTAGAGTTCGCTGTAGCACTCATCAGCGGCAATTACAAATTGGTACTGATCGGATAATTCGATCAGGCGCTTTAACGTCGGTAATGGGATCAAAGCACCTGTGGGGTTACCGGGAGAGCAGATAAACAGAATTTGACACTGCTGCCAAACTTCAGCGGGAACGGCTTCAAAGTCGGGGTTAAAGCCGTGCTCTTCTAAGCAGGGTAAATAGTGGGGCGTTGCACCGGCTAAAACCGCAGCCCCTTCGTAAATTTGGTAGAAGGGGTTGGGACTGATCACCAAAGCATCAGGGGTGGGGTCAATAATAGCTTGGGTGAACGAGAACAAGGCTTCTCGGGTGCCATTAACGGGCAGAATATTTCGGCTGCTGTCTAAGGCTTCGTGCCCCAGAAAAAAGCGACGTTCACACCAACGGGCCATGCTATCGCGCAGGGCGGGTAATCCTAGGGTGGTGGGGTACACCGACAGTTGATCCAGATGCTGTATCAGCGCCTGCGCCACAAACTCAGGAGCAGGGTGTTTGGGCTCGCCAATCGACAGCGCAATAGGTGATTTATCTGCGGGTGGCTGGATGCCTGCTAATAAGGCCCGCAGCTTTTCAAAGGGGTAGGGTTGGAGGCGTGTTAAGGCAGGGTTCATGGATTGTTCCAAAAAGGCGGTGAAGGCTTAGGGCATGACCTGAGGTTGAGTGGTGGAGCCTGGGGGCACTTCTGTGAGTTGTTCAATTAATGCCTGTTGCAGACGCGCACAGAGGCTAGGGTCTGATAAGGATTGATTTTGAGCATCGGTGACAAAGAAAACGTCCTCCACGCGCTCGCCCAAGGTAGCGATTTTGGCGTTCTGCACCGAGAGTTCAAAGTCTCGGAACAGTTGTCCCACTCGGGCCAATAAGCCGGGACGATCAGGAGCTACGATTTCAATCACCGTAAATACACGCTGTCTATCGTTGTATAGGGTAATTTTGGGCGCAAAGGCAAAGTGTTTGAGCTGCCGAGGAACACGCCGCTGGATGATGGTTTGATAGTTTCCGGGGTTACGCAGCGCCTCAATCAGCGCCTGACGAATGGCTTCTATACGCTCGGAGTTATGGCCGATGGAGCTGCCGTCCGCCTCCAATACCACATAGGTATCTAGTGTGAACTGGCTGATAGAAGTCAAGATACGTGCATCGTGAATGTTCAGGTTGAGCTGATCCATCACTGCCACCGTCGCCGCGAAAAAATCGTGCTGGTCAGGGGCATAGATGAAAATTTGTGTGCCACCTTCAAACTCACGGGGCGAGGTTTCCTTAATCAAAATTAAGGGCTCAGTGGTGCTGGCGTGCTCGATAATGGCATCAGTGTGCCAAGCCACGTCATTGGCGGTATGGCGTAGAAAATAATCGTCGCCCAGTTGCTTCCACAGGTGTTCGACATCGTCTGGGTCGGTACCGCCTCGCACCAGTAAATCCAAAGCGGCTTGTTGGGTCTGCTGAATTTGCTCTTCGCGTCCGAGCGGGTTTTCCAGTCCGCGTTTTAGGGCGCGTTTGGTTTCGGTGTAGAGCTGGCGCAGTAAGCTGGCTCGCCAAGAGTTCCACAGGGTAGCATTGGTGGCGTTAATGTCGGCAACCGTCAGGATATAGAGGTAATCCAGATGAATTTCGTCGCCGACAAATTGAGCAAAATCATTAATGACTTGAGGATCAGATAGGTCTTTACGCTGCGCGGTAGTGGACATCACTAAATGGCTGCGTACAAGCCACACAATGAGTTCCGTATCCCAGCGGGGGAGCTGATGTTGCTCGCAAAATGCTTGGGCATAGACTGCACCCAATTCGGAGTGGTCGCCGCCGTGTCCTTTGCCAATGTCGTGGTACAGACCGGCGATGTATAAAAGCTCTTGTTTGGGGAGTTTTTCAAACAGCCGACTGGCCAGTGGGTATTTTTCTGCTTGAGCTGAATGACGCAGCTTGCGTAGATTTTTAATCAGGTTCAGGGTATGCGCATCTACGGTATAGCTGTGGAACAAATCATGCTGCATTTGGCCGACAATGTAGCCAAATTCGGGCAAATAACGTCCTAAAATGGCGTAGCGGTGCATGCGGCGTAGATTACGGTAAACACCTTCTTTGCAGCGCAAGATCTCTATAAATAATCGCGTGTTTTCGGGATTGTTGCGGAAGTGTTCGTCAATCAAATGGCGATGGTCACGCAATTGGCGAATAGTATCCGAACGCACCCCTAGAATTTCGGGATGCTGAGCTAAAATGACAAAGACTTCCAATAGGGCTGAGGGGCTGCGCTCAAAGACTTTATCGCCACTGACTTCAAGGTAGCCATCCCGAATTTGAAAGTGCTCATTAAGCGTGATGGGCGCTTCATTACTGTGGGGCGTGAGGATGACCTCTTCGAAATACTGCTTGATGAGGTCGTTCAGCTCTGCAACCACCATCACCACGCGATAGTATTTTTGCATGAAGCGTTCAACGGCCAATTTGGCGTTGTCGGCTTCAAAGCCCAGCATACCGGCGATTTTACGTTGGTAGTCAAACAGCAAACGGTCTTCGGCGCGGCCTGCTAATAGATGTAGGGCATAACGCACGCGCCATAAAAATTCTTGGCAGGAGGTGAGGGAAGCGTATTCGCTTTCAAGGATAAATCCCTTACGCACCATCGCCGGTAAGTTTAGGGTGCCAAATTGACGGCGGGCGATCCACAAGATGGTTTGGATATCCCGCAACCCACCTGGAGAGCCTTTAACATTGGGCTCTAGGTTGTATTCGGTATCGTTGTATTTTTCGTGGCGGGTCAGCACTTCTTGGCGCTTGGCTAGGAAAAATGCCTTGCTAGGCCACATATGTTCAGGGGCTGTTACCTCTTGCATCTGTTGGCGTAAGCGTTCAGGGCCAGCGATGGTGCGGCTTTCCATCAGGTTGGTGATGATGGTGAGATCGCCCCGCGCTTCATCGGCGCATTCTTGTACGGAGCGCACGCTTTGACCAACTTCTAAGCCAATATCCCAGAGTAGGGTCAAAAAGCGCTCAATGGAGTCGCGGTGGGCTTCGTGTCCTCCTTCTTCCAGCAGAATCAACAGATCAATATCTGAGTAGGGGTGCAGCTCTCCTCGGCCATAGCCACCCACAGCCAGCAGAGCGATGTTGGGCTGGGCTTCCCAGTTGAACTGTTGCCATATTTGGTACAGCAGTTGGTCGATCAGCCAAGCCCGCTCAGTCACTAAGACACGAATGTCATGGCCTGAGGTAAAGCGCTCGTCCAATACTTGGCGTGCTTTACGTAGGGCTTGTTTGAATAAGGTGATGGGAGGAGTGCCTTGGGCCAGTTCTGCTTGAATCTGCTGAGTGTCGAACAGCTCTGGATCCGCCTGAAACATGATATGGGTTTTCCTTCAGTGTTTTGAACTTAGAGGCTTGGCAGTGAGGCGGTTATTAAGGCCCGATCCGGCGGATGGTTTCTTCAGAGCGCAGGGTCAGAATCTCGTATCCTGTAGCTGTGACCAGCAGTGTATGTTCCCATTGAGCCGACAGTTTGCGGTCTTTAGTAATCGCCGTCCAACCATCGCCCATTAAGCGGGTATCGGCCACGCCTTGGTTGATCATAGGTTCAATGGTGAAAATCATGCCTTCTTTGAGTTCAATGCCGGTACCTGCGCTACCGTAGTGCAGGACTTGAGGTTCTTCGTGGAAGAGTCGGCCAATGCCGTGCCCACAGTATTCGCGCACAACAGAGAAACCTTGGCGTTCGGCGTGTTTTTGAAT
Organism: Azomonas agilis; assembly: GCF_007830255.1. GTDB lineage: Bacteria > Pseudomonadota > Gammaproteobacteria > Pseudomonadales > Pseudomonadaceae > Azomonas > Azomonas agilis. Next base: position 36,685 of record NZ_VLKG01000007.1, read on the forward strand.
GACTGCGCCGATATCTCCTAAATGGCAACCGGGGCGTACTTGTTCGATACCTAAGTAGAGGCACTCTTGGGTAACGCGGCTTAAGCGCTCGGCCCAGTCAGGTACTTTGCCTACGAGGAACATTTTGCTGGTGTCGCCGTGGTAGCCATCTTTGATTACCGTGATATCCACGTTAATGATGTCACCATTTTTTAATGGTTTGTCGTTGGGAATACCGTGACACACCACCTGATTGATGGAGGTACAGATGGATTTGGGGTAGCCCTTATAGTTTAAGGGGGCGGGAATGGCTTGCTGCACATTCACAATATAGTCGTGGCAAATCTGATCCAGCGTATTGGTGGTAACGCCCGGTTTGACATGCTCGGCAATCATCTCCAGCACTTCTGCCGCTAGTCGCCCGGCCACGCGCATTTTTTCGATTTCTTCAGGAGTTTTAATAAGGACGGGCATGCAAACCTCTAGGCTCAATCGCGTAAGTTAAGACACATAAGAGGCTAGATAATAAACTAAAGCCGAACAAGCAGCAGCGTGCTCTGTATGTAGCTCAGGGCCTTTGATCTGGTCTAACAGAAGTCTTTGTGCTATAAAGCGCACCGCTCAACAGACAGGCTGTTGTAGCTTAATTCCACACACGTATCGACACACCATCTAGGGTGCCCTTAAGGGTTGGATGGCGGGATGCGTGGAGGCCTAACCCAAGATTGAGGAATAGTCCATGTCTCAAGTTAATATGCGCGATATGCTGAAGGCCGGTGTGCATTTCGGTCACCAAACCCGTTACTGGAACCCAAAAATGGGCAAGTACATTTTTGGTGCGCGCAACAAGATTCACATCATCAACCTCGAAAAAACTCTGCCTATGTTCAACGAAGCCCTGAGCTTTGTTGAGAAACTGGCTGCCGGTAAAAACAAAATCCTATTTGTGGGCACCAAGCGCTCTGCCAGCAAACTGGTACGCGAAGAAGCCGCCCGTTGTGGCCAACCTTATGTTGATCACCGTTGGCTCGGCGGCATGCTGACCAACTACAAAACCATCCGTGCCTCTATCAAGCGCTTGCGTGAGCTGGAAACCCAGTCTCAAGACGGTACTTTTGACAAGTTGACCAAAAAAGAAGCTCTGATGCGTAGCCGCGATCTGGAAAAACTGGAGCGCAGCTTGGGCGGTATCAAAGATATGGGTGGCCTGCCAGACGCGATGTTTGTCATCGACGTTGAGCACGAGCGTATCGCCATCACTGAAGCCAACAAACTGGGCATCCCAGTGATTGGCGTAGTGGATACCAACAGCAGCCCTGAGGGCGTGGATTACATCATCCCCGGTAACGATGATGCCATCCGTGCTGTGCAACTCTATTTAGGGGCTATGGGTGATGCCATCCTGTCTGGCCGTCAGCGTTCCGGTGCTGCTATCGACGAATACGTTGAAGAGCAAGTCACTGAAGTAGTTGAAGGCTAAGGGGTTCGGTACTCCCCGTCTGTAGGCTCAGTCGCTGGCTGAGCCTACACTTGACTGACGATCGGCTGTAAGCCGAGTAGTCCATCCATTAATACCCTTAAATAGAGGATTTTAAGCATGGCAGAGATTACAGCCGCTTTGGTTAAAGAACTGCGCGAGCGCACTGGCCAAGGCATGATGGAATGCAAAAAAGCCCTAGTAGCAGCCGCTGGTGACATCGAAAAAGCCATCGACGATATGCGTGCTTCTGGAGCCATTAAAGCGGCTAAAAAAGCGGGTAACATCGCTGCTGAAGGCTCTATCGCCATCAAAGCAGAAGGCAATGCCGCTACTATCATCGAAGTCAACTCTCAAACTGACTTCTTGGCCCTGCAAGAAGACTTCAAAGCCTTCGTTGCTGAGAGCCTGAACCATGCCGTTGCTGAAAAGCTGACTGAGGTTGCTCCTCTGGTATCGGCTCGGGAGTCCGCTCGTGAAGCTTTGGTGGCTAAGTGCGGTGAAAACGTCAACATTCGTCGTCTGACTCGTGTTGAAGGTGATGTGATCGGTACTTACCTGCACGGTCATCGTATTGGTGTGTTGGTGGTTCTAAACGGCGGTAACGAAGAGCTGGCTAAGCAAATTGCTATGCATGTCGCTGCTTCTAACCCAGCCGTTTTGAGCCCTGCAGATATCTCCGCTGAACTTATTGCCAAGGAAGAAGAAATCTTCCGTCAATTGAACGCGGATAAGATGGCCGGTAAGCCTGAAAACATCGTTGAAAACATGGTTAAAGGCCGTATCGCTAAGTTCAAGGCCGAAGCCAGCTTGGTAGAGCAAGCTTTCATCATGGATCCAGAGGTTAAAGTCGGTGATTTGGCTAAAAAAGCCGGTGCTGAGATCCTGTCCTTCGTACGTTACGAAGTGGGTGAAGGCATCGAGAAAGCTGAAGTAGACTTCGCTGCTGAAGTAGCTGCTCAGGTTGCTGCCAGCAAGCAATAAGGTCGGGCCGCCTTAAAGGCTATAGAGAGGCTACCCCTATGGGTGGCCTTTTTGCCACATGGCCTAGCAATTTTTGCAGTATCAGCGTGCTTAGTGCTAGTGCAAGGGAACTTGATACCAGAGGTCATGGTCAAGTCATAGCTGATCGCTCAGTCAGATAGTTGTCTTTACGCAAAGCTCCAGGGGGATACACCAATGGCTCAAGCTATGAGCGGGCAAAAGCCTCGCTACAAACGCATTCTGCTTAAGTTGAGCGGTGAGGCCCTCATGGGAACTGAGGATTCAGGGATTGATCCTAAGGTACTGGATCGTATGGCCTTGGAAATTGGCCAACTGATCGGTATCGGTGTCCAAGTTGGTTTAGTGATTGGCGGTGGCAATTTATTCCGAGGTGCTGCTTTGTCAGCGGCTGGAATGGATCGCGTCACCGGGGATCACATGGGCATGTTAGCTACGGTCATGAATGCCTTAGCCATGCGCGATGCCTTGGAGCGCTCTAATATTCCTGCCTTGGTGATGTCTGCCATTTCTATGGTGGGTGTGACAGACCACTACGATCGACGTAAAGCGGTGCGCCATCTCAGTGCTGGAGAGGTTGTGCTGTTTTCAGCTGGAACAGGTAATCCTTTTTTTACCACCGATTCGGCAGCCTGTTTACGTGCTATTGAGGTACAGGCTGATATAGTGCTCAAAGCCACTAAAGTCGATGGCGTTTATACCGCCGATCCCATGAAGAATGCTCAGGCTGAAAAATACGACCGCTTGAGCTATGACCAAGTATTGGCAGAAAAACTAGGGGTGATGGATTTAACTGCGATTTGCCTATGCCGTGATCACAACATGCCCTTGCGAGTGTTTAATATGAATAAGCCCGGTGCTCTGTTGAATATTGTATTGGGCGAGTCCGAAGGAACTCTGATCGAGGAGTCGAAGTAATGATCAACGAGATCAAACAGGATACCCAGGAGCGTATGCAAAAAACCCTGGAAAATCTGAGTACTGTTTTTGCCAAGATCCGTACCGGTCGGGCTCATCCCAGCATTCTCGATGGCGTGATGGTTTCTTATTACGGTGCAGATACTCCTTTGCGTCAGGTGGCCAACGTGATTGCAGAAGACTCACGCACCTTGGCCCTCAGTGTCTTCGATAAGAGCATGATCCAAGCGGTAGAAAAGGCCATCATGACGTCGGATTTAGGCTTAAATCCAGCGACTGCGGGCACAACTATTCGGGTTCCCATGCCACCTTTAACCGAGGAAACCCGCAAAGGCTATACCAAGCAAGCTAGAGCCGAAGCCGAGCACGCCCGTGTAGCAATACGTAATATCCGCCGTGATGCCCTAGCGCAGTTAAAAGACTTGCTGAAAGAGAAGGAAATCAGCGAAGACGACGAGCGTCGGGCACAGGATGATGTGCAAAAAATCACCGATCGCTTTGTGGCTGAAGCCGATAAGCTGCTGGAAAAGAAAGAAGCCGATTTAATGGCTGTTTAATCAGCTATGAATTAGGCGGTCGAACAGGCCTCTTAGGGTGCATTGCTAAGAGGTTTACGGCTGTGCGCTCAGCGCCCAATCGACATCAGGTGTGGTTCCTTTTTAGGACTACCTGATAAAAAGAATCACCAGCATTCTGATCTTGAGTTAAGTATCTGAGTAGTGCTGGCACTGCACCCAGAGTTGCTGTATGGAAAAGCTTGTCATGCAAAACATTCCCCGCCATGTGGCCATCATTATGGATGGAAATAATCGCTGGGCTAAAAAGCGCTTATTACCGGGAATCGCGGGACACAAGGCAGGGGTAGATGCAGTGCGGGCTGTGATTGATACCTGCGCTAACGCAGGCGTGGAGGTGCTGACCCTGTTTGCCTTTTCTAGTGAAAATTGGCAACGCCCAGCAGGGGAGGTCAGTGCCTTGATGGAGCTGTTTTTAGCAGCTTTACGCCGGGAAGTGCGTAAGCTAAAGGAAAATTCCATTCGTTTGAAAATTTTAGGTGATTGCTCGCGTTTTCACCCTGAGCTGCAAAAAGCCATACAGGATGCTGAGGCGGCTACAGCCGATGGGCAACGTTTTACCTTGCAGGTGGCTGCGAACTACGGTGGGCAATGGGATATTGTGCAGGCAGCACAGCAGTTAGCTCAGCAAGTTCAGGTGGGCACATTGACACCGGATGCCTTTACTCCAGAGTTGTTCCAGCAGCACCTTTCTACAAGGGATGCACCTCCGGTTGATTTGTGCATCCGTACTGGCGGTGAGCAACGCATCAGTAATTTCCTGCTGTGGCAGATGGCCTACGCAGAGCTGTATTTTACCGAGGCGTTTTGGCCTGATTTTAAACAAGATGCCATGCAAGCGGCGCTGGATAGCTTCGCTAAGCGGCAGCGGCGTTTTGGAAAAACCGATGAGCAAGTTCAGGCTGAGGTCTCTTCTTCATCATGCTAAAACAACGCATCATCACCGCCCTGATTTTATTTCCTATCGCGCTATTGGGCTTTTTTGCTTTAAATGGTGCCGCCTTCGCTAGCTTCATTGGTAGTGTGATTGTATTAGCTGCTTGGGAGTGGGCTCGATTAGCGGGTTATCAGCAACAGTTCGTCCGTATTGGCTATGCGGCGGCTGTGGGATTGCTGTTGCTGTGTTTGTATCAAGTCCCTGCACTGGCTAAACCCGTATTGCTATTAGGCGTAGCTTGGTGGTGTTGGGCGGTGTTTTTAGTGGTGCGCTATCCCAGTAGTGCGGTGTTTTGGGCCAAGCCGGGCATCGCTTTATTAATAGGCCTCCCATTACTGCTGCCTGCTTGGCAAGGGTTGCAAATACTTAAAACTTGGCCTCAGGGTCAGGGTAATACTTTGATTTTGATGGTGATGGTTTTAGTTTGGACTGCGGATATTGGGGCTTATTTTGCGGGTCGCCGCTTTGGAGTGCGCAAATTAGCCCTAGCGGTGAGTCCTGGGAAAACTTGGGAAGGCGCCATCGGTGGTTTGGCAGCCTGTCTGTTACTGAGTTTTGGAGTTGGTTTATATCAGCACTGGGGCTGGCTACACTGGTTGTTGGCAATTCCGGGTATTGTGTTGGTGGTGGCCTGTTCCATCATCGGTGATTTGACGGAAAGCATGTTCAAGCGCAGCGCAGGGCTTAAAGACAGCAGCCAACTGTTACCGGGTCATGGTGGGATTTTAGATCGTATTGATAGCCTAACGGCCGCAGTTCCCGTATTTGCGGCTTTGCTCTTGCTATCGAGTTGGGGGAGTTGGTAATGGGGCATCCGTTGCGGGTTACGGTATTAGGAGCAACGGGCTCTATTGGCCTAAGTACCTTAGATGTCATCGGTCGTCATCCCGAGCGTTATCAAGCCTTTGCCTTGACTGGGTTTTCTCGCATGGCCGAGTTGGCCAAACTCTGTCTTGTACATCGTCCGCGCTATGCCGTAGTACCTGATGAGACTAACGCCGCTCTATTGCGTGACACATTATCTGAAGCGGGTTTGAATGCCGTTACTGAGGTATTAGTTGGAGCTGACGCGCTGTGTCAGGTCGCTTCTCACACGGATGTTGATGTGGTAATGGCCGCTATTGTGGGGGCGGTTGGCCTAAAACCCACCTTAGCGGCGGTGCAAGCCGGTAAACGGGTACTTTTGGCAAATAAAGAAGCTTTGGTGATGTCCGGTGCTTTATTTATGCAGGCGGTTAAGGAAAATCAGGCACTGTTATTACCGATTGATAGTGAGCACAACGCTATTTTTCAATGCCTGCCTACACAACAGGGCAATGATCTGAGAGCTCTGGGCGTGCGGCGTATTCTACTGACAGCCTCGGGAGGCCCGTTTAGAACTTGGCCATTAGAGGCTCTGGCTCAGGCTTCGCCCGAACAGGCTTGCGCACACCCCAACTGGTCTATGGGGCGTAAGATTTCAGTGGATTCAGCCAGTATGATGAACAAAGGCTTAGAGCTGATTGAAGCCTGTTGGTTATTTAATGCACGACCTGATCAGGTTGAGGTGGTGATTCATCCGCAAAGTGTCATCCACTCTATGGTGGATTATGTGGATGGCTCGGTATTAGCTCAGCTTGGTAATCCGGATATGCGTACCCCCATTGCCCATGCACTGGCTTGGCCTGAGCGCGTTGATTCAGGGGTATCTCCTTTGGATTTAATACGTATTGGGCATTTGGAGTTTGAAACTCCGGATGAGGTGCGTTTCCCTTGTCTGGCTTTAGCTCGGCAAGCCGCTGAAGCGGGAGGAATAGCCCCCGCTATGCTAAATGCCGCTAATGAAGTTGCTGTAGCCGCTTTTTTAGACCAGCGTATTCGTTTTACGCAAATACCAATCTTGATTGCCCAAGTTCTGGAATCTGAGGCTATAACAGCAGCAACTTCCTTAGATGATGTATTACTGGCCGACCGTGTGGCTCGTCAGCATGCAGAGCGTTGGTTGCAGCAGCGCAACCTCTGACTTGAGCCAGTTCGGGAGATTGAAATGGATATGCTGTATACCCTGTTTGCGACCCTAATTGCTTTAGGCCTCTTAGTGACCGTCCATGAGTGGGGGCACTTTTGGGTGGCTCGGCGTTGTGGTGTCCGGGTGTTGAGGTTCTCGGTAGGCTTTGGTACTCCCCTCGTGCGTTGGTATGACCGGCAGGGAACAGAGTTTGTTATTGCGGCGATTCCTTTGGGGGGCTACGTCCGCATGTTGGATGAGCGAGAAGCACCCGTACAACCGGAGTTACTTAATCAGGCTTTTAATCGTAAGTCAGTGGCCCAGCGTTTCTCCATTGTAGCAGCCGGCCCCTTGGTGAATTTTGCTCTAGCGGTTGTCTTATTTTGGGTGCTGGCCTTAATGGGCTCGCAACAGGTTAAGCCCATTATTGGTGGTCTTGCTGCCGGTAGTTTGGCGGAGCAAGCAGGGCTTCAAATCGGACAAGAGCTTATCGCGGTTGATGGGAAAGCTGTCACCAGTTGGGGCGCTGTTAATTTAAGGTTGGTTGAGCGATTGGGTGAAACCGGAACCTTAGTCATTAAGGTTTTGGATTCAAATGCTCGGGAGTGGGACTACCAAATAAAACTCAATGCGTGGTTAAGGAACGTAGAAGAGCCAGATCCCTTAGAACAGTTGGGATTAATTCCTTGGCGGCCTGCGGTAGAACCAGTGATTGCAGAGTTAGATGCTCAAGGGCCAGCCCAGCAAGCTGGAGTGCAATTAGGTGATCGAGTATTGCGCCTAAATGATCAACCCATTGAAGGATGGTACCAACTGGTGCAGCAGGTTCAGTCCTTGCCTGGACGCAGAATTGAGCTGCATTTGGATCGAGCCGGACAACAGCTAACCATCCCCCTGACCTTAGATAAACGTGATGACGGGCGTGGTTATCTGGGCGCTGGTGCTCAGCCTGTGGACTGGCCGCAGGATATGCTGCGTGAGCTGAACTTTGGGCCTTTGGAGGCGGTTGCTGAGGCTGTACGCCGTACTTGGTCTATGAGCGTTTTGACGCTGGATTCGTTGAAAAAAATGTTGTTAGGTGAGTTATCGGTAAAAAACTTGAGCGGCCCGATAACCATTGCTAAAGTGGCGGGCGCTTCTGCCCAGTCGGGTTTGGGTAGCTTTTTAAATTTCTTGGCTTACCTAAGCATTAGTTTAGGCGTGCTTAACCTGTTGCCTATTCCTGTTCTTGATGGGGGGCACCTGCTGTTTTATGCCATTGAAGGTGTGCGTGGGCGGCCATTGTCGGATCGGGTGCAGGGGTGGGGGATGCAAATTGGTATTGGCTTAATGTTTGGACTGATGTTGTTGGCGCTGTTCAACGACATAGGACGCCTTTAATGCAAAGGATTCATGCTAATGCGGCTCATTTTCACGTTTTCTTTCTAAAAAGGACTTCATGAAACGCTTGCTGCTTTCGGCGCTTCTGTTTGCATTGGTTATTGCTCAGGTTCATGCCGACTCCTTTACTATTTCTGATATCCGCATTAATGGCCTGCAACGGGTGTCTGCGGGTAGCGTCTTTAGCGCCTTACCTCTAAATGTCGGTGATACTTTAGATGAGCGGCGTTTGGTTGAGGCTACCCGTGCTCTGTTTAGGACGGGGTTCTTCCAAGATATTCAACTGAGCCGCGAAGGCAACGTATTAATCGTCAATTTGGTAGAGCGGCCTTCTATCTCTAAAATTGAGTTAGAGGGCAACAAAGCGATTAAGTCGGAAGATTTACTCAAAGGTCTACAACAAGCTGGCTTGGCCGAAGGTGAGATTTTTCAACAGGCAACCTTGGACGGCGTGCGTAATGAATTACAGCGTCAATACGTAGCTCAAGGTCGATATTCCGCCAGCATCGAAACCTCTATTGTTCCGCAACCGCGAAATAGAGTATCGCTCAAAATTAAAATTAATGAAGGTACGGTTGCGGCGATTAAACATATTAATATCGTTGGCAATACCCTGTTTTCTGACGAAGATTTAACCACTGATTTTCAGTTAAAGACAACAAACTTATTATCGTTTTTTTACAACGATGATAAATACGCACGTGAAAAATTAGCCGGTGATTTAGAGCGTTTGCGCTCTTATTATCTGGATCGTGGTTATATTAATATGGATATAACCTCAACCCAAGTATCTATTACTCCAGATAAGAAGAGTGTTTATATTACGATCAATATTGCAGAAGGTGAGCGTTATACCGTACGTGAAGTTAAACTCAGTGGTGATTTAAAAGTTCCTCAGGAAGAAGTAGAGGCGCTTTTATTGGTTAAGCAAGGCCAAGTATTTTCACGCAATATCATGACTAAAACCTCTGAGTTAATTACCCGTCGTTTGGGTAACGAAGGCTATACATTTGCTAATGTGAACGGTATCCCAGAGCCCCATGATGATGACAATACGGTTTCCCTAACCTTTGTCGTTGATCCCGGTCGGCGAGCCTACGTTAATCGCATTAACTTTAGAGGCAATACCAAAACGGCTGATGAAGTATTACGGCGTGAAATGCGACAAATGGAAGGAGGTTGGGCTTCAACCTACTTGATTGATCAGTCTAAGACCCGTTTAGAGCGCTTAGGATACTTCAAAGAAGTCAGTGTAGAAACAACGCAAATTCCTGGAGTTGACGATCAGATTGACGTGAACTTTGCTGTTGAAGAGCAGGCTTCTGGATCGGTGAGTGCTAGCGCGGGTTTTGCGCAAAACTCGGGGATTATTTTAGGTGCCTCCATCAGTCAAGATAACTTTATGGGTACCGGAAACCGGGTGAGCGTTGGCTTAAACCGCAGTGAGTATAAAACCAGCTATAACTTTGGCTTTACGGATCCTTACTGGAATGATGATGGTATTAGTTTGGGCTATAATGCGTTCTATAGCATCACCGATTATGATGATACAGAATACGATGTTTCCAGTTATTCGATAGATAGTTTTGGTGCTGGCTTTAGCTTTGGTTATCCGATCAGTGAAACCTCGCGTGTATCATTTGGTCTCTCTTTGCAGCAGGACACGATTGATACCGGGACTTATACGGTTAACGAAATTTTTGAGTTTTTAGATGAAGAAGGGGATAACTACCTTAACTTTAAAGCCAACGCAGGTTGGTCAGAGTCCACCTTAAACCGTGGCGTTATGCCTAATCGGGGCTATTCACAAAGTCTTTCTGCAGAAACGACCCTACCAGGTAGTGACCTGAGCTTTTATAAAATTGATTATAATGGGCAAATGTTTACGCCTTTAAATCGGACTTATACTTTGCGTTTGCACGGTAAGCTCGGATACGGTGATAGTTTTGGCACGACTTCAAAATTGCCATTCTATGAGAACTACTACGCCGGTGGTTTTAGCTCCGTTCGTGGCTTTAAAGACAATACTTTGGGGCCTCGTAGTACGCCGAGTGATGGATCAAACGAAGGCACTCTGGTGGATGAGGATGATGACGAAGAGCCTTTTGGCGGAAACCTGTTGGTTACTGGTGGTGTAGAAGTGATGTTCCCTATGCCCTTTGTAAAGGATCAGCGGGCGTTTAGAACCTCGGTATTTTGGGATGTGGGCAACGTATTTGATACTAAATGCCGCTCAGGTTCCAAAAATTGCTCCAAGTTTAGTTTGACAGATATGGCCAGTTCTATTGGTATTGGTGGGACTTGGGTGAGTGGCTTTGGTCCGTTGAGTTTCAGTTTGGCCTTGCCGATTAAAAAACCAAGCGATTCAGAAACCGAGATATTCCAGTTTTCAATGGGACAAACCTTTTAACCATCCTGCTGCACTGCATGCAGGTCTTGACTGAAATAGAGTGGTATTGATTGTGCGCAAGCTCATTCCGTTATTCCTTGCCAGCACTATTCTGGTAGCTGGCCCTGCCAGTGCTGATACGAAAATTGCAGTACTGAATATCCAGATGGCGCTTCAGGAGTCGGATGCGGCCAAACGCTACATTACGGACAGTGAACGAAAGTTTGGCCCCCAACTTGATAAGCTGAAAAAGCTTGAGGAAGATGCCAAGCGTATCCAAGAGCGTTTGGTTAAAAACGGCGATAAGATGCAGCAGTCCGAGCAAGAGCGTTTAGAGCTTGAGTTAAAGCAAAAAGCGCGGGATTTTCAGGTTCAGTCTAAAGACCTGAATGATGCTAAATCCAAGGCTGATCGAGACATGCTCCAGCAACTAAAACCCAAACTGGACAAAGCAGTTGAAGAGACTATCAAACGTGGGGATTACGACTTGGTGGTAGAAGCCTCTGCAGTTGTCAACGTTAAGCCACAATTTGATATTACGCGCCAAGTGATTGAGCGCATGAATCAGATACGTTGATATGACTTTGACGCATACCCTAGGCCAGTTAGCCGAATATTTGGGAGCTAGACTCCAAGGCGGTCAAACCAGCACCCAAATTCAGGGTATAGCGACCCTACAGGAGGCTAAGGCACAACACATTAGTTTTTTGGCTAATGCACAGTACCGTAAATACTTGGCAAGCTGCCAAGCGGCTGCGGTTTTGTTGCGCCCAGAGGATGCCGAAGGGTTTGCAGGCGTAGCTCTGTTAGTAAAAGATCCTTATCTAGCTTATGCGCGTCTTTCTCATTTATTTGAAACACGCCCTATGCCTGTTGCAGGCATTCACCCAACAGCAGTAGTGGCATCTGATGCTTGGATTGATCCTTCAGCCTGCATCGGTGCTTACGTTGTGGTAGAGGCTGGAGCTTGGGTTGGCCCCCGAGTGGAGATCAGCGCCCATACCTATGTTGGAGCCCGGGTTCGGGTGGGGGAGGATACTCGACTTGGGCCGCGTGTAACCCTGTGCCACGATGTGCAACTAGGAAAGCGTGTAGTGATCCAGCCCGGAGCGGTTATTGGTAGTGAAGGCTTTGGATTTGCCAATGAACAGGGTGTATGGCGCAAAATCGCTCAGGTAGGTTCAGTCTGTATTGGTGATGATGCAGAAGTAGGAGCCAATACTACTATTGATCGCGGGGCTTTATCGGATACGTGCATTGGTAAAGGGGTGAAGCTCGATAACCAAATCCAAATTGCCCACAATGTGGAGGTAGGGGATCACACAGCCATGGCAGCCTGTGTGGGGATTTCTGGTAGTACCCATATTGGCCGCCACTGCATGATTGCAGGCGGTGTAGGAATGGTAGGACATATTAATATTTGTGATGGGGTGTTCGTTACCGGTATGACCATGGTGACGCGCTCTATTACAGAGCCGGGTGCATATTCATCCGGAACGGCCATGCAAACAGCAGCAGAATGGAAAAAGAGCGCGGCCCGTATTCGTCAGCTTGACGAAATGGCCCGTCGCTTGTCGCATCTGGAAAAGCAATTAGCGGCCGTGACGAGCAAAGAAGATGCTGCTTCTGATGCCTAAACCGGTCACTTGATTTGTCGCGTTAAAGGTATTTAATTGCCTGCAGCTGAGTGCAAGTGACCTGGTATTTTCTTTAATTACAGGCTCTTTTCCTGACATGATGGATATTAACGAAATTCGCGAATACCTACCCCACCGTTACCCTTTTTTGCTGGTTGACCGGGTAGTAGCTCTTGATACAGAAGCTCAGTGCATTCGAGCCTATAAAAACGTCACCATCAATGAGCCGTTTTTTAACGGCCATTTTCCTCATCATCCCATCATGCCCGGTGTGCTTATTGTCGAAGCTATGGCTCAGGCTGCGGGAATCCTAGGTTTTAAAATGCTGGGTGTTAAGCCAGCCGACGGTACCCTGTATTACTTTGTGGGATCCGATAAATTGCGTTTTCGTCAGCCGGTGATTGCCGGTGATCAATTGGTATTAGAGGCAAAATTTATCAGCGCCAAACGCGCGATCTGGAAATTTGATTGTCAAGCGATTGTAGATGATAAAACAGTCTGCTCGGCAGAGATCATTTGTGCGGAACGCAAACTATGACATTGATTGACTCGCGAGCCATCATCGACCCATCAGCACGTTTGGCTGATGGGGTAGAGGTCGGTCCGTGGTCCATTATCGGGCCCGATGTAGAAATTGGTGAGGGTACCGTCATTGGCCCTCATGTGATTGTGAAAGGCCCAACTCGCATTGGTAAATACAATCGGATTTTCCAGTTTTCTTCGGTGGGTGAAGATACCCCCGATATGAAATACAAAGGTGAGCCTACCCGACTGGTGATGGGCGATCACAACATCATTCGGGAAGGTGTAACGATTCACCGAGGTACAGTGCAGGATCGCTCAGAAACCACCATCGGTAGCCATAACCTGATCATGGCCTATGCCCACGTTGGTCATGACAGCGTGGTGGGCGACCACTGCATTATCGTGAACAATGCCGGGCTAGCTGGCCATGTGCATGTGGGTGATTGGGCGATTATTTCAGGTTATGTACTGATTCATCAGCACTGCCATGTGGGGCCCCATAGTTTCTGTGGTATGGGCTCAGGGGTGGTTAAAGACGTACCAGCGTTTGTCACCGTCTTAGGTAATCCTGCCGAAGCGCGTAGCATGAACTTTGAAGGCATGCGGCGGCGGGGCTTTACTCCTGAGGTCATTACCGCTTTGCGTCGGGCCTATAAAGTCGTTTATCGGCAGAATTTAACGACTGAAGAAGCCTTAGTCCACTTGGAAGAGGATGCCGCTCGCTTCCCAGAAGTGGCTCTATTTAGGGACAGCATTAGAGACTCCACACGTGGCATTACCCGCTGATATTAAGCCCTTAACCATCGCCCTAGTGGCAGGCGAAGCCTCTGGAGATATTCTAGGGGCTGGCTTAATGCAGGCGTTAAAAGCCCGCACTCCCCATATTCGTTTTATTGGTGTGGGTGGAAGCCGGATGCAGGCTGAAGGATTAGACAGCTTTTTCCCGCAAGAGCGCTTAGCTGTCATGGGCTTGGTTGAGGTCTTGGGGCGTTTACCCGAGTTGTTGTGGCGGCGTTACGCATTGGTGCGCTATCTGATACAACAGCAGCCTGATGTGTTTATTGGCATTGATGCGCCGGATTTTAACTTAGGACTAGAGCTGAAGTTACGTCACGCTGGTATTCGTACTGTGCATTACGTTAGCCCCTCCGTATGGGCTTGGCGGCAAAAGCGGGTACTAAAGATTCGTAAAGCCTGTGACCTGATGTTGACTCTGTTGCCTTTTGAGGCCCGCTTCTATGAAGAGCATCAGGTTCCCGTGCACTTTATTGGGCATCCTCTGGCGGATCAAATTGAGATGTCTGTGGACTCTGGAGCCGCCCGTAAGCGACTGGGCTTGAGTGCAGAGGATTCTGTTATTGCTCTGATGCCTGGCAGTCGAGGTGGTGAAGTATCCCGTTTGGGTAGTCTGTTTTTAGAAACCGCGCGTTTGCTACAGATTCAGCGCCCGAACATTCGTTTTATATTGCCTTGTGCGACTCCAGAGCGTCGGCACCAACTGGAGCAGTTGTTGTTGGATTATCCTGAGCTTTCCGTGAGGCTATTAGATGGGCAATCCCATGAGGCGTTAACAGCCTGTAATGCAGTCTTGATTGCTTCAGGGACAGCAACCTTAGAGGCCTTATTGCATCGTCGTCCTATGGTCGTGGCCTACCGAGTGTCGAACATGACCTACCGCATTGCTAAGCGCTTGGTAAAAACCCCTTTCTTTGCTCTACCCAATTTATTGGCTGGTCGTTTGTTAGTGCCTGAGTTTATTCAAGATGCGGCTCAGCCCAATGCAATGGTTCCGGCCTTGATTCAAGCCTTGGATCATCCTCAGGAGCAGGTCGCCACTTTTGCCAAGTTGCACCAAAAATTGCGGCTTAATGCCTCCCATCAAGCAGCGGAAGCTGTGTTGGAGTTGGTTGCTCAATGAGGCAAATGGGATTGGATTTTTCTACCGTTGAGGGCTCCGTTGCTGGAGTGGATGAGGTGGGACGCGGCCCTCTGTGCGGCCCGGTGGTTACTGCAGCGGTTATTCTCGATCCTCAACAACCTATTGTGGGCTTGAACGACTCTAAAAAACTCAGTGAAGCGCGACGGGAGCTTTTGTACGATGAAATCTGTGCCAAAGCTCTAGCATGGTGCATCGCTCGGGCCGAAGTAGAGGAAATTGACCGGCTGAATATCCTGCACGCCACAATGCTTGCTATGCAGCGCGCTGTGCAGGGGTTAAGTATTCGGCCAATGCTGGTTCTCGTGGACGGCAATCGTTGTCCAGTTTTACCTATGTCTAGCCGCCCCGTTATTGGTGGTGATGCTTTAGAGCCTGCCATTGCAGCAGCTTCTATTCTGGCAAAGGTGAGTCGGGATCGGGAAATGCAGCTTTTAGATACACAGTATCCAGGATATGGGTTGGCGCAACACAAAGGCTACCCAACACCTAAACACTTAGAGGCTTTGCAGCGCTTAGGGCCAACTCCCATTTATCGCCGCTCTTTTGCTCCTGTGCAGCGAGCTTTAAGACAGGATTGATGGAAAAGGCTACATCCTTTGCCTTGGAATGCAAAGGATGCAGGTCTCATTGCTATTAGACGATACCAAAGCCCATTAAGCGCTCGTAGCGTTGTGCTAACAAGTCTTCGGTACTTAAAGACTGCAAAGTTTCTAGCTGAACCAGCAGCTCTTCACGGATAGCTTCTGCCATTAAGGCAGGGTTACGGTGCGCGCCACCCAAAGGTTCCCGAATAACGGTATCTACGATGCCTAGCTCCTGAAGGCGATAGGCTGTAATACCCATAGCTTCTGCGGCATCGGGGGCTTTTTCGGCTGTCCGCCACAAAATGGAGGCGCAGCCTTCAGGGGAAATCACGGCGTAGGTGGAGTACTCCAGCATGTTCAAACGATCGCCCACACCAATAGCCAAGGCACCCCCAGAACCGCCTTCACCCACTACGGTAGCGATGATTGGAGTTTTAAGACGTGACATAACCCGCAGGTTCCAAGCGATGGCTTCGCTTTGGTTGCGCTCTTCGGCATCAATGCCAGGGTAAGCACCGGGGGTATCAATAAAGGTGAGGATAGGCATGCGGAAGCGCTCGGCCAACTCCATCAGGCGGCAGGCTTTACGATAACCTTCGGGGCGGGGCATGCCGAAGTTACAGCGTACTTTCTCGCGTACATCCCGACCTTTTTGATGGCCAATGACCACAATAGGTTTGTCGTTTAGACGGGCCACTCCACCCACAATGGCGGCATCATCCGCAAAGTGCCGATCACCGTGTAACTCTTCAAACTCAGTAAACAGATGGCGGATATAGTCCGGTGTGTAAGGGCGTTTGGGGTGGCGCGCCAGTTGAGCAATTTGCCAACTGCTCAGGTTGCTGAAAATGTTTTCCGTGAGCAGACGACTTTTTTCCTGAAGTAAGGCGATTTCATCGCTGATGTTTAGGGCATTATCGTTACCCACCAAGCGCAGCTCTTCGATTTTGGCCTGAAGTTCAGCAATGGGCTGTTCGAAATCCAGAAAGTTGGGGTTCATAGGCTTCTATTTGTCTTGATCTAGCCAAATGGCCGAGTGTTTTTGAGGGTTCAGCCTATCCCAAGAGATAGGCCTTGTAAGGTTAGCGGTATTGCAAAGAGACGTTGCTGGGCCCGAACTGGTCACGTAATGCTTGCAACAAGGCATCTTGAGGTTCGATGTTCCAATCTTGACCTAATTGTAGAGTGGCTTGAGCCTCTTGTCCGGTGTAGTCGAGGGTAATAGGGCAAGAGCCTGAGTACTTTTGGCAGATTTGGGCCAGCCAATTTAGGATTTCTCCTTGTAGTTGGGTCTGCGTGACACGAATTTGCAGGCTTTCAGCTAAAGCTGTTCTGGCCTCTCCCAGACTTAATACCCGCTTAGTGCGCACGCGCAAAGCGCCTGAGAAGTCGTCATGGCTTACTTCGCCCTCTAAAACAACTAGGGTGTCAGTTTGTAACAAGGTATGAGAATTGGTAAAAGCCTCGGCGAATAAGGAGGCCTCAATACGCCCAGAGCGATCGTCCAGCGTAATAAAACCCATTTTCTCGCCCCGTTTGTTTTTCATCACCCGCAGATCAATGATTAAGCCGGCTACGGTCTGAGTATCCCGAGCCGGGCGTAAATCTACGATGCGTTGTCGAGCAAAGCGGCGGACTTCACCCTCGTATTCATCAATGGGATGACCGGTTAGATAGAGACCGAGGGTATCTTTTTCGCCTTTTAGCCGTTCTTTAATGGATAAGGGACGCGTGTGATGGTGATTGGCATAGACATCAGCCGCTGCTTCGTTAAAGACACCCCCAAACAAGTCCATATGACCGCTGTTTTGGGTGCGCGCATTTTGCTCAGCGGCCTGCACAGCCTCCTCTACAGCCGCTAACAACAGGGCACGGTTTTGGTTGATGCCGGCTTGATAGACCTTGGGATCATCCGAGTAATGCGGCCCAAGGCGATCCAGAGCACCACTGCGGATTAAGGCCTCAAGGGTGCGCTTGTTGATCTTTTTCAGATCCACACGACTGCAAAAATCAAATAAGTCTGTGAAAGGGCCAGCCGCCTGACGGCACTCCACGATGGCCTCTACCGGGCCTTCGCCCACACCCTTGATCGCGCCTAAGCCGTAAACAATGCGTCCTTCGTCGTCCACAGTGAAGCTGAACACCGAGTTATTGACGTCCGGAGCCACCAGCCGCAACTTCATGGTGCGGCATTCTTCGATCAGAGTGACGACCTTGTCGGTGTTGTGCATATCCGCTGACAACACCGCCGCCATAAAGGGCGCGGGGTAATGGGTTTTCAGCCAAGCCGTTTGGTAAGACACCAGACCATAGGCCGCCGAGTGCGACTTGTTAAAGCCGTAACCTGCGAACTTCTCCACCAAATCGAAGATATTACCCGCGAGATCGGCATCAATGTTGTTATTGGCACAGCCCTCAATAAAGCCACCGCGCTGCTTGGCCATTTCCTCGGGCTTTTTCTTACCCATGGCTCGACGCAGCATGTCCGCACCGCCGAGGGTATAACCGGCCATCACCTGCGCGATCTGCATCACCTGTTCTTGGTAGAGGATGATGCCGTAGGTGGGCTTAAGCACCGGCTCTAGACCGGCGTATTGATAGTCGGGATGCGGGTAGGACAGCTCCGCACGGCCGTGTTTACGGTTGATAAAGTCATCCACCATGCCCGATTGCAGCGGGCCGGGCCGGAACAGGGCCACCAAAGCGATCAAATCTTCCAAACAGTCGGGTTTGAGCTTTTTAATCAGCTCTTTCATGCCCCGCGATTCAAGCTGGAACACGGCCGTGGTTTCCGCCCGTTGCAGCAGCTCGTAGGTCAGCTTGTCGTCCAGCGGAATGAAATCAATATTGACCGGATCAAGGTCTTTCTTAGCCCGCTCGCGGTTGATGGTTTCCAGTGCCCATTTAATGATGGTCAGGGTACGCAAGCCGAGGAAGTCAAACTTCACCAATCCCGCAGCTTCAACATCATCTTTATCAAACTGAGTGACCAGTCCGCCGCCCTCTTCATCGCAGGCGACGGGGGAAAAGTCCGTAAGCTTGGTCGGAGCAATGACCACACCACCGGCATGCTTGCCAGTGCCACGGGTGATGCCTTCCAGTTGCAGGGCCATATCCCAAATTTCTTGGGCTTCCTCATCATTTTTGAGGAACTCCCGCAGCGGTTCTTCCTGCTCGAAGGCTTTCTCCAGTGTCATCCCTACTTCAAAGGGGATCATCTTCGACAACCGATCGGCCAAACCGTAGGATTTACCCTGTACCCGCGCCACATCGCGCACCACCGCTTTAGCAGCCATAGAGCCAAAGGTGATGATCTGGCTGACCGCATTGCGTCCGTACTTGTCGGCCACGTACTCAATCACCCGATCGCGGCCATCCATGCAAAAGTCCACGTCAAAGTCCGGCATGGACACCCGCTCAGGATTGAGGAAGCGCTCGAACAGCAGATCATAGGCCAGCGGATCAAGGTCGGTGATTTTCAGCGAGTAGGCTACTAAGGAGCCCGCACCCGAGCCCCGCCCCGGCCCTACAGGAACGTCGTTATTCTTGGCCCACTGGATAAAGTCCATCACGATCAGGAAGTAGCCGGGGAACCCCATCTGGATGATGGTATTTAGCTCAAACTCCAAGCGATCAATATAGATTTGACGCTTTGTTTCATAATCGGGCGAATCTTTGGACAGCAGCACCAAAAGCCGCTCTTCCAAGCCCTCAAAGGACACCTGACGAAAATATTCATCAATGGTCATGCCTTCGGGAATAGGGAAATTAGGCAGGAAGTTTTTCCCCAACTGCACCACGATATTGCAGCGCTTGGCGATCTCTACGGTGTTTTCCAGCGCCTCTGGCAAATCAGCAAACAGCGCAGCCATTTCCTCCGGCGTTTTGAGGTATTGCTGATCGGAGTACAAACGCGGGCGACGCGGATCGCCCAAAGTGCGGCCCTCACCGATACACACACGGGTTTCGTGGGCCTCAAAATCAGACTGTTTGAGAAAACGCACGTCATTGGTAGCCACCAAAGGCACCTGATGCTTGGTAGCTAAGGCTACAGCGGCATGGAGGTACTCCTCTTCTTGCGGGCGCTGAGTACGCTGTACTTCCAAGTAAAAGCGATCGCCAAATACGGCTAGCCACTCATTCAGCAAGGTAGCAGCCTTATCCTGATCCTCGGCCAATAAAGCTTGGCCAATTTCGCCTTCACGTGCACCGGATAGGGCAATTAGCCCCTCAGCCGCCTCTTTAACCCAAGAACGCTCAATGACCACGCGCTCATTTTGCTGCCCTTCAATCCAACCTCGGGAAATCAGTTCCGTCAGGTGACGATAGCCTTGGGGATTCATGGCCAGCAGGGTGATGCGTGATAAAGGGCTGTCCGGGCCAATACCCGCCAACCAAAGATCAGCACCACAAATAGGCTTAATGCCCGCGCTCAGGGCTGCTTTGTAAAATTTAACTAAAGCGCAGAGGTTACTTTGATCTGTCATGGCTATGGCGGGCATACCGGCGCTGGCCACAGCTTTCATCAAGGGTTTGACCCGTACCAGTCCATCAACCAGTGAAAACTCGGTATGCAGGCGTAGATGAACGAAACGGGTGGTCATGGTGAATCTCGGTTGCTCAGAAGAGGGGGAATTCTAACGGATTCGCTTAGGGATATGCCGTTGACAGCTTAGCCGCTCTACTCATAACCTGCGGCAATCTTTAGAAAGGAATGATCTTATGGCCAATGTTGCTGAAATCCTTCAATCCATGCAGTCCCGCTTTAATCCTAAAGCAGCCGCGGGCTTGGATCTGGTGTTTCAATTCAAAATCACGGATGCCGAAAACTACTATCTGGTGGTTAAAGAGGGTACTTGTGATCTGCAAGCGGGTGAGGCCGAACGCTGTGACGTTGCCTTGATTATGGATAAAGAAACCATTAAAGGGCTACTCTCTGGTGAGATTAGCGGCATGCAGGCCTTTATGTCTGGGCGTGTGCGCACCGAAGGCAATATGATGTTGGCTTTAAAGCTCAACGAGCTGTTTCCTAAGTAGTGATGCAGGCTACTCAGGGGTCAGGCGGTGGCTTCTTCTAACCAACTGAGTAGTTTTAACGCTTGCTCTGAGCTCGCTTGGCAGAGCGTTTCATCAGCTTGGAACGCTAGGCATACTGCGGGGCGTTCGGGCTTTCCAAACAAAAGGCAAAGGTTGTGCTCATCCAACTGGATGCAGCGTTGATTGGCTGGCTTCCCCAGCGGCATCTCTGGAATAGGAGAGCTAATGGAGGGAGCAATGCAGCAGGCAGCGCAGCCGGGACGACAATCCATAATGCTTTGACTCTTTGGTTCTGAAAAAGCGGCGTATTATGGATGCAGCCGGATCGCGGGAAAAGCCTTTGCGAACCCTAAGTGCTTGGGCATACTGCGCGCCTCTTTTGCACGTCCCTTTGGAGCAAATCCCATGTTTAATGTGAATGAATACTTTGACGGTAAGGTTAAGTCGATTGGCTTTGACTTAAAAGCCAGCCCAGCTACCATCGGGGTTATGGCACCCGGCGAGTATGAGTTTGGGACCAGTAAAAAAGAAATCATGCATATTATTGCTGGTGCTTTAGTGGTCAAATTGCCGGGCAGTGAGGTTTGGCAAAACTTTGAAGCAGGCAGTCAGTTTGAAGTTCCGGCCCATGCCAAGTTCCAGCTCAAGGTGGCTGTAGACACTGCTTATTTGTGTGAGTATCACTGATTAGCGAGTCTAATGAGGGGATCGTCGAGGAAGACGATTCCTTTGCAGATGGAGGCGAACTCCACCAGCCACACCCCGGCACACAATGTCACCGCTACGGCTGCTTCCTTCCGGACCTGACCGGGTTCACGGTTGATCGTTGCGAGGGGACCGGCGGAGCCCACCATAACAGGCAGGCACCCGGTAAAACCCAGATGCAAGGCTGCGCATTGTACTGGCTTATGCGTAACTTACAACCTTAGCCAGTAAATAAATTGTGTTATTCGTTGACGCGATCGCGCAGCTCTTTACCGGGCTTAAAATGGGGCACATAACGACCCTCTAGCTCTACAGACTGGCCTGTTTTAGGATTGCGGCCTATACGCGGAGCGCGGTAGTGCAGAGAGAAACTGCCAAAGCCCCGGATTTCAATACGCTCACCTGAAGCCAGTGATTGAGTCATTTGCTCCAGCATGGTTTTGATGGCCAGCTCCACCTCTTTTGCCGAGAGCTGTTCCTGATGATTAACAATCCGCTCGATCAATTCCGACTTGGTCATGATTTTCCTTGCTTTTCAAACGGCTAGGTAACTTTTTAGGTAGTAGGGCTTTTAACATGCTGTGTAGATTTTGAACAGTCCAAACTAGGATTAATTCCATGTCTTTACTGCAGTCTGTGCAGTTAGCCCTACAACCTTATCGGCAGGCTAAAGCTTGGTATCTTGCTTTGTCCGGTGGATTGGATTCTAGCGTCCTGCTACACATCTTGGCGCAGTTGCGCAAAGCAGAACCATTGCCTCCGCTGACAGCCATCCATGTACATCATGGCTTACAAAAAGTCGCTGATGATTGGCCTGCCCACTGCACCCAGTTTTGTGCGGCTTTGCAGGTGCCTTTGCGGCTGCGTTCAGTGCGCATTAATCAGCAGTCCAATCTTGAGGAAGCGGCGCGCCGGGCTCGTTATGAGGTATTCGAGCAGTTTTTGGGGCCAGAGGATGTTTTGCTGACGGCTCAGCATCAAGGAGATCAGGCTGAAACCCTGTTGTTCCGTTTGTTACGCGGGGCTGGTGTGCGTGGATTGGCGGCTATGCCTAGGGTGCGTCCTTTGGGTCAAGGGCGTTTGGTACGGCCTTTAATTTCCATTGAGCGTGCACAGCTTGAGGCCTATGCCCTTAAAGAAGGGCTGACTTGGGTTGAAGACCCCACCAATCAGCGACTGGATTTTTCTCGCAACTATCTGCGCCATTTTGTGTTGCCTGAATTACAGCGGCGCTGGCCAAAAGTGCAACTTAGTTTGGCGCGTACTGCTGAGCATATGGCTGAAGCTCAGGGGCTTTTGGATGAGTTAGCCCTTCAGGATTTGGCGGGTGTGCGTTCAAAACCTGAAGCACTGGCTTGGCTGCCTTTGCCTAGTTTGGCGCTCAAGCCTTTGGCTGATTTATCCGAGGCTCGGCAGCGTAACCTGCTGCGCTATTGGCTGGCTCCTTGGACTACTTTGCCTGATGCCGCTCACTGGGCGGGTTGGATTGGCGTGCGTGATGCAGCTTCAGACCGTCAACCTTTTTGGCGTTTAGCCCAGGGCGATGTATTGCGTGCTGAAGGGCATATCTGGTGGTTGCCACACGCTTGGAAAAAATTTTCGGCGGCGGGTTTATCAAGTATTAAGGATTTGACAGAGGTGCAACTTCTGGACAATGGAGTGCTCCAAGTGCAGGGTTTTGCAGGTGACACGAATGTGCGCATCGGTTATCGACAAGGCGGTGAGCGTTTGAAATATTCCGTTCAGGGCAGTTTTGAGCTGAAGCGTTTATTAAATCAATCGGGTATTCCAGCCTTTGTGCGCCCGCGTCTACCCTTGATGTTTCAGGGGGAGGAGGTGGTAGCAGTAGCTAATCTGTGGGCTCCGGCAGGATGTAACTTAAGATGGCAGCCTCCGGGTTTGAGCTAAAAGAGCCTTTCCGGTACACTAGGTGCCCGTCTTAGGCAGGATCTGTTGTTTAGCAAATAGCGTTCCTGCATCTATACTTTTGTACCATAGCTCCATTATTTCCCCAGCGGTATCAGCCGCTTAACGTAGACTTCTAGGGTTTTTCATGACGCGCTACATCTTCGTCACGGGCGGTGTTGTTTCTTCACTGGGGAAAGGGATCGCTTCGGCTTCTCTGGCGGCCATTTTGGAGGCGCGTGGCCTCAAGGTCACCATGCTCAAGCTGGATCCCTACATCAACGTTGATCCGGGCACCATGAGCCCTTTCCAGCACGGTGAAGTGTTCGTCACCCAAGACGGCGCTGAAACTGACCTTGATCTGGGTCACTACGAGCGTTTTATCCGCACCACCATGACCCAAGATAACAACTTCACCACCGGCCGCGTGTACGAGCATGTACTGCGCAAAGAGCGCCGGGGGGATTATCTGGGCGCGACCATTCAGGTGATCCCGCACATCACCGACGAAATTAAGCGTCGGGTGATCAAGGGCGCGGGTAATGCCGATGTGGCCTTGGTGGAAGTAGGAGGCACGGTAGGCGACATTGAATCCCAGCCGTTCTTGGAAGCCATTCGCCAGTTGCGGGTTGAGGTCGGCTCCAAGCGCGCCATGCTGATGCACCTGACGCTGGTGCCCTATATTGCTACCGCTGGCGAAACTAAAACCAAGCCCACACAGCACTCGGTGAAAGAGCTGCGCTCCATTGGTTTGCAGCCGGATGTACTGATTTGCCGCTCTGACCATCCGATTGATTTGTCTTCACGGCGCAAAATTGCTCTGTTCACTAATGTGGAAGAGCGGGCGGTAATCGGCCTAGAAGATGTGGATACTATCTACCGCATTCCTTCGGTGCTGCATGCCCAAGGTTTGGACGACATCGTGGTGGAGCGCTTTAACCTCAACTGTGGTTCGGCAGATCTCTCTGAGTGGGAGCGGGTGGTAGATGCCAAGCTGAACCCGGAGAAAGAAGTCACCATTGCTATGGTTGGCAAATACATGGACTTGCTGGATGCCTACAAGTCGCTCATCGAAGCCCTGAGCCATGCCGGTATTCAGAGCCGTACCAAGGTGAATCTGCGTTACATCGACTCCGAAGACATCGAAAACCAAGGGGTTGAGCTGCTGGCTGGTGTGGATGCCATTCTGGTGCCCGGTGGTTTTGGTCTGCGCGGCGTGGAAGGTAAGATTGCTACCGTGCGTTATGCCCGTGAAAACAAAATCCCTTACCTCGGCATTTGTTTGGGTATGCAGGTGGCGGTGATTGAATACGCCCGTAATGTGCTGGGTTGGAGCAACGCTAACTCCACCGAATTCGACAAAAACACCACTTACCCCATCGTGGGTTTGATTACCGAATGGGCCGATGCCTCTGGTAATACCGAAGTGCGTACCGAAGCATCGGATTTAGGCGGAACCATGCGTTTAGGTGCTCAAGAGTGTCGTTTGGAGCCGGGCTCCCATGCCTTGGCCTGTTACGACAAGCCGGTGATTGTGGAGCGCCATCGCCACCGTTACGAGGTCAACAATAACCTGTTGCCACAGCTTGAGGCCGCTGGCTTGAAGGTAACGGGCCGCTCATTGGATGGCGCTTTGGTGGAAATGGTGGAAGCGCCGGATCACCCTTGGTTTGTGGCCTGCCAATTCCACCCCGAATTTACCTCCACGCCCCGCGATGGCCATCCGCTGTTCAGTGGTTTTGTGCAGGCCGCATTGGCGCAAAAGGCACGTATGCTATGAACCAAAAAAACGTTCGTGTGGGTCATATTGATATCGCCAACGACCGGCCCTTTGTGCTCTTTGGCGGCATTAATGTACTGGAATCACGGGATTTAGCCCTGCGCGCCTGCGAAGAATACGTGCGGGTGACGCAGAAACTCGGTATTCCTTACGTATTTAAGGCCAGCTTCGACAAAGCCAACCGTTCTTCCATGCATTCCTTTCGGGGGCCGGGCATGGAAGAAGGCTTGCGGATTTTCGAGGATGTAAAAGCGGCCTTTGGTGTCGCTGTCCTGACTGATGTGCACGAGCCTTATCAAGCCGCACCAGTGGCAGAAGTCTGTGATGTGATTCAGTTGCCGGCCTTTTTATCGCGGCAGACGGATCTGGTGGTGGCGATGGCTAAAACTGACGCTGTTATCAACATCAAAAAGGCCCAGTTTTTAGCCCCGCAGGAAATGCAGCACATTCTGCATAAATGCGAAGAAGCGGGTAATGATCGCCTGATTCTGTGCGAGCGCGGCACCTCCTTCGGTTATAACAACTTGGTGGTGGATATGCTGGGCTTTGGCATTATGAAGCAGTCCCGTTATCCGGTGTTTTTTGATGTCACCCACGCTTTACAAATGCCGGGTGGCCGTGCAGATTCTGCCGGCGGTCGTCGGGCACAGGTCACGGATTTGGCCAAAGCCGGACTGAGCCAAGGGCTGGCGGGCCTATTCCTTGAGGCTCATCCCGATCCAGATAACGCCAAGTGTGATGGCCCCTGTGCCCTGCGTTTGGATAAGCTGGAGCCTTTCCTCACCCAGCTCAAGCAACTGGACGATCTGGTTAAAAGTTTTTCGCCGATTGAAACGGCCTGATAATCCCTGTGCAACACTGTGTTGGAGCGAATAAAAGCATGGCAAAAATCGTCGACATCAAGGGCCGTGAGGTTCTCGACTCCCGTGGTAATCCCACTGTAGAAGCCGATGTAATTCTCGATAGCGGCATCATCGGCAGCGCCTGTGCGCCTTCCGGTGCTTCCACCGGCTCCCGTGAAGCACTGGAGCTGCGTGATGGCGACAAGAGCCGCTACTTGGGCAAGGGCGTATTGACCGCCGTCGCCAACGTTAATGGCCCCATTCGCGAGCTGCTGCTGGGTAAAGACCCTGTGGATCAAAAAGCGCTGGATCAGGCCATGATCGCGCTGGACGGCACTGAAAATAAAGCCAAGCTGGGTGCGAATGCCATTCTCGCCGTATCGCTGGCCGCCGCTAAAGCAGCGGCTCAGGCTAAAGGTGTACCGCTGTATGCCCACATTGCAGACCTGAACGGTACGCCCGGCGTTTACTCCATGCCCGTTCCCATGATGAACATCATCAACGGTGGCGAGCATGCGGATAACAACGTCGACATCCAAGAATTCATGGTACAGCCCGTTGGCGCGAAAAACTTCGCTGAAGCCCTGCGTATGGGTGCGGAAATTTTCCACCACCTGAAAGCCGTACTGAAAAAACGCGGCTTGAATACCGCTGTGGGTGACGAGGGTGGCTTTGCGCCCAACTTGGCTTCCAACGAAGACGCACTGGCTGCCATCGCTGAAGCCGTTGCTAATGCCGGTTACAAGTTGGGCGAAGACGTGACTCTGGCTCTGGACTGCGCTTCTTCCGAATTCTTCACAGACGGCAAGTACGATCTGGAAGGCGAAGGTAAGGTGTTTGATGCCGAGGGTTTTGCCGACTATCTGGCTGGCTTGACTCAGCGTTACCCGATCATCTCCATCGAAGACGGTATGGATGAGTCTGATTGGGCGGGCTGGAAAGCGCTGACCGACAAGATCGGTGAGAAAGTCCAGTTGGTCGGCGACGATCTGTTTGTGACCAACACCAAGATTCTGAAGCGCGGCATTGATGAATCCATTGCCAACTCCATTCTGATCAAGTTCAACCAGATTGGCTCTCTGACCGAAACCCTGGAGGCCATCCAAATGGCTAAGGCGGCCGGTTACACTGCTGTGATTTCCCACCGCTCCGGCGAAACCGAAGACAGCACCATTGCTGATTTGGCAGTCGGTACTGCGGCGGGTCAGATCAAAACCGGTTCCCTGTGCCGCTCCGATCGCGTGTCTAAGTACAACCAACTGCTGCGTATTGAAGAGCAACTGGGCAGTAAAGCGCCTTATAAGGGCCGTGCCGAGTTCCGTGGTTGATTGACTAACGTGTTTGGCGCTGAGCTGCTCTGGTTTTGGGGCAGCTCTGGCAAACTTCTGTGCTTGATGGGTGCCCTGAATGCTGAAATCCCACTTCTGGCTGTTTCCCGCACTGATTCTATTGCTGGTCGGTTTACAGTTTCGCTTATGGGTAGGCGAGGGTAGTTTGGCGCAGGTGGTAGACTTGACCCAACAAATTTCTGAGCAGCAGGACGAAAACGAGCGCTTGCTGGAGCGTAATCGCTTGCTAGAAGCTGAGGTGATGGAGCTTAAGCAGGGGATGGAAACCGTGGAAGAGCGCGCTCGCCACGAGTTGGGCATGGTCAAGCAGGGCGAGACTCTGTATCAGATGACCGAGTGAGTAGCTTGTCTCAAATCCCTTCCTTTTGGTGTGTGATTCCCGCCGCCGGTGTGGGCAGTCGTATGCAGGCCGATCGGCCTAAGCAATACCTGCGCGTAGGCGAAAAGACCATCCTTGAGCACAGCTTAGACTGCTTTTTAGATCATCCCAAGCTGCTTGGGGTGGTGGTCAGCCTGTCAGAAACAGATCCTTATTGGCCGCATCTGGCCTGTAGCCATGATAGACGTATTCGCCGGGCTCCCGGTGGTTTAGAGCGCGCACATTCGGTACTCAATGCTTTGTTGGTTTTGGAGTATTCTGGAGCCGCCGCAGAGGATTGGGTGTTGGTGCATGATGCGGCCCGTCCTAATCTAGCTAGAGTGGATTTGGATCGCTTGCTGTCGGTACTGGCGGATGATCCTGTCGGTGGACTATTAGCCGTTCCGGCCCGCGATACCCTAAAGCAGGCCGGAGCCGATGGGCGAGTGGAGGCAACCTTAGACCGCTCAGTGATTTGGCAGGCTTATACGCCGCAGATGTTTCGTCTCAAAGTTCTGCGCCAAGCCTTACAGCAGGCTTTGGCTGTAGGATATTTGGTTACGGATGAGGCTTCAGCGATGGAGTGGGCGGGCTTTGCCCCACGTTTGATTGAAGGCCGAGCAGATAATTTAAAGGTCACTCGCCCCGAGGATTTACTCTGGTTGAGCCATCTGCAATCCTGTTCACAGGCTGCTGATTGAAGCTTAGGCGTTGGCGATTATGAAAGGCGGTAGATTAGACTCTTGTTTTTGCATTGAGTCCTAGTTTATGAGCATTAAATCCCGCGCGGCAGTGGCCTTTGGCCCTAACCAACCTTTGCAAGTCGTTGAAGTCGATGTCGAGCCGCCGAAAAAAGGTGAAGTACTGGTACGCATCATCGCCACCGGCGTGTGCCATACCGATGCTTATACCCTGTCCGGTCAAGACTCCGAGGGCGTATTCCCCTGCATCCTCGGTCATGAAGGCGGCGGTATTGTGGAGGCGGTGGGTGAGGGTGTGACCTCTTTGGCGGTGGGCGATCATGTGATTCCGCTGTATACCGCTGAATGCCGTGAGTGCAAGTTCTGTAAATCCGGCAAAACCAACCTGTGTCAGGCGGTGCGCGCCACTCAGGGTAAGGGTCTGATGCCCGACGGCACCACGCGCTTTTCCTATCAAGGGCAGCCGATTTATCACTATATGGGCTGCTCTACCTTCTCCGAATACACCGTATTGCCGGAAATTTCTCTGGCCAAAATCCCCCAAGATGCCCCCCTAGAAAAAGTCTGCCTGCTGGGTTGTGGTGTGACCACCGGCATCGGCGCAGTCCTGAATACTGCTAAGGTAACGGAAGGCGCTACCGTGGCCATTTTTGGTTTGGGTGGCATTGGTTTGGCGGCCATTATTGGGGCGAAGATGGCTAAGGCTTCCCGGATTATTGCTATTGATATTAATCCCGCTAAGTTCGAGGTGGCTAAAGAGCTGGGTGCTACGGATTTCATCAATCCCAAGGATTACGATAAGCCAATCCAAGAAGTGATTGTCGAGCTGACCGATGGCGGCGTGGATTACTCCTTCGAGTGCGTGGGCAACGTACAATTGATGCGGGCGGCGCTGGAGTGCTGCCATAAGGGCTGGGGTGAATCTACCATCATCGGTGTGGCCGGTGCAGGGCAGGAAATTAGCACCCGTCCGTTCCAGTTGGTGACGGGCCGTGTATGGCGTGGCAGTGCCTTCGGTGGAGTGCGCGGTCGTACCGAGTTGCCCTCCTATGTGGAGAAAGCCCAAAAGGGTGAAATCCCGCTGGACACCTTTATCACCCACACCATGGGCTTGGAGGACATCAACAAGGCTTTTGATTTGATGCACGAAGGCAAAAGTATTCGCACCGTTATTCATTTCTAAGGAATTAACAGCGCGGAAGGCTTGAGGCTGAACGAGGGGGCTTTTTCGTCCAGCCTTCAGCTTTCTGGCCTCTTTTTACGCTCATGGGGGCTTTAATGGAGTTACTGTCCAGTAATAAGAGTTTTGGGGGTTGGCATCAGCGCTATAAACACCACTCAGCGGTGTTAAATTGCGAAATGGTATTCGCTGTTTACCTGCCGCCCCAGGTGGAGCAAGGGCAAAGGCTGCCGGTACTGTATTGGTTGTCTGGCCTGACCTGTACTGACGAAAATTTTATGCAGAAGGCGGGAGCCCAACGCTGGGCGGCAGAGTTAGGGCTGATTTTAGTCGCCCCCGATACCAGCCCTCGCGGCCCCGGTGTACCAAGCGATCCTGAGGGCGCTTGGGATTTTGGTTTGGGCGCAGGCTTTTACCTTAATGCTACCCAACAGCCTTGGGCTAAGCACTACCAAATGCACGACTATGTGGTGCATGAGCTACCGGCTCTCATTGAGGCTAAGGTTCCCGTAACGGATCAGCGCGGTATTTCCGGCCACTCTATGGGAGGGCATGGTGCTTTGGTGTGTGCTTTGCGCAATCCGGGGCGCTATCAGTCGGTGTCAGCGTTTTCTCCCATTAGCCATCCCAGTGATTGCCCTTGGGGGGAAAAGGCGTTTTCCCGCTATTTAGGTGAGGATCGAGCCTGTTGGAATGATTGGGATGCCAGTCTGCTGCTGGCTAAAGCCTCGGAGCGGCTGCCGATTTTGGTCGATCAGGGTGAGCAGGATGGCTTTATGCAGGATCAGTTGAAACCGGAGGTTTTGGAAGCAGCGGCTAAGGCCATTGATTATCCGCTGACCCTGCGTTTACAACCCGGCTATGACCACAGTTACTACTTTGTGGCCAGCTTTATTGAGGAGCACTTGCGATACCATGCACAGGCGCTCCAGCAACAACAGCCTTAAACAGGCAGTAGCGGGTAATCCAGATAGCCTGCTGCTCCGGGGGTGTAAAACTTTTCGGGGCGGGCTTCATTCAGTGCTGATTTACGGCGGAAGCGTTCTACCAGATCAGGATTGGCGATAAAAGGCACCCCAAAAGCCACGGCTTCGGCTTTGCCGGTTTCGACCCATTCTTCGGCTTGCCCCTGGGTAAAGCGCTCGTTAGCGATGTAGGGGCCGCCAAAGGCTTCTTTCAGTAGTGGGCTGAGGCTGTCTGTATCCGGTCTTTCGCGGGTGCAGATAAAAGCGATTTTGCGCTTACCCAATTCACGGGCCAGATGACTGAAGGTTTCTGCGCGGGTGGAGTCGCCCATGCTGTGCAAATCAGCACGGGGTGACAGATGTACGCCTACACGCCCAGCGCCCCAAACTGAAATGGCGGCATCAGTGACCTCTAGCATTAAACGGGCACGGTTCTCGATGGAGCCCCCATAGAGGTCAGTGCGTTGGTTGGTGGAGTCCTGTAGGAACTGATCCAGCAGGTAGCCGTTGGCCCCATGAATTTCTACCCCATCAAAACCGGCTTTCTTAGCATTCTCTGCACCCTGACGATAGGCTTCGACAATACCCGCGATTTCGGTAGTTTCCAGCGCACGTGGGGTGACAAAGGACTTTTGCGGACGCACCAGATTGACATGGCCTCCGGCTGCAATAGCGCTGGGTGCTACTGGTAATTCACCGTTCAGGTATATAGGGTCGGAGATACGCCCTACATGCCAGAGTTGCAGCACGATTTTGCCACCCTTGGCCTGTACCGCTTCTGTAACTTTCTTCCAGCCCTCAATTTGATCGGCTGACCAAATACCGGGCGTATCTGGATAGCCCACGCCCATAGGGGTGACGGCTGTAGCCTCGCTGATAATCAAGCCAGCCTCAGCCCGTAAAGCGTAGTATTTGGCCATATTATCGTTGGGAGTCCGGCCTTCCGCTCGGCAGCGGGTTAGGGGGGCCATGATGATGCGGTTGGCCAGTTGCAGCTCGCCCAGCGTGATGGGGTCAAAGAGTGTTGGCATGGCAAACTCCTAAAAGGGGTATCGGTAACCACAGGTGTATGCACTATAAAGGCCGCACAGAATCTTCGGCATTGATTCATCTGATGATAGCCATTGATAAGGTCGATTCGCTCGGACTGGGGTAGAATGCGCGCGTCAATTCGGCTTTCTGGGCACTTCTCACCATGCGTATCGGCCACGGCTACGACGTTCATCGCTTCGGCGATGGCAGCTTTATTACCTTGGGCGGCGTACAGATTCCGCATACGGCGGGATTGATCGCCCATTCTGACGGTGATGTGCTGTTACATGCCCTGAGCGATGCCTTGTTAGGAGCAGCCGCCTTGGGGGATATCGGTCGCCATTTTCCCGATACCGATCCGACCTATAAAGGTGCGGATAGCCGGGCTTTACTGCGCCATGTATTAGCCTTAGTACAGCAGCAAGGTTGGGTTGTGGGCAATGTAGATGCCACCATCGTGGCCCAAGCCCCCAAAATGGCCCCACATATTGAACTAATGCGCCAACGCATTGCAGAAGATTTGCAGATCAGTCTGCAACAGGTGAATGTGAAAGCCACAACCACCGAACAGCTAGGCTTTACTGGACGTAAAGAGGGCATTGCGGTACATGCTGTTGCTTTGTTGTTAGCTCAATGACTGAACTCGAATTATTAGGGCCACTGGCTTATGCCAAGCCTTGCGGTCAGGCAGTACTCAAGGCAACCCCTGAAGACTTTCAGGTGGATGAAGTGCTGGATATACCCTTATCGGGCATGGGTGAGCACCTGTGGTTGTGGGTAGAAAAACGTCAGCTAAATACGGAGGAAGCCGCCCGTCGGTTAGCACGTGCTGCGGGTATATCGGCTAAGGCTGTGAGTTTTGCAGGGCTTAAAGATCGTCAAGCCCTAACGCGGCAATGGTTTAGCCTGCATCTACCCGGAAAAGCTGATCCTGATTTGTGTGGCGCTGAGGATGATAGCCTGCGTATTCTAAACGCCGTGCGCCACAGTCGTAAGCTGCAACGAGGAGCCCATTCCGCCAACGGATTTAGCCTGCGTTTGACCCAATGCAGCGCTCCAGCCGGTTGGATGGACGCACGTTGCACGCTGCTGCAACAACAGGGCGTTCCCAACTACTTTGGTATGCAGCGTTTTGGTTTCGAGGGTAACAACCTGCTGGAGGCTCTGCATTGGGCTGAGCAAGGTAGTTTCCCAGAACAGCGGAGTCGGCGTTCACGAGTGTTATCTGCGGCGCGCAGCTATTTGTTTAATCGACTGCTGGCCCAGCGAGTGGCTGAGGGGAGTTGGAATCAGGTACGGCCGGGTGATTTATTGTCGTTCACCGATAGCCACAGTTTTTTCGCCGCTACACAGGCTGATTGCCAAGACCCTCGCTTGGCTGCTTTGGAGCTACATCCTACCGGCCCCTTGTGGGGTAAGGATTTACCCAGTAGCTTAGAGGACACCTTACAGCAAGAGCTAGATCATGGTCTTGATGCTCATTCTGGTTTGATCCAATGGTTAGCAGAAGCCGGACTGACTCAGGAGCGCCGAATCTTGCGCCTCCCCATTCGTAAGCTGTCATGGCATTATCCCCAGCCTGATCTCTTGCAACTGAACTTCGTTCTACCCGCCGGATGCTTTGCCACTGTGGTGGTGCGGGAGTTGGTCAATTTGGTAGAACCAATGGATATGACATGCGCATTCTAATCTCTAATGATGATGGGGTTTACGCTCCCGGGCTGGCAGCACTGTACGATGCGTTAGCAGATTATGCTGAGTGCTCCGTGGTCGCGCCGATTCAGGATATGAGCGGTGTGAGCAGCGCTGTGACTTTGGACAGTCCACTGTACCCTGTCGAAATGCCCAACGGTTTTATTGGCTTGAATGGAACGCCTACCGATTGCGTGTATTTAGGCTCCAATGGGTTGTTGGAGTTTCCGCCCGATTTAGTGGTATCTGGGATTAATCTAGGTGCCAATCTAGGGGATGATGTTCTGTATTCAGGTACTGTAGCCGCGGCTTTGGAAGGACGCTTTAGTGGAAAACCTGCGTTCGCCTTTTCGTTGGTTTCGCGGCAAACCGATAACCTTTCAGCGGCTGCCCATATGGCTCGTTTATTGGTTGATCGCTTGGCCAACGCCGATTTGCCAGCCCGTACCGTATTAAATATCAATGTGCCTAACCTGCCTTTAGAACGTATTCGGGGCGTGTGTCTTACCCGTTTAGGGCATCGCCAGCGCACGCCCCCACCCGTCTGTGAAACCAGTCCCCGTGGTAAAAAAGGCTACTGGATTTCTGTGGCTGGTGATGTGGAAGATGGTGGGCCGGGAACAGATTTTCACGCCATTATGCAAGGTTATGTGTCCGTTACTCCGCTACGACTGGATCGAAGCTTTCAGGAGGCATTTGAAGGGCTGAAGCAGCCACTGAAGGATTTGCTGTAATGGATCGGCATCACCACCATGCACTGTTGCGTGGCGCTGGGATGACTTCCCAGCGTACACGAGATCGCTTGATTCAGCGCTTAATGGATGAGGGAATACAAAATTCTCAAGTGCTGGAGGTGATGCGCCATACCCCGCGTCATATGTTTATTGACGAGGCTCTGGCTAATCGAGCCTATGACGATACCGCCTTACCCATAGGGCATAATCAAAGTATTTCCCAGCCTTATATCGTGGCCCGCATGACGGAAACTCTGTTGGCTGCTGGGCCTTTGGATAAAGTATTGGAAATAGGCACAGGCTCTGGATATCAAACAGCTGTATTAGCTCAGTTGGTGGAGCGGGTGTTTTCTGTAGAGCGCATACAGAGCTTGCAAGATCGAGCTAAAAAGCGTCTACAGCTATTGGGGATACGCAATGCTGTGTTTCGTTGGGGAGATGGCTGGGAAGGTTGGCCCGCTTTAGCATCCTATAATGGGATTTTGGTAACGGCAGCGGCGGCTGAAGTTCCGGCCGCTTTGTTGGATCAATTAGCCTTGGGTGGGCGAATGGTGATTCCCGTAGGTATAGGCTCTTTGCAGCAACTCATGCTTATCACACGCGAGTCCTCTGGGTTTTCACAGCAGTGTTTGGGAGGCGTGCGTTTTGTGCCCCTGTTGAACGGTTCAGTTATTCTTTAGGCAATGAGGTTTGTGTGAAACGGCACTTCCTGCTCTATACCAAGGGTATAGCCATGGGTATGGCAGATGTTGTTCCCGGTGTTTCTGGAGGAACCATCGCCTTTATTAGTGGTATCTACGATCAGTTGTTACAAGCCTTAGCCGCTATACCTCGGGCTTTGCGGCTATTGTTGCAAGGACAGTTGAAAATGGCTTGGCAGAGTGCGCAGGCAAATTTTCTAGTCGTACTTTTTGCAGGTGTCCTAACCAGTGTGTTTTCTTTTGCCAAACTGATTAGTTATTTATTAGATACTTATCCTATTTTTATTTGGTCGTTCTTTTTTGGGCTGGTGTTGATTTCGGTCTATCTCATTGCTCGTGAAGTTCGAGAAAAAATAAAGGTATCCAGTATTTTTCTTTTTGCACTGGGCAGCATCTTAGCCTATTGGGTGACGCAAGCTCCTCCTATAGCTGTAGATCAGGGGTATTTGAGCTTATTTTTTGCCGGCTATATCGCTATCTGTGCCATGCTGTTGCCGGGAATTTCTGGAAGCTTTGTACTGGTTTTACTGGGCCTCTATCCAGTGGTGCTGTCAGCCATTAAAAACCTAGAAGTTGGCATTTTGCTGGTTTTTATCTCAGGCTGTGTGCTGGGATTAATGAGTTTTTCCCGCATTCTTATTTGGATGCTTAATCGTTGGCACGACGCTGTTTTGATGTTTCTGACAGGATTGATGTTAGGTTCGCTTAACAAGATCTGGCCTTGGAAAGAAACCCTAAGCTGGCAAGAAATTTCAGGAGAAAAAGTGCCCCTGCTACAGCAAAATCTATGGCCGGATCATTACACGGCATTAACAGGGCAGGATGCTCTGCTCATCTGGGCTATTATGTTGGCTTTGATAGGGGCAGCCTTGGTTTTGGTTTTAGACTACCTTGCCAGCAGAAAAGCATAGGCTGCAAACAACAGAGTCTAAAACATAATAATTGCTTATCGACTTAGTTAGGAGTGAGCGTTGAACCTCACAGTTATAATCAGACATCGATTTTGTCGGAGCCTTTTCTCTAAGCCATTGCTAGCCCTTTGTGCTTTGACCTTAACGCTAGCGGGCTGCTCTAGCACTCCTTCTGAAAGTGTTTCAACCGTTACTGAGCAAAAGGAGCGGGTAACCACTGGAGCACACACCGTTAGGCAAGGCGATACGTTGTGGAGTATTGCTTTTCGTTATGGTTGGGATTGGAAAGATCTTGCACAGGCCAATAATTTAAAGCCTCCCTATGTGATCTATCCGGGACAGCAGCTTCGATTTGATGGGGGCTCAGGTACTATAGCGCCGCAACCTACAGTTGCAGCTTCTGCTTCCCCTACTACAGTGCGGCCTAATGTAGCACCTACCTCTGTAGCTCCAGTCGCTCCGGTGGTGCCTGTAGTGACTACAACCCCGGTAGCAGGTAAAGCCTCAGCTTCCGGTTGGGCTTGGCCTGCCACGGGTGCCTTAATCAGTCGTTTCTCTTCAAACGGAAGTTTGAATAAAGGGATTGATATTGCTGGGCAATTAGGTCAGCCTGTCCTAGCTGCTGGTGATGGTACGGTTGTATATGCTGGTAGTGGGCTTAGAGGTTATGGTGAGCTGATCATCATCAAGCACAACGATACCTTTGTAAGCGCTTATGGTCATAATCAGAGGTTGCTGGTGCGGGAAGGACAGCAGGTCAAAACAGGACAGACTATTGCCGAAATGGGATCCACAGGCACTGACCGAGTAAAGCTACATTTTGAGATTCGCCGTCAAGGAAAGCCTGTAGATCCGTTAGAGTATTTGCCTAGCCGTTGATCACGTTGTTTACGCTCCAGCTCTATAAATAAGCTCGGATCGTGCCCTAGGGATAGGGTTTTTACCCCGAGCTTATGTCGAACTCAGCAGGGGATAAGAATAATGGCACTCGAGAAAGAAGCGCCGGAGTTTGACCTGGACGATGCGGTATTGTTCATGGAGTCTGATGACTTTTTGGACGTGCCGGATTGCCAAACAGGCCACCCGTTTGGAAGTACGCATGAGCCTGTCGAGCGACAGGATGGAGTTCGGACACCAAGGCCCGCTATTGATAACAGCCGGTCTTTGGATGCCACACAGTTGTATCTTAGCGAGATTGGTTTTTCGCCCCTCCTAAGTGCCGCTGAAGAAGTTCATTACGCCCGCCTTGCTCAAAAAGGTGATCCGCTGGGGCGTAAGCGGATGATCGAGAGTAATTTGCGCCTTGTGGTGAAAATTGCTCGGCGCTACTTAAATCGCGGCCTAACCCTACTCGACTTGATTGAGGAGGGTAACTTAGGGCTGATTCGGGCGGTTGAGAAATTTGACCCGGAGCGCGGTTTCCGCTTTTCTACCTATGCCACTTGGTGGATTCGTCAGACCATCGAGCGGGCAATCATGAATCAGACGCGCACCATTCGTCTGCCCATCCATGTGGTTAAAGAGCTCAATGTTTACCTGCGTGCTGCTCGGGAATTGACTCAAAAGTTAGACCATGAGCCAAGGCCTGAAGAGATTGCTCAGTTGATGGAAAAACCCGTCAGCGAGGTCAAGCGCATGTTAGGACTGCATGAGCGCATTACATCCGTTGATGCCGTCTTTGGCCCAGATTCGGATAAAACACTGCTAGATACCCTAACAGACGAGCATTCCTCTGATCCCTGCGAACAGCTACAGGATGATGATCTTTCGGCCAGCATTGACCAGTGGTTATCAGAGCTGTCTGAAAAGCAACGTGAGGTAGTGATTCGGCGCTTTGGGCTGCGTGGTCATGAGAGTGCAACTTTGGAAGAAGTTGGCCAAGATATTGGCCTCACTCGGGAGCGCGTGCGGCAGATTCAAGTGGAAGCATTAAAACGCTTACGAGGCATTTTGGAGCGCAATGGGCTGTCTAGTGAGGCCCTATTTCAATAAGATTGTGCTAAAGCTCGCCAAGGGCGCTAATAGTTGGAGCACTTTGCTGTGCTGAATCAAGCAGAACGCTCTGTAACTCGATAAGCTGTTATCAGTTTTACTGATAAGGGGTTATTTATGAAGCGCTCTTTGGCGGATATGCGTCGTGATTATACGCGTGATGGTTTGATTGAGGCACAGGCTCCGAATGAGCCTTTTAGCCTGTTTGAGCAATGGTTTGCTGAGGCTATGGCAACAGAGCAAGAGCCCGTTGAAGCCAATGCGATGACCTTTGCAACCGTAGATGCTTTAGGTCGGCCCCATTGTCGAGTCTTGCTGTTGAAGGCTTTGGATTCTAGGGGATTTACGTTTTTTTCGAATTACGAAAGCGACAAAGGGCAACAACTGGAGCATACCCCTTATGCTGCCATGACCTTCTTCTGGCCGACTTTAGAGCGCCAAGTACGTATTGAAGGACGAGTAGAGCGCGTCAGCCCCGAAGACTCTGAAGCTTACTATCAAGTGAGACCCTTAGGGAGCCGCCTAGGTGCCTGGGCATCCCCACAAAGTCGTGTGCTGCGTGATCGGGCAGAGTTAGAACACTTAGTCTTGCAAACGGAGCAGCGCTTTTTAGCAGAGCCTCCACATTGCCCACCACATTGGGGTGGGTATCGCTTGTTGCCAGATCGCTTAGAATTTTGGCAAGGCAGATCTAACCGTTTGCACGATCGCCTTAATTACCGTCGCCCCGAGGGAGAAACACTTTGGGTGCGAGAGCGCCTAGCCCCTTAATTTAGCTGAGTTTAGTTTCTGCAGAACCTAAACTAGGCTGCTTTTTGCGCTCCTCAAGCCAGCGAGGGATGTCACGGTATTGGATCTTTTGCCGCTTAGCTTCTTGCAGTTGCTTAAGTACCCAAGCGCGCTTTTTGGGATCACCGTTGGCTAAAATAAGCGCTTGATCTCGATCCATCCACCGTTTGAAGCGAACAAATAACCAAGTATGAAATAGCAAGCCGATGAGGAGCGTGAGGGTAATGATGATGTAGTCCATGTGGAAACACTTACTCCCGTTATGAGGGCTGTAGGATGACAAAAATTGCTGACGAATTATTTGATGTGAGTAGCCTGATGCGTGTTTTAGAGCGGTTGTTGTGCATTATTTTTTTGCTTGCATCAGTTGGATGCACTTCTGATTTGACCGGGGAGACCTACAGCCGCTCTGAGGCTAGGTCGGTGCAAACAGTGCGATTGGGTTCTATTGTTTCGTTGCGGCCTGTTCAGATTGAGGGAACTAAGTCGATTGTCGGTTCTGGAGCAGGAGCTGTAATCGGTGGTGTGGCTGCCAGTAATGTGGGGCAGGGGCGGGGCAGTACAGTTGCCTCCGTGGTGGGAGCTGTTACGGGGGGGCTGTTAGGAGCTGCTGCGGAAGAAGGGGTTACTCGTACGCAAGGCGTTGAAATTATGGTGTTAGAGGATGATGGGGTTACCAGAGCCTATGTTCAGCAGGTAGAGCCTGACCAAGTGTTTCGGGTTTCCCAGCGCGTTCGTATTTTGACGGTGCAAGGAACCAGTCGCGTGATCCCTTACTGATCGTTCTTGCTCATATTTTAAAATTCTTTATCGATAGTAACCCCCTTGACGTATGTGTTAATTAATACGCCACTGATTTGACTTACCCAATAAGCGGCCCCATTTTTGCTTGTTCTTCAAGCTTTTGGGTGCTGGGGCGATTTAGGGAGTTTTTCATGGCGTTGTTACTCATTATCTTATTGCCCTTCCTTGGGATTGGTCTCTCCCGATGGTGGGGACGGCGGGGGCGATCTGCTTGTGCGTTGGGGGCCGCCTGTGCTCCTGCCGTAGCTTTGTGTGTTCTATTAGGGCAGTGGGGGAGTTTTGAGGAGCAAACCTACGTAACCCATCTCCCTTGGTTGCCTCAGTTAGGATTGAATCTAGCTCTGCGTTTAGATGGTTTAAGTCTGTTGTTTGGACTGCTCATTTTAGGGATAGGTTTGTTGGTAATACTCTACGCCCGCTATTACCTGTCTGAGCATGAGTCGATTGAGCGCTTTTTCGCGTTTTTCTTGATGTTTATGGGCGCTATGCTGGGGGTCGTGCTTTCTGAAAATCTTCTTTTAATGCTGATGTTTTGGGAGCTGACTAGCCTATCTTCTTTCCTATTAATTGGGTTTTGGAGCCACAATCAAGAGGCCCGGCGAGGGGCTCGGATGGCCTTAGCAGTGACCGGTGGGGGGGGATTAGCGCTCCTTGCTGGAATCTTGCTGATTGGCCATATCGTTGGCAGTTTTGAGCTGTCGGTAGTGCTGCAATCTGGGGATCTTATTCGGGCACACAGTCTCTACCCCTTGGCTCTGATCTTTGTTTTGCTCGGGGTTTTTACCAAGTCGGCCCAGTTTCCGTTTCACTTCTGGCTACCTCGGGCTATGGCTGCTCCAACGCCAGTCTCTGCCTTTTTGCACTCGGCTACTATGGTAAAAGCGGGTGTTTTTTTACTGGCTCGGTTATATCCCGCGTTGGCTCAATCTGAAATTTGGTTTTACTTAGTGTCTTTGACAGGGCTTATAACTTTGTTGATTGGTGCTTTGCTTGCCTTCTTTCAGCATGATCTGAAGGGTTTATTGGCTTATTCCACCATCAGCCACTTGGGATTAATTACCCTGTTGTTCGGTTTAGATTCCTCTATGGGGAATGTGGCCGCTCTGTTTCATATTATCAACCATGCCACCTTTAAAGCTTCTCTGTTTATGGCGGCCGGTATTATTGATCATGAAACGGGCACACGGGATATGCGCCAACTCAGGGGGCTTTGGCGTTATATGCCCCATACAGCCGCCTTGGCTATGGTGGCTTCGCTGGCGATGGCTGGGGTTCCGTTGCTAAACGGTTTCTTAAGTAAAGAGATGTTCTTTGCAGAGACATTGACTCAAGATTTACTCGGTAGCTTTTTCTGGGTAATTCCGGTGTTGGCTACTATGGCGGGTGCTTTTTCAGTGGCCTACTCTTTACGCTTTGTCCATGACGTATTTTTTAACGGCCGCACCATTGATCTGCCTAAATATCCGCCCCACGAACCACCCCGCTACATGCGAATTCCGGTCGAGGTTTTGGCGTTGCTGTGTTTGTTGGTAGGGATATTACCGGCTTATACCGTAGCTCCTTTATTAGCGACAGCCGCCCAAGCGAGCTTGAATACGGTAATCCCTGAATACAGTTTGGCTATTTGGCACGGCTTTAATCTGCCTTTATTGATGAGTCTTTTAGCTCTGTTGGGTGGCTTAGTTATTTACTTCTTAAGAAATGTTTTGTTCACTTGGTTTTATGGGTTGCCTCGTTTAGAAACCACTCAGATTTTTGAGCAATGCATAAAGTCAGTAGTGGAAACAGCAACTTGGGTTAATCAGCGTTTAGAGAATGGTTCCTTACAGCGTTATCTGAGTATTGTGTTGGTCAGTATGTTAGTTGTGGTGATCGTTGCCACGGCTCCTTTAAAGTCTTGGGTGGGTTCTATACCCCATACAACGCCTGATGCACCCATGATATTAGGTATGCTGATTTTGATAGCTACTTCTTTAGGGGCCGCGGTACTGCATCGTCGACGCTTAGTTGCTCTGTCTGTGTTGGGGGTAACAGGGCTGACGGTTTCTTTAACCTTCCTCTACTTTTCTGCCCCTGATTTAGCCTTAACCCAATTGGTGGTTGAGGTGGTTACCATCATTCTCATTATCTTGGCCATATTTTTTATGCCCTATGAGGTACCTGCTGAATCTACGAGCTTGCGCCGGCTACGAGACTGGGTAGTGGCCATAGGCAGCGGTGTAATGATGAGCTTGTTGGTCTATGCCGTATTGACGCGCCCTTACGACAGTATCGCTCCGTTTTTCTTGGAAAATAGCCTAGTCGGAGGCGGCGGAACCAACGTTGTGAATGTGATTTTGGTGGATTTCCGGGGCTTTGATACCTTGGGTGAAATCACGGTATTGGCCATTGCAGGGCTGGGTATTTACGGCCTGCTGTATGGATTACACCTCGCACCTCCAACCAAAGACTATGGCGGACGTTCTTGGTCTTCAGACAGTCACCCGATGATTTTGGATGTGGTCTCGCGCATGTTAATGCCGTTGGCCTTGCTGATCTCGGCCTTCGTCTTTGTGCGTGGCCATAATCTGCCAGGTGGCGGCTTTATCGCTGGATTGATTACTGCCGCTGCATTAATCCTGCAATTTATTGCCCACGGTGTGGATTGGACGCAGAAACGTCAGTCCATTAGCTACCATGCCATAACCGGTTTTGGGCTGTTGTTGGCGACCTTAACCGGCTTGGGAAGCTGGTTGTTTGGGCAGCCATTTTTGACAACGGCCTTTGGACATTTCCATTGGCCTTGGGTTGGAGAGTTCGAGTTAGCCACAGCTATTTTGTTTGATCTGGGAGTGTACTTGGTGGTGGTAGGTTCTACCTTGCTGAGCCTGTCTAACCTCAGCCACGTTGGCCAAGACGAGTTGGCTAAGGAGATCCAATAATGGAGATTTTATTTGCAATTACTCTAGGGATTATGACCGCTTGCGGCGTGTACTTGGTGTTGCGGGCGCGGATTTTCTCTGTGGTTTTGGGGCTGACGTTACTGTCCTATGCCGTCAACCTATTTATTTTTTCTATGGGCCGCCTAACCTCAGGAGCCCCTGCCGTCATTGGCAGTGTTGCGGAGCATGCAGATCCTTTGCCACAGGCTTTGGTGCTCACTGCTATTGTGATTGGTTTTGCAATGACCGCTTTTGTTTTGGTCTTAGCTTTGCGCAACCTTAAGCTATCTAATACCGATCATGTAGATAGTCAGGAGCCCACTCCATGAATCATCTACTGATTTTGCCCATTGTATTGCCTTTGTTGGTGGGTAGTTTCTTAGTCTTAGGGCATCGCCTGAAGATCAATGCTAAGCGTTACCTGTCCGTATTTAGCTGCATCCTGCTGTTGTTCTTTGCCGTTGCGTTACTGCATTTAGCGGGAGATGGACAAATACGCCTGTACGTTTTAGGCGGTTGGCAGCCGCCCTTTGGCATTGTGTTGATGCTAGATCGTTTGGCCGCAGTAATGTTATTGGCTAATGCAGTGTTAGCACTCTTGGTTTTGCTGTATGCCATTCGTGGGGTGGATGAGAGCGGGCCTAACTTTCATGCACTGTTTCAGTTCCAGCTGCTGGGCATTAATGGTGCATTTTTAACCGGAGATTTGTTTAACCTCTTTGTATTCTTCGAAATTTTACTGATAGCCTCTTATGCTCTGCTGGTTTGGGATAACAGCCGAGCACAGTTAAAAGCCGGAATGCATTATGTGCTGCTGAATTTAGTGGGTTCAGCCATTTTCCTGATCGGTATTAGCCTGCTGTACGGTGTAACTGGAACGCTGAATATGGCCGATCTGGCTGGGCGAGTGGCCAGTGCTGAGGAGTCTGTGACCCCTTTATTGGCTGCTGCCGGCTTTTTATTGTTGATTGTGTTTGGCCTCAAAGCTGCGATGTTGCCTTTGCACTTTTGGCTGCCAGCTACCTATGCAGCGGCTGTTGGCCCAGTCGCGGCTTTATTCGCCATTATGACTAAAGTGGGCCTATACGCCATCTTACGAGTATTTAGCTTGATTTTCGGTGATTCGGCGGGGCCTATTGCAAACTTTGCACAGGCTTGGCTATGGGGATTGGCAGGCTTAACGATCATCATGGGAAGCCTAGGTTTGTTGGCTGCTCGTTCGCTGCAGCATGTGTTGTCCTATTTAGTCATAGTGTCTGTGGGAACGCTGTTAGCGGGCTTCTCACTAGGAACCGTCCATAGCCTATCGGGCATGCTCTACTATCTATTGCACAGCACTTGGGTGATGGGAGGATTGTTCCTGTTGGTTG
Organism: Azomonas agilis; assembly: GCF_007830255.1. Lineage (GTDB taxonomy): Bacteria > Pseudomonadota > Gammaproteobacteria > Pseudomonadales > Pseudomonadaceae > Azomonas > Azomonas agilis. Next base: position 79,782 of record NZ_VLKG01000007.1, read on the forward strand.
ACTTGGTCGCGAGGCAACGAGGCTCTGCGGCAGGAGCTTTAATCACAACCTCTGCAGTACGCCAGCCCCTATTATTGGGCTCATTATTCTTTATGGCCGCTATTGCTGTTGTGGGTTTACCGCCGTTTTCTGGGTTTTTAGGTAAGTTGATGCTATTGCAAGCAGCAGAAGGCTATCAGCGCTTTATGTTATGGCCAATACTCTTAATCGGTGGATTTGTAGCACTGGTGGTTTTAAGCCGGGCTGGCAGTTTAGTTTTTTGGCGCAGTAAAGATCCAGTAGAGCTGGTGTTAGTACCTAAAGCCGATAAAGTACAGTTTATTGCTTGTTTAACCTTGTTGTTAACCAGTGTCTTATTGGTGGTATTAGCCAATCCTCTATTGCACTACTTACAGGCCACCGCTGAGCAGCTATTGGATGTGGCTCCTTATCTGGATTTAATCAAGCGGGGAGATGCCTGATGTCGATTAACTGGCCTAAACCCTTTCCAGTATTTTTACTGACACTCATGTGGTTATTACTTAACAACACTTTGAGCTTGGGGCATATATTATTAGGGCTAATACTGAGCACAGTCATCTGCATATTATGTCGAAACTTTTTAGTGGATCTTCCTCCATTAAAGAAGCCCTTTGGTTTATGTGTGTTTGTGATTAGAGTTTTTTTTGACGTTGTACTGGCTAACTTACATGTGGCCCGCTTAGTTCTTGGGCCAGAGAAGAACTTGCATCCCGGCTTTATAGAAGTACCTATGTGCATTAAGGATGAGTTTTTATTAGCTACTTTGGCCTGTGTTGTTTCTTTAACGCCCGGCACAGTCTCTGCGGGGCTGAGCGCAGACCATACCAAACTGCTGATTCATGCCCTAGATGCTTCTCAGCCGGAAACTTTGATTAGCGATATCAAAGTGCGTTATGAGGCCCCTTTAATGGAGATATTTCGATGCTCGGCTACGTGATGGTATTTTGTGCCGCACTATTAGGGGTGGCGGTCATTTTAAATATGCTGCGTCTTTTTATGGGGCCAGATGTGCCCGATCGTATTCTGGCCTTAGATACGCTTTATATTAATGCACTGGCTTTAATTATCTTGCTTGGAATTCAACAGCAGTCAACTTTGTATTTTGAGGCCGCGTTATTAATTGCGGTACTTGGGTTTATCAGTACGGTAGCCTTCAGCAAGCATCTGCTGCACGGCGATATTATTGATTAGGGAGTAATAATGATGCCGTTTTGGTTAGAGCTTCTGATCAGTTTTTTATTAATCGTAGGTAGTGTATTTGCCCTTATTGGTGCGGTTGGCTTATATCGTTTACCTGATTTTTTCATGCGTCTGCATGGCCCAACTAAGGCAACTACTTTAGGGGTAGGTGGTATTATTCTGGCGGCCATGATCTTTTTTACCTATCATCGCCAAGAGTTTAGTGGGCATGAGTTATTAATTACGTTTTTCTTGTTTATTACCGCTCCAGTTAGTGCCCATATGATGGCTCGGGCGGCAATGCAACTTAAAGTTCGTTTAAGTGCCCGTACTCAAGGGCGGCCTTGGGAAGAGTAAGGCGGCTTGTCGTTGTTTGTAGTAGGCTGAAGCGGTTTATTTAAGGCTGTTGCCGTGTTTTGGCCTCGCCAAAGTAGGCGCAGCCTTGGTGTACTTGACCGTTAATTTGCAAACTGGCACTAAGGTGGGTGAGTGTTTTTTGCTGTGGGTTGAGGCAGCGTTGGGGGCTTATCCAAAGCTCAATCTCTAGGCCATTTGCGGCACTGCTAAAACTCAGTTGATCACCCGGAAGTTGTTCTTCTAAATAAGGTAGTGCCTGAGCTGGCTGACCTTCCTGCTTCAACAGTAAACCTTGGCTGGTAATAGTCATCGACCAAGCGGGCAGATTTCCCGAGGCCTGCAACATCAAAGATTGATCTTTAGCATTGAGGCAGCTTTGGGCATGAACGGGCTGAAGTTTATAGAAACGAGTCACCCTAAGCTGGCCGTCTCCCCCCTCTCCCGCAGGTGAGTTAGCTGCTGGGGCGGTGATATAACCTTGAATATCAGCAAATAAGCGAGGCTCGCCCGCATCGACGAAAAGATCGTAGGCATCTTGGGTAAAGGCGGGGTCTGTTTGTAACAGGAATCGCCTTTGCTCCTGACAGGGACGTAACCAGAGTTGGTTTTGAATCAGCAGTAGTTCCCCTTGCCAACGTGTTTCTCCGTTACTGGGCTCTTTAGTGTTACTCCAAAAAGACTGGCAGCCTGCCAGCAGCAGAAGAAACGACAGGCTGATCAGTCTTTTTATGATCAAGGATTAACGTCCTTTAACGGGTTGTCCGTTTATAGAGCCTTGTTCGAGGACGATTTGATGCTCTTTACCGTCTTTTTCGACTTGACGCAGTTTTACCAGTAGATAGTTCCACTCTTTGGCAAACCACATCTCAGTTTGGCGTTTACTTTGTGTGGGATCACGCACGCGCTCTACTTTAATGGCATCCACTTGGCCTGCGCGGGTAGTGACTTGCTCAGTACCTAAGACTCGGAAGTCATAGGTTTCGATCTCGTCATCATCCACGACCTGATAGCTCATGCTGCGTTTGCCCGCTGCTACGTCCTGTTGTAGAGCCACTTGGTAGGTTGATTTATCCAAAAGGCCCGGATTAAGTGGCAACTTAACTGGATCACCTTCATCTTTGCCAGTGACTTGCTTGTTCGCCCAGTCAAAGTTGTGTTCAACAGCTTTACCTCGTCCGAGGCCTGAGCGTTTTAAGCGGTACTGGGTGGGCAGTAATTGCTCCCCTTCAACGCGGAAAATGCTGTATTCGTTGAAGCTGGTGACCAGCATGGAGGCGTCAAAGTTTAACTTCCAAGAACCGTCTGCTTGGCGTTCTAAGGTGCGTTTCGCTGTGCCACTGACAGGTGCTGCACTCCAATCTGCGGTGTAGCTTGCAGAAAAGCTTTTAAGCTCAGTAGCCTGTGTGGGCAAAGCCAGCAGAGCAAGGCTCAGTAGTAAAGCGCGTCGCATGGGCATCTCCTAGGTATTGAGTACATAGCCGTTGGTCGGAAGTAATTTCCCGTCCAGCATTGCGCCTTGAGTGGCTAAGCGCAAGCGGCCTTCTGCAAACCACCGAGTTACCATAGGGTAAATCTGGTGTTCTAACTCATGTACTCGGTGAGCGAGTGTATCTACAGACTCATTGGGCCAAACCCGAAGACGTGCCTGAGCAATGACCGGGCCGCCGTCTAGTTCAGCACTGACAAAGTGGACACTGCAACCATGCTCAGGTTCCCCAGCCTCTAAAGCACGCCGGTGGGTTTCCAGTCCTTTATATTTAGGCAATAGTGAAGGATGAATGTTGAGTAAACGTCCCTGATAATGCTCAACAAAACCTGCACTGAGAATCCGCATAAAGCCTGCCAGTACGACTAAATGGGGTTGGTATTGGTCGATGAGCTGTATCAGGGCCGCATCAAAGTCTTCACGGCTGGAGAAGTCTTTGTGGTTGAGCACCTGCGTAGGGACGTTGGCTTGAGCTGCTCGTTCCAAGCCATAGGCATCAGCGCGGTTGGAGATGACCGCGCTGATACGCAAAGGGTGCTCAGGAGTTTGGCTATCCAATAGCGCCTGTAAGTTGCTGCCGTTCCCTGAAATCAGTACCACCACATTGCAGGTTTGGGTCATCAGTTTTACTTCAAGTGGTTCAGTTGGACGCGGGCTTGCTCAGGAGCGCAGGAGGCAATTTGGCCAATCACCCAAGGTTGCTCTCCTGATTGGCGCAGGCTGTTTAATGCCGCTTCTTGGTGTTCTGGTGCGACGCAGATCACCATGCCTACGCCACAGTTGAGTACCCGGTGCATTTCGGTTTCTTCAACATTTCCTTGCTCGCGCAGCCAATCAAAAATGGCCGGACGAGTCCAGCTAGCAACATCAATGATGGCCTGAGTGCCTTCGGGTAATACGCGGGGAATATTTTCCAGCAGACCACCGCCAGTAATGTGGGCCATAGCCTTAACCGCTTGGGTATCTTTGATCAGTTGCAGTAGGGGCTTGACGTAAATACGGGTTGGAGCCATCAGCAGTTCTGCTAGGGGTTTGCCATCCAGTTGCGTGGTGCCGGCATCGGTCTGGCTGATTTCCAAAATTTTGCGAATCAGCGAGTAACCGTTGGAGTGTGGGCCGGATGAGGGCAAGGCGATCAGCGTATCTCCGGCTTGTACCTTAGATCCGTCGATAATTTCGCTTTTTTCTACCACGCCGACGCAAAATCCGGCTAAGTCGTAATCTTCACCTTCGTACATGCCGGGCATTTCGGCGGTTTCACCGCCCACTAGGGAGCAACCGGCCAGTTCACAGCCAGCACCAATGCCGGTTACCACTTGAGCGGCGATATCGACATTCAGCTTGCCGGTGGCGTAGTAGTCGAGGAAGAACAGAGGCTCAGCCCCACAGACCACCAAGTCATTCACGCACATGGCAACTAAATCAATGCCGATGCTGTCGTGTAATCCCAAATTCATGGCGAGGCGCAATTTTGTACCCACGCCATCGGTGCCAGAAACCAGCACCGGTTGGCGATATCCTGCGGGGATCTCGCACAGGGCTCCAAAACCACCCAGTCCTCCCATGACCTCAGGTCTAGCGGTACGCCGAGCTACGCCCTTGATACGTTCAACCAAGGCTTCACCAGCATCAATATCGACACCAGCATCTTTATAGGTTAAGGAGGGCTGTTTGCTCATGGAAAGGGGGCCTGTCAAGGTGAAAAACGAGAGCGATGGAGTCCGTCAGAAGGGAACCGACTCTAAACAGATAGCGGCTCTATAAGGTGTAAATGTTATCAGGCTTACTAAGGAGCAGCCATCCCATTGCTTTGTTGAGAAAATGTATCAACTAATTTTCTTATCTTGGTTGCTCTACTTTAGGGGGGTGTTTAAGGTATGGAGCTTTCTTTGGGGCCTGCTGTCCCGAATCCGTTTTGTGAGAGCCAGCCATGCCTGTGATACTCCGTTATGTGACTGCCTGTTTTTTGTCTCTAGTAGTGCTGTACGCGCAAGCTAAACCCTTAGAAGGTTTATATCGGGTCGAGGAGCCTTTGCTTAATCAGCAACCGACTGAGCGTGATGAGGCATTACGGCGCGCTTTTGACACGCTGATTTTACGTCTGACAGGCAATACAGAGGCTGCACAAAACCCAGTTTTGGCTACGGTGAGGGCTAATCCTCAGCAATGGGTAACGCGCTTTGGTTACGAGCAATCCCGTTTGGTGGTGGATTTTGATCCCACCAGTGTGCAGCGGGGCTTGCGTCAAGCGGGTTTAAACCAGTGGGGCGCTGAGCGTCCTAGCTTATTGGTTTGGTGGTTAAACGATGCTCCGGAAGCCAGCCAACTGGTAGGGGATGGCCAACCAACGGCCACTTTATTGCGCTCCGCTGCTCAGTATCGCGGCTTGCCACTGCTGTTACCCTTGGGAGACTTGAGTGAGCAACTGGCGGTCAATGCCAGTGTATTACAAACAGGCGATCAGCAAGCCTTGCAGCCGGTATCCAGTCGCTATGCTGCGGATGGTTTGTTGAGCGTCTATGCCCAGAATGCCAATGGTAGCTGGCAAGCCAGTTGGAAGCTCGGATTGGGTACTACTCAAACTCAAGGGCAGGTGGCTGCTAATAGCTTGCCTGATCTGGCCGATGCGGTGATGCGTGCGGTACAGGTGTTTTTGGCCCCCAGCTTTTTGACCAAACCCACTGTTACTGAGCCGGTTTTAGTGGAAGTACAGGGCGCAAACCTAGCTCGCTTTGCCGAGTTGGATCGGTTATTAGCCGCCAATGGTCGATTGGTTTTAGTGGAAGGGGATCGCTTACTGTATCGCCTTGAGGCTTCTGTCGAACAATTACAAGCGCGCTTGCAGCAAGCACAGCTCCAAGCCATCTCTAATAACGAACAGGCTCCAGCGCCCTTAGCAACAGGTCGTACACCCTTGTTGCGCTATCGTTGGTAAGCCGAGCTCGCCTTATAAGGGGCGTTTTATGTCGAGTTTGGGCCGTTGGTGGTGGCTGATTGGGCTGGTCGCTCTGGGTTGGTTGTTGCATCAGCTCTTACCCATACTTCCCCCGTTTCTGATTGCGGCCTTGTTAGCCTATATGGGTGGGCCGTTAGTCAGCCGCTTAGAGCATGTTGGACTACCGCGCACGCTGGGGGTGTTGCTGGTATTTAGCGTGTTTTTCCTAAGCTGTTTACTGATTTTGTTGGTGCTGGTGCCTCTATTGGGTAAACAGTTGATGGGGCTGTACCAGCTTACCCCCAAAGTAATTGATTGGTTGCAGACCGTTGCCTTACCTTGGTTACAAAGTGAGTTTGGGCTGGAAGAGGGCTTTTGGCGCTTGGATCAGCTACGCGATACCCTCATGTCCCATTTGGGAAGCACTACAGATACCCTGAGAACGCTGCTTTCCCGTTTAACAGCTTCAGGGTTAGCGATTTTGATTTGGTTTGGGAACGCCTTATTAGTCCCCGTAGTAGGTTTCTACCTGATGCGCGACTGGGACAGTATGCTGCTCAAACTACAGGCTCTGCTTCCTCGGCGGCGGGAGGCCTATATCACCGACCTTGTTCGTGAGTGCCACGAGGTCTTGGGGGCTTTTCTGCGCGGTCAGTTGTTGGTGATGCTGGCTTTAGCCATTATTTATGCCATTGGATTGAACTTAGTTGGGCTCAACTTAGGGTTATTGATAGGCATATTGTCCGGATTAGCCAGCATTGTGCCCTATATGGGCTTTGTGGTGGGTATTGCTGCCGCACTCTTAGCCGCGCTGTTTCAATTTGGCTTGGATCTCTACCCTTTGCTGGGTGTAGTGGCTGTATTTGCAGTGGGGCAGGCGTTAGAAGGGGTTTTATTGACCCCTTGGCTGGTCGGCGATCGGATTGGTTTGCATCCTGTCGCGGTAATCTTTGCTATTCTGGCGGGCGGACAACTCTTTGGTTTTACCGGTGTATTGCTGGCATTGCCTGTAGCGGCTGTTATTATGGTTCTATTACGGCACATACACGAATTTTATAAACTATCTCATCTTTATGCCGATCCGAGCGATCAGTCGGGTCACTGACCCCGGTTCCAGTATGAACCCTATTCAGCTTCCTTTGGGTGTGCGTTTGCGGGACGATGCCACCTTGGTTAATTTTTACCCCGGTGCTAATGCAGTGGCACTGGGTTATGTGGAGCGGCTGGCCTCACCTCAAGTAAGTTGGACGGATGAGCTGATTTATCTGTGGGGAGGTATTGGTGTTGGGCGCTCGCATTTATTGCAAGCTGCGTGCTTGCAGGCGGATGAGTGGGCCGATCTGACACTGTATTTGCCCCTAGAGCAGTTGGCCCATTATGGCCCCTCGCTGCTGGATAACTTAGAGCAAGCGGATCTGGTGTGCTTGGACAACCTAGACGCTGTAGCCGGTGACCCTCAATGGGAGCTGGCTCTATTTCACCTGTTTAATCGTTTGCGTGATGCGGGACGGCGTTTGCTGTTGTCGGCCAGTTTATCGCCCCGAGCCTTACCCATAAAGCTGCCGGATTTAAGGTCACGTTTAACCTTGGCATTGGTATTTCAACTGCATCCTTTATCGGACGAGGATAAGCTGAGAGCTCTTCAGCTAAGAGCCTCACGGCGCGGTTTCAACCTGCCGGACGACGTGGGACGTTTTATCCTCAGTCGAGGTGGGCGCAGCATGACAGCCTTGTTTGATTTGCTGGAGCAGTTAGATCAGGCCTCGTTGCAGGCTCAGCGCAAACTGACCATTCCCTTTCTAAAAGAAACCCTGAATTGGTAAGGGGTTAGGGTTCAACGTACCAAATATTCTGCCAGTGGTTTATCACTTTGGCCGGATAATGGGGTTTACCTAAACTGCCATTGTAGCGACCTAGGGCACGCTCTAAGTTTCCCTGTTCCTTTTTCAAGTAGTAGCTCAGGATTGTGCAGCCATAACGTAGGTTAGTGGCAATATCTGTCAAGTTATCTTGTGGCCGCCCCAGTTCTTTTTTCCAAAACGGCATCACCTGCATCATGCCCTGAGCACCAACGCGGGAAACAGCAAAGCGATCAAAGCGGCTTTCTACATGAATCAGGGCTAAAACCAGCTCAGGATTTAAACGGGCTTTTTGGGCCTCTTTGTGGACAAGGCGCAAAAAGCTGAGCCGTTCTTCGGCATCTTTCAGATAGCGTCCCAGTCGAGTCGACATATCCAACAACCATACCTCAGCATCAAAACGATCCTGAAAACTATCGGCTTGGGCGATGGTTTGTTGCATCAGCTCGCGTAGTTCGGGCTCAGGCGCTTGGCGTAGGTTGGCCCATGCCTTGGGAGTAAAGCCTAAAACCAATAGGCAGAATACTAAAGGTAGATACCGAGGGCTCATATCGGATAGTTACCTATTTTGATGTTGGTATTAAATCTGAGCCGATAATAATGCTGGGTATATGCATTAACGTATTGTTGGGTGATGTTTGAATTAGGCCGAGCCGCTTTGCGGCTCGGCTGATAAGTTTTAGGCTAGGTCAACTTCTAGATCGATTTCGTCTACGCACGTTTGTGGGCGAGAGTGATTTGTTCCCGTATGCCAAGTGCCAGCGCGTGAGCTTACATCAGAAAGCCCTTGGATGGGGATGCAGCGCCAATTGCCAGGAGAGTCTGGGACGATTGGCCCACTACTACTTGTACCACCGAACTGATAAAACAGGGCTTGTTCCCGCCCATTCTTGCGACCAATTACATGTGGGCACATTTCCCGTACATGATTTTGGTAAGTAGCAATGATAATCTCTTTATTGGCAATGGCGTTGCGGACAATCTCATACACTGTGCGCATACTATTATCTCCCTATGGTGTGGTGGTGGTACAGTGAAGAACAAACAATCTAACTCCAGCTATAGTGGGTCTAGCAGATGAGGCAAGATACTATCTTATCTACGCCAGCTCTCTAGTGAGTTGAAGCAAAGCTAGGGTAGCCATTTCCTATGGCTACCTAATGTAAAATCTCAATGAGCCTTAGTTGAGATTCAACTTACCCTGAAAAAACTTCAAAGCCTCACCATAAGGCAAGCTTTCTACTTCACTGCTCCGGCGGTGTTTATATTCCAAAGTACCCTCAGCCAGTCCGCGCTCACTGACCACGATGCGGTGCGGAATACCGATCAGCTCCATATCCGCGAACTTAACGCCGGGGCTGGTTTTCTTGTCGCGGTCGTCCAACAGCACTTCAAAACCGGCGGCGGTTAGCTCGGCATAGAGTTGGTCGGTGGCTTGGCGCACGGCTTCGTTTTCGTACTTCATGGGCACGATGGCGATTTGGAAGGGCGCTAGAGCATCGGGCCAGAGGATGCCGCGCTCATCATAATTTTGCTCGATGGCGGCGGCGACCACGCGGGAAACCCCGATGCCGTAACAACCCATCACCAGTGTGGTAGGTTTGCCACTTTCGCCCAGCACCTTGCAGTTCATGGCTTCACTGTACTTGGTGCCAAGTTGGAAGATATGCCCGACTTCAATACCGCGCCGAATCACCAGTGTGCCTTGACCGTCTGGGCTAGGGTCGCCTTCTACCACATTGCGCAGATCGGCAACGGCAGGTAAGGGCAGGTCGCGTTCCCAGTTCAGGCCGAAGTAGTGTTTGTCGTCTTGATTGGCTCCGGCGGCAAAGTCACTCATCAGGGCCACGGAGCGGTCGATGATGCAAGGAATCGACAGATTGACGGGGCCAAGGGAGCCGGGGCCAGCGCCAATAGCCGCACGAATTTCCGCTTCCGAGGCAAATATCAGTGGGTTAGCCACTTGCTCCAAGTTGGCGGCTTTAATTTCGTTTAGCTCGTGGTCACCACGCACGATCAGAGCGATGAGCTGGCCTTCTTCCACGCCCTGTACCACGAGGGTTTTGACGGTTTTTTCGATGGCCAGATCAAATTGCTCGACCAACTCGGCGATGGTTTTAGCGTTGGGCGTGTCCACCAACTGCATGGCTTGAGTCGCAGGGCCACGGCTGATTTCGCGCGGAATGGCTTCGGCTTTTTCCACGTTAGCCGCGTAGTCGGAAGTGTCGCTGAAGGCGATATCGTCTTCACCGGAGTCTGCCAGCACATGGAACTCGTGGGAGCCAGTGCCACCAATGGAGCCAGTATCGGCCTGCACGGGGCGGAAGTTCAGGCCCAGACGGGTGAAGATCGCGCAGTAGGCCGCGTGCATGCGGTCGTAGGTTTCTTGCAGTGAGGCTTGATCCATATGGAAGGAGTAGGCGTCCTTCATAATGAACTCGCGACCGCGCATCAGACCAAAGCGCGGGCGGATTTCGTCGCGGAATTTGGTTTGAATTTGGTAGAAGTTGATCGGTAGCTGCTTATAGCTGTTCAGCTCGTTGCGTGCCAGTTCGGTGATGACTTCTTCGTGGGTGGGGCCAACGCAGAACTCACGGTCGTGGCGGTCGCGCACCCGCAGTAATTCGGGGCCGTATTGCTCCCAGCGTCCTGACTCTTGCCATAGTTCTGCCGGTTGGATGGCAGGCATCAACACTTCTAAGGCTCCGGCTTTGTTCATCTCCTCACGGACGATGGTTTCGGCTTTTTTCAGTACACGCAGGCCCATAGGCAGCCAGGTGTAAAGACCTGAGGCTAACTTGCGGATCATTCCAGCGCGGAACATCAGTTGGTGGCTGATGACGGTCGCGTCAGAGGGCGTTTCTTTTAAGGTCGAGAGCAGATACTGGCTGGTGCGCATGGGCAGGCGAGTCCGGTTTATAAAGGTTGGGGAAGTACGAGCTATTGTAAAGCGCCCTTTTAAGGGGCGTATAGCCATTTGCATCCTCGCCGAATGCTTGTGGCCGTAGGAACCTTAAGACAGACTGTAGTCTTTGATGGCTTACCTCGCTCAGGAGTTATAGATGTTTATACTGGATACACGTCTGGAGCAGGACACTCAGGTGCTGGGGGATTTTCCGCTCTCTCGTTTATTGCTGATGAAGGATGCTCAGTATCCTTGGTTTATTTTGGTGCCACGCCGTGAGGAAGTATCTGAGGTGTTTCAGCTCAGCACTGAAGATCAACGTCAGTTGTGGGCTGAGGCGTCTGAGCTGGCTGAGATCCTGAAAGACACCTTTGCAGCGGATAAAATGAACATCGCCAGCCTCGGAAATATGGTGCCTCAACTGCATGTGCATGTGATTGCTCGCCGTAAAGCCGATGCCGCTTGGCCTGCGCCGGTATGGGGAAAGCATCCCGCCAAGCCCTACACAGAAGAACAAATTACGGCCCTGAAGGAGCGTCTGGCTTTGGTGCTACCCAGCCATTTTGTATGGAGTGAGGCATGAGTACCGAGTTGGAGCAGCGCTTGATTGAGCTGGAAACACGGCAAGCCTTTCAGGACGATACCCTGCAAACCCTAAATGATGTATTGGTTGACCAACAGCGGCAGATTGATCGGCTTCAGCACCAACTGGGCCTTCTAGCGGCCCGTCAGGAAGCCTTGCAAACGCAGTTGGATCAGGAGCAACCAGAGCCTCCACCGCCGCATTACTGATTTAGCTACTGGGAGAGTGGTGAGACTCTCCCAAAGCAGGCGGGATTAATCAAGAGGCGAGTAGGCTGCGCAACATCCAAGCGGTTTTTTCGTGTACCTGCATCCGTTGCGTGAGCAGATCAGCGGTAGGTTCATCGCCGACTTTATCGACTAAGGGAAACAGGTGGCGCGCGGTGCGTACTACGGCTTCTTGGCCCTCTACCAGTTGTTGAATCATCATCTCAGCCTTGGGTACGTCTTCTTCCTCTTTGATGGAAGACAGGCGCGCATAGGCCGAATAGGTACCGGGCGCAGGCATCCCCAAGGCGCGAATACGCTCGGCGATGAGATCAACTGCCAGAGCCAGTTCGTTATACTGAGCTTCAAACATCAGGTGCAGGGTGTTAAACATGGGCCCTGTCACGTTCCAGTGGAAATTATGGGTTTTTAGATACAGGGTGTAGGTGTCCGCCAAGAGGTGGGATAAGCCTTCAGCGATGGCGACCCGGTCGTTTTGGCTGATGCCGATGTTGATGTCCATAACCTGCTCCTTTGCTGTCGCGTTTTGGAGAGTGGAGAACTATTACAACTGCACGGTTAAACATTAGCACGGCCTTGAGGCAGTTTCGTGAAGCTTTTATCTATGGCCCAGATAGACTGACTGTGCGCTTAGGCTATTAAGCATATATAATCCCAGCCCCCTAAGTTTCCGATACAGCGGAGTAGCGCATGCCTATTTATGAGTATCAATGCACTGCTTGCGGCCATCAGCTGGAAGCCATTCAAAAGTTCAGCGATGCGCCCTTGGTGGATTGTCCTAATTGCACAGCGCCTGAATTGAAAAAACTGTTGTCTGTACCCGGATTTCGCCTAAAAGGTGGCGGCTGGTACGAGACCGATTTTAAGACCGGCAGTAAGAAAAATCTGGCCAGCAGTGATAACGCTCCGGCCTGTGCGGGTGGCTGTGCTAAAGCCAGCGCCTGCTCTGCTGCCGATTGAATTGTCTGATTGAGTAATCGAGAGAAGAATCACCATCATGATGCGTAGCCACTATTGCGGCCAATTAAACGAAGGCCTGGAAGGTCAGGAAATCACGCTGTGCGGATGGGTACACCGCCGCCGCGATCACGGTGGAGTGATCTTCCTCGATATTCGTGACCGGGAAGGTCTGGCCCAAGTGGTCTTTGACCCGGATCGCGCTGAAACCTTTGCTAAAGCCGATCGTGTACGCAGCGAGTTTGTGGTGAAAATCACCGGCAAAGTGCGCCTGCGTCCTGAGGGTGCGCGCAACGCCAACATGGCTTCGGGTGCTATTGAAGTGCTGGGCTATGAGCTGGAAGTGCTGAACCAAGCCGAAACCCCACCGTTCCCGCTGGACGAATACTCCGATGTGGGCGAAGAAACCCGCCTGCGCTATCGCTTTATCGACCTGCGTCGCCCAGAAATGGCGGCCAAGCTGAAGTTGCGTTCGCGCATTACCAGCAGCATCCGTCGTTATTTGGATGACAACGGCTTCTTGGATGTGGAAACTCCGATCCTGACCCGTGCTACGCCGGAAGGTGCGCGTGACTATCTGGTGCCGAGCCGTACCCATGCCGGTAGCTTCTTTGCCTTGCCGCAATCACCCCAACTGTTCAAGCAACTGCTGATGGTGGCCGGCTTCGATCGTTACTATCAAATCGCTAAGTGCTTCCGTGACGAAGACCTGCGCGCTGACCGTCAGCCCGAATTCACCCAGATCGACATCGAAACCAGCTTCCTCGACGAAGACGACATCATCGGTCTGACCGAAACCATGATCCGCAACCTGTTCAAGGAAGTGCTGGATCTGGAGTTCGGTGAGTTCCCACACATGACCTTTGAAGAGGCCATGCGCCGCTACGGTTCCGACAAACCCGATCTGCGTATTCCGCTGGAGCTGGTAGACGTTGCCGATCAGCTGAGCGGCGTAGAGTTCAAAGTATTCTCTGGCCCTGCCAACGATCCTAAAGGCCGCGTCGCTGCTCTGCGCGTTCCCGGTGCGGCGAGCATGCCGCGCAGTCAGATCGACGACTATACCAAGTTCGTCGGTAACTACGGTGCCAAAGGCTTGGCCTACATTAAGGTCAATGAGCGCGCTAAGGGTGTGGAAGGTCTGCAATCGCCCATCGTGAAATTCATCCCTGAAGCTAACCTGAACGTGATTTTGGATCGCGTCGGCGCAGTGGATGGCGATATCGTGTTCTTCGGTGCCGACAAGTTCAAAGTGGTTTGTGATGCCTTGGGTGCGCTGCGGATTAAGGTCGGTCATGACCTCAAGCTGCTGACCTGCGAATGGGCTCCGATGTGGGTAGTCGACTTCCCGATGTTCGAAGAGAACGACGACGGCAGCCTGACTTCTTTGCATCACCCCTTCACCTCGCCGAAATGCACTCCAGAAGAGCTGGAGGCCAACCCTGCCGCCGCTCTGTCCCGTGCCTACGATATGGTGCTGAACGGCACTGAGCTGGGCGGTGGTTCCATCCGTATCCACGACAAGTCCATGCAGCAAGCAGTATTCCGTGTGCTGGGCATCAGCGAAGACGAGCAGCAAGAGAAGTTCGGCTTCCTGTTGGATGCGCTGAAATTCGGTGCGCCGCCCCACGGTGGTTTGGCCTTCGGTCTGGATCGCTTGGTAATGCTGATGACCGGTGCCAGCTCCATTCGTGAAGTGATTGCCTTCCCGAAAACCCAGAGCGCGGCTTGCGTCATGACTCAAGCTCCGGGTGTGGTGGATGCCAAAGCCCTGCGCGAGCTGCACATTCGCCTGCGCGAGCAAGCCAAAACCGAGTAATGCCCTTAACAGCCGATGCCTGCGTGAGGCATCGGCTCAGTCAGTCTTCCCAATTGTGTTGAACAGTTTAAGAATCCACGGAGTCAGTTATGGCGGGTCATTCCAAATGGGCCAATATCAAACACCGCAAAGAGCGTCAGGACGCTAAGCGCGGCAAGATATTCACCAAGCTCATTCGTGAGCTGACCGTTGCAGCAAAACAAGGCGGAGGCAACCCCGCTGATAACCCCCGTCTGCGCTTGGCTTTGGACAAAGCGCTTACAGCTAACATGACCCGCGATACCATTGATCGTGCTATTGCGCGTGGGGCCGGCTCCACCGATACCGACAACATGGAAGAGCTGACCTATGAGGGTTATGCCCCGAGCGGTGTGGCCGTTTATGTTGAGGCTATGACCGATAACCGTAACCGTACAGCGGCTGAAGTGCGCCATGTGTTCAGCAAGTGCGGCGGTAATTTAGGGACGGATGGTTCTGTAGCCTATTTGTTTGAGCGCAAAGGTCAGTTGCAGTTTGCTGTTGGAGTGAACGAAGACGCTTTGATGGAAGCTGCTTTAGAAGCAGGGGCTGACGATGTAGTGACCCATGAAGATGGCTCCATCGAAGTGCTGACCAGTTTTGCCGACTTCATCTCCGTCAATGAGGCCTTAATTAAGGCAGGCTTTAAGCCGGAAAATGCGGAAGTCACCATGATTCCTTCCACCACTGCTGATCTGGATTTAGAGACCGCGCAAAAAGTCCTCAAGCTGATTGATATGCTGGAAGACTTGGATGACGTGCAGAACGTCTACTCCAACGCTGAAATTTCGGATGAGGTCATGGCACAACTGTGATGGATAGGCTGAGGTCTGCACAATGACCGTGATTCTGGGCATTGATCCCGGATCGCGGGTGACAGGCTATGGCTTGGTGCGTGATACAGGGCGTGGCTGTGATTATGTGGCCTCGGGCTGTATCCGTACTGGCAGCGGCGAGTTACACGAACGTCTGCAAGCCGTGTACCGAGGCATAAGCCAGATTGTGACGGCCTATAATCCCATCACCGTAGGGGTGGAGCGGGTTTTTATGGCGCGCAATGCTGACTCGGCTTTGAAGTTGGGACAAGCTCGTGGAGCCGCCATTGTGGCTTTAGCAGAACATGGGCTGGAGCTGGCCGAATATACCGCCACTCAAGTGAAACAAGCGATTGCCGGTAGCGGTGGGGCCGATAAGCACCAAGTACAGTTGATGGTAATGCACTTGCTGCGTTTACAGCAAAAGCCCCAATTGGATGCCTCGGATGCTTTGGCCATTGCTTTATGTCATGCCCATCATCGCCAAAGTCTCAAACCGCATGGCCTATTAGGTATGCAGCGACGAGCTGGGCGTTCGCGTTTTTAGTTCTGGGAGACTGAGTTCGTGATTGGACGCTTGCGAGGAACACTGGCAGATAAACAGCCCCCCCACATCATGCTGGATGTGGCCGGGGTTGGGTACGAATTAGAGGTTCCGCTTCCCACGTTGGGCCGTCTGCCGGCCTTAGGCGAACCCATAACCCTCTATACCCATTTGGTGGTGCGCGAAGACGCTCAATTGCTGTATGCCTTCAGTGAGCGACGAGAGCGTGATTTATTTCGCGAACTGATTCGCCTCAACGGAGTTGGCCCTAAGTTGGCCCTAGCCTTAATGGCGTTAGAGTTAGACGAGCTGGTGCAGTGTGTGCAACAGCAAAGTACCAGTACTCTGATGCGTATTCCGGGTGTGGGCAAAAAAACGGCTGAGCGTCTGTTGGTGGAGCTTAAAGACCGGCTCAAAGGTTGGGAGCCCATCATGGCTCCGGTGTTACCCTTGCTGGATGAGCCTCGTCGAACGATGACGCCAGAATCCCGCGCCGAGACCGATACCATCAGCGCCTTGTTAAGCTTGGGCTTTAAACCCCAAGAGGCTAGCCGCGCTGTAGCGGCTGTTGTGGAGCCGGGTTTATCGGCTGAAGAACTGCTCCGTCGCGCCCTGAAAGGAATGCACCTGTGATAGAAGCCGATCGTTTGGTCGCTGCCGTCAGCCGAGACTCTGAAGATCAAGTTGACCGAGCTATTCGGCCCTTATCTCTAGCCGATTATGTAGGCCAACCCAATGTGTGCGAGCAAATGGATCTGTTCATTCGAGCGGCGCGGGGCCGTCGGGAAGCCTTGGATCACACCTTGATTTTTGGCCCACCGGGACTGGGTAAGACCACACTGGCCAATATCATCGCCCAAGAAATGCAGGTATCCATCAAAAGCACCTCGGGCCCTGTGTTAGAGCGTCCGGGCGATTTAGCCGCGCTGCTGACCAATCTGGAGTCGGGGGATGTGCTGTTTATCGACGAAATTCATCGCCTATCGCCGGTAGTGGAAGAGGTGCTTTATCCGGCGATGGAGGATTTTCAGCTCGATATTATGATCGGAGAAGGGCCCGCAGCACGCTCCATCAAACTGGATTTACCGCCCTTTACCTTAGTAGGAGCCACTACTCGCGCAGGTATGCTGACCAATCCGCTGCGGGATCGCTTTGGTATTGTGCAGCGCCTAGAGTTTTACAACACCGAGGATTTAGCCAGTATCGTGAGTCGTTCTGCGCGTATTCTGGGTTTATCTATGGAGCCCAAAGGTGCTTTAGAAATCGCCCGTCGAGCACGGGGTACGCCGCGTATTGCTAACCGTTTGTTACGGCGGGTGCGCGACTTTGCCGAAATACGCGGGCAAGGCGTGATTAGCAGTGAGATTGCTGATCAAGCCTTAACCATGTTGGATGTGGATGTCCAAGGCTTCGATCATCAAGACCGTCGCTTGCTGCTGACTCTAATTGAAAAATTTGAAGGCGGCCCCGTGGGTTTGGACAACCTAGCCGCAGTCATTGGCGAGGAGCGCCACACTATTGAGGATGTTTTAGAACCCTACCTCATCCAGCAAGGCTATTTGATGCGAACGCCACGAGGACGGGTTGCCACCCGACATGCTTACCTACACTTTGGGCTGCAACCCCATACACCGGAAGTAAATCCCTGATGTAGAGCCTGAGCTTAGATCAGGATAAACAAAAAAATCTTTTGTTGCCGATTGGCAAGCTAAGGGTAGGGCACTAGAGTATGCGCGCATCTGACGAAGATCAGGTTTTTGCCTATCACTGCCGGGTCTATTACGAAGACACCGATGCAGGAGGCATTGTTTTTTACGTTAATTATTTGAAGTTTATGGAGCGTGCGCGCACCGAGTTTCTGCGCCATATGGGCTATGCTCAGTCGCAATTGGTTGCTGAAGAGGGCGTATTGTTTGTAGTGCGCGCCGTTGAAGCACGTTATCACGCCCCGGCCCGCTTGGACGATGAACTGCGGATAACGGCTGAAGTAGTGCAGCTTAAGCGGGCCAGTTTGTATTTTAAGCAGCAGGTGATCCGTGTGGCGACCGGACAGGTGTTGTGTGAGGGGCAAGTGCAAATAACCTGCGTCAATGCCCAAATTTTAAGACCTCAGGCCATTCCTGAACGCATGAGGTTAGCCTTTGCACGTCAGGGTCTATCCATTGTGGGAGAGTAAGTGTGGAAGCCAATGTTGATCACATGTCCATGTGGAGTCTGGTCAGCAATGCCAGTCTTGTTGTACAGCTGGTGATGCTGTCTTTAGTTCTTGCCTCCCTGACCTCATGGATTTTGATTTTTCAGCGCAGCAGTATGCTGCGGGCGGCACGTCGCTCATTGGATGCGTTTGAGGAGCGTTTTTGGTCTGGGATTGATCTGTCTAAACTCTATCGTCAGATCAGTGCCCAGCCGGATTTAGACTCCGGTTTAGAGCAGATTTTTCGCGCTGGATTTAAAGAGTTTTCTCGTTTACGCCAGCAGCCAAGCGTTGATCCTGATGCAGTGATGGATGGAGTCAACCGAGCGATGCGGGTCGCCATTTCCCGTGAAGAGGAAAAGTTTGAGCAGAGTTTACCCTTCCTCGCGACAGTCGGTTCTACCAGCCCCTATGTGGGATTATTTGGCACGGTATGGGGGATTATGAACTCATTCCGGGGGTTGGCTCAGGTACAACAAGCAACTTTAGCCACCGTAGCACCGGGCATTGCTGAGGCTTTGATTGCTACGGCCATCGGTTTATTTGCGGCCATTCCAGCGGTGATTGCTTACAACCGCTTCTCGGCACGCAGCGAAATGCTGCTCGGTCGTTACTACACCTTTGCCGATGAGTTTCAAGCCATCCTGCATCGCAAAGTACATGCGGCGGACGACTGAGACCCTTATTCATGGCCCGAATCCGTAATAGACGTAAACCCGTTGCCGAGATGAACGTGGTGCCTTACATCGACGTGATGTTGGTGCTGCTGGTCATCTTCATGGTAACGGCTCCGATGCTCAATCAAGGGGTTAAGGTGGATTTGCCCAAGGTAGCCAGTGAGCCCTTGCCGCAGGATACCAACGCCCAAGTGCTGACCATCTCCATCAAAGCCGATAAGACCTACTATTGGAATGTGGGTAAAGAAGTAGACGTAGATACGGCCCAAGATACCGCTGTTAGCTTAGACGCTTTGGTGGATGCTGTGAGTAAGATTGTGAGCCAAAATCAGGCACAAAATAAGCCGATTCAGGTCTTTGTGCGGGGTGATAAAACCGTTGATTACGGCACGGTTATGGCGGTTATGGCAGGCCTGCAACAAGCGGCTGTGGGCAATGTTGGCCTAATCACTGAGGCACCCTGATGCAGTATCGTGAGCCTTCCCCTTCGGAAAGCTATTTTTGGCCAACGATTCTGGCGCTGATTCTGCACGCGCTGATTTTTGCTTTGCTCTTTGTGGGGCTTTCCAATAAACCGGAGCTGCCGGAACCTAAGCCTGTGGTTCAGGCCACTTTGTATCAGCTACCAGCCCAAAGCCCAGCAGAGCAACCTGCTAAACCTAAGATTGCCAGTGATGCAAAGCGAACGGCTGCTCCCCAGCATGAGCCTGATCAATTAGAGCAAAAGCGTTTAGAACAAGTAGCCGCCGTGGCTGCGGCCGCTGCTGCGGCTAAATTGGCCGCTCAAAAAGCTGAAGAGGCCAAGGAAGCTAAAAAGGCGGAAGAGGCTAAAAAAGCGGAGCAGGCTAAGAAAGCTGCTCAGGAAGCCCAAAAACAAAAGGAAGCAGCCTTAGCCAAAGAGAAGGCTGAAGCTCAAGCGAAGGCTGCTTCAGAGGCGGCAAAAGCAGAAGCAGCGAAAGCCGAAGCGGCAAAAGCCGAGGCAGCGAAAAAAGCGGCTGAAGAGGCCAAGAAGAAAGCCTCTGAGGATGCGGCTAAAAAAGCAGCAGAAACGGCCAAGAAAGCTGCTGAAGAAGCTGCTCAAAAAGCCGCCCTTGATGCAGCCGCCAAAAAGAAAGCGGCCGAAGAGGCGGCTAAAAAAGCCGCCGAGGAAGCCGCTAAGAAGAAAGCCGTTGCTGAAGAAACGGCTAAAAAAGCTGCTGAAGAAGCGGCGAAGAAGAAGGCTGCCGCAGAAGAGGCGGCTAAAAAAGCTGCTGAGGAAGCTGTTAAGAAGAAAGCCGCCGCCGAAGAGGCCGCTAAAAAAGCTGCTGAAGAAGCGGCGAAGAAGAAGGCTGCGGCCGAAGAGGCGGCCAAAAAAGCTGCTGAGGAAGCTGCTAAGAAGAAGGCTGCCGCAGAAGAAGCGACCAAAAAGGCAGTAGAGGAAGCCGCTAAGAAAAAAGCGGCCGCCGAAGAAGCCGCCAAAAAAGCCGCAGAGGATGCTAAGAAGAAAGCCGCCGCTGAAGCTGCAGCACGTAAAGCTCAAGAAGATAAAAAAGCCAAGGCTTTGGCTGAGTTACTGGCCGATGATGTTCAGCGCCAACAGGCTCCTGCGGATAATCGAGGTAGCCAAGTCACTGGCGAAATTGATGGCCTGATTCGGCAACTCGTCAGCCAGCAATGGCGGAGGCCACCTTCAGCGCGTAATGGCATGAGCGTTACCGTTCTGATTCAGATGCTTCCTGATGGTACTCTGATCGGGGCTTCCGTGGTGCGCTCTAGTGGTGATGTGCCCTTTGATAATTCTGCGGTGGCTGCGGTGCGTAACGTAGGACGTATCCCCGAAGTGCAGAAAGTAGATCGTGCTACCTTTGATCGGCTATACCGACAGCGTCAAGTCGTATTCAAGCCGGAGGATTTAGAGTGACTAAGTTAAGACATCTTGTTTTGATGGGATTTTTAATATTAGTAGCCCGTATCGGTTGGGCGGCTGACCCTCTGGTTATCACCTCGGGAACAGATCGCTCTACGCCTGTTGCTGTAGTGCCCTTTGGTTGGCAAGGCGGTAATGTACTGCCAGAAGATATGGCTTCTATTATCGGAAATGACTTGCGTAACTCCGGTATGTTTGATCCGGTACCGCGTCAAAACATGATCAGCCTGCCGACGCAGCCTGCCGAAGTGGTGTATCGGGATTGGCAGGCGTTAGGGACTCAATACATTGTTGTAGGTCGTTTACTTCCCAGCGGCAGCCAATTTAATGTCCAATATGCTTTGTTGAATGTGGCGGCAGAGCAGGTCGTAGCCAGTGGCAGCATTAGCGGTACGGCTTCTCAGTTACGAGATATGGCCCACTATGTAGCGGATCAGGTATTTGAAAAACTCACTGGGATTAAGGGTGCATTTTCTACCAAGCTTTTATACGTTACAGCCGAGCATTTAGGGCAGGGTAATACACGCTATACCTTGCAGCGTTCTGATTACGATGGCGCACGAGCCGTTACTTTACTGCAATCGCGGGAGCCTATTTTATCTCCCAACTATGCTCCTGATGGTCGGCGTATTGCCTATGTGTCTTTTGAGCAGAAGCGTCCGCGCATCTTTATACAGCACATTGATACGGGGCGACGGGAACAGATCACTAACTTTGAAGGTTTAAATGGGGCTCCTGCTTGGTCACCGGATGGAAGCCGCTTGGCCTTTGTGCTGTCCCGCGATGGTAACCCGGAAATCTATGTAATGGATCTGGGTAGCCGCCAATTACGTCGTGTCACCAACCATATGGCCATTGATACTGAGCCATTCTGGGGTAAAGACGGACAAACGCTATACTTCACCTCAGATCGTGCCGGTAAACCCCAAATCTACAAAACCAGTATCAGTGGGGGAGAGGCACAGCGAGTTACCTTCGCAGGTAACTACAACGCCAGCCCTAAACTATCAGCAGATGAGAAGACTTTGGTCATGGTACACCGCCAAGAAGGCTACACGGTATTCCAAGTGGCTGCCCAAGATCTGCAACGGGGTACGGTGCGTGTGCTCTCCAGTACCAGCCTAGATGAGTCGCCCTCTGTTGCCCCCAATGGCACCATGCTAATCTACGCGACCCATCAGCAAGGACGGGGCGTGCTGGTGCTTGTGTCCACAAATGGGCGCGTTAAGACTCCCTTACCGACAGCCCAAGGTGAAATCCGGGAGCCCTCCTGGTCCCCGTACCTGAACTAACTTAATTAATAACCTTAACTAATCAAGATGACACCCTGGGGTGAACTGACATCATGGAAATGCTGAAATTCGGTAAAGTCGCTGTGCTGGCTATGGCTCTGGCTGTTGCAGCGGGTTGTTCCTCTAAAGGCGGAGATGCCGCTGGAGAGGGAGCTGTGGGTGCAGAATCAGGCGTTGATCCTAATGCCGGATACGGTGCAGGCTCTGGTAGTGGCTACGGCTCTGGCAGTGGCTATGGTTCTGGCAGCGGTGGTGCCGGTGGCTATGATGAAGCGGCCCTGCGTTCTATGACCACTTTCTACTTTGAGTACGACAGCTCAGACTTAAAGCCTGAAGCCATGCGTGCCTTGGATGTACATGCCCGCGACCTTAAGTCCAGCGGACAGCGCGTTGTATTGGAAGGCCACGCCGATGAGCGTGGTACTCGTGAATACAACATGGCTCTGGGTGAGCGTCGTGCTAAAGCCGTGCAGCATTACTTAGTGTTGCAAGGCGTATCTCCTGCCCAATTGGAGTTGGTGTCCTACGGTGAAGAGCGTCCTGCGGTAATGGGGCATGATGAGCAGTCTTGGGCTCAAAACCGCCGTGTTGAGCTGCGTCGCTAATCGGTCAATAGATAGGTAGTATTCCATGCATAAGCTTCGCTTAGTCTTGCTACTGTCGGTGATGGGGTTCTCTCAAGCTAGTATGGCCCAGAGTGCGTCATCGCCGGGCGTAGTGGGTGGAGCTTATGCAGGGGGGGGGGTAAATACTCCATCTTCCTCAGAAAGTATGCTGTTTATGCAATTGCAGCAGATACAGTCGGAATTGGCCCAACTGCGGGGGATGGTGGAAGAGCAGCAAGAGCAAATTCGTCGTTTGCAGCGGGAAGGGCTAGACCGCTATCAAGACTTAGATCAGCGTATAAGCGCCGCCGCAAGCCAGAGTGTTTCAGCAGGGTCTCAGCATTCAGCGAGCGAAGCTCCCGTAGCGCCAGTTGCTCCAACTAATAATACGGCTGCGGCAGCCCATACGCCGCAACAGTCGGCTGATCCTGAGCAAGAGCGCCTTTATTACGATGCCGCTTTTGATTTAGTGAAAGCCAAGGATTTTGATCGCGCCAGCCAAGCGTTTAACGCCTTTTTGCGTAAGTATCCGAGCAGCCAATATGCCGCTAATGCGCAGTATTGGTTGGGCGAAATCAGCTTAGCTAAAGGAGATTTTAGAGGCGCTGCACAGGCTTTTGGTAGTGTGGTGCAAAACTATCCCAAGCACTCTAAGGTGCCAGACTCTCTGTATAAACTGGCTGATTCCGAACAGCGCCAAGGCAATACCGATAAAGCCCAAGGTATTTTGCGTCAGATTATTAGCCAGTATCCTGATAGTTCAGCCGCTCAATTGGCAAAACGTCAGTTAAAGTTATAAGCACTAGCCGCACACCGCGTTGCTTGTGTTTTTTCGTGACAAGGACTCGTAACGAGTCCTTGTGTTTTTTTATTGCACCGGAGGCGGATGGCCTGTTTTGCTGTCGCGCCCGTGGCTGATATGCACTCTAAATTACGCATTACCGAAATTTTTTACTCGCTGCAGGGCGAGTCTCGAACCTGTGGTTTGCCCACGGTGTTTATCCGCTTAACGGGTTGCCCATTGCGCTGCCATTACTGCGATACCAGCTATGCTTTTTCTGGTGGTGTACAGCGCACTTTAGAAGACATCCTGACCGAAGTTGCTTCCTTTGGTGCTTCCCATGTATGCGTCACCGGAGGAGAGCCCTTAGCCCAGCCAGACTGCTTACATTTACTTCGCCATTTAGCCGATGCGGGCTATCAGGTTTCCTTAGAAACCAGCGGTGCCTTAGACGTATCCGCTGTTGATGCTCGGATCAGTCGTGTACTGGATCTAAAAACCCCAGATTCAGGTGAGATGACACGCAACCGTTATGACAATCTCCGTCATTTAACCCTACAGGATCAGATCAAGTTTGTGATTTGTTCCCGAGCGGATTACGAATGGGCGGTAGGTTGTATCCATCAATACCGTTTGTCAGAGCTTGTGGGAGAGCTGCTGTTTTCTCCAGCTTACGGGTTGATAGAGCCCAGCCTGTTGGCTGATTGGATTCTGGCCGATCGCTTGCCGGTTCGCTTCCAACTACAACTGCACAAACTGCTGTGGCAAGACGCACGTGGCCGCTGACTAATCCATAAAGAGAGGTGTTCCGATGTCTACAAAAAAAGCCATCATCTTACTGTCTGGTGGGTTGGATTCAGCCACGGTAGCAGCGATTGCGCGTGCGGAGCAGTATGACTGCTACAGCCTAAGTTTTGATTACGGGCAACGCCATCGAGCCGAGCTGCAAGCCTCGGAGCGGGTAGCCCGGCATTTGGGAATGCGTGAACATAAAATCATTGGTTTGAACTTGGGCAGTATTGGTGGCTCGGCGTTAACGGATGAGCGCATTGCTGTACCCGAAACTCCTTCTCAGGGCATTCCGGTTACCTATGTTCCGGCACGCAATACGGTGTTTTTAGCCTTAGCTTTGGGCTGGGCTGAGGTTGTCGGGGCGCAGGATATTTTCATCGGTGTGAATGCGGTGGATTATTCGGGCTATCCTGACTGTCGTCCTGAGTTTATTAATGCCTTTGAACAATTGGCAAACTTAGCCACTAAAGCCGGTGTAGAAGGTCAGAGCTTTCACATTCGTACACCGCTGCAATATTGGACTAAAGCGCAGATTATCCAAGAGGGCGTTAAATTGGGGGTGGACTATCGCCTGACGGTTTCCTGTTATCAGGCGGATGCTCTAGGGCGAGCTTGTGGCAAATGCGATAGCTGCCGTTTGCGCGCTGCGGGCTTTGCCGCCGCCGGAGTTTTAGATCCTACAGAATATTTTTAATTTTTTGGGTTTCATGGTTGATTTATTCAGTCAAATCAGTATCATGCGCACCCACAAAACGGGTCGTTAGCTCAGTCGGTAGAGCAGTTGGCTTTTAACCAATTGGTCGTAGGTTCGAATCCTACACGACCCACCATAATCTCTTGGACTTGCTCCAGCGTATCAAACACATCCGCAATCGTCTGTTTCCTCAATACTGAGCGCCCCTTTCCTCGCCATGTTACGGCGTTTATTTGGTTTTAGCGCGGCGTATACACTTAGCCAAAACCCTATTGTTAAACAGCAATCGCTCAGTAGGGGATATTGTCAGTCGCTGTGGTTTTTCTGATGAGGCTTATTTTTCGCGGCGTTTTCGACAAGTCCACGGAGACTACCTCCGGGGCAATTCCGGCGGCGCGAAAGTGGCGTGCTAAAGCCCAGCCCCAAATGAGCTGGGGCTTGAGAGATTGCAGTTGTGTTGGGTTTACAAGGATCCGCCCTGTAGAACTGTAAGTGAAAGTACTTAAAGCGCCTTTCTTAGAATGCGGGTTACTGCATCGCGGGTATACAGCTCCGCCAGACCAAACCAATGCGCGTGGCTGAGCACATTTTCAATAGTATTAGGCAGTTGCGCTTCGGTGATGCCCAGTTGCGACAAGCGGGTGGGTGTGCCGATCTTATCGAACCAACGCTCCAGTGCTGCAATGCCTTCCTCGGCAGTTTTAAGGCCAAACACCTGCTGAGCAAAGCGCTCAAACTGCGCTGGATTACGCGCGCAATACCATTTCATCCAAGCCGGCATCACTACCGAAAGGCCCGCCCCGTGAGGCACGTTGAACAGCGCGGACAACGAATGCTCAATCATATGGTTGGGATAGCTAAAGCCAGAAGTCCCCGCGTAGGTGATGCCATTCAGCGCCAGCGTAGAGGCCCAAGCGAACTCAGCGCGGGCGGCATAATTCGTCGGGTCAGCTAACAGTGCCTCGGTGGTTTCAATCACGGTGCTGATAACGGATTCAACCAAACGCGACTGAATCTTCGGCTGCACGCTGGCGGTGAAATAGCCTTCGATGGAGTGGGCGATGATATCGGCGGCGGAATACACCAAGTAATCGCGGGATACCGTCTGCATCAGTGCCGGATTGACGATGGATACTTTAGGAAAGGTATGCACCGAATTGATGGCGAACTTCTGCTGGGTTTCCTCGTTGGTGACCACCGCGCCGTTGTTCATTTCGCTACCGGTGGCGGCCAGCGTTAGGATGGCGAAAATGGGCAGCGCGGCTTCGATTTGCCCTGTACCGATGAATAAATCCCACACATCACCCGCATAAGGCGTACCGGCTGCAATGGCTTTGCTGCTGTCGAGAACTGAGCCGCCGCCGACACTGAGTACCGCCTCAACCTGATGCTCACGGGCCAGCGCAATGCCTTCCCGCACCTTGGATAACACCGGATTGCTGACGATGCCGCCGCATTCTACGAAGGCGATGCCCTGTTGTTGCAAACTGTTGCTGACGGTGGCGAACAGGCCATCGCGTTTTATGCGCTCGCTGCCGTAGGTCAGTAGCACTTTTTTGATGCCATGATGGGCCAAAATCTGGCCGATGCCTTGTTCTTTGCCTGCGCCAAACTCGATTTGGGTGGGGTTGTAAAAGCTGAAGTTATCCATCTTGGATTTCCTGATAAAGGGGCTGTGTGCCGTCGATGGACTGCACTATAGACAACCGATACCTATCAAAATAGACGTAAAATAGTGGAATCAGTTACAACTAAATAATGTAAATACTCGGAAGTCGAGCATGATTAACGAACTGCGTTCCATCACCACCTTTGTCCGCACTGCGGAGCTGGGTAGCCTCAGTAAAGCCGCAGAAGCCCAAGGAATTACGCCCCAGGCGGCGAGCAAAGCCTTGGGGCAATTGGAGGCACACTTGGGTGTGCGTCTGTTTCATCGCACCACGCGCAGCCTATCTTTGACCGAAGAAGGGCAGCGTTTTCTGGAGGCAGCCCAGCCTTCCTTAATCGGCTTGCAGCAGGCGTTACAGGCGGCTCGTCAAACGCGCGAAGACATTGCCGGCCCGTTGCGTATCGTCGGCCCGCGCACCGCTTTGCAGCCCGTGATTGGCCCGGTACTGGATGAATATTGCCGCCTGTACCCTGAAGTGCAGCCGGACGTTCAGTTGGACGACCGCGTGGTTGATTGGGTGGCTGATCGAGTGGATGTAGGCTTTCGCCTCGGCAATGCGCCGCAAGAGGGCTTGATTGCGCGGCGCTTATTTCCGCTGCAACTGATCATCTGTGCCAGTCCGGTGTATTTGCGTCGGCACGGCATACCGCGTGGGCTGCATGATCTGGCCTCCCATCGCTGTGGAGCCTTTCGCCGTACCAATGACGGGCGCTTGGTGCCTTGGTATGTGCGGATTGGCGACAGTGTTCAGGAGCAGCACGTCACGCCGACTTTTTCTACCAATGACGAAGACCTTGAGCTGCGTACCGTGTTGGCGGGGGCCATCATCGGTCAAATCACCGGCCCGATGGCGGCTCCGCACA
The DNA here is from genome assembly GCF_007830255.1 of Azomonas agilis. Taxonomy (GTDB): domain Bacteria; phylum Pseudomonadota; class Gammaproteobacteria; order Pseudomonadales; family Pseudomonadaceae; genus Azomonas; species Azomonas agilis. Next base: position 106,957 of record NZ_VLKG01000007.1, read on the forward strand.
TTCGTGCCGGACGGCTGGTGCCGCTGCTGCTGGAGCACGTCAACGGTATTTACAGCTTTTATCTCTACTACGGCAGTCGTGCCGCGCAACCCACGCGAGTGCGGCATTTTATTGATTTAGCCATTGAGCGCTTGGTGGATAACAAGGATTTTGTCCTCAGCACTCAGGAGTTAGCACAAGCACAGGCTAAAGGCCTATCGGTGCTGGGCTAAGGTGATTGAGACTCCGCATAACCGGAGTTTTTAAGGCGCAATGCTTCCAGCACCAAGGAGAAGGCGGGCGAGGGCTGCCGACGGCTGGGGTAATACAGATGATAGCCCGCAAAAGAAGGACACCAGTCTTCCAAGACACGGATCAAACGACCCTGTTCCAGATAGGGCGAAAACTCCGGCTCCGGTAGATAGGCAATGCCTAAGCCACCCAGCATGGCGGCGGTGATGTGCAGTGAGGTGTTAAAAATCAGCGGGCCATCGACGTTGATGTTGAGTTTTTTGCCCTGTTTCTCGAACTCCCATACATACAGCCCGCCGTAGGTAGGCAGCCGAATATTGATGCAGCGGTGGTGCATCAAATCGCGGGGCGTTTTCGGTAGGGGATGTTGGGCGAAATAATCCGGCGTGGCCACAGCGGCCATGCGTAATTCCGGGCCAATGGGAATGGCGATCATGTCTTTATCAAGGCTTTCGCCCAAACGCACGCCAGCGTCGAAACGATCAGCCACGATGTCTCGAAATCCGTAATCAATGTCGAACTCAACTTTGATGTCTGGATACTCATGCAGCAGCGGCATGAGTTTGGGTAACAGCGTGGTTTGGATGATGTTATCGCCACAGGTAATGCGCACAGTACCGGCCGGTTTATCGCGCAGTTCGGTGAGGGCTTCCAGCTCTTGCTGAATGTCATCAAAGCGGTAGCCGATGGCCTGCATCAGCCGTTCACCGGCTAGGGTGGGGGATAGGCTGCGCGTGGTGCGCGTCAGCAAGCGGATTTTGAGTCGCGCCTCAAGGCCAGAAATAGCTTGGCTGAGCGCCGATTGGGTCACGCCTAAACGAGCGGCGGCACGGGTAAAACTGCCTTCGCGGGCCACGGTGACAAAGGCCAGAAGGTCGTTGAGGTTGTATCTCAGTGTGGGGCGGGACATGGCCTAAGCTTCGATTAATTCATTAGCTGAACTTATAAAGCCTTTAAGTATTCATTAGCTAATCAATAGTACTCAATCCCACGAGAATACCAAGTACCCCAAATCAGGCGGGATGCCCGTTCAAATTTCAACCCTTTTCCCAGTACTCCTATTTATCGAGGTGCGATATGTGCAATCAATGCGGTGATGCCAACAACCTCCACCAAGCCCCCGCTACGCCAGAGTTAGGACGGCGCAAACTATTACAGGTAGCGGGTACAACTTTGGCTGCTGCCCCTTTGTTAGGCGCTTGGTTGCCGGCTAATGCGCAGGCGCAAACCTCGGAGGCTTCCACGCTGGGCCAAAGTCCTTTTGCTGTTCAAGCCTATGGCGCTAAGAGCACAGGGGGGCGCATCGAGCCGCTGCACATCCAACGCCGAGCATTGGGGCCGAATGATGTTTTGTTGGATGTGCTCTATGCCGGCATTTGTCATTCCGATGTACATACGGTGCGCGGAGATTGGGGCGCGCCTGCCTTGCCCTGTGTGCCCGGCCACGAAATTGTGGGCCGAGTGATTGCGGTGGGTTCGGCGGTCACCAAATTCAGAGTGGGTGACGTGGGCGGTGTGGGCTGCATGGTGGATTCCTGCGGCACCTGCGAAAACTGTTTAGCCGACCGTGAGCAAATTTGCCTCAATCGCACCACCTTCACCTATAACGCCCCGGATAAAGTTTCGGGCGGCACGACCTTTGGCGGTTATTCAGACAAGATCGTCGTCACCGAAAAATTCGTGATTCGGATTCCACCGGGCATGGATTTGGCCTCCACCGCGCCGATTCTCTGTGCTGGAATCACCACCTTTTCGCCCATCCGCCACTGGCGGGTCACGCCGGGACAATCGGTGGCCGTGCTGGGCTTGGGGGGGTTAGGTCACATGGCGGTGAAACTGGCCGTGGCCCAACGTGCAGAGGTGACGGTATTTACCACCACACCGAGCAAAATCGCCGATGCCAAGCGTTTGGGCGCGCGCGAAGCCGTATTGTGGAATGACACGGCGGCCTTTAAGCGGCTGGCCAACCGTTTTGACCTGATGATCTCGACCGTGCCCTATGCCTTTGAAGTACAGCCCTTTATGGAGGTACTGAAGCTGGATTCCACCTTCGTCAATGTGGGGTTGGGCGAGGCTAAAGGCATCAGCAGCATGGCTATGGCTTTTGGCCGCAAGAGCTTGGCCGGTTCAATGATCGGCGGCATCGCGGAAACTCAAGAAGTGATCGACCACTGCTTTGCCCGCAACATTCGGCCCGATATTGAGCTGATTCGCCCCGACCAAATCAACGCCGCTTTCGACCGTGTGGTGGGCAAGGACGTGCGTTACCGCTTCGTGATTGATTTCGCCTCCACTAAGAATAATGCCGCTTAATCGCTATTCGATAGGCCGGTGCCGATGGTGGCTGGCCTGCTGTTTGGCTATGGGAGTGGCTCAGGCTGCGCCCGAAACCACTGAACCAATCTGTAATCAGCCACTACGGGAGCAGTCGATGAAGATTCGTTTGACGATTGAGGGCCAAGTGCATTCGGCTTCCTTGGTGGACAACCCAACCAGCCGCGACTTTTTGGCCTTGTTGCCTTTAACGCTGGAGCTGGAGGACTACAACGCCACGGAAAAGATCGCGATGTTGTCGAGCAAGCTGTCTAGCGCCGAAGCTCCAGCCGGTATCATGCCTTCGGTGGGCGACATTACCTACTACGCGCCTTGGGGCAATGTGGCCCTTTTTTATAAGGATTTCAGCTACTCCAAAGGGCTGATCTCGCTTGGACGCATAGAAGGTGATCTGAGTTGGCTGCGCCGTTCTGGGCCGCTGAAAGCGCTGATTGAGCGCGAACCGGAGCCCGCAGAGCGCTGTGCTCCGCACATAAAACCATCAGCATCCAATAGCTGTTAGTAACGGCTTGACCCAAGAGCAGGCTTCCGAGATGCTCACGTAACTGGCGTTCTACGCCGGTTGGCCTAAGATCTTTTCAGCGCTGCCTGTGGTTAAGGACGTATTCGAGAAGCGGGCCGCAGTCACTGTACCCAAGTAATGTACTGGCTCATGAGCTGGTGCAGCCTCTGCCTGTTTGCAAACCTATCTACTGTCGTTCAACCGAGGAATTATTGATGACACACAGCGCTTCGCCTGTTCAGGCTTGGGGTGCCGTCTTTGCGATGTCACTGGCTGCCTTTGCCTTAGTGTCTTCCGAGTTTATGCCGGTCAGCCTACTCACACCCATTGCGACCGATTTACAGGTCACTGAGGGTCAGGCGGGGCAGGCGCTGTCCATTTCAGGGGCTTTTGCGGTACTCACCAGCTTGTTGATCCCCTATTTAGCGGGAAATTTGGATCGAAAACGGGTGATTTTGTGCTTAACCTTCTTGATGTTGGTTTCGAGCGTAATTGTGACCTTTGCCCCGAACTATACGGTATTTATGCTGGGGCGCGCTCTGATTGGCGTGGCTGTCGGCGGCTTTTGGTCTCTGTCGGTATCGGTAGCCATGCGGCTGGTAGACAAGGAACATATCCCCCGAGCCTTGGCGATCTTAAACGCGGGTAATGCGCTGGCTTTGGTGTTAGCCGCCCCCTTAGGCAGTTTTTTAGGCGGATTGGTCGGTTGGCGCTGGGCGTTTTTTTGCCTGATTCCCGTGGCCGCCCTCACGTTGGCTTGGAAGTGGATCAGCCTGCCGACACTGAAAGCTGAGCCACCAGTCTCAGGCTCGCGTAATTTGCTCAAACTGCTGGCCCGTCCAGCGGTGGCTTTGGGAATGGCCGCCATGGCACTGTTTTTTATGGGTGAGTTTGCCTTGTTTACCTATTTGCGACCGTTCTTGGAGCAAGAGGCTCACCTGAGTGCGACAGGGCTTTCCCTGATACTTTTGCTAATGGGCGTAGCCGGGTTTTTTGGCACCCTTTGGATTGGAGCTTTTATTAATCGGGGCCTGTATGGAACCTTAGCGGCTATTCCCGCATTGATGGCGGTTATTGCCTTGTTACTGATGTATGTAGGGCATTCAATGGCCCTAAATGTCGTGCTGCTGGGAGTTTGGGGGCTGATTGCCACCGCTACTCCGGTCGGTTGGTGGACTTGGTTAGCCCGCACCTTACCTAAAGAGGCCGAAGCCGGTGGCGGCTTGATGGTAGCGGTGATCCAACTGGCGATTATGCTGGGTGCCACCTTGGGCGGGGTTTTATTCGATGTTAGTGGCTATCAGGCCGCCTTTGGCCTCGCTGCGCTGTTACTGGTTGCAGCATCAGTGGTGACGCTGTGGGCGGCCCGTGTCGCTACTCAAGCGGCCTCTAGCCATCCCGCTCCGGAGTTGGTGCTGGACTGATTTTTCCTGAAGCTAGGAACGAAAAAGGCCAATCTCAGATTGGCCTTTTCTGTCTTTAACGCCATCAATCTTCGTAGGCTTTAGGCGCTTTACGCGCTAATCCGTCGTAGGCATCCAGCATGCGCTCAATCCAAAGCCCGATGGGTTCTTCGGCGGGGAGCTTAATGCTGTCACTGACCAAGCGTGCCCACTGAAAAGCCCCAAATACGATGTGGTCGGCGAAGTTTGGCGCCTCTCCGGCTAAATAGGGCTGTAAAGCCAGCGTGTGATGCAAGGGCTTAAGAATCTGATAGAGGCTGATTAAGGCCGTTTCCTGTTGCTCGGCCAAGGTTTCTAGGGTGGCACCAAAGGCCGTTTCGCGGGTATGGCGGAAGTAGTCTTGGTCTTTTTCGTGCAGTATTTGAAAAATCTCCGGCAGGATCACTCCAGCAATGGCCGGATGCAGTACATCATTAGTCCATTGATTGATGAAGCGGGCGAGGGCCTGTCCCTCGGCGGAACCAAACAGCGAGGGTGTTTCGGGATACTGCTGCTCCAGATACTCAGCAATAGTCCAACTGTCAGAGATCCAGCGCTCGCCATCCACCAGTACTGGGACTTTGCCTTGACCTGAGGCGGCAATGGCCTCTTTATCGGTGAAGCGCCAAGGTGGGGTTTCTACGGGTAATCCTTTGTGAGCCAGTGCCAGACGAATACGCCAGCAATAAGGACTAAAACGCACCCGATCATCCGCACCGGCCAGTTCAAACAGTTGTCGTGTCGAGGACATGATTATTTTTCCTGTAGGTGAGCACCCGTTTGATTAAACAGCACGGAACGGGACTGATCGTTTACCGTAGGCGTGCTGTTAATGCGGCCCGCGAGGGCATAAGCCCGTTCAATGGCGGGTCGAGCCTGCAAACGCTCAAACCAGCGTTTTAGGTGTGGAAACTCCTCTAAATTCTGGCGTTGGCGCTCGTAAGGCACGATCCAAGGATAACAGGCCATGTCGGCAATGGAGTATTCCCCGGCAATAAAGGGCCGATCGGTAAGGCGTTTGTTCAAAACTCCGTACAGGCGGTGGGTTTCCTTAACGTAGCGCTCAATGGCGTAGGGCAGTTGCTCCGGGGCGTACTGCACAAAATGATGATTTTGCCCCGCCATAGGCCCTAGTCCGCCCATTTGCCAAAACAGCCACTGCATGACCTCGGTGCGGGCCCGCACATCCTGCGGTAAAAATTGGCCGGTTTTATCCGCTAGATATTCCAGAATCGCCCCGGACTCAAACAAGCTGATCGGGTCGCCGCCATCCGCTGGTTCGGTATCTACGATGGCGGGAATACGGTTGTTGGGCGCAATGGCCAAGAACTCGGGCTTAAATTGCTCACCGGCACTGATATTGACCGGCAGCAGGCGGTAAGGAAGGCCGGTTTCTTCTAGGAAAATCGTGATTTTATGGCCGTTGGGGGTAGTCCAGTAATACAGATCAATCATCGTATTTGCGCGAGAGACCCCGTACTTCAGTGCGGGGAGGGATAGCATGGCCACGCCAGTGGCCCCTGTTCTCGCTTCCTCCAGTTGATTGGCTATCTTTACAGCGGTTTTGATAAAATGTGACACATGGCTAACCGTGCGTACAAATACCGTTTCTACCCAACACCTGAGCAGGCTCAATTACTGGCCCAGACGTTCGGCTGTACGCGCTTCGTTTATAACCATGTTCTGCGCTGGCGAACCGATGCGTTCTTCCAGCAGCGGGAGAAGGTCGGGTATCTGCAAGCCAATGCCGAACTCACCCGGATCAAGCGATCCGGTGAGTTTCCGTGGCTGAATGAGGTCTCCTGCGTCCCCTTGCAGCAGTGTCTTCGCCACCAGCAGGCGGCCTTCAAGAACTTCTTTGCAGGTCGCACGAAGTACCCGGTGTTCAAAAGCAAGAAACATCGGCAATCAGCTGAGTTCACCCGGTCGGCGTTTAGTTATCGGGACGGTCAGCTCTATATGGCCAAATCCAAAGTGGCTCTGAATATCCGCTGGAGTCGCCCACTTCCGTGCGAGCCTTCTACTGTTACGATTTCGAAGGACAGGGCGGGACGTTACTTCGTGTCCTGTCTGTGTGCGTTTGAACCCGAGGCCCTGCCCGTCACGCCGAACATGATCGGTATTGATCTGGGCCTGAAAGACCTGTTCGTCACCAGCGAGGGTGAACGCTTCGGTAATCCCCACCATACAGCTAAATACGCCAGCCGCTTGGCCAAGGCGCAGCGCCGACTCAGCCGTAAAAAGCTGGGTTCTGCCAACCGTGCTAAGGCTAGGCTGAAGGTCGCGCGTATTCACGCAAAAATCTCCGATGGCCGATTGGATCGCTTGCACAAGCTGTCCCGCAGACTGATTAACGAGAACCAAGTGGTCTGTGTCGAATCCCTTGCCGTGAAGAACCTGATCCGCAATCCGAAACTGAGCAAGGCTATTGCCGATGCGGGCTGGGGCGAATTAGTGCGCCAAATCCAGTACAAAGGCGAATGGGCTGGACGGCAAGTTGTGCAGATCGACCGTTGGTATCCTAGCTCGAAGCGTTGCTCCTGCTGCGGGCATACGCTTGAGCACTTGCCTTTGGATGTGCGTAGATGGGACTGCTCGGAATGCGGAGCCGAACACGACCGCGATATAAATGCCGCGCTCAACATTAAAGCCGCCGGGCTGGCGGTGTTAGCCCTTGGAGAGCATGTAAGTGGCATCGGTTAAGTACCGCTGTCCTGTGCTTGGTGAATTGGGAATCCCCTTCCTTCTGGATGGGGAGCAGTCAACCTATAGGGCTTGGGACTGAGGGGATAGCTCAAAATTCAGCGCTCAATTTGTCTATTAAGATATGCAAAAAATGAATTTCCCTCCCGGAAATATTCTATCTATTTTATATAGAAACAAGCCTTTTACCTCCTTTTTGGAATAAGCAAATGGCTTTTCGCGTATCCTGATAGACTGGCAGGGGAATCCTTATGAGCGTTCAAATTCTCGGCATGATCGGTCACCGACTGTCCTCGGAAACCATCAGCCCCATCGGCCCGATTTTCGACAAAGATTACATCCGCAACTTTGCTCAGGCCCACGAAGACGCCGGATTTGATCGTATTCTGGTGGGGTACTGGTCGGATCAGCCCGACGGCTTTTTAGTCACCGCTTGGGCGGGTTTGGCTACTCAGCGCATCGGTTTATTGCTGGCCCATCGCCCCGGATTTGTAGCCCCCACGCTGGCCGCTCGTAAGCTGGTCACCTTGGATCGCCTGCTGGATGGCCGTTTGGCGCTGAACGTCATCAGTGGTGGTAGCAATGTTGAACAGCGCAAGGACGGCGACTTTCTCGAACACGACGAGCGCTACGCTCGCACCGACGAGTTTTTGGATGTACTGAAACAGGAATGGACTTCGGAAAAACCCTTTAACTACAAAGGCCAGTATTACCAAGTAGAAAATGCCTTTTCCGCGATTAAAAGTGAGCAAAAACCCCATTTGCCGGTGTTTTTCAGCGGTGCTTCGGAGGCGGCGATTCGCGTCGCGGCCAAGCACGCTGATGTGTACATGCTGTGGGGCGAGTCTTTAGATAAAACCCGTGAGTTAGTGGAACAAGTCCGCACGGAAGCGGCGAAACAGGGACGTTCTATTGAATTTAGCGTTTCCTTGCGCCCGATTTTAGGCCGCACTGAAGAAGAAGCTTGGGCCAAGGCCGAGCAGATTCTGCACAGCGCCCGCGAGCGTCAGGAGCAAGAGGGGGATCTGGAAGTATCCCTAAAGCCCGAAAGCATTGGCGCACAGCGCCTGCGCGACACCGTAGCTTTGGGCGAGCGTGTAGACAAACGCCTGTGGACGGGCATTGCTAAGCTGGTGGGGGGTGGCCACAACTCTACCGCCTTAGTGGGCACGCCGGAGCAAGTCGCCGATGCGCTGCTGGATTACTACGATCTGGGCATTCGCTACCTGCTGGTGCGTGGCTTTGATCCTTTAAACGATGCCGCCGAATACGGCCAAGAGCTGCTACCACTGATCCGGGCTAAAGTCGCTGCCCGCGATGCCGAAACTGAGCAACGCCGCGCCTGATTGATCTGCTACCTCTGTTTTTGCCATTCCTCTTCAGCCACGCCTGCGCGACCGTACCAACGGAGCGTCCTTTTTTCTTACGAAGGAGACGCTACGTGAACACCTGCCTTGATTCGAGCACAGCCCTCAGCGCTTCCTTCGCCCCTTTCTGTTTTTCTCATCAGGTTTAGGTCATGAATCCATTCAACGGCTGGCTGGCGGCTAGCCTGCTCGGTATCGCTTTGGCGTTTGGCGGCACTGCGTCAGCACAAACCCTGATTGTCGGCGATCAGAGCTTTAATAACCGCACTGTGATGGAGGCGGCGGGGGTTCTGGAAGGACTGCCCTACACTCTGGAATGGAAGCAATTTACCGCCGGCTCCCCCGTAGCCGAAGCCCTGAACGTGGGCAGCTTAGACATTGGCTTTTTGGGCGATGCGCCGCCGCTGTTTTTAGGCGCTTTGGGCGCGCCGATTAAGGTAATTGGCATCAGCCGTCAGGATTTGGACGGTGTGGCTATTTTAGTGCGCAAGGATTCGCCGATCCAAAAACTCTCCGATCTGCGCGGTAAAAGTGCCGCCATCTGGAAAGGCTCTTGGAGTCAGCAACTGCTGTTCACCGCCTTAGCTAAGGAAGGCATTGCCCCTTCAGAACTGGACTTACGCTATCTGGGCGCGCTGGATGCGTCCCATGCCTTGGAAGGCGGATCGGTGGATGTGATCGCCACCTGGGAGCCCTATGTCACACAGCAGGAGCTGAGCGGCGCACGGGTGCTGGCTACCGCCAAGGGACTGATCCCCGCCCAGAGTTTTTTAGTGGCTACGGATAAGGCCATTGCTACTAAGCATGCCCTGTTGGGGGATTTTCTCCAGCGCCTGTACAAAGCCCGCGAATGGGCCCAGCAGCCGGGTAACAGTGAGCGTTATGCCAAGGCGTGGGTGGAGTTGACCAAAGCTGATGCCGAAGTCGCCCGCCGTTGGTTTGCCCGCGCCGCTATTCGCCTTGAGCCCATCAGCGATCAAAACATCAGCGAAGCTCAACAAACCGTCGATTTTTTCCACAGCATTAATCTGGTCAAAGGCTATCAGGCCCGCACCCTGTTTGACCCTTCGTTTAACCAGTATTTGCCCGCCACTAATCCTCAAGCTGCACGCTAAGACGCAAGGAGTTGCCCGTGAACGCCCTTACCCAAATCCAGCCCGTTAAAGACCGCGTGACCCCGGAAGAATGGGAAGCCCGAGTCAAGTTAGCCGCCGCCTACCGTTTGGCCGCCTTAGAAGGCTGGACCGATCACATCTACACCCATTTCTCCATCCGTGTGCCCGGCCCGGATCGGCATTTTCTGATCAATCCCTATGGCCTGACCTTTGACGAAATCACCGCCTCCAGCTTGGTGAAGGTGGACATTAACGGAGACCTAGTGGACGACCCCAGCGGTTTAGGCATCAACCCGGCGGGATTTGTGATTCACAGCGCCATCCACCGTGCCCGTGAACATACTCATGCCGTGCTGCACACCCACACCACCGCTGGGATTGCGGTTTCTGCGCAGAAAGAAGGGCTGCTGGCTATCTCCCAACACGCCGCACGCTTCTACAAACGCTTGGCTTACCACGATTACGAAGGCATTGCCCTAGAGCTGGACGAACAACAGCGCCTGATTGCCGATATCGGCGATAAGGATGCGTTGGTGTTGCGCAACCACGGCCTGCTGACTTCCGGTCGCACCATTGAAGAAGCCTTCTATAACCTGTTCTTCCTCGAACGGGCCAGCGCTGCCCAAATCGCCGCCCAAGCCGGTGGTGCAGAGCTGATCATCCTCTCCGATGCAGTGGCCGAGAAAGCCGCCCGAGGCTTCGAAAAGGCTGTGGCCAGCGAGCGTCCCAAGCTGCATTGGGATGCGGCGGTGCGCCGTTTAGAGCGCCTCGACCCCAGCTACGCCCACTAATCGGAGGCCCGCATGAAGGCTCAATTTGGCTGGCTGGCTTTAGTGGCGCTGTTGCACAGTGGTTTTGCAAGTGCAGCGGAGCCCATTACCCTGCGGGTGGCTGACCAAAAGGGCAACATGCGGGCGCAATTGGAAGCGGCGGGGGCACTCAAGGAGGAGCTGCCCTACAAGATTCATTGGGCCGAGTTTCCTGCTGCCGCACCCTTGGCCGAAGCCCTAAACGCAGGGGCGGTGGACATCGGCATCATTGGGGACGCGCCACTGCTGTTTGCCCTAGCAGCGGGTGCGCCCTTAAAAGCCATTGCGGTGAATAAATCCGATCCCTACGGCACCGCGCTGTTGGTGGTGTCGGAAAGCCCGTTAAAAAATGCAGCGGATTTGAAAGGCAAACGCATTGCCACCGGACGCGGTTCCATCGGTCATCTGGTGGCCTTAAAGGCTTTAGAGCAAGCCGGTTTGACCGAGCAGGACGTGGAGTTTCGTTTCCTTGGCCCGGTGGATGCCAAAACTGCTTTGAATAACGGCTCGGTGGACGTTTGGTCAACTTGGGAGCCTTACACGGCCTTGGTGGAAACCAGCCAGCAAGGGCGCGTGTTGGTCAACGGGCGTGGCTTGTGGGCCGGCAATAGTTTTATCGCCGCCACCCGCTCAGCGCTGGAAGATCCAGCCAAGCGCCAAGCCATTCAAGATTATCTGTACCGCCTGAGCGCCGCTCAAAAGTGGGCCTATCAGCATCTGGACAGCTACGCCAAAACCTTGGCCCAGATTATCGGCTTCCCGGAACAGGCCGCGCGGCTGTCCTTTGAGCGCCGTGCTTTGCATTGGCAGCAAGTGGATGATCCGGCCTTGATCCGCCAGCAACAAAGCACCGCCGATTTTTATCAGGCCCACGGCTTATTGGCTCAGCCCTTGGACGTCAGCAGCACCTTTGATCCCAGTTTTCAGATTGAGCGCCCCTAAGCGTTCTCCCCTTATTAATGCACTGGAGCTTTCATGAGTTTCTCGCGTGTTTTGCGCCTTGGTTTGACCAGTTTGTTATTTGCCGCGCCTCTGATTCAGGCCGCAGAGCCGGTGGTGCTACGCATCGGCGATCAAAATTACTACAACGTGCGCGCCTCGGTGGAAGCTTCCGGCGTGTTGGAAGGTGCGCCCTATCAGGTGGACTGGAAGCACTTTCAATCCGCCGCCCCAGTTGCGGAAGGTTTGGAAGCCGGAGCCTTAGATTTAGGCTTTCTGGGCGATTCTGGGTTTATTTTTCTGGCGGCTAAAGGCGCGGCGGTGAAGCTGATCGGCGTTTCGCGTCAGAACCCAGACACCATTGCCCTGTTAGTGCCCAAAGACTCACCCGCCAAAAGCATTGAGGACTTAAAGGGCAAAAAAGTCGCCTATTGGCCCGGTGCTTGGAGCCAGCAGTTGACCCTGCGCGCCTTGGAAAAAGCCGGACTGCCTCGCGACTACGTGCAGTTCGTCAAACTGATGCCGATTGATGCCGCTGCCGCATTACCCCAAGGCAGCATTGATGCCTTTCCGGTGTGGGAGCCCTACATTTCGCAGCAGATTCTGTTCTCCGGTGCGCGCCCGATTTTGACCGCCCGCAACCTGATGCCGGGGCTGTCCAGCATTGCCGCCAATGCCAAATCCTTGGAGCCTAAACGAGCGGCCATCAGCGACTTTCTAGGCCGTCTGCAAAAAGCCCGCGCTTGGGTCGAGGCCAATAAAGAAGCCTACGCCGATCTCTGGGCCAAAAAAGCCAACCTCGATCAAGCCGTGTCTCGGCACTGGATTGGCCACGCCAATATGACGGTCGGCCCAGTGGATGAATCGGCGGCTAAGGACTACCAAGGCACGGCGGACTTTTTGACCGAAACCGGCGCGCTGCCCAAGGCGTTCAAGGTCAGTGAAGTCATCGACACTTCCTTTAACTCCGCCTTTCAGCCCTAAGGAAGCGCCGCCATGAGACTGCTTGCCCTCGCCACCCTCGCACTGGGACTCAGCTTCAACGCACAGGCCGCCGATGCTTTGCGCCTCGGTTATCTGCCCAGCACCGGCCACGCTAAATTCTTCATCGCCAAGGAGCAAAATTTCTTCGCCCAAGAAGGGCTGGAGGTGCAGATGCTGGAGTTCGTCAACTCAGCGGACGGCCTGAACGCCATCATCGCCGACAAAATCGACATCGGTGCGTTTGGTACGACCGGCCCCTTGGTGCACATCGCCAAGGGCACGCCGCTGAAAATCATCGGCGGCATTGCCGGTGAGGATGCCTCGCTGATTGCTAAACCAGAGCAGGCGGAAAAAATCCGTCAAATCAACGACCTCAAAGGCTTAAAAGTCGCCACTGTACGCATGGCTACCGGCGATGCGGTGGTGCGTAATGCCTTGCACCGCAGCGGACTGGATTGGAAAAAAGACGTAGAACTGTTCGAACTGAAAAGCCCACCTGCCGTGATTGAGGCGGTGAAATCCGGCCAAGTGGATGTAGGCGTGGTGTGGGGGCCCCATGATTTGCGCGCCGAGGCCCAAGGCTTAAAAGTGGTGATCCGCTCCAGCGAATTGGAGCCGGGACACACTTGCTGCCGCTTGGTCGTTACCAGCCAGAAGTTGGCGGCAGAGCCCCAAGTGTGGGCCAAATTCCTGCGCGCCATTCTGCGGGCGGAGAAGTTCGCCAGCGAGCAGCGCGAAGCCACGCTGGATGCCCTCGCCAAATACGTAAAATTAGATCGGGAGCTGCTGGCTGCCGCCTATTACCAACCGCATTTAGATCAAAGCAGCGATCCCAACCTCAAAGGCGTACAGTCCTTTTGGGAGGGCATGCAGGCCAGCGGTTTCGTCACCGCCGGTGGGGATATTCGCCAATCCGTAGACGTGAATATCTACGCCCAAGTGCTGGATCAACTAGCCAGCGAAAACCCCAACGATCCGTTCTGGAAAAAATTACAAACCGAATACCAGCGCAAGGACGTGCTATGAGCGGCCTCCACCTGCATGAGCTGAGTTTGAACTATGGCGCACAACCCATTTTAGAGCGCCTGAATCTGGAGATTCCCGAAGGGCAACTGGTATCCATTTTGGGGGCCAGCGGCTCGGGTAAATCCAGCTTGCTGCGCTTGGTGGCCGGATTACAGTCACCCAGCAGCGGCCATTTGTTGTGGCGCGGCCAGCCCATCACCGAACCCTCGCCGCAATGCGGGGTGGTGTTTCAGGATTACACCTTATTCCCCTGGTTGACCCTGCGCGAGAACGTCAGTTTGGCCCTGAGCCAAACCCAGCCCCAGTTGTCACGCGCTGAAGTGCGCCGCCAAGCCGATGGTTTTTTGGTTCAGGTGGGCTTGGGCGCGGCGAGCAAAAACTACCCCTTTGAAATCTCCGGCGGCATGCAACAGCGCGGAGCTTTGGCGCGGGCCTTTGCCTTGGGGTCGCCGCTATTACTGCTGGATGAGCCCTTTGGCGCACTCGATCCGGTCAACCGCGCCCATCTACAGGATTTACTGGCTCGGGTTTGGCAAGCCTCTAAACCGGCCAAGACGGTGCTGTTTGTCACCCATGATGTAGACGAAGCCCTGTATTTGGGCGATCGAGTGGTGATTTTAGGCTCCAATCCCGGTCGGGTGATTGCTGATCTTAGCGTGCCTTTGGAGCGCCCGCGCAGTCGCCAGCGTTTGTTGGACAGCCCAGAATTCCATGCTTTGCGGGAACAGATTAACGATCGGCTGGCGGTGGAGATTCTGCGCGGCCTGAACAGCCAGTCCCAACTGGAGCCTAGCCCATGACCGATACCAGTCTCAGCACACCGCTGACCGCACCCGCCAAAACAAACGCCTTTTTCTGGCCTCAGCATTATGAAGCTTGGTTGCTGTGGCCCGTTCTGCTGCTGGTTTGGCAATTGCTCAGCCAGTACCTGCCCTTGGGTGTGAATCCGCTGATTCCCTCGCCTTGGGTGACTTTCCAAGCGCTGCACGATTCTTGGCCGGAGTTATGGCAAGGCACTCTGTCCTCCTTGGGGATTTTGCTGCCCGGTTTTGCCTTGGCGCTGCTGTTGGGTACAGTTTTGGGGCTTTGGGTCGGTTCTAAGGAGCGAGCGGGGCGCATCTGGTTACCCTTTGCCCGCGTGGTCGCTCCTGTACCGCCCACGGTGTACATCCCCTATGCGATTGCGATTTTGCCCAGCTTTTTGGTCTCGGCGATCTTTGTGGTGTTCATCGGAGCTTTTTGGCCGATCTTCCAAAGCGCGGTAGCGGGAGCCCATGCGCTGGATCGACGCTATCGGGATAATGCGCGGGCCTTGGGTTTACGCGGCTGGCGTTATTGGCGGTTGGTGCTGTTACCGGCAGCCTTACCGCATCTGTTTTCTGGTATGGGCGTGGGGCTAGGGTTTGCCTTTATCCTGCTCACCGTAGCGGAGCTGTTTGGAGCTAACGCGGGATTAGGCCGCTTTGTGCAGTATTACGCCGATTTTGCCGATTATCCGCGCATGGTGGCTGGAATTCTCTACACGGGATTGATCACCTTCCTCAGCATGTCCTTGCTGGAAGCGGTGCGCCAGCGTCTGTTGTTTTGGGTGCGCCGCTGATGAAGCAGATTCTGTTATCTCTGGGATTAATTCTGTGCGCGGTGCCGGTTTCAGCCGCCCTGTTTAGTGAGCACACAGCGGATTTAGCCGCCCTTCAGCAACAGGCGGTCAGCCAAGGTAAACGCTTGGTGGTGGCCTTTGAATTGACGGATTGCCTCCAGTGCCAGCACATGCGCGATCAGGTGTTTGGGCAGGCGGCGGTTGAAGCGGCTTATCAGCCCTATTACCGCAGCGCGCCCGTGCTGTTGGATGATCTGAGACCGCTGCAAACGCCGGACGGTCAGCAGCGCACTGCCGCTGAATGGGCTAAAACGCTGGGTGTGGTGGGGACACCGGCTTTTGTGTTTTTTGACGCTCAGGGTCAGTTAGAGACCCGTTATCAGGGCGTACTCAGTGCAGAGGATTTGATCCGTTTGGGTCGGTATGTACAGCACGTGGAGTACGAACAGCATCCCTTTCGTGCTCAGGCCAGTGCGGCTCATCAGCATTAATTTCTAGCTACCCGAGGTTAACCATCGGGCACCTATTATTTTGGGCAGGTTTACCGGCACGCCACACGCTCCGGCTTCCCGCTGTATGGATGGATTTTGCAGCACATGAGTATTTCTAAACGGCTGAGCGCCCGCCTGTTTCCGGTATTGGTCGCCAGTGTTCTTAGCACGACTTTTATCTTGCCCAGTGCTCAGGCACAAACGGCTGAGGCTTGGCCGACTAAACCCATTAAGTACGTGGTGCCTTGGCCACCGGGCGGCCCGACCGACACCTTTGGGCGCACCATTGCCGCTGAATTGTCAAACATTCTCGGCCAGCCGGTGGTAGTGGAGAACAAGCCCGGTGCTACCGGAGCCATTGGCGCTCAGACCGTAGCCCGCAGCGCTCCCGATGGCTATACCTTGCTGGCACCTAACACTACAGCCTTTATCGGCAACGTGGTGGCCAGTCCCAAAACCGCTAATTTTGATCCTTTGAAGGACTTCATTCCCATCGGCTTGTTTGTCGAGTCTTCTGTGGTGCTCTGGGCTCAGGTATCTACCGGCATCAAAACCTTTGACGAGCTGCTCAAGCGCGCGCGGGATGCAGGCAAAGAGCCGATTTCTTTTGGTACTACCGGCAGCGGTTCCGTCTCTGAGCAATCGGTGGAGCAACTAGCGCGCCACTTCAAACTGAATTTGCTCAAGGTGCCCTATCAGGGTACTGCACCGCAGGTAGCGGATTTGGTGGCTGGGCACGTCAACATCGGCACGGCGGATTACCCGATTGCCAGCGGACATTACACCAAGGGCACGCTGGTTCCCTTGCTGGTCATTGGTAAGCATCGCCTGCCGGAATTGCCTAATGTGCCCACCAATTACGAATTAGGCATTAAAGAGCCTGACTTCACCATCTGGAACGGCCTGTTTGCGCCTGCCGGAACACCTGCGCCCATTGTAGAAAAACTGCGTAAAGCCACGGAGCAAGCCGCCCATAGCGAAGCCTTCCGTAAAATTGCTGAGGGGCAGGGTAATCGGGTGATCTTCCAAACGGGTGAGGAAGCCAGTGCGCGTTTGAAAGAAGAGTTTGACAGCCGTACCCGTTTCCAAGACAGCAACCGCCAGTAGGGGATGGGATCTATGTTCTTATCTCGACTGTCCCGAATGGCGACTTGGATGGCTGCCCTGATGGGCGCATTGCTGACGGGACTGACCTCAGTGGCTGTACAAGCCGCTGAGCCTTGGCCGACTAAGCCGATTAAATACGTGGTGCCTTGGCCTGCCGGTGGCCCGACCGATACCTTTGGCCGGGTGATTGCTGCTGAGCTTTCCGCTCAGCTCGGCCAGCCGGTGGTGGTGGAGAATAAACCCGGTGCTACCGGCTCCATCGCCACTCAGTTTGTGGCCCGCAGTGCGCCTGATGGTTACACCCTGTTGGCTCCTAACTCCATTTCCTTTATCGGCAATGTGGTAGCAGCCCCAGAAATGGCCAACTTTGACCCCATCAAAGATTTCACGCCCATCGGTATTTTTGTGGAGTCGGCGATCATCCTCTGGGCTCATCAATCCAGCGGCATCAAGACCTTTGAGGATTTTTTAGCCCGCACCCGTGACAGCAAGGCCAAGCCCGTCACGCTGGCTACCACCGGCAATGGCACGGTGTCTGAGCTGTTTGTGGACTTGTTAGCCCAGCATTACCGCACTCGTTTGAACCTGACCAAAGTGCCCTACAAAGGCACCGCGCCTCAAGTCGCTGATTTAGCAGCGGGCCATGTAGAGGCGGGGGGCACGGATTACGCCACCGCCAGCGGTCACTACGCCGCCGGAACCCTGATTCCGCTGTTGGTGATCGGCAAACAGCGTTTACCGGAGTTGCCCAACATTCCTACCAGCATCGAGTTAGGTATTGAGGGGCCGGACTTCAGCATTTGGAACGGCTTGGTGGCCCCAGCGGGTACGCCCGCAGAGGTTGTGGCGCGGTTGCGGGAAGCTACCGCCAAAGCAGCGCGCACTGAAGCTTTTCTAAAGGTGGCACAGGGCAATGGCAATCGGGTGATTTTCCAGACGGGAGCGGAAGCCAGCGCCCGCTTTAAACAGGAGCTTGAGAGCCGCCAGCGCTTTCAACAGGCCCTGAACAACAATCCACTCTAACCCTAGGAGATCCATCCATGTCACAAGCAGCCTTTGCCCACAGCCAATACCCTGAATTTTTGCGTTTGCAGATCGAGCCTTACAGTCCGCACATTGGCGCGGTAATCCGTAATCTGGATCTTTCCGCCGCTTTGGACGAAACCACGGCGGCTGAGCTGAGCTTGGCCTTAGCCCACTATCAGGTGTTGTTTTTTCGGGATCAGCAGCTAACGCCTGCGCAACAGGTGGAAGTGGCCCGTGTGTTCGGTCAGCCGGAGAAGGCCAAGGCCTATTTCCCGCGCAGTGCCGAACATGATCTGGTGGAGGTCATTGAATCTCGTCCCGATGGCCCGCGTTACACCACCGAGCAATGGCATTCGGACGTTAGCTATTTGGCCAGCCCTCCGGCGGGTGCAGTGCTGCATGCGCAGGTGTTGCCCCCCAGTGGCGGCGATACCCTATGGTCGTCGGGACATGCGGTATTTGAGAGTTTACCCGGTGGTTTAGCCAAGGATTTGGAGCGCTTAACCGCCATTCACAGCATTGAAAAAAGTGGTTGGGGCGCGGTATTGCGGGCGCAGCCGGACGGGGATCGCCGCTATCAGCAAATCCTCAGTGAGCAGCCACCGCGCCGCCATGCGCTGGTGCAAACCCATCCGGTCACGGGGCGTAAATTCATCTTTGCCAATCCCAAATACACCGCCTCTTTGGAAGGCTTATCGCGCCAAGACAGCGATGATTTGCTGAAGTTGTTATTCGCCCGTTTTGAGCGCCACGAGTTTCAAGCCCGTTTGCGTTGGGAGCTGGGCACGGTAGCCATTTGGGACAACCTGACCACCGTACATGCCGCTGTCGCGGATTATCAGCCCGCTGTGCGCCGGATGCATCGCGTCACCTTTTAATCCTCAGCGCTATTTTTGTGCAGCCATAACCTGAGGCTAACCATCGGGTAAGGCGTTTTCGTATGGAGCAGGTCTACCAAACGCCAGACGTTTTGGCCCCTTGCTCGTACTAACGGAAGACCTGTTCATGACTATCCTGCGTTCTGTCGCAGTCGACACCCCCTCTGTTTTGGACAGAGCCCAGCAACTGGCAGAAACCCTCGCTCAAACCGCTGTAGAGCGGGACCGTCAAGGAGGACATGCGGCGTTGGAACGCCAATTGATCCGTGATTCGGGTCTGCTCAGCCTGAGTATTCCCAAGCGCTTCGGTGGGCCGGGAACGAGCTGGACGGAGATTCTACACACCGTCGCTATTCTGGCCGAAGCCGACAGCGCACTGGCCCACATCTATGCCTTCCACCATATGCAGCATGCCAGCGTTCAGTTTTGGGGTACTGAAGAACAACAACAGCGGCTGTTGGGCGAGAGCCTGCGTTTAAACCAATTTTGGGGCAATACCCTTAACCCCTTGGATCATCGCGCCATCGTCACCGAGCAAGCGGACGGCAGCTACCTGCTCAGCGGGGATAAAGCCTTTTGTTCCGGGGCTTTGGGGTCAGATCGGCTGATTATCTCCGGCTGGCACGAACCGACCCAAAGCTTGCTGGTAGCCAATGTGCCTACGAGTCGGGAAGGCATCCTGATTCGTGATGATTGGGACGGCATTGGCCAGCGGCAAACCGATAGCGGTACGGCGCATTTTCATAACCTGCGCATTGAGGCGGACGAGGTGCTCACGCCTCCCGGTTACGTACATGCGCCTTTTGCTACCTTGCGTACCTGCATGGTGCAGTTGGTAATGGCGATTTTGTTTGCCAGCCTAGGCCGAGCCGCTCTGAATACCAGCAAGCAATTTTTACAGCAACAAGCCAAGCCTTGGTTTGCTTCAGGGGTGCCCAGTGCGGTGGATGATCCTTACATCCAACAGCGCTTTGCCAAGCTCTGGCTGCAACTTAAACCGGCCCAATTGCTGATTGATGAAGCCATCGCCCAGTTTGAGGCCGCCTTTGCCAAAGGATCGGCATTAAGCGCAGAGGAGCGAGGCGCGGTTGCTATAGCCGCTGCTGAGGCCAAGGTGTTAGCCCATCAAGCCGGTTTGGAGGCCAGCAGCCAAATGTTTGACTTAATGGGCGCGCGGGCGGCTCAGGCTCAGTTTGGCTTCGATCGTTTTTGGCGCAATGCGCGCACCCACACCCTGCATGATCCGGTGGACTATAAGGTGCGGGATATTGGGCGCTGGTTGTTGTCGGGCGTGGTACCTACTCCCACGGCTTATTCTTGAGATAGGGTTAGCAGGCCGTTTAAACGGCCTGCTGCAAAGCGTACATAGTACAAATAAGTAATTTTATTTACTGTAGTATATAAATAATTAATTCAAAATATTTCGTACGTTTGGCGCAATTACAACAAAAATCATCATTTATCAAGTGCGAATCTTTGCTTGTTCCTTTGTATTATGTATTTATATATATTAATACTTGGAGCCAAGCTCATGTCCTTTCCACCCTGCCATCGCCTGATGTTAGCGGGCAGCCTTTGTTTACTATTTACCGATCCTGCCTTAGCCAATAATGACAGCGTATTTGATCTTGGCCAGATATCCATTGTGGGAACGGAGGACGGCAACAATCTGAATACCAGCGTCGGTGTTAGTAGTACCGAGATGCGCCGCCACGACCGTGAAACCCTAGGCGAAGCCCTGAACCTGTTGCCCGGTGTGAGCCTCAGCAAAGTGGGGGCCCGCAACGAGCAAATGGTTTATGTGCGCGGATTCGACCTACGTCAGGTTCCCGTGTTTATCGACGGCATCCCTGTTTATGTACCCTATGATGGCTATGCTGATTTAGGACGCTTTACCACCTTTGATCTGGCGCGGGTTGAGGTATCCAAAGGCTTTAGTTCCATGACTTATGGCCCCAATACCCTCGGTGGGGCCATTAACCTAATTACCCGCCGCCCGCAAAAGGAGTTTGAGGGCGAACTAGGGGCAGCCATGAGCTTTACCGACCGTTTGGAAAATAACGCTAATTGGCGTTACGCCAACTTCGGTACCAATCAGGGAAGCTGGTACATGCAGGCGGGCTTCTCCTATTTGGACGAGGATTACTACCGTTTGCCCGGAGATTTCTCCCGTGAGCCTTTAGAGAATGGAGGGCGGCGCGAAAACTCAGACCGCCAAGATAAAAAGTACAGCTTTAAACTGGGCCTAACCCCCAATGAAACCGATGAATACGCCATCGGCTTTGTGAAGCAGGACGGCGAAAAAGGCAACCCGCCCTATGCGGGGCATCGCAGCAGTTCCCAGCGTTATTGGCGCTGGCCAAAGTGGGATAAAACCAGTACCTACATCAATACGGCCACTACGCTGGCCGATCATAGAGTCAAGGTGCGTCTGTACCACGATATCTATGAAAACGATCTCTATGCCTACGACAATGGTAATTACAATACCCAAAGACGGGGCTCATCCTTCCGCAATTACTACAGCGACTACATGACCGGCCTCAGTTTAGAAGATGAGTGGACGCTAACTCCCGCCACTCAACTGCGCTTTGCCTACCACTTTAAGCGCGATGTACACCACGAGCACGATGCTGGAGAGCCTTGGCAGCGTTTTGAGGATCAGACCCAATCCTTTGCCATTGAGGGCAACCACGCTCTAACGGACCGCCTGACCTTGGTGCTGGGTGCGTCCCATGATCGCCGCGACTCTAAAGAGGCCGAAACCTATACAGCGGCTAAAGGCATTATTGACGAAGATACCGGCCGTAAGTACGCCAACAATGGTCAGTTGGGTCTGTTTTTTAAATCCGATGAGGCGACCCAATGGCGCTTCACCATCGCTCGTAAAAGCCGCTTTCCCACCATCAAAGACCGCTATTCCTACCGCTTTGGCAGCGCCTTACCCAATCCCAGCCTGAAGATTGAACACGCTACCCATTTTGAAGTGGGTGTGCAGCGGGCGTTAACCGATCAGCTCAATCTGAATGCGGCCCTGTTCCGCAGCCATGTGAAGGATCTGCTGCAATCGGTGCGCTTGGCTAACTCGGTGTGTTCCAATCCGCCCTGTTCTCAAATGCAAAACGTCAGTGAAGCCCGCATGAATGGTGTGGAGCTGGCCTTGGATGGCAAGCTCGGTGAATGGGATCTGAACACTAACTACCTATACCTGAACCGTCAAAACCGTTCCGGGGGCGGTATTCGCTTGACCGATACGCCTAAGCACAAAGCCTTTTTCAGTCTAGGCCGCCAGTTTGGGCCTTGGAGTTGGGTGGGTAGCGCTGATGTGAGCTCAGATCGTTACACCGCCACCGATGGCTCCCAAAAAGCCTCTGGATTTGCCGTGTTTAACCTCAAGGGCGGCTATAACTTTGGCAACGGATTACAGCTAGATGCCAGTCTGCAAAACCTGACGGACAAGGAGTACGCCTACAGCGAAGGCTACCCGGAAGCAGGGCGCACTTTGGTATTGCAAGCCAATCTGTCATTTTAAGGGATAGTGCCATGTCGGTATTTCAATCATCACGGCGGCGTTTATTACAGAGCGCTGCGGGCTTAGGGGTCTGTGCTTTAACCTCTCGAATCTGGGCCAATACTCCCCAAGAAGTGCGGGTGATGACCAGCTACCCGGAGCCAGTCATGTCGTTGTTTGAGGCGGCTTTTGAGCGGGCTTTTCCTCAGTATCGTCTGAATATTGTATGGCGTAGGCCACAGGATGCTTTGGAGCATTTATCCCAACCGGATCAGGGTGGCGTGGATCTGTATTGGGCCGCTTCCCCGCGCACTTTTGAGCGCTTGCGTCAGCTTAAGGCTTGGCAGCCTATTGATGTGAGTTCGATTCCGGTAACTCGTGCTCTGGGGCATCTGCCGCTGGTGGCTGAGGATAATAGCTATCTTGCCACTGAGTTGGCGGGCTATGGATTTGCCTTTGATCCTGCGACCCTAAATGAATTGGGCGTACAGCCGCCCAAGGATTGGCAGGATCTTCTAACTCCCAAATTGGCGGAACGCATTGCGTTGCCTGTGCCCAGTCAGGTGGGTTTTGCTGCTGTATTGGCGGATATTCCCTTGCAAGCCTATGGTTGGGAACAGGGGTGGGCTTTTTGGAGTGAGTTGGCGGGACTGTCCTACCTGATTCAGCGTGGCTCAACCTTTATCACCGACGAGGTGGTGGCCAAGCGAGCGGCCATCGGTTTATCCATCGACTTCTTTGTGACCGGAGCTATTGCAGGTGGCGCGCCCCTTAAATTTGCTTATCCTGAGCACGGCGGTTTAAACCCGGCCCATGTCGCCATTACCCGCAGCGCGCCCAATCAGGAAGGGGCTCAGGCTTTTGTGGCTTTTCTGCTGTCCAATCTGGGACAGCAATTGCTGGAGCATCCTGATGTACACAAGCTGCCGGTACGCCCTGAGGTTTATGCCCAACTCCCCGCTGATTACTTCAACCCCTTCCAAGCGGCGGCACGTACCGGCTGGAGCTACAATCCCACACAAGGCCAGTCGCGTTTGGGGTTGGTCACAGCCTTGTTTGAGCAGACGCTGGTGCAGCCCCACTCGGAACTGAAACAACTCTGGGCTTTGGTGCATCAGCAAGAATCCCAGCAAGGAAAGCGCTTGCATGCAGTCCGCGCCTTGCTGTGCCAGCCGCTAATCCCTGAAGCCGCACTGGAACCTGCGCTGTTGAGTCAGTTCCAGCGCTTAGAAGGTAGCCAACCGCCCACCGCCCACCCATTGGAAGGCCAATGGGCCAGCCAAATGCAGCAGCGTTTGCAACAGGCGCGCCAGCATTTGGAGGCCAAGGCATGAGGTCTTTGGTACTGGCTTTAGTGCTGCTGTGTAGCTCGGCTTGGGTTTTGGCGCAATCTGCGCAATCTATCTGGGGGCCCGCCACAGGGAGGCAAGTGTTTAGCAACCCGCTCCTCGGCTTAACCCCCGATGAGCTGGAGTCTTTTAACCGAGGTCGCAGTCTGTTTCGGCAAGTATGGGTGATTGCGCCTTCGGTTATGGATGCCGATGTGGACGGTCTCGGCCCTCTGTATAACCGTCCGGCCTGTACTTCATGCCATCCGGTGAACAGTCGTGGGTTAGCTCCTGAGTCTGAACAACGGATGCGTGCCATGCTGGTGCGCCTTTCCATTCCGGGGGAAAACGCCCACGGTGGCCCCTTACCCCATCCAGCCTATGGGGATCAGCTCAATGAGGAGGGTATCCCCGGTGTTGCGGGAGAGGGGCGCGCGACCCTGGTATGGCATGAAGAAGCGTTTCAGTTCCCTGATGGTGAACAGGTTGCGTTGCGTCGTCCCGAAATCAAATGGCAAGACATGGCCTATGGATCGGCAGAAGGGATACTCACCTCAGCACGGGTAGGCCCGGCGGTATTTGGGTTGGGTCTGCTGGATGCGGTGTCTGACCAATACTTACAGGACTTAGCCGCTCAGTCTGCTAGCCAAGGGGGAGCAGGGCGGGTGAATCAGGTATGGAGTTCCAAAGCACAAGCGCCCAAGGTGGGGCGCTTTGGCTTTAAGGCCAATACCTCTACCTTGCGCGAACAGATTGCCGCAGCTTTTATTGGGGATATGGGCATTACCTCCAGCCTGCACTCGGAACGGCCTTGTACTTCAGTACAAACCGCTTGTCAGCAAGCCGTTTCCGGCGGGGAGCCGGAACTGAGCGATCAGCAGTTGGATGACCTGAGCTTTTATCTGGCGCATTTGGCGGTACCTGAGCGGCGTCACCCTGAGCATCCCCAAGTGCAACAGGGTGAGCAGTTATTTAATGCCCTAGGCTGCGCGAGCTGTCATCGTCCTCAGCTCCATACGGGAGCACAAGCCCCTTATCCCCGTTTGCGCAACTTAGCTGTTCCCGCCTATACCGACCTACTATTGCACGATATGGGCGAAGGGCTATCCGACGGTCGTCCTGACTACCAAGCCAGCGCGCAGCAGTGGCGAACTGCACCGCTGTGGGGATTGGGTTTGGCGGCGCAGATCAACGCTACGGAGCAATATCTGCACGATGGCCGTGCCCGAAGTTTGACGGAAGCCATTCTCTGGCATGGAGGAGAGGCACAGTCGGCACGGGAGGCTTTTGTGCAATTACCTCCAGAACATCGAGAGGCATTACTGGCTTTTTTACGCTCCCTGTAAGGCAATTGGAGCTGCCAAAATCAACTATGTAAATAATAAAAAGATATTTATAAAACTCTAGTTAGATCATTTAGATTGATCTTACCGGATCACCGGACTGCTTTTGACACCTACCGTAGTCCGGTTGCCTTTTGGAGTAACGGGCACGGCTCATTCCGGTTATACGAGAGTCTTTTTATGTCCCGTTCTGGTACCCGCTTTTGGCCTGTGCTGGCTGTATTCTTGGCCGGTTTGGGCTTATCCAGCTTAAACAGCGTCCAAGCTGAAGAAAGCTTGCGCATTGGCTATCAAAAATCCTCCACGCTGATCAGTCTGTTAAAAACTCAGGGCACACTGGAGCAAGAACTGGCTAAACAGGGAATTAAAGTCAGTTGGCACGAATTCGCCAGCGGTCAGCCACTGTTAGAAGCCTTAAACGTGGGCAATGTGGATCTGTCAGCGGATGTGGCCGATACCGTACCGATATTTGCGCAGGCGGCAGGCGCTAAGCTCACCTATTTTGCTCAGGAAGCGCCATCGCCCAAAGCACAGGGTATTTTGGTACATAAGGATTCCGCGCTTAAAACGCTGGCGGATCTGAAGGGTAAAAAAGTAGCGGTGACTAAAGCCGCTGGCAGTCATTACTTATTAATCGCCGCCTTGACTAAGGCGGGCCTGAAATTTTCTGATATTCAACCGGCTTACCTCACTCCAGCAGATGGCCGTGCCGCCTTTGAAAACCGCAAAGTCGATGCCTGGGTGACTTGGGAGCCCTTCCTCAGCAGTGCCGAGCGCCAATTGGCTACCCGTAGCCTGAGCGAAGGTCATCATTTAGCCGATTATCAGCGCTATTACCTCAGCAGCACTGCGTATGCCAAAGCTTATCCCAAGGTACTGGAAACTGTATTCCAAGCCTTAGTTAAAGCGGGTGATTGGTTGCGCGCCCATCCCAAAGAAGCAGCGCACATTCTGTCTCCTCTGTGGGGCAACTTAGATCCGGCCATCGTCGAGCAAGCCAACAGCCGCCGCAGCTATCAAGTGCGGGTAGTGAAACCGGACAGCCTGAACGAGCAACAAAAGATCGCCGATGCCTTCTTTGCCGAAGGGTTGCTACCAAAAAAAGTCGATGCCCATGACGTACAGCTTTGGAAGCCATCCAAGTAGTTATTTCCTCATTGTTTTTAAGTAGTTGATTTGGGAGAAGTCCACCATGAGTCTGGATATTTTTTGGTTCCTGCCCACCTCAGGCGACACGCGCTACCTCGGAAAATCCTCTTCGGGGCGACCCGCGACCAACGAATACATGCGCCAAATTGCGGTGACTGCGGAAAACTTGGGCTACGACGGCCTGCTGATTCCCACTGGCAGCAGTTGCTTAGATCCTTGGATCACCGCCGCCAGTTTAGTGCCGGTGACGCAGCGGATTAAATTATTGGTGGCTCTGCGTACCACCATCAGCGGCCCCACTGCCGTGGCGCGTCAAGCGGCTACCTTGGATCAGGCGTTAAAAGGCCGCTTGCTGCTGAACGTGGTTCCCGGTGGAGATGCCACTGAGTTTGCTGCCGAAGGTGTGTTTTTAGACCACGATCAGCGCTATGAACTGGCCGATGAGTTTTTAACCGTCTGGCGCTCCCTGTTTAAAGGCGAGCCGGTGGATTTCAAAGGGGAATACGTGCACGTGGAAGGGGCAAAAAATTACCTTCCCGCCGTGCAAAGTCCTTATCCGCCGCTGTATTTCGGCGGTTCTTCCCCAGTGGCCCACGAATTGGCGGCCAAGCATGTGGATGCCTATTTGACCTGGGGCGAGCCCCCAGCGGCGGTGGCGGAAAAAATCGCCGATGTACGCCAACGCGCGGCTAAGTACGGGCGCACGGTGCGCTTTGGCGTGCGTCTGCATGTGATCGTGCGCGAAACCAACGAAGAGGCGTGGGCCGCAGCGGATCGCCTGATCAGCCATCTGGACGATGACACCATTGCCAAGGCTCAAGCCAACTACGCCAGTATGGATTCGGAAGGCCAACGCCGCATGACCGCCCTGCACGGTGGCCAGCGCGATAAGCTGGAAGTCAGCCCCAACCTGTGGGCCGGTGTTGGTCTGGTGCGCGGCGGGGCCGGAACCGCTCTGGTGGGCGACCCTGAAACCGTAGCCGCACGTTTGAAAGAATATGCTGATTTGGGCGTGGACAGCTTTGTGCTCTCCGGTTATCCGCATCTGGAAGAGGCGGTGCGCTTTGCCGAATTGGTGTTCCCACTGTTGCCGGGTAAAAAGCCCATCACCTTGGCCGATCAGGTATTGACTGGCGGAGCCTTTGACGTGCGTGCTACCCACGAAGAAGACAAGGCCGCAGGAGCTGCCGCATGAAGGTCATTGACCTGCGCTGTCGTCCGGCCTATCTGCACGACTTTTTTGGCGCGACTCCAGGCACAGCGGAGTACGCCACCGCTCGCTGGCTGAATCGACGGGTGGGGACGCGGGGTGATGATCAGCACTTTGCCCGCTCCCTAACCCCAGAAGGTTTTTTGGCTGAGGTGCGGGAAGCCGGCCTCAGCAAAGCCGTGGTGGTGGGGCGGCACACACCGAGCCAGCATCTGCCCAATGATCAGATCCATCAGATTGTGCATGGCCAACAGGAGTTGCTTGGGATTGGCAGCGTTGAGCCGGTATTGCAAGGCCTCGACGGCGCGATTGCTGAGGCTGATCGCGCCATTGATCAGTTGGGATTATCAGGTATTGATCTGGAGCCCGGTTTTGCCGAGCCCGCCCGTCATCCGGATGATCCGCTGTATTTCCCACTGTACGAGCATTTGCAGGCGCGCAAGATTCCGCTGTTTTTGATGTCTGGCCCCACCACGCCTGATCCGAGCTTTAACGATCCCAGACGCTTGGCAGCAGTGGCGCGGGCTTTTCCACAGTTGCGGATTGTTGTCTATCACGGTTATTGGCCGCAGGTGCAGGAGGCGTTGGGCGTGGCTTTCCGCTACGAAAACATCTCTCTGGTGCCGGATATGTATTTATTTTTGCCGGGCAGTGAAGCCTTTGTCAGCGCTGCCAATGGCTTTTTGGCCGATCAACTGCTGTTTGGTTCGTCCTATACCTTCCGTCCGATCCGCCAGTCGATCGAAGATTTTTTAGCCTTGGGCTTTAACGAGTTGGTACTGGACAAAGTGTTATACGGTAACGCGGCCCGCCTGTTTGGGCTGTAGCGATCTGAATCTATTGAGGATTGATGATGAGCACTCCGCGCCTTGAACGTCTGCGGGATTTTGTCCGTGGACTGTCTTCTGTGATTGAACAGCATCCCGGCGATGAAGCAGCGGTATTAAAGGCCGGAAAGCCTCTGCTGCATGAGCTGGTCAAACAGGATGACTGGTTGCCCGAAGCCTTTGCCCAACCCCATCCTGAGCACTATCAGCAATACCTGCTGCATGCCGATGCTCAGTCGCGCTTTTCGGTGGTGGCCTTTGTATGGGGGCCGGGTCAGTGCACGCCGGTTCATGACCACCGGGTCTGGGGCATGATTGGCATGCTACGCGGCAAAGAGCTGGCGCAAAACTTCGCCCTAACTCCGAAAGGTCTGCAAGCCGAAGGCGCTCCCGCCACGCTGGAGCCGGGACAGGTGGAAGCAGTTTCCCCCACCATCGGTGATATTCATCAGGTGGCCAACGCCTACCCAGATCAGGTGTCCATCAGCATCCATGTGTACGGCGGCAACATTGGGGCGGTGAAGCGAGCGGTATTCCAGCTCGATGGCACTGAAAAACAGTTTATCTCCGGCTATTCCAATGACGTACTGCCCAACATTTGGGATCTGTCCCGCGAGGTGAGCGCATGAGCCGTCTGCCCAGCCGTAGCTTTGCTGAAATCAAAAAAGCCCTCTTGGCCAAAGAAGAAGTGGCTCTGGTGGATGTACGCGAAGAAGCGCCCTTTGCCGAAAGCCATCCGCTGTTTGCCGTCAATATTTCCCTATCACGCTTGGATATTGAGGTTTATGCGCGCATCCCACGCCGAGATACCGCCATTACGGTGTACGACAACGGTGAAGGTCTAGCCCAGCGTGCCGCTGAACGTTTGTTGCAACTGGGCTATACAGATGTAGCTCTGTTGGAAGGCGGCTTAGAGGGTTGGCGTAACGCCGGGGGTGAGCTGTTTATCGACGTGAATGTGCCCAGCAAAGCCTTTGGTGAGCTGGTGGAAAGTGAGCGCCACACGCCCTCTCTAGCTGCCGAGGAAGTCAAAGCCCTGCTAGATGCCAAAGCCGATGTGGTGGTATTGGATGCCCGCCGTTTCGACGAATACCAAACCATGAGCATTCCCAGTGGCATCAGCGTACCGGGCGCGGAATTGGTGTTACGGGTTAGAGCCTTAGCGCCGAACCCAAAAACCCAAGTCATCGTCAACTGTGCCGGTCGGACGCGCAGCATCATCGGTACTCAATCGCTGGTGAATGCGGGCATTCCTAACCCCGTGGCCGCACTGCGTAATGGCACCATCGGTTGGACGTTGGCTGGCCAAAAGCTGGAGCAAGGTCAGTCGCGCCGTTTTACCGAGGTGACGGCGGAGCAACAACAGATCGCCGCTCAGTCGGCCCGTGCGGTGGCGGATAAAGCCGGAGTGGGACGCGCCACCTTGGAGCAGCTCAGCCAATGGCAAGCTGAACCCAAGCGCACCACCTACCTGTTTGACGTGCGCACGCCTGAAGAATACGAAGCCGGTCATCTGCCCGGTGCGCGCTCGGTGCCCGGTGGCCAGTTGGTACAGGAAACCGACCATGTAGCCAGCGTGCGCGGTGCCCGCATTGTGTTGGCTGATACTGAGGGCGTGCGCGCCAATATGAGCGCTTCCTGGCTGGCTCAGATGGGTTGGGAGGTTTGGGTTCTGGATGGCCTTAGCTCAGCTCAGTTAACCGAGCAGGGCCCTTGGTCGATTCCAGTGCCTCTAGCGCCTTCCAGCATTGATATCAGCCTCAGTACCTTGCAAGGCTGGTTGGCTGAAGGCAACACCCAAGTATTGGATTTCACTACCAGCGCCAATTACGTTAAACAGCATATTCCCGGTGCTTGGTGGGTATTGGGGGCGCAATTGGCCGCCGCTTTGGAAGTCATTCCTCCCGCCGAGCGCTATGTGCTGACCTGCGGCAGCAGCCTGTTGGCCCGTTATGCGGTGGAAGAAGTGCGCGAGCTGACCGGAAAACCCATCTTCGTGTTGGCTGGCGGCACGAGCGCTTGGCTGAAAGCGGGCTTGCCGGTAGAACAGGGCGAAACCGCTTTAGCGGTGCCGCGTACCGACCGTTATCGCCGTCCTTACGAGGGCACTGATAACCCCCGCGAGGCCATGCAAGCCTATTTAGATTGGGAGTTTGGATTGATCGCCCAACTAGGCCGCGACGGAACCCACGGCTTTAGGGTGATATGACCTCCGAAGAATGATTTGCTTATAACTTTTGATAGGGTGTGGTGCTAGAACAGGTTTAGCGATTTAGAAATATTATGTTGCGTTATTTTGTCACGGTATGTAATGGTTTCGTCATAACTCTGTGAACGTCCGTGAGCATTGCTGTGAACGCTAAACCTGATGAGTCCCCTATAAGTATCTACCGTTATCCCGGCTTTCTACCCTTTATTGCAGCACGTTTGATGAGTGTCTGTGCCCTGCAAATCCAGGCAGTGGTGGTGGCGTGGCAAGTCTATGACATGACCCGCGACCCACTGTCCTTGGCCTTTGTGGGGCTGGCGCAGTTTATCCCTATGCTGTTGCTGCTGTTACCGGCGGGGGATTTACTGGATCGCTACGACCGCAAACTGATCTTGGCCCTCAGTTGGCTGGTCGAGGGTGCGTGCAGTGCCGCTTTGCTGATCCTATCGTTGCAAAGTACCCCCTCCATTGAGGTTATTTACGCGGTGCTAGCTGTGTTTGGTTGCGCCCGAGCTTTTACTGGGCCGGCTCAATCCAGTTTGTTGCCTCAAGTAGTGCCCCGTGAGCGTTTAGCCGCCGCCATTGCGGCTAATAGCATGCTGGTGCGGGGAGCCACCATTACCGGGCCTTTATTGGGCGGTGCCCTCTATGCGTGGGGCGGCGGTGTACTGACCTATGGGCTGTGCATGCTGGGCTTTGCATTGGGCTTTGTGCTCTTGGCGTGGGTTCCGGTACGGCCTGCAGAGGCTCCTGCGGGGCCGGTTAGCACTTCGCCTTGGATACGTTTTACCGCTGGGATTGAGTTTATTCGCTCACGTCCCATCGTATTAGGCAGTATTTCGTTGGATCTATTTGCGGTATTGCTGGGCGGTGTAGTGGCTTTGTTGCCGATCTACGCGCAGGAGATTCTTAACGTCGGCCCCACCGGATTAGGTGCTTTACGCAGTGCGATGGCCATCGGTGAGGTGGGCATGGGGCTGTATTTAAGCCTGTATCCCTTCAATAAAAATGTGGGGCGGGTGCTATTTGCTTCGGTGGCCGTGTTCGGCGTGGCGAACTTGGTGTTTTCCTTATCGACGCTGTTCTGGGTGTCTTGGTTTGCCCTGTTGGTGGCGGGGGCGGCGGATATGGTCAGCATGTACATCCGTTCTTCGCTGGTGCAGTTCTCCACCCCAGACGATATGCGAGGCCGCGTCAATGCGGTGAATATGCTGTTTATTGGTTCTTCCAACGAGCTGGGCGAGTTCCGCGCCGGCAGCAGCGCTGCTTTAGTGGGCGTTGTACCCGCAGCAGTATTGGGCAGCTTGTGTACCCTAGGCGTGGTGGGTGTCTGGATGCGTCACTTTGTGGATTTGCGCGAGGTGAAGCGCTTTGAGGAGGCGACGACCGTGCGAGAAGAGCCGATCGCGACTCAGGGGAAATTAGCTTAACGGGTGCGATGGAATCTTGAGGCTCCTGCCAAGATTTAGACAGGAGCCCCAACATTATCCCTTACTTCTTAGCGTCTTCAGCAGACAGCTCAGTGAACAGGGTTTGGATTTCAGCGTAGGCCGCTTTCGCCTGCTCTGGCGTGTGGTACGCAGGTAAAATACCTAACTTCTGCATATCTTTTTGGAAAGCAGGACTAGCCGTTACGGTGCGGGCCACTTCGTCCCAGCGGTTGATCACTTCTTGTGGCGTGTTCTCGCTGAAGAACAGTGACCACTTATAGGCCGGGAAGGTGAAGTCCACGCCTTGCTCTTTATAGGTAGGAACCTCAGCCGCGTTGTTTGCGCGGGTAGCGCCGGCTTGACCTAAGAGCACGAAGTCACCGGACTTGATGTAGTCCTGAGCGCCGAAATACACCCGAGGCATCAGATCCACAAAGCCGCTGAGCAGTGCTGTTACCTTGGCCGAGTCACCGCCCACATCAATCAGATTGAACTTGATGCCTTGCTCTTGTTGCAGCTTGAGCAGCATAAAATAGGTGACACCACCAAACTCGGTGGCGGCTTTAAGGCGACCAGGCTCCGCTTTGGTTTTAGCGATCAAATCCTGAATGGTCTTAATGCTGGACTTGCTGGATACGAACAGCCCCATCGAAGGATCTTCAGCAATCATGGGGCCGGGTTTAAAGGCATCGTAGGAGTAGGGCGCCACCTTGGTTAGATAGGTGGTGATCAGACCCTGATGGGTATAGAGCACCTTGTAGCCGTCGGATTTATCCTCGCGTACCGTGCGTGAACCGTTGTAACCCGCTGCACCATTGATGTTCACAATAACTACGGGCTTACCCAGCAGTTTTTGCGCGTGCTTGGCAAAGGTACGAGCACTGAGGTCAGTACCACCACCGGCTCCCACCGGAACAATCAATTCAATGGCTTTGGTTGGGTAGTCTGCGGCCTGTACCGTCAGCATACTTTGAAAAGCCAATCCGAGAAGTGCTAAGGAGCTGAGTAGCAGGGTTTTCTTTTGCATGGAGCCTTCATCCTTCTTGTTATATGTGCAGCAAATCACACCCGTCCCTGAATGAGACGGGCATGGAATTTAAGCCGGTTTTAGGGCTGTAGAACGGCGATGCTGGGTATAGGCACTGAACAAAGGAACCACTAGAGCCAGAACCGCAACGACCAAGAATGTCAGCGCAATGGGGCGTTCCAAGAACCCTAGGAAGTTGCCTTCAGTGAGCATCAAGCCGCGACGCAGGTTGGTTTCAACCAGTGGGCCCAAGATAAAACCCAAGATTGCCGGCGCAATGGGCAGGCCCCCTTTAACCATCAGATAACCGATGACTCCGAACAGCAGAATGCACCAGACGTTGAATACCTGACTGTTGACCGAAAAGGCACCTACGGTACAGAGCACGATGATGACCGGCATCAGTAGGTATTTCGGGATTTTCAGCAGTTTGACGTAGATACGCAGGCCGAAGAATTCCAACATCAACATGATGACGTTAGCGACTAAGCAGGCGGCGAAGATGCCGTATACAAAGTCAGCGTTGGTTTTAAACAGCAATGGGCCGGGGGTTAAACCGTGAATCATAAAGCCGCCCAGCATCATGGCGGTTACACCATCGCCCGGAATACCCAAGGCCAGCAGGGGAACCAACGCGCCGCCGATGGTTGCATTATTTGCGGTTTCTGAGGCGACGATGCCGTCAGGAATGCCGGTGCCGAATTTTTCGGGGTGTTTAGACTGCTTTTTAGCCGCGATGTAAGCCAAGATCCCCGAGGTACTACCACCGATACCGGGCAGGATGCCGATGAAAATACCAATTAGGCTGGAGCGTAGTAGATTCCATTTCTGGGCCAAAAACTCTGCCATGCTAAAGCCAAAGCCACGGATTTTTTGCAGCGCAATGACCTTGGCATTGCCATCGCTGAGGGTACGTTCTACGCCTTGCAGTACTTCAGTGACGGCAAAGAGTCCGATCAACACCGCCAGCAAGTCAAAGCCAGAGCTGAGGGAGTCAATACTCAGGGTGAAGCGGGCAGAGCCATCAATGGGAGCCAAACCAACGGTAGAGAACATCAAACCCAGCATCCCACTGAGCAAGCCCTTAATCATGGAGCCCGATGACAGGGCTGCAATCATGGTTAAGGCAAATATACTGACCGCGAAGTATTCAATGGGGGAAAACTTCAGGGTGAGCTGCGCTAACGGCGGTGCAATAAAAATCAAGGCGATAAAGGACAGCAATCCGCCGAGGAACGAGAACACAATCCCTAGTCCCAAAGCTTTAGCTGCTTCACCTCTAGCCGCCATAGGTGCGCCATCAAAACAGGTGGAAATTGAAGACGGCGTGCCCGGAATATTGAGCAAAATCGCCGAGATCAGGCCACCGGAAATAGCTCCGATATACAAAGACACCAGCAGCGTCATACCCGCTTCTGGGCCCATGCTAAAGGTCATCGGCAAAAACAGAGCAATAGCCATCGCGGCAGAAAGCCCCGGAATAGAGCCGAAAATAATGCCGACTCCCACTCCTAGGAACATCAGTCCCAAGGAAGCAGGCTGGATGACGTTGATAAAAGCTTGGGCAAATACATCCATCATGATCTGTTTTCCCCTTAATCCAGCAGGCCTTGAGGCAGCATCACGTCAAAGATATTGACGAAGAAGCTGTTGATGGCAATGGCGGCCACAATGGAGGTTAAGGCGTAACGAAACTGAGCCTTGGCATCTCGCCGATCAGCAGGTGCACTGATGTTAAATTGCAGGAATAAATAGGTCGCAGAGGCCAAGATAAAGCCTACAGGCTCCAGAGCGTAGATATAGGCAAACAATAACGCTACGGTGCCTACTACGGGCAAGTAGCGGGTTTTAGCACTCAGCTCTTTTGCGGTGTCAGCATCGGATTCAGCAGGCTTTTGGGGTTTAGCCTCCGTCTGGCGCAGGGCTAAGTAACTGCTGGCAATCAGCATCAGACTCAGTAGGCCGGAAACCAGTGCAATCAAGTGAGGGATAAAATAATTGCCTATATCCCCTGGAATTTCAGATTTTGGGGTCTGAAAAGATAACAAGTAATAACCAATAGATCCTGTGAGAAAAATAACTCCCACTATCAGATCCCGATATCTATGTACGTTCATGGTAATTCCCCGTATCGGGTTTTTTATTGTTGATACATCTAAGAAAGCGAGTTATTGATGTCTTTTTTATCCACCGGAGTAACGAACAAAAGCAAACGTTTTACCACTGGCCTAGATAGTGAGATAAGACATCATATAATTGCAACTAACAAGTTAGTCTTAATTCAAATCTGTAAAAGCTTATGTAAGGCGGCGATGAACTAGGGTGCTGCGATCAGCCGCTTCAGCAGCACTATGTCGGCGAGGGATAGCACTGCCTACTGAAGGGCCTACTGAAGGGCTGTGCTTAGCCGATAGCGCTGTCGCTGGACTCGCCGTTGACTAAGCGACGAATACCCAGAGGGTTGGCGTTTTTCAGTGCCTCAGGCAGCAAAGCATCGGGGTAGTTCTGGTAACACACAGGACGCAGGAAGCGATCAATGGCCAGCGTACCCACTGAAGTACCACGCGCATCGGACGTAGCGGGGTATGGGCCGCCGTGTACCATGGCGTCGCACACTTCTACGCCAGTGGGGTAGCCGTTGATCAGCAGTCGACCGGCTTTTTGCTCCAGCAGACTCACCAGAGCGGCAGCGGCGCTGCCTTCCAGATCCGCAGGCTCAGAAATCAGCGTCGCGGTCAGTTGACCTTGCAACGCCGACAGAGCGGCCATCAGTTGCTTGGCATCCTCAACCTCAATGATGATGGTCGTGGGGCCAAAGACTTCTTCTTGCAGCAGGTGATCGTCGTCCAACAGCAAGCTGACATCGGCTTGGAACAGTTGTGGCTGGGCTTGGTTGCCTTCTTGAGCTTTGCCTGCCAGATGACGTACGCCCGGGCCCGGATGCGCCAGTAGGTGGCTAACGCCTCCGGTGTAGCTGCGCAAGGTGCCGGCATTGAGCATGGTTTGAGGCGCTTGCGCTGCCATGGCTTCGGTGAAGGCGCGCACGAAAGCAGAGAAGGCATCAGAGCGTTGGCCGATGATCAGGCCGGGATTGGTGCAGAACTGGCCGCAACCCATAGTTACAGAGCCGGCCAATTCGGTAGCGATTTGCACGCCACGTTTTTTCAAGGCTTCAGGCAGCAGAATTACTGGGTTGATGCTGGACATTTCAGCAAAAACCGGAATCGGCTGTGGGCGGGCGGCGGCCATATCACAGAGGGCGCGTCCACCCTTCAGGGAGCCAGTAAAGCCAACGGCTTGAATCGCAGGATGCTTGACTAAGGCTTCACCCACGCCGTTGCCGTACACCATGTTGAACACACCGGCAGGCATGTTAGTTTTTTCCGCCGCACGGATAATGGCATCGGCGACGCACTCAGCAGTAGCCATGTGGCCGCTGTGGGCTTTGAAGACTACAGGGCAACCGGCAGCCAGAGCAGCCGCAGTGTCACCACCAGCGGTTGAGAAAGCCAGAGGGAAGTTGCTGGCACCGAATACTGCTACAGGGCCGACGCCGATGCGGTATTGACGCAGATCGACACGCGGCATGGGTTTGCGATCGGGCAGAGCCAGATCAATGCGCGCGCCGTAGAAATCCCCCCGCCGTAGCACTTGGGCAAACAGGCGCATTTGGTTGCTGGTACGACCACGCTCGCCTTGGATACGGGCAGCCGGCAGAGCGGTTTCCTGAGTCACTACGGCTACGAAGTCATCGCCTAGGGCGTCGATTTCGTTGGCAATGGCATCTAAAAACTCAGCCCGCCGCGCTGCCGACAGTTGGCGGAAAGCAGGATAGGCTGTGGCTGCGGCTTCAGCAGCGGCAGACACCTCAGCCTCGGTAGCCTGACTGAACTGGTAGGGCAAGGCTTGTCCTGTGCTGGCATCGGTGCTTTGAATTCGGATGTTGCCAGAAGCTGAGCGCTGACCGCCGATGTACTGATGGCCGATAATGTGAAGCATAAAGTCGTCCTCAAATGGGCAGGCCGGTGTTGCTGGCCTTAGGTGATGAGCGTCTACCTTGAGTAGACACTTAACGTAAGTTATCGTATGAGTAAGCTTAGAGCAAAGGAATGCTGTAATTCACTACTAAGCGGTTTTCGTCTCGATCGCGAGCGTCGTTACCGCGCCAAGCCGCATTCATCCAAGTAAGACCAACACCCTTCAACATGCCGCTTTGCAGGGTATAGTCCACACGGAAGTTACGTTCCCATTCACGTCGATCACTGCCCACAGCATCAATATCATCACCGCTGAAGTACACCAGCTTGGTTTTCAGGCCGGGGATACCTAGGGCCGCAAAGTCATAGCTGTGGCCTAAAACCCAGGTCTCTTCCCCTGCGCTGTTGAATTTACCCAGTTGGGCATTGGTGATCAGGTGCAGGGACAGACCTGAGCCCAAGTTAATGCTGGGGAAGTCACTGTTGCCCGTAACCTTCTGATAACCGGCACTGAAGGCATGCCCACCTAGGTTATAGGTGAACATGGCGCTCCATAGGTTGTTATCCACCTCGCCGCTGCTACCCGGTGCACCGCTGCTGCGATAACCCCGAGCACGACCGGAGGCGCTGGAGTTTTCGCCGTCGGAGTCACTGTAGAAATAGCGCAGATCCGTAGTTAGGGAGCCCACGGGTAGTTGGTGCTTGTGGGTTAGACCGAAGAAGTGCTGTTTGTAAAAGTCGCGCAGATTACCGTAGTAGTATTGCAGCAACAGATCTTTGTTGAACTTGTAGTCTGCGCCACCGTAGTAGAACTCGTTGCTGTAGCGGGCATTAGGGCCGCTGTTGGCCCCCGCAATGGACAGACCGTCGCCGTCGCTGGAGTTACGCTCAATGGATTGTTCCAGTTTACCGGCGATGAAGCTGATGTCGGTGAGTTCTTTGGAGGTGACTTGAGCTCCACGGAACATTTGTGGCATCAAGCGACCATCGTTGGAAATCAGTACCGGAATTTTCGGCATCAGAGTACCGATTTCAGCCACTGTTTTGGAAAAGCGAATTTTCCCTGTGATACCCAGTCGCCCAAAATCGCGTTTGGCTTTTCCGTTGCTTTCTAAAGGGAACATAGTGCCCGGTGTCCGGTCGATACCGGCTTTGCCTGAGCGTCCACCACTGTCCAAACGAATGGCGTGTTGCGCGTAAACGTCTAACCCAAAACCGACGACCCCTTCAGTAAAGCCGGATTTGTAGTCGAGGAAGAAGGCTTGGCCCCATTCTTCCGAGCGCGGGGTATTGGTGGTGCGCTCATTGCGGCTGTCTTGGTTGATGTAGAAGTTCTTCAGCCGTAACGTAGCCTTACTGTCTTCAAAAAATGCGGCTTGGCTGGCCAAGGGGGGAAAGGCCAACAGTGTTCCCAGTAGAGGTATAAAGCCGTACCGGGCCTTAGGGGGTATGGACATTGTTTAAGTCTCCATCGTGGACGTTTTTATTGTTTTATTGCTATGAAGGGGCCGCCACGTCGGCCCTTTCACAAATTTCGCTGCATTTCCTAGCGAGCAAATCAGGTCACAGGTGCGGGGTTAAACAGCACGAGGTCGTTGTGCAGTTTGTGGTATTCGGCCCAAGTCTTTTTGCGGCCGCTGGCGACATCCAGATAAAGTTGGAAAATCTCCCAGCCCATTTCCTCTAAAGACAACTGCCCTGAGGTGATTTTGCCCGCATCCACATCAATCAGATCCGGCCATTGTTCGGCCAACTGAGTGCGCGTGCCGACCTTGATCACCGGCACCATGGCCAAACCGTAAGGCGTGCCGCGTCCGGTGGTGAAGATGTGCAGGTTCATACCGGCGGCCAATTGCAGGGTGCCGCAGATAAAGTCACTGGCCGGAGTGGCGCAGAAGTTCAAGCCCTTGGTTTTAGCGCGCTCGCCCGGAGAAACCACCGCCACGATGGGGCTGGAACCGGATTTGGCAATGGAGCCCATCGCTTTCTCAACGATGTTGTTCAGGCCGCCTTTTTTGTTGCCCGGTGTGGTGTTGGCACTGCGATCCACTACGCCGCGATCCAGATAGCGGTCGTACCAATCCATTTCGCGGATCAGAGCATCCGCCACTTCAGTCGTGGAGGCACGGGGTGTCAGCAGGTGAATACCGTCGCGTACTTCGGTGTTTTCGGAGAACATTACCGTGGCTCCAGCCCGAACCAGCAGGTCAGCGGCATAGCCTAACGCAGGGTTAGCGGTAATGCCGGAGAAGGCATCACTGCCGCCGCACTGCATGCCTAGCACCAAATCGGAAGCGGGGCAGGTTTCGCGTTTGCGCTCATTCAGGACTTTCAGGCGCTCTTCGATCATGGCCAGCACTTGCTTCACAATGCCGGCAAAGCCTTCGCCGGATTCTTGCAGGCGGTACAGCCAGTCTTTTTCCTCTAATCCCTCAGTGAGGGCATCGCCTGGCATCAGTTGTTCGGGTTGGAGTTTTTCGCAGCCAAGGCCAATCACTAAAGGATGACCACCCAAGTTCGGGTTGCGGCTGAGGTTAAACAGGGTGCGAATCGGGATGATGGCATCGGGTGCGTTGATGGCGACCCCACAGCCGTAGCTGTGATTGATGGCAATAATGTCATCCACGTTGGGGTATTTGGGCAGTAACTGTTGACGTGCCAAGGTAACGCAGTGGTTCAGCACACCCGCCACGCATTGTACGGTGGTGCTGATCCCTAAAATATTACGGGTACCGACGCTGCCGTCTGGATTACGGAAACCCTCAAAGGTATAGCCTTCCAGGGGCGTAATTTCCGGAGCGGGGGCG
Source organism: Azomonas agilis (assembly GCF_007830255.1). Taxonomy (GTDB): domain Bacteria; phylum Pseudomonadota; class Gammaproteobacteria; order Pseudomonadales; family Pseudomonadaceae; genus Azomonas; species Azomonas agilis. Next base: position 146,329 of record NZ_VLKG01000007.1, read on the forward strand.
GTAGCCTTAGGCAAATTATCCAAAGTGGGTGCTGAAGGCATACGCAGGTGCTGCTCAGTCACCCAGCTACCCTTGGGAATGTCTTTCAGGGCATAGCCGATCACTTGACCGTAGCGGATCACCTCAGTGCCTTCGGGCAGATCGCACAGGGATACTTTATGGCTTTGCGGAATGCCTTCAACCGCCTCTAGGCCGTCGTCAAAACGACTACCAGCGGCTACCCCTTGGGCGTTAACGACAACACCCACGTTATCGCGCTCGTGCAAGCGGATGTAACGGGGGGAATCACGGTGTTGGATCAGCTCCATGACGTAACCTCTAGGCTTAATAATTATTAAAAGTCTGATGACTAATCACAGAGGTGGGCTCAATACAGCGTCCCTGACCCTTTGTTTTAGTCAAATCAAACCGGGTATTGGGTTATCGAGTGTATGTAGCCAGTGTATAGGCTGGGTAGCCTGATGCGGCTGCAATAGAGCGCAGCAAAGAGGCTGAAAGAGGAGCAGGGAATACCCGAGTGTTCATGCCAAATTCCTGTGTGATATTAGAGTTAGACTACAGCTTGTCAAATCATCCCACATCCTATAACTAAGGTTAAAAATGTGGGATGACTTGTTGCAGAAAGAACTTAGCTGTGGATTGCTGTAGCCGGTTTGGCAGCAGCAGCAGAGGAGGTATCCCCAGCGACTTCTTTTAATTCAACGCGTTGGATGCGGCCTACTACGAACAGGTAGCTGAATACGGCCAGCAGAGCGTTAGCTCCAACAAACACCAGAGCCCATTGGAAGGAGCCGGTGGCGCTGATGATGTAACCAATCACAATTGGAGTAGTGATGGAGGAGATATTGCCGAAGGTGTTGAAGATACCGCCGGACATTCCAGCAATTTGCTTCGGCGAGGTATCCGCCACTACAGCCCAGCCCAGAGCGCCCAGACCTTTACCGAAGAATGCCAAGGCCATAAAGGCGATCACGATCCACTCGGACGTAACGTAGTTACACACCACCATAGAGGTGGACAGCAGCAGGCCGGTCACGATAGGCAGTTTGCGCGAGAGGGTGAGGGAGTGCCCACGACGTAACAGCCCGTCGGAGATCACACCACCCAAAACACCACCGATAAAGCCGCATATTGCCGGTAAGGAGGCGATAAAGCCCGCTTTCAGGATGGACATACCCTTTTCTTGTACCAGGTAAATCGGGAACCAAGTCAAGAAGAAGTAGGTTAAGCAGTTAATGCAGTATTGACCAAAGTACACACCCAACAACATGCGATTGCTGAGCAATTGCTTGATGTAAGCCCATTTGGGGCCAGACTTGGGTTTGTTACTCTGAGCAGGTGCGTTATCCATATCCACCAAGCCGCCGCCCTGCTCAATGTAAGCCAGTTCGCTGGGTTTGATGGAGGGATGTTCTTTGGGCGAGTAAATAACTTTTAGCCAGACCAGCGCAAACAGCATGCCGGCAATACCCATAGTGGTGAATACGTGTTGCCAGCCATACTGGGACACGATCCAAGCCATTAAAGGTGCAAAGAGTGCAGTAGCAAAGTATTGCGCCGAATTAAATACCGCTGAGGCTGTACCCCGTTCGGCAGTGGGGAACCATGCCGCCACAATACGAGCGTTACCGGGGAAGGAAGGTGCTTCCGCAAAGCCCACCATAAAGCGCAGGGTAAACAGCGCTAAAACCGCGAAGGCAATGGGTACTTGGTCGACAAATCCCTGTAAAAAGGTAAACAGCGACCAAGTAAAGATGCTAAAGGCGTAAATCTTCTTAGAGCCAAACTTATCCAGCAGCCAACCACCAGGAATCTGGCCTGCTACATAAGCCCAACCAAAGGCTGAGAAGATATAACCCAGAGTTACAGCATCAATACCAAGGTCTTTCTGTAAGCTAGTGCCTGCAATAGAAATGGTAGCTCGGTCAGCGTAGTTGATGGTGGTTGCGAGAAACAACATCAACAGGATGACATAACGAGTGCGACCAGGACTAGCGCTGTGCGTAGTCATGTTGAGTAACTCCCAGTTATTGTTTTTATCATTAAAAGGATCGCGAGATCTTATGACTGATCTCTACAATCCCTCAATAAGGTTTGGATGCTGTAGGAGGGATACAGCACCCTTAACCTTGCCTCGTAACGCGTATTACCACTTAACTTATTGCGGGCCCAGCTTGTTCATCAGAATGGCCAGCTCTTCTACTTCATTAGGACGCAGATCCACCAGAGGCGCGCGCACAGGGCCTGCATCATAGCCTGCAATTTTGGCACCGGCTTTGATGATGCTGACCGCATAGCCACCACGACGGTTACGCAGCTCTAAGTAAGGTAGGAAGAAATCGTCGATCAGACGACCCACAGTCGCATGGTCATCAGCAGCGATAGCCTTGTAGAAATCAACCGCTGTTTTGGGGATGAAGTTGAACACGGCAGAAGAGTACACCGGTACGCCCATGGCTTTGTAGGCAGCGGCATAGACTTCAGCAGTAGGCAGACCACCCAGATAAGTGAAGCGATCACCCAAACGACGGTGAATAGCTACCATCGGCTCAATTTCACCGATACCGTCTTTGAAACCGATCAGGTTCGGGCAGCGAGCAGCCAGAATTTCCAGGCTTTCTGGAGTCAGGCGGCATACGTTGCGGTTGTACACCACGACACCGATTTTGATGGACTTACATACGGCTTCTACGTGAGCGATCAGGCCTTCTTGGCAGGTTTCGGTCAGGTAGTGAGGCAGCAGCAGAACGCCGGCAGCACCTAAACGCTCAGCTTCTTGAGCCAGGGCGATGGCCAGACGAGTGGGGCCACCGGCACCGGCCAGAATGGGTACTTGGCCTTTGCAGGTATTAACGGCAACTCGAATGATGTCAGAGAACTCTTTGTGTTCTAGGGAGAAGAACTCACCCGTTCCGCCGGCTGCGAACAGGGCACTAGCGCCGTAAGGAGCCAGCCATTCCAGACGTTTGGCATAGGTAGAAGGGCGGAAATCGCCGTTCTCGTCAAAGTCAGTGACTGGGAAAGACAGCAGGCCGGAAGAGAGGATGGACTTTAATTCTTGTGGAGTCATTGGGGTCACCCTAGAGAAAGAAGGTTTGTAACACCGTTATCGCACCAGTGTTATACGTCATCATATGACTTGTTTTCTGCCAGTGCAACCCTGCCTGATCTTTTTATCGCGTCGACCAAAGTCGGGACTCAAAGATCAGGCATGTTGTCAGTTGTCTTAGGATGTGGGGGTCATGGTTTCGTGTAGGCGGCGCAAGCGTTCACGGCTGTTAGTCAGATGTAAACGCATGGCCGCGCGGGCGGCTTCGCTGTCCTGACGTTGGATGGCCGCATAGATGTCATCGTGCTCACGGCACAGGCGGTTATGGTATTCCTGCTGATCTGAGCGGGCGATGTATGCAGAGTCCAATCGGGTACGCGGAATGATGCTGGTACCAAAATGATCAATAATATCAATGAAATAGCGGTTGCCAGTGGCAATGGCAATCTGCTGATGGAAGGCAAAATCAGCCGATACCGCATCCGTGGCGTGACTGGCGTTATAAAAACGCGCTAAAGCAGCGGCCATGTCCGCTAGTTGAGCATCGGTTCTGCGGGTAGCAGCTAATCCTGCGGACTCAACTTCCAAGCTGATCCGCAGTTCCAACACCGCCATCACATCGCGCAAGGTGACGATGGTGGCCGGATCAATCCGAAAACCCGTGCTGGGGGTATCTAAAACAAAGGTGCCAATGCCATGCCGGGTTTCCACAACACCAGAGGCTTGTAGACGTGAAATGGCTTCCCGGACTACGGTGCGGCTGACTCCATAGCGATCCATGACTTCCGATTCAGTGGGCAGTTTTTCGCCCCGTTTTATATGGCCTTCAGTGATTTGCCGTGACAGCTCACTGACCAAGTCTTGGGTAAGGCTGCGGTTTTTGCGGCGATTGCCGGCCAGTGGTGATTCCTGATTCATGATCACTTCCGTAAAAAGCTCTGAGGGGCTCAGAGTTCACATACTTGTACGATAACAATAGGGGCCGTATGAATAAAGGCTTTGCTGGCTCTAGGTAGGTAAATAGTCCCTGCAAAGCCTTGTCTGGGGATAGACCGTAACTTCAATTAAGAAGAGGGAATTGTCAGATTTTGTATCCATTGGGTAAAGAAGGGTAAAGGTACAGGCGTACACTTTGGCGCTATGGTTTGATGCAGATCACCACAGAATGACTCATAGGGTAATTTTTCCATGCTTAAGCCAATCCACTTTGCTCTGTTGGCTACCTTGGTCGCTCCACTGGCTATGGCCGCTGAAGATAAAGATGGCGCCCGTCCTGATGGCCCACCGCCTGCCGCTTTTGAGGCCTGTGCTGGCAAGAAAGCAGGTGATAAAGCCAGTATGAGTGGCCCAGAAGGCCGCAGTTTTTCCGGCGTTTGCCGCGATGTTAAAGGCAAGCTGGCTCTAACCCCTGAAGGCGGTCGTGGTGGTGAAGGTCGTGGCCCCGGCCCTGAAGCCTTTAAAGCCTGTGAAGGCAAGTCTGCAGGTGATACCGCCTCCATCACAGGCCCAGAAGGTCGCAGCTTCTCCGGTACCTGCCGCGAGCGTGACGGCAAACTGGCTCTGATGCCCGATCGTAAACCCAAAGGCGAGCACGAACATAAAGAAGACTAAGGTCTTTTGGGTAGGCTGAATCCCTTCTGTATCTCCTTCTTGCGGTACGGCGGTTTCCACTTCCTGATCGGTGCCGTCTATAGCCACCCCCTGATATCTCGATCCCCCCTAGCTTGACCTAATACTGCATCTCTTAGGTCATGGCTGGGGAGATATCTGGGGTTTTTCTTATTTTCGCTTCTCTGCCCTCTATAAATCCTATTTAACCCTAAGGGGTTCGAGGTCTGTGCCTGTACTAAGGCAAGGGGCTTTCATCATAAATATATTCTAAAAACATATTTTAGATAAAAATCTAATTCCATTAAATTATTTAAACCGCGTACTGATCGGACAACCCATGAGCCGCGAGAACCTCCCTTATAAGAGCGGAGGAGGCAAGCATTTGGGTACCCATGCGCCTCCAGAAGCTTAAAAGATGACTGTTTTTGGAGTATTCCCATGTCGGCGCTTGAGTCCCTGTCTGTCGAAGCTGAAATTCCATCTCAATCCTTTGACATCCGCCCCTTAGCCGGGGAAGTGCTGGGTGCAGAAATTCTGGATCTGGATCTGGCCCGTACCCTGAATCTGAACGACTTCAACCGTATTCATCAGGCGTTTTTGCAGTACAAAGTGCTGGTATTCCGTAACCAGCAGATTACCCCCGAGCAACACATTGCCTTTAGCCGCCGTTTTGGCGAGCTGCAAATCCATGTGCTCAAGCAATTCTTGCTGGCCAACCACCCAGAAGTGTTCATCATCTCCAACATTCTGGACGAGAATAACCGCCCCATTGGTTTGGGCGATGCGGGTAAGTTCTGGCACTCCGATCTGTCCTACGTTGAGCTGCCCAGCCTAGGGGCCATGCTGCACGCGCAAATTCTACCGGAAGAGGGCGGTGATACCCTGTTTGCCGACCAGCAATTGGCCTACGAAACCCTGCCCGAAGCCACCCGTCAGGCCATTGATGGCCGCCGTGCCAATCACTCCTACACCGCCACCTATTACAAGCCCAAGCTGGAAGGCGAATGGCGGCCCACTCTGACCAACGCTCAGTTGGCGGAAGTGAAAGAAGTGATTCACCCCGTAGTGCGTACCCATCCGGAAACCGGACGCAAGGGCCTGTTTGTCAGCGAGAGCTTTACCACCCGTATTCTGGATCTGCCGGAAGCCGAAAGCCGTCAAATTTTGGATCAGCTGTTTGCCCACAGCATTCGCCCCGAATTCAGCTACCGCCATCAGTGGCAGCCCCACGATCTGCTGTTCTGGGATAACCGTGCCCTGATCCATCTGGCCACCGGCTGCCCGAACCATCTGCCACGCCGTATGCACCGCACCACCATTCAGGGCGACGCACCTTTCTAATGCCTTGTTCTTGTTTATGACCAGCAGCCTCACACGGGCTGCTGGCTGGCCCGTTTGTGTCTTTTGGAGGCGCTTATGCCTGTATTTTCTGCATTGTTATCCCCGCGTATCAGCCGTGTAGCGGCGGGCTTGGGCCTGAGTTTGGCTTTGATTGGCGGTACTTTACCCACGCCGGCACAGGCTGAAGGTCAGCTACGCATCGCCGAACAGTTTGGTGTGGTGTACTTACTGCTGAACGTGGTTCGCGATCAGCAATTGATTGAGAAGCACGGCAAGGCCGCTGGTGTGGATATTAAGGTGGATTGGACGCGCCTGTCCGGTGGTTCGGCGGTGAATGACGCGCTGCTGTCGGGCAATATTGATATTGCCGGTGCTGGGATTGGCCCTTTGCTCACCGTCTGGGATCGCACCAAGGGCAAGCAAAACGTGCGCGGTGTGGCTTCCTTGGGCAACTTTCCCTACTACCTGCTCAGCAGCAATCCCAAGGTGAAAACCATCGCCGATCTGAGCGATAAAGACCGCATTGCGGTGCCGGCGGTCACGGTGTCGATTCAATCGCGCTTCTTGCAGTATGCCGCCGCTCAGGAATGGGGTGATAAAGAGTTTGCCCGCCTCGATAAATACACCGTTGCCATTCCCCATCCTGAAGCTACGGCGGCTTTGTTGAATGGTGGCACAGAGTTGAATGGACACTTCTCCAACCCGCCGTTTCAGGATCAGGCCTTAAAGAACCCCGATGTGCATGTGGTGTTGGATACTTACAAGCTGCTCGGCCCTAACTCGCCAACCGTGCTCTATACCACCGAGAAGTTCTATCAGGAAAACCCGAAAACCTATCAAGCTTTCCTATCGGCTTTGACGGAAGCCTCGGCCTTCATCAAAAAAGACCCTGAAGCCGCGGCGGATATTTACCGCCGTGTCGCTGACTCCAAAACCGACCGCGACTTACTGCTGAAGGTGATTAAAGACCCACGGGTTGAGTTCAGTGTAAATCCCACCGGCACCTTCAAACTGGCGGACTTTCTGCATCGGGTAGGGGTACTGAAAAACAAACCCACTTCTTGGCAGGATTACTTCTTTAACAGCCCACAGGTGGCTTCCGGGAGCTGATGATGAGCACAAGCACTCCCTTGCAACCCTTATTGCAGGTACAGAAAGTTACGCTGGAATACCAAACCACCCAGCACATTGTCCGTGCTACCCATGAAGTGAGTTTTGAAGTCGATCCCGGCGACCGCTTTGTGCTGCTTGGGCCATCGGGTTGCGGTAAATCCACCCTGTTAAAAGCGGTGGCCGGTTTTATTCGCCCGCGTGAAGGCCAAATTGTGCTGGATGGCCAATTAGTGCACGAGCCCGGCCCAGATCGGGTGGTGGTGTTCCAAGAGTTTGACCAGCTGCTGCCGTGGAAGACGGTTAAGCAGAACGTGATGTTCTCGTTGCTGGCCTCACGCACGCTGGGCAAGCGCGAAGCCGAACAACGGGCACTGCATTATCTGGATAAGGTCGGGCTGTCTAAATTTGTGGATGCCTACCCGCATACCCTGTCCGGCGGCATGAAGGCCCGTGTGGCTATTGCCCGCGCTCTGGCCATGCAACCAAAAATCCTGCTCATGGACGAGCCCTTTGCCGCGCTGGATGCCCTCACGCGCCGCAAAATGCAGGAAGAATTGCTGCAACTCTGGGACGAGGTGAAATTCACTCTGCTGTTTGTCACCCATTCCATTGAGGAAGCCTTGGTGGTGGGTAATCGTATTTTGCTGCTCTCACCTCATCCGGGACGGGTGCGGGCGGAGATCAACAGCCACGCTTTTGACCTGCACAGCCAGCAGGGTGCGGCCTTCCAACAAACCGCGCGCCGTATTCATCGGCTGCTGTTTGAAGAGGGTGCTGTGGAGGTGCCCGCCGCCGAGAACGAACCCGCCGCCCCTGTTTCCAGCCATCCGCAAAAACGTATTGCCTAAGGAGGCGCCTCATGGCACTGAATCCCCCGCTGCGCCCCGAGTACGAGGTCAGCTTACCGCCGCTGCTGGATTTGCCGGTGGAGCGTGAGCTGTCCCGCGCTCAGCGTTTATGGCAGCAAGGATGGCTGCGTAAATCCCTGATTTTGCTGGTGCTGGCGGTGATCTGGGAGATCGCGGCTCGCTACCAAAATAACGACCTACTGCTGCCCGGCTTTGTGCAGGTTTCCCATGCTTTGGTGGAGGGCATCATCAGCGGCGAATTGCTGTCCAAGGTGGCCATTTCGCTGAATGTGCTGGTGAAGGGCTACTTGCTGGGCATTGTGCTGGCCTTTGTCATGACCAGCTTGGCGGTCTCCACCCAATTGGGCCGCGATCTGCTGTCTACCCTGACCGCTATGTTTAACCCGCTGCCCGCCATTGCCCTGTTACCCTTGTCCTTACTCTGGTTCGGTTTGGGCGAAGCCAGCTTGCTGTTTGTACTGGTGCATTCGGTGGTGTGGTCGTTGGCGCTGAATACCTACGCCGGCTTTCAGGGCGTTTCCGAAACTCAGCGCATGGTCGGGCGTAACTACGGTTTGCGTGGCCTGCGCTTTGTATGGCTGATCCTGATTCCCGCCGCGCTGCCTTCTATCGTCTCCGGTCTGAAAATCGGTTGGGCCTTTGCCTGGCGTACCCTGATTGCAGCGGAATTGGTGTTTGGCGCTTCCTCCGGTAAGGGCGGTTTGGGGTGGTACATCTTCCAAAACCGCAACGAGCTGTACACCGACAAGGTATTTGCTGGATTGGTAGTGGTGATCCTGATTGGCTTATTGGTAGAAAACCTGATTTTCAGCCTGATTGAGCGCCACACCCTGAAACGCTGGGGTATGCAGCGGTAATTCTGAGCTCAATGTGTTCTAGCACGACTTTCTAGGTCGAGACCGGATGGCCGGATCGGCGTTTCTCGTAAACCCGGCGGCCATCATCTTTTATCAGCGGGCCGCCCTCTTTGGGACAGCCCATGAAACTGAATTTCCCTAAAACCCTAGCGCCCCTCGCGGCGGCTTTGGGTCTGTGCTCGGCATTAGTCGTACCCCATGCGAACGCCGAAGGCCGCATCAGCATTGCCCAGCAATTTGGCATCGGCTATCTGATTTTAGACGTGGTACGCGATCAAAAACTGATCGAAAAACACGGCAAAGCGCAGGGCATTAACATCGAAGTGGACTGGCGCAGCATCTCTGGTGCCACCGCCATGAACGAGGCATTGTTGGCCGGCTCCTTGGACGTAGTGTCCGCTGGAGTGCCACCCGCCTTAGCGGTCTGGGATCGCACCAAGGGCAAGCAAAACGTCAAAGCCGTCGCCGCTTTGGGTGCTTTACCTAACTACCTGCTGACCAACAACCCGAACGTCAAAACTCTCAAGGATTTGAGCGATAAAGACCGCATTGCCGTACCCGCAGCGGGCGTGGGTTTCCAATCCCGTACCTTGCAAATCGAAGCCGCTAAACTGTTTGGTAAGGAAGACTTCCAGCACTTTGACAAAATTTCTGTCAGCTTGCCCCATCCCGAAGCCACGGCAGCGCTGATTGCTGGTGGTTCGGAGATTACCACCCACTTCTCCAGCCCGCCCTTTTCCTATCAGGCACTGGAAAATCCCAGGGTACGCAAGCTGATCAGCTCCTACGATATTTTGGGCGGCAAGGCGACCTTTAACCTGCTGTACGCCACCGAGAAATTCCACGACGAAAACCCCAAAACCTACCGCGCCTTCTACGACGCGCTGGTGGAGGCGGAGGGCTGGATCAAGGCCAACAAAGCCGCGGCGGCTGAGACTTACATCCGCGTACAGCAATCCAAGTTGCCGCTGGAGTTTGTACGCAAAATCGTGGAAGACCCAGAGATCGAGTTCACCGTCAGCCCACAGCGCAGCTATGTGTACGCGGAAAAACTTTACGAGCTGGGCGTGCTGAAGAACAAAGCCGGTTCGTGGAAGGACTACTTCTTTAGCGAAGCCTACGCACGGCCCGGCAGCTAAGGAGCGGATGCTGCACCGCCGCAGCTTGGGGTAAAGTAGGGCGTATCTAAGTGCGCTATGTGGTCTCATTGAGGTGTAGCCACAGATCAATGCCAAAAGCTGCTGCATCTCTTCTACCGCTAAGACCACTGGCAATCGGGCCGGTTTTTGGGCGTGCACAACCTCGCCTAGCCAAGGTAAATCCAGCTTCAGCACCTGCTTGTACAGAAATAAAAGAGCGGCTAGCGCCTGATTTTGTGTTGAAGCGGACACCTGACCGTGTAGGGCTAAGTCCGAAAAAAAGGCTTCAATCTCAGCGGCCCCCATTTCCATAGGGTGGCGATACTGGTGAAAGCTGATAAAGCGTCGCACCCATTCGCAATAGACGCGCTCAGTACGAATCGAGTAGTGTCTTAGCCGAATTTGTTCCCGAACCTGATCCAGCAGACGTGGCTTATTATCCATGGTGTATAACATCCTTATTCAGTCATGGAGCTGCTACAAAGCTTAATTTAGAGGGCTCCTGCTAATCAGCAAGGAAGATTATCCACCAGACCCACTTGGCGGGTTATACACCTAGTGGGGTCTAATAATAGTTATGCATCAGGAGATAAGTGTGAACCTAGAAAAGCTTGAATCAGAAGTGAAGCGCTCTAGGTATTTTATAGTTTTTGCAGCAATCACTCCTGCCATCATATATATGCTTTGGTTCGCAGTTAAAAATGATCAACAACTTTCAACAGACGCTGGACTATGGGGTACATTTGGTGATTTCGTAGGCGGACTCATCAACCCATTGATCGCATATTTTGCTTTTTACTGGCTCACACAATCTGTACTGATTCAAAAAACAGAGTTATCCGAAACCAAAAACGCATTGGTAGCAGCACAATACGCTCAACAAAAACAAGCAAGCACCGCACTAAAAGCCGCCACCCTCCAATCACTAAGCATAAGACTCAACGCCATAAATCAAGAAATATCATTTGAGCAAGATATTCTTAAATTTGTTATTTCCGAGGCACAGAGAAATGGCAGCCATTACACTGTAATGCTACCTAATGGCGAACAAAAACTACCGGGCAAGGCAATTCCAGAAATTCATGATCGACTTGACGCATTGAAAACCAAACAAGCAAAGCTAATGCAAGCTGTTGAGCAGCTTCAGGTTGACGCATAACAATGCGCTCAACTGTCGCTCACTTCGTTCGCTGGACGTCCAAAAGCTACGCTTTTGGCCGCCCGTTAGCTTAATCGTCATCCACCGTTGTGTGTAGGGATCAGCCACAGCATGAATCAAAAAATCATGTTATATATAGGTTAAGAGTAAAATAAGATCGCTGTATTTAAATGGCTTTTCTAAGTTTTAATTTGAATTAATATTTGTAATATTTTATGCCTGTTAATATTTGGTTAATAATTGTAATTTTATTTAAAAAAAGTTGTAATTCTTATATTAACCTTCATTTAAGCCTAGGCTGTTTATTCTCTCCACGAACCTTTCTAAATGGCTGAATCCAGCGTTTTTGAGCGGATCAGCTAAATTTTACCTGGTTTCGGGAGAATCTAATGAAGTTTGTAGTCTTTGCTCTTTTCATGCTGTGTCTTATTAAAACTGCACAGGCTAAAGACACCTTTGGGATTGATGTTAAATCCCATAGTGCTATGGGGCAAAGCAGGGATGTATTGCCGATTAAAACCTATCAATACGGAATGAATTTAGATATTAAAAGAGTGATCTCTATTGAGGGTGACCACGAAGCTTGCGAAGTAGTGCCTATGCACATGCTGTATGAGGACAGCCAAGGCCAACGCCATCGCTTAGAATATCTGGTAATGGGGACAGGCTGCACCAACGGTTAAAGCTTAAGTTAGAGTTTTTACTTATATTTTTATAGCCAAAATAAGGTAATAAGTATATTTATAATAGTTTTTGGATCTTAATCTAAGATGTCGGTAGGCTCTCGATGCTTAAAGCGTTAGGTCGAGGGCTTTTTTTATGCCAATTAAGGTAATCAACACGCCAGATTTTGTTTCTGGATTGCTGTTTTTGGCGGCGGGTATCAGTGGAATTGCTCTAGGTTCTAGCTATGCCGTGGGTAATGCTATGCGCATGGGGCCTGGATATTTTCCACTGATACTGGGAGGCGCTCTGACCTTATTGGGTTTGGTGGTGTTGGTACGCTGCCTGAAGCTAGGAGTCACGGAAGAAGATAATCTATTGGCCAGCTTTCGCTGGCGTCCCGCTTTGTTTGTGGTGCTAAGCGTGGTGGTATTTGGGCTGTTGGCCCAAGAGTTGGGTTTGCTATTGGCCACCGTCGTGATGACGCTGGTCAGCGGTTTAGCCCGCACAGAAATACATTTCCCTGAGTTATTGGGGCTGAGTGTTGGCTTAGCTGCATTTGGGGTCGCTGTATTTTCCTTTGGTCTGGGTCTGACACTACCCATTCTGCCCGTTGTATAAGTGGGGGAAGTCTGATGGAAGACTTAGTATCCCATTTAGCGGTAGGTGTGGATGCCGCTGTTACTTGGCAGAATTTGCTGTACTGCTTTGTAGGGGTTCTGTTGGGCACTTTGGTGGGGGTTTTGCCGGGATTAGGGCCGGTAGCCACCATCGCCATGCTGCTGCCTGTCACCTATGGCCTACCGCCGGTTTCCGCTTTGATCATGTTGTCGGGGATTTATTACGGGGCTCAATACGGCGGCTCGACAGCGGCCATATTGGTCAATTTACCCGGTGAGTCCTCATCCGTTGTCACCTGTTTAGACGGACATGCTTTGGCTAAAAAAGGGCGGGCTGGGGCCGCGTTGGGAATTGCAGCCATAGGCTCATTCTTTGCCGGTACGGTCTCCACTTTGGTAGTGGCCGCTGCTGCCGTACCTTTAGCGGCTTTTGCTCTGAAATTTGGGCCGGCTGAATATTTCTCCCTCATGCTGTTGGGCTTGATTGCCGCCGTAGTGTTGGCACAGGGCGATGTGCTCAAGGCCATAGCCATGACCCTTCTGGGCTTGTTACTGGGTTTGGTCGGTGTTGATGTTAACTCCGGCGATGAGCGTTTCACCTTCGGTATTCCTGAGTTGGCTGAAGGCATCAGCTTTGTGGTGATTTCCATGGGTATCTTTGGGATCGGGGAGATTATTGCCAACTTAGAGCGCGATCATCACCGTACTCAAATCGTGGAGCGCGTAGGTTCTGTATTGCCCACCCGCGAAGACTATCGCCGCGCTTGGAAACCCGTGGTACGCGGCTCGGCTTTGGGCTCCATCATGGGCGTGCTGCCGGGTGGAGGCGCTATGCTTAGCTCCTTTGCCTCCTACATGCTGGAAAAGCGCCTGTCCAAACATCCGGAAGAGTTTGGGAAAGGGGCCATTGAAGGCGTGGCGGGGCCAGAGTCGGCCAATAATGCGGGGGCGCAAACCTCCTTTATTCCGCTGCTGGTGATGGGCTTGCCCTCCAACGCGGTGATGGCGCTGATGATCGGCGCGATGATGATTCACGGCATCGTGCCCGGCCCACAGGTAATGACCGAGCGTCCCGATCTGTTTTGGGGGGTTATTGTCAGTATGTGGATTGGCAATATCCTACTGCTACTGCTGAACCTGCCCTTGGTGGGCATTTGGGTGCGCTTGCTGTCCATTCCTTACCGCATCCTGTATCCGGCTATTTTGCTGTTCTGCTGCATTGGGGTGTTCAGCGTCAACAACAGCCTGTTTGATGTGTTGCTGGCGGTGGGTTTTGGCTTACTGGGTTATCTGTTCATTAAGCTTCGGTGTGAGCCTGCGCCGCTGTTGCTGGGCTTTGTCCTCGGCCCCCTGATGGAAGAAAACCTGCGCCGCGCCATGCTGCTATCGCGGGGTGATCCCACCGTCTTTTTTACCCGGCCCATCAGTGCCTCTTTGCTGATCTTTGCCGTACTGCTGCTGGCCTTGTTGGCGCTGCCGCATTTCCGCTCCACCCGCAAAGTCGCTTTTGCTGAGGACTAGGCCGTGTCGATCCCTAATTGAAAGAAGCGCTGCTGGCTGATCCTAAAGTCCAGACCCATCTCACGGCAGAACGTCTGGATGCTTTGTTAAACCCCGCCGCGTACACCGGATTGGCCGGATTTTTTGTGGACCGCGTTACGGGGAAACACCCCGCCAAAGCCCACGCCTAACCCCTTGTCGCCGGATAACTGCGCTATGACGCCTCTTGTTAAATCGGTGGCCCTGACTTTGAGTCTCGGCCTGCTGCCTTGGGCTGCCCAAGCGGCCTACCCGGAAAAACCCATCACCTACGTGGTGCCCTATGCCCCCGGCGGCACCAACGACAACATTGCCCGCGTGCTGTCTGAGTTTTTAGGGGCTGAGCTGGGTCAACCGCTGGTGATTGAAAATAAACCCGGTGCGGGCGGTACCTTGGGAGCCTCCTTCGTGGCTAAGTCCGCGCCTGATGGCTACACCCTGTTTAATGCCTCCATTGGCAATCTGGTGATTGCACCGCAGCTGGTGCCGGTGAACTTCGATCCTTTTAAGGATTTCACCCCCATTGCCAATATCGCTGAATCGCGCTCGGTGATCGCCATTAATCCCAAGCTGCCGATCAAAACCTTGGCGGACTTGATTGCCTATGCCAAAGCCAACCCCGGCAAGCTGTCCTTCAGCAGTTCCGGTATCGGCACGCCCGGCCATATCGCCTTGGAATACCTGCAAGTGTTGGCCGGTATCAGCTTGGTGCATGTGCCGTACAAGGGTTCGGCTCCGGCCTTGAGCGACACCATCTCTGGGCATGTGGATTTGATTGCTGACCCTCTAGCCAATGGCGCGGTAAAAAGCGGCCATCTGCGCGGCTTGGCTTGGTTTGGCGGCACCGCCGATGAAAAAGAGCTGCCCGGTGTGCCTTCGCTGTTGGATAGCTTTCCTCAGTGGAATTTCTCCGGCGCTTTTCTCGCTGTAGCCCCCAGCCAAACGCCGCCTGACATCCTCAAACGCCTGCGCCAAGCCTTCGACCGCGTACTGGCGAAACCGGAAGTCATCGACAAGCTGAAGCTGATGGGCCTAACCCCGCAACGCCTGTCGGTGGAGGACACCCTGTCGATCCTGCGCGCCACCCATGACACCAGCGCCGACATCATCCGCCGCGCCAACATCAAAGCCCAATAGCCGCACCCCATTGTTAAGGACTGGCCACCCCTTGGCCCCTGTGTTTGAGAGCTGACCTATGATTTACGACTTTAATGTACCGACTCGTGACCCCGACGAATATCTGGCCATCCTCAACGCGAGACGCTGGGAAAAACTGCAACAGCAGATTCGCTATGTGTGGGGCAACGAGGACTACTTCCGTCTGCGCTTTAAGGAAGCGGGCATTAATGCCCCGGAAGACATTCGCAGCTTCGAGGACTTTCGCCGTTTACCCGCTTTTATGGACAAGACGCGCCACCGTGAATCACAGGATGCCTCACTGATTCGCTATGGCCATCCACTGGGTTTGCATCTGACCACTGCGCCGGAAAACGCCATCCACTTGGCAGCCACTTCCGGCACCACTGGCAACCCGACCTTCTATGTGTTCAGCCGCAAAGACCTGAACATCACCTATGAAGTCTTGGGCCGCATGTTCCGGGCGGCTGGGATTCGTCCGGGGGATACCACCTTCCATGCCTTTGGCCTGTCGCTGTGGTTGGCGGGCATTACCTATGTGCAGGCGCTGGAAGCCTACGGCGCGCGTCCGGTGGCGGTGGGCGCGGAGGGCGGTGTACCTAAGATTTTGCGCTACATCGAACTGACCCGCCCACGCGTGCTCTTTGCCACCCCATCGATGGTGACGCAGCTCATCGAGCGTGCGCCGAGCGAGCTGGGCAAACCCGTAGGCGCTTTGGGTATTGAGGTGATTTATTGCTCCGGCGAGCCGGGGGCCAGTCTGCCGACCTTCCGTCAGCGGGTGAAAGAACACTTTGGCGCTAAGGTGTTCGATGCCACCGGCGGCGCGTGGCACAACGGCACCATCACCTGCGACAGCGAGCACGCCCACGGCATGCACTACATGGCCGAGGATTACTGCTTCCGTTACGACCTGATCGACCCCGAAACCAAGTTGCCCTTGGCCCTGAAAGATGGAGCCGTGGGTGAGGCGATCCATACCGCGCTGGAATACGAGGCTGCGCCCTCGTTCCGCAATGCCACCGGCGACATTCTGAAAATCCACGTCGGCGAATGCCCCGGCTGTGGCCACTTTGGCGTGCGCATGGAAATTGTAGGCCGCGCCGACGACATGCTGGCCATCAAGGGTGTGAAGGTGTATCCGGCGGCGATTCAAAACGTGGTTGGGCAATTCCGCCCCGAGGTGTCTGGTGAGCTGCGCATCCGTTTGGATGGCCCGCCACCGCGTGTCGAGCCGCCGCTGCGGTTGGCTATTGAGGCCGGAGAGGCCGTGCCCGCCAGCGACTGGCCCGCTTTGGGACAACGCATTGAACAGCGCATCCGCGAGCTGCTGACCTTCCGTCCGCAAGTGGAAATCGTACCCTTCAACAGCCTGCCGCGCAGTGGAGCCAAAACCAAGCTGATCGAAATCGCTGGGAAGCCCGCCTGATGAGCACCTCCGAGGAAGCCCGCGCCCTAGGCTTTGCCGCACCGGACGATCAGCCGGTGGGCTATATGGCGCGTACCCGTGCCTATTATTTGGCGCTGGGCTACGACAATCCCTATGTCTGGGCCCATTACCGGGAAGTGCCCTTTACCCCCTTGGCCAAGCCACTGACGGAAACCCGCATCACCCTGATTACCACCGCCGCGCCTTATCAGCCGGATAAAGGCCCCCAAGGCCCCGGTGCGCCCTACAACGCAGCGGCCAAGTTTTATCAGGTGTACTCCGGGGATACGACTCAGGAGCACGACCTACGCATCGCCCATGTGGGCATCGACCGTCGCCATACCTCGATGGAGGACAGCCGCAGTTGGTTTCCGTTGGCCGCTTTGCGCCAAGCCGTGGCGGAAGGGCGACTAGGGGCTTTAGCCGCCCGCTTTCACGGCGCGCCCACCAACCGCAGTCAGCGCCATACCCTAGAGGTGGATGCGCCGGAGATTCTGCGCCGCTGTCAGGAGGACGGCGTGGAGGCGGCCTTGCTGGTCGCCAACTGCCCGATTTGCCACCAAAGCCTGAGCTTAGTTGCCCGTACCTTGGAAGCGGCGGGCATTGCTACGGTGGTGCTGGGCTGTGCCAAGGATATTCCTGAATACGTGGGTGTGCCGCGCCTGCTGTTCTCGGATTTTCCCCTCGGTAATGCCGCCGGAAAGCCCCACGACCCAGAATCCCAGCGCCTGACCTTGGAGCTGGCCCTGCGTTTGTTGGAGTCCGCGCCGGGGCCGCGCACCACCCTGCAATCGCCCCTGATCTGGGCCGACGACCCGGATTGGAAACTGGATTACGCCAACGCCGAACGCCTGCCCGCCGAGGAACTGGAACGCCTGCGTGC
Source organism: Azomonas agilis (assembly GCF_007830255.1). Lineage (GTDB taxonomy): Bacteria > Pseudomonadota > Gammaproteobacteria > Pseudomonadales > Pseudomonadaceae > Azomonas > Azomonas agilis. The sequence goes on from NZ_VLKG01000007.1 coordinate 163,738, forward strand.
CGAAAACGAGCGCGCGCGGCTGATCGCCCGTGAGCAGCGTTTGGCCACTGTATAAATTTTGGAGTGGCTATGAGCCTTGTCACCTATGAGTCCCAAAACGGGATCGCCGAAATCACCCTCAACCGAGCGGATAAATACAACATCATCAACCACGAAATCGTGGAGGAACTGCACCAAGCATGGGTGCGCTTCGCCAACAGTCCCGAAGATCGGGTCGCGATCTTAGCCGCTGCGGGGGAGAAAGCCTTTACCGCCGGAGCCAACCTGCGCGACATCCCTCACGACCTGTGGCGGGCCATTCCCGGTGTCGGTGTGCCGGTGAACAAGCCGATTATTGCCGTCACGACCGGCTTGGTGATTGGCGGCGGGCTGGTGCTGGTGCAGATGGCCGATTTAGCCGTCGCGGCGGATAACACGGTGTTTTCCTACCCTGAGGCCAAGGTGGGTTTTTCCGGCGGTTTGATCAGCTCCTTGGCCGCGCGTATTCCGCACAAGGTGGCGATGGAGCTGCTGTTGGTGGGTGGCAACCTCAGTGCCCAGCGTGCCTATGAGGTGGGCTTGGTCAATCGGGTAGTGCCGCTGGGTCAACAGTTGGAAACCGCCCGCGAGCTAGCCGCTCAACTGGCCGCCAATGCGCCGCTGGTGCTGTCCTTGCTGAAGGATTTTGTCGGCCAAGTGCTGCCCAAAGGCCCCAGCGAACAAGCGGCCATCGCTCGTGCGCGGGTGCTGGAGATTAATGCCTCACAAGATTTCCACGAAGGCATCAGTGCCTTCACCGAAAAACGTACCCCCACCTTTAGCGGACGCTGAGGAGCTGCTATGTCTTTGATTCCAAATAAATTAGCTCGTTTATTGGCTCCGCTGGTGTTGTTCAGCAGTCTAAGTGCTCAGGCCGCGTGGCCGGAAAAAGCCATCACCCTGATCGTGCCCTACCCACCGGGTGGCGCGGCGGACACCGTAGGCCGCATCTATGCCGATGCCCTGTCCGAATCCCTAAAACAGCCGGTGGTGGTGGAGAATAAACCCGGTGCCGGCACCGCCATTGCCGCCGAGTATGTAGCTAAGTCCGCGCCGGATGGGTACACCCTGTCGTTAGTCCCCACAGGACAGCTTACGGTGTTGCCGCACATTGCCAAAAACCTCAAGTTCGATCCCTTTAGCAGCTTTGAGCCGATTTCCCTGCTGGCCTATACCGGCGTGGTGATTGCCGCCAATGCTCAGGTGCCGGTTAAGGATTTCAAGGATTTGATTGCTCAAGCTAAGGCGGCTCCGGGCAAGTTTTCTTATTCCTCCAGTGGCAGCGGCACCATCATTCACTTAGCGGGCGAGTACCTGCGTCTAAAAACCGGCGTGAATTTGCTGCATGTGCCCTTTAAAGGCAGTGCGCCCGCCGTGACTGCTGTTTTGGGCGGTGACGTGAATCTGGCCGTCGATACCCTGACTGTGCTGGCTCCGCAGATTAAGGGCGGAAAACTTAAAGGCTTGGCCATTGCCTCGGCCCAGCGCTCGCCAGTATTGCCGGACGTGCCCACGGTGGCTGAGTTGGGCTATCCCGGCTTTGAAGTGCGCTCGTGGTTCGGTCTGGTGGTGGTGGCTAATACACCGAAAGACATCGTGCAGCGCCTGAACGCCGAAATCGCCAAGGCCGCTGCCTCCCAAAGCGTGAAAGACAAGCTGGCCGCCCAAGGCTTGGATGCTTGGCCGAGCACGCCAGAACAGTTCACCCAGCAAATCCGCGCCGACTACGACAAATACGGCCAAGTGGTGCGGGAATCTGGCACTACTTTCGATTGAGTGATTGAGCCAGGAGGCTGAGCATGTCTTCCCATCCCCTAGAGTTTATTGGCTTTTTAGCCCACCAAGCCGCCAGCGAAAGCCAATCCCCAGTTGGCCCCTTGGTTGATCCGGCCTTTGTGGGGGCCTTTGCGCAGACACAGGAACACGCCGGTTTTGATCGCGCCCTGATCGCCTACCACAGCGGCGCGCCCGATGGTTTGCAGATCGCGGCCTATGCAACGCAGCAAACGCGGCGTTTGGGCGTGCTGGTGGCCCACCGTCCGGGGGTGGTAGCACCCACAGTGGCAGCGCGGCAATTGGCGACGCTGGATCACTTCAGTGGCGGACGGGCGGCGGTGAACATCATCACTGGCGGCAACGATGCCGAGCAGCAGCGGGATGGGGATTTTCTCAGTCACGACGAGCGTTACGCCCGCACCGACGAATACCTAACCCTGATGAAACAGGCCTGGACGGCCAAAACACCCTTTGATTTTAACGGGCGTTTTTATCAGGTACGGGACTACCGTCCCAACGTGCAACCGCTGCAAAAGCCGCACCTTCCCATCTTCTTCAGTGGTTCCTCAGTGGCAGCGGTACAAGTAGCGGCGAAACATGCGGATGTGTTCATGATGTGGGGTGAACCGCTGGCAGGCATCGCCGAGCAAATCGCCAATGTGCGCGCCGCTGCCGCCGTACAGGGTCGGGCTGAGGCGCTGCGTTTTAGCCTGTCCATTCGGCCCATTTTAGGCGCTACCGAAGCCGAAGCCTGGGCCCGTGCCGAGCGCATCCGTGAAGCTGCCGCCAAACGCCTGAGCCGCACGCCTCTGACCTTGGTACAGGGCGGAGTGCCGCAAAATGTAGGTTCGCGCCGGCTGCTGGACTTTGCCGCGCAAGGGGAAGTGCTGGACAGCTGCCTATGGACAGGCATCGCCCGCTTGACCGGCGCAGTGGCAGGAACAGCGGCGACTACCGGCGTAGGCGGTAACACCACCGCCTTGGTGGGCACGCCCGATCAGGTAGCGGATGCGCTGTTGGCCTACCACCGCATCGGCATCAGCACCTTCTTATTACGCGGTTTTGATCCCTTGGAAGATGCCGTGGCCTATGGCCGCGAACTGCTGCCCCGTATCCGTGCCCGCGTACCGGCTGAATTACCTGTGACGGCCTTTGCGCCGCTTTAATCTTAAGGAGTGACCGATGTTGCCTCGTCTTTCCCCTCGCTGGGCGCGTTTATTGGCGCTGGCCGGTGTGTTTTCCCTGTTGCCTTGGGCCGCTGTTCAGGCGGCCGACAACTACCCCAGCAAACCCATTAAATTGATTGTTGCCTTTCCACCCGGTGGGGCTTCCGACATTGTGGGCCGTTTCTACGCCGAGCAGCTTTCCAGCGCCTTAGGTCAGCCGGTGGTAGTGGAGAACAAACCCGGTGCCGGAACCGCCATTGCCGCCGAAGCCGCCGCTAAGGCTGATCCCGATGGTTATACCCTGTCTTTAGCGCCGGCGGGTCAGCTCACCATCCTGCCGCACTTGAGCAAAGAGCTGCGCTACGATCCCTTTAAGGATTTTGCGCCCGTTTCTGTAGTGGCTTCAGTGCCCTATGTGGTGGCGGTTAACGATACGCTGCCGGTGAAAACCTTGGCAGATTTGGCCAGCTACGCTAAAGCCAACCCCGGCAAGGTCAGCTATTCCTCCTGCGGCAACGGAACTCTCTGCCACTTGGCCGGTGAGCTGTACCGCAGCCTGACCAAAACCGAGCTGCTGCATGTGCCCTACAAAGGCAGTGCTCCGGCCATTACCGCCTTGTTGGGCGGCGAAGTGAATGCAGCCTTCGATACCCTGACCATCCTCGCCCCTCAAGTGAAAGGCGGCAAAGTCAAGGGCTTGGCCATCACCAGTAAAACCCGTTCACCGGCACTGCCTGATGTGCCTACTGCGGAGGAGGCTGGTTTGAAGGGCTTCGAGGTCAGCTCTTGGTTTGGCATCGTGGTGCCCGCAGCCACGCCTAAGCCCATTATTCAGCGCCTGAATGCTGCTTTGGCGGAGATCGCTAAACGTCCAGAAACCCGTACCAAGCTGGCCGAGCAAGGTTTGGACGTAGAAAGCACCACGCCAGAAGCCTTTGCCCAACTGATCCGCGACGACAGCGCCAAGTGGGGCAAAGTCGTGCGCGAATCCGGTGCCAAGATTGAATAAAGCCACGCTGTATTAGCCAATACGATCAATTAAGGAAGGATTGTCCCATGTCATATCCACAACGCATTGCCGTGATTGGCGGCGGGAGTCTGGGCCTGTTCGTGGCCGGACACCTGAGCTTGGCTGGTCACGCCGTCACTGTGGCTCAGCGCAGCAGCACGGCCATTCCTGAGGGCGGTATCCTAGCGGAAGGGGACGAGCAGTGGCAGGCCTCCAAGGTAGGTTATGCCACCTTGGAAACCCTCAATGGCCCCTTCGATCAGGTGATCGTCGCAGTAAAATCCCACGATTTGCCCGAAATCCTGCCGCAGTTAGGTACTTTAGGGAACGCCAAAACCCAGTACCTATTCCTGCAAAACGGTGTGCCCTGGTGGTGGTCGTATCAGGAGGGACAGATCGCCGGGGTTCCGCCCAAAGAGCAAATTGTAGCCGTGGTGGTGTACCACGCTTCTGAGCGCACAGCCGTGGGGCGGCTTAAGGTACGGCGGGTGCCCGGTGACCGTTATTTATTGGCCCGCACCGATGGCAGCACAGATGCGGCTTTGGAGGCATTGGTTGCGCAATGGCAGCAAGCGGGCATTCCAACCCACTATGCGCCGGATATTCGCGCCGAGGTGTGGAGCAAACTCATGGGCAATGCCACCTTCAACCCCATGAGTGCCATTACTGGAGCAGGGATGAGCGATATGGTGTTCAACCCGCAGGTGCGCCGCGTATTGCTGGCGGGTATGGAGGAGATCAGTCGCATTGCTGCTAAGGAGGGGGTACAGGTCAAGGTCACGCCAGAAGCACGGGTCAAGCGTGCGGAGGATGTGGGCAATACCCGAACTTCAATGTTGCAAGATCGTTTAGCCGGTCGACGCTTAGAGCTGGATGCGCTGCTGGCCACACCCATTGCCTTGGCTGAGCGTCATGGCGAAGCGGTGCCAGTGTTGAGAACCCTGCTGGGTAGTCTGTCGCTGGTGCAGCCCGGCGATCCTTTTGTGTCGGGGCGGTAATCCGCAGCAGTCAGGGGATGAGGGAGCATCCCCTAATGGGTTCTAGCGATGATTCAGCCTTTTAGCCAACCAATCGCCACTGAATTGCACCAGAGTCACCAGCGCGATCAGCACCACAATCACGGCCAGCATCACCTCGGTGTCAAAGCGCTGATAGCCGTAGCGGTAGGCTAAATCACCCAAGCCGCCCGCACCAATGGCTCCTGCCATGGCTGAGGCATTGATCATGCTGACTACGGTAATAGTAAAGCCGCCAATAATGCCGGGCAGCGCTTCCTGCAGCAGCACATGCCAGATGATGTGTCGCCGTTGACAGCCCATTGCCTGAGCCGCCTCAATCAATCCTTGATCCACTTCACGCAGGCTGACTTCCGCAATGCGGGCAAAGAAGGGCGTGGCGGCAATGCTCAAAGGCACGACCGCCGCCCAAACGCCGTAGCTGGTGCCCACAATCAGCCGAGTAAAGGGAATCAGGGCCACCATCAAAATCAGAAAGGGAATGGAGCGAAAGACATTCACCACGCTGCCGACCAGTTGGTTGAGCCGAGGCGCTGCAAACAGCCCGCCCCGGCCACTGGTGACCAGAAAAACCGCCAAGGGAATTCCGGCTAACAAAGCGATGCCAGAGGACAGTCCCACCATCAGTAGGGTATCCAACAGCCCTTGCCACAGGCGTTCAAACAACAGCGACATAACCCAACACCTCAGCGCGATCGACCCAAGCCTGTACCCGTTGCACCAGTTCCGATGCGGTAAAGGGCGAGGCCTCAACTGCAACGACTAAGCGTCCCACCGCATGGCCTTGGATGCGCTCAATCCCACCATCCAGTAAGCGCACTCGACCGTTTAGGCTGTTGCTCAACGCGGCTAAATCCGGCTCGCGTTGTTGGCCGGAAAAATACAGGGCTAACACCTTGGCATCGTCCGGCCAAGTCGCTTGTGGAGTCAGGCGCTTGGCTAAATCGGCGGGCAGATTATGTTGCAGGGGCGCTAGCAGGGTTTGGGTAGTGTTGTGCTTGGGGCGGCCAAATACCTCCCACACATGGCCTTGCTCCACAATGCGGCCTTTATCCAGCACCACCACGCGGTCGCAAATATCCCGAATCACGCTCATTTCGTGGGTAATCAGCACGATGGTTAGCCCCAGATGCTGATTGATTTCCTGCAACAAACGCAGAATGGATTGGGTGGTTTCCGGGTCAAGGGCGCTGGTGGCCTCGTCGCAGAGTAGGATTTCGGGATCGTGGACGAGGGCACGAGCGATGCCCACGCGCTGTTTTTGGCCGCCGGATAATTGGGCCGGATAAGTCTCTGATTTGCCGTATAGCCCCACCAAAGCCAGCAGTGCATCCACTTTGCGGCGGCGTACTCCACGCGGGATGCCTGCCACCTTGAGCGGCAGTTCGATGTTTTCGCGCACCGTTTTGGCGGAGAGCAGGTTGAAGTGTTGGAAGATCATCCCCGTGCGGCGGCGCAGTTTGACCAGTTGCTGCTCATCCAACTCAGCAATGTTTTGTCCCTCAATCAAGAGTTGGCCCTCGGTGGCCTGTTCCAGTCGATTGATGGTGCGCAGTAAGGAGGATTTACCGGCTCCACTGTGGCCAATAATGCCGAAGATTTCCCCGTGCCGAATGTCCAGATTGATGTCGTGCAGCGCGTGTACCGGGCCTTGTTCGGTGCGGTAGGTTTTGCCTAAGCCTTCAAACTGTAGATGGATTCGGGCTAAGGCCGGATCGGGGCGTTGAGTTGTGCAGGTATTAGCCTCTGCATGGCCCAACGCAAAGGGCGTAGAGGCTAGAGGTTCATCCTTGAAGATCTGTGCCGCCGCTTTGGACATGATGCTTAACCTCCCCAACCCGGTTGATACAGGGTGCCGTGAGCCTTATCCAGCGCGGCGCGTACTACGGGGGATTTTTGGTAAATCTCCACAAACTGCTTCAGGCGTGGGTCGTCCTTGTGGTCGGGACGGGTTACAAACTGAATCACGTATTCAGGGTGATCCAAGCCATCAAACAGCAGCGCGGATTGGGGGTCGAGGGTGCCGGCTAAACGGATGTAATGGGGATAGCCTTGGGCCAAGTCCACATCGTCCAGCGCGCGCACCAGTTGCACGGCTTCCAGCTCGATGATTTTGATGTTTTTGGGATTGGTCAAAATGTCCGCTTGGGTTGCCTTGTAGCCGACACCGGGTTTTAGCGTGATCAGACCGGCTTTTTCCAGCAGTTGCAGGCCGCGTCCGCCGTTGATGGGGTCGCTGGCGATGGCGACCTTGGCTCCCTTGGGCAGGTCTTTGATCTCTTTATATTTTTTCGAGTACAGACCCACGTTGTTGATAATACCGGGGGCAAAGGGGATCAGCTCGTAACCAGCGGTTTTATTGGCATTTTCCAAAAAGGGAATGTGCTGGAAGTAATTGGCATCAATGTCGCCGTGGGCGAGGGTGGCATTGGGGGCAATCCAGTCGCTGAATTCGATTAACTCCACCTTTAACCCCTGTTTGGCGGCCTCAGTGACGGCTACTTCCAGCGGCGGCGCAAAGGCGGCGGTGGTGCCTACCTTCAGGGGTTTGCTGTCGTCGGCGGCTTGTGCGTTCAGGGTGCAGGCCAGCAAGCCGGTTAGGGTTAAGGTTTTCAGCCACCCACTTAAGGGGCCATTGGGGGATTTGTGCATGGCAGTTTCCTCGATGGGATTAGGGGTAGGCTGGGAAAGTCCAACCTTGTTGTGCATCTGGCTGATTCAGGTTGCGCCAGCGGCTACCGGGATGCTGAGCCGGTAGGCGTGCGCCTTGGCCAAATACTTTGTGGCGCAGGCTGCCTTCTTCATAGGCGGTTTTGTAGCGGCCACGGTTTTGCAGTTCGGGAATCACCAGATCAATAAAGTCGGCATAGCTTTCTGGGGTCACGGTGCGGGTAAGATTGAAGCCGTCGAGGTCGGTTTCGCTGATCCAGTGTTCCAGCGCATCGGCGATTTGCACTGGCGTACCGACCAGCAGCGGGTAGCGGCCGCCGAGGGCGTGTTGTTCCAGCAGCTTGCGTTTGGTCCAGCCGCTGTCTTTGGCGGTGAAACTCTTGACCACCGACTCGATGGCATTGGTTTTTTGGTAGCGGATCGGATCGTCCAAGCCGTACTGGGCAAAGTCGATGCCGGTGGTACTGGAAAAGTGGGCCAGTCCGGCTTCGGGATTAGCGTAGCGCAGGTATTCGGCCAGCTTATCGCGGGCTTCCGCTTCGGTGGGTGCGACCACTACGCTAAGGCCCATAAAGACTTTCACTGCATCGGCAGGGCGACCGGCGGCGATGGCCTGTTGCCGCAAACGGCTGACCTGATCACGGATAATGGGTTGGCTTTGGCCGCCGACAAACACCCCTTCGGCGTGCCGCCCGGCAAAGCCTAGGCCGCGTTCTGAGCTACCGGCTTGGAACAGCAAGGGCGTGCGCTGCGGCGAGGGCGTGGTTAGGTGATAGCCCTCTACGGTGTAAAACGCACCCTGATGCTGAACCTTATGTACCTTCTCTGGTTGGGCATAGATGCGCCGTTGCCGATCGGCCAGCACCGCATCCTCTTCCCAACTGCCTTCCCAGAGTTTGTACAGCACTTCGAGGTATTCTTCGGCTTGGTCGTAGCGGCGGTCGTGCTCAATCTGCTGCTCAAGGCCGATGGCTTTGGCGGCGCTGTCCAAGTAGCCGGTGACGATATTCCAACCCACGCGGCCCTTAGTCAGATGATCCAAGGTGGAAAAGCGGCGCGCAAACACATAGGGCGGCTCGGTGAGGTTGGCGGTCAGGCCAAAACCTAAGTTTTGGGTCACTGCGGCCATCGCCGAGGCGATCAACAGCGGGTCGTGTACCGGAAGCTGAATGGCTTCTTTCAGGGTCAGGTCAGCGCTGTTTTGGTATACGTCGTACACGCCCACGATGTCGGCAATGAACAGGCTGTCGAACAGGCCGCGCTCCAGCAGTTGCGCCAGTTCCGTCCAGTACTCCAGCGTATTAAATTCGGTGGAGCGGTCGCGCGGATGCGTCCACAGGCCGTGGTTGATGTGGCCTATGCAGTTCATGTTGAAGGCATTCAGGCGAATCTGTTTGGGCTGGCTCATTACAGGGTTCCCCGACGTGGTGGCAGTGTGTCGTTGAGGTAGTAGTTGCCGATGGCGTGGTATTTCCAGCGCACCGGATCGTGCAGGGTGTGGGTGCGCGCGTTGCGCCAATGGCGATCGAGGTTGTATTCGCTGAGGGTGGCGCGGCTGCCGGCCAGTTCAAACAGCTTGTTGGCGGCAGCGAGGGAGATTTCGGTGGTAATGGCGCGGGCTTTAGCTACCGCAATGGAGGCTTCAGCGACTGAGGCAATATCCGGTTGCTGGCGGGCTTGCTCCAAGATGTTGGCGGCTTTGTGGGTTAGGGCTTCGGCGGCCTCTAGGCGCACGCTGAGTTGGCCGATGAGGTTCAGGGTTAAGGGGTCTTTCACCGCCTGATCGACGCCGGAGTCAATCCAAGGCCGAGCGCGAGTGCGTACAAAGGCCAGAGTGTCTTCATAGGCGGCTTGGGCAATGCCCAAATCAATGGCGGCGTGCAGAATTTGCGCGAAGGGGCCAACGGCGGTGGGGCGCTCAAAGGCTGATTGGAAGGGGACTAAATCCTCGGCTTTGATGCGTACCTGATCAAACACTACCGAGCCACTACCGCTGGTGCGCTGACCGAAGCCTGACCAGTCATCCACGATTCTCAAGCCCTGAGCGGTGCGCGGAACAAAGGCAAAGTGCAAGCGGCCTTCATCGTCCTTAACCGAGGTGGGAATGCGGTCAGCAAATAGAGCGCCAGTGGAGTAGAACTTGCGGCCTTCGATGCGATAACCCTGTGCCTCTGGAATCAAGCGCGTGGTGCGTTCATGGGCGGCTTTGGTGTGCAGTTCGGCATGGGCGTTGCCAAAGCGCGCCCCGGATAAGACTTCGCCGTACAGCCGTTGTTTTTGGCTGTGATTGCCGTTGACGCGCAGTACTTCCAGCGCATAGAAGTGGTTTTGCGGAATGTGAGCCAGAGAGCTATCTGCACGGGCAATACGGGCGATGACTTGCACTAATGTTCCAGCGGATACACCGGCTCCCCCGTATTCTTTGGGGATGGTGATGCCCCACAGACCGGAGCGGGAGAAGGTTTCCAACTCCGCATGGGGCAGGCGGCGTTCGCGGTCGCGTTCAGCAGCTTCGCGGGCAAAGCCTTGAGCCAATACCTCAACCACTTCTAAGGCTTGGGCCTCGTTTTCGATCAGAGCGGTGCCGGGTCGCACCGCTTTGCGGATAGCAGTCATGCGCGTACTCCTTTAAATCCAGGAATGGCGGGCCGGGTGGGCACCGTTTAAGTGGTAATGGCCGATGGTGTGGTATTTCCAGCGCACCGGGTCGTGCAGGCTGTGGGTGCGGGCGTTGCGCCAGTGGCGGTCGAGGTTGTATTCGCCCAAGGTGGCGCGGCTGCCGGCCAGCTCAAAGAGTTTCTCGCTGGCCAATAAGGCAATTTCGGTGGTGATGGCTTGGGCCTTGGCTACGCTGATGGAGGCCCGTGCCGCTGAATCGGCGCTGAGAGGTTCGGCCTGAATCTGGTCTAGGGTTTGTGCGGCCCGTTCCAACAGGGTTTCGGCGGCATCCAACTCTAAATACAGCCGCCCGAATTCATTCAGGGTGTAGGGATCTTCGCTGGCTTTTTCGGTTTGGGCATCAATCCAAGGGCGCGAATATTGGCGCACAAACAGGGTGGCATCTTCCAAGGCGGCGCGGGCAATCCCGGCATCAATGGCGGCTTGGATCAGTTGGGCGCTGGCCCCTTGAATGTTGGGCTGCTCGGAGAGTTTCCAGATCGGGATTAGGTTTTCCGCCGCCACCGAAACCTGATCCAGTACCACAGTACCGCTGGCGGTGGTGCGTTGGCCAAAGCCGGTCCAGTCGTCGGCAATTTGCAATCCCGGCGTGCCGCGCGGGATAAAAGCCAGCACCAAGCGGCCTTCGCCGTCCACCGCCTTGGCGGTAATCCAATGGGCTAGAAGTGCGCCGGTGGAATAAAATTTTTCCCCACTGATACGGTAGTCCTTGCCGTTGCGGTCTAAGCGCGCTCGGACTTCTAGGGTATCGTGGCTAGAGAGCTCTAGGTTGGAAAGCTCTGGCCCCGCATTGCCGATGCGATAACCCTGCACCACCGAACCTAACAGGCGCTGCTTTTGTTCCTCACTACCGGCGGCCAATACGAGTTGAATAATGCCGAATTGGTTTTGGGGGATCTGCCCTAGGGAGGGGTCAGCTTGGGAAATAATGCGGAACACTTCAGCAATCGTGGTGAAGGGTAATTCCGGGCCGCCGTACAACTTGGGAATGCTGATTGCCCCCAATCCGGTACGGGTAAATTGCTCCAACTCCGCCCAAGGCAATTGTTGTTCACGGTCGCGCTGGGCGGCTCCGCTACGGGCGATCTGGGCCAAATCATGGGCCAGACTCAAGGCTTGTTGATGGCTTTGAATCTGCTGGGCTGGATACAGGGGCGGTAATTGATCCTGTTGCGCAGGGGATTGGGTGGCGGTGAAACGGGTCATGCAAGCCTCATCCTTAGATAAAAACAGCCTGCTTCGACCGAGAAGTGAATAGCCGGAGCATGGCGAGAAAAGAGTGCTCCGGTGGTCCGGTATATATAACCTAATGCAATACATTGATTAAAAATAAATAGATTTTTTTTATATGCTTAGGCTTTAGTGTCTCTTCTTATTTCGATGCAGAGCGCTGTCTGTTTTTTAAGCTTGTGCCATAATGTTTCAAACAAAAGTCAGACATCGTATCTTTTGAAGATCTTCGCTTATGCCTTTTTTCTCCGCTGTACCGCCTGCGTTGCTGTATTGGTTGCCGGGTAGCTTACTGCTGTTGATGTTGAGCTTGGCTCTGACTTCAATCCTGATTCATGCCCCTTGGCTTAGCTATATAGCAGGGGCAGCGGCTTGGGTAGCCGGTAGTTTGCTGCTGGAGCGTTTGCAGCCGTCACAGCGGATGCAAACCCTAGTGCTGTTCAGTTTGGGCTTGGTGTGTTTGCTGATCGGGCTGTTAAACGGAGCCCCGATTCACTACCTGTTAAACGCGCTGGAGGCCAACCAGATCCTGTTGGCTATGTTGGTGGGAGTGAGCTTTTTGCGTCTGCTGGCTCAGTCAGGCCAAGCGGAACAAGAGCAGCTCCCCAAAGGTCGGCGCGCGCTTTGGCAGACTTTGCTCGGCTGTCACCTGATTGGGGCGGTGATTAATATGTCGGCGCTGGTGATCATTGGGGATCGTCTCAGCCGCACGCAGCCAATGAACACCCTGCAAGGGCTGATTTTGGTACGGGCGTTTAGTATTTGTGCCTGTTGGTCGCCCTTTTTTGCCTCTATGGGGGTGGTATTCATCTGTTCCCCTGAGGCGCGTTTGGGGGAAATGTTGCCCTATGCCTTGCCTCTGTCCTTGGTGGGGCTGTTGGTCAGTGCCTTTCAGATCGCTCGCCATCCTGAGGTGGATAGCACCGTCGGTTATCCTATGCACTGGCAGGCTCTGCGCTTGCCCTTGTTGTTGGCGGGGATGGTAATGCTGGGGCAAATTTTGTGGCCCCAAGTGTCCGTTTTGACGCTGGTAACGCTGATTGCCTTGCTGTCCACCTTGATTGGTTTGCCCATTCTTCGTGGCCGCAAACAGGCGTTGGCCCAGTTCAAAGTGCATCTGGAGCAAGGGCTGCCGGAGATGAAGGGCGAGGTCACACTGTTTTTAGGCGCGGCTATGTTGGCGGCGGGCGTTTCTGCCTTGTTGGAGTCGCTGCATTTGCAGTTGGCTCCCGATCATTTTGGCGGTTTAGAGGCCAGCTTAACCCTGATTACTTTGACCGGCTTGGCCGTCATAGGGCTGCATCCTGTGACCAGCAGCCTGTTGGCCAGCAGCTTATTAGCGCCTAGTAATCCCGATCCTAGCCTGTTGGGGTTAACCCTGTTGATGGGCTGGGCCATTGGGGTAAGCGTATCGCCTTTTTCGGGGGTTCAGCTTAGCTTGCAGGGGCGCTACGGTGTCCGGCTGGTGGAGTTGCTGCGCCTGAATACGGGTTATGGCCCTCTGATGGTCTTTATGGGCTGCGGTCTTTTATATCTGTATGCCTATGTGCATTCCTTGACTTCGGGCTAGCATTATTCTGTTTCAGTTATAAGAATCTAATTACAAATTCTTTTTAAGAACTAAAAAATTGCACTAGATTGGCCCCCGCCGACAGCGGACCACCGCATCGAGCCCGTTTTGGGGCTCTATTTTCCTGTGTTGAGCCCCTGCAGACCTTCGTATTACCTCTGCATTGGAGCATCGAGCATGAGAAAATCGTCCCTGGCTTTGGCAATCGCCGCGGGGTTGTTAAGCCAGTACAGCAGTGCTGCCGGTTTTTGGGAAGACAGTAAAGCCACGCTTAACCTGCGTAATCTGTACTTTAATAACGATAATCGGGACGGCACCGCAGCACCCTCCAAACAAGAAGAATGGGGTCAAGGCTTCCTTTTGGATTACAAATCTGGCTTTACTCAGGGCCCAGTGGGGTTTGGGGTTGATGCCTTGGGTTTGTTAGGGATTCGTTTGGATTCAGGGAAAGGGACACACTACAACCCCACCAGCGCCAACAACAGCGGCCAGTTATTCCCCACCAAGGGCAATGGGCGTGCGGTGCATGAATACAGTACGGTGGGTTTAACGGCTAAGGTGAAGTTTTCCAAAACCGAAGCCCGTTTAGGCACCTTACTGCCGCGCTTACCCGTTGTTATTGTCAACGATGGGCGCTTACTGCCACAAACCTTCAGCGGCGGACAGGTCACCAGTAATGAGATTAAAGACCTCACCCTGATTGGCGGTAAATTGGAACGGGCCAAGGGGCGTAGCTCCACCAACACCGACAGTCTATCCATCGCCGGGGCCAACAACGCCCAAACGGGTAAATTCAGTAACGACTTCTACTATCTCGGCGCGGACTACAAAGTCACCAAAGACTTAAAACTCCAGTACTACTACGGCACCTTAAAAGACTTTTACGAGCAGCATTTCGTGGGTTTGGTGCACGATTGGGCCTTGCCCGTGGGTAAGCTGCAAACCGATTTGCGCTACTTCAACAGTGATGCCGATGGTAAAAACGCCAGTCGTTCCGGTCGGGCCGAGGGCTATCGCAGCTCCGGTTATTGGGCCACAGGAGACAGCAAAAGCGGTGAGGTGGATAACCGAGTCTGGAGTGCCAAATTTACCTACAGCGTCGCCAGTCACGAAGTCAGCGCGGGGGTTCAGCGCCTGTTTGGTAACAGCCACTTTCCCGTACTCAACCAAGGCGACGGCTATACCGCGTACCTGATTACTGACAGCCAAATTGGAAAGTTCCTCAGTGCTGGGGAGCGTACTTGGCGGGTGAGCTACGCCTATGACTTTGCTGGCTTAGGTATTCCGGGCCTGAAGGCCTCAGCGATTTACCTCTCCGGTGACAACATTGATGCGCGGGGTAGCGATGGCAGCGAATGGGAGCGCGACCTGCGGGTGGATTACGCCATTCAAAGCGGTTTCTTTAAAGGCGTTGGCCTGAGTTACCGCAATGCCACTCTGCGTAGTGATGTGACCCGCAATATCGACGAAAACCGCTTCTACGTCACCTACAGCGTTCCGCTGTTGTAATTGAGGAGTTTATTGATGTCTGGTTACTCCTTTATGAGATCCATAGGGCGTGCGCTAATGGCCACTGCTCTGTTCGGCGTAGTCTCGCCGATAATGGCGCAGGTGAAGGAAATCACCCTTGATTTTGCCACCTATAACCCGGTGGGGTTGATCCTCAAAGAAAAGGGATTTTTAGAGGAAGATTTGAAAGCTGATGGGATCAAAGTGCGTTGGGTACAAAGCCTAGGTTCGAACAAGGCGCTGGAGTTCTTAAACGCAGGCTCCATCGACTTTGGTTCCACCTATGCGGCAGCGGCTTTGGTGGGGCGTATTAACGGCAATCCGATTAAGACCGTGTACGTCTACACTCGGCCACAGGGCGTGGCGTTGGTAAAACTCAAGGACAGTCCGATCCAGAGTGTGGCCGATCTTAAGGGCAAGCGCGTGGCCGTGACGCGCGGCACCGATCCGCATATTTTCCTGATTCGGGCATTGGCCAAGCATGGCTTGGGGGAAAAGGACATTCAATCGGTGCTGCTGCAACATGCGGACGGGCGGGCGGCGCTGGTGCGGGGCGATGTGGATGCTTGGTCGGGCTTAGATCCCTTGACCGCTGCGGCTGAGTTGGAAAACGGGGCTGTATTGTTCTACCGCGATCCTGAACTCAGCACTTGGGGCTTTTTGAACGTGCGCGAAGCCTTCGCTAAGGACAATCCGGCCTTGGTGAAGCGGGTCTTAGCCGCCTATGAAAAGGCTCGTATTTATGCCTTAAAGAATCCTGCTGAGGTGAATCAGGCACTGGTCAAGCTGGCTAAGTTGCCGGAGAACATCATCGCCCGCCAATTGGAGCGTGAGGATTTCTCTACCAGTACGGTTGGTGAGCCTCAACGCAAGTTCGTACTGGAAGCGGGCCAAGCCTTACAGCAAGCCGGTGTACTCAAGCCTGAGGTGGATATTCCAGCGGTAGTCAACAGCTTGCTGGATAACAGCTTCCAGCCCAACTGATTGAGGAGGCTTACCCATGAGTGCTGCTGATAACGCCCTGAGTGTGGTGCAGGAAGCGCCCGTTCAACCCGCTGCTTCGGTGATTAAAAGGCGCTGGTGGCTAGGAGCGGCTTTGCCGTTGTCGTTGGCCTTGGGTTGGGAGTTAGCGGTGCTGTTTGGGTTAGCCGAAGGCCGTTTGCTGCCCACGCCCAGCCGTATTCTGGCTACCCTCTGGAGCCTGAGCGAAGGCGGGGAACTGGCGGTACATATTGGCGCGACGCTGTCACGGGTAGCGGCGGGCTTTTTCATCGGTGCTTTGGTGGCGTTAGGGATTGGCGCGGTGGCGGGCTATTCGCGCACCATTCGAGCCGTGATTGACCCCAGTATTCAGGGCTTGCGCGCCATTCCTTCGCTGGCGTGGGTGCCGCTGTTTATCCTCTGGTTGGGGATTTTTGAAGCCTCCAAGATCACTTTGATTGCGGTTGGGGTGTTCTTTCCCGTGTATTTGGGAGTATCGGCGGCGGTACTGTCGGTGGATCGCAAGATCGTTGAAGTGGGGCGCATTTTCCGCCTCAGTGGGCGTAAGTTAGTCACGCGCATTTTGATTCCAGCCATTTTGCCCAACGTGGTGGTGGCTTTACGCACTGGCTTAGGGTTGGGTTGGATGTTCGTGGTGGCGGCGGAAATCATGGGCGCGTCCCAAGGTTTGGGTTATTTGCTGGTGGATGGGCAACAGCTTGGAAAACCGGAGCAAATCCTGTCCGCCATTCTGGTATTTGCCCTGATCGGTAAGCTCACTGACGGTTTGATTGTCGCCCTGAGTACGCCCTTTCTACGCTGGCAAGATCACTATGAGGCGCACCACTGATGTTGGAATTACATCATCTATCCAAAACCTACGCCAATGGCACTGCGGCCTTACGCCAATTCAATTTATCCATCCAACCGGGAGAGGCGGTGGCCATCGTCGGTGGTTCGGGATGCGGTAAGAGCACACTTTTGCGGCTGATTTCTGGTTTGGAGCAGGCCAGCAGCGGTTCGGTGGTATTGAACGGCGAAACCATTAGCGCGCCCCATCCTGAGGTGGGGTTGGTGTTTCAGGAGCCGCGTTTGCTGCCTTGGCTAAGCGTGGCGGATAACATTGGCTTCGGGTTGGATCAGCTACCTAAGGCAGAACGCCAAACCCGAGTGCAGGAAGCTTTAGCTCGTGTGGGTTTAGCAGGGCAGGGCAACAAATGGCCGCGCGAACTTTCGGGAGGGATGGCGCAGCGGGTGGCTTTAGCGCGCGCTTTAGTCAGTCGGCCCGGTGTGCTGTTGCTGGATGAGCCCTTTTCAGCGCTGGATGCTTTGACCCGCAGTGACTTGCAGGATCATCTGGTGGAGCTTTGGCAAGGCAGTCGGCCTACGCTGATTCTGGTCACTCACGACATTGAAGAAGCCTTAGTGATTGCGGATCGAGTCATAGTGCTGCGTCCCAAACCGGGACGTTTAGAGGCCGTGATCGACATTTCCCTGAGTCGGCCTCGTATTCGTGATGCCGAGGATTTTGAAACCGTGAAACGTCAATTGCGTGCGGCGTTAGAGGTTTCTCTACAACAAACACCCCAAGAGCGCGTCAGTTAGCTTGAGTCCTTTGGCGCTTGAAACCCACAAGGATGTGATTAACTGAGTCTCCTAGATATTTTGCTGAACTCATAAGGCTGGATATACTCAAGCATCTGTTGGAAACATACCTAGGATTGGGATTGCGTTATTGCACCTATATTGTTGGCTAGGCTAATGTTCCAAAGTTATTCAGCGGAACCGATTCAGTGAACTTCAGCAGCATTTTATTTTCTTCTGTTACCAAAGCCTGTGCCCATTGGCGCTGGCGGCTTTGATCCTGCCCGGTTGTTTAACAACGCCTCTTATCCCTAATTTGACTTTCTACCCCATGAGCACTGTTTGCCTGTGCGGGTATCAAATTGAAGTTGGATATTAAAATATTAATACAGTCAATTGGTTAGAATTAAAATGTTGCTGATGATTGATAACTACGACTCCTTTACCTACAACCTCGTGCAATACTTTGGCGAGTTGGGGGCGCAAACCCATGTGGTGCGTAATGACGAACTGAGTCTTGCGGATATTGAAGCCCTCAAACCCGAGCGCATTGTAATTTCTCCGGGGCCTTGTACGCCGAATGAGGCGGGGGTATCCCTTGAAGTGATTAAGCATTTTGCGGGCAAGTTGCCCTTGTTAGGGGTGTGTTTAGGACACCAAAGCATTGGTCAGGCCTTTGGGGGTGAGGTAGTCCGAGCCCGCCAAGCCATGCACGGTAAAACCAGCCCCGTGTTTCACAAGGATTTAGGTGTGTTTGCTCGGTTACACCAGCCCTTAACCGTGACTCGTTATCACTCCTTAGTGGTGAAGCGGGAAACCTTGCCCGATTGTTTAGAAATTACCGCCTGGACGCAGCACGAAGATGGATCTATGGATGAAATCATGGGACTACGCCACAAACATCTCAATATAGAGGGCGTACAGTTTCATCCAGAGTCCATACTCACAGAACAGGGTCATGAACTGCTGGCGAACTTCTTGCGCCAACAGGGAGGAGTACGTTGATGGATATTCGGCAAGCGCTTCAGGCGTTGGTAGAGCGCCATGACCTATCTTTAGAGGATATGAAATCCGTCATGCAGCAAATCATGACCGGACAATGTACTGATGCGCAGATTGCAGCGTTTTTAGTAGCTCTGCGCATGAAAGGTGAAACCATCGACGAAATTGTGGGCGCAGTGCAGGTGATGCGCGCATTAGCGGCCCCCGTGTCCTTTGCCAAAACCGAGCATATGGTAGACACCTGCGGCACTGGCGGCGATGGCATGAATATCTTTAACGTCTCTACCGCTGCTTCCTTTGTGGTAGCGGCAGCGGGTGGACGAGTGGCCAAACATGGAAACCGAGCGGTTTCTGGCAGCAGTGGTAGTGCTGACTTATTGGAGGCTGCCGGAGTCTACCTAGGGTTAGCCCCCGATCAAGTGGCTCGCTGTACCGAAACGGTGGGTGTAGGCTTTATGTATGCTCCGGCCCATCATGGAGCCATGCGTTATGCTAGCAGCCCGCGCCGTGAGCTGGGGTTGCGTACTCTGTTTAATCTACTGGGGCCACTGTCCAACCCAGCCGGAGTACGGCATCAAGTGGTAGGGGTGTTTAAAGAGTCCCTATGCCGTCCCTTAGCTGAGGTGCTCAAGCGTTTGGGAAGTAAGCACGTATTGGTGGTACATGCCCAAGACGGTTTGGATGAGATCAGCTTAGCTACCTCAACCCATGTGGCCGAGCTGCGGCAGGGTGAAATTCAAGAGTACAAGATTCGACCTGAAGACTTTGGTATCCGCAAACAAAGCCTAGAGGGATTGGCCGTAGAGGATGCTAATGCCTCCTTAGCCTTGATCCGAGATGCCCTAGGTCGTCGTCGTACCGCCAACGGGCAAAAAGCTGCTGATATGATTGTTTTAAACGCGGGCGCGGCACTTTACGCCAGTGATTTGGTCGGTACTTTAAAGCAGGGCATGGCTTTGGCACACGATGCGCTGCACACGGGCTTAGCTCTGGAAAAAATTGAAGAGTTAGCCGCTTTTACCGCTGTCTTTAAGCAGGAGAAATCCGAATGAGCATGCCCACTGTTTTGGAGAATATTGTTCTTCGTAAAACCCAGGAAGTGATCGAACGTAAAGCTAAGGTGAGTTTGTCTGATCTGGAGTACCGCGCCCATCATGCGGGTCAGCCCAGAGGTTTTGCTGAAGCCATTCGCGCCAAGGTTGAGGCTGAAGAAGCTGCTGTGATCGCGGAAATCAAGAAAGCCTCACCCAGTAAAGGCGTACTGCGGGAAGACTTTGTGCCTGCCAACATTGCGGCCAGTTACGAACAAGGTGGCGCAACCTGTTTGTCGGTGCTAACCGATATTGATTTCTTCCAGGGTTCGGACGAGTACCTAAAAGAAGCCCGTTCAGCCTGTGCGCTGCCGGTATTGCGTAAAGACTTTATGATTGATCCCTACCAAGTCATCGAAGCGCGGGCGATAGGAGCAGATTGCATTTTACTGATTGCCTCCATTTTGTCTGACACCCAGATGGAAGAGCTGATTGCCGTCGCCAAGGACCATCATTTAGATGTATTGGTTGAGGTTCACGACGAAGCGGAGCTATTGCGTGCCCTAAACTTTGACCTACCCCTGTTGGGTATCAATAACCGTAATTTGCACACCTTTGAAGTACGCTTGGAAACCACCTTAGACTTGCTGCCCTTAGTACCAAGAGACCGTATTTTAGTGACCGAAAGCGGCATCCTAAACCGTGCGGATGTGGAGCTAATGGAAATCAGTGACGTACATGCGTTCTTAGTAGGGGAGGCTTTTATGAAAGCGGCCGATCCGGGACAAGAGTTGCAGCGTTTGTTCTTTCCACAACGCAACCGCGCTTGACGATAGAGGGGGGAATGCCTCCCCCACTCATATTCGCCCTCAATCAGCGGGTTCCGTGTACCACCATCGTTTTACCTCGTACCTCCACGAGACCCTGATCTTCGAGATTTTTTAGCACCCGTCCAACCATCTCCCGCGAGCAGCCCACAATGCGCCCGATCTCCTGACGGGTAATTTTGATCTGCATCCCATTGGGATGGGTCATAGCGTCGGGTTGTTTACACAGATCCAGCAGCGTGCGCGCTACCCGGCCTGTAACGTCTAAAAAGGCTAAATCCCCGACTTTGCGGGTGGTGTTGCGTAGGCGCTCGGCCATTTGCCGTCCGACGGTGTATAAAATATCGGGCTCAGCCTGAGTGATTTCCCGAAATTTGCTGTAGCTAACCTCGGCCACTTCGCATTCGGTTTTAGCTCGAACCCAAGCACTACGGGCTTGATCGGCAGTATCTGCATCAAAAAGACCCATTTCCCCAAAAAAATCCCCCGAATTGAGGTAGGCAATGATCATTTCATGTCCCTCATCATCCTCAATCAGAATGGTGACGGTGCCTTTGATGATGAAAAACAGCGTTTCGCAGCGGTCTCCTGCGTGAATAATGGTGCTCTTAGCGGTATAGCGACGGCGTTGGCAGTGCTGGATGAATTTGTCGAAATGCTTGATCTTGGGGGAGAGGGTTAGCGTGACCATGCAGCAGATTCTCTGGAGAGCACTTAGAAGAAAGGATAATCCTAGTGTTTAGAACATATCCTAAGTTTTAGAGCCTACGCCGCTCCCTAGCTGAAGTGAAGCTCTGTATTAATTGAGATTATTTCTCAATAGGATGCCTTAAAGCAATGAGGATACCTTTTATAAGACTACAAAAAGCACAGAACCTTCTAGGCCTACCCTTGAGGGGGAGTAGAGTCTGTGCTTTGCTAAGTCGCCTAGCCTAAGTATTTTGATGTGGAGAATTTTTAATGAAAGCACGTATTCAGTGGACAGGAGAAGCCCTGTTTTTAGCCGAATCCGGCAGTGGACATGCAGTGGTGATGGATGGCCCACCCGAGCACGGAGGCCGTAATTTGGGGCCGCGTCCGATGGAAATGCTGCTCATGGGGTTAGGTGGATGCAGCAGTTTTGATGTGGTGAGTATTCTTAAAAAATCTAGGCAGCCGGTTGAGGGATGCGAAGCCTTTTTAGAAGCCGAACGTGCTGCAGAAGACCCTAAGGTATTTACTAAAATCCATCTACACTTTGTGATTAAAGGATCAGGCCTGAAGGAGGCTCAGGTGAAGCGTGCTGTGGAGCTATCGGCCGAAAAATATTGCTCGGCTTCCATCATGTTAGGCCGAGCTGGGGTTGAAATCACACATGATTACGAAATTGTTGACGGCGAGTCAGCCATCTAAGGGTTAGACTGGCATGAATTTTTCAATCTGTTCTGGGTATTTACCCGTTCAAGGAGTACAGGATGCTAGATTGGTTGAAAACAAATGCTTTGGCAGCGCGGGATAAATTAGCCGCTGAAGTAACCCGCTTTAAAAACCGCGATTTTATGGAAGCGGTGGTGGCTGGCTGTGCGTTAGTAGCTGCTGCCGATGGTGAAATCAGCGCGGCTGAAAAGCAAAAAATGGTGGGTTATATCCAAAATTCTAAAGAGCTGAACGTTTTTGATTTAAAAGAAGTGATTCAGTTGTTTCAGGAGACCTGCCAGAAATTCGAATTTGACCACCAAATCGGTAAAGCTGAGGCTTTGCGCGTTATTGGTAAGCTGCGCAAGCAAGAAGATGCCGCGCGTTTGCTGGTGCGGGTGTGCTGTGCCATAGGCGCTGCAGATGGCCAGTTTGAGGAGAGTGAGCGGGCTGTATGTCGTTTGCTGTGTGCGGAGCTGGGTTTAAATTCTGCTGAATTTGATCTCTAGGCTGTCATCTAGTGTTCGGATTTCTTTGTTAAGTTGTGATCCATAGCAGCTTTTTGAATAAGTGCCGAGACCCGCTCTAGCGAAGTGGCACGGGGCTCTGCATAATGCGCCCCCATTCGCTGGGGCGTTCCTCAGTCAAACTCATACATCCATATCGCCAACGCGAAGAGGTGTTCATCGCCCCACGCAGCCCTTGTTGTTTGGCTGACGGGCAGGCTCAACATGCGGCAGAGCCGCGTTTCAGAGAGTGTTCGATAGTGAAAAGTAAACTCAAGCTTCATGGGTTCAATAACCTTACCAAAACCCTGAGCTTCAACATTTATGATATCTGCTATGCCGAAACCGCTGAAGATCAGCAAGCCTACGTCGAGTATATTGATGAGGAATACGATGCTGAACGTCTCACTCAGATTTTGACGGATGTGGTGGATATCATCGGTGCCAACATTCTCAACATTGCCCGTCAGGACTATGATCCGCAAGGAGCCAGCGTTACCATCCTGATCTCAGAACAGCCGGTTACTCCCACTGAAAGCCAGATCGAAGAATCTCCCGGCCCTTTGCCCGAGACGATTTTGGCGCACCTTGATAAGAGCCACATTACGGTACATACCTATCCTGAAATACACCCTGTAGAAGGCATTGCGACCTTCCGTGTGGATATTGATGTATCTACCTGCGGTGTGATTTCGCCCTTAAAGGCTTTGAATTACCTGATTCATCAGTTTGATTCTGACATTGTGACGGTGGATTATCGGGTGCGTGGTTTTACCCGTGATGTGGAAGGCCGTAAGCACTTTATCGACCACGAAATCAATTCGATTCAGAAGTATCTGTCGGACGATACCCGCAAGGCTTATCAGATGACGGATGTAAACGTGTATCAGGAAAACCTGTTCCACACCAAGATGTTGCTGAAAGATTTCCAACTGGAAAACTATCTGTTTGGTGATGCCACTAATAATCTCTCACCCGAGCAGCGTAAGCAGGTTGAGGCGCGTGTGCGTCACGAAATGTTGGAGATTTTCTACGCCCGCAATATGCCGCATTGAGGCTGTCTGTGTAGAGGAGGGTTTGTCTCCTCCTCTATTTCTCATCAGTGGTGCTAGCAGTTCTTAAGCCTATGCTGGATTGCAGCTTCAATTCCAGCAATGTCTAAACCGCACTCAGATAACATCTGTGAGGGTTTGGCGTGCTCGATATAGCGATCCGGTAAGCCTAGGTGTAGCAGGGGCGTTGGGTTGTTTTCTGCGGCTAAGAATTCGCTCACTGCGCTGCCAGCGCCGCCCATAATGCTGTTTTCCTCAAGAGTAACCAGCAACTTATGGGTATTGGCCAGCTCGCGCACCAAAGCTTCATCCAGTGGTTTGACAAAACGCATATCGACTACCGTAGCGTCTAAGCGCTCAGCCACTTGCAAAGCTTCCTGAAGCTGCACCCCGAATGCCAGCAGGGCTACTGTGCTCCCTGAGCGGCGCACGATTCCTTTACCGATGGGCAGGGGCTCTAAGCCCGGATCTAAAGGCGCATTGGGGCCGCTGCCGCGTGGATAGCGCACGGCAGTCGGGCCGTTGTAGAGGTAGCCGGTGGTCAATAGCCGCCGCAGCTCGTTTTCATCGCTGGGGGTCATAATTACGAGACCCGGCACACAGCGCAGGAAAGATATGTCATAGGCTCCGGCATGGGTCGGGCCATCTTCCCCCACTAAACCGGCGCGGTCGATGGCAAACAGTACATCCAGATGTTGCAGAGTCACATCGTGCAAGAGCTGGTCGTAGGCGCGTTGTAGAAAGGTGGAATAGATAGCTACTACCGGCTTTAGCCCTTCACAGGCCATACCCGCTGCAAGGGTGACGGCATGTTGCTCTGCAATGGCCACGTCAAAATAACGGTCGGGGAATTTTTTGCTGAATGCCACCATGTCGGAGCCTTCGCGCATGGCCGGGGTAATGCCGGTCAGACGCGCATCAGCCGCCGCCATATCACACAGCCACTGGCCGAAGATATTGGAGTATTTAGGTGCTGCCTTGGCGGGAGTCTTGCTTTTATCGCCACTTTCCAGTTTGGTGATGGCATGGTAGCGGATGGGATCAGCTTCTGCCGGGGCAAAACCTTTGCCTTTTTTGGTGATGACATGCAGGAACTGCGGGCCGCTCAGGTCGCGCATGTTGCGTAGAGTAGAAATGAGCGTCGGCAGGTCATGGCCGTCGATGGGGCCGATGTAGTTCCAGCCCAGCTCCTCAAATAAAATGCCGGGAACCAGCATGCCTTTGGCATATTCTTCAGTACGGCGGGCAATTTCC
The DNA here is from genome assembly GCF_007830255.1 of Azomonas agilis. Lineage (GTDB taxonomy): Bacteria > Pseudomonadota > Gammaproteobacteria > Pseudomonadales > Pseudomonadaceae > Azomonas > Azomonas agilis. Next base: position 188,013 of record NZ_VLKG01000007.1, read on the forward strand.
CATGCACCAGGCAGGCGGGACAGGATATTTTTGCTGCCTTCGCGCATGCTGGAGTAGGTGCGACTGGAGAGAATCTTGGCCAGATAATTCGAAAGTCCGCCCACATTGTGGGAGATGGACATGTCGTTATCGTTGAGTACCACCAGCATATTAGCGTTGACTTCCGAGGCATGGTTGAGCGCCTCAAAAGCCATCCCTGCGGTTAACGCCCCGTCACCGATCACGGCGATGCTGCGCCGTTTTTCGCCCTTGAGTTTGGCAGCAATGGCCATGCCCAAAGCAGCGCCGATAGAGGTACTGGAGTGGCCTACGCCAAAGGTGTCGTATTCACTTTCCGAGCGACGCGGGAAGGCGGCTAATCCATTCTTCTGCCGTAAGCTCAGCATGCGTTCACGCCGTCCAGTCAGGATTTTATGTGGATACGCCTGATGCCCCACGTCCCAGACCAGTCGATCTTCGGGCGTATTGAACACATAGTGCAGGGCGATGGTGAGTTCAATCACGCCCAGACCGGCTCCAAAATGCCCGCCCGTTTGGCCTACGCAGTACAGAAGTTCCTGTCGTAGCTCGTTAGCAAGGATCTCCAACTCTGGCTCACCGAGGCGGCGTAGTAAGGGAGGAGTAGGTGCCCGGTCAAGAAGCGGGGTGGCAGGGCGCTCGCGGGGAATCTCGTGGAACGTCTTGAGCATCGGGAGATCGTTATGCGGGAGGAAAGAAGCCCATATTCTACCCGATCCTAAGGATCGGGCGGAATTTGTTGCTCTATCCTTATGTCCTAATGGCGGCGTTCCACAATGTAGTTGGCCAAGGCTCGTAACGGATCGGCGGATGTTCCAAAGTCCTCAAGGGCCTTGAGTGCTTGGTCACGCAACTCCAGTGCATAGGCTTTAGCCTGTGGCAGGCCTAGCAAGGCGGGATAAGTGGGCTTATCGCGGGCGATATCAGCTCCTTGGGTTTTGCCGAGGGTTTGGGTATCGCTCTCCACATCCAAAATGTCGTCCTGAACTTGGAAAGCGAGGCCGATGGCTTGGGCATAATGTCGCAGTGCCGTCAGTTGGATCTGTGTCGCTTGCGCGCTGGCCAAAGCACCTAATACCACGCTGGCCTCGATCAATGCACCAGTTTTTTGGCGATGCATCTGTTCCAGTGCGGTTTGATCCAGCTTATGGCCCACCGATTCTAGGTCAGTGGCTTGGCCGCCTACCATACCGGCAGGGCCAGCCGCTTTGGCCAATACTTGGAGCATGTGTAGGCGTAAAGCAGGGTCTTGAGGGTTGTGTTCGGGGCGGCTGAGGGTTTCAAAAGCCAAGCTTTGTAAACCATCCCCGGCTAGGATCGCGCAGGCCTCATCAAAGGCTTTGTGGGTAGTAGGTTGTCCACGGCGTAGGTCATCGTCATCCATCGCAGGTAGGTCATCATGCACCAGAGAATAAGCATGGATGAGTTCTAGGGCACAGGCGGCTCCATCGGCCTGTGCTAGATCCCCTTCTAAAGCTTCGCAACTGGCGTACACCAGCAAGGGACGTACCCGTTTACCCCCAATCATCACGCTGTAGTGCATGGCTTTATACAGACGTTCTAAGGCCGGCAAGGGAGCCTTAAATAGAGTGTTCAAGCAGGCATCAACGCGCTGTTGGCAGCGTTTTTGATAGGAGTCAATCATGTTCAGAGTCCGAGACACCCTTGGGTGCTGAGGAGGAAGTCATAGGCTGTGTGAGGGTTTGAATGCGTTGCTCGGCTTGGCTGAGCAGGCTTTGGCATTCTTTGATCAGTCGAATGCCTTGCTCAAAACATTCTAAAGCTTCTTCTAGGGGTAGCGTACCGCTTTCAAGGCGTTCTACCTGCTGTTGTAAGCACTCCAACTGTTGTTCGAAGGAGGGGGTGTGTTTTTTTCGAGCCATTAAGCGAAGAGCCTGCCTGTTTTAAGGTCGTGGACATTAACAGACCGCAGGATAGGTTGCATTACCTCGTTCTGACCAGTAGTTGCCGGGACGAGGCCGGTCGAAGTAGTAGCCTTGTAAAATAGGGCAGCCATTTTGGCGTAAAAATAAGGCTTGCTGAGCGGTTTCTACGCCTTCAGCTACCACATGCAAGCCTAAATGTTGAGCCATAGTGACGATGCCGCGTACCAAGGCCACCGATTGCGGGCTATCGGGTAGGCCATCTACAAATTGTCGATCCACCTTAATGCCATCAAAGTGGAACTGTTGTAGGTAGGTCAACGAGGCATAACCAGTGCCAAAATCGTCTAACAGTAACGGAATACCCGCCGCTTTGAAGCGCGCTAGGCTGTCTTGTACCTGAGCCGAAGCATCCAGCAGCACGCTTTCAGTGATTTCCAGCTCAAGCAAACTGGGGGCAATGGGGGTTTGTTGAACGATGTCTAAAACACTACCCGCAAGATCTGCCTGCTGGAAATCACGGGGTGATAGATTCATCGACACCCGCCAAGGTAAGCCCTGTTGTTGCCAGTGTAGGATTTGTTGACAGGCTTCTTGGAGTACCCAGCGGGTCACTTCCAGAATCAAGCCTGTATCTTCGAGTACGGGAATAAATACGTCAGGAGCCACTAAACCCCGATGGGGAGATTGCCAGCGCAGTAAAGCCTCCAGCACGCGGATTTGCCCTTGGTTATCAACCTGTGGTTGGTAATAGAGTAAAAACTCTTGGCGCTCCAGTGCTTGACGGAGTTCTTGTTCTAAGCGTTGGCGCTGTTCTGCGGCGTGGGACAGTGCTTGAGTGTAGATTGCCAGTCGGTTGCGGCCCGCATCTTTGGCCGCGTACAGAGCTAAGTCAGCTTGTTTAAGCAACTCAGTAGCCCCTAAATGTCCGTCGGTACTGGTAATACCAATACTGGGGTTGGCTTGGCATTGGTATTGACGGATATGCATCGGAGGCTGCAACCCCTGTAAGAGTTTTTGGGCCGTATCTAGGGCTTCTTCTTGGGTGAAGTGCTCTAAAAGGACAATAAACTCATCACCTCCAGAGCGTGCCAGTAGGCTATTGGGCGGACAGAGTTGGCGTAGGCGTTGGGCAATCTCGACCAGTAATGCATCTCCGACCTCATGGCCAAGGCTGTCATTAATACGCTTGAAATGGTCAATGTCTAAGTACAACAGGCTTAGGGCTTGGTTGTGGGCCAGCAGTTGATTGAGGTGCTGTAGCAGATAATGCCGATTGGCTAAGCGCGTTAAAGGGTCAAAGTGAGCGAGAAAACGCAACTGTTGTTCGGCCTGATGCTGTTCGGTAACGTCTTTAATCAACAGTAGGTAAAACTCCTGCTGTTTACGCTTAAAAGGCGTGCAGGTAATTTCAAGGGGAATTTGTTGTCCCTTGCAGTAGCCCGTCAACTCAAATTGAGTGTGGCCGAGGTTATTTTGTATTTGGTGTATCGCCTGTTCTTCGACCAACCATTGCTGTAAGGGTTGCCCTTGTAGCTCTGCGATAGGGCAGGCAAACAGAGCGGCAGCGGCTCTATTAGCCTGTTCAATACGCATTTGATCATCAATCACCAAAATGCCTATGGACATGGTGTTGATGAGGTCTGTCATAAGCTGTTCGCTTTCTTGTAGAGCCCGTTGGCGCTCGTGCAGTTGTTGGCTAATGCAATGAAAACTATGGGCGAGTTGATGGTTCTGTTCATCGCTTGCAGGTAAGTCTTCGGAGGTTTTAAGTGCAAAGCAAGGAGTTGGGTTAGTACGGGGGCTGGATATTGTCCGCTGCCGATTGAGCCTGCACCCTAAGCCATAGAGGATCAAGCAGCAAAAAAGCAAGATAGCCAGTGTATAACCCAAATGAATCCAAGCGTTTTGATGCGCGTTAGCGATGATCCGCTGGGCATTCAAGCCCACCAGTAAAAAAGCTTGGGGAAGCTGATCAGGAACCTGAGAACCGATAGGGTAGATAACTCGGTAATCAGTGTCGTCTTGCTGATGCCAAGAGGGTACGACGTTGTGCTGAGAGGATGTGCTGTCTGATGTCAGTTGTTGCAGCCGCTGTTGTTCTGTTTCCAGTTCAGTATGGGGTGCATTGTATGTGTGGGCGATTAATTGCAGTTGTTTGTCTGCCAGTCCTGCCCATTGAATATCTGCCGTCTGGGCTAGGTATTCCAGTTGGCTTTGTAGCTCTTCTAACTGCCCCCTTTGTAGGTGTTTACTCAGGCTGGAACCGACCAGCATGAGCGTTTGGTGATTTTGAAAGCGCCATTCGTCCAAACTCTGTTCAATGCTATCGGGCCAATACAGCGTAGCGGTCATTAAGGCGTAGAACAGACTAAATATCCCCAAAAGCACGGGCAAACGTAAGGAGTGATGGATCGGCATGATGAGGCTCCTAACGTGTGCAAGGGGCTGTGAGAGGTCGAAACAGGTTTAGGGTACTGCTATCGAGTATTCGATCCTCAAAGGAAGCCTGCATCATGGCCCGCTCCTTGGGTGAAAACAAATGCTCTATAGGGCTGACTGCCACTATGCTGATCCCTATCAGAATAGCCTGAAAACCTGTTTTAATGAGGTTTTGTTCTAATAGGCTATATTCCAGTATTTTCAATCGGTTAGACAATAACCTTAATAGATTTCGGTTTATTTATTCCTAAAGATGACCCCCTATCCTAGGAAACTAAGGCCAGTTTTTGGCGGTATGAGATCAAAATGCTTACAGGTTTGATGTCATCGCTTTATGCTGTTCATAGATGGGCATAAGTATAATAGTACGTTCCGGTTCAATATTATGAAGCGTGCAACCTGGGTAGTGTGGCTTGGTGTCTTTTTGATCTTATTGGTCGGAGGCCTGCTGACCTCTATTGTGGAGCAAAGCATTCTGAGCTACCAAGGGCGCGCTCAGATGCAGTCTTTAGAGGTTCAGTTGCAGAGCATGGTTCGGCGGCTGGAGCACGATTTAAACAATGTATTAGCACTGAATTATGTATTAGCCGACGAAATTCAAGCCGATCATGGGCATGTGGACACGCAAAAAATGCAACAGATCGCGCAGAGTATGTTAGTGCATTACGAGCATGTTGCTAGTATTACTCTGTCGAGTGGTTTTGTAGTGGATTTTGTGTATCCCCTGCAGGGTAATGAAGCCGTATTAGGGATGAATTATCGTTTTAGACCAGATGTGATGGCAGGGGTACAGCGTGCTATTGCCGCACGGGATACCATTGTGGCGGGGCCACTAAAGTTAGTCCAAAACGGGCGCTTAGGATTAATTGGCCGAACACCTATTTTCTTATACGCACCCGGAGAGCCAGAGTATTTTTTAGGTGTTGTTTCTATCGCGGTGGATGTCCAAAGTGTTTTGGCGAGAGCGGGTTTTTTAGATCCTCGTCTTCCATTCCGATTTGCCATTCGAGGGTATGAAGAACAAGGCGCTGAAGGTGAGCTGTTTTATGGCCACATTGAGCTATTTAAGCAAGCTCATTTATCTGCTGACATTCGTTTGCCCGGAGGTCGATGGCGTATTGCGGCAGCTCCCGTAAAGCCTAAATATGCCAGCACTATGGCGTGGCAATGGTCAATTCGCATCGTAGGAGGTGGATTTTCCCTCAGTTTGGTGTGGCTATTACTGCGGATGAGAAGGCAAGCCCAACGGAGAACCGAGTTTTCTCATTTAGTCCATGGCATCTTTAGTTTGCGTGTTTTTATCATGGTGCTATTGGTACTGTTGTTACTGCCCATTGTATTAGCCAGCTCTTATCTTTCTTACCGCAACGCCCTGCAAGTAGCCGAACAGTACAGCCGACAGCTCGTTACTGAGGTCGGCGGTCGTGTGTATGATCGGATAGTCAGCTTTTTTGATATTCCGCGTCGTGTCTTGGCTTTTAATGTAGAGCAGGCTAACGCTGGACTTTTAAACCCTCAAGACCGTTTGCAACTGATGCGGGGCTTTTTGCTGCAAATGCGTCAGCAGCCGTTGTTGACCTTTATTTCCATGGGGATGGCTGATGGGGAATATTATGCGGGCAGTCGTCCTCCTTTAGGCTTTGATAAAGGGCTACGCATGCTGCACTCGCGTAAGGAGGACGGTCATAGTATGCGTATTTATCGGGTAGATGATGCCAACCGTAGGGGAAGTTTGGTATCCGAAGGGAGTTCGTTTGATGCGCGTACTAGGCCTTGGTTTCATACAGCGATGAAGGTAGGCAGCATGGGATGGTATCCGGTATATCAGTATGCCATTAATGATATTGACAGTGCCTATGCTACCTTGGGGATGGGAATGTCCGCGCCGCTTTATAATGATCAAGGCGATTTTTTGGGTGTGATGACGGCAGATCTGGCCCTGTCTCAGTTGAGTGACTTTCTCGCGGAGCTGACCTCAGCCAATGGCGGAATTGCTTTTATCATGGAGCCTAATGGGGAGTTATTAGCTTCTTCTTTTCAAGAAGAAATCTATCAGCTAAGGCCCGATTATAACCCCATACGTTTGAAAGCAGCAGACAGTCAAAATCCTATCATCCAAGCCGCAAGTCGTAGCATTCAACAGCAAACGCAACCGGATGGCACGCTACTGTTTGAAATAGAGGGTCGGCGTTATCAGTTGGATTGGCGGCATTACACCCTGCTTCAGGGGCCAACCTTAGATATAGCAGTAGTATTGCCTGATGCCAGCTTTACTGGGCCAATGCGCGATGTTCTCTATAACAGTATCGCTCTTGCTTTGGCGGTATTAGTGATCTGTATGCTCATTGGTCTAGTGGTGAGTAGCTGGGTTGCAAAACCCTTAGCTGAGCTGAGTCATTGGGCTGAGAAGCTGGCGGATGGAGATTGGAACGCTGTTGCTCCAAAATCCACTCCCGTTCAAGAGGTGATTTGTTTATCAGCGGCCTTGGATGCCATGAGTAACCAGCTTAAACAAAATACTCTGGAGTTAGAGTCACGCATTCAGCAGCGGACGGCGGATTTAGAGGCGGCCAATAAGCGTTTAGCTGAGCTTTCTACTACCGATGGTTTAACCGGATTGGCTAACCGGCGCCATTTTGACGAGGTGGTATCTAGTGAGTGGCTAAGAGCGCGGCGGGAAGATCAAACCCTAGCCTTGCTTATGGTAGACGTGGATTTTTTCAAAAGATACAACGATTGCTATGGCCATATTTCGGGAGACACTTGTTTGAAAATGCTGGCGGGCGTGTTGAAAAATCAAGCTCGGCGCGGAGGAGACTTAGTAGCTCGTTACGGTGGTGAGGAATTTGTGGTGATTTTAGCCAATACAAATGCTGAGGGTGCACAAAAACTTGCGGAAAAAACCAGAAAAGAAGTGGAGTCTCTGGATTTGGTGCATGATCATTCGCCCTTTGGTGTTGTCACCATTAGCTTGGGTATTGCGGTGTGCCGTCCTCAAGAGGGGCGTACAGAGCAAGAGCTTTTATTGGCTGCTGATCATGCCCTCTATCAGGCTAAGACTAACGGACGTAATCGAGTGTGCTTAGAGCCCTGTTAGCGGCATGAGTTGGTAAAAAAGATAAGGAGAGTATATGGACGCATTGTCGGGAGGCTTCGTCCGCTGGATGCTGTCGGTTTTTGAGTTTTTGAGTTATCCCGGTGTATTGGGCTTGGGCACAGGCTTATTGGTGGGTAGTGGCTTGCATCAGTTTTGGAAATACTGGGCTAGGCGGCAAGATTATCATCGCACCCGACGTTTTATTGAGGATAGTGTGGGCTATAACAAAGCCATTATTGAACGCAATATAGAGCTGTTAGGACGTGATATCGAAAAGTTGCCCAGTATTTCTTTGTTAGAGCCACTACATGAGTTGCTGCCGTCAGGTGCTGAGTTACTGGTAAATAGCCGCTTTTCCTCGCATCCTCAGTACTATCATTTATGGATGACACTGAAAAAAATTGACCACTTGAGCAGCCAAATTCGTGCTCTATCCTGCGAAATCCTCGAAATTAAGCGCACGATCAAAAGTGAAACCCGCACTGAAGTACTGCGTGTAGAGCTTATTCCCTACCTTAGAGACTTTAATACCATGACCATCGTGCGTCTGACCGAGATGGGGCTGGAGTGTAAAAGGGCCAGCCTGTTGCTGCACGAAGGCAAAGGAAAGTCGCGCACTCAATAGGTTTTTGGGAGCCTTTGGGCTACAGGCATGTCTTCTAAACATGCCTGCGACGCTCCTGTTTATTTGAGGGGTGGTGATTCTTTTGTCACAGAGAGATAGGCCATAAAAAAGGCTAAAGTCCAAGCAGAGCGCGGCTTTCAGGGAAATAGCGGGCGTGCAGGGAATTGCACAAATCTAAGCAGGAATGAGCGGATTCCGTTCCGCTTTGCGCGATTATTTACACAGAATGGTTAGATGTAGCTCATGCACGACATGGGCTTTATTGTGGTGCCTGTGGCGTATGGGCTTGGGCATCGTGACCTGAATATTGATGTCACTGCCGATGATGTTAGTACCGCCTGATATGCAGTGAATCTGCCCCGCTGGGGCTTCTTTTACGCGCATATCCCTGCCTGCTGCATAGCCTTCGGGGGCTTTAATCTTCTTACTCACTGCTATTTTCCCCATGTCCTTTTGATGCTTATGTCCTTGAACCGCGTATTTTGTTGCGTTCTACTCATGGAATTGAACGTCTGTCCATATTTTGGTTTTTTACGTTCAATACTCCATAAGCGCATGATAAGTATAGATTTTTATCCTAAATTTTCAGATGGTTACGGTTTTAAATTGAACTATGAATTGAACCAAGTAGTTATTTTCTTTCGATAGTCATATCTCGCCCTGCAGCCTGTCCCCCGGGAGCATTGACCGTGATGTTCTTGGTCTTTTGCTCAATATCTCCCGACAGCGCCCTTATTCATCGGCGTTTGCAAAGCGTAGTCATTGAGCGGCGGGATGCGCTGGAGGTGATTCGGGCGCAGGACACGCCCCAGACGCTGTTCTATGTTGATCCACCTTATATGCCCTCAACCCGCAGCGCCGCCAAATACCGGCATGAGCTGAATCTTGAACAGCATCAGGCGTTGTTAGATCGGCTCACCAAAGTACAGGGCATGGTGGTGATCTCTGGGTATCCCTCAGAGCTTTATGACGATGTGCTCACAGGATGGGGTCGAGTGGAGCGTAAGCACAGGGCATCCGGCAGTGCATTAC
>NZ_VLKG01000008.1:0-72476 GCF_007830255.1 Azomonas agilis
CCGACCGCAAGCATGTTCTTAGCCGCGTTAATATCGCGGTCGTGCCTGACACCACAGGCATTGCAGGTTCATTCTCTTATTCCAAGCCCTGCGCTACCGTTCGGCCTCGAATCCGGCAAACAGCCGCAATTCAAGCAGGTTTGGGGGGGGTACGCCTCATGAACCGCTTTAAAAACAATGCCTGCGCTATCGCATTTATATTCCAGCATTGTCTTCAACATAGCCCATCCCGCATTCAATACGGATTTGGCGATCTTAGCTTTGGCTAACGAGGAGGATTTGATGTTTCCTACAATAGAGTTCACCGGTACGTTTTACAAGCTGTCGTGTGCATTTCGGCGGTGCCCCTCCCGCGCTATCCATCCCCGCACTAAAGTACGGGTTTTTTCGCGCAAAACTGATAACGCGGGCCGGAATACGAGCTCATTCGTATTCCGGTGATTGGATTGTAAATTTCAAGCAGTAAGTGGCATAGAGCCATTATGCTGGCGCATTTATCCTCTATAATGCTCAGAGGTATGAAAATTTTTGAGCATATTTCAATGCCTATTATTCTAATAATTTTGATCCTGCTGGGCTTAAGTAGTCCAGTCTGGGCCATGAGCGTGACCTTTATCGCCCCCGGACATGAGCATGAAGCCTACTGGGTTGGGGTCTCTGAGGTTATGAATAAGGCTGCTCAGGATTTGGGGATTGAGTTCAAAACGCTGTTTGCTGAGCGTGATATCTTACGAGAAATCGAGTTAGTCAAGAGTGTCACGCGCTTAACCAAGTCACAGCAACCCGATTACCTGATCATAGCCGGTGAAAAAGCGATTTTGCCTGAGCAGCTAAAATTGGCAGAGGCAGCGCAAATTCCCGTTTTTCTAATTGCCAATATACCCAATGCCCAACAGCGCCTCCAAATTGGATATCCGCGCGAGCGCTTTAAATACTGGTTAGGCAGCCTTACCCCTCAAGCAGAAGCAGCGGGCTATATGACTGGGCAGGCTTTAATCAAGGCAGGTCTGCAAGCCGGGTTACAGGATGCTTCAGGTCGCTTGTCTCTGTTGGCGTTGTCGGGAACTCGATCTACGGGGTCTTCCGTACAACGAAATCGTGGATTAGCCTCGGCGCTGAAAGACTTTCCTCAAGTTGATCTAAAGCAAGTGGTTCATGCGGACTGGAGGCAAGATAAGGCCTATGTGCAAACTACCCACTTGCTGCAGCGCTATCCCGATGTCCGTTTAATCTGGTGTGCTAATGATCAAATCGCCTTGGGAGCTATGCAGGCTTTAAAGGACGCAAATTTGCAGCCAGGCAAGGACGTACTGCTTTCTGCAATTAATACTTCGGTCGAGGCCATGCAGGCTTTGGTGGAGGGTCGTTTGTCGGCATTGGCGGGAGGGCACTATTTATCCGGCGCTTGGGCGTTGGTAGTTTTGTACGATTATCATCATGGCGTTGATTTTGCGATAACCGAAGGATTGGAAATGGATCGCTCCATGTTTGCATTGTTTTCCCCCGAACAAGCTCAGCGTTTTATCAAAGCTCCTCTTGGCTATGCGTTAGACTTTCGCCGCTACACTAAGCACCTCAATCCACAGCTATTGCATTATAGGTTTGACTTTCGCCCTATCCTTGAGGACGGCCAGTGAGCTCTGGTCAGCGCTTTGTATCCATCAGACAGAATATTCTGCGCCGAGTTTTTTGGTCAGCTTTGGTATGCAGCAGTCTGGGCGTTTTGATTCAAACCCTTAGTATTTATAGCAGCGAAAATGAACGCTTCCACCAACTGACGGTTTGGATTGGTGAAACCCAAGTTCCTCTTTTAACCCTAGGGCTGTGGGACATTGAGTTAGAGCCGTTACAGCAGCAATTACAGCAGCTAGCCGACCGCCCTGAAATTGAACGAGTTGTTTTAGAGACCCCCTTTCAGTTGAGGCTATCGGCAGGACGGCCAGCCTCTAAACAATACTCAGATGCACAGTTACCTATCCCTCATCCTTATAACCCTCAGCAGGTTTTAGGAACATTACACATCTATACGTATTCGACATCTTTGTATGAGCGAGTGTTTCAATCTGCAATTTGGAGCATATTAGAAATTGCTCTCATTACCTTGCTGATTGGTGCAGCAATTGCCTATCCCATGCACCATCAGTTGGGTCGTCCTTTACGACGTATCGCGCAGTACGCAACCAAGCTAGCTCCCGATAAACCGCAGCCACCCCTCAAGCTGTGTCGTTCTGAAAAAGACTATTACGATGAGATTGATTTGGTCGCCCACGGGTTTGAAACCCTGCGCCAAAGTCTACAGCAGTATGCCCACGAGCGAGACCAAGCGCTGGCTGCTTTGGCTTATGAGCGTGATCAGTTGGATCGGCGCGTTGCTTTGCGTACAGCCGCTTTGCAACGTATTAATGGTTACTTGGACTTATTTTCCCGTACCCTGATGCAATGTGTGCACTTACCGGTTGATCAGTACCAGAGCAAGTTGTATTGGGCGTTACAGGAGCTGAGTGAATATATAGATGCTTCTGTCTGTGCTTTGGCTGAAGAAAAAGATCAACACTGGCAGTGGCTGGTAGTTTATCCCGAAGCGACCCCTATGCCCCAATATGTACCTGAGCAATTTGAGCCTGTTCCGGATGGTTGGGAATACAGTTCCAGTCTGGATGTTTGGGTGTACTGTTTACGCAACCAAGACGGCGGAAGTTTGCTTTGGTTGCAGGGTGTGCGCTTGGCCAGCTCGGTGGATGAGCGCCGTTATCAACAAATGGCCGCCAAGATGCTGTTTAGCCTGTTGGAACGCTGGCAACACGCACGGGCTTTGGAAGTCAGCCATAAAGAGTTGGAGCGCTTATCCTTTAGTGACGCATTGACGGGCTTGGCTAATCGGCGGCGCTTTAACGAACAGTATCGGCAGGAGCTTCAGCGTGCCTACCGGCATAATACGGCTTTATCGGTGTTGATGATCGACATTGATTACTTCAAAGCTTATAACGATCACTATGGTCATGGGCAGGGGGATCAGTGTTTGGTGCAGATTGGTCAGTGCCTATTGAATAGCTTTCAGCGGGCAGGAGAGTTACCCGCTCGATTGGGGGGTGAGGAGTTTGTGGTTTTGCTTCCCTACTGTGATGCGGCTAAAGCTCAACGTGCCGCTGAGCGTTTACGATGGACGGTGGAAGCCTTGGCTATTGAACACCTGGGTGCTCCCCTAGGTCAGGTGACGGTGAGTGTTGGTTTTGCCAGTTTGCAGCGTCCACAGGAGGCATCGCACCACATGAACCTCTTAGAAATTGCTGATAAAGCCCTGTATATGGCCAAGGCCGCAGGGCGCAATACCGTCTGTGGTTAAGGGCTTAGCGCCCTTCCAAGATCTTAAGGGCTTGATCAAAGAGCGCTAAAGGTTGAGGTGTTTTGTGAATATCAACGGATAATAATTGACGGAAGCGACGAGCGCCGGAGAACCCTTGAGCCAATCCCAAAATATGCCGGGTGATGTGGTGTAAGCTGCCTCCTGCTTTTAGATGTGCTTCTGCATAAGGCCGTAGAGCTGATAACGCCTGATGGCGACTGATGATGGGGGCCGTGCTACCACATAAGTGCTGATCTACAAAGGCCAGTAAATAAGGGTTGTTATAGGCCGCCCGTCCTAGCATGACTCCGTCGAAGGTCGCTAAATGAGTTTGGCAGTCTGCTAAGGTTTCGATGCCACCGTTGAGAATAATCTCTAGGTCAGGAAAATCCTGTTTGAGTTGCTGTGCTATGTCGTAGCGCAGCGGAGGGATATCGCGGTTTTCCTTGGGAGAGAGCCCTTCAAGAATGGCAATCCGCGCATGGACAATAAAGGTACGGCATCCAGCTTCCTGAGCTTGGCCTACAAAATCCACCAATTCGCTGTACTGATCGCGCCCATTAATCCCAATGCGGTGTTTGAGGGTGATTTCAATATCAACCGCATCGCGCATCGCCTTAATACAGTCCGCTACACGCTGCGGATGAGCCATCAGGCAGGCTCCAATCATGTTTTGTTGTACGCGATCACTAGGGCAGCCGGCATTCAGATTGACCTCTCTATAACCCGCCGCAGCGCCCATTCGAGCGCAGAGGGCCAATTCAGCAGGATCACTCCCACCCAATTGCAAAGCCAGTGGATGCTCTAGCGGATGGTGTTGCAAGAAACGCTGCGGATCGCCGTGTAATAAAGCCCCGGTAGTCACCATCTCGGTATACAGAAGCGCACGCTGGGACAGGAGGCGGGCAAAGTATCGAAAGTGCCGGTCTGTCCAGTCCATCATGGGGGCAACGCAAAAGGTTCTATTAAGGGGCGAAGGGCTAAGGGTTGAGTGTGCTGTACTCATTGAGGCGTGGGGCTCTATTTGATGCGGCGGATTTTCCAAGCTAATAGGGCATTGGCTTAGAAACTGTGGAGCAGTGTATCAGGAAAGCAGCCCATAGTAGGATGAGGCCTTATTTTGAGTCGCTTAATCTGCTGATGGGTACAGAATAATGTGCAAAGCGTTCCTAATTAAGAGGGGGTAATGCAGATTGCTTGGGCTTAGGCATGCTAAGGTTCACCCCTGTGTCCCATTCACTGAAGAGCGCTGCATGCTCCCTATGGTTTTTTCCAACATTCCACAACGCGCCTTGATTGCGACAACGGCGCTGGTATTAATGGTGGCCTGTGCTGCAGAGCCCCATCAGGCCGTTCAGCCGGTCTCGTTTAATGCTAACCCTGCTACGCCTGTACCTGTAACGCCTGCTACCCGTGCAACTCAGCCTGAGCGCCCGCTTACTCAGGGAGCCATTGAGGAGGCTCCGGCCACTGAGGAAAGTTTCACTCAGTGGTGCCATAGATTTCGAGCCGAAGCCCTAGCCGCTGGTATTGATGCCTCTGTATTTGATCAGGCATTTAAAGGCCTACAGCCAGATCCTGAGGTAGTGGCCTCAGATCGCAGTCAGCCTGAGTTTTCTCGGCCCGTGTGGGAGTATTTGGAAGGCGCGCTCTCGTTACCCCGAATCAGTATAGGGCAGCGCTTACTGAATCAGTACGAAGCTTTATTAAAGCAATTAGAGGCTAAGTATGGGGTGAGCCGCCATATTCTGGTCGCCATTTGGGGAATGGAGAGCAGTTTTGGCCGGAATATAGGCGATAAGTCGGTGATTCGCTCTCTAGCGACCTTAGCCCATGAAGGGCGGCGACCTGATTTTGCCAAGACACAATTATTGGCGGCGTTAAAAATTTTGCAAAATGGAGATATTTCGCTGGAGCGTATGCAAGGCTCATGGGCGGGTGCTATGGGCCAAACCCAGTTTATTCCCACCACCTATCAAGACTATGCCGTGGACTTTGATGGCGATGGCCGCCGTGATATTTGGGACAGTGTGGCGGATGCTCTGGCTTCTACAGCCCACTATGTGCAGGCTTCAGGCTGGGATAATCGGCATACTTGGGGGTTTGAAGTTCACTTACCCAAGAATTTTGATTACGCCTTAGCCGATCCAGACATTCGTAAGCCTTTGACGGATTGGCGACGCTTAGGGGTGATTATTCCGTCTTTACCGGGGCAGGATGCTGCGCTAGGGACTTTAGTATTACCGGCAGGCTATCGCGGGCCGGCGTTCTTGGTATTGGATAACTTCCGCGCCATTTTGCAGTACAACAACTCTACTTCCTATGCCTTGGCGATTAATCTGTTAGCCGAGCGTTTTAATGGCGGGGGACGCATTTTAGCGCGCTGGCCCAAGGAGCAACGCATTCTGAGCCGTTCTGAGCGCTTGGAGTTGCAAACCCGCCTAAATGAGCTGGGATTTAACAGCGGTGTGCCCGATAGCATTATTGGAGCCAATACGCGCCGAGCTATTCGAGCTTATCAGCAGCAACTCGGTTGGCCCGCAGACGGTTATCCAACCCCAGAGTTGCTGGCACAGCTTCGTCGCTAGGGTTTATTGAGACTCTAAACAGCCATCTAAAGTCTTGATGGGGCCATACAGGGCTGGGCGGCGGTCACGGAAGACCCCCCAAGCACTGCGCAGGCGTTCCAACTGATCCAAATCGAAGCTATGGATTAATGTGCCTTCGGTGGTTTCGTCCAGCTCAGCCACCTTAGCGCCTAAAGCGTCCGCAATAAAAGATGAGCCGTAAAAGCGAATCTGATAGTCCTCTTGATGCTCTGTGCCAACACGGTTGCTGGCAATTAGAGGCATTAGGTTGGCTCCGGCATGTCCTTGCTGAACCCTTTGCCAGTGATCCCGTGAGTTAATACTGGGGTCGTGGGGTTCGCTGCCGATGGCGGTGGGGTAAAACAATAATTCAGCGCCTAGTAACGCCATGCTGCGGGCCGTTTCTGGAAACCACTGATCCCAACAAATACCCACTCCAATGCGGGCGTATCGGGTATTCCAGACCTTAAATCCGGTGTCACCGGGGTTGAAGTAGTATTTTTCGTGATAACCAGGGCCATCGGGAATATGGCTTTTGCGGTAGAGCCCTAGATTGCGTCCGTCAGCATCAATCACGGCAACCGTATTGAAGCGTGCCCGCTGAGCCCGCTCAAAAAAACTGATGGGAAGCACCACCTTCAATTCAGCGGCAAGGGCTTGGAAGTGGCGTAGGGCCGGATTTTCTTCCACTGAGGTCGCGAGCTGTAAATACTCAGGATTGGGTTTTTGGCAGAAGTAAGGTGTTTCGAAGAGTTCTTGGAGCAAAATAATCTGCGCCCCCTGAGCCGCTGCTTGGCGTACCAGTTGTTCTGCTTTGGCAAGGTTGGCAGTGCGATCCCAGGTGCAGGCCATTTGGGTAGCTGCAACACGAACGATACGGGACATCTTTAATCTCCAAGTCTTTCCGAATGGCAAAGGGTATAGCACATCTAAGACAAAGCCGTGATCTTGGCCCTAGTTTGTCTTGGGGCGCTCAGCCTAGTTTGTGGATGTCTCCTTTCAGAAAAAGGGCTGTTGTTATGTGTTTAGGTATAAAAGCTCGTTTTGGGTTGGCTTGGTCTGTGTTTTGGGTGTTTTTGCGCTTAGGGTTCACCTCCTTTGGTGGGCCTATTGCGCATTTAGCTTATTTTCGGGATGAGTTTGTGGTGCGGCGTGGCTGGGTTTCAGAACAGCAGTATGCAGACCTAGTGGCCCTGTGTCAGTTTTTACCCGGGCCAGCCAGTAGTCAGGTTACTATGGCTGTGGGTCTATTACGCGCCGGTTATGCTGGAGTTTTAGCCGCTTGGGTGGGATTTACCCTGCCTTCAGCGCTGGGTTTAATGTTGTTTGCCCACGGCTTGACCCATGTAGAAGCCATGCAGGGCGTACTGCATGGTTTGAAGATTTTAGCCGTAGCTGTGGTGATTCAAGCAGTGTGGGAAATGGCGCGTAAATTTTGCCCAGACCGCCTGCGTATCAGTCTGATGGTGGCTGCTGCCTGCGTTGCGCTCTATGTACCTATTGCAGGGGTACATATGGCGATTATCTTGGGGGCAGGGCTGATTGGAAGTCGCTGGTGTAAACCTGAATTAAAGTCGATGGCTCAGCCCTTGGAGGTTTCCGTAACCCCTAGGATGGGGCTGATATTTTTATCAGTTTTTGTTCTGTTGCTGGTGGGGCTACCTTTATTGCATCGGCTGTGGGATGTGCAGGCTCTGGTTTGGTTGGACGCATTTTATCGGGTGGGAGCCTTAGTTTTTGGCGGCGGGCATGTAGTACTGCCGTTGCTGCATACTGAGGTGGTGGCCTCCGGTTGGGTCACTGAGCAAGGTTTTTTAGCCGGATATAGTGCGGCTCAAGCCGTGCCGGGGCCTTTGTTTAGTTTTGCCGCATTTCTTGGTGTGTTACTCGGAGGTTGGGCCGCGGGATTGCTTTGTCTTATTGGGATTTTTATGCCCGCATTTTTGTTAGTGATGGGCGCATTGCCGTTTTGGGCACTGTGGTGTCAGAACCCAAAAATGCAATCTTGTTTGGCAGGGATTAATGCTGCTGTGGTTGGCCTTTTATTAGCGGCACTCTATCAACCACTGTGGCAATCATCGATAGAGTCAAGGCAGGATTTTGCCCTGACCTTGATTACTTTGGTAGCAATCATGTGCTGGCGCTGTCCTTTATGGGCTGCTGTGCTGGGCTGTGCCTTAGTCGGTTGGGTTGCATACTGAGGTGATTTTAAGAGGGCGGCGATGGAACCAGAGGAGAAACCATCGCCACCCCACCGACCAAAGAGCGGCGCGGGAATGCTCTTTGGTTGGATCAAAAATTCTGGGTAAACAACAGGCCCGCTCTATCATCCCTGACAGCACGGGCGAACCACACAAGGCTTTAAGCGGCAAATTGAATACAGAAATCGACGGAACAGGTACTCATACAACGTGGATCCTCATCACCCAAATCGACGCATTCATCGCAGGTTTCGGGATTAACGCTATACACACCACCGACCCGCCGAATGGATCCGGTAGGGCAGACGGCTTTACATTCTCCACACTGAGTACACTCATCGGTGTCAATCATGACGGCCATGGGTGGCTCCTGTATTCAAAATAGCAGCTTGGGGATGAGCAATACCTTTATAGGGAGTTCAGTATGCTCATCCGCTGGTAGGCTGATCAGCCCTCAGCAGCAGTTTTACCGACGACAGACTCGTCTTCGGCTTCCATGATACCGAATTCCATCAGCAGCTCTTCCAGCTCTTCCATAGAAGCTGGGTTAGGGATCACGAACATTTTGTTGTTGATCACTTTTTGAGCCAGAGCACGGTATTCATCAGCTTGTTTAGCTTTAGGATCGTACTCAATCACGGTCATACGACGGATTTCGGCGTGTTGAACGACGTTGTCACGAGGTACGAAGTGGATCATTTGAGTGCCGATTTTGGCAGCCAAAGCCATGATCAGCTCGTCTTCACGGTCAGTTTTACGGCTGTTGCAGATCAGGCCAGCCAGACGAACAGTACCAGAGTGAGCGTATTTCACGATGCCTTTAGCGATGTTGTTGGCAGCATACATAGCCATCATTTCGCCAGAGCATACAATGTAGATTTCTTGAGCTTTGTTTTCACGGATTGGCATAGCGAAGCCACCGCAAACTACGTCACCCAGTACGTCATAGAATACGAAATCCAGATCGTCTTCGTACGCGCCTTCTTCTTCCAAGAAGTTGATGGCGGTGATAACACCACGGCCAGCGCAGCCTACGCCTGGCTCTGGGCCACCGGATTCAACGCACTTAACGCCACCGAAACCGATTTGCAGCACGTCTTCCAGCTCCAGGTCTTCAACAGAGCCGGCAGCAGCAGCCAAGTGCATCACAGTAGTCTGAGCTTTGGAGTGCAGAATCAGACGAGTAGAGTCAGCTTTGGGGTCGCAGCCAACGATCAGTACTTTTTTGCCAGCCTCAGCCAAAGCGGCAACTAGGTTTTGGGTAGTGGTGGACTTACCGATGCCGCCCTTACCGTAAATAGCACACTGACGCAATGCCATGATATTGAAACCTCCGTCGGTTCACGGGTGAGTGGTTGATGTCTCGCTATAGAGATAGCAACCCCTGTGCCATAAGAGCGCTCGGCTGGTTTTTGTCTGCTTTTTTCGATAAAAGCCGCCTTTTATGGGGTATTCAGTCTAAAAAGTTAAAATAAGCTGATTTTTTTGAATAAAAAATCATTCGATTGGCAAAAAAGGCCCTTTATGTACGTTCAAGGCGGAACAGCCAAAACAGGATAGGTTCCAAGTGGTACGTCGTGCATCAAGGTGTGGGATTGCCCGAAATTTTGAATCCCCTATAAAGAAAAAAGGCCTTAGTTAAGGCCTTTTGAAAGCAGCAACGAGGGCGTTGGATGCTCAGATCTTGAGCTGTTGGCTCAACTGCTCGTAACAGGATACGGCGGCAAACTCGTCGGTAACTTTGGGTAGGGATTGGCTATCCGGTTGCCGGACAGCCAATAAATGTTGAATACCA
Source organism: Azomonas agilis (assembly GCF_007830255.1). Taxonomy (GTDB): domain Bacteria; phylum Pseudomonadota; class Gammaproteobacteria; order Pseudomonadales; family Pseudomonadaceae; genus Azomonas; species Azomonas agilis. The sequence continues at coordinate 9,928 of NZ_VLKG01000008.1, forward strand.
AACTGACGAGCACTGCGCAGAATCGGTAGGCTGTCATCAATAAACAGAGTGCGCTGTGGGTCAAACGAGATATCAGCCTGCAATGCCTGCCAGAAAGACTGATCCTCTTTGGGATATCCATACTGGTGAGAACTGATTAAGCGCTCAAACCACTGCGCCAAAGCTACCCGTTCTAGCTTTAATGAAAGAGATTCGGGGTGGGCATTGGTAATCAAAATAATGCGTTTACCCCGAGCTTGGGCAAGGGTTAGAAAGTCCTCAACCCCAGGATGCAGTGCGATCAGATGGGCAATTTCTCGTTTGATCTGCACAATGGGAAGCTCAAGCTCCCGCGTCCAGTAATCCAAACAGTACCAATTGAGGGTGCCCTGTTGTTCCTTGAATAAAGGAATTAACTCCAGTTTAGCCATCGCCAAGCTGATGTTGTGGTGCTGGGCGTAATGCTGGGGCAAATATTCCAACCAAAAATGATTGTCAAAATGCAGATCCAGCAGGGTGCCATCCATATCCAGCAGCAGGGTATCAATGCTTGACCAAGGCAATTGGGGATTAAGCATGGTAAGCGGCGGACAGCTCGTGGACGGCATTGATGAAGACTCCCGCATGTTCAGGATTAACTTCAGGGGTGATGCCGTGTCCCAGATTGAACACATGGCCGGAGCCTGAACCGTAACGGGCCAGAATGCGAGCTACTTCTTGGCGAATGGCGGCAGGGCTGGCATAGAGTACCGTCGGGTCCATGTTGCCTTGTAGGGCCACGCGCTCACCGACGCGCGCACGGGCAGCGCCTAAGTCACAAGTCCAATCTAAGCCCAAAGCTTCTGGGCCTGCCTCGACCATCGCTTCCAGCCATTGGCCGCCATTTTTGGTGAACAGAATGACCGGAACCGTGCGGCCTTCATGTTGGCGGATCAAACCTTGAAGGATGCGCTGCATATAATTCAGGGAGAATTCTTTATAGGCCACATCGGAAAGACTGCCACCCCAAGTATCAAAAATCTGTACCGCTTGGGCTCCGGCCAGAATTTGGCTATTAAGGTAGGCCGTGACGCTTTGGGCCAGTTTATCCAACAGCAGATGCAAGGTTTCGGGCGCGTCATACAGCATGGCTTTGGATTTGCGGAAATCTTTGGAGGAGCCGCCCTCCAGCATATAGGTGGCCAGTGTCCAAGGGCTGCCGGAAAAGCCGATCAAAGGAACGCGGCCATTCAGCTCACGGCGGATGGTACGCACGGCATCCATTACATAACCCAAGTCTTTATCGGGATTGGGAATGGGCAGTTGTTCAATATCGGCCTTGGTTTTGATTTCTTTGCGGAAACGCGGCCCTTCTCCGGTTTCAAAGTACAGGCCCAGTCCCATAGCATCGGGAATGGTCAAAATGTCTGAGAATAAAATGGCCGCATCCAGAGGGTAGCGCTCTAAGGGTTGCAGGGTGACTTCACAGGCCAATTCGGGGTTCATACACAGGCTCATAAAGTCGCCCGCTTTGGCCCGGGTGGCGCGGTATTCGGGAAGGTAGCGGCCTGCCTGACGCATCATCCATACCGGTGTGACATCAACAGGTTGTTTGAGCAAGGCACGGAGGAAGCGGTCGTTTTTCAGCTCAGACATTCAAAAAGCTCCAGCAGGCAGGCGGCGGGTGAGGGGGCATTGTCGCAAAGCCCCAAAAAAAAGGCACGTTAGTAAGACGTGCCTTTTGGATAAACCCCTGTTGCTGTAGGCGCGGTTTAAACGCCCAGATAGTCGAGGATACCCTCGGCGGCTTGGCGGCCTTCATAGATAGCGGTTACTACGAGGTCAGAGCCGCGCACCATATCGCCACCGGCGAAGATTTTCGGGTTGCTGGTTTGGAACCTAAAGCTACCCTCAGCCGGAGCCACCACCCGACCTTGATTATCGGTTTGGATGCCAACGCTATCGAACCAAGGGGCTGGGCTAGGACGGAAACCGAAGGCGATAATTACCGCATCCGCCGGCAGAATTTGCTCAGAGCCGGGAATAGGCTCTGGGCTGCGACGGCCACGGGCATCGGGTTCACCCAATTGGGTTTCCACCACCTTCACGCCTTCCACCTTGCCATCGCCAACGATCGCAATAGGCTGGCGGTTGTACAAGAACTTAACCCCTTCATCCTTGGCGTTTTTCACCTCACGACGGGAGCCGGGCATGTTGGCGGCATCGCGGCGGTAGGCGCAGGTGACGGTTTTAGCCCCTTGGCGAATGGAGGTACGGTTGCAGTCCATCGCGGTATCGCCCCCGCCCAAGACCACTACGCGCTTGCCCTTCATATCGACAAAGTCTTCGGGAGACTTCTCAAAGCCCAAGTGGTGATTGACATTCGCTACCAAGAAATCCAAGGCATCGTACACACCGGGCAGGTCTTCGCCAGGGAAACCACCTTGCATATAGGTGTAGGTTCCCATGCCCATAAACACGGCATCGTAATCGGCCAGCAGTTGCTCAATACTGATGTCTTTACCGACTTCCGTATTCAGGCGGAACTCCACACCCATGCCGGTGAAAATTTCACGGCGGCGGCTCATGATGGTTTTTTCCAGCTTGAACTCAGGAATACCGAAAGTAACCAGTCCACCGATTTCCGGGTTACGGTCGAATACCACCGGAGTGACGCCGTTGCGTACCAAAATATCGGCACAGCCCAAACCCGCAGGGCCTGCGCCGATAATGGCCACCTTTTTACCGACGGGCTTAACCCGCGATAAATCGGGCCGCCAGCCCATGGCAAAGGCGGTATCGGTGATGTAGCGCTCGACCGCCCCGATGGTGACTCCACCAAAACCGTCGTTCAGGGTGCAAGCCCCCTCACACAGGCGATCTTGTGGGCAAACACGGCCACACACCTCGGGCAAGGTGTTGGTTTGGTGGCATAGCTCCGCCGCGGCTAAAATATTGCCTTCGGTAGCGAGCTTTAACCAGTTAGGTATGTAGTTATGTACCGGACATTTCCATTCACAGTAGGGGTTGCCGCAGCCCAAACACCGATGGGCTTGTTCAGCCGCCTGCTGCGGGTTGAAGGGTTCATAGATTTCGATGAACGACTTTTTCCGCAGACGCAGGAGTTTTTTCTTGGGGTCTTTGCGCCCAACCTCCATGAACTGGAAGTCGTTGTTCAGACGATCAGTCATTGGAAACCTCATTACAGCAGCCGCAGGCTGCAAGACAATCACGGTGGGTTGGTAATCGGCGAAGGCCGATTACCCCCTAAGCCAGTTACTGCGGATTGGCGCGCGTATTGGAAAGCAGGAGTTCTAGGTTGGCCGCCTTGGGTTTCACCAGCCAGAAGCGGCGCAGGTAATCCTCTAGGTTCTCCAGCAGTTCAGCACCCCAAGCACTGCCCGTCTCCTCTACATATTCTTGCAAGACTTCATGCAGGTGGTGACGGTAAGCTTCCATGGTTTCGCCGGTAATCCGGTGAATATTCACCAGCTCATTGTTCAGGCGATCTACGAAATTGTTTTCCAGATCCAGAACGTAGGCAAAACCACCGGTCATCCCAGAGCCAAAATTGTAGCCGGTACGTCCTAGTACACAGACAAAACCGCCGGTCATATATTCGCAGCAATGATCGCCTGTGCCTTCTACTACGGCATGCACGCCTGAGTTACGCACCGCAAAGCGCTCACCGGCAGTACCGGCTGCGAACAACTTACCGCCGGTCGCACCGTATAAGCAGGTGTTACCAATGATGGCGGATTCTTGGGTTTTCAGCGGCGAACCTTGGGGTGGAACTATGACCAATTTACCGCCGGTCATGCCTTTACCCACGTAGTCGTTGGCATCACCCTCTAAGTAGAGGTTCAGACCACCTGCGTTCCAAACTCCAAAGCTTTGACCCGCCGTACCTTTGAAACGGAAGGTAATAGGTGCGTCCACCATACCGTGGTTGCCGTGTTGACGGGCGATTTCGCCTGAAATACGGGCTCCGATGGAGCGGTCACAGTTACACACATCCAAGCTGAACTCACCGCCGGTTTTACCCGCAATGGCGCTTTGAGTCAGAGCCAGCATCTCTTCGGCCAACAATCCTTGGTCGAACGGCGGGTTGCGATCCACTTCGCAGAACTGGGGTTTATCTGCTGGGATGTGGTCACTGCCTAGCAGCGGAGTCAAATCCAAACGGGCTTGCTTGCTGGTTTCACCAGGCAACACTTCCAAAAGATCGGTACGGCCAATCAGCTCGGACAGACTACGCACGCCCAAACGGGCCAGCCATTCACGGGTTTCTTCCGCCACGAAAGTGAAGAAGTTCATCACCATCTCAACGGTACCGATGAAATGCTCTTTACGCAGTCTCTCGTTTTGAGTGGCCACGCCGGTGGCGCAGTTATTCAGATGGCAGATACGCAGGTACTTACAACCCAGCGCTACCATCGGCGCGGTACCAAAGCCGAAGCTTTCCGCCCCTAGAATGGCGGCTTTGATTACATCAAGGCCGGTTTTTAAGCCGCCATCAGCCTGTACCCGTACCTTGCCGCGCAGGTCGTTACCGCGCAGGGTTTGGTGGGCTTCAGACAGACCTAACTCCCAAGGTGACCCCGCATATTTAATGGAAGTCAGCGGCGAAGCGCCGGTGCCTCCATCGTGGCCAGAAATGGTAATCAGGTCGGCATAGGCTTTGGCTACACCCGCAGCGATAGTACCCACACCGGGCTCAGCCACTAACTTCACGGAAACCAAGGCCGTGGGGTTGACCTGTTTAAGGTCATAAATCAGCTGCGCCAAGTCTTCAATGGAGTAGATGTCATGGTGCGGTGGTGGAGAAATCAGGGTCACGCCGGGTACAGAATGGCGCAGACGAGCAATCAACGGGTTCACTTTACCGCCGGGTAGCTGGCCGCCTTCACCGGGCTTAGCGCCCTGAGCCACCTTGATTTGCAACACTTCGGCGTTGACCAAGTACTCAGGCGTTACCCCAAAGCGTCCAGTGGCTACCTGCTTGATTTTCGAGCTTTTGATGGTGCCGTAACGCGCAGGATCTTCCCCGCCTTCACCGGAGTTAGAACGCGCGCCGAGGCGGTTCATGGCTTCGGCGATGGCTTCGTGGGCTTCAGGAGACAAGGCCCCCAAGGAAATACCCGCAGAATCAAAGCGCTTGAGAATGGCTTCGACCGGCTCGATCTCGGATAGAGCCAAAGGTTGCTCTTGCTCTTTAGGCTTAAGCAGGTCACGTAGCATGGCTACAGGGCGTTTATCTACGAGGCTGCTGTATTCCTTAAACAGCTCGTAGCTGCCTTCTTGAACCGCGGCTTGCAAAGCGCCTACTACGTCCGGGTTATACGCATGGTATTCACCGCCGTAGACGAACTTGAGCAATCCGCCCTGTTGGATGGGTTTGCGCAGGCTCCAAGCTTCGCTGGCCAGCAGTTTCTGGTCGGCCTCTAGGTCGACGAAGGAGGCACCCTTGATGCGGTTGGGTGTGCCACGGAAGCACAGATCAACCACTTCATCCGCCAAACCAATGGCTTCGAAGAGTTGAGCCCCCCGATAGGAGGCTACGGTGGAAATCCCCATCTTCGATAGGATCTTCATCAGACCCTTGTCGATGCCCTTACGGTAGTGGGCGAAGATTTCGTGCAGATCACCCAAGACCTCGCCGGTACGAATCAGATCGCTGAGCACTTCGTACACGAGGAAGGGGTAAATGGCGGTAGCACCGAAACCAATCAGAACCGCGAAATGGTGCGGATCGCGAGCAGTGGCGGTTTCCACCAGAATGTTACAGTCGCAGCGCAGGCCTTTTTCCACCAAGCGGTGATGCACAGCACCCACAGCCAATGCGGCATGGATCGGCAATTTGCCCGGCATAATCTGGCGATCACTCAGGATCAGCAGCACTTTACCTTGGCGTACGGCGGCTTCAGCCTGATCAGCCACTTGGAGAACGGCGGCCTCTAAGCCCAGTTCAGGGGTGTAATTGAGGTCAATCAGTTCACGCTCGGAGCCGGGACGCTCCAAGGTCATGATGTTCTGCCATTTGGTGGGCGAAATCAGCGGCGTACTGAGGATCACGCGGTCGGCATGGTCGCCGGTTTCCTCAAACACATTGCGCTCGGCCCCTAAGCAGGTTTCCAGCGACATCACGATGGATTCGCGCAAGGGGTCAATCGGTGGGTTAGTGACCTGCGCAAACTGCTGACGGAAGTAGTCGTAAGGGGAGCGCACTTTATGCGACAGCACCGCAATCGGCGTGTCATCACCCATTGAGCCTACGGCTTCTTGACCTTGCTCGGCCAAGGGGCGCAGTACTTGATCCCGTTCCTCGAAGGTGACTTGGAACATTTTCATGTACTGCTTGAGCTGATCTGCGTCGTAGAACACTAACCCAAGGTCATCCCCGGTCAAGGTGGACTGAATACGCAGGGCGTTATCGCGCAACCATTGTTTATAGGGATGGCTGCTTTTGAGGCGGTTGTCGATGTCCGTAGTATTGAGGATTTCCCCGGTTTCGGTATCAATGGCCAGAATTTGTCCCGGCCCCACACGACCTTTAGCCAGCACATCGTCTACAGCGTAATCCCAAACACCTACTTCCGAGGCTAGGGTAATGTAGCCGTTTTTGGTGGTTACCCAACGGGCAGGACGTAGACCATTACGATCCAGCAGGCAAACGGCGTAGCGACCGTCGGTCAATACGATACCGGCAGGGCCATCCCAAGGCTCCATATGCATGGAGTTGTATTCGTAGAAGGCGCGCAGGTCTGCATCCATACCTTCTACGTTTTGCCAAGCGGGCGGAATAATCATCCGCAGGCCACGGAATAGATCCATGCCCCCAGTGACCAGCAGCTCCAGCATGTTGTCCATACTGGATGAGTCAGAGCCGGTACGGTTTACGATGGGGCCAAGGTTAGCTAAGTCCGGCAATAGGGGGCTGGAAAACTTAGTTCGACGCGCCAGTGCCCAGTTGCGGTTGCCCGTAATGGTGTTGATTTCGCCGTTGTGGGCCAAAAAGCGGAACGGCTGAGCCAAAGGCCAACGGGGTAGGGTATTGGTCGAAAAGCGCTGGTGGAACACGCAAATGGCGGTGGCCATGCGTTCATCGCCCAGATCTGGGAAGAAGGCTTCCAGATCCGCAGGCATCATCAAGCCTTTATAAATGATGTCTTTGTGCGAGAAGCTGCACACATAAAAATCAGGATCGGTTTTGAGGGCTTCTTCAGTGCGACGACGGGCATAAAACAGCTTAACCGCCATTTCCTGATCGGACAGTCCTTCGCCTGTGACAAAAATCTGCTCAATGCGTGGCAGACGCTCACGGGCCAAAGTACCCAATACTTCTGGGTTGATGGGGACTTCGCGCCAGCCAATTAAGCTTAAACCTTGGGCTAGAACTTCCGCATCAAAACGGGAACGGGCGGCATCCGCTAAGGTAGCCTCTTGGCTAAGGAATACCATGCCCACCGCATATTGGCCGGGCAGTTCGGTACTGAAATGCTCAAGGGCTTTGGCGCGCAGAAAGGCATCAGGCTTTTGCATTAATAGCCCGCAACCATCCCCGGTCTTGCCATCGGCGTTGATGCCACCACGGTGGGTCATGCACGTCAGCGACTGAATGGCGGTTTTGAGCAGGTGATGGCTCGCCGCGCCTTGCATGTGGGCAATCAGACCGAAGCCGCAGTTATCCTTGAATTCTTCAGGACGATATAAACCTGCTCTCATAGGCTCTCCACCGGCTAACTTCGTTGTAAAACAGCCTCTTGCCGGCGAAAGGGAATACGGCGCCCAGGTTTAGCTCGGGCAAAAGGCTGGGCAGTTTACATAGTCGTATGCGCGAAAAACAACCAGTAAAGAAATATTTTCTGCAACTAGCCGATGATAGTAGAGTCTTAATGGGGTTCTGAATCAGGGTATTCGCAGCTAGAGGCTTATAAATACCTTTTATACAGAACTCTTATTTTGATGGCGGATATCTTCTCTGAATACTCCCTTTGGGCGGATTAAGCCTTTGGAGGATCAGACTAGGCCCCGCTCAGCCATTGATAGAGGCTCGCCCTCTCCCACAATAAAGTGATCCAAAATTCGGATATCAAACAGGGCAAAAGCCTGCTTAAGCTGCTGAGTGAGTTGGCAGTCGGCTGGGCTAGGCTCACATAAGCCCGAGGGATGATTGTGGGCCAAGATAACAGCGCCTGCTTTGTGGGCTAGGGCTCGTTCGACGGTGGGGCGAATGTAAACTTGGGCGCTGTCGATAGTGCCGCGAAATAAGACTTCAAAGGCCAGTACGCGATGCTTGGTATCTAAAAACAAACACGCAAATAACTCATGGGGTTCGTGACGCAGTTGGGCTTTTAAGTAGTCCCGTACTGCTTGAGAGCTTTCCAGAGCTGAGTCACGGCGCAGGGTTTCAGCAAGATGGCGGCGGGCCATTTCCAAAACGGCCTGTAGTTGGGCGTATTTTGCCGGCCCTAGTCCTAAATGCTGGCTAAAGCGCGTTAGGTCAGCCTCAAAGAGTGCGCGTAAACTGCCAAATTCATTGAGTAAATAACGGGCTAAGTCCACAGCACTTAAACCAGATACACCGGTGCGTAGAAAAATAGCCAGTAACTCGGCATCGGAAAGCCGTGCTGCGCCCTGTGCTAAGAGCTTTTCCCGGGGGCGCTCGGCTTCTGGCCAATCTCGGATACTCATAAACGCGCTTGCCTTCCTATGCTTATTAATCCATGTATCGAGCTGCTCTTTCCGAGCGCTCTTATTTACCTCGCTGATTATGGAGGATGTGCCGTGTTTTTACCAAGATGTGGCAAGGCTCTGTGTTCGAGTTTAAGACCAGCACGCTGCGCTTTCGGCAGATAGATGGCTTGCCCTTGAGCCTTGTCAGGCACTGTCTGAGCAAACTTAGTTTGCAAAGCATGCGTGAGTCGAGAGTGGTCGGTTTCCACCTGTATTCGACAAGATTGGATGTAGGTTGGGCCACGCTAAAAACCATGTTGGCATACCCATGCGATGGTGCAGGCATTGTTTTTAAGTGAGACTAATGAGGTGTAGATCACCCAAAACTCGAATTGTGGCGATTTTCCGAGTTTGGGTGGCGCTGATCCTAAAGTCACCCTGTGCTATCTTAAGTTGGCCTACGCAGGCATCAGGTTTTGTGGGTAAGTAACGGCTCTCTAGGATAAAAGGCCCTCTCATCTATGCAGTGTTTGTATCGAAAACGCATTCTTTTAGGGATTGGTGGGGGAATTGCTGCTTACAAAACGGCTGAGTTAGTACGGCGCCTGCGCGATCAGGGCGCAGAGGTGCGCGTAGTGATGACGCATGCCGCCCAAGAATTTATTACCCCCCTGACCTTACAAGCGCTGTCGGGCCATCCGGTACATACCAGTTTATTAGACCCAGCGGCTGAGGCAGCGATGGGGCATATCGAATTAGCTCGCTGGGCGGATTTAGTCTTAATCGCACCGGCCACCGCCGACTTGCTGGCGCGTATCGCCCAAGGTATGGCAGATGATTTGCTGACCACGCTGGTGTTAGCCACCAAGGCCAGCGTAGCGGTGGCTCCTGCAATGAACCAAGCGATGTGGGCGAATCCGGCGACTCAATCCAATGTGCAGGTTTTACAGCAACGGGGTCTGCATTTCTTTGGCCCTGCTTCCGGTCAGCAAGCCTGTGGTGATGTGGGGCCGGGACGGATGCTAGAGCCCGATGCTCTAGTATCAGCCGCTGCGGGTTGTTTTCAAACCGGATTACTCAGTGGTCGTCACATATTGATTACCGCAGGGCCGACCCAAGAGGCCATTGACCCTGTGCGCTACATCAGCAATCACAGCTCCGGCAAAATGGGCTTTGCCCTAGCTGAGGCAGCGGCTGAGGTAGGAGCGCGCGTCACGCTGGTCTGTGGCCCTGTCCATTTACCCACTCCAGATCGAGTAACCCGAGTTGATGTGCTCAGCGCTTGCGACATGCTAGCCGCTTGCGAAGCCGCCATGCCCTGTGACCTGCTGATTGCTGCCGCTGCCGTAGCCGACTATCGACCCGAAGCCATTGCCCCGCATAAGCTGAAAAAGAACCCCGGAACTGAAGACGGGCTAGTACTACAACTGGTACGCAACCCGGATATTTTAGCTACCCTATCGGCGCGACCCGATCGCCCGTTTTGCGTGGGTTTTGCCGCTGAAACCCAAAACCTAATCGCCTACGCCACTCGCAAGCTATTGGACAAAAACCTCGACCTCATTGTGGCTAACGATGTAGCTGACCCCAGCATTGGTTTTAATAGCGAAGACAACTCGGTCACAGTGATTGATCCTCAGCAGCACAGCACCCGCTTTAGTCAAGCCAGTAAAGGATTGATTGCTCGCCAATTGATTGCTTTTATTGCGGCGCGCTATCACCATTTGCACATATAGAGCTTCATTATTTATGCACAGCTTGCAAGCTAAAATTCTTGATCCACGCCTTGGTCGCGACTTCCCCTTACCGGCTTATGCCACAGAGGGTTCTGCTGGATTGGATCTGCGCGCCATGCTGCACGCCGATGCCGTGTTGGAGCCGGGGCAAACCTTGTTAATCCCTACCGGCTTGGCTATCCATATTGCTGATCCTGGTTTAGCGGCTTTGGTACTGCCCCGTTCCGGCTTGGGCCATAAGCACGGCATTGTATTGGGGAACCTTGTGGGTCTAATCGACTCCGATTATCAAGGTGAGCTGATGGTGTCCTGTTGGAATCGTGGGCAAGACAGTTTCACCATTAAGGTCGGCGAGCGTATTGCCCAACTGATGCTGGTGCCCGTAGTTCAGGCCCGTTTTGAGTTAGTTGATAACTTTAGTGACTCTGAGCGTGGTACCGGTGGTTTTGGTCATTCTGGTCGTCACTAAACACCCTAAATTTGAGTAAATAACCATAATAGCCGCCCGTCTAGGTGCGGCCCTAGGAGCCTAATTCGCAATGAGCGCCACAGCCCCCAAACTTCCTGCCAGTATTTTCCGCGCTTACGATATTCGGGGCGTGGTGGGCGATACCCTAACCCCTGAAACCGCCTATTGGGTAGGCCGTGCCGTCGGCTCTGAAAGTCTGGCCAAAGGTGAACCCCATGTGTGCGTAGGTCGCGACGGGCGTTTGTCTGGCCCTGAGCTGGTCAAACACCTGATTCAAGGTTTGGTGGATTGCGGCTGCACCGTACACGACGTGGGCATGGTTCCTACGCCGGTGCTCTATTTTGCGGCTAATGTGCTGCAAGGTAAGTCCGGTGTGATGCTCACCGGTAGCCATAACCCACCCAACTACAACGGCTTTAAAATCGTGGTGGCGGGCGATACCCTGGCCAACGAGCAAATCCAGTCTTTACGTCTGCGGATCGAAAATAACGATCTGGCCAGCGGCCAAGGCCGTGTAGAGCAGCATGAACTGCTGGGTCGCTATGTAGAGCGTATCCAAAGCGACCTCAAGATTGAGCGCCCGCTGAAGGTGGTGGTGGACTGTGGTAACGGCGTAGCCGGTGTCATTGCACCACAACTGATTGAATCTCTGGGTTGCACAGTAATCCCGCTGTTCTGCGAAGTGGACGGCAACTTCCCCAACCACCATCCCGATCCCGGCCACTTGGAAAACCTGCAAGATCTGATTGCGGCAGTAGAAGCGCATCAAGCCGATTTAGGCTTGGCTTTTGACGGCGATGGCGACCGCGTGGGTGTAGTGACCAATAAAGGCCAAGTGATTTTCCCCGACCGCCTGTTGATGGCCTACGCCAAGGATGTGGTGTCGCGCAATCCCGGCGCGGAAGTCATCTTTGACGTGAAATGCACCCGCCGCCTGATTCCGCTAATCAAAGACTACGGCGGTCGTCCCTTAATGTGGAAAACCGGCCACTCCTTGATCAAGAAAAAAATGAAGGAATCCGGCGCGCTGTTGGCCGGTGAAATGAGCGGTCACGTATTCTTCAAAGAGCGCTGGTACGGTTTTGATGATGGTTTGTACAGTGCGGTGCGTCTGTTGGAAATCCTGAGTAAAGATCCGCGTACCGCTGAAGAAGTGTTCAGCGACTTCCCCACCGATCTGTCCACCCCAGAAATCAACATCAAGGTGACGGAAGAGAGCAAATTCAGCATCATTGACGCGCTGCAACGTACCGCCCAATGGGGTGCGGATGCCAATTTGACTACCTTGGATGGCGTGCGTGTGGATTACCCCAACGGTTGGGGATTGGTGCGTGCCTCCAACACTACGCCGGTACTGGTGCTGCGTTTTGAAGGCCAGACTCAGGAAGAAATCCGCCGTATTCAGGATGTTTTCCGTGCCCAAATTCTCAGTGTTGCCCCTGACCTTAACCTGCCGTTCTGATTTGCGGAGCCCAGCATGACCCTCAGCCACGACGCTGCCAGCCGCTTTGCCCAAGTTCTTTCTGAGGCACTGCCCTACATCAACCGCTTTGTCGGTAAAACTCTCGTCATCAAATACGGCGGCAACGCCATGGAGAGCGACGAGCTGAAAACCGGCTTTGCCCGCGACATCGTGCTGATGAAAGCGGTGGGTATTAACCCGGTGGTGGTTCATGGTGGCGGGCCGCAAATCGGCGACCTGCTCAAGCGCCTGAACATCGAAAGCCGCTTTGTGGATGGTATGCGCGTCACCGACGGTCAGACTATGGACGTGGTGGAAATGGTGCTCGGCGGTCAGGTGAACAAGGACATCGTGAACCTGATCAACCAGCACGGTGGCCAAGCCATTGGCCTGACGGGCAAAGATGCGCGCTTGATTCGTGCGCGTAAGCTGCAAGTCACCCGCCAAACGCCAGAAATGACCCAGCCTGAGATCATCGACATCGGTCAGGTGGGCGAAGTTGCTAGCGTCAATACTGAGTTGCTAGACATGCTGGTGCGCGGCAACTTTATCCCGGTGATTGCGCCCATCGGCGTGGGCCCGGACGGTGAGTCCTACAACATCAACGCCGATTTAGTAGCCGGTAAAGTGGCTGAAGCCATTAAAGCCGAAAAACTAATGCTGCTGACCAACATTGCTGGTTTGATGGATAAGGAAGGTAAAGTGCTGACCGGCCTGTCCACGGCGCAGGTGGATGCTCTGATTGCGGATGGCACCATCTACGGCGGTATGTTGCCCAAGATTCGCTGTGCTTTAGAAGCGGTACAGGGCGGCGTGACCAGCGCCCACATTATTGACGGTCGGGTGCCCAATGCGGTGCTGCTGGAAATCTTCACCGATACCGGCGTGGGTACCTTGATTACCAATAAAGCTTAACAGAGGGTGCTCAGAGGGCCGTAAGGATAGGCCCTCTGGGATCAATCTGCCTGCATTTGCTCCAACTGCTCCATGATTTCTAACCACGCCTCTTCTAACTCCGATTCCTGAGTTTTTAGTTGAGCTTGCTGGGCTAAAAGCTGTTTCAGTTCCTCTTTACGGCTGTTGTCGTACAGGCTGTTATCGGCCAGTTTTTGTTCTAACTCAGTGAGTTGGTTCTGTACTTTAGACAGATCCTTTTCCAGCTTATCGGCTTGTTTGCGGTAGGGAGCCAACTGTTGGCGTAGGGCGGCAGCGGCTTGGCGCTGGCCTTTTTTATCGGCTTTGTCGGCGGAGCTATCACTATTGTCTGAACGGATGGGTTGTTGCTGTTGAGCACGATATTCCACCAGCCAGCGGGCATAATCCTCTAAATCGCCATCAAAGTCCTGTATTCGACCTTCGGCAACCAGCAAGAAGGCATCAGTGGTGCTTTTGAGCAGATGCCGATCGTGGGAAACCACCAACACCGCGCCTTCAAAGTCTTGCAGGGCGAGGGTGAGGGCGAGGCGCATTTCCAGATCAAGGTGGTTGGTGGGTTCGTCCAACAGCAGCAGATTGGGCTTTTCCCAAGCGATGAGGGCAAGGGCGAGGCGCGCTTTTTCGCCACCGGAAAAATTACCGACCGGCTCATCACAGCGCTTACCGCGAAAATCAAAACCACCGAGGAAATCGCGCAGGCTTTGTTCGCGTTCACTGGGAGCTAAGCGTTGCAGGTGTAACAAGGGGCTGGCTTTAGGATCAAGGGCATCCAACTGATGTTGGGCAAAGTAGCCGATGGCGAGGTTTTCCCCGCGTGTTAAATGGCCGGCGATGGGCTGAAGTTCGTCGGCTAGGGTTTTAATCAGGGTAGATTTACCCGCTCCATTGGGCCCCAGTAAGCCGATGCGCGCTCCGGGTTGCAGTTGCAGTTTCACTTTACTCAGAATGACTTTATCGCCGTAGCCCAACTGAGCCTCACTGAGACTAAGCAAAGGGCTAGAGATTTTATCCGCTTCCCGAAAGCTGAAGTTAAACGGCGAATCCACATGGGCTGGGGCCAGCTCTTCCAGCCGTTCTAAGGCTTTAATGCGGCTCTGGGCTTGGCGGGCTTTGGTGGCCTTGGCTTTAAAACGGCGAACGAAGTCCTCCATATGGGCGCGCTGGGCTTGTTGCTTTTCATAGGCTTGCTGCTGCTGGGCTAATCGTTCGGCGCGGGTGCGCTCGAAGGCCGAATAGCCACCGCGATAGAGGCTTAGCTGGCACTGATCAAGGTGTACGATGTGATCGACGACGGCATCCAAAAAGTCGCGGTCGTGGGAAATCAATAGCAGGGTACCGGGATAGCTGGTGAGCCAGCTTTCCAACCACAAAATAGCGTCTAAATCCAAGTGGTTGGTGGGTTCGTCCAACAGCAGCAAATCCGAAGGGCACATTAAAGCCTGCGCCAGATTCAGGCGCATCCGCCAACCGCCGGAAAAGTCTCCTACTGATTGTTCCATTTGGTTGCTGTTAAAGCCCAATCCAGCCAACAATTTACGGGCACGGGCATCCGCGGTGTAGCCTTCGGCCTGCTCTAACTCCAGATGCAGACGCGCAATTTGTTCACCGTTGGGGTGGGTTGCTTGCTCGGCCTGCGTCAGTGCGTGCTGGACTTGGCGTAGATGCAAGTCACCGTCCAGTACATAGTCCACTGCCCGCCGTTCTAACTGATCCACTTCCTGCTTCATGTGGGCGATGCGCCAATCGGCAGGCAGGTAGCAGTCTCCGCCATCGGCTCCTAGTTCACCCCGGAGTAGGGCAAATAAACTGGATTTTCCCGCGCCATTGGCGCCAATCAAACCGACCTTTTGCCCTGCGTGTAGGTTCAAGTCGGCGTTATCGAGTAGGCGCTGGGGGCCACGGTGCAAAATAAGATGTTGGAGTCGGATCATGGAGGGTAGAGGACGGCCTTGGGCCAGAAAATAGAGGAGGATGCTATTGTGGCAAAACGAGGGAAGAGGGGGAACAAGGTGCTGCAAGTACAGAACCCTAGCCTCTCCTGATCTAGGCTATAGATCAGGAGATAAGGGCGCAGGATCACGAAGGTTGGCGAAGCAGTACCGCGGAGCCCCAAGACAGACCAACACCAAAACCGCTGATGACAAGGTGTCGCCAGTTGGAGTCGAATGCATAGCGCTCCATCAACAACGGAATGGTGGACGACACGGTATTGCCAATGCCCAAGAGATCACGAATGACCTTATGTTCGTTGCCAGTGAGCTTTTTGGTCAGCAAATCCACGATGGCTGCGCTACCTTGGTGCAGTAAAATGGCATCCACTTCATCAAGGCTGAGATGGGCTAACTCCAAAACATCCTGCATCTGAGGCACTATGTTGGCGTTGGCAAAGTTAAGCACTTGGCGGCCATTCATATGGAAAAAGCCGTCTTTAACTATCAGGTGCTCGGCACCACCACCGTCTGTACCAAAACGAGCAGGGCCGAGTGTCCATACGGGGTCTTCGCCTAACCAAATGGCTGCGGCTGCATCACCAAATAGTAAGGAGGTGGAGTAGTCCGTGCGGTCCATGATTTTGGAGTAAGGGTCGGCTGTGACTAAGATGCCGTTCTTAAGGCCCGTGGCCTCCATAAAGCCTTTAAGCACATAGAGGCTGTACACAAAACCTGAGCAGCCTAAAGAAACATCAAAGCAGGCTACGTTGGTGGGTAGGCCAATTTTATGTTGAGCAATGGCGGAGGTATGGGGTAAAGCCTCGGCATCGCCGTTTTGCGTAACTACGACCAAAGCATCAATCGCATCCAGTTTCAGGGCTGGATTTTTAGCCAGTAGATTACGTACCGCAGCAGCCACTAAGTCTGAAGTTTCTTCCTGTTCATCCTTAAGTGAAAGCGTTTTGGTACCAATTTTGGCAAGGATAAAGTCCTCGTCTCGTTCAAAAGAGGCAGCCTGAGCGATGTTGTCGATCCGACCGGCCGGAATGTAGCTGGCGATACTTTTGATTCCAATCATTTTGTATTTCCAACAAGGTAAAGCCGCTTGTGCCAGCGGTTGCTGAACGCTATGCGGATTGGGCTTTTGTTTTTGATGAACCGATTTGTCGGTATTAAAACCAACAGATAATCTTTATAGGCATCAATGTGTTTAAAGTTTGCAGTTGTTGCTTTAAGTCCCTAGCCAACTGCCTGCTGAAAGTATCTGTCGGATACAGGCCGTGTGTGTAGTCGCTCTGAGTGTAACAACGGTGATCCCCATCCTTTCTCCTATCCCATCCGTATCACGGGTTTCTGATTTTGTTGACTATGGCCGTTGTGGAGCTGTTTTCTACCAGTCCCAATACACGGACATCACCGCCGTAGTTTTTAACCAGATCGGCTCCTACGACTTGATTGATGCCGTAATCCCCCCCTTTGACCAGTATCTCGGGTCTAATGTGTCCGAGTAACCGCTCAGGTGTATCTTCACTAAAGCACACAACCCAGTCCACTGCACCCAGTCCTGCGAGTACCGCCATTCGTCGATCTACCGTGTTTATGGGACGACCGGCTCCTTTAAGGCGGCTCACAGAGGCATCGTCATTGACAGCTACAATCAGGCGATCACCCAAGGCACGGGCTTGTTCCAAATAAGCCACATGCCCTGGGTGCAGGATATCAAAGCAGCCATTGGTGAACACGATACGCTCCCCTTGGCTACGGGCATCCTCAAGGGCACTGAGCAGATGTTCAAGGGTCATTACGCCGCGCTCACAACCTTGTTCGCGTTGGATGGCGCGGCGCAGTTCAGGGGCACTAATAGCGGCCGTGCCGAGCTTTCCCACCACAATGCCAGCGGCGAGGTTAGCTAAACCCACGGCACTAGGCAGCGCTTCCCCAGCAGCTAGAGCAGCCGCTAGGGTAGAGATCACCGTATCTCCAGCACCGGTGACATCAAAGACTTCCCGGGCACGGGCCGGTAGGTGGAGTGGGGGACACTCAGACCGCAGTAGGGTCATGCCTTGTTCGCCACGAGTGATCAGTAGCGCTTCAAGCTCCAAGTGCTGGATGAGTTCCAGTCCTTTATGTACTAATTCAGACTCATCGGTACAGGAGCCCACAACAGCCTCAAATTCCCCAAGGTTTGGAGTGATTAGGGTAGCCCCGCGATAGATATCGAAGTTTTTACCTTTGGGGTCGGCTAAGACGGGGATTCCCTGCTGGCGCGCTAGGGCAATCAGTTGCTGATGATTTTGTAAGCTACCTTTTCCATAATCAGAAAGCACTAAAACGCGAACCTGACCGATGAGCCGTTCCACTTCCGCAGCAAGGGCAGCGCCATCGGTATGGAAGGGCTGCTCAAAGTCCATTCGCAGCAGTTGCTGATGTCGGCTCAATACCCGCAGTTTGAGAATAGTCGGCTGATCGGCTAAGGCTTGGAAATGTACCTGTACCCCAGCGGCTTGCAAACGCTCGCGCAGTTGATCGGCGGCTTCGTCTTGACCGGTAACGCCAATTAAGCAGGCCGAAGCACCCAGCGCCGCAATGTTGAGGGCTACGTTAGCTGCTCCACCAGGACGATCTTCGATTTGCTCTACTTTAACCACCGGAACCGGGGCTTCAGGAGAAATGCGCGAGGTCGCGCCATGCCAGTAACGATCCAGCATAACATCGCCTACCACCAGAACGGGGGCTTGTTCAAAACGGGGCATGGACAGCTTCATGAAGGCTCCGCCAAGGATCGGATCGGTCGATCATAACACCAGTATTATGAGAGATGCCTGTAACCACTTCAAAGCTTGTGCGCCTGAGGTGGTGATAGGCTGCGCACCCAAAACACTTCGTGGCGACGCACGGCTTTACGGAAGAATTCATTCTCTCCCGTAATAGGCCAGCGTCGGCCTGTCAGTACGGCTTGAATCCAGCGTCGGACTTGGTGCTTTAAAGAAACTTTGCCCTGCAAGTCATGCTGCATGGCGAGGGCTTGGGCTTTGTCATGTCGGGTTTGAGGATCTAGCACAGGGCTCCAAAGCCCATCAGCGGGCAGTGGCTCAAGGCTTGGGGGCAGCGCTATGCCGCCATCGGCTGGGCCCATGGGCCAGCGGTCGTTATCGTGCAGGTGATTGGCGTACAGCAACAGCGTCCACGGAGGATATTCCAGAGACTCCATTGCTTGCAGCAATGCGTGGGTCGCCGCGATATGGTCGGTGTGGGGGTCAAGCTCTGGGTGAGGAGTGATGACAACCTGCGGGCGTAGTTGCTCCAAAATCGCTTTCAGGTCTGCCAGCAGATGATGGCCGGTGGGTTGGCCGGTATCTCCGGGGAGTCTGTAGGCGTTGTACCGACGTGCGAGGCTTGTATCCTGCGCTCCTGACTCCAAGGAACCAAAGACCTTATCCGGCTCGGCCAACATGGCAGGCAGGCGCAGGCAGTAATAGCCCAGTTGCAGGCAGCGCTGTTGCGGTACGCCACCCCACAGCGGTATAGCTAAACTGTCCCAAGTGCGTAGGCGGCCTTTGAGTTGGGCAGCCTGCGCAGTATCCAAGCCAAGCCTCTGATACTTTTTAGCCTCGATTTCGCCCTGAGTTAGGGTCAGGATATGCACGTCCTTAGCTCGACTATAGAGGCCAAAAGCAGCTAATTCGGCATCGTCTGCGTGAGGTGCAATAATCAGTAGGCGCTGTTGGGTGTAGTCAGGATTTTGGAAGGTATAGAGCGTTCCCGTATCAGCCAAACTGCAAAAGCGCCCGCTTAACTTCAGCCGTCCTTCGCGCAATGCTTGCTGCTGGCCAGATAGGTTGAGGTAGCGAACGCCCCGAGCGCCCCGCTCAAAATCCTGTCGATCCTCACCCAACCAAACTTGAGGATCACGCAGCCAACCCCAAAAGCTGCTATTTATTGACCAGCTTAGGATCAGGGTATCGGCGTTAGGCCAATCGCCTTCTACCTGTAATACCCCTTCAATACAGCGCACCTGAAACTGAGGTGTGCTTTCCGGGAAGCGGTACTGATAGTCAGACTTTGGACTGTAGAACAGATGATCTGCTAACCAAGCCTCATGAGCAATCCAACCCAACAGCAGCAACACAGGGGGCAGCCATAGACTCACGCCTGCCGACGCCAG
The DNA here is from genome assembly GCF_007830255.1 of Azomonas agilis. Classification (GTDB taxonomy): domain Bacteria; phylum Pseudomonadota; class Gammaproteobacteria; order Pseudomonadales; family Pseudomonadaceae; genus Azomonas; species Azomonas agilis. The sequence goes on from NZ_VLKG01000008.1 coordinate 29,261, forward strand.
TGTTAGGAGTGCAAACAGCCCCAGTCCCCAGCGTTTTTGCTGGCGGTGGCGTTTTAATAGGCATTGCTTGCGGTTGAGCATGACTACACCTGATACACGGGCTTACGGTGACACCACATATCCTTATATTCCCGATCCGCACGGCCAAAAGAGTAGCGTAATTCCTTACCTTTGCCCTTAGCATCGGCCCAAGCATCCTGCGTATTGACGAAGGTAAGCACACTGCCCGCCGCTAAAACCTGATGCTCAGGGTCTACGCCGCCGTTGATGTACTCCACTGACACCCAGCGCGGCGACTCGGCACGATACAGCACTTGGATGGCCAAGGGTTGCCCGTTGCTCAAGTACACCACCGAGCCGGTCATAAACTCATTCAGTAGACTAAATACCTCGGCGAGATGAGCTTTGGCTGGTACTTCAAAATTCCAGCGTTTTTGGAACAAATCGGCATAGATGCTGGCTCGATCTGTCGGTGATAGCTCGGTGATAGGGCCAAGATAGCCTCCTGCCTCTTTAATCAGACGCAAGTCGCGGCGCAGGTTATAGCGGTAGCGTCCGCTGTAGTCTTCGTGGGGGCGAGCGAGGGCTAGTTGTTCAGGCTGTGGTTTAAGACCTAGGATTTGCCCCTGATTGAGTTCGGAAACGTAGCGCAGGCTTTGGCGAATCGGTACGCAAGCGTCCGCTGCAATAGGCAGAATGACTTCAGCGTTGCCCAGATCGAATAGGCGTTTTTGGCCCGAGTGTTTGAGCATTTCTTTGGACAAAGCCAGATAGCGCCCCCAGCAGGGCATGGCCGCGACGAGCTGCTCATTCTGATACCAACCTAGATAACGCACTGGGATACCGGCTAAATCAGCCAGTCGCTCTACTACATCCGGGTGAGTGATCAGACTACCGCCGAACTCTTGCCAAGCCAGACGGTAATCCTTGGCCTCTATCACCGTCCAACCCTGTTCGCGCCAAGGGCGTAACCATCTCAGCATCAGCTATCTCCCTCGTGCTCGTCGCTATCCTTAAATTGCCGGGCGTGTAAACGGGCGTAGTAGCCGTTCAACTCTAAAAGCTCGTTGTGGGTGCCGCGCTCCACAATATGCCCTTGATCCATGACTAAAATCAGGTCGGCTTTCTCAATCGTACTCAAACGGTGGGCAATCACCAAGGTGGTACGGCCCTTCATCACCCGATCCAAGGCGGCTTGGATGTGGCGTTCCGATTCAGTATCCAGTGCCGAAGTAGCCTCGTCCAGAATCAGAACCGGCGCATCTTTGAGCAAGGCACGGGCAATAGCAAGGCGCTGGCGCTGTCCGCCGGACAGCATGACTCCGTTTTCCCCCACCAAAGTGTGGTAACGGTCGGGGAGCTGCTCGATAAATTCATCGGCATAAGCAGCCTGAGCAGCGCGGCGGATAGAGTCCATAGGCGCACCGGCTAAATCACCGTAAGCAATGTTATTGCTGATGCTGTCGTTGAACAGGGTGACGTGCTGAGTGACCAAGGCGATATGACGGCGCAGGTTGTGTAGCCGATAGTCCTCAATGGGGATGCCATCCAGCAGAATCGAGCCGTTATCGTGTTGGTAAAAGCGCGGTACTAGGTTGGCCAGCGTAGATTTACCACTGCCAGAGCGTCCTACCAGCGCTACCATCTGCCCCGGTTTCACGCTGAAGCTGATGTTGTGTAGGACTTGGCGATCAGTACCGGGATACACAAAGCTTAGGTTTTGCACCTCCAGCCGCCCGCTGACTTGGTCGCGCTCAAGGATGCCTTGGTCGCGCTCAGGCGGCTCGTCCAGTTGGGCGAAAATGCTGTCTGCGGCCGCCAAGCCTTTTTGGATAGTCGAGCTGACTTCAGACAGTTGTCGGATCGGCTTAGGTAGCAAGGCGGCGGCGGTAATATAGGCAATCAGCTCGCCGGGGGTGGCATCGCCGCGCAGGTTTAACACCATGTACATCAGCGCCGCCATGCCGGTGTAGATCACCAGTTGCAGGGTCGGAGTGTAGATGGCTTGGGTACGGGTCATGTTCATGCTGCGCTGCATGTTATCCATGCTGGCGTTGTAAAAGCGCTGACGCTCATAGGCTTCACCGCCGAAGCTGCGCACCACCCGATAGCCCTGAATGCTCTCCGAGGCAATGTGGGTGACATCCCCCATCGCATCTTGGATCTTTTTGCTTTGCTTGCGGAATTTGCGGCTGGCTGAGCGCACCATCAACCCAATCACCGGCAAAATGGCCAACATCACCAAGGTGAGTTTCCAATTGCTGATCATCAGATAACCAAACAGGAACACCACCGTTAGCCCTTCGCGGATCACCACCTTGATGGCATCGGTTGAGGCTCCCGTGACCATAGTGACGTTAAAGGTAATACGGGAAATCAAGTGCCCTGAGTTGTGGTTGTCGTAGTAGCGGTTGGGCAGCGTCAGAAGGTTGTCGAACAGGGCGCAGCGCAAATCGTGGACTACGCCCCGAGAAACCCAAGCCAGATAGTAGTTACCTAAAAAGGAACCCACGCCTTGATACGCGGCGATCAATACGATAAATACGGGTACACCATAGGCGAGTGGAATGCCGAGTACGCGGGACTCTTCAGGGTTTTGAAGCCCGTCTAAGAAGTACTTAAGCATCTCAGCCAACATAGGCTGACCCGAAGCGAAGAGTAAAAAACCGAAGATACTGACGGCAAAAGCCCACCAGTAAGGCCTGACGTACATCAACAGCCGCCAGTACACCTCAAAGCTAGAGGGCCGAGTAGAACGAGGCATGGGCGTTCTCATGTAACCTGTGAGGAAATAGTGGCGGATTGTAACAGCGAAAATACTTCAAGGATGGGCCTTAGCTGATTGAACGCAGGCCTTGGCCCAAGATATTGGGATGATTAGGCGGCTTTAGCTTTGAGTGCCCTAAAGCGTAAATACCAGCGCATCCCTTGTAGATAGCGGCGTTGACGGAATAACGTCCGGTACATAAAGCGGGTATAGACGTAGCGCTCCCGCTCGCTGAAATGATCGTCTAAATCTAAACCAGCCCAAGGCGACTGAGACTGATACTGCACAAATAAAGCGCGGGAAGCATGGGGGTTCCAACTGCGCCAAGGTTTTAGTGGGCCGATAAAGTGGATAAAGCGGGTATCAGCGGGAGCATCTAACTCCAATTGAGCTTTTCTCAGGCTGCGCGTTAGGGAACATTGATGATTCCAAACGCTGTCCAAAACCCGTACCTGTGCATCCAATACCAGGTTCAAAGCATCTTGATCGCGGTATTTAAGCTTGAGTGTCGGATTGAGCATTTTATCGAGGGTGCGTTCTGAAACACGCTGTTCGAGCCAGCGCGGAATGTTGATCAGCAACAGACCGGCGTTGAAATAATCGCGCAGGGTGCAGTGTTGGTAGGATAAACGGGTACGCATACTTAAGGCATTAAAGTCCCGCACGGCAGCAACCGTAACCTCACTTAAATCGAGCTGGGCTAGTTTGGAAATCTCCCCCAAGCACAGCATATCAGCGTCTAAATACAAGACACGGTCGGTGATGGGGGCCAAGGCTTGAGGAATGGATAAGCGCAGATGGATGGCTTGGGAATAGTGCCCGGAATGCTCAGGCTCGGTCAGTGCAGGCAAAGACGGTAGCGGGTGGATGTGAATGGTTTTTCCAGACTGCTGAGCCAAGTGTTGTAAACGATCTTGATGATCAGTCGATAACTCTATGCAAAAGACATGGAATATCATATCCAAGTCGGGGTTGTGAGCCAAAATCGAGGCAATATTGACTCCCATAGGTTGCACATAGTGCTCATCGACAGCAAAAGCGATGTGTAAGGGCTGTGCTGTGGTATGGGACATGGCGAAACGACTCTCCCAAGGCTAGTGATACCGCGAGGCGGCTGTTGTTAGTCGGTCTTTAATGTACGGATCAATCACTTGGGTGTGCCTGTTGAATAGGCAGATCCAAAGATTGTTGAGGATGCGGATGCGAAGTGTAACAGCGAACGAATTTCAGGGTTGGTTGGCACAGGGCGAGGTACTAGAGCAAGATAGCCACGGCGTTAAGGTGCTAAGACTGCCAGAGGCGGGCTATCTCAAGGTTTTTCGCAGTCGTCGATCGCGCTGGCTGGCTTGGTTATCTCCAGAGGCGCGACGTTTTGTCCGCAATGCTCAACGGCTGCACCGCTTGGGATTGCACACCCCTAAGGTCACAGACTGTTTTTGGTTGGATCGGGCACAGGTTGTTAGCGCTTGCTTGTATGAGCCATTGCAGGGCAAAACCCTAGAGCAGATGTATCGCACCGAGCCAGAACAGCTCAATGCGCTGATTCCCGATTTAGCGCGCTACATTTTAGCGCTACACCGCAAAGGCATTTATTTTCGCTCCCTGCATCTGGGTAATATTCTGCTGTTACCGGGGCCAAGGGTTGAATTTGGACTGATTGATTTTTTGGATATGCGCTTTCGGCTGTTTCCACTAGATCGCTGGCAGATTCGGCGTAACTTCGCCCATCTTCAGAGTTATCTACAGCGTCGGCGTTTGGAGCAGTTTCCCTTTGCCGCTTTGCAGGAAGCCTATCAGCAGTTGCGGCAACAATCTTGATCGCTTGCACAGCAGCCAGAAGCCCGCAAAGTTTATATACTCGGTTTCTGGCGCGCCCCATTCCCTATGTGCGCGCTGCTTGAGTTTCCCTTCAAAAATAAGGTTCTTGCCATGAAGCGTCCCAGCGAGCGTGCTGCCGAGCAATTACGCCCGATCCGTATTACCCGCCATTACACCAAACACGCTGAGGGTTCGGTGTTAGTGGAGTTTGGCGATACCAAAGTGATTTGCACCGTGAGCGTAGAAGCTGGAGTTCCCCGCTTTTTGAAAGGCCAAGGACAGGGCTGGTTGACGGCTGAATACGGCATGCTGCCGCGCTCTACCGGTACGCGCAACCCACGTGAAGCCAGCAAAGGCAAGCAAGGCGGGCGTACCTTAGAAATTCAACGTCTGATAGGGCGCTCCTTACGGGCGGCCTTGGATTTGAGCAAACTGGGTGAAAATACCCTGTACATCGACTGCGACGTAATCCAAGCCGATGGCGGAACCCGTACTGCATCCATCACCGGCGCCATGGTCGCTTTAGTAGATGCCTTGGCGGTGATGAAGCAACGCGGCGCGCTTAAACAAGATCCGATAAAACAAATGGTGGCAGCCGTCTCCGTGGGGATTTATCAGGGCGTTCCCGTATTGGATTTGGACTATCTGGAAGACTCCAGCGCTGAAACCGACCTCAATGTGGTGATGACCGATGCTGGAGGCTTTATTGAGGTTCAGGGTACCGCAGAAGGCGCACCCTTCCATCAGGATGAGTTTAACGCCATGTTGAGTCTAGCCCAGCAAGGCTTAAACCAGTTGTTTGAAGCTCAGCAGGCGGCTTTAAGCGCCTAATAGCGGTGGGGTGAGTTGTGGTTCTGTTCGCCCTGCTTTTTTAATCGAACGTGCGTGTTTTGAGCAGTGCCATGTCCCGACTCAACCCCAGACAGCAGGAAGCCGTACACTACATCAGCGGCCCTTTATTGGTGTTGGCCGGTGCGGGCTCTGGCAAAACCAGCGTCATCACTCGCAAGATTGCCTATCTGATTCAGCACTGCGGTATCCGTGCCCAGAATATCGTCGCTGTAACCTTTACCAATAAAGCGGCGCGGGAAATGCGCGAGCGGGTGGCTACCTTGGTTAAGGGGGTGGAGGCTAAGGGATTGACCGTCTCCACCTTCCACAATCTAGGGTTGACCATCATCCGCAAAGAGCATGCGCGCTTGGGTTACAAAGCGGGCTTTTCCATTTTTGACGAAGGTGATGTCAAGGCACTGGTGTCGGATATTCTGCACAAGGAATACGCCGGAGATGACAGTGTTGAGGCGATCATCCAGCAGATCGGCCAATGGAAAAACGACCTGATTCTGCCCGAAGAAGCATTGCAACAAATCCGTACTCCGCAAGAGCGCACGGCAGCAGCAGTCTACCTTCAATACCAGCGCACCCTCAAAGCCTACAACGCGGTGGATTTTGACGACCTGATTTTGCAGCCAGTAAAACTGTTTCAAACCCATCCTGATGTGTTGGAAAAGTGGCAACAGCGGGTGCGCTATTTATTGGTGGACGAATATCAGGACACCAACGCCAGCCAATATTTGCTGGTCAAATTGCTGGTGCAAGGGCGGGCGCACTTTACTGTAGTGGGTGATGACGACCAGTCCATCTATGCATGGCGCGGGGCAAGGCCGGAAAATCTGATCCAACTGCAACAGGACTTTCCTTCCCTCAAGGTGGTCAAGCTGGAGCAAAATTACCGCTCCACCAGCCGCATTCTCCAATGTGCTAACCAGCTTATTGCCAATAATCCCCATGTATTTGAAAAGCAACTCTGGAGCGACATGGGCCACGGCGATCCGATTCGGGTGATCCGCTGCCGTAACGAGGAGGCCGAATGTGAGCGCATTGCGCTGGAAATCCTCACCCAACACTTGCGCACCGGACGGCCTTATAACGAAGTAGCCATCCTCTATCGTGGCAACCATCAGGCCAAGCTGTTGGAGTTGAAACTGCAACACCATCAAATTCCCTATCGACTGTCGGGCGGCACCAGCTTTTTTGCCCGCCAAGAGGTTAAGGATTTGATGTCCTACTTCCGCCTACTGGTTAATCCTGACGATGACAACGCTTTTTTGCGCATCATTAACGTGCCGAGGCGGGAAATTGGCTCCAGTACGCTGGAAAAACTCAGCCAGTATGCACAGACTCGGCAGATTTCCCTGTATGCGGCCTGCGGTGAGCTGGGCTTATCGACTCATCTGGACAGCCGTTTTATCGAGCGCCTGCAACGCTTCCGGCATTTAATGGAGCGGGTGCGTTATCAGTGTGCGCAAGACGATCCCATCGAAGCCCTACGCGATATGGTGCTGGATATCGACTATGAAAACTGGGTGACACAAAACAGTTCCAGCGAAAAAGCCGCCGCCTTTCGTATGAGCAACGTCTGGTTTCTGATTGAGGCGTTAAAGAACACCTTGGAAAAGGACGAAGAAGGCGGCATGACCATTGAGCAGGCCATCGCCAAGTTGGTACTGCGGGATATGTTGGAGCGCCAACAGGAAGAACAGGACGGCGCGGAGGGGGTGCAACTCATGACCCTGCATGCGTCCAAGGGCTTGGAGTTTCCCAGTGTCTACATCATGGGTATGGAGGAAGAGATTCTGCCCCACCGTTCCAGCATCGAAACCGATTGCGTGGAGGAGGAGCGACGCTTGGCCTATGTGGGTATCACCCGTGCCCGTCACCAACTAACGCTCACCTTTGCCGCCAAACGTAAGCAGTACGGTGAGGTATTTGATTGCAGTCACAGCCGTTTTATCGACGAGTTGCCCCAAGAGCACCTGCAATGGGAAGGTCAGGAGGAAGCCCCCGCTGAAGTAAAAAGCGCACGCGGTAATGAGGCTTTAGCAGGGATTCGGGCGTTGTTGAATCGAAGTTGAATCCGATCTAAAAATCTTTGCGATAAAACACATCCAAGGAGCTAGACAGCCCACTGGCCGCTTCCAAAAACAACTGTTTAGTCAATTGGTAACGTAGCGCTAACGTGGTTCCTTGCTCAAACACCCCTACGCCATAGCGCACTGATAAGCGATCGTTCAAACGCCCACTGGCCACCACGTTGGTGCTGGTGCCTGAGCCTTCGGTGTCTAGCTGGAAGTCTTGGATGCCCAGTTTCTCGGCGATATCTCCCGTCAAAGCGGCGGTACCTGAAACCCCCAGCGATACTGCGGCCCGAGCTAATATATTGCTGTCTCCGGTATCAGCTCCTTGGGCGTGTCCCATCACTAGATAGGACAGGGCTTGGGATTGGTTCATGCTGGGTTCACTGAAGATTTCTACTCTGGGCTGACGGGTGCTGCCACTGATGCGCAGTCCTGCGGTTACATCATCGGCTTCAATGCGACGCACGGCTTCAATATCCAAGAAAGGCTCCGCCAGCGGGCCGGTAAACAGGATTCGAGCCCGGCGGATGCTTAGGTTTTGACCATAGGCTTTGTAGCGGCCATCCTTGAGTTGCAGTTCGCCACGGGTGTCTAGGTTATCCCCAATTTGCATGTGGCCCGCTAGATTGGCTTGCAGCCCAAAGCCGCTGAAGCTGACGCGCTCTTGTCCCACTTCAACCAGAATATCCATGTTCATCTTAGGGGCTGGGGAGGTTGCTGCCGGTTCTTGGCCCACAATCACCGCATCTGAAGAGACGCTGACGGTGGAGGGCGGTAGTTCGCGTACCTGAATTTTGCCCTTGGGAATCCGCACATTGCCTTTAACGCTGAGTAGATTATCCAGCAAGCTGATGCGTAAGTTGGAAGAGGCGGAAAGCTGGGCATAGGGTGCGACGGTGATGGGTAATTGTTGCGCATCCAGTAGCAGTTCTACTTCAGGTTGTGGTGCCCACGCGACGCGGCCTTTGAGGGAGCCTTTACCCTCACGTCCACTGCGCCAGCCGCCGTTGATCTGCATCTGATCCCCGGCAATATCGGCTTGGATGCGGATTTGCTCCAAGGTGGTAGGCAATTGACTGCCGCTGACTTTACCCTCACTGAGCACCAGTTGGCCGCTGATGTTGGGTTTGTCTAGGGTACCTGTAATGCGGCCACTGCCATTGAGTTGGCCTTCTAACTGATCTATTTGTGGAATAAAGGCCTTAGCCACCCCTAAGTTAAGTTTTTGCAGGCTGAAGGAGCCCACAATGGGTTTGCTGGTTTTACGCGGATCAATCTGAGCCTGTAGATTTAACTGACCTAGGGGGCCGGCCTGAATATCGGCCAGTATTTCAGCCTGTCGTGGGGTGAGTCGGCCTTCGAGGTGGATGGATTGATAGGCGATGTCATGCCAGATTTTTCCCTCACGCCAGCGCAGGCGACCTTCATTAGCATCCACCTGAATTTGACCGGTGGGGCCAGAGGTGGGGAGATCCAGATTCACTTTGGCGTTCAGTCGTCCTTGCCAAGCCAGATTATCGGGCATCCAGCGAGCCAAAGTATCCAGCGGGAAGTTTTGCAACTGGTAGCGCACCTGAGTATTGGGGGTAAGACGCTGATTATCGGCGCATAAACTAGCGTCTTTGAACCGCCAGCAATGGGCTCCAAGGGTTAAGCGTTGGGCTACATAGTCGATTTTGGCCGCTTGGTTGAGTGTCCAGTCTTGGCCATAACCTTTGATCTGAGCGCTGCTGAGTTGACCGCGCCAGTCGCTGCCTTTAAGCCCTCCCGATAAGGCCAAGGCGACCTTGGCCAAAGGGCCATCCAGTTTCAGGGAAACTTGGTGGCGCTCCAAACTGCCGGAGCCGTTGAGGTTGAGCTGACCTACATCCGTGCCCCCAGCATTGATGCCCTTGGCACTGAGGTCGATGGAGCCCCGCTGCTGGGCCGCGACCTCCGCTTTAAGATCCAGTTGGCGCAGGCGTTGGCCTTGGTAGGCAATGCCTTGGGCTTTCAGGTTGAGCTTGCCCTGAGGATCATTCAGGGTTCCTGCTAAATTCAGTTGCCCCTGCGCCTGACCTTGTAACCCAGGCCAGAGTTGGGCTAGACGATTGAGGCTCAGGTTTAGCTGAGCACTGAGGCGTTCAGCATACTGGCCTTGCCCTTGGATACGGTTATCCCCAAGGCGCAGGTCTAGCTGATCCACCATCCAGCGATTGTTCTGCCCCTGAGCATTAAGCTGGAGACTGGTAGGCGCATTACGCAAGCGGCCATTTAAAGCTAACTGGGCTTTGCCTTGCAGTTGATCTTGCTTCAGTTCGCCCTGCGTATTCAGCGTACCGCCTAAAGTACCCGGTAATTCTGCCACCCAGTACGAGGGGTTTAAGGCGGATAACTCTAGCTGGGCCAGCCAAGCGATTTTTTCCGCCCAGCCCAGTTTAATCGCTCCTTTGATGCGCCCCTGTCCAGCCACCAGCTCTAACTGGGGCAGGCTGACTTCGGTCAAAGAGCCTTGTACCGGAGTCTTGAGGCTAAAAGGCCCGGCGGGGCCTTGTAGGTCGGCACTAATCTGGCCTTGGTAGCTTTGGTTGCGATCCTGATAGCCCAGTTTGGCATTTAGGCGTTTTAAGCTGACCGGAGGGGTATCAGCGGGATACAGGTTTTGCCACGGGAAATCCTGCCAAGTTAATTCAGTGTTGGCAGTAAGAGCCTCTGACCAGTTAGCCCCTCCGGTAATGCGCAGATAGCGATTGTTGTCAGCGTTGAGGGCTAATTGTTTGAGCGCCACACTCTCCTGTTTGAGTAAGGCTTCTAAGAGGAGTTGCACACTTTGCCCCGTTCCTAAACGCCCCGATCCATTGAGCTGATAACCCTGTTGTCCATCACCTGCGGCGGTCAGTGTTAAGCCGTACAGCGTTAAGCTATCAGGCAGGCTAGGATCGGCTTTAAAGGGTTGGGTATTTAGATTCAAGCTCAGGGGTAGATCAGGATCTAAGGGCACTACATGGCCGGATAGCTGGGCGTTGAGGTAGCCTTGAGTCCTTAGGTTGATGCGTATTTGGTGCTGTAAAGTACCCTCCAGTTCCGTCTGTACGCTTAATCCAGAACCCTCGGGAAAAGGGAGTTCAACACTTGCTTTAAGCTGTATCGGCCAGCCTGGTGTGGTATGCCCTTGGCCGGATAGTTGAATATGGCGGGCTAGCGTGTCTTCATCCATGATGACTTGGCCAAGCTGGATTTCACCAATGTGTAACCCCAAAGGCATGGGTAATTCAGGCAGCACTAAAGGCCCAGACTCAGGGCTGTCTGTTTCACTAGGAGCCAGCTTAAGCTGTAGCTGCTCGGCGCTGATACGTTCTAAACAGAGGCTTAAATACAGCAGACAACTGGGTTGCCAAGCAAAATGCACCTGCTCCAAACGCACCTGATTTTGAGGGTCAGTCCAGAGGATTCGGCGCGCGTGCCATTGATAACCCAATTGGCCGCTAAACTCCTCAACTGCTAAGCCCGGAATTTGCTCCAGCAACCAGCGGCTGCCGCTTTGGGTTCCTAACAATCCACCTAGCGCAACACAAAGCAGCAGTAATAAGCTGAAGATAAACCTCAGTAAGCCTTTAAACAGTTTTAACATCACAATTCCGGCCCCATGGAAAAGTGGAAGCGGACACCACCATCACCGTCTAAAGGATTGGCAAGGTCTACGCGAATCGGGCCTACGGGGGACACCCAACGCAGGCCAAAACCAACGCTGGTGTTAAGAGAGGGCTCCTTGGGGGTATTAAAAGCATTACCCTGATCCACAAAGGCTGCGATGCGCCATTTATCAGCAATACTGTACTGATACTCAGCACTGGCGGCTACCAGATAGCGACCACCCACATAGTCACCGTCTGAGTTAGTGGGGGAGAGCTTTTGATAGTCATAGCCGCGCACGCTTTGGTCACCACCGGCAAAAAAGCGCTGGGAGGGTGGGACATTGTGGTAGTCGTCCGTAAGGTTCGCTCCTACCTGCACTCGTCCTAAGAAGCGATGTCGATCCCAGACTGTGGTCAGACCTTTAAATAAGAATTCACCGTGCAGTAAATCCATATCCGATAAAAAGCCATCTTTAGCAGCCGTTAGCTTGAACTCCAAGCGGTAGCCGTGGCTAGGATCAATGGGGTGATTGCTCTTCTTATAATTGAGGGCAATTCCCGGCATAAATAAGGTGCTTTCGCCGGAGTCATTGCCCAATCGGTACTCTTCTTGTTGCCATTTTAGGGACAATACGCGCTGCCAGCCGCTTTCAAACTGTTGGTGCCATTCTGGGCCTAGGGTTAAGAGACTACTGCGGCTGTCGGTACCGGCAATTTCTTCGTATTGATAGCCCCCCGCATAGCGCAGTTTGCTGGTGAGCGGTGGGGCGCGTGGCACTTCATACCAGAAGCCCACATTTTGCCGAGGAGCGGACAGCTCCGCCTCCGCTCCATAGCGGTGGCCTTCGGGGTTACTCCAATAACGCGACCAATCAAAACGTAAACGCGGCCCCACGTCGGTGGAGAAGCCAAGACCTAAACCAAGGCTGCGTGGCTTGCGAGCACTGAGTAAAACCTTAACTGGAATCTGCTGTTGGCTGTCGGCTTGATCTGGATCGGTATCGACGCGCACGCTGCTGAAATAGTTGCTAGATTGTAGAGCTTGGTTGAGCGCCACAATCTGTTCTGAGTCGTAGGGAGCCCCGGTTTGGAAGGGCACAAGGCGTTGTAGTAAACGGGTGGAAACGGGAGGATTACCTTCAAAACTGACGGCACCCAAGCGATAACGGGGGCCGCTGTTGTAAATCAAAAATACATCGGCGGCTTCGGCTTCGGGATCAATCAAGAGTTGCTGGCGGGTAAAATGCCCCTTGAAAAAGCCTAGCTGTGAGGCCCGGGTTAAAATGTGCTGCTTAACCTCCTCATACTGAGCATGATTGAGGATTTTGCCTGACTTAAGATCCTCCCCCAGACCTTGGAAATCCTTAAGCTGGGCGGCTTCCCCCTCAACCCGTACCTGAACCTGTCGCAAACGTACAGGCGGCCCAGTTTGGATATTGAGGACTAGGCGTGGTGGTTGGCCTTCTTGGGCATCGACTTCAATCTGGCTTTTGTAATAGCCCAGAGCCTGTAGCGCTTGTTCTGCTTGGGCACGGGCAATCCGCGCATAACGCTGTAACTGCTCAACGTCCTGATCGCCCAAGGTTCCGATATGGTTTACGACATTTTGCCGAACATCCCGGTTCGTTGGACTGAGATGGACTTCCAGTTCCGCTGCGTCAACGCCAGTACAGACAAACGCCAAAACGCCTGCCCAGGTAAGATCGCGCCAATTGCTCTTTCTCATTGGGAAGATACTAGCAGGTTCTGATCTTAATTTTGCATGCAATAGGGTTTAATCCGGGCTTTTTAACCTGATTGCCCTTTATACAATTAATACTTTTTATTTAAGGGTTTGTGATGAAGCTGGTTTCTTTCAACATTAATGGATTACGGGCAAGACCCCATCAGTTACAAGCCCTCATTGAGCGGCATCAGCCCGATGTGATCGGGCTGCAAGAAACTAAGGTAGCCGATGAGCAGTTCCCTCAAGCAGAGATTGAGGCTTTGGGGTATCAGGTGTATTTCCACGGCCAGAAAGGACATTACGGAGTGGCCTTATTATCTCGGCAACCGGCCTTGGAATTACACAAGGGCTTTCCCAGTGATGAAGACGAAGCCCAGCGGCGCTTTATCTGGGGCCATTTTGCTTGTGCCGATGGTCAAAGGATTACAGTGATGAATGGCTATTTCCCCCAAGGAGAAAGCCGCGACCATCCGATAAAGTTTCCTGCTAAAACTCGCTTTTACGCCGATTTACAGGCTTTTTTGGAGCAGGGTTTTACGCCGGAGCAACCCTTAGCTCTGATGGGGGATTTCAATATTGCCCCTGAAGATTGCGACATCGGTATCGGAGAAGCGAATGCCAAGCGTTGGCAACGCACGGGTAAATGCAGCTTTTTACCGGAAGAGCGTGAATGGATGGAGCGCCTAAAACACTGGGGCTTACAGGATAGTTTTCGGCAGTTGTATCCTGAAACTACCGGGCATTTGAGCTGGTTTGATTACCGCAGTCGTGGCTTTGAGGATGATCCGCGCCGTGGGTTACGGATTGATTTGATTTTGACTTCTAAGGCTTTGCAATCGCGGCTTAAAGCGGTGGGGATTGATCAGGAAATGCGGGGGATGGACAAGCCGTCAGATCATTGTCCGGTCTGGGTTGAGCTGGGTTGAGTGGCGAAATAGGGCGAAGCTTGGGGAAAATCAGGCGGCCAAAATGTAAAAAGCCTCCCAGTCGTTGGACTGGAAGGCTTGGCGGTGGTAGCTTCCTTTGCCTTTGTCGGGCCGTTCTTGGCGGCAGCGGAACAGAGGTTGAGCTACTAGAGATTTGGCTTTGTTGGTGCGTTTGGCTTTTTTGGCCATTGGGGTACTCCTTGGTACAGATTGGGTTGGCTTTAGGTCAGTGCATCCTGCTCTTTTGATCAAAAAATGTCCAGATTTCTGTATTCACTATTTGAGTTCACTTGGTAATCGGAGTATTTGCCCTGCCATCGTTAAAACAAGGCGCTCTAGGCCCATCCAAGGGTCGCTGTCGATTTGGCCTTTAATACTGGCATCAATGTATTGAGCTTCCCTAAGCCAAAGATTCCAATACTCACGGGGAGTACGCTCTAAGGCTTTTTGAATCAAAGGGCGGCGTTTATCCCAAATCGGTGGGCGTATTTGGGCTAAGGCTTGGTCGAGGGGAATACCTTGATGCTGCTGGTAGGCCAGTTGAGTGAGCAGTCTAAGCTCTCGGCTAATGCCCCAAAGCAGGATCGGAGCTTCAGTGCCTTCAGCGCGCAGTCCTCTGAGGCTTTGCAGAGCATGGGCCGCTCGACCGGCTAACAGGCTATCTAAAAGATCAAACAGGGTATAACGAGCGCTATCACCAACGCAGGATTGCACCAGCGCGGCATCAATACGCCCTTGTTTAGCCAGTAAGGCTAATTTATCCACCTCTTGGGCGGCTGCTAGCAGATTACCTTCGACCCGCTCGGCGATCAGCGCTAAAGCTTCGGGGGTGGCACTGAGTCCGGCGCGGCTGAGACGCTGCCCTAGCCAGCGTGGGAGCTGCGCTGCCTCAATCGGCCATAGGCTGATGAACTGTACTTCGGGGCTTTCCAGCAGAGCTTTGGCCCATTTGGTTTTTTGGGTGGCTCCGTCAAGGCGCGGCAGACTGATGAGCAGTAGATTGTCTGGGTTGAGGTGCCGGAGGTAGTCTAAAAGTACGGCGGCTCCCTTATCGCCGGGTTTGGTCGAGGGCAGACGTAATTCCAGCAAACGGCGTTGGGTGAATAGGGATAAGCTGGCTCCGGCCTCCAGCAGCAGGCTCCAATCAAATTGAGCGTCAGCGTAAAACACTTGGCGCTCATCAAAACCCTGTTGGCGGGCGGCCTGCCGGATGCTGTCAGCGGCCTCCTGAGTCAGCAGCGGATCATCGCCGCTGATGACATAAACCGGTGCTAGAGCGTCTTTTAGATGGCGCTCTAGCTGGGCTGAAGAAAGCTTCATAGCTACTTAGGGGGCTGGTTCAATGGGAGAGGCTTTGGGTCGATTGGCTTCGGCTTCTTCGGCGCGTCGGGCGGCTTCAAGGGCCTCAGCTTCGGCCTTGGCTTTCGCTTCGGCTTTTTGCTGTAGCTGTTCCAGTTGTGCCAAGGTGATGCGCTGTAAACGCATAAATACCTGTTGTACCAGTTCTCCGCGCAACTCTTGACGAACTAAATTAGCCTCTTGGTCAGAACCAATCAGGTTGTTGGCGTCGTACACATAGGTTTTGCGCACTTCGCTACGCTCGGTCAGCAGTGTCAGGCCGTTACGCGTTTGAATCTGGAAATCCAACTGGTTAATCAGTTCATACTCGGCGGTTCGGGAGGAGCTGGTCTGGGTAGCTGTTCGTTTTTCGACCTTTTCCTGCACTAAATTCAGGGTATAGGCCGCCGTAGGAGTCACCTTGACCTGATAGCTCTCCAGCGTTTGACGCATCAGGCGCTGGGTATCACCGTAGACATCACGAGATACCAGATTGAGCTCCGACAGAGCAAGGGGGCCACCACCACCTGTACCCCGTAGGTGGAAGCCACAGGCACTCAGTAGCAAAGCGATTCCAAGTACAGTGAGCAAACGCATAAGCATTGGGAAGCCTCTCCCGAACCGGCGGGCCTTAGCCCGCGACGATGTTGACCAGTTTACCCGGCACCACGATGACCTTACGGATGGTCAAGCCATCAATAAAGCGCAGCACGTTTTCGTTCTGACGCGCAGCGGCTTCCACTTCCTCGCGCGAGGCGGTAGCAGGCACTTGGATCTCACCGCGCAGCTTGCCGTTCACTTGGATCACCAAGGTCAGGCTGTCTTGCACCAGTGCGCTTTCGTCCACCGCAGGCCAGCTCACGTCCAGCAGCTCGTCCGTATGACCTAAAGCACTCCACAGGGCATGGCCAATGTGCGGGGTGATGGGCGCGAGTAACAGGGTGACGGTTTCCAAACCCTCTTGGATCAGGGCGCGGTCTTGCTCGGTGGCGGTTGAGGCTTTTTCCAGCACGTTCATCAGCGTCATTACTTGGGCGATGGCGGTGTTGAATTTGTGGTACTGACCAATGTCGGTAGAGGCTTGCTTGATGGCCAAGTGAATGGCACGGCGCACGGCTTTTTGCTCGTCGTTCAGGCTGGCTTTATCCAGAGCCGCAGGTAATCCAGCGCTGGCATGGCTGTGGGCCAAACGCCACACACGGCGCAGGAAGCGGCTCGCGCCTTCCACACCGGCATCCGACCATTCCAAGCTCATTTCTGGCGGGGCGGCAAACATCATAAACAGACGGCAGGTATCCGCGCCGTACTGGTCGATCATGGCTTGCGGGTCAACGCCGTTGTTTTTGGACTTGGACATCTTCTCGGTACCACCGATTTCCACCGGCAAACCATCGGACTTGAGTTTGGCACCGATGACCTTGGCTTTGGCATCGCGCTCCACTTCCACATCGGCGGGGTTGAACCAGTCCTTACCGCCGTTTTCCAGCGTGCGGTAGTAGGTTTCCGCCACCACCATGCCTTGGGTGAGCAGGTTTTTGAACGGCTCGTTGGAGCTGACCAAGCCTTCGTCGCGCATCAGTTTGTGGAAGAAGCGCGCGTACAGCAGGTGCAAAATCGCGTGCTCAATACCACCGATGTACTGATCCACGGGCAACCAGTGATTGGCCGCCGCCGGGTCGATCATGCCTTGGGTGTATTGGGGCGAGGCGTAGCGCGCGTAGTACCACGAGGACTCAACGAAGGTGTCCATGGTATCGGTTTCGCGCTTGGCTGGTTGACCGCACTTAGGACAGGTGCAGCTATAGAACTCTGGCATCTTGGCCAGCGGGCTACCAGAACCGTCCGGTACCACATCTTCCGGCAGAACTACGGGCAGTTGGTCTTCCGGGACAGGCACATCGCCGCAGCTATCGCAGTGGATGATCGGGATCGGGCAACCCCAGTAGCGTTGACGGCTGATGCCCCAATCGCGCAGACGGAATTGAGTTTTACGCGCGCCGTGGTTGCTGGCTTCCAGATCGGCGACGATGGCATCAAAAGCGCCGGTAAAGTCGAGGCCGTTGTATTTGCCGGAATTCAGGGTAGTTAGGCCGCTCTTATCGGCGTACCACTCCTGCCACTCGCTGGCGCTGAAGTCCTTACCCTCAGCCGCATACACTTGAGTGATGGGCAAGCTGTACTTGTTGGCAAAAGCAAAGTCGCGCTCGTCGTGGGCAGGAACCGCCATCACCGCGCCTTCGCCGTAACCCCAGAGCACGTAGTTGGCCACGAATACCGGCAGTTTGTCGCCGGTCAGGGGATGAATCACGAATTGGCCGGTGGGAACGCCTTTCTTCTCCATGGTCGCCATATCGGCTTCGGCCACAGAACCGGATTTGCACTCGGCAATAAAGGCAGCTAACTCGGCGTTGTGTTCCGCCGCGCGCTGGGCCAGCGGATGCTCAGCGGCCACAGCCACATAGGTTGCGCCCATCAGGGTATCCGGGCGGGTGGAGTAGACCCTGAGTTGGCCCTCAATGCCGATGCTGGCCTGATCGTAATCAAACACGATGTCGGCACCGAAGCTTTTGCCGATCCAGTTGCGCTGCATGGTTTTGACCTGCTCAGGCCAGCCCGTCAGCTCGTCCAGACTGCTCAGCAGCTCCTCCGCATAGGCGGTGATGCGGAAGTAGTACATGGGGATTTCGCGCTTTTCAATCAAAGCGCCGGAACGCCAACCGCGTCCGTCAATCACTTGCTCGTTAGCCAGTACGGTTTGATCCACCGGGTCCCAGTTTACGGTGCCGTTTTTACGGTAGATCACGCCCTTTTCGAACAGCTTGGTGAACAGCCACTGCTCCCAGCGGTAGTAATCGGGTTTGCAGGTGGTGACTTCCCGCGTCCAGTCGATGCCAAGGCCCAGACTTTTGAGCTGGGCCTTCATGTAGGCGATGTTTTCATAGGTCCACTTGGCAGGCGCGACTTGGTTTTTCATGGCCGCGTTTTCAGCGGGCATGCCGAAGGCATCCCAACCCATAGGCTGGAGCACGTTTTTGCCCTGCATGCGTTGGTAACGGGCAATCACGTCGCCAATGGTGTAGTTACGCACGTGCCCCATGTGTAGCTTGCCGCTGGGGTAGGGGAACATGGACAGGCAATAAAAGGTGTCTTTGCCCGCTTGCTCACGGACGACAAAGGACTGCTGGTGTTCCCAGTGACTCTGGGCGGCGGCTTCGATTTCGCGGAACTGATACTGTTCGTGCATGATGTGGGGACACTGCTAAAAAGGGGCTGGCTGACACCAAGGACGGCCCTATACCGAGGTGTGGGCATAAGGTGTGAGCATGGAAAAGGTTAAGGATACTTGAGAACCCAGTCCCTCTAAAGGGTTTAAGCCCGAATTGCATGCAAGGACGCGGCAATGAGTCGCTTTGCGTTACACTGAAACACAATAAAGAGAGGAATAGCCCTATGCAAAACCCACAAAACCTGATTTGGATTGATCTGGAGATGACCGGCCTAGATCCTGATCGGGATGTCATTATTGAGATGGCGACCATTGTGACCGACAGCCAACTCAATGTATTAGCCGAAGGCCCGGTGATCGCTGTGCATCAAAGCGACGAAACTCTGGCGGGTATGGATGAGTGGAATACCAAGCAGCACGGTGGTTCAGGGCTGACCCAACGGGTGCGGGATAGCCGCATCAGTACCGCCGAAGCTGAAGCACTGACACTGGCCTTTTTGGAGCAATGGGTTCCAGCACGGAGTTCACCCATCTGCGGCAATAGCATTTGCCAAGATCGCCGCTTTTTATATCGTCATATGCCCAAACTGGAAGCTTACTTCCACTACCGCAATCTGGATGTCTCTACCCTAAAAGAGTTAGCCGCGCGCTGGGCACCCCATGTCAAAGAAGGGGTGAAAAAATCCAGTAGCCATCTGGCCTTAGATGATATCCGCGACTCTCTCGCCGAGCTGCGCCATTACCGGACGCACTTTATTCGTTGTTAGCAGGTTCACCTAGCGCTGTTGCGGGTGTTCGTCCTGAATACAGGAGACATTCTTATGTTGCTCTACGGTCTGACGTGGTTGGTGGTATTTCAGTTATTGGGCACCGCCGTGAGTGTATTGCTGGTGCCCATGTTGCCTGGGCCTATTGTGGGTTTGGTACTGCTGTTTATCTTCTTGCTGGTGCGTGGACAGCTCAATGAGTCGATACAGCAAGCCGCCACTACCTTATTGCGTTATCTGCCTTTGATGTTGGTTCCGCCGGCCATTGGCGTGATGGCTTATACCCATGAAATTCTGGAGCACTTCTGGGCTGTAGTTGGGGTTTTGGTGGTGTCTTTGGCACTGTCTCTGGTGTTCACCGGATGGCTGATGCAGCGTTTGATTGAACGCCAAGCCCGCCGTCAGGAGGAAAAGTCATGCTGAACTGGCAGGCCGCTGGGCAGGCTGTTGTCCATCATCCCTTGTTTTCCGTGGGCTTAACTCTAATAGCCTTTCAGATGGCCACTTGGCTCTACGCTAAAACCCGCAAGCTGTGGTGTCAGCCCTTCCTAGTGGCCATGACTTTGGTCATTAGCGTGTTGTTGCTGTGCCAAATTCCCTACGAAGAATATCGCCAAAACAATTGGCTGCTGACGATCTGGCTTGGCCCTACGACCGTAGCCTTGGCCATACCGCTGTATCTAAACCTGAGTCGCATCCGCCAGTTATTTAAGCCCATCATGTTGACGCTGGTGATTGGCGGCGCGGTTACTTCAGCCCTAGTGTTTATTTTGGGTTGGTTGTTCGGGACTTCACATTCCCTACTGATGACTTTGGCTCCTAAATCCGCTACCTCGCCTATCGCCATGTTGGTGGCCGAAAATCTAGGCGGTGTGGCTGCTTTGGCTGCCGTCTTTGTGCTTCTGACTGGAGTGCTTGGTGCCATGATGGGCCCTTGGCTGCTGAATAAATTCCAAGTGCACAATCCGGCAGCACGGGGCATGGCTTTGGGTTTGACCGCCCATGCAGTGGGCACAGCCCAAGCCCTGCACGAAGGGGAAGAATGCGGAGCCTTTGCCGCTATGGCCATGAGCCTGATGGGGGTACTGACCGCCGTGGCCTTGCCGGTAGCCGTCGCCTTATTAAGTTAGGGGGTTGAGATGAGCCTGCCTCTATTTCCGTTGCACCAACTGTTGTTTCCCGGCTGTATGCTGGATTTGCAGTTGTTCGAGCCCCGTTATCTGGACATGCTGAAAACCTGCCTGAAAACGGATACCGGATTTGGAGTGGTGGGTATTCTGCACGGGCAAGAGGTGGGACTAGCGGCCTCACACTGTACCCCTCTGGGCTGCGAGGCTCTGATCCGAGACTGGCACCTACAAAAAAATGGCTTGTTGGGGATTCGGGTTCAGGCTGTGCGGCGCTTTCGAGTGCTGTCTTCATGGGTACAGCCCGATCAACTGTTACAGGCTGAGGTAGCTTGGCTGCCAGAGCGTCCTGATTCAGCCTTAACTCAGGCTGAAGAGGATTTGTTGGGGCTCTGGCAGGCCTTGAGTCGCCACCCTCAGGCGGCCACTCTGGCCTTAACGCCCCCGAACACGCAACATCAGTTATTGGATCAACTGGCCTACGCGTTGCCTTTGCCTATGGAGCATAAGCAGCAGCTTTTGGCCCTAGAGTCTGTGCAGGAGCGTTTGAGCCTGATGCGCCACTATTTATCCTTGTTGCAGAATCAGTAGTCATAGCGTTGCAAGGCTTCAGGCAGTTCCCAGCCGCCGTAAACCAGCAGCAGTCCTAGGCAGGCCATTAACCCAACCGCTCGGTGTTGACTGGGCAGAGCAGCTAGCGGGGTTTTCCGTTCAGCCACCGCCAAACTTAGGGTGCAACAGCTCGCTGCTACTAGCCCTCCGGCCAATATATCGGTAGGCCAGTGTACTCCAAGGTAAAGACGTGAAATTGCAATAGCAGCGGCCGGTATGCAGGCTACCAGTAACCAAGCCAAGCGCATGCGTAGCACCTGCTGACGGCTGGCTAAGATGCCAAAGACTAAAAACAAAGCAAAAGCGGCTGAGCTATGGGCGCTGGGATAGCTGTGACTGTTCAGAGGCTCAATCAACACTTCTGGGCGTAGACGGGCAAAGCCTTCCTTGAGGGCTGTGCTGCATAGGGCCGTACCTAACAGAGTACCCAGCGTGAACCCCGCATGCTGACGATAACCGGCTCCCAGTAACAGCAGTACCAATAAAATCCCCACGGCGGTTTGAATGGATAAATCGCCGAAGCGGGTAATAAATACCATCAACTGATCGACTAAGGGCTCCCGTACCTGCTGTAACAGGTTAACCAAGCCTCGATCTAAAGCCTGCATCTGGGGCCAGAATAGGGACAGAGCGGCGAGGCAAAGAAAACAAAGCCCTGCCATCATCCAATGACTGTAACGGGGATTACGCAGGCTCAGATAGAACAGAGCAGCCAGTACAGCCGCTAAGCCTCCTGCCACCAAGGCGGTTTGAAACCAAAAATGCTCTGGGAGTGGTAACCGCAAGGCCGCTCCTGTTGTCCAGCCCGGTACCAAATACACCACCGCCCATCCCAATGAGGCCGGGATAGACACCAGCACAAAGCGCCAAGGGGGCATATCCAACATACCGGCCGTTAGGGGCAAAAAGGGGCGCACGGGGCCAATAAAACGTCCTACCAATAGGGAGAAAATGCCGTAGCGTTGAAAGTATTGTTCAGCGACGGCCAGCCATTCGGGACGATCACGCAATAAAGGCAATTCTCGAATACCCTGATGGTAATAGCGGCCAATGAGGTAGGAGAGAATGTCGCCCAAGAGTCCTCCCAAAAAGCCCCAAAAAATGGTTGAGGAGAGATCCAAAACATTATTTCCAGCCAGCACCGCCAAGGTAAACAGCAGCAGTGTTCCGGGGACGAGTAAGCCGACAATGGCTAAACACTCAGTAAAACTGGCTAAAAATACGACGAGCCCCATCCATTGGGGATTTTGGGCCAACCAGTGCGTCAGTAGATCGAACCATTCACCCATCAACTGGGCTCCTTTTGTGTTGAAAGCGGCATCATAGCAACCTTAGACCCTTAGGCTGAGGGAGATAACTGTGCGACACGAACCGCTCTAGTTATAATTGACTGCCTTTTCTACTTCAGGCTCCAACCGATGACCGAGTCCGTGCTTGACTATATGATCCGTTTGGGACGGGCTGCGCGTGATGCATCGCGTGTACTCGCTCGTGCCAGCACCGCCCAAAAAAATCAGGCATTACAGGCAATTGCCGATGTTTTAGAGGCACAGTCTGAAGCTTTGCTGAGCGCCAATGCGCAGGATTTAGCTCAGGGGCAGGCCAATGGATTGGATGCTGCTATGCTAGATCGCCTCGCATTAACACCGGCCCGTATCAGCGACATGATTGCCGGATTACGACAAGTGGCAACCCTGCCCGATCCTATCGGAGCCATTCGGGATATGCGTTATCTGCCTTCCGGGATTCAGGTGGGCAAAATGCGTGTACCTCTGGGCGTGATCGGCATCATCTACGAATCTCGGCCTAACGTGACCATTGACGCGGCCAGCCTATGTCTTAAGTCCGGTAATGCCACCATCCTGCGCGGCGGCTCCGAGGCTATTCACTCTAACCAAGCCATTGCCCGCTGCATTCAAAAAGGTTTGGCGGAAGTCGGCTTACCGGCAGCAGCGGTGCAAGTGGTGGAAACCACCGATCGGGCCGCCGTGGGAGCCCTGATCACTCAGCCAGAATATGTGGACGTGATCGTTCCGCGCGGTGGTAAAGGGCTGATTGAGCGCATCAGCGCTGAGGCCCGAGTGCCGGTAATTAAGCACTTAGACGGTATTTGCCACGTCTATATCGACCAAGCCGCAGATGTGGAAAAAGCCATCCGTGTGGCTGATAACGCCAAAACCCAGCGCTTTGCCCCCTGCAATACCATGGAAACCCTGCTGGTGCATGAGCAGATCGCGGCGCAGGTATTACCGCCTTTGGCAGACATCTACCAACAAAAAGGGGTAGAGCTGCGCGGTTGTCCCAAAACTCGGGATTTGCTCGGCACTGCGGTTGTGGCGGCGACGGAAGAGGATTGGTCAACGGAATACAACGCCCCGATCCTGTCCATCAAAATTCTGTCTTCCTTGGAGGAAGCCATCAGCCATATCAACCACTACGGCTCCCACCATACCGATGCCATCATCACCGAAAACTTTACCGACGCACGGCGCTTTTTAACTGAGGTGGATTCCAGTTCGGTGATGGTGAACGCCTCTACCCGCTTTGCTGATGGCTTTGAATACGGTCTAGGCGCAGAAATCGGCATTTCCACCGACAAACTGCACGCCCGTGGCCCCGTTGGACTGGAAGGGCTGACCAGCGAAAAATACATCGTATTTGGCGATGGCCACGTGCGCACCTGATGAGCCGTCCTTTACGCATTGGGATATTGGGCGGCACCTTCGACCCAGTACATATTGGCCATCTACGCAGTGCGCTGGAGGTGGCCGAACTCTTAGAGCTGGATGAGATGCGGCTGGTGCCCTGTGCCCGTCCGCCCCATCGGGAAGCCCCCAACCGCAGTGCCGATCACCGATTGGCTATGGTGCGTTGTGCCGTGGGTGGTCAACTGCCGTTGCGGGTGGATGATCGAGAATTGCGGCGCGAAAAACCCTCTTACACCCTCGATACCCTAGAGTCGCTGAGGGCGGAACTTGGCCCTGAACCCAAACTCTACCTTCTGTTAGGCTGGGATGCTTTTTGCGGGTTGCCCAGTTGGCATCGTTGGTTGGAGTTGTTGGATCATTGCCATATTCTGGTTTTGCAGCGCCCTGATGCAGATACTGAGCTACCCGAGGCACTGCGCAACCTGTTGGCCGCCCGCAGTGTTGCCGATCCCAGAGCCTTAAGTGGTTCTGCGGGGCAAATTGCCTTTGTTTGGCAAACTCCGTTAGCGGTTTCTGCAACACAGATCCGCCAATTATTAGCCGCCGGGCGCTCTGTACGTTTTTTAGTGCCCGATTCTGTTTTAGCCTACATCAACACGCATGGCCTATACCGTGCGCCCCACTGAGGTTTTTTGAACGCATGCACAGTGAACAACTGGTTCAGATCGCTATAAACGCTTTGGACGATTTAAAGGGTAAAGACATTCTCACCATTGATGTCCGTGGTAAAACCAGCGTCACCGACTTTATGGTGATTGCTACCGGCACCTCGGGTCGTCATGTGCGCTCCTTGGTTGAGGACGTGATGCTGAAAGTCAAAGAGCAAGGGGTGATACCCTTGGGTTCTGAAGGCTTAGAGGGTGGAGACTGGGCTTTATTGGATTTAGGCGATGTAGTGGTACACGTCATGCAAGCGGCTCCGCGCCAGTTCTATGACTTAGAACGCCTATGGCAGGGTGCTGAACAAAGTAGAGCCCAAACGCTGGTGCAGGAATAGGGTGGGTTGTGCGCCTTAAGTTGATGGCTGTGGGCTCAAAAATGCCGCGTTGGGTCGAAGAAGGCTGGAATGAGTACGTGAAACGTCTGCCGGCTGAATTACCCTTGGATTTAGTGGAGATACCCCTCAACACTCGGGGTAAAAACGCGGATATCCCACGTTTGATCCGTCAGGAAGGGGAGGCCATGCTGGCTAAGGTGGCACCGGGAGAGCGCATCGTCACCCTTGAGGTCAGCGGAAAGCCTTGGAGTACTGAGCAACTGGCCACAGAGCTGGATCGCTGGCGCTTAGATGCCCGTTCTGTCTGCTTAATGGTGGGTGGGCCTGAGGGGTTAGCACCAGAAGTCTGCGCTCGGAGTGAGCAGCGCTGGTCACTGTCACCCTTGACTCTGCCTCATCCCTTGGTGCGCATCCTTGTGGCGGAGCAGATATACCGCGCTTGGACACTCCTGTCCGGCCACCCTTACCACAAATAGTCAGGGACTCATGCCCCAGCCGATATCACTTAAGGATCATGAGCAGGATGCTTTGCTGGTACGTCAGCGTGCCGCCACCGGTTTGGCCTTTGTGTTGATACTGGTTGTGGTGCTGTTTGCCCGTATGTATTACCTGCAAGTCATCCAGTACGACTACCACGCCACTCTGTCCGAAAATAACCGTGTGCATGTGCAGCCTATTCCGCCGACACGGGGGCTTGTTTTTGACCGTGATGGCCGCATCCTAGCGGATAACCGCCCCAGTTTTAGCCTCACCATGACTCGGGAGCGCGCTGGTGAATGGCGCAGCGTGCTGGATGTCTTAGTGCAAGTGCTGGAGTTTGGCCCTGAGGAGCGGGAGCAGTTTGAAAAGCGCTTGCTCCAAGGACGACGGCCTTTTGAGCCCGTACCTATCTTGTTTGAGCTGTCGGAAGAGCAAATTGCACGGGTTGCAGTGAATCAATTCCAATTGCCGGGGGTTGAGGTTTCTGCTCAATTGGTACGCCATTACCCCTACATGGAGCATTTTGCTCATTCCGTGGGTTATGTGGGGCGGATCAACGACCAAGAGCTGAAGCGGCTCGATCCTGTCAATTACAGCGGCACCCATCACATGGGTAAAACCGGCATCGAGAAGTTCTACGAGGCTGAACTGCATGGCCAAGTAGGTTACGAAGAGGTGGAAACCAATGCCCGAGGGCGCGTGCTACGGGTATTAAAGCACACCGATCCCAAACCCGGTCAGGATGTGGTGTTATCCCTCGATTTGGATTTACAGCAGGTAGCAGAGGAAGCCCTAGGCGGGCGGCGGGGAGCGATAATCGCCTTACAGCCCTCCACCGGCGAAGTATTGGCGATGGTGAGTCAGCCCAGTTTTAACCCCAATCTGTTTGTGACCGGCATTAGCTTTAAAGAATACGCAGCCTTGCGCGATTCTATTGATCGCCCTTTATACAACCGAGTGCTGCGCGGCCTCTATCCTCCCGGCTCCACCATCAAACCCATGATGGCTGTTGCGGGGCTGGATTCTGGCGTTGTAACCCCTGCGACACGGGTGTTTGATCCTGGGTTCTACCAACTGCCCGGAGTCGATCATAAATACCGTAACTGGAACCGAGGGGGCGATGGTTGGGTCAGTTTGGAAACGGCTATCTCGCGCTCCAATGACACCTATTTTTACAGCATGGCCCACAAAATGGGGATTGATCGCATGTACGACTACATGACCCGTTTTGGCATTGGCCAGCGCGTTTCATTGGACATGCATGAAGAAGCCACCGGATTGATGCCCTCACGTCAATGGAAACGCTCGCGCTATCGGCAGGCTTGGTTCCCGGGAGAAACGCTGATTTTAGGGATTGGCCAAGGCTACATGCAAACCACCCCCTTACAACTGGTACAAGCCACAGCGCTGGTAGCCAATCGAGGCAAATGGATACGACCTCGCTTAGCCCGCACTGTGGGGGGAAGTCCACCTGTGGATACGCGCCCAGTACCAGACATTCAAGTGCGTGACCCTAAATACTGGGACTATGTTCGTCATGGCATGGAGATGGTGATGCACAGTGCCCAAGGTACGGCAAAAAAAGTAGGAGCTACCGCACGCTACCGTATTGCCGGTAAAAGCGGTACCGCTCAGGTAGTGGGAATTCGTCAGGGCGAGCGCTATGACAGTGGCCGTTTGGCCGAGCGCCACCGTGACCACGCCCTATTTGTAGGCTTTGCCCCCGCAGAAAATCCGCAAATTGCCGTAGCTGTGATGGTGGAAAACGGAGAGTCAGGTTCAGGAGTTGCTGCTCCAGTGGTGAAAAAGGTTATGGACGCTTGGTTGCTGGATGAGCGCGGCCAACTGCGTCAGGAATATGCGCCCGCTCAACCCACAGAGACTAAAACCCCATGAATTGGCTGGGCAGTTTTGATCCGGCTCTGTCGGAAGATGAAGATGTTTTTCGCCGTCGTGCCGGATTTTTATACCGTCTGCATGTTGACGGCACCATGCTGCTGTTACTGGTACTGATCGGCCTAGTGGGTTTAGTCATTCTGTATTCGGCCAGTGGACGCAACTGGGATTTGGTGCTCAAACAAGGCATATCCTTTGGTATAGGTTTGGGAGCGATGCTGGTCATCGCCCAAATAGAACCACGCTTTATGGCCCGTTGGGTTCCTCTTGGCTACTTGTTTGGGGTGTTTTTACTGCTGGTGGTAGACATCATGGGCCATAACGCCATGGGCGCTACCCGTTGGATCAATATTCCCGGCGTAATTCGCTTTCAGCCGGCGGAATTGATGAAAATTCTTATGCCCGCCACTGTAGCTTGGTATTTATCCAACCACAGCCTTCCGGCGGGGCTAAAACACACGGCCATTGCCTTAGTACTTATCCTGATTCCCTTTGCCTTGATTGTGCGCCAGCCGGATTTGGGTACCGCTTTGCTGGTACTGGCCGCAGGAGCCTTTGTGCTGTTTATTGGTGGTCTGCGTTGGGTGTGGATCGGCAGTGCTTTGGCTGCTGTAGTGCCAGTTGCCATTGGCATGTGGTACTTCGTGATGCACGATTATCAGCGCCAACGGGTACTCACCTTCCTAGATCCTGAGAGCGATCCTTTAGGTTCGGGCTGGAATATCATCCAATCCAAGGCGGCCATTGGCTCAGGAGGCACCTTTGGTAAAGGTTGGCTACAAGGCACTCAATCCCATTTAGACTTTCTACCGGAGAGCCATACTGACTTCATCATCGCGGTTTTAGCGGAAGAATTTGGACTGGTCGGTATCAGTTTGTTGCTGTTGCTCTATACCCTGTTGATCTTGCGCGGCTTGGTGATTACCGTGCAGGCACAAACTCTGTTTGGTAAGTTGTTGGCCGGTGCCTTGACCATGACTTTTTTTGTCTATGTGTTTGTCAACATAGGTATGGTCAGTGGTTTGCTACCGGTGGTCGGTGTACCGCTTCCTTTTATTAGCTTTGGAGGAACGGCGCTAGTGACCCTGCTGTCAGGGTTTGGGGTTTTGATGTCGATCCATACCCATCGAAAATGGATTGCTCAAGTTTAAGAGAGAGATGGTCTTGATTGAGTTGACAGCGAGCGGAGTGACACGAATTGTACGTAGCCTAACTCTGGCCGGATGCATGCTCTGTGCAGCGCCTGTGCTGGCCGAATACTCCGGGCCTGCGGTAGATCAGCTAATGGATGAGATGATCCAAGAGCATGGCTTTGCCCGTGAGCAACTGAGCCAATGGTTTGCTCAGGCAGAACGCAAACAGCCGATTTTAGATGCCATCTCCCGCCCTGCTGAACGGGTAAAACCTTGGAAAGAATACCGCCCGATTTTTATGACCGAGGCGCGGATTAACCAAGGGATACAGTTCTGGAAAAAACATCAGGCGGCTTTAGCACGCGCTGAACAACAGTACGGCGTTCCGGCACAATTTATCGTCGCCATTATTGGGGTAGAAACCTTTTACGGGCGCAATACCGGCAATTATCGGGTGATTGATGCGCTGTCTACCTTGGGTTTTGACTATCCTCCACGCCAGCCGTTTTTCCGCCAGCAATTGAAAGAGTTTTTACTCTTAGCTCGTTCAGAGCAAATTGATCCTCTGAGCTTAAAAGGCTCCTATGCAGGGGCGATGGGATTACCACAATTTATGCCCAGTAGTTTCCGTGCCTATGCCGTTGACTTCGATCACGACGGGCATATTGATATTTGGAACAATCCTGTGGATGCCATAGGCAGTGTAGCAAGCTACTTTAAGCAGCATGGCTGGCGTGCTGGTGAGGCGGTTTCAGTACAGGCAGAGATTACCGGTATCCGTTTTGAGGAAGGCTTAACCCAAGGTTTAGAGCCCACCCGCACCGCCATTGAACTGCGTCGCTTTGGATGGACTCCCTTGACTCCCATAGCCAACGATACGCCCATCTTAGCGTTCCGTTTGGAAGGGGCTCAGGGAGATGAGTATTGGATGGGCTTGCCGAACTTTTACGTTATTACCCGTTATAACCGTAGCGTGATGTACGCTATGGCTGTTCAGCAACTGGCTGAGGCTTTGGATAAGGCCCGGAGTAGTCTATGAAAGCAATACGCCGTGCTTGTTATGCAGCAACCAGTCTGTTGGGCGGCGTATTGATGTTATTGGTGGGTTGCTCCAGCGATCAACCGGCTAAACCGCAAACTACGGCCAATAGTGTGGGCTCTGGAAGCTATGCGCGTCCCCATCGCGATGGCGCTCCTTGGTGGGACGTGGATGTATCCCAAATTCCAGATGCTGTGCCTATGCCTCATTCTGGGCCGGTTAAGGCGAATCCTTATACTGTGCTAGGCCAGACCTATTATCCCATGCCTAATGCCCACAGTTATAACGAAACGGGGACAGCCTCTTGGTATGGCACCAAGTTTCATAAGCAGGCAACGGCTAACGGTGAGGAATATGACCTCTACGGCATGACGGCAGCCCATAAAACCCTGCCTTTACCCTGTTATGTGCGGGTTACTAACTTAGAAAATGGCAAAAGTGTGATCCTGCGCGTCAATGATCGCGGGCCTTTTTATTCCGACCGGATCATCGACCTGTCATTTGCTGCGGCACGTAAGCTAGGCTATGCCGATCGAGGCACTGCGCGGGTTAAGGTTGAGGGTATAGACCCTGTGCGTTGGTGGGCTGCTAAAGGACAGCCGGTGCCCAGTACACCGCTGGTATTAGCCAAAACCAGCACTCCTGTAGCCTCTAAGGTGAGCGCTGCTGCGCCAGTTCAGGTGGTGACTCAGCCTTTGGAAATCTATACTCCGCCGCCCCAACAACATGCTGCCCCCTTAAGTCCAAGGGAGTTGAGTCAAACCGCTCAGACACCTAATGCGTTATCGGGGGGGGTATTTCTCCAAGTGGGTGCTTTTGCTAATCCAGATGCAGCGCAGTTGCTAAAGGATCGACTCAGTGGCATGGTCACAGCCCCGGTGTTTATTAGCTCGGTGGTTCATCGTGAGCAAGTCTTACACCGGGTGCGTCTTGGCCCGATTGACTCCGCTTCTGAGGCGGCTCAGGTGGAGCAAAATGTACGTTTAGCTCGACTGGGTGATCCAAAGCGCGTCATGCCGGACTAGGCCTTCATGCCCTTTGTAGGGTTCTTTCCATCAGATATTCTGAGAAACGATGAAAAATAAGTCCTTTTTTCAGGGATTTGCCCTGATCACTTTATTGGTAACACTCCCCTCCGTTTGGGCCGCTCAAGCGATTCCTGCTCCACCCCAGTTAGCGGCCAAATCCTATGTGCTGATGGATGCCTCCAGTGGCGAAATTTTACTGGAAAGCAATGGTGAGGAGCGTTTACCGCCCGCCAGCCTGACCAAGCTGATGACCACCTACATCGCCACTTTGGAGATCAACAAAGGCCGCATCAAAGAAAGCGATCTGGTCACAGTGAGCGAGCGTGCTTGGCGTACCGGCGGCTCACGCATGTTTATTCAGGTAAATACCCAAGTATCGGTGAATGATCTGCTGCATGGGGTGATTATTCAGTCAGGTAACGATGCCAGCGTCGCTTTGGCCGAGCACATCGCCGGTAGTGAAGATGCCTTTGCCGACTTGATGAATAAAAGTGCCCAGCGTTTAGGCATGCAAAACAGCCACTTTATGAATGCCACCGGCTTGCCCCATCCAGAGCACTATTCCTCAGCTTTGGATATGGCTAAGTTGGCGCGGGCCATCATTTACGAAGATCCGCAGCACTACGCCATCTATGCCCAGAAAGAATTTTTTTGGAATAACATCAAGCAGCCGAACCGCAACCTGTTGTTATGGCGTGACAGCACGGTAGATGGTTTGAAAACCGGCCATACCGCTGAAGCGGGTTATTGTTTAGTGGCCTCAGCGCAGCGCGAAGGAATGCGCCTGATTGCGGCTGTTTTCGGGGCTGCCAGTGAGCAAGCGCGCGCGGCTGAAACTCAAAAATTGTTAACCTACGGGTTCCGCTTCTTTGAAAGCCGCACCTTCTACCGCGCTGGTGTTGAACTGGCTCAAGCCAAAGTGTGGAAGGGCTCGGCGGATGTGGTTAAAGCCGGTCTGAACCAAGATTTAAGCTTTACCCTGCCGCGTGGCCAACTGGACAAGCTCGAAGCCACCATGACCTTTAATGCCCAACTGATTGCCCCGATCCAAAAAGGTGATGTGATCGGTAAAGCTGAGGTCAAACTGGGTGATCAGGTGCTGCGCAGTGCTGATTTGGTTGCTTTGGATAGCGTCGAAGAGGGCGGTATCTTCAGCCGCTTGTGGGATACCATTCGCTTGTTTATCTTCGGTTTGTTCAACTGAAGTTTCTTTGACGACATCATGGCCTAAGGGCCATGATGTCTCCTCCCTTGACGAGCCTACACACAGAATTCCTATGAGCGACGAAATTCAGGCGCCTAAGATTGAATTTCCCTGCCCGCGTTATCCGGTCAAAGTCATTGGTGATGCCAGCCCAGACTTTGCTGAGGTCGTGGTTGAGATTATTCAGCGCCATGCCCCCGATTTTGACTCATCCAGCCTCTCGGTACGGGATAGCCGCAACGGTCGCTTTCTATCGGTGCAGCTATTGATTACCGCAACGGGCGTGGAGCAACTGCAAGCCATTCATCTGGATTTGCGTGCCACTGGGCGCGTGCATATGGTGCTCTGATGCAACGGCCTGTGATTGTGCGTGAGCTGGGGCTGCGGGATTACCCCTCCACTTGGCAAGCCATGCGCTACTTTACCGACCACCGCACCCCAGAAAGCCCCGACGAGCTGTGGCTGTTGCAACATCATCCGGTGTTTACTCAGGGCCAATCCGGTAAGGCCGAGCACCTGCTGTTCCCCGGCGATATTCCGGTGGTGCAGGCGGATCGCGGAGGGCAAGTCACCTATCACGGCCCCGGCCAACTGGTGGTGTACTTATTGCTGGATGTCCGTCAGTTGGATATCGGCGTACGTGCGCTGGTCACTCTGATTGAAGATAGCTTGGTTGATACGCTGGCCAGCTACGGAGTTACGGCTGCGGCCAAACCTGAAGCCCCCGGCGTGTATGTGGACGGCGCTAAAATTGCTTCACTGGGGTTACGCATCCGTAATGGGCGTTCGTTCCACGGATTGGCCTTGAATGTGGATATGGATCTGGAACCCTTTCGGCGTATTAATCCCTGTGGTTATGCTGGACTGGCCATGACCCAATTGCGGGATCTGGTTGGGCCAGTAGAAGTGGCTGAGGTGTCGGGGCGACTGTCCGCACAGTTGATCCGCCGTCTAGGCTATGCAGAACAGAAGACCCTAGCGGGCGGAATTGAAGCATATGAGCAGTGAAACCCTGAAAAGCCCCGCCAAAGTGGAAGCCGGCGTGAAATTGCGTGGTGCAGAAAAGGTAGCCCGTATTCCGGTTAAGGTGATTCCTACGGACGAGCTGCCCAAAAAACCGGACTGGATTCGGGTGCGCATTCCCGTATCACCGGAAGTAGAGCGCATCAAACAACTGCTGCGCCAACACAAGCTGCACAGTGTCTGTGAAGAGGCTTCCTGCCCCAATTTGGGCGAATGCTTCTCCGGCGGTACCGCCACCTTTATGATCATGGGTGACATCTGTACCCGCCGTTGCCCCTTCTGCGACGTAGGACATGGCCGACCCAAGCCCTTGGACGAAGACGAGCCGCGTAACCTTGCGGTGGCGGTAGCGGATCTGCGCCTTAAATATGTGGTGATTACCTCCGTAGATCGGGATGACCTGCGCGATGGTGGTGCTCAGCATTACGCCAATTGTCTGCGGGAAATTCGCCAGCTTAGCCCCGGCACTCAGCTGGAAACCCTAGTACCGGATTATCGGGGCCGCATGGATATTGCCCTCGACATTACCGCCACCGAGCCACCGGATGTGTTTAACCACAATCTGGAAACCGTGCCACGCCTGTACAAAGCCACACGCCCCGGTGCGGACTTTCAGTGGTCATTGAACCTGTTGAAAAACTTCAAACAGCGCGTGCCCCATGTACCCACTAAGTCGGGCCTGATGCTGGGCTTAGGCGAAACCGACGAAGAAGTGCTGGAAGTCATGCAGCAGATGCGTGACCACGACATCGACATGCTCACCCTTGGCCAGTACCTACAGCCGTCCCGCGATCACTTCCCCGTGCAGCGCTTTGTGCATCCCGATATTTTCGCGATGTTGGCGGAAGAGGGTACGCGCATGGGCTTTAAAAACGTAGCTTCCGGCCCGTTGGTGCGCTCTTCTTACCACGCCGATCAGCAGGCGCATGGAACCAAAATCAGCTAATACAGCGTTGAAGCTCAGGGATGAGCAAAATACGGGCTGGTTTGCTGATCAGCTCTAATCCATAGGAGTTTTAGGATGAGTTGGCTTTATCTGGTATTAGCTGGTTTGTTTGAAATCGGTTGGCCGGTGGGTTTGAAGATGGCCCAAGAGCCCGCTACCCGTTGGACAGGCATTATTATCGCCATCGTGTTTATGGGGTTGAGCGGCTTCTTACTTTGGTTGGCTCAGCGCAGTATCCCTATGGGAACAGCCTATGCCGTTTGGACGGGCATCGGTGCAGCGGGAACCTTTTTAGTCGGGATTCTGTATTACGGAGATCCCAGCAGCTTGGCCCGTTATTTGGGTGTGCTGCTTATTATCGCTGGGGTGATTACCCTTAAGTTGGCGCATTGATGGGGGATTCATAGCCGAACTACCCATCCCACATTAAGTTTTTTGCGCGTCGACTCATTGACTCCTGATTACCCTGTAAACCAGATTTAGCCTTTAAGTAGTGCGTTTAATGGTGCTTTTATTGGTGCTAAGATCAACAGAGTACAACGTGGAGCACTACAATGGCATACCAAATTCTTACCTCTGTCGCCGCTAGCATCACCGAATTAAAGAAAAACCCGATGGGTACCGCAATGGAAGGTGAGGGTCAGCCCGTTGCAATTTTGAACCGAAATGAGCCCGCGTTTTATATTGTCCCCCCCGCATTATTTGCCTATTTTCAGGAGCTCGCTGAAGATGCTGAGTTGAACCGTATCATCGATGAGCGGATGCAAGACCCTGATTTTATTGAGGTCAATATAGATGACCTATAGGCTTAAATTCGATAAAAGGGCTTGGAAAGAATGGGAAAAACTCGGTCATCCCATCAAAGAGCAATTTAAAAATAAATTGAAAGAGTGTCTGGAAAACCCTCGTGGGCCAAGCGCAAAACTGAGTGGTCATGCGGATCGCTATAAAATTAAATTACGTTCTGCGGGTCATCGACTTGTTTACCAAGTATTTGACGAGGAGATAGTTGTCAGTGTGATAGCCATTGGTAAACGTGAAAACTCGGATATATATAACTTGGCCAATGACCGATAATGGTTTTTAGTGACCAACTCTTTGATAATTTAATATTTTAGTATAGAGAGAGTGCTTGTCATAGGGACTCTACAGGTGCTCAAGGAGCAAACGCCAAGGCGTACCAATATGCTCATATGGATGAGCAATTACCTTGAATTGCCAAATCCGTTTTAATAACTTCAGTCTTACCTTCTTGTACTTCAACAGATTTTAAATCTGCACCCCCAACAAAAAAACCAAATTTAATATATTGCTCTATAAAATAGAGCTTCCCTTTTTCAGTGAAAATTTTTAAGTTGTTAGGAGAAAATTCAGATTCAGTTCCTATTGTGTGTTCTCTATCGCCATCTACTTCGCTGTAAAAGAAAACACCAGGGGCAGATTCTCCAACACATTTGCCATCAATATAAATGTCTTTTTTTAATGCAGAGCCTAGCATTGCATCTTTTCTATAAATATAAACTCCAGAATATTCGTTCTGGGGAGCCTTAAATTTTTTAACTTCATTCGCTTTTGTCGTATCTGTACTAGGAACTGAAGCACATCCAGACAGGAGTATAAATATGACTAAAGGGGTGATTGAGATTTTTTTCATGCTTGCATACATAGTTGGTTTTTAAAAAAATATTCTTCTAGCATAATAACTCTGGTTAAATCTAAACTCTTGATTCTGGAATAAAGCCATATACATCATTATGAATCAACTTGGCCATTTAATGCTAGCCTCCAGAAGTTCCTTAAATTCTGAATGTAACGCTCAATATCTGACTTTGATAAACAAACTGATTTATCAGCTAGAAGATGTGGAAAATTACTTTTTAATTTTTTTGCTGCATTACTTTCTGATCCATGCTTGATGGCGTTTGCTGCATCCCTTAACTCTTTGTTTAAAGCCATCCAGTGGGGACAAGAATCGAGATCATAGCCAATTTGAGCAAGCTTTGGCTTTATAATGTCAGTTTGATCGGAACCAAGAAATCGCTTCTTCTGTCGTTCAAATAAATGGAAAAGCTGTGTAGCGGAGGAATTTATATAGTCCTGTTTTAAGGCACTTTCGGTAAATATGTGATTTAACTCCTCAAAGTATCCATCTTCCTCAATGCAGCCTTCATTATCTCGATCAGGATCAAATTTTTTTGATTTATTTTCGAGAAAAGAGTTTTTCCTTTCTAAGGCTTCAATCTCGATTGAGTCAAAGCAAGGAAGCAGTCTATTTATAACCGTTCGCTCAAACCCGTCTATCTCATTATTAATTTCGATTCTGACTATTTCAGGATACATATTAATAATATTCCCTACTGAATTATAACAGTTAAGTTAAGGCGAGTGTTGAAGTTGGTTTTTATTTTATCTAAAAATTATTTTCTTGAAAAGAACTTTAACATAAATGGAGTTATTAAAATCAATCCTAGGACTATTGATTCAAGGGCTTGCTCTTTTGCGCCAAGTATAAGATTAAATAGCCCCAGTAATAATAGTGGGACTGTGATTTTATAACTAAGGAAATTAAACGCCTTATGGATTCTTGCACTTTTTTCTAATGCAGCTATTTCTTTCTGAAGCTCTAGGTACTCTTTTTTGCGTTTAAGTTCTTCGATATCACTCATAAAGCATTTCCTTTATATGGTCTGTACAGTCTCTATATTAAACCAACTTGGCATACAGTCTCCCAAATAACTTTGGGGATTAGCTAATCTTGCTATCTGTTTGATTAGATTCAGGAGCAAACTCGCTAAGACACTATTCGGCCCATGCCGAGCGTGCCCATGACAAAGAGCTACGGCAATTTATCCGCAGCCAATCAAGGTAACACAAAACGCGCCGTAGAAACCTTTTTATTCATCCCCGAAACTACTGCGATGACTTTGGTATTACTGGCTACATTAAATTGCCCTTGAGCTTCCAGTCGATCTCCGGCGGGTTTGAGTTCTACTTCTTGCCGCTCGTTGCCGGATAATAAGGTGAGTTTGGCGGTTAAGCCTTCGACCGCTACGGGCTTGCCGTGATCGCTTAGATAGAGTTGCACGACATCGGCTTTGGCCACCAGCTCGTAATCCATATCTTTTTCTTCTACCACTATGCCACCGTGCAGGGCTTGGTGGGCGTGCTCGTGGGCGTGGTTTCCAGCCGCCAGTAGCGATGGGCTGAATACGAAGCTAGCGATTACGAGGCTCAGTGCTTTTAGGTTCATGGGTGGGTTCCTTTCGGGGGCTATGGGGGTTAAAAGGCTTCTTGTTCGTTCTGATTCAGGAGTCGTTCGCTGGGCTTGCGGCCACAGAGCCAGAACAAAATCGGAGTTAGGAAGGTATCCAGCAGGGTCGAGCTGGCCAGCCCGAAGAAAATCACTACCGCCACCGGATGCAGGATTTCCGTACCGGGGCGTTCGGCCTCAAACAGTAAGGGCGCTAGGGCGAAGGCGGTGACTAAAGCGGTCATCAGCACTGGACTCAGGCGCTCTAAAGAGCCGCGTATAATCAGGCGCGGCCCAAAGGACATGCCTTCAATACGCATCAGGTTGATGTAGTGGCTGACTTTCAGGATGCCGTTACGCACCGAAATTCCGGCTAGAGTGACAAAGCCCACCAAGGCGGCAATGGACAGCGGTTGACCGGATAACCACAGCCCAAACACCGCTCCCACCAAGGCCAGCGGAATATTGACCATAATCAGCACCGACAGCACCACCGATTGATAACGGCTGTACAGCACCACAAACATCAGTATCAGCGAGGCAATGGACAGTAAGCCCACCAGTCGAGAGGCTTCCTCTTGGGCTTGGAACTGTCCGCCCAAGGTAATGAAGTAACCTTCGGGGAGCGGGCGTTTTAGCACGATACGGATTTTTTCCACGATTTCAGACAGAGGCTGACCTTGGGCATTGGCGGACAGCACGATGCGCCGTTTGCCATCGTCACGGCTGATTTGGTTTGGGCCATCGCCTTCCTCAATCTGCGCCAAACGGGATAGGGGAATTTGACCGTTAGGCGTTTCAATCAGCAGGTTGCCCAAGCCTCTGGGTGCGCGGGCGCTGTCGGGTAAACGCAGCACCAGCGCAAAGCGGCGGCCCTGTTCAATCACCTGACTGATGCGCTCGCCCTCCACCAATTGCTGGAGCTGGGCCAAAATCTGAGGGGTGGCGATGCTGTAACGCGCGGCGGCATTGGGATCAACCTGTACTTTGATCTGTGGAGCCAGTACCTGTTTTTCCACTTCCAAATCGGCTAAGCCGGGGATTTTATCCAGTCGGGCGCGCAGAATTTCCGCTTGGGCACGCAGGGTATCGAGGTCTTCCCCAAACAGCTTAATGGCGATTTGAGAGCGCACTCCCGACAGCATGTGGTCAATGCGGTGGGAAATCGGCTGACCTACCCCAATGGCTGCCGGCAAGTGCACCAGCCGGGAGCGAATATCGCCGGTGATCTCGTCCATAGATCGGGTCAGTTCTGAGGCGGGTTTTAATCCCACGTCCAACTCGCTGACGTGCACCCCTTCCGCGTGTTCATCCAGCTCTGCCCGCCCACTGCGCCGCCCGACGTGGGTGACTTCCGGTACTTGCAGCACCAGCTTTTCCGCCTGCTGTGCGATGGTGGAAGACTCGGCCAAAGTAACTCCGGGGTTAAGGCGCAGGCCAATCAGCAAAGTACCTTCGTTAAAGGGTGGTAAAAAGGTTTTAGGGAACAAGGGCACCATGAGTAGCGAAATACTCACCAACACAAGGGAAATCCAGATCACCAGCCACGCATGGCGCAGCGCCTTGGATAAGGCTTTGTGATAACCCCGTTTTAGCGCGGCTAACAGCCAAGTATCTCCATGATCTAGAGATTTCATGCTCGGCAGTAGGTAAAAACACAGCACCGGCGTGACCGTCACCGATACCAATAGCGAGGCGAGGGTGGAGACGATAAAGGCAATCCCCAGAGGAACGAATAAACGGCCCTCCATCCCCGGTAAGGCGAACAGCGGCAGAAAGACCAGTACGATAATGGCGGTGGCGTACAGAATGGCCGAGCGCACTTCTAAGCTGGCACGGGCGATCACCTCTAAGGGCGGGAGTTGTTTTCCCCTTTGCGCGCGTTCGATTTTCAGACGGCGGAGTACGTTTTCCACATCCACTACCGCATCGTCCACCAAACCGCCGATGGCAATCGCCAGTCCGCCTAAGGTCATGGTGTTGATGGACAGGCCAAAGTGCTGAAACACCAATCCGGTGGTGAAGATGGATACCGGAATAGCCGTCAAAGCGATTAGGGTCGGGCGTAGCGTGCCTAAAAATATAAACAGGATCACCGCCACAAACACCGCTGCGCCCATCAACTTGCCCTGTAGGGTAGTGATGGAAGCCTCAATAAAATTGGCTTGGCGAAAGGTGACTTTAGGGGCTGCCATATTGCTGGGTAAGGATTGGCGCAGGGTTTCTAACGCATCCTCAATGTGGCGGGTTAATTGGATGGTGTCGGCGGTGGGTTGTTTTTGCACGCCTAAAATCACGGCAGGCAAGCCTTCAAAGCCAGCATCCCCCCGCTTAATGGCGGGAGCAAAGCGCACCTCAGCCACTTGGCGCAGCAGTATGGATTGACCGTTGCGGTTGCCGATGGCCAGATTGCTGAGGTCTTCTAAGCGCGAACTGTGGCCAAGGTGGCGGATCAGGTATTCACGGCCATTCACCTCCAAAAAGCCGCCGGAGCTGTTGGAGGAGTAACCGCGCAAAGCATCCGTCAATTGCAGCGGAGTAATGCCTAGGGTGGCCATACGATTGGTGTCCGGTAACACCTGAAATTGGCGTACCTCACCGCCGATGGGGATTACCTGCGCTACACCGGGAATGCTCATCAGGCGCGGACGTAACACCCAATCGGCGTACTCGCGCACCTGCATGGCGCTGATCTTGTTCACATCAATGGGAATGGCGATCTGCATGATCTCGCCCATGATGGAGCTGACCGGGCCCATGCGCGGAATCACGCCGGGCGGTAAGCCTTCTTCCATAGCGGTAAGGCGTTCAGAAACCATCTGCCGGGCGCGGAAAATCTCGGTGCTCCAGTCAAAGGTAACGTAGATAAACGACAGTCCGCTGCTGGATACTGAGCGGATGCTTTCTACGCCGGGCAAACCGTTGAGGGTGATTTCCAGCGGGATGCTGACCAGCTGTTCGACTTCTTCCGGAGCCATGCCCCCGGCTTCGGTCATCAGGGTGACGGTGGGCTTGTTCAGATCCGGGAATACATCCACCGGCATACGCGATAGATTGAGCAAACCATAACCCATCAGCACTAAGGCGGCGACGATCACCAACAGTCGATTATGCAGGCTGCTGTGTAGGAGCCACTTAAACATAATGGGTACTCCTAACGGATTTGGTTGATCAAAATAGCCGCCTGAGCCACTACCCGATCACCAGTGGCTAAACCGGAAGTGACGGCAATCTGAACGCCATCCAGTACCTCAAAGGTGACTAAGCGTGGCTCAAAGCGCTCCGGGTTGGTTTTAACCCACAGGATGGACTGATTGGAGGCATTTTTCATCAGTGCCGCCGCCGGTAGCGCAAAGCCTGAAATACGGCGCGCAGTCTGCACAAACACCTGTACTTTCTGACCTAGGGCCAGCTGAGTGAGTTGTTGGGTTCCCTCGCCTCGGAACAGCAGCGGCAAGGCTTGTTCGCGCAGGCTATGGGCCGAGCCCACCAAGTTAAGCGGAACCTGTTGCTCCCCTAGGGCAAGGTAGCCGCCTTGAATGCCCTGAACCTGTGCCGGATCGTAGGCGAGGGCTTCAATCCGTAATCGGGTGGGGTCGAGGATTTCGAAAATTGGGTCGCGCACATCCACCACCTGTCCGGCCACCACGTTGCTGGCCGCAATCACGCCGGAAATAGGCGCGATTAAGGCTTCACGGGCCTGAGTGCCTGCTTTTAACGCGGTGATTTGCGCCCGAATGCTGTTGAGGTTGGCATTGGCCGCATCAATTTCTTTGCGGGGCACGCTGTCGGAAAGCTCCCGCAGGCGGGCCAGATTTTTCTCAGCTAAGGCAGAATCTGCCTGTAGTGCCGCGATTTGAGCCTGTTGACTGGCTCGCTCTAAGGCTCCGGTGCTGGCCACAATAAAGGCCAAGACCTCACCCTGTTTAACCCGTTGCCCTAGACTGGGTAGGCCTTTGGCGCTGGCTTCGATGCGCCCGGCTA
Source organism: Azomonas agilis (assembly GCF_007830255.1). Taxonomy (GTDB): domain Bacteria; phylum Pseudomonadota; class Gammaproteobacteria; order Pseudomonadales; family Pseudomonadaceae; genus Azomonas; species Azomonas agilis. Next base: position 69,788 of record NZ_VLKG01000008.1, read on the forward strand.
ATAGGGCTTGTACCTTGCCTCCAGCACTAGGGTCCATGACTACCGTGCCGTTGAGTTCCAAAGTTTGCGCCAGTTCAGCCTGTTGTACGGGAAAGGTGCGTACCCCCAGTTGATGCTGAGTGGCTTTGGGGACAAACAAGCTGCCATCGGGTAAACGCTGGGGGCCGTTGCTATTGGCCACAGGCGCTGAGTCGCCGTGATCGTGGCCGGGGCCGGCCTGTGTGGGTTGGGTGAAGACTAAAGCACTGCACAATAAGGTGGTGAGGAACGGAATGGATTTCATGCTTTTACCTCAGCCCGAGGGCGATTGCGCAGGCTGTTCAGAAATCCAGCCAGTCCTAATAACAGCCCTAAGCCTCCCAGCAGCCAAGGTAATCCCGTGCTGATGAGCTGGCTAAGACCCTCGGTGTTTGAGTCGGCGTGTTCGTCCTCGTGATGAATGTCCAATTCGGCCACCAGCAAATCGCTTTGGTTTCCGACGTTAATCAGGGCAGTGAAGGCGATTTCTCCCGATTCAGGGGCTTGCCAGGTGGCGATGAATTCACCGGGGGCTATGGCCGTAACGGGAATGGGGCTACCGGAGGCCTGTAGCTCCAAGGTTGCGCCCTCAACCGGACGGTTATCCGGCGCATAATCCAGATAGAGTTTGAGTTGATTAGCTTCCATAACACCCACCAGCTCAAACTCATCGGAGGTGGCACTAAAGCGCGGCGTTGCTTGGGTGTTGGCCACTGCTGGGGCTTCATCATGGCCTTCGTGGGCGACTAAGGGATGACTGATCAAGATTAACGTGCTGACTAACACCCCAAATAAACCTTTGTATAAAGCCTGCATTTGAGATTCCTGTTTCCTATAAGGTTATTCGGGGAGTAAACCCAAAGCCTGCCGCAAACCTGAGGTTGCTGCGGCCAGCTCCAGCTTGGCCAACGCGGCCTGTTGCTGGGCTTCGATGGCTTCACGTTCAGCCCGTAAGCGATTGGGCAAGTCGGTTTCCCCAAGGCGGAAGGATTTTTCGATAAAGCCGAGGCTTTCTTGCACCAGTTGATTGCGCTGAGTGGCCAGTTGCTGCTGTTGGCGTGCGCTTTCAAAGCGCTGTACTGCCGCTTCACGTGCGGCGGCGGCTTGCTCGCGGGCCAGCTCCAACTGGGTATCCGCCTCAATAGCATCGGCTTGAGCCGAAGCTTGGCGCGCCCGGTTACGGCTGCTCGAACCCAAGGGAATCCGAATGCCAACCGTCAAGCTGCCTTCGTAGTGTTCACTGCGGTCATCGCGCTCTCGCATGGTTGATAGGCTGAGTTCGGGGTTATCTCGGGTTTGTATCTGGGCTAAAGCCGCGTTGGTACGCGCAACATGGGCTTGATCGGCCAGAGTTTGCAAGGTCGGATGGCGGCCTTCTTGGAGATTAAAGTCCGGCGGCAAGGGCTCGCCAGAAAGCTCTGGGCGGGCAGGCGGTTCGAGCAAACGGCCGGTAAGACTGCGTAACTGTTGTGTAGCGGCCAGCAACTGAGTTTTGGCCGTTTGCTGATCCAATTCTGCTTGGACGGCCAAAGCCTCCGCCTGATGTTGGTCTAGCCGAGACAGATCACCAACGCGGACGCGGCGTGCCACATCGCTGGCCAGTTGGCGGGCTTTTTTGACTCGTTCAGCGGCCAGTTGTACCTCTAATAACGCCCGCTGCCATTGCCAATAATCGGCCCGTAACAGGCCCGCAGTGCGTAGTTGGGCTGCTAGTAAGCGACTTTGAACCGCTTGGCGCTGGGCATCGGCCACAGCACCTGTACCTGAACGCTCTCCGGGCAGCCAAATGGGGGCCGAAACGCCCGCAACATGCTCACGGGTGCCTCCATTACCATTCAGCTGATCGCCTTTGGAGGAAAACTCTAAAGCCGGTGGGCCTGCCAACCAGCCGTCAGCGAACTCGCGTTGCGCGTTGGCAGACTCCTGCCGAGCGCTCAGGGAGCGGGCTTCAGGTTGGCGCGCCCAAGCGGCCTCAAATAATTGGCCTAACCTCGGTGACTCAGGTGAGGCGGCTTGAGCCAAGTTAGGCACTAAGCTGAGGATCAGGCTCAATCCCGCGCACAGGGGCCAAGGAATACTGAAGATATAGCGAAACATTGCGGTTCTTCCGTTGCAACAAAGGGAAGGAAAAAACCGGCGAGATCAGGTCGAAGAGGTTTGATTGATCTTAGGGGCTTTGAATACCGACCTCGCCTTAGGCTGCCAGATGCAAGGCTAAGGCTCGATCAGGACGCTCCGGCGGGGTTGCGGGGCGAAATAAGGTATTGGGGGGAGTCTGTTCTGGGGCCAACCTGAACCTATTCAGTACGACCAGAAAACCATCCTGTACCGGAAGGCTTAGCAGAGTAATTAGGCAACTGCTGCAATCACCATGAATGGAGGTAGTGTGCTTGTGGCTCTGCTGCGGATCGGAGGCTTCTGCAACCTCATCGGAGTCAGAATGCTGATGCAGATGGTGTCCAATATGGTTGGCCTGTACTCCCTGCTCATGTTGGCAGAACGCCGACAGCGCCGCCCAGTTGCTTTGCAACGGCAGCATGATCAGCAGAAGAAGGCTTACCCAGCGACGCATGGCATCCCGTACCAGACAGGAAATAAGAAGGCTGTGAGCCTAACAGTTTTGGAACTAGGGTGATAGAGGCTGGAGGCTGGAGGCTGGAGGCTGGAGGCT
>NZ_VLKG01000008.1:72536-167347 GCF_007830255.1 Azomonas agilis
GAGGCTAGAGGCTAGAGGCTAGAGGCTAGAGGCTAGAGGAGCTTGCTGGATATTTTTGTTGTGTCCAGAATGGCCGCTTTTAAATTCCAGCTTAAGCGGTATCTGAGGAGCATAAGTGCATAGCATTGAGCAGCTGCGTGCGGGGCAATTGGTGGGTATTCAGCGTTTAAAGTTGGCCTGCGGGCTGACGGAGTTTCCCAAGGAAATCTACAGTCTGGCTGATTCATTGGAAATCCTTGATCTAACCGGAAATGCCCTGTCCTCACTGCCGGAGGATTTGACCCGACTGCACAAGCTCCGAATTCTATTTTGCTCGGAGAACCAGTTTACCGAGTTGCCGGAAGTATTAGGGCAATGCCCGAATCTAAGCATGCTGGGCTTTAAGGCAAATCGGATTCGTCGGGTGTCGGCCAAGGCACTGCCGCCTAAACTGCGCTGGCTGATTCTGACTGATAACGCCCTTGAGGCATTGCCGGATGAATTAGGCAACTGCCTGTACTTACAAAAACTGATGCTGGCCGGTAATCGTCTGAGGGCTTTGCCGAATTTGGCCGCCTGTACGCGCTTGGAGTTAATCCGCGTTGCGGCCAATCAGTTGACGCATTTGCCCGCTTGGTTGTTCCAACTGCCGCGTTTGACTTGGCTGGCCTATGCCGGCAACCCCTTTACCCACGCCTTAGAAGTCCAAGCCATCCAGCACGCGGCCCATGCTATTCCGTGGACGGCGCTTCAGTTAGAGCAAAAATTAGGCGAGGGCGCTTCAGGCGTTATTTATCAGGGGCGTTGGAGCGCCACGGAAACTGAAGATAAAGCCGTGGCCGTCAAGCTGTTTAAGGGTGCAGTGACCAGCGATGGACTGCCCCAGTGTGAAATGGCCGCCTGTCTCCAAGCCGAAACCCACGATAGCCTGATTCCAGTCTTAGGCCGCATCACACAGCATCCTGAAGAGGTTCAAGGCTTGGTGATGCGTTTGGTGGGTACAGAGTTTCGTAATTTAGCCAGCCCACCCAGTCTGGAGTCTTGCACGCGGGATGTGTATGCGCCTGAAACCCGTTTTAGTCTGGAGCAGGTGTTGCACATGGCAGGGAATATGGCTTCTGTAGCCCATCATCTGCATCAACAAGGCATCCTGCACGGCGACTTTTACGCCCACAATATGCTGCACGATGGGCAAGGGCAGGCATTGCTGGGGGATTTTGGCGCGGCCTCTTTTTATGATCCTGCCGATCCTGTTTTAGGCGCTGCTTTGCCGTCTTTGGAGGTACGCGCTTTTGGCTGTTTATTGGAGGAGCTGCTGGAGTGCTGTGAGCCTGCTGATCAGGTTGAGGTTTGGGAGGGGCTGCAGGCACTGAAAGGGGACTGTTTAGCTGATGATATTCAAAGCCGACCCCTGTGGAGCGATATTAAAGTGCGGCTATTAAACCTCCGTAATTTCGTAAAGTAGTGGACTCGCTGTTTAGGCTACTCCAGCCACAGTAGAGAACGGTATTGAGTGTTTTAGGATTAGAACATGGACAAGAAGTCGCTTTCCGAGCGTGATATTTGCAGCAAATACATTACGCCCGCTATCACCCAAGCCGGTTGGGATCTGCATAAACAAATCCGCGAGGAGGTCAGCTTTACCAAAGGACGCATCGTCGTCCGGGGTAAGCTGCACAGCCGTGGCGAATCGCGCCGCGCTGACTATGTGCTCTACCATCAGCCCAATCTGCCGCTAGCCGTGATTGAAGCTAAGGACAACAAACACTCCTTAGGCTCTGGTATGCAGCAAGCCCTTGGCTATGCTGAGGCCTTAGAAGTGCCCTTTGTTTTTTCTAGCAACGGCGATGGCTTTTTGTTCCATGACGACACGGGAACAGGTGCACAGGTGGAAACCGAGCTGAGCCTCGATCAATTCCCCAGCCCCCATGAGCTTTGGCAGCGCTATTGCCGCTGGAAAGGCTTACAAGAGCCCAGCACACAGCACAACATCGAAGCCTCTTATTACGACGACGGCTCAGGGCGCATGCCCCGTTACTACCAGATCAACGCCATTAACCGCACCGTAGAGGCCGTGGCACAGGGGCAAAAGCGTATTTTGCTGGTGATGGCAACCGGAACCGGCAAAACCTACACGGCCTTTCAGATCATCTGGCGCTTGTGGAAGTCCAAGCAGAAGAAACGCATCCTGTTTTTGGCCGACCGCAATATCTTGGTCGATCAAACCAAGAACAATGACTTCAAGCCCTTTGGTCAGGCGATGACCAAAATCACCAAACGGCAGATCGAAAAATCCTATGAGATTTACCTGTCGCTCTACCAAGCGGTGACTGGCCAAGATGAAGATAAAAACATCTACAAGCAATTCACGCCTGATTTCTTCGATCTGGTGGTGATCGACGAATGCCATCGCGGCAGCGCGTCAGAGGATTCCGCATGGCGTGAGATTCTCGACTACTTCAGCAACGCCACCCACATTGGCCTTACTGCGACACCTAAGGAAACTAAAGAAGTCTCCAGCATCACTTACTTTGGCGAGCCGGTGTACAGCTACAGCCTCAAACAAGGCATCGAGGACGGATTTTTAGCGCCCTACAAGGTGGTGCGCATCGACTTCGATAAAGACCTGTTAGGCTGGCGGCCCCCCAAGGGCATGCGCGATAAAAACGGCGAGCTGATTGAAGATCGGGTGTACGACCTAAAAGATATGGATCGTTATTTGGTACTGGAGGCCCGTACCCAACTCGTAGCCCAAAAGGTCACTGAGTTTTTGCAAGCCAGTGGCGATCCCTACCAGAAGACCATCGTCTTTTGCGACGACATCGACCACGCTGAGCGGATGCGCCAGGCCTTAGTCAATCTGAACCCCGAGCGGGTGGCGGAGAACCGCAAATACGTCATGCGGATTACCGGTGACGATCAGGAAGGCAAGGCCGAGCTGGACAACTTTATCAACCCAGAAGCCCGCTATCCGGTGATTGCCACCACCAGCAAACTGATGACCACTGGCGTGGATGCTCAGACCTGCAAGTTGGTGGTGTTGGATCAGCGCATCCAATCCATGACCGAGTTTAAGCAAATCATTGGGCGTGGCACACGGATCAATGAGGATTACGGCAAGCAGTGGTTCACCATCATGGACTTTAAGAAAGCCACCGAGCTGTTTGCCGATCCCAGCTTTGATGGCGACCCCGTGGTGGTTTACAGCCCCAAGGGCGATGAATCCCCCGTGCCGCCGGATGATCTGGAGGGAGGTAACCAAAGCCACGCGGGTGAAGAGGGTGTTTTTTCTGACCCCTCGACAGAAATCGAACTACCGGAGGCGGAAGAAGGCCAAAAGCGCCTCAAGTATGTGGTCGACAATGTGCCTGTATTCGTACTGGCTGAGCGGGTGCAGTACCTTGGCCCCGATGGAAAACTGATTACCGAATCCCTACGCGACTACACCCGCAGCTGTGTTCACAAGCACTTTGCCTCGCTGGACGACTTTTTGCGCCGTTGGAGCCGTGCCGAGCAGAAAAAAGCCATCATCGAAGAGCTGGCCGCCCAAGGCGTATTCTGGGAAGCTCTAGCCGAAGAAGTGGAAGCCAAACGCGGCCCTGCCGTCGATCCCTTCGACCTGATCTGCCATGTGGCCTTCGACCAGCCCCCTTTGACCCGCAAAGAGCGCGCCGAACAGGTGAAAAAGCGCAACTACTTCGCCCAATACTCCGGCGCGGCCCGTCAGGTGCTGGAAGCCCTACTCGATAAATACGCCGACACCGGCGTAGAGCACATTGAAGACCTCAAAATCTTACAATTGGCCCCCTTTAGCCAAATGGGTGCGCCCATTGAGTTAATCAAAGCTTTTGGGGGGAAAGCCGGTTATCACCAAGCCTTACAAGACTTAGAAACCGCGCTGTATCAGCCCAGTGGGGCAGCTTGAAACCCTCAGAAATACCCCTTTTCCAAGGGCTGCCCTTGCAGCTTGAGCCTGACCTAAGGAATCCCCATGTCCATCAGCAGCACCATCAAATCTATTCAAGACATCATGCGTAAAGACGTTGGCGTCGATGGGGACGCCCAGCGCATCGGCCAGTTGGTGTGGATGCTGTTCTTAAAAATCCTCGACGACCGTGAGCAAGAGTGGGAACTGTTCGACGACGACTACCGCTCTCCACTGCCTAACAGTTGTCGTTGGCGCACATGGGCCGCCAATCCTGAAGGCATTACCGGCGATGACTTGAAAAGTTTCATCGACAGCAACCTGTTCCCACAACTGCAAAACCTGCATGAATACAGCACCACCCCGATGGCCTATGTGGTGCGCGACGTCTTTACCGATGCCTACAACTACATGAAGTCCGGCCAGTTGATCCGCCAAGTGGTCAACAAAATTCAAGAAGGTGTCGACTTCAACAAAGCCCAAGAGCGCCACGAGTTCGGCAACCTCTACGAACAACTGCTGCGCGACCTGCAAAGCGCGGGCAATGCGGGCGAGTTCTACACCCCGCGCCCCGTCACCGAATTTATGGTGCGCATGGTTGACCCCAAGCTGGACGAAAAGGTGATGGACCCGGCTTGCGGCACGGGTGGCTTTCTCACCTGCACCATCGAACACAAGCGCAAACACTACGTCAAAACCCCTGAGGACGAGCGCACCCTGCAAGCCAGCGTCTTTGGGGTGGAAAAAAAGCCCCTGCCGCACCTCTTAGCCACCACCAACCTGATCCTGCACGGCATTGAAGTCCCGAGCCAGATCAAGCACGACAACACCCTCAGCCGCCCCCTGATCAGCTGGGAGCCCAAGGAGCGGGTGGACTGCATCGTTGCCAACCCACCCTTTGGTGGCATGGAAGAAGACGGCATCGAAACCAACTTCCCCGCTGCTTTCCGCACCCGTGAAACCGCCGACCTGTTCTTGGTGCTGATCATGCACCTGCTCAAAGACGGAGGCCGCGCCGCTGTGGTGCTGCCCGATGGCTTCCTGTTTGGCGAAGGCATCAAAAGCCGCATCAAAGAAAAACTGCTCACCGAGTGCAACCTGCACACCGTCGTGCGGCTGCCCAACGGCGTGTTCAACCCCTACACCGGCATCAAAACCAACCTGCTGTTCTTCACCAAGGGCACACCGACCCAGCACGTTTGGTTCTATGAACACCAGTACCCCGCAGGCTACAAAAGCTACTCCAAAACCAAACCCATGCGGATTGAAGAATTTGCCGCCGAGCAAGACTGGTGGGGCACAGAAGCCGAGGGCTTTGCCACACGGCAGGAACACGAATTTGCGTGGAAAGTCAGCTTCGACGAACTCAAGGCCCGTAACTGGAACCTCGACTGCAAAAACCCCCATGTGGGCGAGCAAGTCAGCCACGACCCCGACGAACTGCTGCGCGACTACGCCGAGCGGCAAGACGAAATCAGCACCCTACGCGACCAACTCAAAGCCCTACTGGCCGAAGCCTTGGAGCGCCGCCCATGAACAGCCTCGTGACCCAACACCTGCCCCTGTTGGCCGACAGCCCCAAGGGCGTGCAAAAGCTGCGTGAACTGATTTTGGAGCTGGCCGTGCGCGGCAAATTAGTGCCCCAAGACCCCAACGACGAACCGGCCAGTGAGCTACTCAAGCGGATTGCTGAGGAAAAAGCGCGCCTAGTGGCCGAAGGAAAAATCAAAAAGCAAAAACTGCTGGCAGAGATCAAGGACGAGGAAAAACCATTTGAATTGCCGGATGGGTGGGAGTGGGTACGACTTGGGCAAATAATAGATTTTGTAAACGGTTTTGCCTTTTCAAGCTCAGATTTTGGTTCTGATGGCATTGGCGTTGTAAAAATAGGAGATATTAAAAATAACAGGCTAACCCCAGAAACTATGTCTCGCGTAGATAAATCAGTTATTGAGACACTTGATGATAAATTAAGAGTTGAAAGTGGCGATCTTGTAATTGCAATGTCTGGAGCTACAACAGGAAAACTGGGTTTTAACACATCAGATGAGGTTTATTATATAAACCAGCGTGTTGGAAAAATTGTTCCTATTATTATAAATAGCCAGTTTGTCCATATTGATCTTTCAACAAAAATTGTTGCCAACTTAAATAAATCATTTGGTAGTGCAATACCAAATTTGAGCACAGAGCAAATAAATGCAATCTCAATTGCACTTCCCCCCCTCCCCGAACAACACCGCATTGTCGCCAAAGTCGATGAACTGATGGCCCTATGCGACCGGCTCGAAGCCCGCCAAGCCGATGCCGAAAGCGCCCACACCCAGCTGGTAAAAACCCTACTCGACAGCCTCACCCAAGCCCAAGATGCCCGCGACTTTGCCGCCCATTGGCAACGGCTGGCCGAACACTTTCACAGCCTGTTCACCACCGAATCCAGCATCGACGCCCTAAAGCAAAGCCTGCTGCAACTGGCGGTGATGGGCAAGTTAGTCCCCCAAGACCCCAACGACGAACCGGCCAGTGAGTTGTTAAAACGCATTGCCGAGGAAAAAGCGCGCTTAGTGGCCGAAGGCAAAATCAAAAAGCAAAAACCACTGGCCGAGATTAAGGACGAGGAAAAGCCGTTTGAATTGCCGGAGGGGTGGGAGTGGGTGAGATTACATTCCGCAATTGATGTTAGAGATGGAACCCACGACTCACCGAAAGAAGCAACAGGGGCAAATACATATCCGCTAGTGACAAGTAAAGACTTCCAACATGGAGAAATAAACTTTAAAACTTCAAAAAATATTTCAGAATATGATTATATTGAAATATCAAAACGTTCATGTGTAGAGCGGTTTGATATTCTTTTTTCTATGATAGGGGGGAATATAGGAAATCAGGTAATTGTAAATACAGATAAAAAATTCGGAATAAAAAACGTAGCTTTATTTAAATACTATAATAAAAAATGTACAGAGCCATTTTTTATTAAGTTAATCACAGAAAATCTCGCACTTTTCCTCCAGAAAGTCGCTGTAGGTGGAGCTCAGCCATTTGTTGGATTAGGTACTCTCAGAGGCATTGTCATGGCTTTACCTCCAATAGCGGAACAACATCGCATCGTCGCCAAAGTCGATCAACTCATGGCTTTGTGTGACCAACTAAAAGCTCAACTCAGCCAAGCCCGTCAGCTGCAAACGCATTTAGCGGATGCCTTGGTCGAGCAGGCCGTGGCCTAAAGGAGCACGTAGGGATGCCTATTCGTACCCAAATCTGGAGCGTTGGCCCACAGCCGCAACTGCTCAAAAACACCGCCTTAGCTTCGGAGCAGTTGTTGGAGGACATGATCGTTGCCGCCCCCGCGCTACTGTCGGAAGACTGGATGCTGATCGGTCGCCAAGAAAGCACCGACCAAAGCGGGCGCATTGATCTGTTAGCCCTTGCCCCCGATGCCTCTTTGGTGCTGATCGAACTCAAACGCGAGCGCACCCCGCGTGAAGTAGTAGCGCAAGCCTTGGACTATGCGGCGTGGGTCGAGCACTTACAGGCCAACGATATTGAGGCCATCTACCAACGCTTTAAACCCAAGGGCCATTTGGCAACAGACTTTCAAGCGTGTTTTGGTGCTCCGTTGGAGGCCGAATCTCTGAACCAAAGCCATCAGATCGTCATCGTTGCCGCTGAACTGGATGCCAGCAGCGAGCGCATAGTGGCTTATCTGAGTGAGCGGGACATTGCCATTAACGTGCTGTGCTTTCAGGTGTTCCAATTCGGTGAGCAACAACTGATTAGCCGTGCGTGGTTGTTAGATCCTACCGATGCCCCTCAGGCCAGCAGCGCCCATAGCACCGGAGACGCTAAAGAACCTTGGAACGGCGAGTTTTATGGCTCCTTTGGACATGGAGCGGCACGGGATTGGGCCGAAGCGCGTCAGTACGGCTTTATTTGCGGCGGGGGCGGTACTTGGTACAGCAACAGCCTAAAAATGGTCAGCCCCGGTGATCGGGTGTGGGTTAATGTGCCGGGGGCAGGCTATGTGGGCGTGGCCAAAGTTACCGGCCATGCAACGCCCGCCAAGGAGTTCCAACTGATGCACCAAGGCCAAGAGCAACCGGCCTTAGCCCTCCTCAAAGCCGATTACCACCGCGCCCTGATCGACGACCCTGAGCGCTGCGAATACTTTGTGCCTGTTGAATGGCTGCACAGCAGACCACTCAAGGAAGCGGTGAAAGAGGTGGGCCTGTTCGGTAATCAAAATACCCTGTGCCGCCCAACCAAGCCCAAATGGCGCTGGACGGTGGAGCGGCTTAAAGAGCGCTTTGGGTTTATGGGGTGATGGGTAGCATAAGTTTGGAGATTACCTAAAACAGAATAACGAGATATTAATTAAAGGTTATGAACTCAGCGTATGTTAAAACCTGTATCTAAACCCAGAAGCCGACGACTCAGAAAGAAACTTCATATAGACGAATTTCAGCAACTGGGATTTAGAATCGAATTTAAGCTACGTCCCGGTATGACGGATGCCCAAGAAGATAACTTTTGGGATGAGTTTATTCTGGAAGCTATTGAAGCCAACCAACTGCTCTTTGCTGGAAGTGAAACGGGGTTTGTAGTTCCAATGGGATCTGTTTCTGCTACGCCAGAACATCAGCAACGAGTTCAAACTTGGCTTAAGGCAAGATTAGAGGTTTTCTCAGTTAATATTGGGCCATTGATGGATGCTTGGTATCCCGAATCACTCTAAGCTTTTTGCTCAAATTACGATCTGTAGTTATTTAAAAAAGAGACGATATGTACCCCGTCCGTAACTCCGTTAAAGCCATTATCATTCGAGATAATCAATTACTCTGTATTCGCAAACAGGATGCCGAGGGCTTTTATTATGTATTACCCGGTGGTGGCCAAGAGCGGCATGAAAATTTTGTTCAAACAGTACAGAGAGAGTGTTTAGAGGAGCTGGGCGTATCTATAAAAGTAAACCAATTAAAATATATTAGGGAATATATTGGGCTAAACCACGAGTTCAAACAGGACGTGCATCAAGTAGAGTTTATGTTTGACTGTGAGTTATTGGGCGAGCCCGACTTAACTAAAGCTACGAATCAAGATCCGGGGCAAAGTGGGTTGGAATGGATACTCTTGGATGAGCACTCGCAAGCTCGTATTTATCCCAAGGTGTTATTAGAGCGTTTAATTAATCAGTACGATGAGTGTTATTGGGGCGATATTAATTAGTCAAATTAGGTGGGCCTGATTACCCACCTTATAGTTAAACCGTGTGTAAGTACCAGTTGTATTCCAGATCGGAAATAGAGTGTTCAAACTCGGCTAACTCACTTTCTTTACAAGCCACAAACACATCAATGTAATCGGGGCTGATGTATTGGGCCATAATTTCGCTGTCATCCAGTAAGCGCACGGCATCCCTTAGGTTACTGGGCAGGCTGGGTTCTACTTGTTCGTAGGAATTACCTTGAATCGGCTCTGTGGGTTCGATTTGGTTGGTAAGGCCGTGATGAATACCGGCGAGTACGGCGGCCATCATCAAATAGGGGTTGGCATCGGCTCCCGCGACGCGGTGCTCAATGCGAATGGCTTCCGCGCTATCGGTGGGCACGCGCAAGGCTACGGTGCGGTTATCTAAGCCCCAGCAGGGCGCGTTAGGTACATAAAACTGAGCCCCAAAGCGGCGGTAGGAGTTCACGTTCGGGCATAAAAAGGCCATCGAAGCGGCCATCGTCTGTTGCAGTCCACCAATGGCGTGGCGCAGGGTGGCGTGATGTTCAGGGTCTTCGGAGGAAAAGATGTTCTGGCCGTTGTGATCCAAGATGGAAATATGCAGATGCAGCCCATTCCCCGCCTGACCCGGATAGGGTTTGGCCATAAAGGTGGTGTCCATCTCGTGGTCGTAGGCGATGTTTTTCACCAGCCGCTTGAGCAGCACCGCATAGTCACAGGCTTTAATGGCATCTTCAACGTGGTGCAGATTGACCTCAAACTGGGCCGGAGCACTTTCCTTAACGATGGCATCCGCTGGAATACCCTGTTCCCGCGCGCCTTCTAGGATGTCTTGCAGGCAGTCCACGTACTCGTCCAGATCATCAATCAGATACACCTGTGTCGAATGCGGACGCTTGCCGGAAATAGGTGAGCGCGGTGGCTGTGGGCGGCCATTCACGTTTTCCTGATCAATCAGGTAGAACTCCAGTTCAAAGGCGGCACATAGGGTTAGCCCCAGTTCACTAAAGCGGTTCACCACTTGGCGTAATACTTCGCGCGGGTCGGCAAAGAAGGGCGCGCCATCGCGCTCGTGCATGGTCATCAGCAATTGCGCGGTGGGGCGTTTTTGCCACGGCTCTTTGCTTAGGGTGTCGGCGATGGGTAAGCAGATGCGGTCAGAGTCACCGATGTCTAAGCCCAAACCGGAGCTTTCCACCGTGATGCCATTGATATTAAGGGCGAATAAGGAGGCGGGCAGGTTAATACCCTTTTCATAAACCTTGTGCAAACTGTTGCGCTCGATGCGCTTGCCACGCACTACGCCATTCATATCGGCGATCAGCAGGTCGATGAATTGGACTTCCGGGTGCGCCCTGAGGAAGTCGTTCGCCTCATTGAGCTGGACGACGCGGGGATGGGCTGACATGGTGAACACCTTGGGTCTTGTTGAAAATTTTAATCAATTCATGGTCTTTAGGCAGTCAATCGGAAAGCGGTTGGGCTGTCAATAGCGCGAATTTCTCTCCCAGAGTAGCGAATAGGTCGGGAATATAGGCTTTAATGGAGGATGGGGATTATTCCAAACCCAATCAAGCTGTTAGAGGGTTGTAAGAAAAATTGAACAGGTCTAGCCTCCTGATATCTCCATGGCAATGAGAGCCCTAAGCTATGTCACATCTGCCACTGATTGGTGTCTCTGCATGCACCTCCCTAGTCGGGAAACATCTGTTTCACATTGCAGGCGATAAATACCTACAGGCTGCTGCATTGGCCGGATGGCCGGTGATCATTCCAGCCCTGGGCACCCATTTGGAGGTAGAGGATTTATTGGCGCATCTGGATGCCGTGCTTTTTACCGGCTCTCCATCCAATGTAGACCCCTCGCATTACCAAGGCGCTCAACCGGGCGTTGGCCCTCATGATCCGGCTCGTGACCATACCAGCCTAGCCCTAATTCGCGCTGCTGTGGCTTTGGGTGTACCTATTTTGGGTATTTGCCGAGGCTTTCAAGAAATGAATGTAGCCTTTGGCGGCAGTTTGCACCAGAAAGTCCATGAAGCTGGCCCCTATCAAGACCATCGAGAAGAACCCGACGAGACTTTAGAAGTGCAATACGGCCCCAGTCACGAGGTACAGATTGAGCCCGGTGGCCTGTTGGAGCGCATTGGCTTGCCCGAGCAGATCAGGGTGAACTCCTTGCACGGGCAAGGCGTGGATCGTCTGGGTGCTGGATTACGGGTTGAAGCCCGCGCCCCCGATGCTTTGATCGAAGCCTTTAGCCTCGACCGAGCCGATCGTTTTGCCCTCGGCGTGCAGTGGCATCCTGAGTGGCAGGTACAGAGCAATCCTCACTATCAGGTCATTTTTCAGGCCTTTGCCCGCGCAGCACAGCGGCGGGTGGAACAACGGCGTATCGCTACAGGGAGTCGGATATGAGCGCCCATTTTGAACAGCTTGCGTTGTGGCTGAAGGAGCATCGCATCACCGAAGTGGAGTGCGCGATCAGCGATTTAACCGGCATTGCACGGGGCAAAATTTCCCCCACCACCAAGTTTGTGCTGGAACGCGGCATGCGGCTGCCGGAAAGCGTGTTGCTGCAAACCGTGACCGGCGACTACGTTGAGGAAGAACTCTATGATCAGTTGATCAATCCGGCTGATGTGGATATGTTCTGCCGCCCTGATCCTAATGCCGTGTATACCGTGCCTTGGGCCGTAGAGCCCACCGCCTTGGTGATCCACGATACCTACGATAAAGCCGGTCAGCCGATGGAGCTGTCGCCGCGCAATCTGCTCAAACGGGTGCTGGATTTATACGAGCAAAAAGGCTGGCAGCCGGTGGTCGCGCCGGAGATGGAGTTTTATCTGACCTGCCGCTGTGAAGACCCTGACTTGCCCCTGCGCGCGCCTGTGGGCCGTTCCGGGCGGCAGGAGACGGGGCGGCAATCCTTCTCCATTGATGCGGCCAATGAATTCGATCCTCTGTTTGAGGATATGTACGACTGGTGCGAAGCCCAAGGCTTGGATTTGGATACCCTGATCCATGAGGAAGGCACCGCGCAGATGGAAATTAACTTCCGGCACGGCAACCCGCTGCATCTGGCGGATCAGATTTTGGTGTTTAAGCGCACCATGCGCGAAGCAGCACTCAAGCACAACGTAGCCGCCACCTTTATGGCCAAACCCATGACCGGCGAGCCCGGTAGCGCTATGCACCTGCACCAAAGCGTGTTGGATCACGAAGGGCAGAGTATTTTCTCCAATCCTGACGGCAGCATGAGTGCCCTATTTTTGCACCACATCGGTGGCTTGCAGAAATACATCCCTGAGTTGCTGCCGCTGTTTGCGCCCAATGTGAACTCCTTTCGCCGCTTTCAGCCGGGAACTTCTGCGCCGGTCAATGTGGAGTGGGGCGAGGAAAATCGTACTGTCGGCCTGCGGGTTCCCTCATCGGATCCGCAAAACCGGCGGGTGGAAAACCGTCTGCCCGGTGCCGATGCCAACCCCTATTTAGCCATTGCCGCCAGTCTGTTGTGTGGCTATATCGGCATGGTAGAAGGCTTGGAGCCCAAAGCGCCGGTGCAGGGGCGTGGCCATGAGCAACGCAATCTGCGTTTGCCCCTATCTCTTAGGGATGCTTTGGAGCGCATGGAGCAATGCGCGGCCTTAGTGCCCTATTTAGGCGCTAAATTCATTACCGGCTATGTCGCGGTGAAGCGGGCAGAGCAGGAAAACTACCACCGAATCATCAGCTCTTGGGAACGGGAGTTCCTGATGTTGTCCGTGTAAGGAGTGGTGCTCCCGGTGTTTGGATGATTGAAAAAGGGCTATGGAAGTTGCCAGACTGCGCATCCTATATTTCAGGATTTTCTGGCCCTCACGCCTTTAACAACAACAGGAGCTCTACGGATGACCCCCATTGCCAAAACCCTGCTGGCCATGACCTTGGCAGGCTGTGCCCTGAGTACGGCGCAGGCGCAGGAAAAAGTCGTGCATGTGTACAACTGGTCGGACTACATCGGGCCGGAGACGCTGGCTAATTTCACTAAAGAAACCGGCATCAAGGTGATTTACGATGTGTTTGACAGCAACGAAGTCCTAGAGGCCAAGCTGTTAGCCGGTAAGTCGGGCTATGACGTGGTGGTGCCTTCCAACCCCTTTTTAGCCAAGCAAATCAAGGCCGGCGTGTTCCAAAAGCTGGATAAAGCCCAGCTCAGTGCTTGGAGTAATCTGGATAAAACCCTGCTCAAAGCCTTGGAGCCCAGCGATCCGGGTAATCAGTATGCGGCCCCCTATCTGTGGGGAACCGTAGGTATTGGCTACAACCAAGACAAAGTAAAAGCCGTTTTAGGCGACCAAGCCCCGGTGAATTCTTGGGATCTGGTGTTTAAGCCCGAATACGCAGAAAAACTAAAAAGCTGCGGTCTGGCCTTTTTAGATTCCCCTACCGAAATGCTGCCCGCTGCTTTGAATTATCTGGGTTTTAAGCCCGATACCACTAAAGCCGATGAGCTGAAGAAAGCCGAAGAGCTGTTCCTACAGATTCGTCCCTCGGTGGCGTATTTCCATTCTTCTAAATACATTTCCGATTTAGCCAACGGCGATATTTGCGTGGCGGTGGGTTATTCCGGAGATCTGTACCAAGCCAAGGCACGGGCGGAAGAAGCCAGCAACGGGGTTAAGATCGCCTACCGCATTCCTAAAGAGGGCGCGGGCAGCTTCTTCGATATGCTGGCTATTCCCGCCGATGCCAAAAACCTAGCTGAGGCCCACGCCTTTATTAACTACCTGCTCAAGCCGGAAGTCATTGCCGAAATCACTGACAGCGTGCATTTCCCCAATGCCAACCAAGCCTCCATCGCTTTGGTGGATAAAAGCATCAGCAGCGATCCTGGTGTGTATCCACCTGCTGAAGTCTTAGCCAAGCTCTACACCTTCCCTGATTTAGATGCTAAGACCCAACGTGCCATGACCCGTAGCTGGACGAAGATCAAATCCGGCCGTTAATGCGCGTTAAGGAGCAGTGACGGCCATCGCTAACTGCTCCTCTTGCATTCTGGGATTTTTTACCCTAAACACCCGCTCAATCTGACCACATCTTTGGGAGTCTGCGCATGGCTGTTGCCTCCAGCGCCTATAAAAAAGCCCTGACCGGCGAAAGCCAAGACCGGCAGGTTTTGTTGAATATTCAGCACATCACCAAACAATACGCTGAGGTGGTGGCGGTACAGGACATCTCCCTGGAGATTCATCAGGGTGAGATTTTTGCTCTGTTGGGCGGATCGGGCTCGGGTAAGTCCACCCTGTTGCGTATGTTGGCGGGCTTTGAACAGCCGACTCAGGGGCGTATTTTTCTGGACGGCCAAGACATTACCGATCTGCCGCCCTATGAGCGGCCCATCAATATGATGTTTCAGTCCTACGCGCTGTTTCCCCACATGACGGTGGAGCAAAACATTGCCTTTGGTTTGAAACAGGATCGCTTGCCTAGAGCCGAAATCGCCGCACGGGTGGCGGAAATGCTCAAGCTGGTGCACATGGAGGCCTATGCCCAGCGCAAACCTCATCAGTTATCGGGCGGACAGCGGCAACGAGTGGCTTTAGCGCGCTCCTTAGCCAAACGCCCCAAACTCCTGTTACTGGATGAGCCGATGGGCGCTTTGGATAAAAAGCTGCGCTCCCAGATGCAACTGGAGCTGGTGCAAATCATCGAGCGCGTGGGTGTGACCTGCGTGATGGTGACTCACGATCAAGAAGAAGCCATGACTATGGCCGCGCGCTTGGCCATCATGAACCAAGGCAGCATCGCCCAAGTGGGCAGCCCGATGGATATTTACGAAACACCGGCTAACCGCTTGGTGTGTGAATTCATCGGCAACGTCAATCTGTTTGAGGGTGAGCTGATTGAGGATCTACAGGATCACGCCATCATCCAGTGTCCGCAACTGGAGCGCCCGATCTATGTAGGACATGGCATCAGCACCCGCGCGGAGGAAAAGCACGTCACCTACGCCCTACGCCCTGAAAAACTGCTGATGAGCTTAGAAGCTCCCGCCTTGGAGTATCCGGACTACAACTGGACCACCGGCGTAGTACAGGACATTGCCTATTTGGGTGGGCATTCGGTGTATTACGTGCGTTTGGCATCGGGCGTGGTGGTGCAGGCTTTTTTAGCCAACGCTGAGCGTCATGTACAAAGGCCGACTTGGGAGGATCAGGTGTATTTATCTTGGCTGAGTGACAGCGGAATAGTGCTGCATTCTTAGCGGAGGATTGCCCCGTCGTTCACGCAAGTAAAGGCGGGGCGTATCTGAGTCAATTAACCCAGTTCAAAGGATGTAATGCCGAAAATCTTGTGCAAAGGCATGGGCGGAACGGCTGAGGTATACATGCGCGCTGTTTCAAAAGACGGCGACATCCCCAGTTTTTTGGCCATATCCAGCGCTTGAATATTCACCTCGGGGATATCCAAAAAGATATCAGAACCCTCGGGCAGGTTATGGGTGAGTGCCGTAAAAAGCTCAAGGGCCAAATCAGGGTGTTCCGCATTCAAAGGGCCGATTTTAAAGCCTTGAACGCAGGCTCGAATGCAGCCGTAGCCTACAATCTTTGCCCCGTCTAAGATGACCAAGGTATGCGTATGTTCTTGGTTAACCCAGTGCTTTAGAAAAGCCGATCGACGCTCAGGAAAGAAGGGATGGTCGTATTCCTCCAAATGGGAGAATTCAACTTCTTTAATGGAGCGAATATGCGCCGCAGGGGCTGGCGATTGGGTGGAGCGTCCGGCAAATCTTATATTGCGGTGGGCTAAGTTAAAGCCTGACTTTTTATAGTTCTCTTGCTGGGCCACAACGCCATCTAAGCCAATATTTCTTCCCTTAAGCGATTGCATTGCCTCTTGCCAGAGTTTAAGGCCGTACCCTTGGCCTCTAAATTCTTCTTTGACGATATAAAGCCCAATAAAGCCAAAAGAGCTGCCATATTTAACCGCCGAAATAGTGGCTATGGGCGTCGATCCGAGAGTACCGATTAAAAAGCCCCTAGGGTCAGCGGCATAGAAGGCGGTGGCATCTTGTAAACCGGGGTTCCAGCCTTCCTGTTTGGCCCATTGAATGGCTATGTTTAGCTCATCTTGGGACATAACGGACATTTTATAGTCTGAGCTGTTCGTCCGATCCATAGTTTGATACTCCCTTCAATATATTTATAGTTAGTGTGAATATTTCGTGTGGTATTAAAAGCTAAATTGTAAGGCCACTTCTAAACGCTCCCCTCCTTGGTCTGGAAATAAGCTTTTTGCGGTGGAGTCTGTGGTATGGAAACTAGTACGCCATTCCAAGTTCGGCGTAATACTGCGAATAAGGCTTAGTTGGGCGTGGCCATAACTATTGGCGTAGGAGTGATCTAACCAGTAATAACCTAACAGCCCCTCAAAGCGCCAGAGTGAATTAAAATAGGTACGTCCGCCTAGTTGTAAATAAGCCCCATTTTCATCAGAAGCCATAACATCATCTGACCACCAAGCCGATAACCAGTAGTTTTGCTTCCAAGTAACAGTTCCCCCGAATTCAATCCAATTTAAATGAGGGCTGGTGGATGGGTAGCGATAATAAATACTATTAAGGTCAAGGCTCCAATCTGGGTTTAGGGCACCCGACCAACCCGCCGTAATATCCCATTCTGTATTAGCGTCAGCGCCATCAAACTCCACGTTAGAACCCCAAACCGAGGCATACCAACCCGAGTCGGTGCTTAGTTTAAGGCTGCCCTGTACGGCGGGATCACCCCGTGTTTGTGAGGTGCCCCGCCAGACGTAATCGCTCGTGAGCGCGGCACTGCCGTTTACACTCAGGGCCCAAGCTTCGGCGGCAAGAGTCAGGCTAATTGCTGAGCTAAGCCATAATAGTGTTTTGTTTAATGCATACATAGTCTGTTATCCAGAGCAAAGTGTAGTGTTGTTATTTAGGCTAGTTGGATGCTTGTGGTATGCAAATTTTTATAGAGTATCCCCTAAACTTTCTAGTTGTTAAATATCCCCAAGCGTAAATTAAAAATAAAAAATGCCCTATTAGAGACTTAGCTTGTTTTTAATTTATACAGAAATTTTATTTTTACGCAATTTTTACGGGCTATTGTGAGTTGTTGACTCGTTTATTTACAAGCTGAATTCTAATAATAGCTATGCTTTGGTTTATCCACTTAATAGAGCATTTGTATCATGGAACTTGAAGACTATGGGCTATTGCTGGGCTTTTTAGCCTGTGTATTGCTGCCTGCGCCTTTTTTGGGGCGTTATATGTTCCGGGTGATGGAGCGACAGCCTTTGTGGTTATCCAGCCACCTAGCGCCGGTTGAGCGCCTCGGTTATCGAGTCTTGGGCGTTGAGGCTGAAACGGAACAGAGCTGGCGTGCCTACGCCAAGGCTTTGTTGGGTTTTACCCTACTCAACATCCTTGTTCTGTTTGGGGTTTTGGTGAGCCAAGGGCATTTACCCCTTAATCCACAGCAGGTATCGGGTCTGGAGTGGACTCTGGCGCTGAATACTGCTGTGAGTTTTGTCACCAATACCAACTGGCAAGCCTACAGCGGTGAGGCGAATCTATCCTACTTCAGTCAGATGCTGGGGTTGACGGTACAGAATTTTATCAGCCCGGCCATCGGCATTGCGGTGCTGGCAGTACTGTGTCGGGGATTAGCGCGTAAAACTACCCAAGCTTTAGGCAACTTTTGGGTGGATCTATGGCGCGTAATTTTGTACATCTTACTGCCCGCCTGCTTACTTCTAGCCCCTGTTCTGGTGTGGCTGGGCGTACCTCAGACTCTGGACTCTTATGCCACTGCCCTAACCTTGCAAGGGCAGGAGCAGCACATCCCCCTCGGCCCTGTCGCCAGCCAAGTGGCGATTAAGCAATTAGGAACCAACGGCGGTGGCTTTTTTGGCGTTAACTCAGCCCATCCTTTTGAAAACCCCAGTGCATGGAGCAATCTGCTGGAGTTAGCAGCTATTTTGCTGATTCCGGCGGCTTTGGTGTTCACCTTTGGTGATTACGTGCGCGATCGCCGGCAAAGTTGGGCGCTGTTGGCCTGTATGTTGGTGCTGTTTATCGCCAGCTTAGGCTTAACCCTGTATGCCGAACACCGACCTAATCCTGCCTTGGTCGGCTTACCTGTGGAGCAAACAGGCTCCCTAGAGGGTAAAGAAAGCCGCTTTGGCGTTACAGGATCGGCTTTGTGGGCGGTGGCCACCACTACGGCTTCCAGTGGTTCCGTCAATGCCATGCACGATAGCTTCAGCGCCTTGGGCGGCTTGGGGTTATTGGTCAATATGATGCTGGGCGAGGTGATTTTTGGCGGCGTGGGCGCAGGTCTATACGGCATGCTGCTGTGTGTGATGATTGCGGTGTTTTTAGCCGGTTTGATGATTGGGCGTACCCCAGAATACCTCGGTAAAAAATTAGAGGCGGTGGAAATCCGCTGGTTAGTGGCCAGTCTATTAGTGATGCCGGTGGGCGTGTTGGTGTTTACCGCCTTAGCGGTGAGCTTAGAGGGCCCTGCCAGTGCCATCAGCAATCCCGGCCCCCACGGTTTTAGCCAAATCCTCTATGCCTACACCTCGGCTACGGCCAATAACGGTTCCGCCTTTGCGGGGCTCTCAGCAAACACTCCTTTTCATAATCTGCTGCTGGCGCTGGCCATGTTGCTGGGGCGCTTGGGCTACATCCTGCCGGTGTTAGCTATTGCGGGCAGTCTGGGTGCGAAACGCTGTGCGCCTCCTGATAGCAATAGCCGCTTTCCGACCCACAGCCCGCTGTTCGTAGTGCTGTTGACGCTGAGCATTTTGGTGGTGAGTGGGCTGACCTTCCTGCCTGCTCTGGTTTTAGGCCCGCTGGCCGAACATCTGATTTCTGTGGGTTAAGGGGCTGATCATGGAAACAAAGCAAAGAGTATCCGCTCAGGCTCCGGCTTGGCGTGCCGCGCTGTGGCAGTCGGTGATCAAACTAGACCCACGTCTTTTACTACGCTCGCCCGTGATGCTGGTGGTTGAGCTAGCAGCGGTGCTGACCACTCTGTTGTGTTTTTGGCCACAAGAGGGCGTATCCCTTGGGTTTTCCATCCAAATCAGCCTGTGGCTGTGGTTCACCCTGCTGTTTGCTAACTTTGCCGAAGCCTTGGCCGAGGGGCGCGGTAAAGCCTGTGCCGACAGCCTAAAAGCCGGTACACAGGGGCTGATAGCCCGCAAACAAACGGCTGAGGGAGGTTTTGAACCCGTAGCCGCAGGTAATTTGCGCAAAGGCGATGTGGTACGCGTTGAGGCAGGGGAACTGATTCCTAGCGACGGCGAGGTAATTGAGGGCATTGCAGCCGTCAACGAGGCGGCCATTACGGGCGAGTCTGCGCCGGTGATCCGCGAGTCGGGCGGTGATCGCTCCGCTGTGACGGGCAATACCCGCGTAGTATCGGATTGGCTGCTGGTACGCATTACCAGCAACCCCGGTGAATCCACTTTAGATCGCATGATTGCTTTGGTGGAGGGAGCCCAGCGCCAAAAGACTCCCAACGAAATCGCCTTAGATACCCTGCTGATCGGTTTAACGCTGATCTTCTTGTTGGTGGTACTGACTCTACAGCCCTTTGCCCGTTTTGCTGGCGGGGAATTGCCGCTGATCTACTTAACCGCGCTCTTGGTCACGCTGATCCCCACCACCATTGGCGGTCTGTTGTCGGCCATCGGCATTGCGGGGATGGATCGGCTGATGCGTTTGAATGTGATCGCCAAATCCGGGCGCGCGGTGGAGGCGGCGGGAGACGTGCATGTACTGCTGTTGGATAAAACCGGCACCATCACCTTTGGCAATCGGCGTTGCGCGGCGGTGCATAAAGCCCCCAATGTCAGTCTGCACGTCTTAAGTGAAGCGGCTTTGCTGTCTTCCTTAGCCGACGATACGCCAGAAGGTCGCTCCATCGTCGAATTCTTACAGCAACAGAACACCTCAAAGCTTCCCCAGCGCCACGAGGTTGAGGCCATTGCCTTTAGCGCAGAAACGCGGCTGTCGGGTGCGGATTGGCAGGGGCATCGTTACCGTAAGGGCGCGGTGGATGCGGTGTTGCGTTTTCTGTCCCTCACGCCCGAACAGATGCCGGCTCCCTTGGCCCGTGAGGTGGAGCGCATCGCCCAAAGTGGCGGTACGCCGCTGCTGGTTTCGATGGACGATCAACTCTTAGGCGCGATTCAACTTAAGGACGTGGTGAAGCCGGGGATTCGTGAGCGCTTTGCCCTGCTCAGGCAGATGGGTATTCGCACTGTGATGGTGACTGGCGATAATCCGCTCACTGCTGCTGCCATCGCCGCTGAAGCAGGTGTCGATGATGTGCTGGCCGAGGCCACGCCGGAGAAAAAATTGCACCGCATCCGTGCCGAGCAAGCCGAAGGCAAGCTGGTGGCCATGTGTGGCGATGGAGCTAACGATGCTCCGGCTTTGGCGCAAGCCGATGTGGGCTTGGCCATGAACGATGGCACTCAAGCCGCCCGTGAGGCCGCTAATCTGGTGGATTTGGGCTCCGATCCCACCAAGCTGCTGGATGTGGTGCAGGTGGGTAAAGAGCTGCTGATGACGCGCGGGGCTCTGACCACCTTCTCGGTGGCCAATGACGTGGCCAAGTACTTTGCCATTCTGCCTGCGCTGTTCAGTGGCCTGTATCCCGCTTTGGGCGCTTTGAACTTGATGCAGTTGCACAGTCCACAAAGCGCCATTCTCTCAGCCATCATTTTTAATGCCTTAATCATCATCGCGCTAATCCCCTTGGCTTTGCGCGGTATTCGCCTGTCGGCCTTGGATGCGGTGCAACTGTTGCGGCGTAACCTGCTGATCTATGGCTTAGGCGGGCTGATAACGCCCTTTGTGGGCATCAAACTGCTGGATGAGCTGTTAGTCGCTATGGGGGTGGTGTGATGGCCGCTTTAGTCTGTGAGGACGCACGAATGTTTAAAGAATTTCGTACCGCAATAGGCATGTTGTTATGCGTCAGCCTGCTGACGGGAGTGCTCTATCCGCTGCTGATTACCGGATTGACGCAGGTTTTATTTCCAGAACAGGCCAAGGGTAGCTTGATACGAGATGCCCAAGGTCAGGTTCGAGGGAGTCATTTACTGGGCCAGTCCTTTACGGGGGCGGCTTGGTTCCATTCCAGGCCCTCAGCCGTGGATTTTGCCACCCTACCCAGTGGTGCCAGTAATTTAGCACCGAGTAATCCTGAGTTAGCAGTGCAGGTGCGGCAGCGTATCTCCGCATTAGCCCCCGATTCAGAGCAGCCTGTACCTATGGCTTTGGTCACTACTTCGGGCAGCGGTGTTGATCCTCATCTTCCAGTTGGGGCCGTGTTGTATCAGGTTCATCGGGTGGCTCAAGCGCGTCAGCTCAGTTCTGAGGCACTGATGCAATTGATCGAGGTACATACTGAGCGTCCTTTCATTGGCCCAGCCGTAGTGAATGTATTAGCCTTGAATCAAGCTTTGCAGATGATTGGGGTCACGCGTGAGTGATAGGTTACAGGCCGATACCCTACTGGCAGACTTGCCTGCCAGTGGGCGCGGGCGATTAAAAGTCTTTCTAGGAGCCGCTCCCGGTGTGGGTAAGACCTACGCCATGTTGCAGGCAGCCCACCAGCAGTATCGGCAGGGAGTTGCGCTGCGGGTAGGTGTGGTGGAAACTCACAACCGCTCTGAAACTCAATCCTTAGTGGAGGGCTTGCCCTTCCAACCCCTGCGTTATCTGGAGTATCGGGGGTTAGCGCTGCCGGAAATGGATTTGGATGCCCTGCTCAAAGATCCACCCGAGCTGGTATTGGTGGATGAGCTGGCCCACAGCAACGTACCCGGCAGTCGCCACGCCAAACGCTGGCAGGATGTCCAAGAGCTGTTGGTGGCAGGGATTGATGTCTATACCACGGTCAACGTGCAGCATCTGGAAAGTCTCAACGATCAGGTGCAGGACATTACCGGTATCCGCGTCCGCGAAACGGTGCCGGATTGGGTATTGCAGGAAGCCTTTGAAATTTTACTGATCGACTTGCCCCCCCGTGAGCTGCTGGAGCGTCTGCGAGAGGGCAAAGTCTATGTGCCTGAGCAGGCTAAGGCGGCTACGGAAGCCTTCTTCACCCAAATCAACCTGACAGCCTTGCGTGAGTTGGCGATGCAAACCGCCGCTGCCCGTGTGGATGCGGACTTAAAGCAGCGCTATCGCTTGCTAGGACGAGAGACTCCAAGGGTTCAGGGGCGTTTGTTGGTGGGGATTGCCGGTGATATTCAGGCCGAATCCTTAGTGCGCCATGCCTGTCGGGTGGCGGAGCGGCGCAACTTACCTTGGTCGGTGGTGCATGTGGATACCGGCTATCAGCGCACCGAATCCTATTTAGGCCATCTGCAAGGTGCCCAGCATTTGGCCGAGCGTTTAGGTGGCGAGATCGTCACCCTGCGTTCAGGCGATGCCTCCCGAACGCTGTTGGATCACGCCTATGAACGTCAGGCCAGTTTGCTTCTGATCGGTCAATCCGTGCGCAAGCGGTTTAGGTTCAAGCGTACCTTGGGCGAGCAGCTTTTAGAGCACAGTCACGGCCTAGAAATTTCGGTGCTGGATGCGCGCAGAAAACAACGGACTCAGGACTATCCCCGCTCTGCGTTTAGAGGTGTGCTTCACCCTCAAGGCTATGTGTGGGCTTTGGTTGCCACGCTGATGGCGGCTGGGGTTGCAGAGGTTTTGTATAAGCTGTTGGATCTACCCAATATTTCCCTCGTGTTCTTAATGGCCGTGCTCAGCGTGGCGGTACGCAGCAGCTTGGGGCCGGCGCTGTTTTGCAGTTTATTATCCTTTATCGCCTATAACTTCTTGTTTATTGAGCCTGTATTAACCCTACATGCCGCCCGCCATCAGGATGTACTGACCCTAATCTTTTTCCTGATCATGGCCGGGCTAACCGGAAATTTGGCATCCCGTCAGCAACAACAGTTACGCGCCCTGCGCCAGACCCAAGCCGAAACCGCCGCCCTGCTGGAACTGTCGCGTAAATTAACCGCCGCCACGGATCGGAAGGCGGTTTTAGAGGTGGCCGTACAGCAGCTTAGTCGCTGGCCGGAGATGAAAATCTCCTTTATTGCGCGCAATGCGGAGGGCATTTGGCGTGTTGAAGCCGGTAGTCAGCGCCTATTAAATGAGCCCGAACGCGCAGCAGCAGATTGGGCTTGGCAACATGACCAAGCAGCCGGTTTGGGCACTGATACCCTGTCCAGCAGTCGTTGGTGGTGGTATCCGCTGTGTGGCGAACAAGGGCCGCTGATTTTATTAGGTGTTAGTCCAGATGAGGGCGCTGCCTTAACTTTGGAGCGTAAACGCTTAATCTTGGCCTTGACCCACGCCATCGCCCAAGCTTTGGAGCGCGCCTACCTGACCCAAGCTTTAGAGCAAGCCCACTTGAGTGCCGAAACCGACCAACTGCGCACCGCGCTCTTGGCCTCGGTGTCTCACGATCTAAAAACTCCCTTAACCGCCCTGCGCGGCTCTATTGATAGTCTGTTGGTGTTGGGGGAGCAAATTCCCCCTGAAGATCGGCGGGCGTTATTGGAAAGCACCCGTGATGAAGCCAGCCGCCTTGAGCGCTATATCCAGAATTTATTGGACATGACCCGTTTGGGAAGCGGCGAGTTAAAGTTAGAGCGTGATTGGGTGGCTCCTGCCGATATCGTCGCGGGAGCTCTGCATCGGCTGCGTTTTGTGCTGGAGCACTTCAGGGTGCATCTGGCTATCCCAGATTCTCTGCCTCTATTGTATGTGCATGGGGCTTTGATTGAGCAGGTGCTGGTGAATGTGTTGGAAAACGCCGCCCGTTTTTCACCGCCCCAAGGCATGCTCTGGTTGACCCTAGAAGCGGATACCCAAGAGTTGCGCTTTAGCCTGACCGATCAAGGGCCGGGCATTCCCGAGGCTGAGCGGGAAAAAATCTTCGATATGTTCTACAGCGTTAAACGCGGCGACCGAGGTGGGCAGGGCACTGGGTTAGGACTGGCGATTTGCCAAGGTATTTTGGGGGCGCATCAGGGGCGTATCAGCGTTACCGAGGGCGTGGAGGGCGTAGGTACTACCATGATCATCCATCTCCCTCTGCATCCCCAACCCGAGCCCGATGCGGTGGACTCTTTGATTTAAGCTGAGATTGAAAACGTGACCCAAGCCCATGCCAATATTTTGGTGATTGACGACGAACCGCAGATCCGTAAGTTATTGCGCATCAGCTTAGTGGCTCAGGGCTATGCCGTCCTTGAGGCGGCCAGCGCTCAAGAAGGATTGAATCAAGCCGCCCTGCAACGCCCAGACATCGTAGTTTTGGATTTGGGCTTGCCCGATGCCGATGGGCAGCAGCTCTTAGTTGATTTGCGTACTTGGTCTTCGGTGCCCGTGCTGGTGCTCTCGGCACGGGATACAGACTCTGAAAAGGTTAAGGCTCTGGATAACGGAGCCAATGACTATGTGACCAAGCCCTTCAGTATTCAGGAGTTTTTAGCTCGGATTCGGGCCTTATTGCGCCAAGGCAGTGCCCATAATCAACTGGAAGTCCCTCA
Organism: Azomonas agilis; assembly: GCF_007830255.1. Taxonomy (GTDB): domain Bacteria; phylum Pseudomonadota; class Gammaproteobacteria; order Pseudomonadales; family Pseudomonadaceae; genus Azomonas; species Azomonas agilis. The sequence continues at coordinate 97,261 of NZ_VLKG01000008.1, forward strand.
CCTACAGGCAGGCGCGCTGCGCATTGATTTTGCCTATCGCAAGGTCTATTTGGATGAGCAGGAGATCAGCCTAACCCGCAAAGAGTATTCGGTGCTGGCCCTATTGGCGCAGCATCCGGGGCGAGTGATTACCCAAAAGCAGCTCCTGAAAGACATCTGGGGCCCAAACCATGAGCAGGACAGCCATTACCTACGCATCGTGATCCGGCATTTGCGCCAGAAGTTGCAGGAAGATGCGGCCAATCCTCGGTTTATTCGCACCGAGTCGGGTGTGGGCTACCGCTTGAACATACCCAGTACCTAGTAAGGCTACTCAACACCTGCATGCCATCGCCTACAGGTGCTGAGTCGCGGATTTAGCCTAGGTTTTGCAGGGCAAATTCCCAGTTAATCAGCTTATCCAACAAAGCGGTGCTGTAGTCAGCGCGGCGATTGCGGTAGTCGATGTAATAGGCGTGTTCCCAGACATCAATAGTGAGTAAGGGTTTTAAGTTGGCCGTTAACGGCAACTCGGCATTGCTGGTGCTGACTACCTTAAGCTGCTTGCCGTCCAGCACCAGCCAAGCCCAGCCGCTGCCAAATTGAGTGTTAGCAGCCTTAGCCAAGGCTTGTTTACAGGCTTCTACTGAGCCAAAAGACTCTTCAATCCGCGCTTTAAGGGCGGCCGGAGGCGTGCCACCTCCTTTAGGCGTTAAGCTGTTCCAATAGAAGTTGTGGTTCCAGATTTGCGCTGCGTTGTTAAACAGAGCAGCTTTATCGGCATGACCGGCTGTGCCTTGGATGATCTGCTCCAGCGATTGCCCAGCCCAGTCCGTGCCTTGCACCAAACGATTGAGGTTATCCACATAACTCTTATGGTGCTTGCCGTAGTGATAGCCTAGGGTTTCACTGCTGAGTACCGGAGCTAAAGCATTATCAGCGTAGGGTAGGGGCGGTAACGAATAAGGCGCGGCTTGGGTGGTTTCCGCCGCGCTGGCGAGTTGAGGTAATGAAGACAAAGCCAAGGCCGCTGCTGTAGTACCCGCAGCCAGAAGAAAATCACGGCGATCCAAGCGCATGGATGAATCCTCAATTATGGTTGGGTTCATGGGGAACTCCTTGGGAGAGGTACTTAACAGACTAACCCCGAATCGGTGAAGATGCTGTTCAACGCGTGTTTCGATATTTGTTATCCCCGCAGGATGCCGGATGAGCCTCAACCTTCTTGATGATTCCTTTCGGGGCCTGTCCCTGATCGAAGCCAGTGCCGGAACGGGTAAAACCTGGACTTTGACCGCACTCTACGCCCGTTTGTTGCTGGAGCGGCAACTGTCCGTGCGCCAAATTTTGGTGGTGACCTACACCCAAGCGGCCACCGCCGAGCTACGGGAGCGGATTCGCGAGCGCCTGTCGGTGCTGCTGGCCCTGTTTGAAGGCAAACCCTTGGCTGAGGAAGACTCGTTCTGCCAAGACCTCTACGCGCGTTATGCCGAAGATGCGGCCGCCCGTAGACGCATCCTGTTAGCCGTACACGGTTTTGACGAGGCGGCGATCTTTACCATCCACGGCTTTTGCCAGCGCGCTTTGCAAGAAGCAGCCTTTGAAGCCGGTGGCGATTTTGACAATGAGCTGACCCCGGATGATCGGGAACTGGTGGATGCGGTGCTGGTGGATGCGTGGCGCACCGAGTTAGCCCAAGCTGAGCCGCTGTGGGCTGGTTTTTTAATGCAGCGCCAGATTACCCCGCTGTGGCTGCGCCAGCGTTTGCAAAGCCATCTGGGCAAACCCTATTTGCAGGTCGTACCCGATGCCCAAACCCCGTGGCCGCTGTTGCCAGACCTGCATCCGCTGTGGCAGCAAGCGGCTCAGTGTTGGCAACAGGATAGTGCCGCTTGGGTGGAGGTTTTATCTGCCCATGAGGGTTTGAATAAAACCACCCATAAAACTGAAAAATTCGGCGGCTGGCAGTACGCTCTCGACAGCTACTTCAGCGATTTTGCGCGGGTGTTCCAGAGTACCGAGGCATTAACCAAATTTGGCCGTGCCGCCTTAGATAAAGCCTGCAAAAAAGGCCATAGCCTGCCCGACAGCCCAATTCCAGACCTCTTGGATCAGCTCAGCCAAGCTTTGGAGCAGGTTCAAGACGGCTATCAGCAGCGGTTGGCGGTGTTGCAATCTCGTTTGCTGGAGCAGTTGAACCGCGAATTGCCCAAACGCAAAGCCGCCCAACGTCTGCAAGCTTTTGATGATCTGTTGAATCAACTGCATCAGGCCTTGGAAGATGCGCACAAAGGAACCCGATTGGCTGAAATCCTGCGCGAGCAATACCCCCTCGCCTTGATCGACGAGTTTCAGGATACCGACCCGATCCAGTACGCCATTTTTCAACGCATCTACCAGCAAGATACTCAGCCTGCGGTGGATTTGTGTTTTGTCGGCGATCCCAAACAGGCCATCTATGCCTTCCGAGGCGCGGATTTAGACACCTATCTACAGGCCCGTGAGCAGATTGCGGCCAAACATCGCTACAGCCTGAGTACCAACTATCGTTCCGCTCCAGCGCTGCTGTGCGCATTAAATCACCTGTTTGCCCGACCTTTAGCCTTTTCTGAGCAGTGCTTGGCCTATGAGCCGGTGTCTGCGCCGGATAAACAGCGGCCCCAACTGCATCTGCCGGAAGCGGAAGGCAATGCACCTCTGTCTTGGGTTTGGTTGGGTGATGAGCCTTTGACCAAAGGCCAAGCTGAAGCCCTAGCCGCCGAAGATACGGCTTTGCGTATTGCCCGTATTTTGTCAGCCGCTGCTAAGGGCCAAGCGGGTTTCACGATGGAGCCAGAGCCAAAGCCCATACAGGGCGGAGACATTGCGGTCTTGGTGGCTAACCATCGCCAAGCGGCCTTGATTGCCAAAGCTTTGAGCCGCCATGCGGTGCCTAGTGTGCGCAAAGGTCGGGACAGCGTGTGGCACTCTGAGGAAGCCGAGGATTTAGCCGCCGTCCTCACCGCCTACGCCGAACCCGCGCAGGAAGGTTGGTTAGGGTACGCCTTGTCCACCCGTTTACTGGGCCGCAGCGCGCACTGGTTGGCCGAAGCTCAAGTCCAGCAAAGCCTCTGGGATAAGGAACGGGAAACCGCCGAGCGTTATCACCAACTCTGGCAAGAACACGGCTTTTTGCGCGCTTTTCGCCTGTGGTTGGACGAGCAAGGCGTGGCAGAACGTCTGTTGGCCTACCCTGAGGGTGAGCGGCGTTTAACCAATCTGCTGCATCTGGGCGAATTGTTGGAGGCCCAACAAGAACGGCGGCCAGGTATGGAGCCTTTATTGCGCTGGTTTGCCGAACAACGTCAGGGCGAAGGCGGCGGTGATGATGCTCTGCTGCGTTTGGAAAGCGATGCCGAGCGGGTGCAGATCGTCACCATTCACACCAGTAAGGGCTTGGAATATCCCTTGGTGTTTTGTCCCTTCCTCTGGGATGGCCGTTTGCTGGGACAGCATCAGGACAGCGCTCGCTGTCATACACCCGAAGGTCAATCGCTGCTGGACTTAGGCGGCCCCGACCTAGAGCAGCATTTGGAGTGCGCGCGCCAAGAGCGGTATGCCGAGCAACTGCGCTTGATCTATGTAGCTCTGACGCGCCCGCGTGAGCGGCTGTGGATTCACTGGGGGCCGGTGTTAATCGCCAAAGAGGGCAAGCTGCCGAAAGAGGGATTGCACAGCAGCGCCTTGGCCTGGCTGATTCACGGTCGTGATCAGCAACAGCCTCCGGTATTGCAGCGCTTGGCCGAACATCTGCAAGGCTGTTCTGCGGCTGACCTTGAGACAGAACTCCAGAAACTCATTAGCGGTAGCCAAGACTCAATGCAGCTTTTGGCGTTGGATCAGCAACCCGCTCAAGGACAGGGAGAACAGCGAGCCGCTGTCGAACTGCACCTCAGCCTGCTGAATCGCCCTCTGTACAGCGCGTGGCGTATCGGTAGCTTTTCCGGGTTAGCGGCGGGGATGCACAAAGAAGCCCCCGACTATGATGCCTTCAGTCCGTTAGACACTCAGGATTCGGGGCAGGGTTTTCACGGCTTTGCCCGCGGAGCACGGGCCGGAACCTGCTTGCATGCCATCTTGGAACATTGGGCGCTGGGCAAAGGCGCGCTGCATGAGCTGAGTTTGGAGGCATTGCGCGATCATGGTTTCCCAGAGGATCAAGCCGAGTTAGTGACCGCCCACTTACAACAGGTGTTGGATTGTCCGCTGGATGGGGAAGCCTTGCGCCTCTCTGAGTTGCCCGCTGAGCGCTGTTTGCCGGAGTTGGGCTTTACCTTTCCGGTGCAGCATCTGGAGATCACCCGATTGCGCGCCCTGTTGACCGATCCGGCCATGGGCTTGCCTGAGCCCTTACGTCAGGCGGCGGCGCATCTTAAATTCGACAGCCTGCAAGGCTTTCTCAAGGGCTTTATCGACCTTACCTTCGAGTACCAAGGGCGCTGGTACATCCTCGATTACAAGTCCAACTGGCTTGGCCCGGACAGCAGTTACTATCACCCGGATCAACTGCTACAGGCTTTGGCTTCCGAGCACTATTACCTGCAATACCTGATTTACTTGGTGGCGTTGCGGCGTTTTTTACGGGTGCGTTTGCCAGACTTTAGCAACGAAGATTTAGGCGGTGCTTACTACCTATTTTTGCGCGGTATGCCAGAAGCCGGTGTGTACTTTGCCCGCCCTACTGATGCCTTGCTGGATGCCTTGGATCAGCTCTTTATGCAGGGGGTGCTATGAGCCCGCCCACTATGTTATCCCTGCCTTTGGGGCCTTTAGAGCGCGCCTTCGTGGCCATGTTGCAGCGCTTGGAGCCACAAACACCGCGCTCAGTGTTATTAGCCGCCGCCCTGTGCTGCCAAGCCCTCAGCCGAGGCGATGTGTGTCTGTTGCTAGAGGCTTGGGCAGGCAAACAACCTTGGCCTGAGCACTTGGAGTTACTGCCGGATTTAGATACTTGGTTAGAAGCCTTACAGCAAGCGCCTCTCGTAGGTGCACCCGGTGATTACAAGCCCTTGATATTGGAGGATCAGCGCCTCTACCTCGCCCGCTATCAAGCTTACGAGCAGGCGCTGGCGGAAGATTTACAGCGGCGCATGGACAAACCCCTCAGCTACGATGAGCCCCAGTTAGCCCAGAGCGTGCAGCGCTTATTTGCCGCCAATACCCAAACACCGGATTGGCAGAGGTTGGCTGCTGTACAGGCGGTACGTTGTCCTCTGGCGATTATTTCCGGTGGGCCGGGTACGGGCAAAACTACTACTGTGGTGCGTTTGTTAGCCGCGCTGTTAGAACAACCCAACGGCAGCACCTTAAGCATTGGCTTGGCTGCTCCTACTGGCAAAGCCGCCGCGCGCATGGCCGAGGCAATCCGCTTAGCCAAAGCCAAGCTGCCGATCAGCGATGAACTCAAAGCCAAGCTACCGGACGAAGCCTGTACCTTGCACCGCCTGCTGGGTAGCCGAGGGGATACGCCCCAAGTGCGTTACCACGCCGGTCATCCTTTGGCCTTGGATGTGTTGGTGGTGGACGAGGCTTCAATGGTGGATTTGGCCTTGATGGCCAAATTAGTGGCTGCTTTGCCCGCAAAAGCGCGTTTAATTCTGCTGGGGGATAAAGACCAGCTCTCGGCCGTGGAAGCCGGAGCCGTGTTTGCTGAGCTGTGCGAGGGCGCGGGCTGGAGTCCTGAAACCACACGGCAGTTGCAGCAGATCACCGGCCAAGCGGTATCCGGCTCCCCGCCTGAGTCTCAATTAGGCGAGGCGGTAGTGCTGTTAACCCACAGCCACCGCTTTGCTGGGGATAGTGGCATCGGTGAGCTGGCCCGCTACGTTAATCAGGGGGCAACGGACTCGGCACTAAAGCTACTCAAAGAGTCGCGCCCTGATCTGAGCTGGCAGCCCAAACCGCAGCAAAAAGCCTTGCTAGAGCGTCTAGCTCAAGCCTACGCGCCCTATTGGGCAGTCTGTGCGTTACCTGAGGTTGAACCTGCTGAGGCTTTTGAAGCCTTTAGCCAGTTTCGGGCCTTAACCGCCGTGCGCGAGGGGCCCTTAGGCTTGGTTGAACTCAATACTGAACTGGAAAACCGTTGCAAACGCCGTTTAGGTCGTCCGGCCCATGAACGCTGGTATGCCGGGCGAGCCATTATGGTGCGTCAAAACGATTACGCCTTGGGCCTGTTTAATGGCGACATCGGTATCTGTTTGCCCAGTGACCAAGGGTTGCGGGTGTTTTTTGAGGCCGAACAAGGCTATCGTTCCTTTGCTCCAGCGCGCTTGCCTGCCCACGACACGGCTTTGGCGATGACGGTGCATAAAAGCCAAGGTTCTGAGTTTGACCGCGTACTGCTGGTGCTTCCCGATCAGCCCAGTCCCTTACTCAATCGTGCCTTGCTGTACACCGGAATCACCCGCGCCCGCCATCAGGTGGAGCTGTGGGCCAGAATAGAGCGGCTTAGCGAAGCAATTAAACTCAAAACCGAGCGAGCCGCCGGTTTAGCGGCACGTTTGAGGTTAGCCACCGAACTCAGTCCATAGCGCGGAAAGATTACAGCCTTCACTCAGAGTCGCTATGATGCGATGCGATACTGTTTTTATACCGCTGTTCAGGATGACCCTATGCCATTGAGCGAACGAGAGTTTCACCAGCAGGTCGATGAGCTGTTGCAACAGGTAGAAGACTGTTTTGATGCTTCCGATTTGGATACCGACTTAGAAAACAGCGGAGGTTTGTTGACGATCCGTTTGCCCAATGCCAGCCAAGTCATCCTAAGCCGCCAGCCGGCGCTCAAGGAGTTGTGGATTGCCGCCCGCTCGGGTGGTTTTCATTGCCAGTATGATCCAGCCCAGCAGCGCTGGGTGTGCCCCGCCACCGGAGAAACCTTAGGCGCATTATTAGAGCGCGTTACCCGTGAGCAAAGCGGCGAATCACTGGATTTTCAGTCACTCTAGTCTCTCTCTGATCTGTGGAACATTGGCCCTCAGTCTGAGTAAAAGATAACCTGGTTTTGCTCTGGAGCCCTCTTCATGCACACCCTGTATCCTGAAATTAAACCCTATGCGCGCCACGAATTATCGGTAGGCGATGGGCACGTACTCTACGTTGATGAAAGCGGTTCGCCAGACGGTTTGCCGGTGGTCTTTATTCACGGCGGGCCGGGGGCCGGTTGTGACAGCTCCAGCCGCCGCTTTTTTGATCCGGCTCTGTACCGCATCGTGACCTTTGATCAGCGTGGTTGTGGACGTTCTACGCCCCATGCCAGCTTGGAGCACAACACCACCGCCCATCTGATCGCGGATATGCAAAAAATCCGTGAGCACCTGAAAATTGATCAGTGGGTGTTGTTTGGCGGCTCTTGGGGTTCGACTCTGGCTTTAGCCTATGCTCAAACCCATCCTGAGCGGGTATTGGGTTTGCTGCTGCGCGGGATTTTCCTCTGCCGCCCGCAGGATTTCTCCTGGTTTTATCAGGAAGGCGCTAGCCGCTTATTCCCCGACTACTGGCAGGATTATTTAGCGCCCATTCCCCAAGCCGAGCGCGGCGATTTGATGGCCGCTTATTACAAACGCTTGACCGGTACGGATCAAATTGCCCAGATGCACGCCGCCAAAGTCTGGTCGATTTGGGAAGGTCGTACCGCTACCTTGCGTCCCAATACTCAGGTGGTGGAGCGCTTTGCCGAGCCCCATCGAGCGCTGTCCATTGCGCGGATTGAGTGCCACTACTTCGTCAACAATGCCTTCCTTGAGCCCGATCAGCTAGTGCGCGATATGTCCAAGATCGCCCATTTGCCGGGGGTGATTGTGCATGGCCGTTACGATGTGATTTGCCCCTTGGATAACGCTTGGGCAGTACATCAGGCTTGGCCCAACAGTGAACTGCATATCGTGCGGGATGCCGGACATGCCGCTGCTGAGCCCGGTATTGTGGATGCCTTGGTGCGCGCTGCCGATAACATGGCCCGCGAGCTGCTGAATATGCCTCCGGCGACCGGCGGCTAGAACTTAGCCCAAATCCCGGAGCCGATGCCAGAGCATCCCCAGCGCTACTAAGGGGGCTCGTAGGTAACGGCCACCGGGAAAGGCCCGGTGTGGCACTTGGGCAAACAGCTCGAAACCAGTGCTGGCCTGCCCACTGATGGCCTGTGCCAGCAGATGCCCGGCCAAATGGGTGTTATTCAGGCCGTGCCCTGAATAGGCCTGAGCGTAAAATACCTGAGGGTGATCGGCTAGACGGCCAATTTGCGGCAGTCGGTTAGCACTGATGCCAATTAAGCCGCTCCATTGATACTCAATGCGCGTATGAGCCAGTTGCGGAAATACCCGCAGCATTTTAGGCCGCATATAGGCTGCAATGTCCTTGGGATCACGTCCTGAATAGTGGCAAGCGCCGCCAAAAATCAGCCTACGATCCGCCGAAAGCCGGAAGTAATCCATAATCGCCCGCTGGTCACACACTGCCGTATCCTGCGGCAACAGACTGCGCCACAAAGCTTCGGACAAGGACTCGGTGGCAATCAAATAGCTGCCCGCTGGTAACACTTGGCGCGCTAGTTTGGGCTGTACTGCGCCTAAGTGGGCATTGCCGGCTAACACCAGATATTCGGCCTGTACCTGTCCTTGGGCGGTATGTACGCAAATCTTGGGTTCATAGTCGATTTTTACAGCGGCGGATTGCTCAAAGATACGCACGCCAAGGCTTTGGGCCGCTGCCGCTTCCCCCAGTACTAGATTCAGCGGATGCAGGTGCCCAGAACCTTGGTCAAGCAGTCCGCCTAAATAACGCTCGGAGCCGATTACTTGCTGGATCTGGTCTTGGGGCAGGTAGCTCAGGGCATGTTTGTAGCCCAGCTGCTGCAGGGATTCTTGCTCAGCCTGCAACGCTTCCAAGTGCTTAGGTTTGGTGGCCAGATCGCAAAAGCCCCACTTTAGATCGCAGTCGATATTAAAGGCTTGAATACGCTGGCGTACGAGCTCCACCGCCGCCAAACCCATCTGCTGTAAGGCGAGGATGCCTTCATCACCCAACAGGGGCCGAAAGCCTTCTAGGTCGTGGCCGATGCCTCGAATCAGTTGCCCGCCATTGCGCCCACTGGCTCCCCAGCCCAAATATTCAGCCTCCAACAGCACCACGGAAAAGCCGCGTTGAGCCAACTCAAGGGCGGTGTTAATGCCGGTAAAACCGCCTCCGACCACGCATACATCTGCCTGTAGGGGCTCATTTAAGCGGGGATAACTCGGGGCCGGATGCGCTGTTGCGGCGTAGTAGTTGGATGCGTGCTGTGGGTCGTGGAGCAGGGGGCTCATGGGCTTGTCCTCAGTCGCGCAAGGAAATCACCGACCAACCACGCTGCTCAGCCAATTGGCGCAGGTGAGGGTCAGGATCTACCGCGACCGGATGGGTGACTTGTTGCAGTAAGGGCAGATCGTTGTGGGAGTCGCTGTAGAAATAGCTATCCACCAGATTAAGTCCTTGTTCGGCTAACCAACGCTTTAGGCGAACCACCTTACCCTGTTGGAAGCAAGGCACGTCCGTACTTTGGCCCAGATAACGGCCATCCTGCATCGCGCATTCGGTGGCCAACAGAGTAGAAATTCCCAAGCGCGTGGCAATGGGGCCGGTGATAAAGCGGTTAGTGGCGGTGATGATCAGTACCTGATCGCCCGCTTCTTGGTGCCTACGAATCAGGGCTTCGCCTTTGGGCAGGATCAGAGGCTCAATACATTCGTGCATAAACTGCTGGTGCCATTGGCTAAGCTGCTCCAGATCGTGCTGAGCCAATAACTCCTGACAAAAGTTTTGATACGCCATGACATCCAGTTGGCCGGCCTTGTAGTCCTGATAAAACGCATCGTTGCGGGCTTGATAGTAGGCCGCATCCACCAAACCATGCCGACAGATAAACTCGCCCCACGAGTGGTCGCTATCGCCGGCCAGCAGGGTGTTATCCAGATCAAATAAAGCTAAAGGCACGTTACACCTCAGGGGGAATTGAAAAGGCTAAGCATAACCCAGTGGCCAGTGAGCTCAGTCAGTTTTGCCTGTTGCAGACTCGTATCTGTGCTAGCTTTCGGGTTCGCATTTTTTGGCAATCTGTTTGTCTAATGTTCCAAGGCCAGCGTATTAACCCAGAACACCCCGCCCAAAATAAGGAAGATGGAGTTCAATGTCGAAGGATGCCAAGACTCAGCAAATCCTCTTACAGGGCCAGCAGCTTCGCCTATCGGGGGATTGGACGCTAAAACACTACGCTCACCTAAGGCAGCAGGCGGCTCTGTGGCAGCCGAAGTTAAACCAGCAATTAGAGATTGACCTACGCAACCTAGGCCAGTTGGATACCGCCGGAGCTTCCGTGCTGGTGGAATTGTTGGGGCCAGAGCGCTTGCAGCCGGTGCTCGACACCCTGAATGCCGAGCGCCGTGCCTTATTGGAAACCCTAGCCACTGCCTTAACCGAGCCCCCTCAAAAACCGCAGCCTTCCCGCTATGCCTTGGGCGATGTGCTGGAACACATCGGCATTACCCTGAAGTACCTTTGGGATCTGGGCTATGCACTCTTGGGCTTTATGGGTCTGACCCTCAGCAGCTTAGTGCGTGCTTTCTTTAGGCCCAATCGCTGGCGCATCACCTCCATGATCTCCCACATAGAGCAGTGTGGATTGAACGCTGTGCCCATCGTAGCTTTGCTGACCTTCATGGTGGGAGCAGTGGTGGCTTTTTTAGGCGCTACGGTGCTGGCTAACTTTGGTGCCAGTATTTACACCATTGATCTGGTGGCCTTCTCCTTTTTGCGTGAGTTTGGCGTGCTGCTTACTGCCATCTTGATGGCCGGGCGTACCGCCAGCGCCTTTACTGCACAAATCGGCTCCATGAAAGCCAATGAAGAAGTCGATGCCATCCGCACTCTGGGATTAGATCCCATTGAATTGCTGGTGCTACCGCGCGTTTTGGCGTTGCTGATTAGCTTACCCCTGCTGACCTTTATCGGCATGCTGTGTGGCATTTTGGGCGGCGCGGTGGTCTGTGTGTGGAGCTTGGATATCTCCGCCACCATGTATTGGGCGGCTCTGCAAAATGATATTGAGGTGCGGCACTTCATAATTGGCTTGGTGAAAGCGCCCCTGTTTGCTTTTTTAATCGCCATCATCGGCTGTTTAGAGGGCTTTAAGGTGGCGGGCAGTGCGCAATCGGTGGGCGCTCATACCACTTCAGCGGTCGTGCAGTCGATTTTTATCGTCATCCTGTTGGATGCCCTAGCCGCTCTATTTTTTATGGAGATGGGATGGTGACCGCCGTTATCGAAGTTCGGGATTTGGTGAATCGCTTTGGCGCGCAAACCGTGCATGAGCATCTGGATTTAGACGTGCAAGCCGGGGAAGTCCTCGGCGTGGTGGGCGGTTCGGGTACGGGTAAGTCGGTGCTGTTGCGCAGCATTGTTGGCTTGCGCGAGCCCAGTGCCGGCAGCGTGCGGGTGTTTGGCGAAAACTTGCAGGAGTTAAACCCTCAACGCCGTTCTGAAGTGGAGCGGCGCTTTGGCGTGCTCTTTCAACAAGGTGCTTTATTTTCCTCCTTGACCCTGTGTGAAAACGTGGCCTTACCCCTGATTGAACATGCCGGTTTAAAGCGCCCCGATGCCGAGGCGTTGGCGCGGGTTAAACTGGCGTTATCCGGTTTGCCTCCGAATGCCGCGCAAAAGTATCCCTCTCAGCTTTCGGGGGGCATGATTAAACGTGCGGCCTTGGCGCGCGCCTTGGCCCTCGATCCGGAAATTCTGTTTTTGGATGAACCCACAGCAGGCCTTGACCCTATTGGGGCAGCGGCCTTTGATCAATTAATTCTTACCCTGCGCGATGCCCTAGGTTTGAGCGTGTTTTTAGTCACCCACGACCTCGATACCCTGTACACCATCTGCGACCGTATTGCGGTATTGTCGCAGAAAAGGGTGCTGATTGCTGACCGTCTGCCCGTGGTCGAACAACACCCTGATCCTTGGATTCAGGAGTATTTCCACGGGCCACGCGGACGTGCGGCCCAAGCCGCCGCCACAAGGAGCCAATAACTATGGAAACCCGAGCCCATCACGTATTGATTGGCCTGTTTACGGTGCTGATCGTCAGCGGAGCCCTGCTGTTTGCCCTGTGGTTGGCCAAGTCCAGCAGCGACCGTGATTACCAGTATTACGACGTTATTTTTCGCGAAGCAGTAACCGGATTGTCAGAAGGCAGTGGGGTGCAATTTAGCGGCATTAAGGTTGGGGATGTGATCCAACTGCGCTTGGATCAAGACGATCCCGGCGAAGTACATGCCCGCATCCGAGTAGCGGCGAGCACTCCGATTCGGCAGGATACCGAAGCTAAACTGGCCATGACCGGCATCACCGGCGGCGCCATCATTCAGTTGCGCAGTGGTCGGCCAGATAGCCCGCGTTTATACAGCGCGCCGGGGAATATCCCGAAAATCATCGCCCAGCCTTCGCCCTTGACTCAGTTGTTATCGGACGGAGGCGACATGATGAGCAACCTAAACCAATTGCTGATCAGTGCTAACCGTATGCTGTCTGAAGAAAATGCCGCCTCCATCAGCAAGGCTTTGGATAACCTCCAGTTGACCACTACCACCATCGCCGCCGAACGCGAAAATTTGGGGCGCGCTTTGGCCCAGATGGGTAACGCCAGTGAGCAAGCCACCTTAGCCATCGCCGAGGTAAAAACGCTGCTGCACACCAGTAATGGTTTGCTGGATCAACAGGGCAGTAAAATCACGGGCCACATCAGTAAGATTTTGGCCAGCATGGAGCGTAGCGGACAGCAAATTGAGCTGATGCTGAGTGAAAACCGAGGTGCTGTAGGGCGCGGAGTCCAAGGTCTGAATGAATTAGGCCCGACTCTGCGCGAGCTGCGGCAAACCCTGAAAGGGGTGCAGGAGATTTCGCGCAAGCTGGAAAATCCCAGTGAATACTTTTTGGGCGGTGGGCAGACACAGGAGTTTCGGCCATGACGCGGGTGCTTTGTCTGTTGCTGCTGGGGGTTAGTTTAAGCGCTTGCTCGGTGCTGCCTGAGTCCGAGCCTTTGAAGGTGTATATGCTGCCGGATGCTAAGCTGCCCAGCAGTTCGGCGGCGGCGGTTTCTTGGTCGCTGCGTATCAATCAGCCACAAACCAGTCAGGCGTTGAACAGTGCACGTATTGCCGTGTTACCTACGCCAAATCAGCTGAGCAACTACGCGGGAGCCCGTTGGAGCAGTCCTGCCCCCTTTTTGCTGCGCCAGCAATTGCAAGATGCTTTTTTGCGCGATGGACGCATCATGGCCCTGAGTAATGACGACAGCCAATTGCAAGCCGATCGGGTGCTGGACGGTGATTTACGGGCCTTTCAAGTCGAGTATTCTGGAGGCCGGCCTGAGGCGGTGATTCGTCTGGATCTACGTCTGGTCGATAATACCGATCAGCGTATTTTGGCCAACCGCCGTTTTGAAGTACGTCAGGCTCTTAGTCAGGATCAAGTAGAGGGAGCCGTCAGTGCTTTAGGGAGTGCCGCCGGGAAGCTGGCTACCGAGGTGGTAGGCTGGACGCTGTCTTACGGAGGATAAGCCCTTTACTGCGTTAGGTGATCTGTGTCGAGTACCTTGGATGGGCTGCGTTTCTGGCGTTTATTACTGATTACGCTGGTGTTGGTTTTAGGGGCTGTTATCGCGGCGCGCTGGGCGGTACAGCGTGCCGAGTACCAAGCCTTGCATGAGGCGGCTGTGCACAGTGACAGCCAGTTACGCCTGTATGCCACTAGCCTGCATACCCTGATTGAGCGCTATCGGGTGATGCCTTCAGTGTTGGCTTTAGACCCAGAGCTGCGCGAGGCCCTGTCAGCCCCCTTAACCCCGGAAATCCAGCACCGATTAAACCTCAAATTAGAGCGCATTAACGAAGCCACGCGCTCCTCAACCCTTGAGGTGATGAACGCTGAAGGGTTAGCCGTTGCTGCCAGCAATTGGCAACTCCCCACCAGCTATGTCGGGCACAATTACCACTTTCGGCCTTATTTTCAGCAGGCTAAAGTCACGGGAAGCGGGCGTTTTTATGGCGTGGGGGTGGTTAGTGGCATTCCGGGTTACTTCCTGTCCCGAGCCATTCAGGATGAGCAGGGGCAATTCTTAGGCGTCATGGTGGTTAAGCTGGAGTTCCCGGAGTTGGAGCAAAGTTGGAGCCAGCGCCCGGACATCATTCTGGTCAGTGATGAGCGCGGCGTGGTGTTTATAGCCAACCAACCGGGGTGGCGCTATCGCATGCTGCGTCCGCTGACCGAACAAGACCGCCAAGAGTTGCAGGCAGAGCGTCAGTACTACAACCAATCCTTGGTGCCGTTGGCGTATCAAGACCAGCAAATTTTGGGGCCGGGGCAACGCTGGGTACGCATCCGTGGCCCAGAGCGGGTTGGTTATTACCTGTGGAATACCCTGCCTCTGCCTGCTGAGGGCTGGAACATACACCTGTTACGCCCTAGCAATGGTTTGGATAGCTCGGTACGTATGGCCGGTGTAGCCGCTGCCGGCGCTTGGTTGGCCTTGGGGTTTGCTGCGTTGTTGCTGGTGCAGCGCCGACGTTTAGCTCAGGAGCGCCAGCGGCGCAGGCAGGAGCTAGAGCAACTGGTAGAAGAACGCACAGCCGCCTTGCGTACCGCGCAGGATGGCTTGATTCAAGCGGCTAAGTTGGCGGCCTTGGGGCAAATGTCAGCGGCGATGGCCCATGAGCTGAATCAGCCGCTTACCGCGCAACGTATGCAATTGGCCAGCCTGCGCCTGCTGTTGGATCAAAACCGGCTGGAGGATGCGCGGCGTATTTTGGGCAAGCTGGAAGACTTACTCAGTCGAATGGCGGCGCTCACCGGCCACCTGAAAACTTACGCCCGCCAAAGCCCCCGAGGTCTGCGCGAAGCCGTGGATTTAGCCGCTGCCCTAGAGCGTGCCCTAGAGCTGTTAGAGCCGCGATTGCGCGGACAGCCGGTGGAAATTCGGCAATATCTTGACCATCCGTTGCGGGTTTGGGGCGACCCCATTCGTTTGGAACAGGTATTAGTCAATCTAATCCGCAATGGTTTGGATGCGGTAGCGGGTTGTACATCGCAGTGGTTAGAGATTCGCAGTGAGCGCCAAGGGGATCGCTGGTGTTTATCCGTTACTGACAGCGGTACGGGAATTGCTCCAGAACACCTAGCACAGGTGTTCGATCCCTTCTTTACCACCAAGCCAGTGGGGGAGGGACTTGGATTAGGATTGGCGGTTTCCTGCGCCATTGCCCACGAGTTGGGCGGTGAGCTGACCGCTGAAAATACCGAGCACGGAGCCTGTTTTCGCCTGATTTTACCCGCCGTTGTGTAAGGAGAAGACCCATGGCTGAATCCATTATGGTGATTGATGACGAGGCCAGCATCCGTGAGGCCATTCAACAATGGCTGGAGCTATCGGGTTTTGAAGTCGTCCTGCATCCACGCGCGGAGCCAGCTTTGGCGCAAATATCGCGGGAGTTTTCCGGCGTGGTACTCAGCGATGTGCGTATGCCGGGTTTGGACGGCTTGAGTCTGCTGGATCGTTTGCAACAGCTCGATTCTGATTTGCCAGTGATTTTGCTCACGGGTCACGGCGATGTGGCGATGGCAGTGGAGGCCATGCGTCAAGGCGCCTACGATTTTTTAGAAAAACCCTTTAGCCCCGAAGCCCTACTCAACAGTTTAAAGCGGGCGTTAGAAAAACGGCGGTTGGTATTGGAAAACCGCCGTTTGCAGCAGCACAACGATCAAGCCACCCAATTGGCCGGTCGTTTACTGGGCGTATCTCCCGGCATGCAAGCCTTGCGGCAACAGGTGTTGGCCTTGGCCCCTTTGCCGGTCAATGTGCTGGTACGGGGCGAAACCGGCAGTGGTAAAGAGCAGTTAGCCCGCTGTTTACACGACTTTAGCCCACGCCGTAACAAGCCCTTTGTGGCTCTGAACTGCGCGGCCATTCCCGACACCCTGTTTGAGGCCGAGCTGTTTGGCCATGAAAGTGGAGCCTTTACCGGAGCTCAGGGCAAGCGCATCGGTAAGCTAGAACATGCCAACGGCGGCACCTTGTTTTTGGATGAGATCGAAAGCATGCCCCTTGCCCAGCAGGCTAAATTGCTGCGGGTGATTCAGGAACAACGCTTGGAGCGGCTGGGCTCCAACCAAAGCATTACGGTGGATTTGCGCATTGTGGCTGCTACTAAGCCAGATTTGCTGGAGGAGGCGCGGGCCGGGCGTTTTCGCGAAGATTTGGTGTATCGCCTCAATGTAGCCGAGCTGCATTTACCGCCGTTACGGGATCGGCGGGAAGATATTCCCCTACTGTTTGAGCACTTTGTCCAACGGGCCGCCCAAAAATTGGGCTGTGCGCCTCGGCCTTTAACCCATAACCAGTTGGTACGCCTGTTCAGTCATCCTTGGTCGGGTAATGTGCGGGAACTAGCCAATGCTGCTGAGCGCCATCTGCTCAACTTGGACAGCTCAAGTGCTGAACCTAATATCGGATCATCCCTTGCTGCCCAAGTAGATGCCTTTGAGGCTCAGTGTTTACGCGCTGCCCTCAGCCGTCATAAGGGTGACATCAAAGCGGTGTTAAATGAGCTGCAACTGCCCCGAAGGACTCTAAACGAAAAAATGCAGCGCTATGGATTGGCGCGGGGCTGTTTCCTCGTCACCGATGACTGATTCACCTTCCATCCCCAGCGCCGGTTCAGACTCCAAGGTCTGGATCGGCGGATTTTTGCTTACGCCTCAAAGCCATTTAAGCGGATTTTTGCTGATCCATAGGGCTGAACGCCTTGTGTTTAGCGGCTTTTAACGCTGGCACGCCTCCTGCTCTGTAGTCTGTGCGGCCCCATTGCCTTGCGCCGCCGACAACAACAAGAGGAATCTTCATGGATACTACTGCCTCTATAGCAGCGGCTAACAGCGCTGTCCCTAAAACCACCTCCCAGCGTCTTAAGTCTATTTTTAGCGGCTCTGTGGGCAATCTGGTGGAATGGTACGACTGGTATGTGTACGCCGCCTTCTCTTTGTACTTTGCCAAGTCGTTTTTCCCGCAGGGCGACATGACCGCCCAATTGCTAAATACCGCGGCCATCTTTGCTGTAGGCTTTTTAATGCGCCCCATTGGGGGTTGGTTGATGGGGATTTATGCCGATCGCAAAGGCCGTAAAGCGGCCTTGATGGTGTCGGTACTGCTGATGTGCGGCGGCTCGCTGATTATCGCCCTGACCCCAAGCTATGAAAGCATTGGTGTGGCCGCGCCCGTCTTATTGGTGGTTGCCCGCTTGCTGCAAGGCTTGTCTGTAGGGGGCGAATACGGCACCTCTGCGACTTACCTCAGTGAGATGGCCACTAAAGAGCGGCGCGGATTTTTCTCCAGCTTCCAGTATGTGACCCTGATTTCCGGTCAGTTGATTGCCTTGGCAGTTTTGATTCTGCTGCAACAAGTTCTGACTACCGAACAACTGGAAAGCTGGGGCTGGCGGATTCCCTTCCTGATCGGTGCTGCCTGTGCGGTATCGGCTCTGTATCTGCGTCGGGGCATGGAGGAAACTACCTCCTTTAAGAAAAAGGAAAAAGACGAGACTAAAAGCGAAAGCTCCTTGCGGGCTCTGCTACGCCACCCGAAAGAAGTCTTGACCGTGGTTGGCTTGACCATGGGCGGAACCCTAGCCTTCTACACCTACAGTATTTACATGCAGAAGTATTTGGTGAATACGGTGGGTATGAGTAAGTCCGACTCAACGATGATTTCGGCGGCGACGTTGTTCCTGTTCATGCTGTTGCAACCCATCGTTGGGGCGCTGTCGGACAAGATTGGCCGCCGTCCGATTTTGATCAGCTTTGGCGTGCTGGGTACTCTGTGTACCTATCCTATTCTGTCTTCACTGCATACGGTGCAAACCCTGTGGGGCGCTTTTGGGTTGATCATGGCGGCGCTGATTATCGTCAGTGGCTATACCGCGATTAACGCTGTGGTTAAAGCCGAGCTGTTCCCGACCGAGATTCGTGCGCTGGGTGTGGGCTTACCCTATGCTTTAACCGTCTCCATTTTTGGCGGTACTGCTGAATACGTGGCGCTGTGGTTTAAGAGTATTGGCATGGAGTCTGGTTTCTACTGGTACGTCACGGCTTGTATCGGTTGTTCTCTGTTTGTGTACCTGACCATGAAAGACACGCAAAAACATTCTCGGATTACCGAGGAGTAAGCAGGGTTCTCATATCCTTTGCTGCTGTCAGACCGCCGCACTCAGTCACTGAGGCGGCGGTTTTTATTTATGCAGGGATAGACTTCATCAACCTCTGACACTGTCCTTGCAGTATCCGGTACAACGCCTGTACCGCCGGAGAAAATTGCTGACGGTGAGGGCAGATGAGATATAGGGGCACAGACTCGCCACGCCATTCGGGCAGCACCACCTGTAATGCTCCCTGAGCAACGTGCTCAGCCACATCCAGCCACGACTTATAGGCAATTCCTTCCCCTGCTATAGCCCAGCGCCTGACCACATCCGCATCGTCACAGAGTAAATGGCCTTCAACCTGTACCGAATACTTTTGGCTTTGGTGCTCAAAGTTCCAGCAGTCGTAGGCACGCCCCTTGAGTTGATACAGCAAGCAAGAGTGCTGGTGCAAGGATTTGGGTGTTTCAAGGACTGGATGCTGGGCAAGGTACTCAGGGGCCGCCACCAAGACGCGACGATTATAGGGCGCTAAGGGCAGAGCAATGTAGCTGGCATCCTGTATCGGCCCATAGCGCACGGCAATATCTACCGGATCTCGAAACACATCGGTCAGCTCATCGGAGAGCTGTAAGCGCAGCTTTAATCGGGGGTGCTGACGGCAGAGTTCGCTTAGCCGAGGCAGCAGTAGGTTGCGGCCAAAATCTGAGGGCGCGGCTAATTGCAACGTGCCCTGTAAGTCATCGGCTTGTGAATGCAGGCTTTGTTGGCTTTGCTGCTGGATGTCTAACAACTGTTGGGCATAGGGCAAATAGCGTTCCCCTTCAGCGGTGAGGCGCAGGCTACGGGTGGAGCGGGCAAACAGGCGTACCTTCAGTTCACGCTCTAGTCGCTGAATGGCGGCACTGACTTGACCGGGTAAGAGATTGGCTTCGCGAGCAGCGCTGGAAAAACTGCCTAACAGGGCGGTGCGTTGGAATAAATGCAGGTCTTCAAAGCGCACCATGATAGAGGAGCCCATTGGATTTAAAGAGCTTCTATTGTGCGTGGCGATACTGTGCAGCGGAAGTCATCCATAATAGGCCAAAATGCACCTAAAAAGAGCAGTTTTTAACCTATGCTTCAAGGCCTAGCTTAAAAATTTACCTGTGACTAAATGTCCTGTGTCCTATTGTCTAGGCAGCGTAAATCGGGCTTTATTCGCTTTTCAGCACTGGGTGCTGAGCAGTACACTGCTTAAAATTAGTGCACTAAATGCCCTATTTAAGATCATTTTTCTTCCGTTGGCCTAAGGTATCAGCATGCTGGATGAACCCTTGCAACGCTTGGTGTTGGAGAATCTGACCACAGCCACCCTCCTGTTGGATTCTGAATTACGTCTGGCTTACATGAATCCAGCCGCAGAAATCCTCTTGGCTACCAGTGGTCAACGCAGTTACGGACACTTTATCAGCGACTTATTCAGCGAATCGCCGGAGGCCTTGTCCTCCCTGCGCCAAGCGGTCGAAGAGGCGCAACCCTTCGCCAAACGTGAGGTTGCCTTAACTTCGACTCAGGGACATGCCCAGATTGTGGCTTATGCGGTAACGCCCCTACGCGCAGGTGATAAGGTGATGTTATTGCTGGAGGTTCTACCACGTGAGCGTCTGTTACGGCTGATCAAGGAAGACAATCCGCTCTCCAAACAAGAAACTTCCAAGATGCTGATGCGTGGCTTAGCCCACGAAATTAAGAATCCCTTAGGGGGAATCCGGGGGGCGGCCCAATTACTGGCCCGTGAATTGCCTGATCCTCAACTGAAGGATTACACCGAAGTCATCATTGAAGAGGCTGATCGGTTGCGCAATCTGGTGGATCGCATGCTGGGGTCTAACAAACTGCCGGTGCTGTCTATGACCAATATTCACGAAGTGCTGGAGCGGGTAGCCAGTTTGGTGGAAGCCGAAAGTCAGGGGCGCATCACGCTGGTGCGTGACTACGACCCGAGCATTCCGGAGACCTTAATGGATCGGGAGCAGATGATACAGGCGGTGCTGAATATCGTGCGTAACGCTACCCAAGCCATTGCCAGTTGCCAAGACTGTCCAGCTTGGGGCTGTGGACGCATCACCTTGCGTACTCGCACCCTGCGCCAGTTTGTGATTGGGCATACGCGGCATCGGCTGGTGATTCATCTGTCGATTACTGACAACGGCCCCGGCATTCCGGTGGATCTGCAAAGCACCCTTTTTTATCCCATGGTAAGCGGTCGGCCCGACGGTACAGGGCTGGGGCTTGCTATTACTCAGAACATCATCAGCCAACATCAAGGCTTGATCGAGTGTGAAAGCCAACCGGGGCAAACCACTTTTTCGATCTATTTGCCGCTTGAACAATAAGGAGCGCTTCCCCATGAGCCGTGGTGAAACCGTGTGGATTGTCGATGATGACCGTTCAATACGCTGGGTGTTAGAAAAAGCCTTACAGCGGGAAGGTATTACGACTCAAAGTTTCGATAATGCGGAAGCGGTACTGAATCGGCTGGTACGTCAGCAGCCCAATGTGATTATCTCGGACATCCGTATGCCGGGTTCCAGTGGGCTGGATATGTTGGCCCAAATTCGGGATCAGCATCCGCGCCTACCAGTCATCATCATGACCGCCCATTCCGACCTCGACAGCGCGGTAGCGGCTTATCAGGGCGGGGCTTTCGAGTACCTGCCCAAGCCTTTTGATGTGGATGAGGCCATCTCCTTGGTCAAGCGTGCCTATCAGCATGCCCAAGAACAGGAAGGCATCCAGCTTGAGCCTCTGGTGGAGCAACCTCCGACCCCAGAAATTATCGGTGAAGCGCCGGCGATGCAGGAGGTATTTCGGGCTATTGGGCGGCTATCCCACTCCAACATTACGGTGCTGATCAATGGTGAGTCCGGCACGGGTAAGGAACTGGTGGCCCATGCCCTGCATCGCCATAGCCCGCGCAAAGCCGCTCCTTTTATTGCCTTAAATATGGCGGCAATTCCTAAGGATTTGATGGAATCTGAGCTGTTTGGCCACGAAAAAGGAGCCTTTACTGGAGCGGCGGCCCAACGCCGAGGCCGTTTTGAACAGGCCGATGGCGGCACCCTGTTTTTGGATGAAATCGGCGATATGCCGGCAGAGACCCAAACCCGATTGCTGCGGGTGTTGGCTGATGGTGAGTTTTACCGCGTCGGAGGCCATACCCCGATTAAGGTGGATGTGCGCATCATCGCTGCGACCCATCAGAATCTGGAAGGCTTGGTCAGTGCGGGCAAGTTTCGCGAGGATTTGTTCCATCGTCTGAACGTGATCCGTATTCATATTCCGCGCCTTTCTGATCGGCGTGAGGATATTCCCGCTTTAGCGCGGCATTTTTTGGCCCGTGCCGCTCAGGAGCTGGCCGTTGATCCCAAGGTGCTGAAAACCGAAACCGAAGAATACCTCAGCAAATTGCCTTGGCCGGGCAATGTACGCCAGTTAGAAAACACCTGCCGCTGGATCACGGTAATGGCTTCCGGGCGTGAGGTTTTGGTGGATGATCTGCCACCGGAGCTGCTGAATCTGCCTACCGCCAATACCGTTGGGCAAAACTGGGAGCAGGCGTTACGCAACTGGGCCGATCAAGCCCTTGGGCGCGGGCAAACCAGTTTGTTGGATGAGGCTGTACCCACCTTTGAACGGGCTATGATCGAAACCGCCTTAAAACACACCGCAGGACGGCGGCGCGATGCGGCTTTGCTGCTAGGCTGGGGACGTAACACCCTGACGCGCAAAATCAAGGAATTGGACATGAAGGTGGACGGTAGCGATGACGAGGACGACGACAGCGGAGCTTAAAACACAGCACCTGATGGTGGCCCATGACCTAACTCCAGAGGCTGATTTGGCTTTACAGCGCGCCGCGCAGCTCATGGGGTTAAGGGGGGCGCGGCTTAGCCTTGTCCATGTCTGTGAGCCCTCTACTTCTCTATCTGAGACCTCCATCAGGCAGCAGTTGCAGGCCCGTTTAGACCACTACGGCGTAACGCAGGCGGATGTACAGCTACGCTCCGGTGGTCGCTTAGAAGTGCTTAGCCAACTGGTGCAGGGATTAGAACCGGATTTACTGCTCTTGGGCGCACACCATGCACAAAGTAGCTGTGGTTTTAGCGGCACTACCTTGGAGCAGTTGCTGCCAGAGTTAGAGGTGGCGGTGTTGCTGGTGGTAGGGAATGCGGATCAGGCCTATCAGCGCGCTTTGGCGGCGGTGGATTTTTCCTCTTGTGCCAGTCGGGCGTTGTGCAGCCTGTGGCCCTTGTTGGCCGAGGACAGTCAGCTTTATGCGCTCAATGTATTGGAGGGAACCCTGTTAACCTGCCCTGAGCCGGATGAGTTGTCTTGGCAACAAAGGCTTTTGGAGCAGGTACTTGAGGATATACAGCAGCGTTTGCCCCCTAGGGATATTCGTTTGTTGGGGCAGGTGGCTTACGGTGAGCGCTACCAATGTGTAGAGCAATATATCCAACAAACCCAACCTCAGGTAGTGGCTTTAGGAGTGCATTCTGAGCGCGGTTTACTCAGTCAGGCTTTGGTTGGGGGGATGGTGCAGTGGTTGTTAAGCCAGCCACCTTGCGATGTGTTGCTGGCTCCGAACGCCTCGTGCTGCCCTTGGATTGATTAAGTACTCAGCTTATGGGTAATCAGTTGATCAAATTGCTCAAGTGCCCGTAGTAGGCCTGCATACTGCGGCTGCTGGGCATATACCAGTTCGGCCATCATCAGAATGCCTGAAGCGGTAGGCAGGTTCTGATTGCTTTCGATGATCTCCTTCATCCGTGGTAGAAAGATCCATTGCAGCCATTCTTCAAACCCCAGAGTATCTACCGCAAAGGGCACTGTGCTGGCCAGAGCCTCTGGGGAGGGAGCCTGCGTGGCCCATACTCCCTGTAGGCGTAATTCGCGCTCAATCAGCAGTAACTGTTCAGCTAGTGCAGGTAAGCGAGGATCCATTACAGACTTACCTTGGCGCGCTGGCGTGCTTGGGCGGCACCGGCTGGATCGCCCTGTTTCTCGCGGGCTTGGGCAATCAGATCCCAGAGACCGGCTTGCAAAGCAGGACGACCGGCGGCGTAGCTCAAGGCTCGGCGTGACAATTGTTCCGCTTGGGCTGCGTCTCCTTGATTCAGACGAATCAGAGCCAGCCGGTATAGCACCTGAGGCTCGCGAGGGGCAATCCGTTGGGCGCGTTCCAAACTGGAGGCTGCGCCGTTCAAATCGCCGTTACCCTGTAATTGCTGGGCGGTGGTGAGCAAGGCTAATACCGGGCCGTCTAGCTGCTCATCGGCGGCCAACACACTGGCGGTATCCAGTGGCCGAGCGGGTGCTGTAGGCATTGTGGGGGCACTGGGAGGGATTGTAGGTGTGGTGGTGATTGCGCTGGGCGTATTCCAAACCGGTGGAGGATTAACACTGATGCCTGCGTTGGCTGCTGCACTACCAACTTGCAACGGAGGATTGTTGCCTTGCGGCACCATTACCACTACGCCAGAGTCCTGTACGGGTGCGCTTGGCTGGGTGTATTTAGGCTGGGCCGTAGTGTTTGAGGTCGTCTGAGTCGGGATGCGTCCTGAGGCTTCAACAGGGCGACCGGCTTCTGTGACGGGAATAGCATCCCTGTTGGTGCTCGCACAGCCTTGTAGTAGGGCCAGTCCCGCTACCAAGAGTACCCATTGCTTATTTATACCCACGGGCCAAATGCCTCCACAGCATCCTATTGGTTGTTGTTCCACTAAAGCTTGCGTGTTCATTCCTATCTAAGCCATTCGATTTTACTGTTGTTGTTGCGTCCATTCTTTAAGCCAATCTTGAATGGGGTCATCTCCGGGGGCTGAGGGTGCTGTGGAGGGTGCCGTGTCATAGACCGGCCCACAGCCTCCAAACATGGGCTCACTGCCCCGGATGTAAGGGATTTTTTGGGCATTGGGGCAATCCGCTGTGGTACTGAGTCCTGTTTGAGGATCAATCCAAGCTTCTACAATGTTATCGGGCATCGGAGTGCTTAGGGGGAGGGGGTTGGCCTTGCGCATAAACTCAACCCATACCGGCAGTGCGCCCGTACCACCGGTGAGCGGAGTTTTGCCGTTATCGTCCCGTCCTAGCCAGACAACGGCCAGTAAGTCCTGACTAAAGCCTGCAAACCAGCTATCCCGAGAGTCGTTGGTGGTGCCGGTTTTTCCAGCAAGGGTTAGGTTACGCGGTAAGCGGTTGTAGGCGGCACGGGCCGTTCCCTCCGTCATTACCCGCTGCATTGCGTATTGGGTTAAATACACAGCTCCAGCATCAAAACGCTGTTCTACTTGGAAGGGGTAGCGCTTCAGAGGTTCACTGCGGGCGGTTAATACGCTGCGAATTCCGCGCGGTTGGGTATTAAAGCCACCGTTGGCCAAGGTTTGATACATACTGGTGACTTCCATCGGGGTTAAGGCTCCAGCCCCCAGTAACACCGAAGGATAGGCAGGCCAATCGCGATCCACCCCCAGACGTTTGATGGTTTTCAGTACATTGGGTACGCCTAAATCCAAGCCCATTTTGGCGGTAGACAGGTTGTAGGAGTTAGCCAAGGCTTTATAGAGGTAAACTGAGCCGTGCTCCCGTCGGTCATAGTTTTGCGGTTGCCAGAGTTGTCCGGTGCCGTCTTTGATGGAGAAGGCTTGATCTGGCAACGCGGTGGTTAGGCTGTAGCGGTTAGGTTGCTCTAAAGCAGTTAGGAAGATTGCCGGTTTTACCAAAGAGCCTATGGGACGCACTGCATCTAAGGCACGGTTAAAACCGGCAAACCCTGCCTCTCGGCCACCGACTAGGGCTAAAACCTCGCCGGTTTCTGGGTTGGTAACGGCCATAGCGCCTTCCAACTCCTCATGGCCCTTCCATTTAAAGCGTCCTAATACTTCGGTGACGGACTGCTCGGCTTTAATTTGCAGCAGAGGATCAAAGCTGGTGAAAACCCGTAAACCCTCTTCGGTTAAGTCTTCTTCACGATAGTCTTGGCGCAGTTGGCGTTTGACCAAGTCTAAAAAAGCCGGAAAAGAGGTATTGGCTAAACTACCGCTGCGGGTAACGCCTAAGGGTTGTTGTTTGGCCTGTTCTGCTTGCTCAAGGGTAACGATTTTTTGTTCGGCCAGAAGATCCAGCACCAGATTCCGACGCTGCAAGGCACGTTCAGGATTACGCCGTGGGTTGTAGTAGGTCGGGCCTTTCACCATCCCCACCAGCAGTGCAATTTGATGCAGTTTGAGTTCAGCCAATGGAATATTGAAGAAGTAGTGGCTGGCCAATCCAAAGCCGTGAATGGCTCGGTTGCCGTCTTGCCCCATGAATACTTCGTTGAAGTAGCCTTCTAATATTTCGCGCTTGCTGTAGTGAACCTCCAACAGCACTGCCATCATGGCTTCGGTGAGCTTGCGGCTGAGGGTACGTTCGTTGCTGAGGTAGAAGTTTTTGACCAACTGTTGGGTCAGGGTACTGCCGCCCTGTACCAGCTTTCCAGAAGAGGTATTGACCCACAGGGCCCGGACGATGCCTTTTGGAGACACCCCAAAATGCTCGAAGAAATCGCGGTCTTCAACGGCTACCAGTGTCTCAATCAGATAGGCGGGGGTCTGGTCGATATTGATTAAAATGCGGTCTTCGTTGTGGGCCGGATAAATGCCGCCGATGGTCAGTGGGTCTAAACGCGCTACAGCCAAATCCTTACCCTGATGGTCGGTCAGATGGCTCAGATAATTGCCGGAGAAGCGCAGTTTAAGGCGTAGAGAGGGCTCTGTACCTTCAAAAAATTGGAATCCACGGGTGTGCAGCTCGACCTGATTGCCGTTGATTACGACTTCACCAGGGCCATTAAGGGTCTTTTCCCGGCGATAACCTAGGGCGTCCAGCTCGGTTAAAAAATCCTGTTGAGACAGTTTTTGACCGGCAAACAGCTCCAAGGGGCGTGCATATACTTTGGCTGGAATAGCCCAACGTCGCCCAGAGAAGCGTTCTTGTATCTGTTCATCCAGATAGACTGCCAGTGCCCCTAGGGCCACCAAGGCGACTAGAAATAGTTTAAAAAGCCCGCTTAACCACCAGCGAATACCGCCCGTCCGGCGTTTAGGATGAGTCACCTCATTCTCCTCAAGTCGTGTTACTTCAGAACCTAGAACCCTTCAGATGGGGGCAGGCTTTCAGAGTGCAAAGTGTTAATCCGACTATGACCGTGCGGCTATGACAGGATTCAAATCCTTAGCGCTGATCTGTTTAAGCGTTTTGTGGCTTTATTATACGCCCTTTGCTGTTTTGATAGGCGTAGTGAATCCATTTGCAGGTGTTTTACCGCGCGCCATAATGAAACAATTTACCGATTGCCGATCGTAAGACGCGCACTCCTTTGCCCATTAATTAGGATTGATCCATGACTCAAGTGCTGCTCGATGCTCTGCGTCGCCCCGACTTTTACCCCCATCCGGTCAGCTCCATTCAGATCATCGAAACTCATATTTCTTGGGTCATCCTAACCGGCCCTTATGCTTATAAGATGAAAAAGCCGGTCAATTTCGGCTTTTTGGATTTCACCACCTTGGAGGCGCGGCGCTATTTTTGTGAACAGGAGTTACAGCTCAATCAGCGTATGGCTCCTGAGCTTTATTTGGCGGTGTTACCTGTTACGGGCACTGAGCAAAATCCCGTCTTAGATGGAGTGGGAGCGCCCATTGAATATCTGGTGAAGATGCGCGAGTTTCCTCAACAGCAATTGTTGGCTCAGGTACAGGCGCGTGGCGCTTTGACGGCAGCCCATATTGACGCTTTGGCGCAGCAAATTAGCCACTTTCATAACTCGCTCGCGCCTGTGGCCGCAGAGCATGAACTAAATAGGCCACAGGCTATTGTGGCTCCTATGTACCAAAACTTTGAGCAAATTCGACCCCTATTACAGGAGGCACAGGATTTACAGCAGTTAGAGGCGCTGTCTCAATGGACTGAAAGCAGCATCCAGCGTCTGTGGCCGGTACTAGAACAGCGCTGCCAGCAGGGTATGGTGCGAGCCTGTCATGGTGATTTGCACCTAGGTAATGCGGTGCTATTGGATGATCGAGTGGTCTTGTTTGACTGCATCGAATTCAATGAACCTTTCCGCATTATTGATATCGCTTCCGATGCCGCTTTTTTAGTCATGGATTTGGAGGATCGTGGTTTAACCGTCCAAGCTAACCGCTTTATCAACGCTTGGTTGGAGCAAACGGGTGACTATGCTGCCTTGCCGGTGCTCAATCTGTATAAAGCTTATCGGGCTTTAGTGCGCGCCAAAGTCAGTCTGTTTTGCCTCTACCAAGAGCAGGACGAGGCACAGCGGCTGGCGGTTTTGAATCAATATCGTGCTTACGCCCAGTTAGCCGAGTCCTATAGCCGCATTCCATACCCCTTCTTGGCGATTACTTGTGGTATATCCGCTGTGGGTAAAAGCTCAGTGGCTTTGCAGCTCGTGGAGGATTTAGGGGCTATTCGCCTGCGTTCCGATGTAGAGCGCAAGCGTGTATTTGGCGCTTTAACCGCAGAACAACTCTACAGTGCTCAAACCACAGAGCAGACGTATCAACATTTGCATCAGTTGGCCACACAGATATTAACTGCTGGGTTTTCTGTGGTGCTGGACGCTACCTATCTGAAACTGGCCCAACGTCAGGCTGCTGCTGAGGTGGCTGAAGGAACGGGTGTGCCCTTTGTTATTTTGGACTGTCACGCCCCTGAAGCCTTGGTGGCCCAGTGGTTGGCGGAGCGTCAAGCACAAGGAGTTGATCCTTCTGATGCAACCTTGGATGTTATCAAGGCGCAGCAAGCCAACCGAGAGCCTATAACGGCTGCGGAGTTGCCCTATAGCCTGTCGATTGATACACAGCACAGTAATCACTTTGATGAGCTGATTGTCAGCCTGCGCCGCCGATTTCCAGGGCTGTGATCCAGTCAACAAATCCGGCGCTTGACTTATCAAATGATAATTATTATTATTTAATCATCTGGTCGAGAGATCAGCCGGTAAGCTGGGACCCCAGGTCACAAGGTTTCAGGTTATCTCCTCATCAAGGCTAATCACGGTTTTAAACCCAGCTTCGGCTGGGTTTTTTTTGTCTGGTTTTTTCTATATCAATCCGTTTTGTTGAGGGTTCGCAGTGCGGCGCAGTGATCTTGTTCTGGCTGTGCAGGGGTAAACCAAACCCAATCGGCCTGCTCTGCAGTAACCTGAGTCCCGGCTTCGGCCAGCATTAATACCTGAACGTCCTTTGTATGTCCCAAGTCGGCTAAATGCAGGGGCACGCCCAAGTCGCGGCGTATATGATAGGCACCGGCGATTAATAGTGCCGGCTGAGGGGCACTTACTAATCGCTCGGCCATACGTCGATCCCGTTGTTGCTGAACGGCGCGCATTGCTGGGAGCTGAGACTCTGGCAGTAATTGGCAGTGGCTATCACGGATGTGCTGGATGAGCGCCTCCTGCACGGCGGGTGTATTAGCGTATTTGCCTTGGAGCTGTGGCGGATTTTGGTAGATCTGACGTATCTCTTGCTTAGTCAGATTAGCCGGCAGAATGGCGTAGGCTTGTTGTAGGGCATACTGCATGAGTGGCCCGTACTGAGCCCAGTCCCAGCCTTGTTGCCAATTTAGGGCTTTGGGTAAATCCTCAAAGGTACGTCCCTTAGCTAAGCCAAGCTGTACTTCACGTATTGGAGTTTGTTGGTCTGGAGTGAGCATTTCCAGTAATAGACTGTTTTGTGGTCGCTGCTGGGCTAGAGCTTTCAACAGCCAGATTTCGAGGCTGTGGTGGTCTGGGTTGTCGTGGCGTTCTCCTACCAATACCCAGCGTGCGCTCTGAAGTTTTGTAATCAGTTGTTGGGGTTGTAGGTCTTGCTGATTTTTGAGATCAACAATACGCCCTAGATCAGGGTGTTGGCGTTGTTCTGGGCTTTGCCATTTGGGTATAGGGGGTAAGGACTCTTGGCAAGCGGCTAATAGACTGCTGAAAAACCCCAGTAGCAACAGTCTTACAAAGGTTTGAACTATGGGCGATGAAGTAACAAACATTCAAAAATCCTGATTGAAGGTTTACACCCTATTGACCCACTGAGGTCTGGGCTTGGGTATGATGCCGAGAGTTTTTGGCTGGAGTCATCCATGCGTCTTTTGTTGATTCTATTCTTGCTGCTGGCAGGGAGTTTTGCTCAGGCAGGGTTATTTGAGAACAAACCCAACCCTGTGTTGGGGGCTCCGTTAAACAATAGCGCAGACTTTTTGCCGGTACGTCAGGCCTTTCAGCTCAGTGTTGGGGAGCTACAACCCGAAGGGCTAGTTGTGCGCTTTGTGATTGCTGAAGGCTATTACCTATACCGTCATCGCTTACAGTTTTCCAGTACCGATCCGAGCGTTCAGGTACGGGTTGTGGATTTGCCCGCAGGTGAGCCCAAGGTGGATGAATACTTTGGCTCTGTTGAAGTCTTTCGGCAGATTTTGCAGGTACAGCTTCAGGTCGATAATCCCGAACAACGACCTTTTTCATTAAAGGTGGACTATCAGGGATGCGCAGATAAAGGGCTGTGTTATCCCCCGGAGCAGGAAGTATTCCCACTGCTGCAAAAAGCCTCACCCTCAGCTTCTAAGCCGGACGTTTTAGCCCCTAAGGTTCAGTCTTTATCGCTAACAGGGCTGCTGCTGTTCTATCTGGCGGGCTTGGGTTTGGCTTTTACGCCGTGCGTATTACCGATGTTGCCCATCCTGTCTGGGGTGTTGTTGCAGGGACAACCGAGCAAAAAGCAATCTTTGGGGCTGGCTTTAGCTTATGTCTTGTCGATGTCCCTGTGTTTTGCGGCCTTGGGGGTGCTCATGGGCTTGTTTGGGGCTGAGCTCAACCTGCAAGCGCGTTTGCAATCGCCTTGGTTGCTGGTGCCTTTCGCGGGTTTTTTTGTGCTGCTGGCCCTGTCTTTATTTGGCTTGTTTGAGTTGCAGTGGCCCCAGTGGATACGCGGCCCCATTGATCAATTAGCAGGGCGTATTCAGGGCGGTTCTTGGTTAGGGGCTGCGGCCTTGGGGGTGCTGTCCAGTCTGTTGTTGTCGCCCTGTGTCTCAGCGCCCTTGGCGGGGGCTTTGTTGTACATCAGTCACTCCGGTGATGCTTGGGGCGGAGGGCTTCAGTTGTGGTTGCTGGGTTTGGGTATGGGAACTCCGCTCATCCTGTTGGCTTTGGGTGGCAGTACACTGTTACCTCGCACTGGGCCTTGGATGTTGGGGGTTCGCCATTTGTTTGGTGTCCTGTTGTTGGCGGTTGCTCTGTGGATGCTGGAGCGCATCCTGCCGGGTTCCTTAAGCCTGTGGCTGTGGGGTAGCTTGGCGGTAGGTTCAGCGCTGTATTTAGGGATTTTAGACTTTGCGCCTAAAACTCCTAAGCTACTGCTGAGGCAATTGATCGGGCTCAGTTTGTTGGTGTATGGGCTGAGCTGTTGGGTGGGGGCTTTGCAAGGCCAATCTGATCCCTTACGTCCGCTGGCTCAAGCAACCTATGAGCGTACTTCTGATGGAGCGGTTCTGTCTCAAAATTGGATACATCTGGATACGCCCGAGGCACTGACTCAAGAGCTGAACGCCGCTCGTTCCCGTAAACAGCCTGTTGTGTTGGATTGGTACGCTGATTGGTGCATCAGTTGTAAGGTCATTGAGCGCCAAGTGTTACAGCATGAAGCGGTTGTACCTCGGCTAGCGGCCTACCGACTGCTGCGTTTGGACATTACCCGCAATACGCCGGAACAAAGAGCTCTTTTGAGTCAGTTCAAAATATTTGGCCCTCCCGCCATTCTGTTCTTTAATCAACAAGGAGAAGAAGTTGTGGACGCTCGTGTGCTGGGTGAGGTGGATCGAGCGGCCTTCCTTAGCATCCTAGAGCGCTTTGAGCAGCAGATATCTCCAGCTAACGAGAGGGGATCTACCGCGATAACGCTATGACTGGACAGGTTCAAGGCACTACGGCATAGTGCGCCCAGCGAATTAGCATATGCTCGTTTAATTATAAGGAATGCCATGGCCAAGTTGCTTGTTCTTCACGGCCCCAATCTGAATATGCTCGGTCTGCGTGAGCCCGGTATTTATGGGGCGATTACCTTAGCCCAAATTAATGAAGGATTGGTTCAATATGCTCAGAAGGCTGGGCATCAGCTCGATACCTTCCAATCCAATGCTGAATACGCCCTGATTGACCGCATTCATGCGGCCCGTACTGAGGGCGTTGAGTTTATTTTGATCAATCCTGCGGCATTTACGCATACCAGCGTTGCAATACGTGACGCATTGCTGGCTGTGAGCATCCCATTTATTGAAGTGCATTTATCGAACGTACACAAACGGGAGCCTTTCCGTCATCACTCCTACTTTTCCGATGTTGCTGTAGGCGTGATCTGTGGTCTTGGGGCCAGTGGTTACCGTCTGGCGCTTGAGGCTGCACTGGAACAACTTGCTGCCTCCTGAGGTATCTGTCCGGCCTTTGTGCTTGGATAAATCTCGACCGGCAGCCTTTACTACATACCTCAACTTTTGAGAGCCACCGCTTCATGGATATTCGCAAAGTCAAAAAACTGATCGAACTACTGGAAGAGTCCGGCATTGATGAGCTGGAGATTCACGAAGGTGAAGAATCGGTACGCATCAGCCGTCACAGTAAGCAGGTGGTTGCCCAGCAGCCTATTTACGCCGCAGCACCCGCTCCGGCCCCGGTAGCCGCTGCTCCTGTGGCCGCTGCTCCCGTTGCGGAAGCCGCTCAGCCACAACTGACGGGTACTGTCGTGCGCTCGCCTATGGTAGGAACCTTCTACCGCGCGGCCTCTCCTAGCACTCCCGCCTTTGTTGAAGTGGGTAAGAGCGTGAAGAAAGGCGACATCCTGTGCATTGTTGAAGCTATGAAAATGATGAACCACATTGAAGCAGAAAGTAGTGGCATCATCGGCTCT
This sequence comes from Azomonas agilis, assembly GCF_007830255.1. Lineage (GTDB taxonomy): Bacteria > Pseudomonadota > Gammaproteobacteria > Pseudomonadales > Pseudomonadaceae > Azomonas > Azomonas agilis. The sequence goes on from NZ_VLKG01000008.1 coordinate 129,485, forward strand.
ATCCTCGTGGAGAATGGTCAGCCGGTCGAATTCGACCAGCCGCTGTTCACCATCGTCTGATTCCTGGAGGAACCAGCGATGTTGGAAAAAGTACTGATCGCAAACCGGGGCGAGATCGCCCTGCGGGTTCTGCGAGCCTGCAAGGAATTGGGGATTAAAACGGTAGCGGTGCACTCTACCGCTGACCGCGACCTGATGCATTTGGCTTTGGCTGATGAGTCGGTGTGCATTGGCCCAGCCCCAGCAACCAACTCTTACCTGCATATTCCGTCCATTATTGCGGCGGCGGAAGTTACTGGCGCAACGGCTATTCACCCCGGCTATGGCTTTTTGGCAGAAAACGCAGATTTCGCCGAGCAAGTGGAAAAATCCGGCTTTACCTTTATCGGCCCAACCGCGGATGTCATCCGTCTGATGGGGGATAAGGTATCGGCTAAGGATGCGATGAAGAAAGCTGGAGTCCCTACCGTTCCAGGTTCGGATGGCCCCTTGCCGGAAGATGAGCAAAAGGCTTTGGCCATTGCGCGTGAAGTTGGATATCCCGTTATCATCAAAGCGGCGGGCGGCGGCGGTGGTCGTGGGATGCGCGTGGTGCATGAAGAGCGCGACCTGATCAAATCCGCCAAGCTAACCCGTACTGAAGCTGGAGCGGCCTTTGGTAACTCCATGGTGTATTTGGAGAAATTCCTCGGCAACCCGCGCCATGTGGAAGTACAGGTACTCTCTGACGGTCAGGGCAACGCCATCCATTTAGGCGACCGCGATTGCTCCTTGCAGCGCCGTCACCAAAAGGTACTGGAAGAAGCTCCAGCACCCTTTATTGACGAGCAAGCCCGCGCTGAGGTGTTAAAACGCTGTGTGGATGCTTGTATTGAAATCGGTTATCGGGGTGCAGGTACTTTTGAGTTCCTGTATGAAGATGGCCGCTTCTACTTTATCGAAATGAACACCCGTGTTCAGGTGGAACATCCGGTCACTGAAATGGTGACAGGTATCGACATCGTCAAAGAGATGCTGCGCATTGCCAGTGGCCAACCGCTGTCCATCAAGCAGGAAGATGTAGTCATTCGCGGTCATGCTCTGGAGTGCCGGATCAACGCGGAAGATCCTAAAACCTTCCTGCCTAGCCCCGGTAAGGTAAAACACTTCCATGCTCCGGGCGGTAACGGCATTCGGGTGGATTCGCACCTGTACAGCGGTTACAGCGTGCCGCCGAACTATGACTCTTTGATCGGCAAACTGATCGCCTATGGTGGCAGCCGTGACGAGGCCATGGCGCGGATGCGTAATGCACTGGATGAAATTGTGGTGGATGGCATCAAAACCAATATTGCCTTGCATAAAGACCTGACCCGCGATGAAGGTTTCTGCAAAGGTGGGGTCAACATTCACTATCTGGAGCATAAGCTGGGCATCAAGTCTTGATGTTGGCTTAAGTGCTTAAAGAGGGGAGCGGCGTGCCGCTCCCTTTATTTTTTGCCTACCGGATGCTCCGGCCTAGGCTTCTTCAGGAGTTTTTTGCATGTCCTGGCTACAGTTGCGTCTGGCGATTACCCCGGAGCAAGCCCCCGATTATGAGGATCGTCTTTTAGATCTAGGCGCAGTGTCCGTGACCTACATGGATGCGGAGGATCAACCCATCTTTGAGCCGGATTTAGGCACTACCCCGCTATGGTCGCGTACCCACTTGCTGGCCTTGTTTGAGGCTGAAGTGCAGGAGGAGGATTTATTAGCTCACCTACGCTTACTCTTTGCCGAGCCACTGCCTGAACTGCATTTAGAACGTTTGGCCGAGCAGGACTGGGAGCGTAGCTGGATGGATAACTTCCAGCCACTGCGCTTTGGTCAACGCTTGTGGATTGTTCCTAGTTGGCATGAAGCTCCTGATCCAGAGGGGGTTAATTTACTGCTGGATCCCGGTTTAGCCTTTGGCACTGGCACCCATCCCACAACAGCTTTGTGCTTAGAGTGGCTGGACGCTCAAGATCTAACTGGCCAGTCGGTGTTGGATTTTGGCTGTGGTTCGGGCGTATTAGCCGTTGCAGCTCTGTTATTGGGCGCACAGCAGGCGGTAGGTACGGATATTGATCCTCAAGCTCTGGAAGCCTCGCGTGACAATGCAGGTCGCAATGGCATTGCGGCTGAGCGTTTCCCACTGTACTTGCCGGAGCAACTGCCGCGGGATCAATTCGATTGGGTATTGGCTAATATTTTGGCTGGGCCTTTGGTGCAGTTAGCGCCCACCTTAACCGCCCATGTAAAACAGGGAGGACATCTGGTGTTGTCCGGTATTCTCAAAGAGCAGGCGGAAGAAGTACGAGCAGCCTACGCTGATTGTTTTGACTTAGCACCGACTACCGAGCGAGAGGGGTGGGTGCGCATTGAAGGTGTTCGTCGCTAGAGATTGGTAGAGCAGGCTGGATCGACCGGCCTGCCCCTTGGGCCTTAGAAGTGGAAGTTGGTAGAAAGTAAAGCGGTACGGCCCGGAGCTACGTGGGCGTAGTGGGAGGCGTACACCTGATCGTAGTAGCGCTTGTTAAACATATTCTGAACGTTGAGTTGGAAATCAACATTCTTGCTCAGCTTGTATGAGGCCATGCCATCCCAACGGGTATAGCTGGGAACCCAAATGGTATTGGCATCGTTACCGTAGCGGGAGTCCACATAGTTAACACCACCGCCCACGGTGAAGCTGGGGGTGAGCTTATAAGTTGTCCAGATGCTGCCGGAGTTTTCTGCAGTGCTGGGAATGTCGTTGCCATCGTTGCCGGTGGCACCTGCGCTTTCAATTTCGTGATCCAGATAGGTGTAGTTAGCGAAGATTTGCCAGTTGTCGGTCAGATTACCGCTAACGCCTAACTCAAAGCCGTCCACCACGGTTTTACCGATGTTGCGAGTACGTCCATCTTCATCCGTTTGACGGGCGTTGTCTTTCTTGGTGCGGAATACCGCAGCGTTGACCCCTAAACGTCCGTCGAAGAAGTCCCACTTAGTACCCAGCTCAAAGTTCTGGTTACGTTCTGGATCCAGACTTTCGTTGGCAGCGGTGTTTTCTGAAGAACCTTCACCTGCGGTTTCGCCCACAGGGTTACGCGAGGTGGCCCAGCCTGCATAAATGGAGCCGTTGGGCAGTGGGTTGAACACGATGCCAAGTTGATAGCTCCAGAAGGTAGTATTTTTCTCTCGATCAAATGGGCCGGTACCGCCACGGCCACTGGCGTAACCACTGGTTTCGTTTTCGAAGTCATCGTAACGAACGCCCAGGTTTAACGACCATTGATCATTAAACTTCACCGTATCAAATGCATAAATTCCTTGGGTTTCGACACGGGTATCGGTATAGGCGATACCGGGGGTAATGGTGCCGTTCCAAGAGTCTTTATAGGTGGGAGAGGTCAGGCTGGTGCAATCGTGGGAGGCCAATAGAGCGGCGTTACAGGTACTGCCGGAAACACGGCTGGTCACACTGTAGGGACGGTTATGGGTGTCTTGGTAGCTAATTTCATAGCCTGCGTTAATAGTGTGGCCAATGCCCCAAGTATTGAGTTTGGCCATAACAGCGGTTTGGTTTACCCAGCCATCGGAGGTAGAGTCACGGCTTTTGGCCGAACGGTATACGTAACCGTTGGGGACGTTACCCTGTGAGTCATCTGGGTTGGATACCACGTAATCCAAGGTGGTGCGCACATAACGGAACTTGTTAGAGACCGACAGGTTCTCGTTAAAGCTGTGTTCAAAATCCATGAACCCTGAATCGGTTGTGGCATGGCGATAATCCCTTGAATTTAAACCGTAGAAGCGGTCTTTATCGCCGCCTACGGGTTTGCGTACATCGCCGGTAAAGCGTGAGGCTTGCAGCGGTATGCCGTAGTCGGGCATATCGTCGTTGCGCAGGTGGTAGTAAGAAAGTGTCAATTTAGTCGGCGAGTTCATGCCGAAGGTGATACTAGGTGCCACACCCCAACGGTTAACGTCTACCCCATCACGGCCCGCTACGTTGGCATCGTGTTTCATCAGGTTTAGGCGTACTGCGATGTCATCGGTCAAAACGTAGTTGCTATCTAGGGTTTTACGATGGGTTTGGTCAGAACCCATGGTAAAGCTGACATCGGTAAAGTTACGGTCTTTTGGAGCCTTGGTGATCATGTTGATACTACCCCCGGTGGAGCCTGCACCGGTATAAGCCGAGCCCGGCCCTTTACTGACCTCAATCTGCTCAACGTTGAAGATTTCACGGGTTTGTGAGGCTACGTCACGCAAGCCGTCAATAAAGGAATCACTTTCTGCGTTAAAGCCCCGAATGATGGGACGATCCCCGGCAGGGTTGCCACCTTCGCCTGCCCCAAAGGTAATCCCGGAAACGGTACGCAGAGCATCCACCAGAGTCAGTGAGCCTGTGTCTTTAATCACGTCTTCAGAAATGACCGTGATGGTACGAGGCGTTTCACGTAGGGGGGCTGTGTATTTTTTGTTGGCAGACTCATTAACTTTGTAACTTGTTTTGTCTTCGGCAGTAACGCTTAAGGCATCCAAAGATAAGGAATCTGTAGAGTCTTCTTCTTGGGACTCTGCATTGGTGCTTTGGGCTTGGGCCACCGGTGATAGGGAGAGAGTAACCCCAATCATTGATGCTATAAGGCTTTTAGGGGAGTGAGGTGTTTTAGTGAACGGCCCCATATTTGGGTAACTCCGTAAGCGACAGTTAAATTAAAATATAGTTCTAATGATAATAAATACAATTTGTTTCTTTCAAATATTTACAATTTTTGAGAACTTGGTATCGATATTTACATTGAGTTACAAATGTAAATTACTCGAAGGTCTGAGGGGAAAATGGAGACTTATTGAAAGGCCAAGTAGAAATAGAAAACCTAGGAATATGATCTATCCAGTGAGCGCAGTATTTAGGTCTTGGGGGCAGAGTCTGCGTAATTTTACGTAGATGGAATTCCGTAACTCTGCGAATACCGGCTAGGCTTTGATCTATGGATAGTAGCGGTGCTTGCATCAGTACTAGCGATCAACAATAACAACGTGCCGCAGGCTATTTAGCCGACGGTGGGAGGATCTTATATGGCTCGATTGGTCAGTCATATCGCGTGGATTGCCTTAGCGATATTGGGTGCCTTTGCGTTAGGCACTCTGGCATTGCACCGAGGAGAGTCGGTCAACGCTCTGTGGATCATCGTAGCGGCCGCAGCCATTTATTTAGTGGCTTACCGCTATTACAGCTTATTTATTGCCAATAAGGTCATGCAGCTTGATCCGCTGCGGGCCACGCCAGCCGTGATTAACAACGACGGTTTGGATTTTGTGCCTACCAATAAGCATGTGCTTTTTGGTCATCACTTTGCCGCCATTGCAGGGGCAGGCCCGCTGGTTGGCCCTGTGCTGGCCGCACAAATGGGCTATCTGCCCGGCACCCTGTGGCTGATTGCTGGGGTGGTTCTGGCCGGTGCGGTACAGGATTTCATGGTGCTGTTTATCTCCACGCGTCGTAATGCCCGTTCTCTGGGGGATATGGTGCGTGAGGAGATGGGCCGTATTCCCGGCACCATTGCCCTGTTCGGTTGTTTCCTGATCATGATCATCATTCTGGCTGTGTTAGCCTTGATCGTGGTTAAGGCCTTGGCCCACAGTCCTTGGGGTATGTTCACCGTTATTGCCACCATCCCGATTGCGATGTTCATGGGCGTATACATGCGCTACATCCGTCCAGGGCGGATTGGTGAAATCTCCTTGATTGGTATTGTGCTGCTGCTGGCCTCCATTTGGGTGGGCGGTTTGGTAGCGGCTGATCCTGAGTGGAGTGTGCTCTTCACCTTTACCGGAGTGCAGATCACTTGGATGCTGATTGGTTACGGTTTTGTGGCCGCCGTATTGCCGGTGTGGCTGATTTTGGCACCGCGTGATTACCTGTCTACCTTCTTGAAAATCGGCACCATTGCTGGTTTGGCCATCGGTATTTTGATTCTGAGCCCAGAATTGAAAATGCCTGCCGTGACTCAGTTTATCGACGGCACTGGCCCCGTCTGGAAAGGCGCATTATTCCCCTTCCTGTTTATCACCATTGCCTGTGGTGCGGTATCTGGGTTCCATGCCCTGATTTCTTCAGGAACCACGCCTAAATTGTTGGCTAACGAAGGTCATGCCCGTTACATCGGTTACGGCGGTATGCTGATGGAGTCTATGGTCGCCATCATGGCGATGGTAGCGGCAGCCGTGATTGAGCCCGGTGTGTACTTTGCCATGAACAGCCCGCCCGCTTTAGTGGGTAACACCACCGAGAGCGTAGCCACCGCGGTGAGCAGTTGGGGCTTTGTCATTACCCCAGAAGCTTTGGATGCTGTGGCAAAGGACATTGGTGAAAGCACGATTCTAGCCCGTGCTGGGGGCGCGCCCACATTAGCGGTGGGAATCGCCTACATCATGCACCACATGCTGCCGGGCGAAAACACTATGGCGTTTTGGTACCACTTCGCTATTTTGTTTGAGGCTTTGTTCATCTTAACGGCGGTGGATGCAGGTACGCGTGCCGGTCGCTTTATGCTGCAAGATTTGCTGGGTAGCTTTGTTCCGGCCTTGCGTCGTACTGAATCCTGGGGCGCTAACGTGGTGGGAACCGCAGGCTGTGTCGCGCTGTGGGGCTACTTGCTGTATCAAGGTGTGGTCGATCCACTGGGCGGGATCAATACCCTATGGCCGCTGTTTGGTATCTCCAACCAGATGCTGGCCGGTATTGCGCTGATGCTGTGTACTGTGGTTCTGATCAAAATGAAGCGCCAGCAGTACATTTGGGTGACGCTGTTACCGGCGATTTGGCTGTTGATCTGTACCACTACCGCCAGCCTGATCAAGCTGTTCGACAGCAATCCCGCCGTAGGCTTCTTGGCGCTGGCAGACAAATACCAAACGGCTTTAAATGCAGGTCAAATTCTGGCTCCAGCTAAGGATTTGAATCAAATGCAGCACATCGTCATGAATGCTTATACCAACGCGGGCTTGAGCGTACTCTTCCTTGTCGTAGTCTTTAGCGTTCTGTTCTATGCCATTAAGGTGGGACGTGCAGCTTGGGTGAATCCTGTGCGCACGGATCGGGAAACCCCTTTCCAGCCTTTACTGGCTAACGCTAATCTGGCTACTCAGCCGTAACAGAAGGGAAAAGGCATATGTTTAATGACCTAAGCCGCATGGGAAAGTATCTAGGACAGGCCGCCCGCATGTTAGTGGGCATGCCAGACTACGATACCTATGTTGAGCATATGCAAAATACGCATCCTGATCAGCCAGTTATGAGCTATGAGGATTTTTTCCGCGAACGTCAGGAGGCTCGCTATGGCGGCGGTAAAGGTCGTCCGGTTCGCTGCTGTTAGGGTCTAAATCCCTAGGGAGCGCCACGCTGGTCGTGGCGCTTTTATTTTGGGCGCTTATATTGATTTGAGGATAGCCCATGTCACAGACTCCAATCCCCGTTACCATCCTGACAGGCTTTCTTGGTGCGGGTAAAACCACACTGCTGCGTTATTTGCTAAAGGCAGAACACGGCCTGAAGATTGCCGTGATTGAAAACGAATACAGCGAGACTCCGATTGATGGCCAGTTATTAGGCCGTGAGCCCGTAGAGCTGATGACCTTGGCCAATGGCTGCGTGTGTTGCTCCATCCATGTGGAGTTAGAAAAAGCCCTGTTTATGCTGATTGACCGCATTGATGCAGGAGAACTGAGTTTTGATCGTCTTGTGATTGAATGCACAGGGCTGGCCGATCCGGCTCCGGTGGCACAAACCTTCTTTGCCGATGAAGAGTTATGCACGCGCTATGTGCTGGACGGCATCATCACTCTGGTGGATGCGGTAAACGCCAACCGTCACTTACAGGAAAGCATCGCCCAAGCTCAAGTAGGCTTTGCCGATCGCCTTTTGATCAGCAAAGCGGATCTGACCAACGAAGTTCAGCTTGAGGCCTTAACCCAGCGTTTACAGCGGATTAACCGTCGCGCCCCGATCCGTTTGGTGGATCATGGCTGCATTGATCTGGCCGAATTGTTGGATATTCGCGGCTTTAACCTTAATGCCGAGATGGAGCCTTTAGCATCTACGCCGTTCAGTATTTTGGCTCCAGTAGCCACCACGCCCGATCGCATCGGTACCTTGGTGATTCGCACCCCTCAGCCCTTAGATTTAGATCGTCTTAGCCAATTTATGGAGTCATTACTGGAGCGTTACGGTGATTCCCTACTGCGTTACAAGGGGGTATTGCAGGTAGCTTCAGACCCTAGAAAACTGGTGTTTCAGGGCGTATTGCGCCTGTACGCCTTTGATTGGGACAGGGAGTGGCAACCCGAGGATCAGCGGGAAAGTGTGTTGGTATTTATTGGCGACAATCTGCCGGAGGAGGAGATTCGAGCCGGTATTGCACTGGCCGAGTGTTAAGAGATAAACCGCCGACGGAGCAGGCATCTCTGTCGGCGGCCTATGGCAACACTTACCAGCGCATCACTACTGTGGCGGTGTAGAGTGGCTCAGATTTCTCGTTGGTTTTTTCCTTGCCTTTGTAAGAGCCATCGTTGTTATAGGTAAATTTCTTTTCATCAGGTTTGCGCGAGAAACCCCGTACTTCAGTGCGGGGAGGGATAGCGCGGCACTGTTAAGTGCCCCTGTTCTTGCTTCCTCTTGCCTAACTATCTTCACATTTTTAAAGGTATCATGTGAGGCATAATGAAACGTGCCTACAAATACCGCTTCTACCCAGATACCGAGCAGCAAACCTTGCTGGCCAAGACGTTTGGATGCGTGCGCGTTGTCTACAACAAAATCTTGCGGTGGCGAACCGATGCGTTTTTTCAACGGCAAGAACGCATAGGCTACATCGAGGCCAGCGCAGAGTTGACCCGGCTTAAAAAACAGGCCGAGTTCAGCTATTTGAATGAGGTATCATGCGTACCGCTTCAGCAGTGTCTTCGCCATCAGCAGGCGGCGTTCAAGAACTTCTTTGCCAAGCGTGGGCAACACCCCGTTTTCAAAAGCAAGAAACATCGTCAATCGCTTGAGCTGACCCGCTCGGCGTTTAGTTATCGCGATGGTCAGTTGTATATGGCCAAGTCGAAAAAGCCTCTGGATGTCCGCTGGAGTCGTCCACTTCCCTGTGAACCTTCCACGATCACGATTTCCAAGGACTGTGCAGGCCGCTACTTCGTAAGTTGCCTGTGTGAGTTTGAGCCTGAGATTCTGCCGGTTACGCCACGCATGATTGGCATTGATCTGGGCCTGAAAGACCTGTTTGTCACCAGTGAAGGAGAACGCATCGGCAATCCCCGCCATAGCGCTAAATACGCCACCAAGCTGGCCCGTGCGCAACGCCGTCTGAGCAGAAAAAAGCTCGGGTCGGCTAATCGCGCCAAGGCTCGGCAAAAGGTGGCCCGTATTCACGCGAAAATCTCTGATTGCCGATTGGACGGCTTGCACAAGCTATCCCGCAGATTGATTAACGAAAACCAAGTGATCTGCGCTGAATCCCTTGCGGTGAAAAACATGATCCGCAACCCAAAACTGAGTAAAGCCATTGCCGATGCTGGATGGGGTGAGCTGATGCGCCAAATCCAGTACAAAGGAGAGTGGGCTGGACGGTCTATCGTGCAGATAGACCGCTGGTATCCCAGTTCCAAGCGCTGCTCTTGTTGTGGACACATCGTTACAACCTTGCCCTTAAACATTCGCCAGTGGCAGTGTCCTGAGTGCAAGAGCGAACACGACCGTGACAGCAATGCTGCTGCGAACGTGAAAGCCGCAGGTCTTGCGGTGTTAGCCCTTGGAGAGAATGTAAGTGGCATGGGTTTAGTGCCTATGTCCTGTTCTCAGTGAATTGGGAATCCCCTTCCTTGGGGCGGGGAGGATGTCAACAAGCCAATCGACAGCAATCCAGCAGTGGGTTTCTTGGTGTGGGCAGCTAAGCGAATGGCAACCTGAGGATCAGCGGGAAAGCGTGTTGGTGTTTATTGGCGATCACCTGCCCAAAGCGGAGATTCGAGCAGGGATTGCCGCCGCCGAGGTGCCGGTAAATTAGTACACCGAAGGGATAAAAATCTCCTGCGCGACCGGTGCGCGACTGTAGTCGGGGTGGTATTCCCGAGGAGGCAACTCTATCAGCGGTCGATTCACCTCAGCGTAAGGTACTTGGCTGAGTAGGTGATGAATGCAGTTGAGGCGGGCCCGCTTTTTGTCCACAGCCTCCACAATCCACCAAGGAGCTTCTGGGGTGTGGGAGCGCTCTAGCATTACTTCTTTAGCCTTAGTGTAGGCTTCCCAGCGCCGCCGCGATTCCAAATCCATGGGGCTGAGCTTCCATTGTTTGAGTGGGTCTTGGATGCGCATCCAAAAGCGGCGCTGCTGCTCATCATCAGTAATGGAAAACCAGTATTTGATCAGGATGATGCCCGAGCGTACCAGCATCTTTTCAAACTCAGTGACGCTGCGGAAAAACTCTTCGTATTCCTCGTTGCTGCAAAAGCCCATGACTTTTTCAACCCCAGCGCGGTTGTACCAACTGCGGTCAAACAACACGATTTCGCCGCCAGCGGGCAGATGGCTGGTGTAGCGCTGGAAATACCACTGACTGCGTTCCCGTTCGCTAGGGGCAGGCAGGGCGGCCACGCGGCACACCCTAGGGTTTAGGCGCTGAGTAATGCGTTTGATCGCACCGCCTTTACCCGCCGCATCACGGCCTTCAAACAGTACCACCAGCTTGAGTTTTTTATGTACTACCCAATCTTGCAGTTTGATCAGCTCTGTTTGCAGGCGCAGTAGCTCGCGGAAGTACAGCTTGCGATCCATATCCTGACTGGTGGGCAGTGGTAGGTCGGCATCTAGCGCTAAATCCTCCAAACGCTGATCGTCCAGCTCCTGCTCCAGCTCCTCATCCAGTTCGTCGAGGATTTCGTTGTACAACTGTTGCGACAGTGACTGTGTTGAAGGGCTCAGAGAATCCCGCATGTTCCGGCTCCTAGTGTGAGGTATCAGATAAACAGGCACACCGAGGCGTTGGTATGCCCGTTTGTGAGGGTCAGAATAGGCTTCTAAGGGCGAGGAAAGCTCCGGCACTCAGGAGGGCCGCAGCGGGCAAGGTGATTACCCAAGCGAGGGCGATGGGTTTCATCAGATCCCAGTTGGTTTGGCGGTTCACCAAGCCAATCCCCAATACAGCCCCGATCAGAATATGGGTACTAGAAACAGGTAAACCCATCAAAGAGGCCAGCATAACCACTGAGGCAGCAGCCAATTCAGCGGTAAAGCCTGAGGCGGGGTGCATGGCGGTAAGGTTGTGGCCCACGGTTTGGATCACTTCTTTACCAATGAACCAGAGCCCTACGATCAAGGCCACGCCAAAGGTAATCATAGCGATGGGGGGAATGCCGGCTTTGGAGCCTACTTCTCCCGTACGCAACACATCCAATATCGCCGCGAAAGGCCCAATGGCGTTGGCAATGTCGTTGGAACCGTGGCTGAAGGCAAAGCCCGCTGCCGTAAACACCTGCATCCAACTGAAGATTAGAAAAGTGGATCGGCCTAGGGATTCAGTTTTCAAGGTTTTGGCGAAGATGAAAGTGGCCATCCATACCGCAGCCCCAATCATGCCCATAATCAAATAATTATGCAGTGTGCTCAGGCCCAACTCCAGATTCTTCAAGCCTTTGAACAGCAGCATGGAGGAAATAATCATGGCCCCGATGGCAGCAATCAGTGGCACCCAATTTTCCAGAGCCTTATGGGATTGGATATCACCGCGCTTTTGCTCAATATGGTGCAGATTACGGTAATAATCGGACTCCAGATCCTCAACCCGAAAATCGGGTTCACGCATGGTTTGCACATCCTGCGCCATCGCGTGGGTATAAGAAATCTTTTGAATTTCCGACAAGCGCTCAAAGGCTTCTTTATGTTGTTTCTTATAGGTTTTTTTCTCGTGACGAATATCTTTGATCTGCTGCTCGATTTCGTCGTTGTAGTGCAGCACATGCTTTTTAATTAGGTAGAAAATGCCGTAAGACACCAATCCACCCAACAGCGGCGAAATGACCCAAGAAATCGCAATTTCCGCGATTTTGTTCCACTGCACCAGCGAAAAGGCCGCCTCTTGACCATCTAGGATCACGCCTAGGGTAATGGAGCTACCCACGATGGCCCCGATGATGGAGTGGGTGGTGGAAACGGGATAGCCTTTTTTGGTGGCAAACAGCAACCAAAGCGCTGCTGCAATCAGCGCAGACATCATGATGTAGACAAAGTCCATCGGCGTGATGGCCATTTTGGACAGATCTACGATGCCTCCTCGAATGGTACTGGTTACTTCACCGCCTGCGATGACTGCACCACTGACCTCAAACACAGCGGCAATTAACAGCGCCTGTTTGATGGTCAGAGTTCCCGCACCCACGCTGGTGCCAAAGGAGTTGGCTACATCGTTACCACCGATATTGAAGGCCATAAAGACCCCAAACAGGGTGGCCAAAATCAGTAGCGTGACATGGTTGTGGTGAGTGTAATCCAAGCCCCAGTACATAAAATAGGCCGTGATGCCAATAAAACCTAAGGCAAAACACAGACTGATGGGGGAGAAAAACGAGGGTGTATCTAAAGATGGGCCAAAAGACCCTGAGTTAATGGACGGTGCCTGATTCGACATGATCCCTTCCTGTGGTGAGCACAATACAAAGTTGTGAGGAACTACAGACTCCCCATATACGAAATAGGTGGCTAACTTCCGCTGAACGAGGGAAAAATACGAAATATTTGTGACAAATTGGCTGTATCTTGCTCCAGACAATCAGCAAGACCGGATGCTTTGATGTTCTGATACAGACTGATCATCAGCTTTACATAAAGCTGACAATTTTTTATGTCTGACTCAGTACACTGCATAGCATCGAACTTTATGGGTTCGGTACATCCTCAAATAAAAGGAGTCAATCAATGCGTAAATCCCTAATCGCTCTGGCGCTTGCTGCTGCTCTGCCCACCTTGGCTTTGGCCGGTTCAGAGGGTTGCTGCTCTCAGGAAGCGGGACATGCCCCTCGGCATTACGAGCATTTTGACGGTTTGAAAAAGCTGGATTTGAGCAAAGAACAGTCCGCTGCGGTGGCTGAAATTGTGCACAAGCAAGAGAAAGCCAAGGAAAAGCTGACCAAAGAGTATCTGAAGAAGCTTTCGGACGAAGACAAAGCCGCTCTGCGTAAAGACCTCAAGGCGTTGCGTGCTGAGCGCGAGCAAGCTGTGTTGAAGGTACTGACCCCAGAACAGCAAAAAAAATATGAGGTAGCTAAAGAAAAGGCCAAGGCCCATCGTGCTGAATGGGAAGAATTCCAGAAGTGGAAGGCTGATAAAGAGGCTAAGGAAGCTAAGAAACCTGAAGCTAAAGTGGAAGAGGCCGCTAAGCCAGCAGAAGTTACTCCTGCTGCCAAGGCTGAACCGACTCCGGCTAAACCTGAGGCTGCAAAACCCGCTGAGGCTCCCGCCGAAAAGAAAGAGTGAGTTCGGTATTGTAGCGGTTCAGTTTGGCTCAGAACCCCGCATTGTGCGGGGTTCTTCGTTATCGGCTTAACCTCTCCAATCTGGATAACGGCGCTCTTGCGGTGCGGGTGGGAAATATTGGTACAACCAAGTTTCGCTGAGCACTTCCTTGGTGTCACTCCGACGCAGATAGGCGCGGATATTCACAGGCTCAATGCTGTCGCTGGTGGGGAACCAGTCGAATTGGGCTCTAAAGGCATTGGCTTCTGGATGTAGAGGCGTCATGCTGAAATCTTTGACTTCACCGTGAGTCGCCTCGGCTATGATCTCAATGGGCTCTTTCCCGGTCATGGCGATTAAGGGGCCGCCGCCAAAGTCGACGGCAAAGCGCCGCGCCCAGCGCTTGGGCCAGTGTTCTCCGGGAGCCCAGCCGGGTGTGAATCCACCCATGCCAGAGCGGGTGTCCTGTACCTGAGCAAGGCTCGGTTGAACCGGCGGTTGGGCCGCCCAGTACAGCTTGTAACCAAAATCTAACGAAGTGCCGGGCTCAATGCTTTGTTTGGGGTTCCAGAAGCAGACGATGTTGTCCATAGTCTCGCCCGTGGTGGGAATTTCCAACAGCTCAATGCTGCCTTCCCCCCATTCGGTGGTCGGTTCCACCCATAGGCTAGGGCGGCGGCTGTACCAAACTACGGTATCTTGGTAGGACTTAAAGTCATGGTCGAATTGCACCAGACCAAAGCCTTTCGGGTTGGTGTCTGCAAAGGTATTGAATTGCAGTTTTTTCGGGTTATTCAGGGGGCGGCAAATCCATTCACCGTTACCGCGCCACATGGATAAGCGATCGCTGTCGTGGACGGCATCGGTGATAAAGTCGCAGGTACGGCGCTCGTGCCCCCCACAAGCGAACATGCTGGTCATAGGCGAGATGCCAAGCTGCTTGATGGCCTTGCGAGCGTTGATTTTGGCATCAATGGCCATGACCACTTGAGTCGCTTGGCAGTCGATGTCAAAACGGAAGGCACCCGTAGCACTCGGTGAGTCCAACAGCGCGTAGAGCACAAAGCGTGTGGCCTCCTTGTCTGGGGTTTCGAACCAAAACTCGGTGAAGTCTGGGAATTCTTCCCGCGTATCGGCAAAGGTATTGATGGCGAGGCCTCGGGCTGAGAGACCGTACTGGCCCGTCTTGTCCACGGCCCGGAAATAGCTGGCTCCAAGGAAAGAAACAATATCGTATTTGTCGATATTCGGTTGTTTGAATACTTTGAGGCCTGCAAAGCCCAGATCCCCTTGAAGCTGGGATACATCTACGCCACTTTGGTTGTACTCGAACAACTCAGGGCGAAAGTGTACTTCTTGAGCGATTCGAGTCTCAGGGTCAATGCGGTGCATCCGCACCGGCTGACGAAATCCCATCCCCACATGGAAAAACTGTACATCTAACTGCCCTCCCAGTTTGTTCCATAACGAATGCTTGGGGTCGTATTGGATCGCGTTGAATTGCTGTGGGGTTAGTTCAGCCAAGGTTTGGGGTAGCACTTCGGCGGTGCTTTCATAGGCGACACTGGCCATGCGTTTGGCCCGTGCTTGCAGTTGCTGAAAATCGAACGGCTTAGCTTTGTCCTCGGTGGTAGCAGCAAAGCTGCGGCTAGCCAGTAGGCTGGCCGGTAGTCCAGTCATAGCAGCCAGTACCATGGAGGCTTTCAGAAGATTACGTCTATGCATAGGCATCCTTGGAGTGTGGAGAAATCTACACGAGGCAATGGAGAATATTTATTACCCCTAGCTTTGGGCAGAGTATCTTACCTGTAGATGGGCATTAGCACCTCGTTGTGCGATAGGTATCCAACCCAGATGCTTGAGGTGAGTGGTAACAAAAACAGTCTGCCCTCGTTTGAAGGGCTTAATGTGCTTAGCCTTTACAAGGAGAGAGAGTGGTCATGGTCTATTTTGTTCAGTATCTGCTCAGGGCTATTGCTTTGAGCCTCGCCGCCCTCAATGTTCAAGCCGCTGAAGCCTTACCTCAAACGCAGTGGCCTTTCACCGCAGAACCTCGTGCTACCTTGGAAGAGCCTTGGGCCATGACCTTTCTGCCCGATGGTAGCCTGCTGGTGACTGAAAAGCGTGGTGTACTCAAACATCTGGATCTGAAAACGGGTAAGGTCGGCTTGATCGCTGGCGTGCCGCCCGTAGCCTATGGCGGACAGGGTGGCTTGGGCGATGTGATTGTGCACCCAAATCATGCCAGCAATGGTTGGATCTATATCAGTTACGCTGAGGCTGGAGAGGCTAATACCCGAGGTGCTGTGGTGGTTCGTGCCAAGCTGTTGCTCAATGAAGATGGCAGCGGATCGCTTACCGAGTTAAGGCCAATTTGGCGGCAGATACCTAAGGTTACGGGGAGCGGCCATTACGGACATCGCTTGGCTTTTGGCCCCGATGGTCTGTTGTGGATCACCTCCAGCGAGCGACAGAAGTTCACCCCAGCACAGGATATGGGCAGCAATCTAGGCAAAATCATCCGCCTTAACGATAACGGTAGTTTGCCGAGTGATAATCCTTTTACTGATCAGGGCACTGTAGCGGCTCAAATCTGGTCGTTGGGGCATCGCAATATGTTGGGCATGGCCTTTGATAGTCAAGGCCAACTCTGGGTGCATGAGATGGGGCCAGCGGGCGGCGATGAACTGAATCTGATCAAGCGCGGTAAAAACTACGGTTATCCTGTGGTTTCCAACGGTAATCACTATGACGGCAGGCCCATCCCTGACCATGATACTCGCCCGGAATTTGAGGCACCCAAAATCACTTGGACTCCGGTGATTTCTCCCGCTGGCTTTGTCATCTATCAGGGACAGCGCTTTCCCAGTTGGAAGGGTTCCGGTTTGATTGGTGGACTGTCTTCGCAGTCGCTGGTGCGGGTAGTTTTCGACGGGGAAAACGCCCGTGAAGTCGAGCGCTACGCGATGGGGGCACGCATTCGCGAAGTGGAGCAGGGGCCTGAAGGGAGTGTATGGCTGCTCGAAGATGGCCGTGGTGGTCGCTTGTTGGAGTTACAGCCAAGGTGATCCATACATAGCAGCTATTAATAAAAAACCGGAGCTAGGCTCCGGTTTTTATGGGTGTTTCTATTTATAGCTGTGGGCCGGCATTGCGGATGGCATCAGAGACATCAAACTGCTTGAAGTTTTCCACGAACTGACGGGCTAAGGCGCAAGCTGCTTCGTCATAGGCATTTTTATCCGCCCAAGTATTGCGTGGATTAAGCAGCAGAGAGTCCACACCGGGCACTAGGGTGGGTACATCTAAGTTAATGATGGGCAGGTGCTCGGTTTCTGCGTCAACCAAGGTGCCATTTTGAATGGCGGCAATCACGGCACGGGTGCTAGGAATGCTGAAACGTTTACCCACGCCGTAACCTCCCCCTGTCCAGCCGGTGTTGACCAAATACACCTTAGAGCCAAAGGCCTTGATACGTTTGATCAGCAGCTCGGCATACTCACCGGCAGGACGCGGGAAGAAGGGAGCCCCGAAGCAGGTGGAGAAGGTGGATTTGATGCCGCTGCCTGAACCCATCTCGGTGGAGCCCACCAAAGCGGTATAGCCTGACAGGAAGTGATAGGCCGCTTGCTCGTTGTTCAGAATGGAGACTGGAGGTAACACGCCGGTCAGATCGCAGGTGAGGAAGATTACTGCATTGGGTTCACCGGCCCGATTGTCTGGAACGCGCTTGACGATCAGCTCACGCGGGTAAGCTGCGCGGCTGTTTTGGGTCAGGCTGGAGTCGGCGTAATCGGGTAGGCGGGTATTGGGGTTGAGTACGACGTTTTCCAACACCGCGCCAAACTGGATGGCCTTCCAGATAACCGGCTCGTTCTTCTCTGAAAGGTCGATGCACTTAGCGTAGCAACCCCCTTCAATGTTAAATACCGTACCTACGCCCCAGCCGTGCTCATCATCGCCAATTAAGTAGCGGTTTTCGTCAGCGGATAGGGTGGTTTTACCCGTACCGGACAAACCGAAGAACAGGGTGACATCCCCTTCTTCTCCCATATTGGCCGCGCAGTGCATAGGCAGCACGTCTACTTCGGGGAGCAGGAAGTTTTGTACCGAGAACATGGCTTTTTTCATTTCACCGGCATAGCGCATACCGGCTAGCAGCACTTTCTGTTCTTGGAAGTTGATGATGACGCAACCGTCCGAGTTAGTACCGTCCCGCTCTGGTTCGCAGGTGAAGGAGGGAACATTGAGGATGCACCACTCGCTTTTGTTGGCGGGGTTAAAGCTCTGAGGATTGATGAACAGACAGCGGCCAAACAGGTTATGCCAAGCGGTTTCGGTGGTCATTTTAACCGGCAGGTAGTGCTCTGGATCGGCACCTACATGCACATGGGATACAAAGGACTCACGTTCAGCCAGATGCGCTTCCACACGAGCCCAGAGTGCAGAAAAGCGATCAGCAGGGAAGGGGCGGTTGATTTTTCCCCAGCCAATCTTGCGTGCTGTGCTGGGTTCTTCAACGATAAAACGATCTAATGGGGAACGGCCAGTGCGTTGTCCTGTTTTAACGACCAATGAGCCATTAGCGGCCAGCTCTCCTTCACCGCGCCGAATAGCTTCCTCAATGAGCCGTGCGGGGCTGATGTCGGTATACACTGGGTAGGTAGATTGCATCATCGAAGTTTCCTGTCGGCTCTTGGCCGCCGTCTCCAGACAAATCGCAGCGGAATGCGTGATGTCGCGTCCAGCTACGTTATTAAAAGATAGCCTAATTATGCCAGAAAATTGCGTAATATTAGGACTTGCTCGGTAAATTTGTAGTCGTACTGACAACCGGCTACATCAATGGCGGGTAGGTGAAGGCTGTTGCGCCCCTCCGCCTGCAAATAGCTGAGCCACATCCGCCGCATCAAACTCATAGCTGCTGTTGCAAAATTGACAATCAATATGGATGCGCCCTGCCTGTTCCTGTAAGAGGTTATAAGCGTCTTCAAGGCCCAAGCTAGACAGGGCTTTGGCTGAGCGCTCGCGGGAGCAACTGCATTGAAAGCAGACGGCTTGAGCGGGGAAGAGGCGTATTTGCTCTTGATGATAGAGCCGGTGCAAAAGCGATTCAGGGGGGAGCTGTAACAGCTCTTCAGGGGTTAGGGTTTGTCCCAGTATGGTGACATGCTCCCAATGGGCTGCGCGCTCTTCGGGGTTGGTAATGCGTTGTGCGGGGAGTTGTTGTATCAGAAGACCTGCGGCCTGCTGTCGGTTAGCTGCCAGCCAAAAATGCGTGTTGAGCTGCTCTGAGTCAGCAAAATAGCGGCTAAGGCAGGTAGCTAGATGTTCTCCGTCTAGGGCCACAATACCCTGATAGCGCTGGCCTTTGGTGGGATCAAGGGTCATAGTCAGCCTTCCTTGGGGCATCAATTGTTGCAGGCTTGCCTCAGTTCCACACTCTGAGGCGGATGCTTGATAGCGGGCAATACCCCGTAGTTCGCGCTGGCTGGAGCATTCGGCCATCAACAGAGATATTGGGCCTTCTGAGCGGGCTTGTAAGGTTAAGAGGCCTTCAAATTTTAGGGTGCCAATCAACAGCGCCGCCGCCGCTAAAAACTCTCCCAATAGCTTGGCTACGGGCTCTGGATAAGGGTGCTGAGCTAATACATCTCTATAGGTTTGATCTAGGCCCGCCCATTCGCCACGAATATCGAAGTCTTCAAATAAAAAACGCTGCGTATGGTCAAACTGAGACATAGATTAGCCTTAGGGGAGTTAGGAAAGCAGAGGTCTATGGAGCGATAACCCAAGTTATTAGTTTAAAGTTAAAGCTACTCGGCTCCAAGGCTGGCCATTTGGCGCTTAATCCTGTGGGTGTTGGAGTCGATACAGGTCTCGGCGTTGTTTTTTGTTGGGGCGGCCTTCGGTAATCAGGCCTAGAGCCCCGGCTTTACGTTGAGCGGCGGCTTGCTCCCTGCGGACACAGCTTTCTGGGGTTTCTTGGTAGAGTTTTTGCGCTTCGGTGGCGCTGCGCCGTACATCGGAGAGTGCCCGTATGATGATTTGGCGCTCATCAAACCCTGTGCGTACCCTCAGCTCATCGCCGATTCTGGGTTCTTTAGAGGCTTTGCAGCGCTCGCCCTGATAATGCACCTTGCCCGATTCAATAGCGGTTTTGGCAAGGGCTCGGGTTTTATATAAGCGGACGGCCCATAACCATTTGTCTAGGCGTATCCGTTCTAAACTGTGGTGCGCGGTATCCTGTTTAGTCATTGGGGTCTGAGACGTTAAAGATGTGTGGGATATGGGTTGATCTTAGGCATAAAAGAAGACTGTATGGGGATATTTTCAGTCCTTTATCGCTCTTCCTTCTGTTAGGATGCCGCTCCTGTCGTCCATTAGGCGAGGCATGATGCATGCGTATTGTATTGACAGGAGCCAGCGGTTTTGTGGGGCAAGCACTGTTACAGGCTTTGGAGTCAGAGCACGAAGTGACGGCCTGTGTGCGCAATCTGACCTCTGCCCTGCGCGCTTTTGATAAGCGCTCTAGCATGGTGTTGGCCCGTATGGAGCCAGATCAGGATTGGCGAGAGATTCTAACCGGGCAACAGCTTGTAGTGCACTGTGCTGCTCGGGTGCATATGCTCAATGATCGAGTGACGGATGCCCACGCAGACTATCAGCGGATTAATGTCGAAGGAACGCTGAATTTAGCACGTCAGGCCGCACAGGCTGGGGTTAAGCGCTTTATCTTTTTGAGCTCAATTAAAGTCAATGGCGAATACAGTGAGCCGGGCCACCCTTTAGCGGCTGATGATTTGCCTGCGCCACAGGATGCCTACGGGCGCTCTAAGCTGGAAGCTGAACAACAACTCTTGGCTTTAGCCCAACAAACCGGCTTAGAGGTGGTGATTATTCGTCCGGTGTTGATTTACGGAGCGGGTGTTAAAGCAAATCTGCATCGTTTGATGCAGTGGGTTTACCGGGGCATTCCGCTGCCCTTCGCCAGCATTGAGAATCAGCGCAGTCTGTTGGCGATGGATAATTTGGTGGATCTGGTTCAGGTGTGTTTGTCCCATCCGGCAGCCGCGAATCAAATATTCTTAGCCAGTGATGGTCGGGATGTGTCCACCCCTGAGTTAGTTCAATATATGGCCCAAGCGTTGAATCGTCCGGCGCGTCTGTGGTCTATGCCTGTGTTTGTATTTAAAGCGATGGCTTGGAGCTTGGGTCGTCAGGCGTTGGCCCAGCGGCTTTGCGGGTCTTTGCAAGTAGATATCAGCAAAACCTGTTCTTTACTGAACTGGAGGCCCCGCCCAATGCCTCATCATACTTGGCAATGTATGGCTCAGACTTTTCTGGAATCCAGTAACGCATGAATGGATGGTGGTTACTCATTGCAACCTTGAGTTGTTCTTTGTTGCTGACCGGCGGTTTGCGTCACTATGCGCTCTCGGCTCAGCGTTTGATGGATGTGCCCAATGCACGCAGTGCCCATTCCACGCCTACACCTCGGGGGGGTGGTGTGGCGATTGCGGTTAGTTTCTTACTGGCCTTGTTCCCCGTGTTATATTGGGAGCCCAGCTTAGAATATTTAGTTTGGGCTCTGTTTGGTGCAGGTTTAGGTGTAGCGCTGCTGGGTTTTTTAGATGATCACGGGCATATCGCCGCTCGTTGGCGTTTATTGGGCCACTTTATTGCAGCAGGATGGGCTTTATATTGGTTGCAAGGCTTTCCTCCTTTATCTTTGGCCGGTTGGGTGGTGGATTTAGGGTGGATTGGAAACCTACTGGCAGCGGTGTATTTGGTGTGGCTGCTCAACCTGTACAACTTTATGGATGGTTTGGATGGATTAGCCAGTGTTGAGGCTATCTTTGTTTGCTTAGGCAGCGCTCTGATTTTCGTGGGTTCCAGTAATCATTGGGCCTTAGTGGTTCCTGAGCTGTTGCTGGCTTGTGCAGTGGCTGGTTTTTTATTTTGGAATGCCCCGCCTGCCCGCATTTTTATGGGTGATGCCGGCAGTGGGTTTCTGGGAATCAGCCTTGGTATTTTATCCATACAGGCCGCCAAGCAAGCTCCAGAGCTTTTATGGAGCTGGCTGATTTTATTGGGTGTTTTTATTGTCGATGCCACTTTAACCTTACTGCGGCGGCTGTTTTTAGGGGAAAAGCTGTATCAAGCCCATTGTCGCCACGCATACCAGTATGCCGCTCGTTATTACGGTGGACATTTACCCGTGACCTTAGGGGTAAGTTTGATCAACCTGTTCTGGTTGCTGCCGCTAGCCTGTGCAGTTGGTTGGGGTTATGTGGAAGGCTTGGTTGGGCTCGTTATTGCCTATATTCCCTTAATTGCACTGGCCTTGCGCTTTAGGGCTGGACTGCCAGAGCAGTCGGGTTCCAAGACAGGTTAAAATATGGTCAGGTTTTCCCGACTCTTGGAGTGCGGATCAAAAATTCATGATTAGAGAGCGTCTGCTGGGGTTACCTAGGCAACACAAGCGCCTGTTACAAGTCATCACGGATGTGTTGCTGGTGTGGTTAGCCCTGTGGCTGGCTTTTTACATCCGGTTAGGCTCGTCCGAGCAGATTGAGCCCTTGGGCGGGCATGCTTGGTTATTTGTCGCCGCTCCTGTTGTGAGCATTCCGCTGTTTATTCGTTTAGGTCTCTACCGAGCTGTATTGCGTTATTTAGGCAGTGATGCTCTGTGGGTTATCGCTAAAGCGGTGACCCTATCATCCCTATTATTAGCCTTGCTGGTGTATTGGTATCGAGATGCTCCAGCCTTAGTACCGCGCTCCATGATTTTTAATTACTGGTGGCTGAGTTTAGTGCTCATCGGCAGCCTGCGCTTACTGATGCGCCAATACTTTTTAGGGGACTGGTATAGCGTAGGTTTGAGTATTCCCTTTATCAATCGCGTGGACAGCCTACCGCGTGTAGCTATTTACGGCGCAGGATCAGCCGGGAATCAGTTGGTGGTTGCCTTGCGTATGGGGCAGTTTTTGCGCCCTATGGCTTTTATTGATGATGACGAACATCTGAGTAACCGCATGATTTCAGGTTTGCGGGTTTATCACCCTCAGCACCTCCAACAAATGCTGGAAGATACGGGTGTTACCGAAGTCTTGCTGGCCTTGCCTTCGGTGACCCATCAGCGGCGGCGACAGATTTTAGCAGCGCTGGAAGCTTATCCGGTGCGGGTGCGCTCTGTGCCTAATTTATCTGAGCTGGCCAGTGGTCGAGTGCGGCTGCAAGATTTGCAGGAGGTAGATGTCCCTGATCTCTTGGGACGAGACTCTGTAGAGCCGCGCATCGACTTATTTGAGCGCTGCATTCGTAACCGGGTGGTGATGGTTACTGGAGCAGGAGGCTCTATTGGTTCGGAGCTGTGCCGTCAAATTGCGGGACATCAACCGAAAGCGCTGATTTTGTTTGAGCACAGTGAATTCAACCTATACAGCATCCACCGAGAACTTAAGGAGTTTCTTAAGTTACAGGAGCAGCCCTGTCAGTTAGTGCCGATTTTAGGCTCGGTGCGTAATCCCGTGCGCTTGTTGGACGTGATGCGAACTTGGGGCGTGGAAACGCTATACCATGCCGCTGCTTATAAGCATGTACCTATGGTGGAGCACAACGTCAGCGAAGGGATTTTGAATAATGTCTTCGGTACGCTGTACACGGCTGAGGCAGCGATTCAAGCTAATGTCCGCCACTTTGTACTGATCTCTACGGATAAGGCCGTGCGTCCCACCAACGTCATGGGCAGCACTAAGCGCCTGTCGGAAATGGTGTTGCAGGCGCTAAGCCGCGAGTTGGCTCCTATTTTGTTGGACGATAAAGACGTTCACCAAGTGAATAAAACCCACTTTACCATCGTGCGTTTTGGCAATGTATTGGGCTCGTCAGGCTCGGTGATTCCCTTATTTCGTGAACAAATTCGTCGCGGTGGGCCTGTTACTGTGACTCACTCAGAGATCACCCGCTATTTTATGACCATTCCTGAGGCCGCTCAGTTAGTGATACAGGCGGGCGCTTTAGGGCGCGGAGGTGAGGTCTTTGTGCTCAATATGGGCGAGCCGGTGCGGATTGCGGATTTGGCAACCAAGATGATCCGTCTGTCTGGGTTTACCCTGCGTGATGAGCGCAATCCTCAGGGGGACATTGCGATTGAGTTCACCGGCTTACGTCCCGGTGAAAAGCTGTATGAAGAGCTGTTAATCGGCGACAACACAACCCCTACCGAGCATCCTATGATTTTGTGTGCCCACGAAGAGCACCTACCTTGGGAAGCCTTCCGTCAGGTTCTGCTTGAGTTGCGGCAGGCCATTAACGAAGA
This sequence comes from Azomonas agilis, assembly GCF_007830255.1. Classification (GTDB taxonomy): domain Bacteria; phylum Pseudomonadota; class Gammaproteobacteria; order Pseudomonadales; family Pseudomonadaceae; genus Azomonas; species Azomonas agilis. The sequence continues at coordinate 153,310 of NZ_VLKG01000008.1, forward strand.
CGATTTTGTGCGTACCCGTGCGATTTTGCAGGCCACCGTCTGCGGATACGTGCCTGAAGAGAATATCTTGGATCTAATCCATCAGCAGCGTCAACACGGTCAGCAAGCTCCTGCGGTACGTTGCGTCCCAGATGAGGCACGCTTAACACCTAAATCCTCCCTACTGGATTGAGGTTCTAATGGGGAAATTCAGAATATGAGGTTATTGGGCAAGCTGATTGGACTCCTAGCGCTGCTGTTGGTTTTAGCCTTGGTGAGTCTGGGTTTTATGCTGACCTATGTGATCAACCCCAACGACTATAAAAGCCAGATTCAATACTGGATACGGGCACAAACAGGGCTGGAGCTGAGCATTGGCGGCAATATTGGTTGGAGTTTGTTTCCTTGGCTGGGATTACAGCTAGAGGATGTACACCTCAGCCGTCCGCAGGCTCCTGAGCAACCCTTTGCCCAACTGAGACACCTGCGTTTTTCAGTGCAAGTCATGCCTCTGTTACAGCAAAGACTGCGTATGCAAGCCATTGATGTGGAGGGCTTGGCTCTTAATCTGGTTCGTGATGCTCAGGGGCAGGCCAATTGGCAGCCTGTGACCGCATCAAGGGAAGAAGAGCGGGCGGCATCAGAGTTTTCGGCTCATCCAACGCAGGATGCTGGGTTCCAAGCCTATATTTTGGATGTAGAGCGTGTGCAGATTCGGGATGCCCGTATTAGGTATCAGGATTTGGCTCAAGGGCAGCATATTGAGCTTGAAGGTATCCATCTGCTGACCGGGCCTTTACGTGAAGCCGAGGCCACGCCCATTCATCTGGAATTCCAAGGTCGTAGCCAGCAGCTGAGATTAAACGGGCATTTAGTGCTGAATGCTCAGCTTAGGGTGCAGACGGCGTTACAGCGTTACCAACTGGAAGGCGTGCAAGCACAGGGAAACCTCTTAGCGGAGGCTTGGTTCCCGCAACCTATTGATCTGAGTATGCAGGGGCTTATCTCTGCGGATTTAAAAAACCAGCAAGCGGAATGGAGCAGCTTTCGTGTAGCGCTGAATAATTTGCGCGTGTTGGGTGATCTTAAAGCCGAACATCTGGATCGAGAACCTAGGTTTTCTGGGGCTCTATCTGTGGCCCGCTTTGATTTGAACGAGTTTTTATCTAGCCTAGGTTGGACTCCCGCCCAAAGCCTTCCTCCTTCGGCACTGAGAAGTGTAGAGGCGGTGATACAGGGCAGTGCTACAGAACATCAGCTAAATTTAGAGCACATTCGCTTCCAAGTGGATGGGCAAAGCCTAGAGGCTCAGTTAGCACTTAATGGGTTGGAGGCACGGCCTAGGTTGCAACTGGATCTGCGCGGTGATGCTATTAATGGCAATCTGTATTCTCAGGTGGCTTCAGAGCCCAGTGCTACGCCCGAGGCGCTACAGGGATTAACCAGTAGTTTGGATGGCCCTGTACCTGAGTTGCCAAGTCAATCCCTCTGGCCAACCACTCGGTTGCCTTTGGAGTGGTTACGCTGGGATAGCCAAGTTAAATTGGCGTTGGCGCGTTTCACTCTGGGGGCTCAGGTATTTGACCAGCCGCGCTTAGAGGTCGAGGTTGAAGAAGGGCAACTAGCGCTAAAACAGATGCAAGCCCAGATGCAGGGTGGACAGATCCATCTGCACGGGCATGTGCAGATTCCTGCCGAAGATCAGCCCATTCTTTCTGTAAGTGGCTCTATCCAGCAAGTTCCGATTGAGTATTTACTGGGCCCGATGAAGCAAGCCGCTCCGATTTCTGGTCAGTTACAGGCCACAGGAGCATGGCAGGCACGCGGGATCAGTCTGGCCGCGTGGGCGGAGACAGTTTCAGGGTCTTTGGATTGGAGTATTACCTCTGGCCTGTTGTGGAAAGCTGGGTTAGATCAGCAACTCTGTCGCGCCATCGCCGCTGAACAACGAACGGCTTTAACTCAAGTCCTGCAACCCACCGATATCGCTTTTCGTAGCTTGAGTGGGCAGGTGCTGATGGAACAAGGTTTAGGTCGTATGCAGAACATACGTCTTGAGGCTCCTGGATTGTTAGCCACAGGGGAGGGGCGTGTGTTTATACCGACTTTGGGAGCTGATTATTATCTGACCGCCCAGTTGGAGGGCTTGAGCCGCCTGCCGGATGCCGCTTGCCAACAACAAGGATCTACAGCCTCTAAGCTCAGTTGGCCTTTGCATTGCCGTGGCCCTTTAGTGATGGGTGTGCGAGGCTGTCGTATCGAAGAGCCTCCTTTAGAGCCCCCTGCTTCCTGAATGCATCAATAGGCACTATGCGCGAAACAGATTTTAGTGAACGAGTGCTGGACTGGTTTGATCAGCATGGTCGTAAAAACCTACCTTGGCAGCAAGAGATTACCCCGTATCGGGTTTGGGTTTCTGAGATCATGCTGCAACAAACGCAAGTGGCTACCGTATTGGATTATTACCAGCGTTTTATGGCCACGCTGCCGGATTTAAAAGCCTTGGCTGAGGCTCCAGAGGATGAGGTATTACATCTGTGGACAGGCCTTGGTTATTACAGCCGTGCGCGCAATTTGCATAAGACCGCCCACATCTTAATGCAGCAATACGAGGGAAATTTTCCTGCCTCAGTGGAGCAATTAGAAGCCTTGCCCGGTATCGGTCGCTCAACCGCTGGTGCTATTGCCAGTATTGCTCTGGGGATGCGCGCTCCAATTTTAGACGGTAACGTCAAACGGGTTTTAAGCCGCCACTGGGCTGTAGAAGGCTACCCGGGAGAAAGCGCGGTTGCTCGGCAACTCTGGGATTTAGCGGAGCGGCTTACCCCCACAGAGCGGGTGAATCATTACACTCAAGCCATGATGGATCTGGGTGCTACGCTGTGTACTCGGACTAAGCCTAGTTGTTTGCTGTGCCCTGTGGTTGCTTCTTGTAAGGCCCATATTTTGGGGCGCGAGCAGGATTTCCCAACGCCCAAACCGCGGCAAACCGTACCTCAAAAGCATGTGGTCATGCCGTTGCTGGTGGATGCACAGGGCTGCATTTTGCTGTATCGCCGTCCCTCGACAGGCTTATGGGGTGGTTTATGGAGTTTGCCTGAGTTGGAGAGCCTTAGCGCCTTACCTCTGTGGGCGCAGCGTCATGGAATAACCTTAGGTTTGCAACAGCCCTTGGCAGAGATCAGCCATAGGTTTAGCCATTTTCAATTACAGATTGAGCCTTGGCTGGTTCAGGTAGAAGCGGCCGCAGTGGGCATAGCTGAGGCCGACTGGCTTTGGTATAACATAAAACAGCCCCCACGCTTGGGGCTGGCTGCTCCCGTTAAAACCTTATTAAAACGGGTCACTCACCATATCGACCAAGGAACAGCAGCATGAGCCGCACCGTATTTTGCCGTAAACATAAACAAGATTTACCTGGACTCGCTCAGCCCCCTTTTCCGGGCCCAAAAGGTCAGGATATTTATGAGCATATATCCCTACAGGCATGGGAGGAATGGCAAAAGCATCAAACCATGCTGATTAATGAGCGGCGTCTGAATTTAGTTCAGCCAGAACATCGGAAATTCCTGCAAGAGGAAATGGGGAAATTCTTTTCAGGAGAGGACTATGCGCAGGCCGAAGGCTATGTAGCCCCTAAAGATTAGGCTATGCGCATGAAAACAAAGGCTTTGGGGCTATGGGTTGCCTTATTGGTACTGATCCTTGGGGTGGGGATGAGTCTGTATCAAGTGCTAAATAGCCCTCGGCCGCCGGAATACGCGGATCAGCTCGCCGCTGGTATTGTGTTGCTACCCCAAAGGCGTGAAATCCCGAATCTATCCTTTATTACCCATCAACAGCAGCCCCTACAGACTGCTGATCTTAAAGGGCACTGGAGTCTCGTTTTTTTCGGCTACAGTTTTTGCCCGGATATTTGTCCCACGACCTTGAGCGATTTACGCCGTCTGTATCAGCAACTCCCTCAAGCAACCCGTGAGCAGTTGCGAGTTTTTCTGGTGACGGTTGATCCTCAGCGGGATACGCCGGAGCAATTGGAGGGTTACCTAAAATACTTCAGCCCAGACTTTACCGGGCTGACGGGGGATTTAGCGGATATTCAAAGGCTGTCGGCGGTCTTAGGTATTCCCTTTATTCCGGGTGATACAGGCAAACCGGGCTACACGGTAGACCACAGTGCCAATCTAGCCCTGATTGATCCTGAGGGATATGCACGGGGGTTTGTGCGGGCTCCTATACGGCTGGAGCCGTTGGTTAAGCAGCTACCGACACTGATGAGCCATCCCTAACGCACAGAATGTCAACCCGAGCGCAGAATAAGGTAAAAATGCCGTAAATCCCCTTTCCGATTGGAATGAGACTGCTTAAGGTTCAGTCCTCTCATTAGAAGACCGAATTTTATCTCCATGTCCGAATCCAAAGCTCCTTCAGCGCCGAGATCTAAGCGCTGGATACTGCTGCTCTTAATAGTGGTTGGTGCGGCTGTGCCGCTTTGGTGGTATTGGCCCGCCCTGTACCCACAGATTCAATCCTTGATGGGAGGGGCTAATCAAACAAACCCTACCGCAGGACAACCCGCACCCGGTGGGCCACCCAATGGTGGTGGGCCAAGAGCCGGTGGCCCCGGAGGGCCGGGTGGCCCGGGTGGGCGCGGTGGCTTTAATACGCCGGTTCCTGTGCGGGTAACCCCCGTTGAACAAGGCCCCTTCGAGGTGTTTTACAAAGCCTTGGGTACCGTAACACCTTTGAATGTAGTGAACGTGCGCACTCGGGTTGCTGGTGAGTTGGTCAAAATCAACTTTACCGAAGGACAAAAAGTTAAAGCAGGCGATCTATTGGCCGTGATTGATCCAAGGCCCTATCAAATTGCGCTAAAACAAGCTCAGGGCACATTGGCACAAAACCAAGCCTTACTGCGCAATGCTCAGCTTAATGTCAATCGCTACCGCAAGCTGCATGCCGAAGACAGCATTGCTAAACAAACCCTCGACACTCAAGAGGCTGAGGCTTCGCAGTATCAAGGAATGATTGCTGCCAACCAAGCAGCAGTGGATGAGGCGCGTCTAAACCTTGATTACACTCAGATCCGTGCCCCTATTGAAGGGCGTTTAGGGTTACGTCAGTTAGATATTGGCAACCTACTGTCGGCAAACGATACCACGGCTTTAGTCGTCATCACTCAAACCCAGCCCACTAACATTGAGTTTACCCTGCCCGAAGGCGACTTGATGCCGGTGATTAGCCGTTTTCGTCAAGGAGAGCGGTTGATAGTACAAGCTTGGGATCGCAGTGAGCGCATGCTGCTTGGTGAGGGCGTGTTACAGAGTTTAGATAACCAAATTGACGTTACTACCGGCACTTTGCGCCTAAAGGGCCGTTTTGCGAACGAGCAAGAGCTGTTATTACCCAACCAATTTATCAATGTGCGTTTACGAGTGGAGAAGCTGGATCAAGCGACTTTAATTCCCTCAGCCGCAATTCAATATGGCGCTCAAGGTACCTTCGTTTATGTGGTGAACGGGCGTGATGAGGTGGAACTACGAGTCTTAGAGTTGGGCGCCAGTGATGGGGCGCGCACCGTGGTTAAACAGGGTATCCAGCCGGGTGAGCGGGTGGTTGTTGAGGGCACAGAGCGTCTGAAGTTGGGCAATAAGGTTGAGGTGGTGGGGGATAGCTCAAACCCTACGGCTCCTCGTCCTGCACGGGCTAACCGTCCAGCCGGTGAGGAGGGCGCTCAGGCTAACGGGCCGCGAGTACGGCCAGAAGGCGCACCATCAGGGGAGCGCCCAGCGCGATGAACCTATCCCGAATCTTTATTCTGCGGCCTGTGGCTACCACCTTGACTATGGTGGCCATTCTGTTAGCGGGGTTAATCGCTTACCGCTTGTTGCCCGTTTCGGCCTTGCCACAGGTGGATTACCCAACTATTCGTGTGTTGACTCTGTATCCAGGTGCCAGTCCTGAAGTCATGACCAGTGCGGTCACAGCTCCTTTGGAGAAGCAATTCGGCCAGATGCCGGGCTTGCAGCAGATGTCCTCCACCAGCTCGGGCGGCGCTTCGGTGATTACTCTGCGTTTCTCCTTAGATGTGGCCTTGGATGTGGCTGAGCAGTCGGTGCAGGCGGCAATCAACGCGGCGGATAATTTATTGCCCGGCGATCTACCGGCACCGCCGGTGTATAACAAGGTCAACCCCGCTGATACGCCGGTAATGACCTTGGCCATTACTTCGCCCACTATCCCTTTGCCACGCCTGCACGATTTAGTCGATACCCGTATGGCGCAGAAATTGGCTCAGGTAACTGGGGTGGGGATGGTGAGTATTGCCGGTGGGCAACGGCCTGCCGTGCGTATCCGAGTGAATCCACAGGCACTGGCTTCCCATAACCTGAGCTTGAGTCAGGTGCGTAGCTTGATTACGGCGGCCAACGTTAACCAGCCTAAAGGCAGCTTTGATGGGCCGACCCGCGTTTCTACACTGGATGCCAACGATCAACTCAAATCGCCGGAAGAATATGCACAACTGATTCTGAGCTATCAAAATGGCGCTACCTTGCGCTTAAAGGATGTAGCCGAGATTGTTGATGGAGCGGAAAACGAGCGGCTGGCCGCTTGGGCCAATCAAACTCAAGCGGTTTTGCTGAATATTCAGCGCCAACCGGGCGCTAACGTGATTGAAGTGGTAGAGCGCATTCATAAGCTTCTACCTGAGCTATCGGCCACTTTGCCCGCGGGCTTGGATGTATCTGTTCTTACCGATCGTACACAAACCATTCGTGCGGCGGTTAAAGATGTGCAGCACGAAATGTTGTTGGCCGTGGGCTTGGTGGTTCTGGTCACCTTTATTTTCCTCAAGCGTCTATCCGCCACCCTGATTCCCAGTATTGCCGTCCCTCTGTCTTTGGTGGGAACCTTTGGGGTGATGTATCTGGCCGGTTTCTCCGTCAATAACCTGACCCTAATGGCCTTAACCATCGCTACCGGCTTTGTGGTGGACGATGCCATCGTGATGTTGGAGAACATTGCCCGCCATTTGGAGGAGGGGGAAACGCCACTGAATGCGGCGCTTAAGGGCGCTAAGCAGATCGGTTTTACTCTGCTTTCTCTGACCTTCTCCCTGATTGCAGTATTGATTCCTCTGCTGTTTATGCAGGATGTAGTGGGGCGTTTATTCCGAGAGTTCGCCATTACCCTCGCGGTTTCTATTTTGATCTCGCTGGTGGTATCCCTCAGCTTGACCCCGATGATGTGCGCCCGCTTACTCAAGCATGAGCCTTCGGATCACAATAACGATTGGGTCGCTCGGTTAATTGATGGCTATGCCCTGTGTCTACGCTGGGTGTTGCGGCATCAGGTGATTACGTTGTTGATTGCGGTGGCTACCTTAGGGCTGACCGTGATGCTGTACCTGATGGTGCCTAAAGGTTTCTTCCCGATTCAGGATACGGGGGCGATTCAGGGGATTACCGAAGCACCGCAGGATATTTCCTTTGCCGCCATGAGCGAACGTCAACAACGAGTCGCCCGTATTATTTTGGCCGACCCTGCAGTAGAAAGTCTGTCTTCTTATATTGGGGTGGATGGCGATAACGTCACCCTCAACAGTGGGCGCTTGCTGATTAACTTGCGCCCCCATGCCGAGCGAGATGTAACGGCTACCGAGGTGATTGACCGTTTGCGTCCTCAAGTGGCTGCATTACCGGGAATTGAGCTGTATTTGCAGCCGATCCAAGACCTCAGCATTGAAGATCGTATCAGCCGCACCCAGTACCAGTTCACTCTAGAGTCGCCGGACGGCCAGTTGCTGGAAGAATGGACACCCAAATTGGTAACTGCCTTACGCGCCCGGCCTGAACTGGCGGATGTGGCCAGTGACTTACAAAACCAAGGCTTGCAACTGTACCTAAACGTGGATCGAGATTTGGCCTATCGCTTAGGGATTTCCATCTCCAGCATTATGGAGGCTCTGTACGATGCCTTTGGTCAACGTCAAATCTCGACGATCTTCACTCAGTCCAGCCAATACCGCGTAGTGCTGGAAGCTAAACCCGGTACTACCCTAGGCCCAGAAGCGCTGCGGCAGATCTTTGTGGACAGCTCAGGCGGTACTCCGGTGCGCCTATCCAGTTTGGCCCGCATTGAACAGCGCCCGACCGCTTTAGTAGTAACCCACATCGGGCAATTTCCGGCGGTGACTTTCTCCTTCAACTTGGCCAATAAAGTCTCCCTCGGTGAAGCGGTTGAGGCTATTGAGCAGGTACAACACGAAATTGGCTTGCCCTTGGGGATACAGAGCCGCTTCCAAGGGGCGGCTGAAGCTTTTAGGGCATCGTTATCCAGTACCTTGCTGCTGATTTTGGCGGCAGTGATTACCATGTACATCGTGCTGGGTATCCTGTACGAAAGCTACATTCATCCCATCACCATCCTTTCGACCCTGCCCTCAGCGGCGGTGGGGGCTTTGTTGGCTCTGCTATTGACGGACAACGACCTAGGCTTGATTGCCATTATCGGCATCATCTTGCTGATCGGGATTGTGAAGAAAAACGCCATCATGATGATCGACTTTGCCTTAGAGGCCGAGCGGCATCAGGGTATGAGTCCTCAGGATGCGATTTACCAAGCCGCTCTGCTGCGTTTTCGCCCCATTTTAATGACCACTTTGGCGGCGTTGTTTGGTGCTATTCCTCTCATGCTCTCCACCGGCGCGGGTGCGGAACTGCGTCAACCCTTGGGCTTGGTATTGGTGGGAGGACTCTTAGCCAGTCAGTTGTTAACACTCTTCACCACGCCGGTGATCTATCTGTTTTTTGATCGCTTAGGACAGCGCTTTAGCCGTCCTACAGAGCTCACCACGACCGATTCGGAGCCATCATGAATCTGTCGGCCCCCTTTATTGCGCGCCCTGTAGCCACCATGTTGCTGAGCTGGGCTATTTTGCTGCTGGGTGCGGTGAGCTTTGGCTTGCTCCCTGTTTCCCCGCTACCGCGCTTAGATTTTCCCGTGATTACGGTACAGGCCAGTTTGTCCGGTGCCAGCCCAGAAGTGGTAGCCGCCACCGTGGCTACGCCTTTGGAGCGTGCATTAGGCAGTATTGCGGGCATTAATCAAATGACCAGCCGCAGTAGCTTGGGCTCAACGCGCATTACCCTGCAATTTGATATGGGGCGGGATATTAATGGCGCAGCACGAGAGGTTCAGGCTGCCATTAATGCCTCACGCAATCTGCTACCCAGCGGTATGCGTAGTATGCCGACTTACCGCAAAGTGAATCCGGCCCAAGCCCCGATCATGGTGCTGGCATTGACTTCGGATAAGTTGAGTAAGCCCCAACTGTACGATATGGCTTCCACCATTTTGGCTCAGAAACTGTCCCAAGTGCCCGGAGTGGGGGAGGTACAGGTTGGCGGTAGCTCTTTACCCGCAGTACGGGTTGAGGTGCAGCCTCAGCAGTTGGAGCATTACGGTATTTCCTTAGACAGCGTTCGCCAAACCATCACTCAGGCTAACGTGCGCCAGCCCAAGGGCATGGTTGAGACGGCCGATCAGCATTGGCAGATTGCAGCCAACGATCAACTGCATAAGGCTGAAGAGTATTTACCGCTCATCATCCGCTATCAGGACGGGGCTCATCTGCGCCTGAGCGATGTGGCTAAAGTGCAAGATTCAGTAGAGGATCGCTATAACTCTGGGTTTTTTAATAACCAAGCAGCCGTGTTGCTGATCATCAACCGTCAGGCCGATGCCAACATCATTAAGACGGTTGAGTCTATCCGTGCTGAGTTACCAGCGTTACAGGCCATCATGTCCGCAGAGGTTAAGCTGGAGGTGGCTATGGATCGCTCTCCGACGATTCGTGCCACCTTGCATGAGGCTGAACTAACGCTGCTGTTGTCCGTCAGTTTGGTCATTGGGCTGGTCTTGCTGTTTTTGGGCAGTTTGCGCAGTGCCATGATTCCCGCCTTAGCTGTGCCTATTTCCTTGATTGGTACTTTTGCGGTGATGTATCTGTGCGGGTTCTCCCTCAATACACTGTCGTTAATGGCACTTATCTTGGCTGCCGGTTTAGTGGTGGATGATGCCATTGTGGTACTGGAGAACATCGCGCGTCATGTGGACGATGGCATGCCACCGTTACAGGCGGCTTATCTAGGCAGCCGAGAGGTAGGTTTTACACTGCTGTCGATGAACGTCTCTTTAGTGGCGGTGTTTGTCTCTATCCTATTTATGGGCGGTTTGGTGGAGCGGCTGTTTTATGAGTTTTCCATCACCCTCGCCGCCGCTATTTTGGTATCGCTATTTATCTCCCTGACGCTGACTCCCATGCTTTGCGCGCGCTGGCTAAAGCCGCATCAGGTGGTGGATACCCCGCTTCAGCGCTGGAGCCATATCGCACACCAATGGATGCTGCGTTATTACGACCGGAGTTTAGGTTGGGTATTGCGGCATCGTTTGCTGACCTTGTTCAGTTTGTTAGCCACCATTGCCTTGAACGTAGTGCTCTACATTCAAGTACCAAAGATTTTTCTGCCACAACAAGACACTGGGCAGATTTCCGGGTTTATTCGTGGCGATAACGGCCTGTCCTTTCAGGTGATGCAGCCTAAAATTGAAGCCTTCCGCAAGGCACTGCTGAGCGATCCTGCGATAGAAAGCGCTGCTGGACATATTGGTGGTTCAGGCGGGGTGAATAACGCCTTTGTCATCATCCGTCTCAAGCCTCTGTCTGAGCGTAAGCTGTCTGCACAGCAGGTCGTTGAGCGGATGCGCCAGAACCAACCTTTGGTTCCCGGAGGGCGCATGTTCATGATGCCGGATCAGGATTTGAACTTAGGCGGTGGACGGCAAAGCAGCTCCAGTTATGCTTATCGGCTGTTAGCGGCTGATCTTTCTGAACTACAGGCTTGGTTGCCTAAAGTGGTGAGCGCCCTTAAAGCACTCCCTGAGCTGACCAGTATTGATGCTAAAGAAGGGGAGGGAGCGCAGCAGATTCGTTTGGTGATTGATCGCGATACGGCCCAGCGTTTAGGGCTGGACATGCAAACCATCACAGGTCTGCTGAACAATGCCTTTAGTCAGCGCCAAATTTCCACGATTTACGAAAGCCTAAACCAGTACAAAGTGGTTATGGAGGTTGACCCTCTCTACGCTCAGTACACCAATGTCTTGGATCGTATTCGGGTCATCGGCGCAGATGGCCAGATTGTGCCTTTGTCGTCCTTTGCGCGCTATGAATACAGCTTGGAAGAAGACCGCGTAAATCACGATGGCCAATTTGCCGTAGAGAACATCGACTTTGACTTAGCTCCCGGAGTGAGTCTGGATCAAGCATTACTTGCCATTGATCGGGCTATGGCTGCTGTGGGATTGCCTACCGAGGTTCAAGGCCGTTTAGGTGGAACGGGACAAGCCTTCGCATCCGTTCAGCAGGGGCAGCCTTTAATGATTTTGGCTGCCCTAGTCGTGGTCTACATCGTGCTGGGTATTCTCTACGAAAGTTACATCCATCCCCTGACGATTTTATCGACACTCCCTTCGGCGGGCGTGGGTGCCTTACTAGCCATACAGATTACGGGCAGTCAATTCAGCCTGATTTCTCTACTCGGCTTGTTCTTACTGATTGGCGTTGTGAAGAAAAACGCCATTTTGATGATTGATTTAGCGCTTCAGTTTGAGCGCAACGAAGGACTATCCCCCACAGAATCCATTCGTCGTTCCTGTTTATTGCGTTTTCGGCCCATCCTCATGACCACCTTAGCAGCCATTTTGGGGGCTATTCCCCTGCTGTTAGGGGGGGCGGAGGGTTCGGAAATGCGTCAGCCCCTAGGTTTAGCCATTATTGGGGGCTTGATGTTGAGCCAAATTCTCACCCTATACACTACCCCTGTCGTCTATTTGTACCTCGATCAGTTAAGGCATCGCTTTAACCGTTGGCGTGGCGTACGCACAGATGCTGCTTTGGAACATCCATTATGAGGACGCGACCCCCCTTTATTCCCAAGTACTTGGTTTTAGTCATGACGCTTGGGTTACTTAGCGCCTGTACTTTAGGGCCGGACTATAAGCGCCCTGATATTCCAGAGCCGACAGAATATCGAGAGTCCAAAGGCTGGAAGCTCGCAAGGCCAGCGGACGTATTACACAAAGATACTTGGTGGGAGCTGTACGAAGATCCGATCCTCAATCAGTTGGTGAGACGGTTGAATGACTCCAATCAAACGGTAGCAGTTGCCGAAGCTCAGTACCGTCAAGCTCACGCTTTGGTACAGGCGGCGTGGGCGCAGCGTATGCCCTCAGTCACCAGTAGCAGTACCTTTACCCGCTCGGTGAGTAGCTCCGGTGGAACCAGTGGTGGCTCTAGCTCCAGAGGAGGGAGTACCAGTGGCGGTGGTTATGATTGCGATGGTGATGGCGATTATGACGAAGACGACGAATACTGCCAGCAGGAAACAGGTAATACGGGCACAGGTACAACAGGTACAGGCAGTAACAGCAGCAGTGGAAGTAGTAGCAGTGGAAGCAGTAGCAGTAGTAGCAGCACCAAGAGCCCCGTGCGGGAACGCTATGACGTTGGCTTAAGCGTCTCTTGGAGTGCGGACTTATGGGGCAATCTGCGTCGTAATCAAGAGTCGCAACAGGCACTGAAGGAAGCTAACGCCGCTAACTTAGCGGCCATTCGCTTGGCGCAACAAGCCTCGTTGGTTCAGGCTTATTTGCAACTGCGGGTTTTGGACGCGCAACAACGCTTGCTTGATCGTACTGTAGAAGCCTATAGCCGTTCGCTACGGCTTACCAAGAATCAGTACGAAGCCGGCATGGTCGCCAAGCTTGATACGACCCAAGCCGAGTCTCAGCTTAAAACTACAGAAGCTCAGGCCATCGACTTAAAATGGCAACGTGCTCAATATGAACATGCCATCGCCGTGTTAGTAGGGGTTGCGCCTTCGGAGCTGTCTATTGATGCAGTAGAAACCACACCTATTGTGCCTGATATCCCCGTGGGTGTTCCATCACGTCTACTGGAGCGCCGTCCCGATGTGGCTGCGGCTGAGCGCAATGTCATCTCTGCTAATGCATCCATTGGGGTGGCGGAAACCGCTTGGTTCCCGGATTTAACTATCTCTGCTAACGGCGGTTTTTCCAGAACGGACTCCACCGCTGACTTGTTCAGTGTGCCTTACCGTTACTGGTCGATTGGGCCGCGTTTGGATCAAACCTTATTGGACTTTGGGGCGCGCCGCTCACAGCTAAGACAAGCCGAGGCTACCTACGACCAGCAGGTTGCCAACTATCGGCAAACTGTACTGACCAGTTTGCAAGAAGTGGAAGATTATCTGATTCAGTTGCAAGTATTAGAGCGGGAAATGGAGCTACAAGAGCTGGCAACCATTGCGGCTAAAGAATCCTTACGCCTGATGGAAAACCAATACAAAGCGGGCATGATTGACTACTTAAGTGTAGTCAACCTGCAAACCTCAGCGCTCACCAGTGAGCGCTCGGTGTTATCGCAGTTGAACAACCGTCTGGTTGCCAGTGTGCAATTAATCGCTGCCTTAGGCGGCGGATGGAATGGCGAACCCTATCCAGACCTAAGTCCGGAAGAGCTGATTGCTCAGGCACAAGAAGCTGAAAAACAGCGCCAAGCCGAAGAAAATGCCAGCCTCATGGATAAAATGAAAAATAATGTAGAAAAAAGCTTGACCTGGCTGAAAGAGTATCTATAATGCGCCCCACTTCTACTGCAGAACGCAGCGAAAAGACGAAGTAAATCAAAGAGTTACCGGTTAAGCTGTTTCAGTAGCTGGTTTTTAAGTCCGATCCTGCTAAGTCGTAGAACTGCTTAAGTTTAGATTGTAGTTGCTACTCTGGTCATTTCAGTCAGTTTAGCGTAACCTGAACTTAACGCTGTTGTGGTACCCGCCCCAAGCGCGGTTTGAATCGAAGAAAAAAGATTCGAAAAAAGCTTGACAGGATGTGAGGCTGCTGTAGAATGCGCGGCCTCGGTTGAGACGAAAGGCTCAGCCAAACGCTCTTTAACAACTAAACCAAGCAATTCGTG
>NZ_VLKG01000009.1:0-105711 GCF_007830255.1 Azomonas agilis
AACCTCAGTCTGGTGATGACGGATTTAAGCCGAGGTGCTGAAGAACGTCTGAGTCTGGCTCAAGCGCTGGAGGTGACTCCATGAGCCGCCCTCCGATCAATCGCCGCCACAATGATGCTTTGGCTTATGAGCGGGCCAATACCCTGACCTGTGCCGGACTTGGTTTAAGCGCCATTGCTGATCTGCTGGGGGCCGATGGTAGTGAACACCACCTGCATCATGAATTGGAAAGCGGTTTAGCTAATGCAGCCAAAGCCCTAGCCGTGCTGGTGCAACAAACAGGTTATGAGCTGTGCGACCAGTTTGACCCTGATCTGCTGAACGCCCCCACCGAGGACTAACCATGACCGACTTTAAAAACCCTGCCTTAGCGGGGACAGGATCGCTCATGCCTGAAAAAGCAGAATGGGCGTTTAAGGACGCACTGGAAGCCGCCTTCGGGCGGCTGGACTTTGTACCGATGATGGATGGCCACTTCCACCGCTTCCGCGTACCAGAGGACAAATCCGGTACCCGTAACGGTTGGTATGTGGGCTTTTTGGACAACATCGCCAGTGGTGCCTTTGGTAGCTGGAAGCTGGGCCAAACTGGAACATGGAGCAGCCGCCAACCGGCTGACCCCATTGAGGCCGAACTGATTCAACAGCGCATCGAGCAGGTCAAAGCCCAACGCCAAGCCGAACAACAACAGCGGCACCAGCAGGCGGCTGAGAAGGCCCGAGGGATTTGGCAACGGGCACTGCTAGCCAACCCCAATCATGCGTATTTGGTAGCCAAAAAAGTATCGGCCTACGGTCTGCGCCAGCGAGGGAATACCTTGCTGGTGCCGCTGATCCATAACGGCCAACTGGTGAACCTGCAATTCATCCAACCCGATGGCTGCAAACGCTTCCTGAGTGGTGGGCAGGTTAAAGGCTGTTACAGCCCGATGGGGGTAATTGCTCAGGGTAAACCTTTGTATCTGTGTGAAGGCTGGGCCACTGGCGCAACCCTGCACCAGTACACCGGATGCCCTGTGGCCTGTGCGATGAACGCGGGCAACCTGCTCCCGGCTGGCCAACAACTCAAGGCCCGCTATCCCGATCTGGCGTTGATCGTCGCCGGTGATGACGACCGCCTCACCGACGGCAATCCGGGACGCATGAAGGCCAATGCTGCGGCCTTAGCCCTGAGTGCTGAATTGGTATTTCCCAACTTCCCTGCAGATGCCCCGCTGTCCTTAACCGATTTCAACGACTTGGCGCTTTGGAGTGCTCACCATGACTGATTCCAACAACGTGATTCCCTTGGTGCGCGCTGAGCTGGTCAGCATTGAACCGGATCGCCCCTGCTGGGGCGTGTATGAGCATTGGGTCATCAACGAAAAAGGCCGCAAGCTCAAACCCGGTGTGTACTGGCACAGCTTTCACAAAGCCGACGAAGATCCCGACAGCGACCGAGAGCGCCCCTTAGTGGACGACTGGATTGCTACACCGGTGACCGTATTAGCGCGGACAATCTGCACCGATGACGGCATGGAGGGCCGCCTGCTTAAACTACACGTCGCCTCAGGGGTGAAAGAGTGGATCATGCCGATGGAGGTGTTTGGCGGCAGTGGTGAAGAGGCCCGGCGTACCCTGTTTGGCATGGGGGTCATCATCGCGCTGAAGAAACGTACCTTCTTTATGGAGTACCTGCTGGATCAACAGCCCGCCGATACCTACGAAACCACCGCCCGTCCCGGCTGGCACTCAGCGGGTGTTTTTGTCCTGCCGACAGGTACTCTGGGCAGTGACCGCGTGCGCTACCAGTCCAGTGGCCGCAGCCCCAACCTGTTTAAACGCAAAGGAACCTTGGAGCCGTGGCAACAACAGGTGGCCAGCAAGTGCTTGGGTAATCCGGTACTCACCCTATCGGTGGGCTGTGCTCTGGCTGGCCCCTTGCTCAGTCTGGTAGGCGTAAACGGAGGTGGTGTGCATCTGGTCGGTGACAGCTCCAAGGGTAAATCACTGGCGCAACTGGTCGGCGCTTCGGTGTGGGGCGATCCGGGGCCAGCGGGTTTTGGGGCGAGCTGGTGCATGACCAAGAACGGGCTGGAGATTGAAGCCGCCAGCCGCAATGACACGCTGCTCAGTCTGGACGAAATCAAACGCGCCAACCCCAAGGACATACAGGAAATGGCCTACAGCCTCGCCAATGGCGTGGGCAAAGGCACCATGAACCGCGAGCGGGAAGGCCGCGTCAAACTGAACTGGCGTTTGCTTACCCTATCCAGTGGGGAACGCTCCCTCAGTGAACACGCGGCCATCAGTGGTAACACCGCCCATGCCGGGGCCGAGTTACGCATGGTGGATGTGAACGCCGGTACCCGAACCCACGGTGCTTTTGATGAGCTGCACAGCCTTAGCGGTGAAGACTTCCACCGCAGCATCACTCTGCTGGTCGGCCAACACTATGGGCATTTAGGCCCCGCCTTTGTCGAGCAACTGATTGCCTACAAGAGCTATGAAGGACTGGCGGAATCCTTCTCCAAGGTGCGCGCCCAATTCGTAGCCGACAATGCTCAGGCCGGACGGGTAGCCGACCGTTTCGCCGTCATAGCACTGGCCGGAGAGATGGCCATCGGTTACGGCTTACTGCCGTGGCCTCTGGGCACCAGC
Source organism: Azomonas agilis (assembly GCF_007830255.1). Lineage (GTDB taxonomy): Bacteria > Pseudomonadota > Gammaproteobacteria > Pseudomonadales > Pseudomonadaceae > Azomonas > Azomonas agilis. Next base: position 2,640 of record NZ_VLKG01000009.1, read on the forward strand.
TTGGCCGACAGCAAAACCCTGTACCGCGAATGGCTAGAGCGGGTGGGCAGTGGTAATGCCGAAGACCGTCAGATCCTCGCCAGTATTGCGACCTTTATTGAGCGTTATGGGGATAGCCGCTTCTCCGATATTGAAGCCGTAGAGCCCGACACCAAGGTACTTAACCGCGCTGGATACCGGCGTAAAACGCCCTCGGAGCTGCTGTATCTGTTTAACAGTGCAGCCTTAACCGAAGCCGCGCCCGGTTATGGCCTCAGCCGGATCGCCCTTGCGCTGGATACCGCTGGAGCCCTGAGCGAGCGCGATATCGAAAAAGGCCAGAAGCGCTACACCAAAAAACAATCCATTCCCGGAGGAGGTCGTTATCGGCCCAGTTTCTACGTCATCAACCCGGAACAGCTAGAGCCCAAATAAACCCATTCCCCATAGGAACCTTGTTTTTAAGGGACAGCAGGGACAAAGGGACGAACACCAAGCAGAGCCAATAAATACGCGGGTTTAAGCCGATTCATACTGTCCCTTGAATAAAAAAGGAAAGGGACAGGAGGGACACACCTTTAAGGGTTATAGAAATACAGCCTTTTTTTCTGTCCCTTGATTCCTGCTTAAACCGCGCTGTCCCTGAGTATTAGGGACAGCTCAAAGCCGCGTAGCTCTAGGCGTGTAGCTGCTTTGTCCCTTCGTCCCTTGGATTTTGAAATTCTAGAGAGACGTTCCAATGATGACGCTGAACCCTCTATCCAACCTATTCGCCCAATTGGAGGCTCAGGCCAAGGCGGTTGACTCCACCACCGAGCCCCCACAACCGACCACCACTCACCCTAAGCTGTATCTGCTGGTGCTGGATAATGCGCAAACCATCCAACACTTCAGCCCCAGCTCAGTGGAGGAAGTACACACCCATGCCCGCCTGAAACACGGGGTTTCACTGCTGCGCGTGGTCGCTGTACCCAATGCCAAACGCTTCCTGACCAATGAAGAACTCTCCAAGGCCTTAGCCGGTACTTGGAGACCTATGCAAAATCGCACAGGCCTCCCTCCTCATACCCTGCTGGTGCGGGTGGCCAATCTGCTGGGCTGCTCAGGGGACTACCTATTGAAACAGGGGTTTCTTGAACCCTGCGACTTAGAGGAACAGGCCGCCACTGATCCTTGGGTACTGGCTGAGGGAATACGCCGCGATCCGCGTTGGTGTCCGCCGCCAATGTCCGAACAACGGACAATGCCCCACGAGCCTGACTCAGCGGGACAGGGGGAACCCCAAGCACACACCACCCATTGGACAGCCCAGATAGCCCCAGCGGAATGGCTCCAAGCCCGTGATGCTTACCTAAATCACTTGCTGGCCTGCCCTAACTGCTGGGCTCCCATCAAGCGCTACTGTCCCGAAGGCCAAGCCCTGCACCAGCACTACCAGAACCAACCCAAGGAGGCCCGCCATGACTAACCAAGACCTACTTAAACGCCTGTGGGCCTTAGATGCAAAACAAGGTCTGAGCATTCGTACCCAACTGCTGGTGCGCCGCCGTCTGTGTCGAGTGCTGTCTGAATTGCGGCATCAGATCCAAGGGGAGCGCCAAGCTCAGATCAGAAAGGCACGGCTCCAGCTACCCAACAACCCAAGCCCCTTCGATCAAGCCCGCATCAAACGACTGGAGCAAACCGCCAAGGGCCACCGTATCCAAGAACTGGCGGAAACGCTTCGCCAGCAGATTCAGTTAGGCGGGGATCTGGTTATCAATCAGGCTATCTACGATGCCTTGGGACTGGATGAGCTGCTGGTGCTGCTCAACGTCAACTCAGCCGACCACGCATGGGTAGTGGAGCAAATGGGCGACGAACCACCCTTCTTTGGGCTGGTGTTTGTACCGGGCTCAGAGAACAGTGCCAGCCGTGAAGCCCAACGCAAGGAGCATGGGCCGGTGCTGGAGGCGTGTTTGTCCTCCATTACCGAAGTGATGCGGCATCCTGATTTTGACCCTGAAGCGCTGGGACGAAGGATTAGGAAGAAGAACAAAGGGAAGAGGTTGAAGCGGGTTAAATAAAAAATAAGACAGCCAACTAACTTAAATTTCACTCAGGTCAGATCGGCTAAGGTAGATCTGGCCTATTCTTTATGGTGCATAACATTCTTATTCAGTCATGGAGCTGCCATAAGGCTTAGCCTAGAAGGTTTCTAGTAATCAAAACAGAAGATTATCCACCAGACCCGTTTGGTAGGTTATGCACCAAGTGGTGTCTAATAATAGTTAGGCCGCAAAGGAGACGGCAATGGGTATTCAAGCGCAAGAAGATGCATTGTTCCAAGAGTGGCGGGCCGCAAGGCCGAGATTTGTGGCCGATGGGGCGGTAGATGAAGATGCGTATTCGTCAAGTGAACGACGAATACTTTTTATGCTGAAAGAGGTTAACGATCCAGAAGGCGGAGACTGGGATTTAAGGCAATTCATCAAAGATGGCGGTCGTTCCTACACATGGAACAACATCACTCGCTGGATTGAAGGAATCCGTAATCTCTCAATTGATATTCCGTGGAAAGATTTAGAGCAAGTTGACAATGAAAGGAGAGCAAAGGCTTTAAGGTCAGTTGCCGCCGTTAATCTTAAAAAAAGTCCGGGTTCGCACACGTCTGATCCGAGTGAAATTGCAGTTATTGCGGAGCAAGACAAGGCATTTCTAAATAGGCAAGTGAGTCTGTATCAAGCAGATTTAATAATTTGTTGTGGCGTCAGCGATACATTTCATTGGCTTGTCGCATTTGACAGGCCGCCGGAATGGAGGCAAACCTCAAGGGGCATCGCGTACCATGAATATAGGCCTGGAAAGTTTGTGGTCGCATATGCGCATCCTGAGGCGCGTGTAGCAGATTCCATTCTCTATTACGGCCTCATTGATGCAATTCGGGAGATTGCGGCCTAACTATGCGTTCAAGCGGACTGCCGGGGACGCCACATCTTCAACCCAAGCGTTATCGGCCCGGCAGCCGCTTAACGCGGCGTTAGGGGTATCCACATGACATCTGACACACTCGACTATGGGCCGTGAACTCAAAAGACTAAAGCGCCGCAAGGACGTCGTATCGAGGTTGGATGCTCTGCTTGAGCAGGCCACGACGACTTTGGTGATTCACTATTCATGCGAGAGTTTCTACGATAAGACTGACGGCAAAACACCCCGCGTCACGTCGCTTGCCGTTAGAAATCTTGCTTCAGGGCAAACGGACTCGTTCTCGATTCATCAAATAGCAGAGGAACAGCACGTCGCCTTCGAGCAAATCGCTGAGCACTACGACGCACTCGAACGCCATATGCTAGATCGCTTTTTTGATTTCCTGCGCACTCGCCAGCACTGCAATTGGATTCATTGGAACATGCGGGACGTCAACTACGGATTTGCCGCGATCGAACATAGATACCGCGTTCTAGGCGGCGCACCTATTCAAGTATCAGAAGATCGAAAGTTTGACCTTTCGCGCGCGCTCGTGGACATCTACGGCGTTGGCTATATCGGTCACCCAAGGCTGGAGATGCTGATTGAACTGAACAAAATTACCGCCAAAGACTTCATGACGGGAAAGCAGGAGGCGGCGGCATTTGACAACAAGGAGTTCGTCAAACTGCATCAGTCCACTCTGCGGAAAGTCGATACCTTAGCGAACATCTTTGAGCGAACGACGAACAAAAGCCTTAAGACCAAAGCAACCTGGGCTGAACAGTACGGATTTACCCCTGCTGTCATTGGTGAGTGGGCGAAAGAGCATTGGCTTGTTACAACTCTCGTTGCCGGTGGCGGCTTACTTACCTTTGTTGTCCGCGTCTTCGATCTCTGGGCGCTTTTCGGTGGCAACAACCCCTAACATGGCGCTCAACCTCCGCGGCTTTGCCGCTACGGCGGCCCCTCACGTCCAAAGCGCGCAGTACCAGTTATACCACTGGCTTCATGGGCACCACCAGTAACACGACTACCATAGGCCCATACTTCAGCGTGGGGAACCTGCTGGTGCAGTATGTGTTGCAGTAGGGTTAGATGACGAGGTTCTAAATACAGGTGGTTTAACTCAAGCACTGGCATTGAACACCTCCTGTTAGTGCCCGCTTATCTGCCCAGTTATAGGCTGGAGTGGGTGTCTTGCTAGGGTTGTGGGGCTTCCTGTTATCTGCCCGCATACATTGGCTGAAAACTCAGCTGATGTTCCATCTCCTGAACATTCAGGAGGTCTTCCGTTCTCGCTAAGCCAAAAGCTCAGCTCAGGTTCATCATAGGGTTGCTGATATATCTGCACGCAAGGTAAAGCCCTTGCTGGTGCTGGGCTCTAGGTGGTTGCTGATTGGTTGCTCATGGGGTTGGTGATGCACCAGCTATCCAGTGGAGTGCAATGCTAGGGAGCCAATCGGCTCAGGTTTCAGCCGATTAAAAGGCGACACCCCCACGAGCGTGAGATAAGTGGATTTTGTGGCGACGAATTTCGGCGGCGCAAATAAGCCCCCTGCGAGCGTGACTAAGGGCAATTAAACTCGGGTGATTCCCCAAGTAAATCAATAGGCACTTCTGAGTGTGAGTAAAGAGGTCGGTAATTCGCCGACCTTATCAGCTTTTCGGACTTCAAAAGCAGCACCACTAACCCATTGATAAGACTCAACTCTGTCAAATTGATTGTTTTGCCTGTCATGGCTCCAGTGCGACCCTGAACCCTCCCGTATTGGTGAGTAATATCGGGAAATCCGAGATTACTACCCGCCCACTGGTGTCGCCTGAACCTTGTATCGGTCGTGGAATTCCCCGACTGGGGTTGTTCGAGCGACACAAAGTGGCGTTTCTGACACTCAGTGTTATTTTCGACACTCTGTGATGGTTACGGTTACGCCAAGGTTACGGTTACGCCAAGGTTACGGCCTACCAATGAGCGAAATTCGTGCATTGCTCGATGACGGAATTCCGGCATCGGTTCCGACCGAAACTCACCGGAGCAGATCCAGCCGTCGTAGTGCTGGTGCGTTAGCTGGGAGTATTCCGATTTGAAATCGGAGAAGGTGGTAACGACACGGCCCAAACCTGAGTCATTCTTCATACCCGCTTTTCCGGGTATCAATTCCGAGGTTTTATGGGATTCAATTCCCATGTTTTCCGGTAATTGATTACGAGGTTTTCTGGGAATTAGGACACCCGAATGGATGGTTTCCAAAGCACTGGTTTCCACTGAAAAGCCATATGTTCAGCAGAGTGTTTAATGATCCTCAAATCTGAGGATCTGGACAGTTACGAAAAAACCGTAACCGCTACTAACCGGAATTTTCTTCCGGTTGGCGCTGCGTCTTAACCCTGCGTGTTAATTTCCACACAGTGGGTAGATTTCAACTCACTGGAGCGTTGCTCAGATTTGAGCATCGGGCTGAAAAGCAAAAACGTGGCAGCGCTCACCAGTTTGGAGCGATCCTCAGAAACGAGGATCGGTGGGCCTGACCTAATCTGTCCATGCCCTTAGTGATGCTCAAATCTGAGTATCACCCCTTTTTTAGCCCCTTATTCATTTTCGGAAACCTCGGAATAAAGCCTTTCCCATTCCGCGTCACCATAAGCCTTATTCAGCACTGAGTGAGGCAGCATATGGCAATCATTCTCGACCGAATTAAACGCAAAGATCTGGCTCAGGTTGTAGGCCAGCGGTTAAGGGGCGCTCGTCAGGCATCGGGCCTTAGTCAACGCCAAGCCGCTGATGCACTCGGTCATAAAGAGATGACTCAAATTTCATTGGCAGAATCCGGCCAAAGGTTGCCGCCATTGGTGAATGTGATGCGCTTGGCTGATACCTACAGCGTACCCACGGACTACCTCTTAGGCCGTATTGATGATCCCGACCTTGAGGGCGTGGAGCTGCGGCTACCCTTGCTGGAGCGGGGCTTAGGGCTGTCCTTAGAGGGCTTGCATCGGCAACTCATCAAAGGCTACAGCCGTTTGACCCTGACCCTATCGAAAGGAAGCGCTAAGGATCGGGCGGCGCTGACTCAGTTGGTGTCCTTGGCTCAGGAGGGCAAAGAGGTTTTGCGGCGTGTTCGTGAGCTCAATCCTGAGTTTGACGAACTCAAAGGTGGAGCCCATTTACTCAGGGTGCTAGCAGATATAGAAGCTTTAGGCCGCTATGCCCATGAGCGTACACGGCATGAGCGCCATGCTGTGCAGCAGGCCCAACAATCCATGCAGCAGGCCCAACAATCCATGCAGGAGGTCGCCCATGAATGAGCCGATGGATTATCAAGCCCAAGCTAAAGCCTTTGGGATCAGCCTAAAAGAGCTGATGTTTGTGGAGTACTTTTTAGCCAATGGCTTAAATGCCACCCGAGCCTATTTAGAGGCGGGCTACCGGCCTAAAAATGCGGCTAATGCCTCAGCAGAAGCCAGCCGATGTGTTGCAAAACACAGGGTAAAAACCTATCTCGGCTACCGCCTCAAGCAGCTTATCGGGGACGTAGAGGCCGAGAAGCAGCGCCTAATCCAGACCCTGACTTTTATTGCCTTTGGGGATGTGAACGAATTGGTGGAGCACCGGCGCGCCTGTTGCCGGTTTTGCCATGGTGAGGACTTCCGCTACCAGTACACCCCAGACGAATACCGCCAAGCCGAGCAGGAGGCTGAGGAACAAGGCAAAGACTTCGACCCCCAAGGCGGGATTGGCTTTGATGCCAATAAAGACCCCAACCCTAAGTGCCCCGAGTGCTTTGGTCGTGGGGTATCTCAAGTGATATTCCATGACACCCGCCACCTATCCCCAGCGGCCCAAGCCCTATACGCCGGTTTTGAGCACACCAAGGTCGGCAAAAAGATCGTGCTGATGAACAAGGAAAAAGCCTTCGAGCTGCTGGCCAAGATTCACAAGCTGTTTGATGACGCGCCCAAGGTCACGCTGGCTTTGGATGTAGAAGCCCTAGAGCAGCGCTTTACTGAACGGATGCGCCGCGCGCACGAGCGGACGCAAGCCCTACGCCAAGAACGCGGACTAACCCAAGATGAACCCTACTGAGGATATTGAAATGCCTACCTCCCTGACACAACGACAGTTCAAGTTATTAACCCGTTTGGCAACTGAGGTTCTGGAGCTACGGGCCGAAGCGGTGCGAGAGGGAGCCTTTGATGGCACCCTTGGGCAACTGGCGGCCTTGTTGAGCGAAGTGGACAATGATGTAAATGCCCTACGCCGACGGGGCATTCCAGACCTTAAACGCCATCTCGCAGCGGGACGGCGGGCTCATGGTGAATATCGGCTGACTAATCTGAAGGCGGATCAGGAGCGTAGCGAGTTGATTGAGCGGGCCTTTGCGCTGGTAGCTGAGGCGGGACAGATAGAGGCACAAATTCAGCAGGATCAAGTGAATCAAAAGTCCAAGATAGAACGGTTAATGGGCTTAGGAGCCACCTTAGAGGAAGCCCAACGTATTGCAGGGCCATTACCGGAATATCCCCACAGTAAAGAGTCGCTACTGGCAGAATCTAAGGCATTGATCGAACGAGCTACCGCGATACTCCACCAAAAGGCAACTCAGGTCGCCCATCCCTATAGCGTCGAAGCCGGTTGGGTACGAGGGTATGGCGTATTTAGTGGGCTGGACGTAACAGAGCAACTACCGAGCCCTAAACCACACTGCTAGGCTTATAGCCAGATTTCCACCCATCTAGCGGGCTTGCCTTGGTGAGCCCGTTTTAGTTTCGATCTGTACCTCTTATCGGCTTAATTCACCACCAAGCACTAACCCCTTTCTAGGCAAAAGAACGAATTTCGTCCTTTTCCTGTCAGCACTTGGCTCAAAAACCAAAGCCGGGATTTTTGAGGAGTTGAATTCAATCAAAGAGTTAAAGGGCTTTTCTGCTGGTGCGCATGGAAAACCCTAGACGTCCACCTATCTATTAAGGTTTGTCGATTTTCGGATTGAATAAAGCACCAGCTATTCAGGGTGAGGTTATCTCTACAGTTCCCCTAGCGTGGATTTGCGTTTACCCCTTTATTTACCCCTTTTGCTCAAACGAAAAAGGCCGATCATTTCTGACCGGCCTAAGTCGTTGATTTATTTGGTCGGGACGGAGTGATTTGAACACTCGACCCCTTGCACCCCATGCAAGTGCGCTACCAAGCTGCGCTACGCCCCGACGGGCTCTTAAAGCTAAGAGCGGGGCAGATTATAGCAGTTTTTTTTTAAAAAAATAGAGTTTTTAACGATTTATGAGCAAATTCGCTTAGCGAAAATCGGCATAGGGTTTAAGAGGCTCAATAGGTAGGGGTAAGTTACCCTGCCAAGGCTCAAAGGTGTGACGCAAATACAGTGAGCCATAGCCTGGAGCGTAATCTTGCGCGTATTGCCAAGAAAAGCTTCCCCCCAACACGGTATGGTCGGTTAGCCGTCGCTCCACGGCTCCTTGTAAGCGGATGCTTTGGCCGTCACTGGAGCCTCCCGTAGAGCGTAAGTTAGCATTAGGATCAAAGCCGGGCAGTTGAGACACATTAACCCCCGAATACAGGTTATTGCTGTCCGTTTGAGCGTGAGACCAGCCAAAAGAGCCCTCTAACCAGGTAGACCAGTTTGCACTACGCCAGCCATAACTGATCGGAATGCTAAAGGCATAGTATTGCTGGGGACTGTAATAGCCGCCTTGGCCTAAGGTGTATTCGCCTAAATCTTTATCGTAGCCCCAGTACATCAGGGTTAGCCCGGTACGCATTCGGGTATTGGCTTCCTCAATCAAGCGATAGTAATAGCCCGCCATCGCTGAGTGACGGTTGTTGTCATCGACGTTTTTGCCTTCAAATCGGTGATAGCTTAGATTGGCCCAGAAGCCGTGATCGCCACCCTCATCAACACTTAAGCCCAGCGTGAGACCATTGGCGGTAACACCCCCCCAGCGCTTGCCCGTGATGGGGTCAACGCTGCCCGCATAGGAAAGCAAGGAGTTACTCATTGGGCGACGCGAGGCGGTGATATCCCAACCGAGCATACCGATGTCATCTCCCGTATAAGTAACACCACCGAGCCAGTTACTGACTTCAAAGCCCTGTGGTGAGCGCCCAAAGTCAAAGGCCCAGCGATCGTTTTCCCAGCCGAGGGCAAACCCGATTCCAGAGTCATTTTCGCTGGTCAACGGGCAGCCTTGAGAGACTAAAGCACAGGTACCGAAGGTTTCTCGATGTCGCCCATTACCTTCATCATCAAAGCGGCCTACATCCAAAGTAACGTATTCAGCCCGCGCAAAGCCTTTGCCCTGAGCAATGGGCAGATCCATTTGCACAATAGTGGTTTTGGCATCTAAATCTGAGGTGCCTTGGGCGGCATCGTCATTCCGAAAGCCATAGTTTTGGTAGACGTGCAAAGTCGGATTTTGGGCCTGATAGAGTTCGTCTACATCACTGCGCAAGCTTTTGGCCAGCCAGTCGTCTTGATCGTTAGCGCGGCTGGCCTCTGTGACGGCGACATTATCGCGGGGTTCTGCCTGCTGGGGGCTGATTAAACCGGCTTCAGCCATACCTTTGGCGTAGGTATCCAGAGCTTTTTGCGGTTGATCGGGAGCAAAGTGCCGAGCCGCATCGCGGTAGGTTAGGCCGTCGGCTTGGCCTCCTGCGACGATCTGTTCATATTGGGCCGTGGCTTTTTGCTGTTCCCCCAAGGTTGCGTAGAGGTTCGCCAGTCGTCGTTGAGCATTAGACTGCTCAGCGGTAAAGGAGAGTGGATACTCGTTGAGTACCTGTCTCGCCTCATCCGGGCGTTGCTGGGCTATGAGGGCTTCAGCCAAGCCAAGGCGCGCTTCTGCCTGCTGGGGTATCGCTTTTAGAAATTGGCGGTAATACTGTTCGGCGCGTGGAAAGTCGTTACGCTCCGCAGACCATTCGGCCACGCGGCGGGCATTTTCTGGGTCAGGGTCTGATAACAGCAGTAATTCTGCGGCCAGATGGCGTTTTGCGGCGCGTAACGTTTCTACCTGCGCTAGTAGTAAACGTTGTCGTACCCGTTGGGCGAGGTTACGCATATCGTCTGTCCAAGCCGTTTCGGGGATCTGAGCTAAGGTGTTCATGGCTTCGGCATTGCGATCATCTGATTCCAGATATAGGCCATGAGCGTAACGGGCGGCAGGGTTGTTGCCTTGGCGTTGCAGCAACATTTGAAAGCTTTCGTCGGCTTCTGCGGTTTTGCCTAATGCGTGCTGAATGGTTGCCAGTCGATAAGCAAGCCAAGGATCATCCGGCGAATAATTCCGTACTTGTTGCAGCAAGGTGGCCGCTTGAGCGCGGTCGTTACGTTGTAACGCTTCTTCAGCGGATCGGCTCAGGCGCTCAACCTGCATGTTCCTTAGCGTGTCAGCGTAGGTTTTGCGTTGTGATTCAGGCAGACTGAGAATAAAGGACTCAACGCGTTCTGGAGCGGATTCAGAATACAGCTTGACCAATAAACGAACGGGCTCTGATGCCTGTGGATCCATGCGCCGAGCCTGCATCAGTACCTGTTCCGCTTCGGCAGGTTTTTTCTCTGCAATGGCCAAGTTACCCAGACCGATGAGGGCATTGATATCCTTTGGGTCTAGCTTATGGGCTTGTTGGAAGAGCTGGCGGCTTTTCTGAAACTCTTTGCGCTCTAAAGCGTTATCGGCTTGCGTCAGTAGCATCCAATAGCGTGTAGCCTGTTGTAGGTCACGCCATTTGGTGATCCAGAAGGTGTCTTGTTCTTTGCTCGCCGCCACGCTAAAAGCGGCATAGGCCTCGTCCGCTCGCCCGGTTTGGCGCAAGATGGCTAAACCCAGAGCGCCATGCAATCGAGCATCCTCGGGGTATTTAGCAATCCCTCGACGTAGGTTGGTTTCGGCGGCATTGAGCTGATTGGCTTCTAACAACTGTAAACCCCGTTGACCGGCTTGCCAGGCGGGATCGTTTAACAGGCGTTGTTGATGGGCTAACTGTGTTTTAGCTTGTGTTGTCAGTGGAAAGGAGCTTGGGTAGCGCTGGATAAAGTCAGCCCAACCCTGAACAGCTTCTGCGCTGATTGGGAGGGTACTGAGGTAGTCAAACTCGGTTTGAGCCGAGCTTTCTTGCACATTGGGATTGCTGGAAAGCTGCTGTAAAACCTTTAGAGCTTCTGGGCCTCGGTCTTCGGCCAGCAGCAGTTTAGATAGGGTTTGGCGCAAATCCGTATTACCGGGATAAATGCGGTCTAAACGCTGTAATTGGGCAATGGCATTGGGACGTTGGCCACTGACGTTCGCTCGAATCCGCCAATATTCTAAAGCGCTTGGAAAGTCTGGGGGATTACTGGAGACTAAGTTGTCGTAGGCTTGTAGTGCGTCTGGGTAACGTCCGGCCATCGCTAATAAGCGAATTTGTTGTAAGGCCGTTTGGCCTTCAGGGCTGTAAAGGCGCAATAGGCTTTGGCCCTGTTGGATAAGACTAGGGTCAGCCTTTAACTGATGCAGGCGATCTTGCAGCATCTGAGCACGAGTTGAGTCGTTTTTGCGTAACGCAAGCCGCATACCTGCTAACAGGGTTTGTGGATCATCGGGGGAAATTCGCTCTAGGCGACCCAAGGCACTGCTGACTAAATCGTCACGGTATAGACCTTCAGCCGAGCGAACTTGGTCTAATAAAAGCTGCTGTTGTCCTTGTGAGTCTGTGGTTTGCGCAATACCGGAGACTAACCAGAAGCACCCTAAACTCAGTCCCACAGACCAATACTTCAGTCCTGAGTACGGCATTGATTTCCCCATTCTGGTTGTAAACGTCCATCTTGATCAAAACGGTAGCGTTTTTGATCCCAGCCTTCACCAAACAGCAGCAACATTTGATTGTAGTAAGCATCAGCCGCCGGAGGTGCTTCGAGCAGGCGTGCTTTTTGGGTGTTTAATGCCGCTTCTTGGTGTAGGGCTGATAACAGAGGAAGCAGTGCCGCAGAAAATCCCACCGGGCCATGATTTTTTGAACTCCCGGTTGCGGTGTCGAGCTGCTCAGGAGGAAGGTTTTCTTGCATCGTTCGCGTGGCCATAGGCGCAAAGTGTTGTACCAGCTCCTGACGTTGGGCTGCCTTAGAGTCCATCATACCTACCCATAGGTAAACGCGAATAGCATCGTAACTTCCGCGTGTACCGTGCTTAGAGTCTGCGGCCCACTGTTGATTGCTTTGCCAGCCTACCCAATCAGGAGCAAAGCCTTTGGGGCTGGTTTCGATTAATAAACGTCGGGTATTGCGGGCGATTTCCTCCCAAACGGGATCTATCAGGGCAAAGCGATCCATCAGTTGGGGCGGTAAGTAGCTGGGATTGAGTCGCCAACCTTCAGGCTCTTCAAAGCCATAGTCTCCGGGTAGCACCATAAGCCCAAGGCCGGGCAGTTTGCGCATGGTTTGCGCGGTAGTACGCCAGAGTAGATTAATACCTAGACGCTCGTACTGGGGTTTATTCCACAGCCGAGCGGCTTCTAACAGGCTGTAGGCAATCCATAAATCGGAATCGCTGGCATTATTTGGATCCAAAATACGCCATTGACCCTTGGGCGTTTGCCCCCATTGCCAAGCCGGTAGGTTACGGTGCAGGTCGCCTTTGGCCAGATTATTCTCAGTCCAGTTCAAAATCTGGGCAAAGGTTTTAGGGTCGTTGGCGACTAAGGAGAAAAATAAGCCGTAGGACTGTCCTTCAGAGGTGGTGACTTTTTGTGGTGATGAGGCATCGACCATGCGCCCATCGCTGGTCAGCATGGCTTGTTTGGCCCGGTTCCACGCAGGCCAATCGCAGCTTAAAACCTCGGTGGAAAAACTGAAGGCTGCGAGCCAATGAAGGGCTAAAATCAGTGTTCGCATGGAAGCTCCTCGGCTATTTCAAACGCTTACGCGCCACCCATTGCAGGGCTTGCCAAGTCACAATAGCCACCAGTAAAACGGAGATGGCCGCAATGAGCGCAAGCAGGGTAGGACGGGTTGATAGATGGAACCACAGCAGTTCCCACCAAGGTAGATAGCCTACAAAATAGCGCTCACCGGTAAATTGGCTGTGAACGCCGCTGCTACGAATGACCACAGAGGAACCAGCCATAACATCCCGCTTGCCTACATCGCGCCAAGCCTCTCGGAACAGTTGGTAATCTTCTTCTTGAGTGGCTAAGACGGCGACTAAACTGCGCTGACTATGAAAGGGAGACTGCTGGCCAACAATGGCCGCCATAGGAGCGGTAGCAGAAATATCTACGCGGCTAACAGCGGGATCAGATGTGTAGATTTCTCGCACATAGGGAGCCGCCGAGCGTAACCAAGAAAATTGCTGCCGCTCTCCCGAAGTGGGTTGCAACAAGGCATCCCGCAGGGTCTCTCTGAGCAGCTCAGGGTCTGGATTTTGGCGCAGTGCTTCGGGTAAGAAGCCTAGCACCAGTAAGTCTGCATCAATCTCTTGGGCTTTGCGCCAGTCGTCCGTAACTTGCAAACGCATAGCGGGATAGCCAATTCGTGCTGATAGCCCTGCAATGGTTTCTAGGAGGGAGGCTACCTGTGCAGGCTGATGGGTTTTTGGAATCAGTACCAAGGTTTCCGATAGATCTGCCATGCGGCTAAAGGGGAAGCTGCTGCGGGCAAAGGCGCGCAAGTCCGGTAGGCCAATGTAATGGTGGTAGCCTGAAAGGTCGATGTTAGAGGCTTCGTCAATGGCTACATGGGCATCGGGTACTAGCATGGTTTGGCAGTGATCTCTGGGGGTTAATCCCAATATACTGGCCATACTGAACTGAAATTGCAGTTGGTTACGGTCGCCGATTTTTAGGGCAGGCACTAAGACTTTGCTATCAAGTTCCCCCGTACTGTCGTTAGACAGCAGTTTGACGTGCAGTTTTTGGAAGAAATTACCGTCCTCAGAGGGTGTTAGCAGAGGTAGACCGGCAATCAGTTGATTGTTCAGGGTCACGTTTAAACGCGAGCTATTGGTCAGCGTGGGCGCAGTAAAACGGTATAGAAGGTGCAGGGGAACACCTCGGTTACGCCAGATAAAGAGGTCTGGCGGCACGTTAATGTCTAGGCTGATGGGATCAGGTTGTAGCCCTTTGCGCTCTAGTTGTTCGGCATAGGTGATAAGTTCTGCAAAGTGTACCGGGCGATTGGTGGGAATCCAGTTCGGCGCGTCATAGGGTGTACGCGGCTCTAAAGGCTGGAATTGGTTCACGGTGACCCGTTGACCCCGAAAGATTTTATTACCCTGTGCTAGAGCCAGTGCGGCGGTATTTAGGTCTGCTGCATCGCGGCCCCAAATAATTAGCACTTTGGCATAGGGGGTGGTGGGATGATCAACCAACTCAACAATGGGAGCCTGTACGGCGGGGAAGCGCTGCATATCCGCCAAAAAAGCGGGGCGATGTCCATTAGGTGCAAATACGATGGAATGTGTATAAGGCCCCTCTTTGGGAACCTCTGGCAGACGGTCGAATAGCACGGGAAGTTCGAGTTCGCGCCAACGGGTTTGTACGCCAAAGTAGGAAGCCAAAATAGCAGCGGCTTGTTGCTCCTCGGGTGAAGGGTTCGCGGCGAAGATTTGATGGATGCGGGTCAGGCGTGGGTCATTCTCATCAAAGAAAGGAGAGGGGAAAAACGCTAGATCGTTGGCTTGCAGCAGGGGTTGTTCACTCAGGGTAATACGGCTTTCCTGACTGATATTGACCCATAACGTGGTATTAGCAGGATCTTCACAAATATCGGTGTAATGACCGACAAACTCAAAGCGTATGCGGTTAAAGTCCCCCATCAGGCGGGGATCTAAGGCGATTTTGCGGTTGACTTGCTTACCTAAATCTTCCTTAGCAATGGTCGATACGCCCATCATCACATCGTTTAGATAAATCCTGATGTGCGATAGGTTGGGGATCAGGGCCGGTGAAGGGGTGAACTGTAAGAGTAAATTGGCCTCGCGCACGATGCGGTCACGCCGCAGGGTAAAGTCCACCTGACTCGCTGAGTCCACTCCCTTTAACAGGATGTCCGTAGTGCGCCCTAAGTCGGAAAAAGAGGGCGTTCTTAGCCAAATATCTTGGGTTGTATTAGCCGATGTGGTTGTAGCTGCTGTGGTTACAGGCGCTAGAGTGGCTGCTACAGGCGTTTTGCTGGATACGGGAGCCGCTAAAGCACTCAGGCTCCCTAGCGCCACTAAGGTGCTGATCAGCACTATAGAGTAGAAAAAATAACTCATGACGAACTCACAGATCCGGCAGAAGGGGCCAGAGGATGTAGGGATGAGGAAAGGGAGGTATCTTTTGCAGAGAATCTGGGGATCCGTGGGCAAAAGCTATACAGCCATCGTGGAAGATCAACCACAAGGTATAGCAGCCGCTTTATTGGCCTAGGTAGGTGATCGCAGAGGCGGGCATACCCTTTAGCGCCCAAGGCAAGCATGTCCCAGAAGTGCTGTAGCGGTTGGTCGCCGGAAAATTGCTCCTGTTTATTAAGCCAAGCATCGGCTCGCTCGAAGGTACAGCGGACAAAATCGGTACGCTGCTCATGGCTCAGTGAATCAAGAGAAAGCCCAAGAAAATGACCTTGGTGACGACGCACCAGCGCGGGAAAGGTAAAAGCCCGTCCCGAACGCCATAGAACAAGCGTGACCTTGGTGTCGGGGAGTAATACCAGGGGCAGTTGGGCTTGTATTCCTGCACCTTGGTCAGAGTAGTCCGTTAAGGTGGCAGGATACAGATGTCCTGACTCCAAGCGTAAGGCAGCGGCTAAGCCTGTATTCACGCGTGGGCTGAGGCGAACTTGACGTACCTCGGCGGCTACGGCCACAGCAGAGCCTATAATCAGCAAGTTGTAAATAACCCATAGGCTACTGACGATCACAGTCAGCATTTCATCTTCTGGGCCATACATCAGTCGCCAAATCGCAAATCCAAGGCCTAAAAAGTTCAAGCCCGCTAGGATGAAGTAAGGGGTGGAGATGCGCCAATCGAATTGGTCGTGCTCCATCAAACCGCCTTTTACGGTGACGTTAAAGCGTCCTTTTTTGGGGTTAAGGAGGGCTAAGGTCGTTGGCCACGCGATGTACCACGCGAGGACGGTTTCATAGACTTCCCCTTGGAAGGATTTGCGAAACGGGCCTTGAATACGCGCATTGGCTAGGCTGGAGTGGATCATGTGGGGCAGTACATAGATCAAAATAAGGCTGGCGGGTGCATAGATGATGTAGGCATGCAGCAGTAAAAAGGCCAAAGGTGCGGTCAGGAAGATCAGTCGAGGGATTCCTGCCAAAAAGTGCAGCATGGCATTGGCATAACACAGGCGTTGAAACAGGTTCAGGCCCCGGCCAAATAGGGGATTGTCGGTGCGTAAAATTTGCACCATACCGCGTGCCCAACGAATCCGCTGGCCAATGTGGGCTGAGAGGCTTTCGGTGGCTAACCCTGCCGCTAGGGGAATTCGTAAATAAGCCGAGTGCCATCCACGCCGATGGAGGCGTAATGCGGTGTGGGCATCTTCGGTAACGGTTTCTACAGCAAAGCCACCGATATCGTTAATGGCCGCTCGGCGTAGTACGGCACAGGAGCCACAGAAAAAAGTGGCATTCCACAAGTCGTTACCGTCTTGTACCAATCCGTAGAACAGCTCACCTTCGTTGGGTTCGCTGTGGAAGGTGTTTAGGTTACGCTCAAAAGGATCGGGGGAATAAAACGTGTGAGGTGTTTGCACCAAGGCGAGGCGGTCATCTTTTAAAAACCAGCCTGTCGTCAGTTGCAAAAAAGAGCGCGCTGGAATGTGGTCGCAATCGAAAATGGCAACCAAAGTCCCCTGAGTTTGGGTCAGTGCATAGTTGAGGTTGCCCGCTTTAGCATGACGGTTATCCGGGCGGATGATGTAGCCTACGCCCACCTCAGCCGCAAATTGCCGGAAGATATCCCGCCGCCCGTCATCCAATATATAGATGTTTAACTTATCTTCCGGCCAATCCAGCCCCAGTGCGGCGTACACCGTATTGCGTACAACGGCTAAATCCTCGTTATAGGTTGGGATCATCACATCCACACTGGGCCAGAGTGTGAGGTCTCTAGGGAGTGGCTGAGGTTGGCGCTTTAATGGCCAAATGGTTTGTACATAGCCTAGTAGTAGAATCAGCCAAGCGTAGCTTTCAGCCGCAAGGAGGGTTAGACCACAGACAAGGTCTAGGCTGTCGTTCCAGTTAAGGGTTCCGGTATAACGCCACCATAGGTAACGAGAGGATACTATCAGCGATAGCATCACCAAGAGCACCATGGCAAAGCGTCCAGGGATATCGCGGATTAATAGCGCTAAGCCCCATAGCAAAAATACAAACACCAACTGTGCTTCAAAATCAAAGGGCTCGGTGATGCAGAGAATCACCAAGGCCGTTGTGAAGACTCCAAAGATGGCCATGGCAAAGGGGCGCAATGTCTTGGAGGTTTTATTGAGTACATCAGCGATAGGGGGTAATTCTTCCCCTTGCCAAGGTCGGGTAGCGTTGGTGATTTTTTGGCTTAACCAAGCCCGAGCCTGACCTAACAAACTGAGTCTTTTACTCCATTGCGCTTGCCTAACACGGGGGCTGATCGGTAAGACTACCAACAGCCAAAGGCTTTGTATGACATAGCGTATGGGATCACCCAGTCTGGGAGGCCGATTGCTAATATGTGGATACCAACGTGCAGAATTTGCTAATACCCTCTGCCAAGCAGGGGACTCAAGGCGCAGTACCAACCAAGCGATGCCGTGAAAAAAACTGAGTAAACCCGCGCTGAGTGGGCTAAATCCAGAGTATCGCAGTGAGTGGTAGAACTTTGCTTTGAACATACTCCCATTTACTCCTTGGACAGACACCAAGCCGCTAGGCTGGCCACATTTTTAGCCGCTAAGCTTTGGGGTGCGTGGTGTCCAACCGGAGCCTTGCACGCTAAAGATTCTGGAACCGCTTCGTCGGCATGAATGAGCAGCGGAACTAATTCGGGACGGGTCTGTTGCCAGAGTAGCCAAATATCACGCTGTAACTTCCTAATGGGATCAAAGTTGTTAACCAACAAAGGCATGTCAGGGGGCAGACTAGATTGCAGTAACGCGTGGCAAGCAGGGTCGGCATGGGCCACCCTAATTTCTAGGTCACAGGCAACAAGGCTAAGAGGTTCGGCGGTTTTTTGGTCGATAAGCACCCAGTCAAAATGGGAACTCAGGCTGGCTAAACGCTCTGGCCAATGCTCAAGCTGTTGGTTTAGAGACTGAGCTATAGGTTGCTGTTCGGCATAGGATAGCCGTCCGTAAGGCAGTATCCACAGATCTTGAGAAAGGCACCACGCCGCTTCCTGCCATGGGCTTTGTTGCTTATCAGCCTGAGCCCAGCCCTCTGCTGCACTCCAGGGTAAATTCAGGTGTAAACCCAGCATATTTTCTGGACATAAATCCAACAGCAATACGCGCTGCCTGAGTTGGTGTAGCGCATAACCTAAGGCAGCGATGAGGGTGGTACAGCCTACACCTCCTCGAAGTCCGCGTAATGTCAGGGATTTCACGGGGTATTTTGCTCCGCAAAGTACGATAGCTCTGAAAGTAAAGGCCAGCGTTTTAGTACATCGCGCACCGCATTTTGTGTCGTGATATCTACATAAGGGAGTTCAGGCATTTGCAATGCCTTGCGTAAATCCGTGATGTCGTCCGCCGCTGGGGAGGACGCATCGGCTACTTGAAACGATGGGGGTAAGGAAGCCATGTACCCTGCTCCTTGATGCGCAAATAGGGAACCCCTTCATACTCTTGCACAACCACTCCTTGGTTTTCAGACACCCAAGCGGTTTGCGGTAATCCTGTGGTCAGCAACTGCCAATTAAAACCGTTGGATTCTTGGAATGAGGGAACTCGCAGTAAGCGTGCAATTAACTCAGACAAAGCTAAATAGCTGCTAGGTTCAGCAACATGGACAGGATTGGACTGTTGTGGGGTGTCCATGTTGATGAGTTTAACCCCCACAGGAACATGCGTGATGGAAGGAGTGGGTAATTCCCGCATCCCTGAAATCTGCATCGTGTCCCCATGTAGGGCCGCGCCATGCTCTGGAACAATGACCAGCACGACAGGGCGCTTACTGCGCTGAAGTTCTTTGATAAAAGCAACTAAATCATTGATAAAGCTACTGGCTCGCTCTTTATAGTTGGCAGGTCGAGTTCCACCATCGGCTTCTAATACACGATTCCCGTCGTGTAATGTGATGGTGTTGTAAAACAGCGCCACTCTGTCTTGAGTTTTTAGCTCATTTATACGGTGTTGCCACCACTTCACTAGAACGTCTTGATCCTGCCATAGGGGTGGGCCGGCAAAGCTAATCCAAGAGCGCTTTAATATTTTGCTGTCAATGGCGGGAGGTGGCATTTCCGTTTGTTTACGTACGTTGTCCAAGTAGGACTCGAATTGCCCATCATGATTAAGCATGAGTTCTTCAGTAAAACCTAATTGACGTAAATTATTAAACAGCAGGCATTGTTGATTGGCGGGCTCATAAAGTTGCTGATGGGGAAGCTGACCACAACTAGCGCGCAATAGCCGAATAGAGGCTGGGCCACTATAGGAGGTTGCTGAGTTAAAGTGATCAAAAATAATATCCATCTGTTGGAACAGACTATTGTCCCGCAGGCCAACGCTCTCTAAGTCATCCCAAGCCATAGAACAGATGTTAATAACCAATACATCAAATGCTAGATGGGATTCTGCTGTATCGGGGAAGTTTGTATGGCGGCTGGCTTCGGTACGGTGGAAATTAGTTAATGCTTGATTCAGAGTGTTATTGTCAGGATTCTTTGTTTGTTGTGTGCTTGTAGTATTAGTACCAGACGAAGCTGCTGTTGAGGCAATTGCTGGTTGCTCGGGTTGTATGCTTACTACTGAAAACCAGAATAATCCAACGAGGCTTAAGGTGGTTAGGCGAATCCATTGACATATGAAGTAGTAAGCTACTAAAGCAACAAAAAATAGTCCAACCCAATCCCAGTGAATGAAGCGGCCTAGTAACTCAAGAATATATTCGTTGGAAAATCCACGAATGTTGTCAGCATTATCCAGCAAGCGACTGAAGGGAGGAAACCAAGTATCTTGATAAAATAAAGCTATGCCGATGGGAATGGCCACGACAGTTCTTAGCGTTTGGGCAATCTGCCAAGGTAGTGGGATGATCAGCGCTGCTGCAAAGATTAAGTTAGGAATAGGTTGGAAATTTAAGAGCCCAACTGAAGCCAAGGCTAGCTTAAGTAAAAAGTAGAAATTCCAGACCCCTAACTCTGGTCGGCTTAGCACACTATTTTTCATGGTTACCCTGTGATTTATAGCGCACCCCTCTATATTTTAAGCAGCGCGGAGGAAATAAAAGGGATATTTTTTTGAATATACTGGATAATATAGGTTGAATTATTATCAGTATAACAATGCTAAGAGCGAGTATAACTGAGATGATTTGAATTAAATCTTGACTGCTCATGTTATTTCTTTGCAAGCGAAATACAAGGGAGTTTGGCCCTTTTGGGATTTAAGGGAACCTCGGGTTTAATATGCTGGCTTATAGTGGTTTGAATTGAGGGTTCTTCTATATGGGCTGAGTGGCTAATGCTATAGCTTGCTTGTCTAACCGAGTCCAGATTGTTTAATTGGGTGATTTTAGAAAACAAGCTATTAAAGGGAAGTTGGCAAATATTTTGTAATGCTTGCTCTATTTCATTGGTATTGCATGCAAATAAGAATAAGTAAACTGACTCATTTTCTATACAGGCTACATCACCCATGCGCCTTAACTGCATTTGGTTAAGGCAGTGCTCTGCAGTGAGCTTTCCAGAGGGTGTTAATTGAAGTAGCTGATGTTCTATATTAGCCAATGTATCTTTAGCGTAAATAGGTTCTAATGTAGTTATAAAATCTTGTACACTGATCAGCCCACGTTGATTGGGTGGGTCAATGGATTGTTTTAGCTCTTGAAAATCGAAAAGTTGTTCCGGAGTGCAGGCACTCTCTTGTTTTAGTAATTCGAGAAAGCTAATGATTTGGGGAGCAGGGAAGTTGTGAGGAATAATTAAGTGTACTCCACAGGCTTGCAATAAACCACGATCACGATGGCGTAAACAAGGCGCAGTTTCCCTAACTAAGATACGAAGGTTTTGCTGGGGGGAAAAGGATTGACTGTGTAACTGCTGAGCAAGGTCTTCTATTTGCTCGTTATTTGCGACACCAAGTAGCAGTATTCCATGAGGAACAGAAGTAGCCTGTTGTAGTAAATCCCTTAACGTATCAAATACCAGCCAATGGTCATGTATTGGTGTGTGCTTGTTTAGAACATGCGCCTGAATAAGATAGCGAAAGTCTTGGGAGGTCGAAGGTTCAGATTGAAGTGTTTCTGGAAGTACCTCAAACCCCTGAGCGGTACGCTCAAAGCAATATTTCTGTTCAGTTTGTATGCCGAATTTATGGTGCCAGTACTTTATGTGATAGTGCGTGCAACTCGGCTCACTGATGAGATTGGATAAACCCGATAGGTAGTCGTTTAACTGGGTCAGTTGTGGATGCAAAGGGCCTTGGCTGCATATAAGTAGCGTGGTGTCGTATTGTTCTAACCAGTTGCGTAGGCTCCAGCACCAGTGGGTCAATGTTGCCTCATCCATTGGAGCCCAAGCCTCGGCGGGTAAACACAGTAGTATGAGCTCGCTGTGCTGTGCTCTAGCTCGCTGCAAGTCAGAGGGTAACAGTCGCAGGGCTTTATGCAGTAAGAGTGCTGGGATTTCAAACAGTCGTATAGCCAGAGGCCCGGACTGATAAGCACTGAGTAAGGTATTGGCCTCTTCACACGAATAAACCAAAGTCACTTGAGTGTGTTCTGAAAGCCCTGAGAGCACTTGACCCAATAGGGTAGTACGGTCATGTGATTCGGCGCTGTTGATCCAAAATAGTCCTCTTTTTCTCAAAGAGCACAACCACTCTGGAAGCCCTGGAATCTTCAAACATAATGACACGTTGCGTATAACCCCATACTACTTGGTCCTTGTCTTAGGGGAGCAACCAAGATCTTTCGATGAAGGCTGCGCTATAGACATTACAGTCAGAATTCCTACGCTTGGATGTACCAAACTAAACCTAGCAAAGCCGTACAGATAATAGCTTTAGTAAGTTTTGCCAATTAGCAAGCAATGATTTAATGCGCTTTGGGGATTCTAACTATTTAGCGCAGGTGATTTTAGCACTCTTTTTTCGCAGCGCTATTTTGATTTGTAATTTTTTCGTTATTCTTATTCGTTTTTTATTATAAATCTATGTAAATCAATTAATTAGTTTTTGTGGTTTTTTATTATTTGGTAATAATAATTTTTATGCTTTGTGTCAGTGTTGATTCGGTAAACGCTTGTTAGCCTGATTCAACCTCAGCAGTACATGGCGGTAATAGCTGACATCTGGGTTGGTTGGGCTCTGCAAGGAGTTTTGCTGATGAAGTGCAAGGGTTCATTTTTTCTCTCCTTAGTCGCTTTAGCTGTGCTGCTGGGTACTTATTCAGCCAAGCTCGCGGCTCAAGAGGGCGGCATTTATGCGGAAACTTTGACTGGAAATTGGAGTGGCAAGCGCTCTCAGCTAGCTACTCAAGGAATAGAGATTGGTCTGGATCACACCGTGGATTTTATGGCTGTAACGGAGGGCGGGCTGGATCGGCGGCGCAGTTACTCTGCCTTGTTTGAGCCCAGTGTGTCCTTTGATCTGGAGCGTTTATTCGGTTGGCGAGGCGGGCGGGTATTCATTCATGGGTTGGGTATTTACGGTAGCCGTGATCCGGGTGAGTCCGTAGGTTCTATCCATGCGCCCAGCAACATCGCCGATTCGGTAGATACCTTTAAAATCCACGAGGCTTGGTTTGAGCAGAGTTTCTGGGATGAGCGCTTGGCTGTGTTAGTGGGGTTGTATGCGGCTGATTCGGAGTTTGACGTTAAAGAAACCGCTGGGGTTTTCCTCAATGGTGGCTTTGGTACGGGCCTAGATTTTTCTGAGACGGGTAAAAACGGCCCCTGCATTTATCCCACCTCCTGTTTAGGCGTGCGTGTTCGTTGGCATCCTACGTCTGAGCATTATGTGCAGGTTGCTGTATTGGATGGTGTAGCGGGAGATCCTGACCAGCCTCACGGCACTCAGGTGCATTTACAAGGTGGTGATGGTGCTTTAATTCTGACTGAGCTGGGTATTCACCAGAACGCAGACGTAAATAGCCGTTTTCTACACGCTGCCCTAGGTGCTTGGTATTACACCGAGCATTTCGACCATGTGCGCGCTCTGGATGCTGAGGGTAATCCCAAGCAAGAGCAGGGGGCTCAGGGGGTTTATGCCCTAATTGAGGGTGAGTTATTCCGTGAGCCAGAGCAGGCGACCCAAGGGCTGAGTGGCTTTTTGCGGGTTGGCTATGCAGATAAGCAGGTGAACCCTATACGTTGGTCTGCCAGTGGTGGTTTGGTGTACACCGGGCTCTTGCCGGGGCGGGATGAGGACGTAACTGGCTTTGGTGTTTCACTGGCCTCCAACAGTGGCTCCTTTAAACAGGCTCAGCGTACTGCGGGCAGTCCTGTATTGAGCCGCGAGGTGGCTTATGAACTCACCCATTGGTTTCCTGTGACCTCATGGATGAGTCTACAACTGAGCGCCCAATACATTCGGCATCCCAGTATGGACCCTAGCGTGCAAAGCGCTCGGGTGATTGGCGTGCGCCACAAAGTCACGTTTTAAGGGAGCCGATATGAGCACCGGTAAAAATTTAAAAGGGCTAATCCGACCTCTCTTAATAGTTGCCTGCATGGGGGCTTCCTATGGGGATGCGGATGAGTTTAAAGCTGTGGGACGTTGCCCCGAAATTCGAGGGACTCAAACCGCTCCAACTAGCTATTTGGGGCGCACTAATCCTTTATCACCTACCGCTGAAAATAGAGCAGCCGGAGCGCGTTTGTACCAAGATGATGCGCGTCCTACTCCTTGCGTTACCTGTCATGGTGTTCTGGGGGATGGACAAGGGCCAGCAGCAGCCTATTTAAATCCTGCTCCGCGTAACTTTCGTTGTCGTTCAACCATGCTCGACATACCAGATGGTCAACTGTATTGGGTGATTGAGCAGGGTTCCGGTGAGCTGCATCATCCCGCACGACAAGGAGCTCAGCATCTAGGCCGACCGGGACGGACGCAGACGGTGACAGCGATGCGCTCCTATG
The DNA here is from genome assembly GCF_007830255.1 of Azomonas agilis. Taxonomy (GTDB): domain Bacteria; phylum Pseudomonadota; class Gammaproteobacteria; order Pseudomonadales; family Pseudomonadaceae; genus Azomonas; species Azomonas agilis. The sequence goes on from NZ_VLKG01000009.1 coordinate 26,827, forward strand.
GAGACTATTTGACTGAAGAGGAAATCTGGCAACTGGTGCTCTACATACGCTCGCTGGCGAATGAAACGGATTGATCTACAGTTTGGCTGCTGCTTGACCCTGTAGTTACTTCAAGGTTTTTAATGCAATTAAATCACCTTTGGAGCAGCGAACATGACATCAGACAGCGGTCATCTTCCCATTCAAACATCCAGTACCTGTTGTTGTTCTGGACACTGTGACCCTAGCCTATCTCCCAATCCATCCGGCAATCCTATTGCAAGGATTCCCAGTTTTCGTATTCCCAGCATGGATTGCCCGGTGGAGGAAAACCAAATCCGCCAGGCGTTGGCAGAGATTCAAGGGATTAGGACACTGCGGTTTGAACTTTCGGCCCGAACGCTACAGATTGAGGCAGAGCATTCGGCGCTTGAGGCCGCGCTGACCGCCATTCGTGCTTTGGGCTTTGAGGTACAGCCGCTTTCCAGCGCTCAACAGGAGCCTAAGGCCAAGTTTAGTGAATTAACACGCACGGGGATTGCTTTAGCACTGGCTCTAGTAGCTGAGGCTATCCACTATCTTGCCCCAGAAACATGGCTGTTTGGGCTCTTGGGTATGTCGGTGGCGGCAGCAGCCATTGGCTTTGCCGGACTTTCCACCTACCAAAAAGGTTTGGCCGCCCTGCGCCGTGGCCAACTGAACATGAATGCCTTGATGGGCGTAGCGGTAACGGGTGCGTTCTTGATCGGCCAGTGGCCGGAAGCGGCCATGGTGATGGCCCTGTACGCCATTGCCGAGCTGATCGAAGCCAAATCGCTGGATCGGGCGCGGCAAGCCATTCAAAAACTGCTGGCCCTCGCCCCTGAAACCGCCGAGGTACAGCAAGCCGATGGCCGTTGGTTAGCCGTTCCAGCCGCAAACGTGGCTTTAGGCGCGGTGGTACGGGTAAAACCCGGTGCGCGTATTCCCTTGGATGGGCGCATCAGCAAAGGCCAAGGCGCGGTGAATCAATCCTCGGTCACGGGGGAAAGCATTCCGGTCGATAAAGTCCCCGGCGATGCGCTGTTTGCCGGCACCATCAACGAAACCAGCACCCTCGAATTTGAAGTCACGGCCACGGCCAATAACACCACCCTCGCCCGCATTATCCACGCGGTAGAGGCCGCCCAAGCCAGTCGAGCGCCGATGCAGCGCTTTATCGACCGTTTTGCCGCGCTCTATACACCAGCAGTATTTGTGGGCGCGGTGTTGGTTGCCCTCAGTGGCCCTTGGTTATTCGATTGGACGGCCTTGGAAGCGATTTACAAGGCGCTGGTATTGCTGATCATCGCCTGCCCCTGCGCCTTGGTGATTGCCACACCCGTGACCATCGTCAGTGGACTGGCGGCAGCAGCGCGTCAAGGCATCCTGATTAAAGGCGGCGCTTATCTGGAGCAAGCGCGCCATCTGAAAGCCATCGCCCTCGACAAAACCGGCACCCTGACTGAAGGCAAACCTCGCTTGGTCGCCGTGCACTTGATGCCTTCGGACTACAGCGAAGCGCAGGTGTTGGCTTGGGCCGCTGCACTGGCGGAGCATTCGGATCATCCGGTGTCTAAAGCCATTGCCACAGGGCTGACGAATACCAACGAATCGGTGGTTTTAGAGCAGTTCAATGCACTGCCGGGGCGCGGGATTGAAGCCCATTTGGGAAGCCATCGCCTTGTACTCGGCAATCATCGCCTAATTGAAGAACGCGGCCTGTGCAGCCCTGAGATTGAAACCTACCTCAGCCACCATGAAGCCCAAGGTCACACCTTGACGCTACTGGCCTCAGCCAGCGAAGTGTTGGCCATTTTCGCCGTCGCCGATACCCTAAAACACAGCAGCCGCAGCGCCATGAGCCGCTTGCAACAGCTTGGCGTTACGCCCTGCATGCTCACCGGCGACAACCTGACCACCGCCCAAGCCATCGCCAAGGAAGCCGGCATTGCTCAGGTACAGGGCAACCTGCTGCCAGAAGACAAGCTGGCCACCATTCAAACCCTGCACCAGCAGTACGGCACCACCGCCATGGTGGGCGATGGCATCAACGACGCGCCGGCTTTGGTCAAGGCTGATATTGGCATTGCCATGGGCGGCGCGGGCACTGACATTGCGATGGAGGCCGCCGATGTGGTGATCATGAACGACGATCTACGCCGTCTGCCGGAGCTGATTCAACTGTCGCGCGCCACCTACAATGTTTTATGGCAGAACATTGCCTTCGCGCTGGGGATTAAAGGCGTGTTTTTCGCTCTGGCCCTCACCGGCAATGCGACTATGTGGATGGCCGTTTTTGCCGATATGGGGGCCAGCTTACTGGTTGTGGCCAACGGGCTGCGGGTGTTGCACCTGAAGCCTCAGGACTGAGGACGTTCCCGCTTGAGCTTGAAATAAGCCCCCATAATCGCCTCCAACAGGCCGGGAAAGACGCGCTCTAAGTCTTCCCGGCGCAGCGAATTGATGTGGGTGGTGCCCACATAGCGGGTACAGACCAAACCCGCATCCCGCAACACCCGAAAATGGTGGGAAACACTCGACTTAGGCCGATCGCCCTGCAACTCGCCGCAAGTCGCCTCCGGCACTTCATACAGATGGCGGACAATTTCCAGACGCACCGGATCACTCAACGCATACAATAAGCGTTCGAGGGTAAATTCATCAGGAGAGGGGTGGGAATAGTGGCGCATGAGGGGAGTATATCAGGGCTTTACTTGATTCCATAGTTCGAATACCATCGAACAAAGATACCCGCTGATTGACGGAGCCTGCCATGTCTGCCCTGTTCCAACCCTTCACCTTGAAAGATGTTACCCTGCGCAACCGCATTGCCATTCCGCCCATGTGCCAATATATGTCTAACGACGGCATCATCAACGACTGGCATCAGGTTCACTATGCTGCTCAAGCCCGTGGCGGCGCGGGTTTGATCGTGGTCGAGGCGACGGCGGTGGCTCCAGAAGGTCGGATTACTCCCGGCTGTGCTGGTCTGTGGAATGATGAACAGGCCCAAGCCCTGTCCCAAGTCGCCAAAGCCATTAAAGCCGCCGGTTGTGTGCCTGGCATTCAAATCGCCCATGCCGGACGTAAAGCCAGCGCCAACCGTCCTTGGGAAGGTGATGACCACATTCCTGAAAACGATCCACGCGGCTGGCCAACCATTGCCCCATCAGCCGTGGCCTTTGGTGAGGGTTTGCCTAAAGTCCCGCAAGCCATGACGTTGGAAGATATTGCCCGCGTTCGTCAAAACTTTGTCGATGCCGCCCGCCGCGCCTATGAAGCGGGCTTTGAATGGCTGGAACTGCACTTCGCCCACGGCTATCTGGCCCAGAGCTTCTTCTCCGAACACGCCAACCAACGTACCGACCAATACGGCGGCAGCGCTGAAAACCGTGGCCGCTTCCTGCTGGAAACCATGGCCGCCGTGCGTGAGGTTTGGCCAGAGCGTCTGCCCTTCACTGCCCGCTTTGGGGTGATTGAATTTGATGGCCGCGACGAGCAAACCCTGAGTGAATCCATCGAGCTGGTGAAAGGCTTTAAACGCACGGGTTTGGATCTGATCAGCGTCAGCATGGGCTTTAATACCCCCACAGCACAAATCCCTTGGGGGCCTGCCTTTATGGGCCCGATTGCCGAGCGCGTGCGCCGCGAGGTAGGAATTCCCGTTACTTCCGCTTGGGGCTTTGGCGCACCTAAACTGGCGGAACAAGCGCTAACCAGCGGGCAGCTTGATATTGTTTCCGTAGGCCGGGCCTATTTAGCTAATCCGCACTGGACGTATGTAGCGGCTAAAGAGTTAGGCATTGAGCAACCGGCTTGGACATTACCCGCTTCCTATGCGCATTGGCTGTCGCGTTATAAAGAGCTGTAAGGAGTCAAACTAAGACCGATACTTGAGCCTGTATCGGTCTTAGTGTTGTCTATTTATCAGACATTTCAACGATGAAGTTTTGACTTAACAAGTCAATTTGCTCGAAGAAGTTTTCTTCCAGCATGGCGTTAAACTGATTGCTGTACCAAGTCTGTAGGTGTTCTCTCTCGGTAGCCAGCTCTTTGAAGGTACAGGCTGCTTCGTGGGTGCTAAAGCGTGCCGCTGCGTAGCGCAGGGCAGTACTGACGTGCGCTAATTCCTTGTTTTCTTCCTTCATCAGCCGATTAGCGACCTCAATAAACTCATCGGCCATGTTAAAAATTACCATATTGTCTTGATCGTCTGACATAAATACACCTTTATGTAAATAATTGAAGTGATCTAACCCCTAAAGGGTTCGTGTGGAGCTTATTGTCAGATTCACTAAGCAAATATCAGGCAATGTTTGAGTGGCGAATGAGCTTGTGCCCAGATTCATTGGGATTGCCTTAAATCAGTCCCGATTTGCAGGGGAAAGGCATTATTGCTAGCGTATGCTTGGGGCTGGAAACAGGCATTTAGAGATCAGCGGATATCAGTAGATTGTCCGCGGGTATTGTGTGCACAGGTTAAGGCTGGTTGAGTAATCATCCGGCCTTTGTTGTTTCCGGGATTGGCTACTCTGGGTGACTGATTTATGCAACTACTGGTTCTGCTTATTCTTATTCTCATCGCTGCTGCAGGGGTGCCTGCGTTAATCAAACTAACCTTGCCCGAGGTGTCAGACCCTGTGTTAATTGGGGCTGGAATTGGCAGCTTACTGGTGGTGTGGATCCTGATGCGTCTGATTTATAGCTCAGTTAACCGGCGGAAAAGCAGTGCAGATAGTTTGGAGCGTCGTGCGCGGAGACTGACAGAGGAAGCAAATCGGCGTAATCGAGCAGCTCAACGTCAGTAACAGGCTAAGCCCTGACCTGGTTTCAGGTCAGGGTAGAGGCGGGGTATTGCTTATTCTTCGACGGGGAAATGCTCTTTTAGCACTTCGACCCAATTGGCCAGACGGGTTTTGGTTTTGCCTGCTTCGTTCACTTTGTCGAAGGGCAGACCGACGAACATGCCATCACGCTCAGCAAAGGAATACTCGTAGGTGTAGCCTTCAGTAGGAATGCTGCCTACCAGAGTAGCGCCACGAGCTTTGAATTTATCGTACAAAATGCCTAGGGCGCTGACGAACTGCTCACCATGGGCTTTGTAGTCACCGGCACCGAACAGGGCGATGGTTTTGCCGGTAAAGTCAGGTTTTTCGTTTTCCAGATCCAGCATAGGATCGCGCCAGTCATTCTGTACTTCGCCTGAACCCCAAGTAGAGCAGCCGAAAATCAGATAGTCGTACTTCAACATATCGTCAAAATCGGTGAAGTCTTCTTCCATGTTGTACAGGTCGCAATTGTCTTCGCCGAGAAGTTTAGCCAGTTGCTCAGCCGCTTTGCCGGTAACGCCAGAGCAGGTGCCGTAGAAAATGCCAATGGTTGACATAGAAAAAGGTTCCTTTAGATAAAAGCTTCGTAAAGAGGTCGTCGGCCACCAGTGTACGAGACGACCGGCGGATAATACGGGAAGCTATTCTATAACTGTACTGCCGAATACGCATGAGTGTACGCCGCAAGTACGAATTTAGTACGCAATAGCCTCAATGTTGGTATTCTGCCAAGGCCACCGCGCGAAACATAGCGCGTCTTTTATTCAGGGTTTCTTCCCATTCCAGAGCCGGTTGGGAGTCCGCCACGATGCCCGCACCGGCTTGGATGTGCAGTTCGCCATCCTTAATCAATGCAGTACGGATGGCGATTGCCGTGTCCATATTACCGTTCCAAGCTAAATAGCCCACAGCACCGCCGTATACGCCGCGCTTGACGGGCTCTAACTCGTCAATGATTTCCATCGCCCGCACTTTAGGCGCACCAGACAGCGTGCCCGCAGGCAGAATGGAGCGCAGCGCATCCATAGCACTCAAGCCTTGTTTTAACTGGCCGGTGACGTTGGAAACAATGTGCATGACGTTGGAGTAACGCTCAATGATCATTTGTTCTGTGACCTGAACCGTGCCGGTTTCCGATACGCGGCCTACGTCATTGCGGCCCAGATCAATCAGCATTAAATGTTCGGCCAGCTCTTTAGCGTCGGACAGCAGATCCTGTTCCAGCGCTAAGTCGGCTTCAGGCGTGGCACCACGAGGTCGAGTACCGGCAATGGGGCGCACACAGACTTCGCCATCTTCCACCCGTACTAAAACCTCAGGAGAGGAGCCCACCACATGGAAGTCGCCGAAGTTGAAGAAGTACATATAGGGCGTGGGATTAAAGCAGCGCAGCGCGCGATAAAGATCAATAGGCGCGGCTTTAAAGGGAATCGACATGCGCTGGGAAATCACCACCTGCATGCAGTCACCCGCTAGGATGTAATCCTTAATGCGGTTGACGGCGTGCTCGTAATCTTCCCGAGTGAAACTGGAGCGGAAATTCGGCTCGGGATGGGACTCAGGGGTTAATACCAAGCTGTGGGGCGGAGTGATGGCTTGTTGTAAACGGGCTCTGAGGGCTTCTAAATCTTGAATGCCTTGCTCATAAGCCTGAGTTTGGGCGGGATCAACCAGTACCAAGCAGTAGACTTTACTGGTTAAGTTATCAAACACCACCACCCGATCAGAAACCATTAACAGGATGTCTGGCGTGTTTAGGGTGTCTGGATTGGGGTTTTTAGCCAGTTTGGATTCCACATAGCGCACGCTGTCGTAGCTAAAGTAGCCGACCAGCCCACCATTAAAGCGCGGCAGTCCTGACACGGGAGCGACTTGGTAGCGCTCTTTAAACTGCTCCACAAAACTCAGAGGATCATCAACACTCAAGGATTCAGTTTCTACGCCCTCGTGCTGAATACTCACCTGATGGTCAAATACTCGCAATACACTGTGGCAGGGCAGGCCAATGATGGAGTAACGGCCCCATTTTTCGCCGCCTTGCACCGACTCTAGTAAGTAGCTGTTAGGAGCATCGGCTAATTTCATGTACAGGGACAGGGGCGTTTCAAAGTCGGCCAGCACTTCAAAATACAGGGGAATACGGTTATAGCCTTCAGCGGCTAGGCGCAGGAATTCATCGCGCGTCATTATCGGTCTCGGATTTTATCAGCGAAAGTAAACAGGTCTAAGGGCAGCAGGGGGCAGTGCCGGATATCCGGCGTAGTTATACAGAGGCGCAGCCGCGCCAACGCACCTGAAGGCTTAATAGTATCCAGAGAAAGCTAAAGCGGCGGGAGTGGATAGCCACCTGTCTGGTCTCGCAGGCTGGAAGTGGGAGTCTTCACACTAGCGCAAGCCGCCCCTAAGAATCAACCCGGAAGCAGCAAAGCGCGTAGGTCATCTAAAACCAAGTCAGGGTTTTCCTCCTCAATGGGGCGGCCGTGGTTGTAGCCGTAGCTCATAGCCACGCAGCGTACATTGGCCGCGCGCGCCGCCAAAATGTCATTGCGTGAATCCCCGATAAACAGTGCCTGGCGTGGGCTGACCTGAGCCTGTGCCATGACGTGCAATAGAGCGGCAGGATCAGGTTTTTGTTGGGGTAGGGTATCGCCCCCGACAATCCACTGAAATAAACCTTCTAAATCAGCCTCTTTCAGTAAGGGGGCGATAAACTGTTCCGGTTTATTGGTAATTAGGGCCAGAGGTACTTGGGCGCTCTGTAACCAACGCAAGACGGGCTGTACGCCGGGATAAATACAGGTTTGGCCGTGACCTTGACCGTAAGCGGCCATAAACAGAGGCAGCGCTTGAGCGGTTTCTTGATCTGATACAGCTTGGTGATCCAATTGTCCGGCTAAAGCGCGGCGCACCAGCACTTGCGCGCCATTACCGACCCATTGGCGTACCTGGTGCACACCTGCCGCTGGGCGACCTAGTTGGCTGAGCATTTGGTCTATAGCCGTTGCTAAGTCCGGTACCGAATCTACTAAGGTACCGTCTAAATCAAACATCACCAGACGCGGTAAGTGGCCGTTAAAGAGTTGGGTTAACTGCATGATGGGCTGACTCCTGCCAGTTCAGCGCGCATTGCTTGGATGACGCTGCGGTAATCGGATTGTCCAAAGATCGCTGAGCCCGCCACAAAGGTATCGGCTCCGGCTTCGGCAATACTGCGGATATTTTTGACGTTCACACCGCCATCAATTTCAAGGCGAATTGTTTGCCCTGATTGGTCGATCAAAGCCCGCGCCTCACGGAGTTTATCCAGGGTTTTAGGGATGAAGGATTGACCGCCAAAGCCTGGGTTGACGCTCATCAGCAGCACCATATCCACCTTGTCGAGCACGTATTTAAGGCAGTCTAAGGAGGTGGCAGGATTAAAAACCAAACCGGCTTTAGCGCCTCCGGCTTTAATAAGCTGTAGGGAGCGGTCGATGTGTTCGGTGGCTTCTGGGTGGAAGGTGATGTAGCTGGCTCCGGCTTCTAAAAAATCGCCGATGATACGATCCACAGGCTTAACCATCAGATGCACATCAATGGGTGCTTGAATGCCATATTTGCGTAAAGCGCTACACACCATAGGGCCAATGGTTAGGTTAGGAACGTAGTGGTTATCCATCACATCGAAGTGCACAATATCAGCCCCGGCGGCCAGCACTCTGTCCACTTCTTCGCCTAAACGGGCAAAGTCAGCCGAAAGGATAGAGGGAGCAATGGCGAAGGGCTGCATGGGAATACCTCAAGGGAAACAATAATTCGGCTAGTGTACCTGAGCTGGGAAATAGAGTGAAAAAGCCGCTGCATTGATGATGGCTTAAGGATGATAAGAGGTAAGTGTGATGAGGCTGTGGCAGCTACTGATAATGATGGGTCTCTTAGGGGTTTGCCACTTAGGTATGGCTGAGGACGCTTCCACGCCGCCTGCAGAGTCCGAACCTCAAACTAATGAAGCGGAGCAATCTCCCGCCACAGAGCCCTCAAAACCTCCCGTGCTGCGTACTGCCTTGCTGGATCGCAATGATGCCTTAGCCCAGAATTTGGCCCAGCAGTTCCCAACTCAGGTGCAAAAGCTGAAGGCTTTAGAAGAGGAGTTTTTAGCCTTCTGGTTGCCTGCTAATGATCCTAAACCCAAGGGCACGATTGTTTTATTACCCGGTGCTGGAGAAACGCCCGATTGGCCAAGGGTTATAGCGCCTATTCGCCGTGAACTGCCGCAATATGCTTGGCATACCCTCAGCGTAACTCTGCCCGAGCTGGATTCCGGTATTCCTGCGCGCCCTAAAGCAAAGCCGTTACCAGAGTCCTCTAGCCCTGATCAAGCAGCCGGAGAGGATCAGAAAGAAACAGCAGAAACTCCAACACCCGCCGAATCACCTAAAGAAACAACGGAAGAGCCTAAGGAGGCCGCTACAGAACCTAGCAATGAGCCTCCGGCTAAACCGCTTCCGCCAGTCACAGAGCGCATTGATGCCCGTATTGAGGCAGCCCTTAGTTTTGCACGCACGCAAGGGGCTTCCTTAATCGTATTACTGGGGCACGGAACGGGAGGCTATTGGGCGGCGCGCTATTTGACGGGAGAAAAGTCTGAATTGCCGCAGCATTTGCTGCTGATTTCCGCCACGCGCCCAAGCACTCAAGAGGTGGCTTTGGATGAACTATTGAGCCGCCATCCTGTAACTACGGGCGATTTTTATTACCCTGAGCGTTGGAATGAGCAACAAGAGGCCAAGGCCCGCCTCAACACCAGCCGCCGCACGGGGCATTCAGGATACAGCTCAGTTGCGTTAAAGCTGATTCCCGGTGACTTTGCCAGTGAGCAAGAGCAGTTAGTGCGGCGTGTGCGGGGTTGGTTGGATCGGCAGGGGCAATAGCCCCTTCTCGCGGTCGGGCATGGCCGTCCTGTAGAGGGAATCCCCGTCCTTTCCGCCTAACGGCGGCAAGCCGAAGGCTTGAGGGCGGGGCGGATGTCAAAAAAGCTTTAAATCCACTGGGTTAGATTGTGGAAAAATTCGCTCTAAATTGGCCTTGTTAAAGCCGTATAGCTGCGCAAACAATCCACCCAGCACATTACGGTATTCATTCAGCACAGGGATATCCCGCTGCTCATGCAGTGTGGCGGCGGTTAATAGCTGTTGTTCTCCACAAATACGGCCACCTTTTAGCCCACCGCCCATAATCCAAAGGGTTGAGCCATGTCCGTGATCGGTACCTTTGCTGCCATTTTCACGGAACGTACGCCCAAACTCGGAAATAACCACCACAAGGGTTTTGTTCCAGTCATCCCCCAATGAGCTGGCCAAAGCATCCAGTCCATTGCCCAATCCGGCCAGTTTTTTGGCTAAATCCCCCTGAACAGCTCCTTGGTTATTGTGGGTATCCCAACCGCCAATATCTACAAAGCCCACGTTGTATTCCGGGTGCTCTTGCATGATGTTTCCGATACGGCTGGCATCCAAGGCAAAGCCGCTGGCAGGAGCTGCGCCCCGGGAGGCTGCTACCATTTCTTCTTTCAGCTCTTGGCGAATTTCTTGGCGTAGTCCTAATCCCTCTCGCACTATTTTCTCCAGCGAATGACCTTGGTAGAGGTTTAGGAGTAGTTGTTCGTAGCTATCATCTAAGTTCTGGGCGGCGGCTAAGCGTACGGGGGAGTTGGCGACGGAAATATCCCCCCTGAGGCTCGGGGGTAGCGCCTGAGTAAAACTAACCCCTCGTTGCTGCATCGGGGATGCTTTTAATTCCACCAGTAGGCGATTAAGAAAGCCTGTGGAAACGCTCTTTTTATCACTGGGTGCTAGGCCAAACTCTACCCAGTCTTGGGCTTGAAAGTGGCTGCGGGACACAAAACCTGTTCCTGAAAAGGGGACAAAGGCTAACTGCTCGCTGCTCCAGAAGGGCAGTAGGCTATCACCCAGTACAGGATGTAAGGCCCAACGGTTGTCCAACAGAATGGAGGAGTCCTGCTGGCGGGCATTAGGACGCGGGATGGCTAGGGTGGGGCGAGCCTCGTAATAAAAAGGGTCGTTATAGGGCACTACGGCGCTTAGGGAGTCATAAGCGCCGCGCAAAAACACCAGAATAAGACGGCTATCGGTGCTACCAGCGGGTAAACTCCAAAGCCGCCAAGAAGCTGTTAGGGCGGCCGATCCTAGGGCTAGGCGTAAAAAGTGACGACGATCCATAAATCCCCCTGTTTACCCGTACATAAACTCTGGGCTGGAGAGCAGTAAGGCCAGTGCTTGTGCCGGTTTTTTGGCTTGCTTTACGGTAGTTTGGCTGTTTGGGCTGAGTGTACTCATCAATTGCTTTAAGTTGGGGTGCGCTAAGGTTGCGGGGGCATCTAAGCGCTGTTGTAGGAGTTTGGGCATGGTGTTTACCAGCGTCAGTGATAACTCAAAACGCTGTGCCATTTGACCGGCTCCCATCCAGTCAGTGCCTTTAAGGCTGTAACCATCAGGTGTATGTCGTCCAAACAGAGGTTGTCCTAGGGTATTAAGCCATTGGAGTGCCGGGCCTACGGATTGAATGGGTCGTCCCGTTGCCAGTAAGCGTATGGATGAAGTCACCCAGCGGTAGGGATCTTTAAAGGTTTTTTGAGCGGGGAGTCGGCTGGATTGCTGTTGTATAAAGGTGATAACAGCGGCTAAATCACCCTGAGTATCAGAGAATGTTTGGGCCGCTTGCTTGACGAGCTTGGGATCTGGCTGTTCTCCCACCAGATACAGGCAAAGCTTACGGGCAATATGCTGAGCCGTAGCGGGATGCTGGGTCAGAATATCGGCTAGTTGTTCTAGCTCCGTATAACCTGAGCCTTCAATTTTGTGCCCTAAAATTTGCTTGGAGCCAAAATCATGCCGGCGTGGATCAAACATGAATTCGCCCTGTTCTTTAACCAAGGGCGCAAATTTGGCTGGCCACTGTGTCACAGGAGGCAGTGGGCGTAAACCAAAGCCGGTGAGCAAGCGCGCGACTTCCTGTACGTCTTTTTGGGTATAGCCGCCATCCACGCCTAAGGTGTGTAGCTCCAATAATTCTCGGGCGTAATTTTCGTTAATTTTATTGGCGTAATTAAAGAAGTTATCTAAATAAATGATCATCAGTGGCTGGGTCATAGTGGCCAGCAACAGTTCGCGGAACTTACCTTGAATATGAGGGCGTATGGCTTGCTCAACGTAAAGCGGTAAGGCTGGGCCTAATAAGCCTTTCAACCAAAAGACGTTGAAGTGGTTAAACCAAAACCAAATAAGAGATTCGGTCTCGGTTGTGTCATTCAAGGCTTTAAGCAGGCTTTGTTCCAGAAAGGCTGTGGCTGTGGCCCTGCCTTGGGCATGTACGGGTTTTAAGGCTTCCCGGCGTTGCCCGTCACTGGGAAGTTGGCGAATTTCAGCTAACTTGAGTCGGTAGTCCGTGTAGCTAATCAGTTGTGGTGGCGAGGAAACCGGATTCATAAGGGCCGTCCTGTATGTGGTTTAAGAACAGACAGTGGCTTAGATAGGCTGCTCTGATCTATCCCATTCCTATTAAGGTATTCAGAGTCGATTGAGCAGCCAAGGTTCCTCAGTGACGGGTTAAGGCAGTAATCCCGGCTGATTCAGTCCCATGCGCTCATCCAGCCCAAACAGGATGTTCATATTCTGAACTGCCTGTCCTGAGGCCCCTTTGACGAGGTTATCAATCACTGACAGCACCACCACTAAATCCCCACCTTGAGGACGATGCACGGCGATACGGCATACATTAGCGCCCCGTACACTACGGGTTTCTGGATGGCTACCGGCGGGCATCACATCCACAAAGGGCTCTTGGGCGTAGTGCTGTTCGTACAGCGCTTGTAGGTCAACTTGAGTATCCAGAAGATTGGCGTACAGGGTGGCGTGAATACCGCGAATCATCGGAGTTAGGTGCGGTACAAAGGTGAGATTGACCTCTTTACCCGCCATTTGGCGTAAGCCTTGGCTGATTTCCGGCAGGTGACGATGGCCTTTAACGGAATAGGCCATCATGCTTTCTCCCGCCTCACAGAATAGCGAACCCACCTTAGCCCCGCGTCCCGCACCGCTGACCCCAGATTTGCAGTCAGCGATTAAGCGGCTGGGATCAATCAAGCCGTTAGCCAGCAGAGGCAAGAAGCCCAATTGGGTGGCGGTGGGATAGCAGCCGGGCACAGCGATCAGGCGTGCGGTTTTGATCTGTTCGCGGTTGACTTCGGGTAAGCCGTACACTGCCTCAGGCAGTAAATCGGGAGCACCGTGGGGTTGTCCGTACCAACGTGCCCACTCCTCAGCATCTTTGAGGCGAAAATCGGCAGACAGATCAATAACACGGGTTCCCGCCGCCAAGAGCTCGCCCGCTAAAGCATGGGCCACGCCGTGGGGGGTAGCAAAGAACACTACATCGCAACTTCCCAGCGTAGCGGCATCCGGTACGCTGAACGCTAACTGATCGTAATGGCCGCGCAGGTTGGGGAACATATCGCAGACGCGAACGTCTTCTTCTGAGCGGGAGGTGATGACGGCTACTTCAGCCTGAGGGTGCTGGGCCAGCAAGCGCAGCAGTTCTACACCGGTATAGCCGGTGCCACCAACGATACCAACCTTGAGCATGGCGTTTCTCTTACGATAGGAGAGGGTTAACAAAGGGCCGCCATCATACGAGCAGCCCTAGGGCAGGCCAAGATTTACAGCAATCCAAACACCTTTTTAGCCAAGCTGGTGGCTGCTTCGGTGGGGTTTTCGCGGATGCTGGCTTCTTCTTTACGGATGACATCAAACAAACCATCCAGAGTTTTTTCGGTGACGTAGTTTTCAATATTGGTGGCCTTGGAGTTCAGACCAAAGGCCGCTGCTTGTCCTGCAAAAGCGTTGTATTGCTGGGCCAGTCCCACTTGGTCGGTGGCTTGTTTGACGATGGGTAGGAACTTGGTGCGCAGTTGTTCGCGGCTGGTTTTGTCCAGATACTGGGTTGCGGCATCATTAGCGCCGCTGAGAATGCTTTTAGCATCCTGTACAGTCATTTTTTTAACCGCATCCACCAACAATGCCTGAGCTTGAGGCACAGCGGCTTCAGCAGCTTGGTTCATGGTGTTTTCTAACTGCTGAATTTGGCTACCCATGCCCATCATTTTCATCGCAGTGGCGGCTTTACCTAGGGTTCCGGGTAATTCAATCCGCACTTCGGGGTTATTGTTGAAGCCACCGGGTTTGCTCAGTTGCTGTACCGCAACCTGTGCGCCTTGAATCAGCGCGTCTTTCAGGCCACCGCTGGCTTCTGTTTGGCTGAGCTCTGACAGGGAAAGGGCAAAGGCTTGGCCGCTGAGTGCCAGGCCAGCTACGAGGCTTAGGAGAAAACGAGACATAGGTGATTCCTTGTATAAAAACGAAAACACTTCAGGGCGTTAGGTAGGAGGAGCGGGTAAGGCCCAAACGCAACGCATCCAGAAAGCGCGCGCGCTCCTTAGGGGGTAAAGCGCTACTGGCAATTTTATCCCGATAGCGCGTCATCAGCTCCTCGGGAGATAGGTGCACATAGCGCAGCATATCCTCAATGGTATCGTGGGTTTCGATGCCGCTGTGGAAATAGCTCCCATCTTCGCGCTGATAGATGTTCACAGAGTCGGTATCGCCGAACAGGTTGTGCATATCTCCTAAAATTTCTTGGTAAGCACCTACCAAAAACACGCCCAGCAAATACTCTTCTTCAGGATGAACGCTGTGTACGGGCATACTGCTTTCGATGCTTTGTTCGTCGATGTATTGACGAATTTTGCCATCGGAGTCGCAGGTAAGGTCTTGGAGTACGGCGCGCCTTTGGGGTTCTTCGGTTAAGCGTTGTAGGGGAACGATAGGCAAAATCTGACCAATAGCCCAAGTATCCGGCAGGCTCTGGAATACAGAGAAGTTACAGATGTACTTATCAGCTAACTTGTCGTTGAGCTCATCCAGCACCGCGCGGTGGGAGCGTTGGCTGACTCGTAGTTGATCGCGCAGGTTGCGGCAAATGGCAAAGTAGCTTTGTTCTGCCAAAGCCTTTTGCGCCAAATTCAGCTTGCCCGAAGCATACTGAGCTGAAGCCTCACTCATATAGTGGGTGGCGCGCCAGTAGGTTTCAGTGACCATTTCCGGGTCGGTGGAGGCGCGCAAATCCAGCAAAGTGCGGATGATTTCGGGTAAGTCTTCCGTAGATTCAACCTCGGGCGGTGCGTCGTTATGTTGCTCGATGTCCGTCACCTGAATCACCAACACCGCGTGGTGGGCGGTCATGGCGCGCCCGCTTTCGGAAAAGATGTGCGGGTGAGGCAGTCCTTGGCGGTCACAAAACTCTTTCAGCATACCGACCACGGTGCCTGCGTACTCATTCAGGTCGTAATTGATGGAGCTGGCGTTACGCGAGTGGGTGCCGTCGTAATCCACACCCAGTCCACCGCCCACGTCAATGTGGTCTAGAGGTAAGCCCAAACCCCGCAGTTCCGCGTAATAGCGGATGGCTTCGCGAAAGCCGGTACGATAATCCGCTAGGTTGGCAATCTGTGATCCCATATGAAAGTGCAGTAAGCGAATGCCCTGTTCTAAACCAGCATCCCGCAGACGGTCGATGACGCGCAGCAATTGAGCGGCAGACAGGCCAAACTTAGCCCGCTCACCGCCAGTATCGGCCCATTTGGAGGAGGCGAGGGAGGATAGACGCACCCGCAAACCCACTTGGGGCATCACGCCTAGGGCTTGAGCTTCTTCTAGGATCAGTTCAACTTCGGATTCTTTCTCGATCACGATAAACAGGTTGTGACCGATTTTTTGCCCCATCAAGGCTAAGTGGATGAATTCGCGGTCTTTATAACCGTTGCAGACAATGGTTCCACCCTTAGGAGCCATCGCCAATACAGCCAGTAACTCCGGTTTGGAGCCCGCCTCAAGACCTATGGCCACCTTGGGCGTGGCGATGATGCTTTTGATCACCGCTTCTTGCTGATTAACCTTGATCGGGAATAACGCAGTGTAGCGGCCTGCATAGCCAAGGCGCTCAATGTGGGCATCAAAGGCTGAAGTTAAGCAGCGTACCCGATCTTGCAAAATATCGGGGAAGCGCACCAGCAAGGGCAAACTCAGGCCCGCATCCTTGAGTTGGCTAATCAGTGGGCCAAAGCTGATGGCTTGGTTGCGTCCATTGTGGGGCCGGATTTCTACTTCGCCTTCATCATTGATGGCAAAGTAACCGGCTCCCCAATGGCGAATGCCGTAGAGTTTTCGGCTGTCTGCGGCAGTCCACTGGCTGCCGTCCATTTTGCGTGTACGTCGTACCGACATGAATGTCCTCCCTCAACTGGCCTCAGAGTACTTCATTCAGACTACCGATTGATGGCTCTTCGACAAGCTTAAACTGGGGTAGGTTCAGCGTAGCTCAGGGGATGGTCTTAGGATGAGGAATCTTAGCCCCCGGATTTTTTCACCTGAAACCCTCGTTGGCTCAGCTCTTCCACCAGTAACTGCACTTGATCGCCTTGAATTTCAATGATGCCGTCTTTCAAGGAACCGCCGGTTCCGCAGCGGCGCTTCAGGGCGCTGGCCAGCTCTTTAAGCTCAGGTTCGGCGAGGGGCACTCCGGTAACGGTGGTGACGGTTTTTCCGCCCCGGCCTTTGGTTTCGCGGCGCACCCGTACAATGCCATCTCCAGCCGGTACAAGGGTTTGGCGGCAACTGCATTGCTCAATAGGCTGCTGACAATCTGGGCACAGGCGGCCTTTATCGGTGGAGTACACCAGTCCGCCCAAGGCTGCCAGTGAGGTAGCTTTTTTAGCCATGCAAAAATTCCTTAGCAAAACTCAATGCGGCCCGCTGTCGTGTAGGGACTTGGGTCAATACTGGTGGGTTGTTGTAGCACCAGCTCGGTCAACAGTTGGCAGGAAGCGGGAGCTAACACTAATCCATTGCGGAAGTGGCCGCAGTTGAGCCACAGCCCTTCGTATTCGGGGACGGGGCCGATGTAAGGGATGCCTTCGGGCGATCCGGGACGTAACCCCGCCCAGTGTTTGATGATCTGGGCGTTGGCCAGCTCCGGCAGTAACTCAACCGCTGAATTCAGCAGGCTGGTTTGCGCCTCAGAGGTGGTGGTTTTATCAAAGCCCACATCCTCTAGGGTGCTGCCAATCAGGATATGCCCATCGCGGCGTGGGATGGCGTAGCGCTCTTTGGTCATCACCATAACGGGTAGAAAATCAGCTGCACATTTGAACAGAATCATCTGTCCTTTCATGGGCTTAACCGGGATTTTCAAACCTAGGGTTGCTAAGAGTTGACCACTCCAAGCTCCTGCCGCAAGGATAACGCGCTCACTAAATACTTTACCCTGTGCGGTTTCTACGCCCGTAATGCGGTGGTTTTCGTGGATAAAACCTGTGACCGGGCATTGTTCGCGTAACTGTACGTTGGGCAGTTTTAACAATGCGGCGCGTAAAGATTGCAGCAAACGAGGATTACGAATGTTGGCCACTCCGGGCATGTAGAGGGCGTGCTGAAAATAATTTTTACGCAGGGAGGGAACGGCGGCCTCCACGCTGTCGATGGATACGGAACTCAGAGGACGATTTAAAGCTTGAGCCCAGCTCAGAGCATCGGTTTCGTCTTCCAAATCCAGCCAATACAGCCCGGTGGCATGTACTTCGGGATCAATGCCGCTTTCTTGGTGCAGTTGCTCACCAAAGCTAGGGTAAAAGGCCTGTGACCAGTGGGCCAGAGCCGTTACTGCGGGGCTGTAGCGCCAAGGATATAAGGGAGAGACGATGCCACCACCGGCCCAAGAAGATTCTTGGCCTGTTGCTCCGGCCTCCAGCAAAATCACATTCAGACCGGCTTTGGCCAGCTTATAGGAGGTTAGCAAACCTATAGCACCAGCCCCCACTACAAGGGTCACTTGGCTCATGTATTCCTCGGCATTTTTTAGGGATGGGTGGTCGTCATTCCCATCGCTAAAGGCCAAGGCTGACCCTCAGTCGGGAAGGGCGATCTGAGGGCTGTCATCATACGGCAAATGATGAGTAGATGTGTCCAAACTGCCGGAGTAAGGCGTATGGATTAACGATTCATTTGATAGCGCTGTACCAATTCATAGGCTTGATGTAGTTCGCGGGTGCGCTCAGTGGCTTGGTGCAGTTGCTCTGTGCTGGCTCCTTGTCCCACCAGTTTGTCGGGGTGGTATTGGCTGAGTAGGCGGCGGTAAGCCAACTTAATTTCAGGCAGGCTGGTGGTGTGGGACACTCCAAGGAGTGCTAAGGCTTTTTGGTATTGGCTGCCGGTATTAGTTTGGGATTTAGGTCGCCGACTGTCTTGGGCGAGGATGGCTTCCTCAGTCCAGCTCGCCCATTGGCCCCATTGCAAAATCAAATGGGTTTGGGCTTCTCCTAATGCGCCTTCAGCGCGGGCTAAACGCCAGCAGGCTTGCAAAAGTGCTTTAACTTCGTCCTGATCCTTGTGCAAGGCTTTAAGGGCCGGTTGCAGAGCATCTTTACCGGATTTTCCGCGCCCAAAGGCTTGGATGGCCAAGCGCTGTTGAGCAGCGTCCATATAGCGGCGCTGCATTTCGGCACGGGCCGCTTGGATATGGGCTTCCGTAACGCGGCCTTGTGATTTGGCTAGCCGTCCCAAAAGTACAAACAGCAGCTCATCTCCGCGTAAAGGCGGTTGGCGAATCAAGCGTCCAAATAGGGTTTTAAGATCCAGTTGCAAACGGCGGTCGAACACTTGGCCCAGTAAGGCTCCCAGCAAGGTACCGGGAATACCCGCCAGAAACCATCCGGTGACTGCGCCCGCTAGGGTTATGGGCCACAGCATTAGAGGTCTCCTCTGGCCAATACAGAAGCAGCCTGTAAACGCTCAGGAGTACCCACATCAATCCAGTGGCCTAAGTAGTGCTCCCCAGTCACTTGCCCTGCGGACATGGCTTGCCGTAAAAGCGGTGCGAGTTTAAAGGCTCCCGCTTGAGACTGAGTGAACAGCCGAGGATGAAGTACGGCAATACCGCTGTAGGTAAGCAAAGAGTCTGAGTCTTCCTGCACCTGTCCTGCGGTGGTCAAAGCAAAATCACCTGTGGGGTGATGTTCGGGATTATTAACCAAGACGAGATGGGCTAATCCTTGTAGCGGCCGGTGCAGTTGAGCAAAGGGGTAGTCCGTCCAAATATCGCCGTTCACAATGACAAAAGGCTGATCACCCAGCAGAGGCAAAGCTTTGAAAATGCCGCCTCCAGTTTCCAGTGGCTCACCTTCAGCAGAGTATTGAATGTGCAGGTTAAATGCCGATCCATCCCCTAAATGCGCCTCAATTTGAGCGCCCAGCCAAGCATGGTTAATCACCAACTCGGTAAAGCCTGCGCTTTGTAGGGCACGGATGTGGTATTCAATCAAGGGTACTCCGGCTACCGGCAGCAGGGGTTTTGGGGTATGCAGGGTGAGTGGGCGCATACGCTCACCTTTGCCTGCGGCCAAAATCATGGCTTTCATGCGTGGGGCTCCAAAGGCAGGCTGTCTAGGAGTTGACCCAGTGGTGACAGTTCGGGGCGGCGTGCGAGTACAGAGCGCAGGTAGGCAAAAAAGCGCGGTACGTCGGTCAAATAATGGGGTTTGCCGTCGCGGTGGCAGATTCGAGCAAAAATCCCAATCACTTTGAGGTGTCGCTGCGCGCCCATCAAGTCGCTGGCACAATAGAAGCGCTCAAAGTCTTCAGGCACGGGTAAGCCTGCCTCTTGAGCCTGACGCCAATAGCCTTCTAACCAACCTCGTACGCGCTCTTCTGGCCAACTGAGGAAGGCATCTTTAAACAAAGAGGTGATGTCGTAGGTAATGGGGCCAAGCACGGCATCTTGAAAATCCAAAACCCCCGGATTGGGTTGGCTGAGCATGAGGTTGCGCGGCATGTAATCCCGATGTACCAACACTTGAGGCTGAGCCAAGGCAGAGGCTTTAAGTACTTGGCAGATCGCTTCCCAGTCGGCTTGCTGCTGCGCGCTGAACTTAAGACCCAGATGGCGCTCTACATACCACACTGGAAATAGCTGTAATTCCCGATCCAATAAAGCATCGTCATAGGTGGGCAGAGATAGATGTTCAATCGGAAGACGCTGGAAAGCTAATAAGGCCGCTATCGCATCTTGAAATAAGGCATCGGCGTTGTCTGGATTGATGACATCCAGATAGGTTTGGCGGCCTAAATCACTGAGCAGCAGAAAGCCTTGTTCCAGATCAGCCGCTAAAACCTCTGGCACATGAATGCCGGCTGTAGCCAGTAGCTGAGCGATTTGTACAAAGGGTTGGCAGTTTTCCTGAGGGGGTGGGGCATCCATCACAATCAGGGTGCGTCCAGCAGATTCCCAGCGGAAATAACGGCGAAAGCTGGCATCTGCACTAGCGGGTTTTAAGCTTCCCTGTATGGGTTCAGGCCAGCGACGAACGGCAAAGAGCTCAGGTAGCTGTTGGTTCAGCCAGAGCTGAAGGTTGTCTAAACGTTGATCTTGAAAGGACATGTATTCTCCACAGTGCTAGCCGATGGACGGGGCATGCTTTATTATCCGGATATTTTTCGGCCCATCGAGAGGCAATCAGCCTGTCGGCCTATCGCTCGCAGGAAGCCTGGACTCAAGTGCAAGATGGCAGTTAAATACTCACTATTGTGCTCCGTCAAAATGTCCCCACGCCTATGGCTGACGGGCAGTCTGTTTTTGTTGCATCTGGGCACTAGTCCTGTTGCAGAGGCTGAAGTAGCGGACAACAAACAATATGCCTGTCAAGCCGGGCCTACGGGTGGCTGGAGTTGTAGCACTTCTGCACGCTCTGCAAAACTACCCCCAAAACCGGGCAGTGCCGCTATCCCTGTTACCGCTGAGGAGCGCCGTGCTGCTGAGGAAAGCAGTATAACGCAGGTCTCTGAAGCTCAAGGTAAAGCCTTAGCCTCGCGCAGTGCAGACTATAGCCATTTGGACTGGGTTCCGCGCGACAAGTTAACTGCTGCCCAATTGGCAGAGGTTGGCCCTTATTGCTCAGGCGCTTATGTAGAGCCTAATCGGCCGGGTTTGCTGGACGATACGCCTAAAGGGCAAGCGCCTATTCACGTCAGCGCACGGGCGTCACGCCATGATGAAAACCAAGAAGCTTCCGTATTAGCCGGTGATGTAGTTTTACGTCAAGGCAGTATGCAGGTTGAGTCTGAAGAGGCCAGGCTGTATCAGCTGGATAATCGGGGAGAGTTGGCGGGCAATGTCCGCTATCGAGACAAAGGCTCCTTGTTAGTGGGGGATCGCGTTGAGCTGACCTTGGATACCGGCGAGGCAAAGATTGAGAACGCCGAATACGTGATCCACGCCGCGCGGGTACGGGGTAGTGCTCAGTATGCGAAACGGGAAGAGACCTCCATTATTCGTCTTAAAGACGGTACCTATACCAGTTGTGAACCGGGCGATAACACGTGGTTTTTACACGGAAATAACGTAACTCTGAACCCCATTACCGGCACGGGTACAGCGACCAACGTCACCATTCGAGTACAAGATATTCCGGTGTTTTATACACCCTATCTCAGCTTCCCGATTGATGATCGGCGTAAATCGGGATTCCTGACGCCTTCTTTTGGCTCTAGCGGCAGAAGTGGTTTTGGTTTATTGACTCCTTACTACTTCAACTTGGCGCCTAACTTCGATGCGACCCTATTTCCCCAGTATCTGGCCAAACGAGGCTTCTTACTGGAGGGCGAGTTCCGTTACTTGACGGAAAACACCGAAGGGCAAGTGGGCGGTGCCTTTATCAGTGATGATGAGGATGAGCGCGAAAACCAAACGGGCTACCAAAAGCAGCGTTGGATGTACAGCTGGCAGCATCAAACTGGCTTGATGTCGCGTTGGTTAGCTGAGGTTGACTACACCGATATCAGTGATCCCTATTACTTCCAGGATCTGAGTACCAACTTACAGATCAACCAGTCTGACCACTTGGATCAAAAAGCCTATTTGACGTATCGAGGGGATAGTTTTGTGGCGCGCTTTGGAGTGCACTCCTATGAGCGGGCTACTGTAGCTGATATTACGCCCTATGACCGTCTACCGCAGTTTACCCTCAATGGCACATTACCCTTCCAGCCTGCTGGTTTAGTGATGGATTACAGTGGTGAATACGTGCGCTTTGAGCGGGATTTGCGCACGGGTAACTTCATTAACGAGAACGGTAATCCTGAGCAATGGTACGACGATCGCTTAAGAGGTCTGTCGCGGGCAGAGGGTAGCCGGATACACATTGAGCCGGGTGTCAGTCTGCCGCTGAACTGGACATGGGGCTTTGTTAAACCAACCCTGAAGTATGCCTATACCAGTTACGACATCGACTTGGATAACATCGGTCGTAATAGTCTGGCTAGCTACGAACGATACGATGATAAACCTACGCGAGGTTTACCGATCTTTAGCGTGGACAGCGGTTTGTATTTTGACCGTGATACTCAATTCTTTGGTCAAGATTTCCGGCAAACCCTAGAGCCTCGCCTGTATTACCTTTATGTGTCGAAGGATGAGCAGGATGATATCCCGATCTTTGACACCGGTGAGCACTCCTTTAACTATGCGTCCTTGTGGCGGGATAACCGCTTCTCCGGGCGGGATCGTATTGGCGACGCTAACCAAGTTTCTTTGGGTCTCACCACTCGTTTAATTGAGCCCAGCGGTTTTGAGCGCCAGCGCTTTAGCATCGGTCAAATTCTGTACTTCCGTGATCGTGAGGTACAGATGTGGGGGACTGACTATAAAAACCGTAGTTATGCGACCTCCAGTGTGTCCCCCTATGCTTTGGAATACTTGTACCGCTATAACCATGACTGGCGGCTCAGCGCGACCTTTAACTGGGATCCTGATAGTCATATGACACGCTCTAGCAGTGCGATTTTCCATTATCAACCTGCGGATAACCTGAACAAAATCGTTAACTTAGGTTATCGCTACCGCAGTGAGACCATGCGCTTTGACCAAGCGACCAGTACCTGGCGGTATGACGATGACTACGGCAGCCCGGGTACTCCTGAATACATTAAGGACTACTACAAAATCAGCCAGCACGACTTCTCAACCATCTGGCCTATGGCACCGCATTGGAGCGTCATTGCGCGTTGGCAGTATGACTACAACCGTAACCGTACCTTGGAAACCTTTGGCGGCTTTGAGTACGACAGTTGCTGCTGGAAACTACGGGTCATTGGCCGCTACTGGCTGAACTATGACGAAACCAGTTTGAACCTAGATGCTAACGATGAAGGGCAAACCGGCATTTTCTTCCAGATTGTGCTTAAAGGTCTGGGAGCACCTGTTGGTGGTGAGTTGGGCACCCTCTTTGATAAAGGTATTGAAGGCTACCGTGAACGTGAAGAAAAAGCTTCTTTCTAAGTCCTTGGGCGGATTGATACTGAGCCTGATCTTAGTGGGAGCAGGACAAGCACAGGTTCGCTCTTTGGATCGTATTGTGGCGATTGTGGACAATGATGTGATCATGCAGAGCCAGCTTGATCAACGTCTGCGAGAGGTTCGTAATACTATCAGCAAGCGCGGGGCGGAGCTTCCTCCAGAAACAGTATTGCGCCAGCAGGTGATGGAGCGCCTGATTAGCGAAAACATTCAATTACAGATGGCAGCGCGCTCAGGTATTCGCATCAGTGATGAAGAGCTCAACGATGCCATGTCAACCATTGCTCAGCGCAATAATATGACCTTGGCGCAGTTCCAGAATAAATTGGCCAAGGACGGGATGGATCCTCTGGAGGCTCGGGAGCAAATCCGGCGGGAAATGATGATAACCCGGGTTCGGCAGCGGCGTGTTTCTGAGCGCATCATGGTTTCAGAGCAGGAGGTGCGCAATTTCTTGGCCTCCGATTTGGGGCGTATGGAGTTGTCCGAGGAATACCACCTTGCCAATATCCTGATCCCGGTTCCTGAAGCGGCTGAGTCTGAGGCCATTCGTCAAGCCGAGCATCTGGCTGAGGATACCTACCGCCAGCTACGGCAGGGGGCTGATTTCGCTAAGTTAGCCTTTGAGCGTTCTGCCAGTGAAAACGCCCTAGAGGGCGGTGATATGGGATGGCGTAAAGCGGCCCAGCTTCCTCCGCCCTTTGATGATTTGATTCGTAGCCTACCCATCGGTGGTGTAACCGAGCCCATTCGAACGCCCCCCGGCTTTATTTTGGTGAAGGTTTTGGCTAAGCGCGGTGGGGACTCGCTGATTCGTGATGAAGTCCATGTACGCCACATCCTGATCAAGCCCAGTGAAATTCGAAGCTTGGATGAAAGTCGCCGTTTGATTGAGCGCATCCACAGCCAAATTCAGTCTGGAGAGGATTTTGGCGAATTGGCCAAAAATTTCTCTGAAGACCCAGGATCGGCTTTGCACGGCGGAGATTTAAGCTGGATTGATCCTGAGTCTTTGGTACCTGAGTTTCAGGATATGATGGCTAAAACACCCAGCGGTGCTCTATCTCCGCCATTCCGGACTACCTACGGATGGCATATTTTACAAGTGATGGGGCGGCGTGCCACTGATAGCAGTGAAGCCTTTCGGCATCAGCAGGCGCTCAATATTCTACGGAATCGCCGATTTGATGAAGAGTTACAGGCTTGGTTACGCCAGATTCGTGACGAAGCTTATGTAGACATCAAACAGTAATAGCCATCCTTTGATGTGGAGTATGCCGTGCCCATGCTGCCTTTTGCTGTAACGCCCGGAGAGCCTGCGGGCATAGGCCCAGATTTGTGTTTGTTGCTGGCACAGCAGGCACAGCCTCAGATTTTGGTCGCTGTGGCCAGTCTGGACTTGCTCTGTCAACGGGCTGAGCTGTTGGGGGTAAGGGTTCAGTTGATTCCCGTCACCCCAGAAGCTTGGCCGGAACAACCTGCGCCTGCACAAGCACTGTATGTATGGGATACCCCCTTGCAAGCTACCGTTCAGGCGGGGCAGTTGGATGTGCGTAATGCAGCCTATGTGCTGGAAACCCTGACGCGAGCAGCTCAAGGCTGTGTGGATGGACTTTTTGCCGGAATGATTACCGCACCGGTACATAAAGGCATCATCAATGAAGCAGGGATTGCTTTTTCGGGGCACACCGAGTTTCTAGCTGAGCTGACGCATACCCAGCAGGTAGTGATGATGCTGGCCACGCATGGTTTGCGTGTGGCTTTGGTCACCACGCATTTGCCGTTGAGCGAAGTGCCTGCCGCTATCACTAAGGAGCGCCTAGAGCGGGTGATTCGGATTTTGCAGGCCGATTTGGTGAATAAGTTTGGCATCCCTAAGCCTAGGATTTTGGTCTGCGGGCTCAATCCCCACGCTGGTGAGGGTGGTCATTTAGGCCGGGAAGAGTTGGAGATCATGGAGCCTATTTTAGAGCGTTTGCGCGCTCAGGGCATGGATCTTATCGGGCCGCTCCCAGCCGATACCCTGTTTACGCCTAAAAACCTAGAGCACTGTGATGCCGCTTTAGCGATGTACCACGATCAAGGCTTGCCGGTATTAAAGTACAAGGGTTTTGGGGCTGCGGTTAATGTAACCTTAGGATTGCCCATTGTGCGCACCTCTGTTGATCACGGTACCGCTTTAACGCTGGCTGGTACGGGGCAAGTTGATATCGGCAGCTTACAGGTTGCTTTAGAAACGGCCTATACCATGACGGGTTCATCCCAGATTACGGGGCGCTAATACTGCTACACTGTGCTTTTTGTTGAACTGGCTTTCAGCTCCTGCTGTTTCAGCTTGCAGTTTGAGGCTCGGAGCTCTTTTTGATGTCCGATCTTTCTCCCCATCATCATCGTGCGCGTAAGCGCTTTGGCCAAAACTTTTTGCATGATGCTGGTGTTATTCACCAAATTTTGCGCAGTATCTACCCACGCTCCATTGAACACTTAGTGGAAATTGGGCCAGGGCAGGGGGCCTTAACAGAGGGTTTGCTTAACTCAGGTGCTCGTTTGGATGCAGTCGAGCTAGATCAAGACTTGGTGCCTTTGTTACGTCAGCGCTTTGCCGCCTTGCCTCAATTTAATTTGCATCAGGGCGATGCCCTTAAGTTTGACTTCCATACTTTATCCCAAGAGCCCCATAGCCTGCGGGTAGTGGGCAATTTGCCCTATAATATTTCCACCCCATTGATCTTTCACTTACTGGAGCATACGTCCTCGATTAAGGACATGCACTTTATGCTGCAAAAAGAGGTGGTAGAGCGTTTAGCGGCGGTGCCGGGTTCTGGAGACTGGGGGCGGCTGTCGATCATGGTGCAATACCATTGCCAAGTGGAGCATCTGTTTAATGTGGGCCCAGAAGCCTTTGATCCGCGCCCTAAAGTAGAGTCTGCGATTGTACGTCTTACCCCCCATAGGGTATTGCCTCATCCTGCGCGTGATCCCAAAGCCTTAGAGGTCTTAGTGCGTGAGGCTTTTAATCAGCGCCGCAAAACCCTACGCAATACACTCAAAGGTATGCTGGATGCTTCCGCCATTGAGGCGGCCCAAGTCGATGGAGGATTGCGCCCAGAACAATTGGATCTGGCAGCCTTTGTGCGCTTAGCCGATCAATGGGCCGCTCAATCTTTGTCCTGAATCGAGGAATGCCTGATGACTATTGATTCGTCCTACTGTATTGATGTGAGCGTCAGTACGAATTATCTGCCAGAGCAATCCAATCCCGAGCAGAACCACTATGCCTTTGCTTATGAAGTGACGATTGCCAATAATGGGGCTATAGCTGCTCAATTGTTGGCACGACACTGGGTCATCACAGACGGTAATGGCAAAGTGCAGGAAGTACGGGGTTCTGGCGTTATTGGCGAGCAACCTTTAATTCCTCCAGGGCATCGCCATATCTATAACAGTGGCGTTGTGTTGGCTACTCAGGTAGGCAGCATGCAGGGTAGCTACAAGATGCTGGCTGAGGATGGTCAGACTTTTGATGCCCCTATTGCACCCTTCCGATTGGCTGTTCCCGGAGCCTTGCATTGACTGCGCCGTAACAATTAAAACGAGAGCATTGCCCATGACCCTATACGCTGTAGGTGATGTGCAAGGATGCCTGATTCCCCTTAAATGCCTATTGGCACAGGTAGACTTTAGTCCTTCACGCGATCATCTGTGGCTGGCTGGCGATTTAGTCAACCGAGGCCCGCAATCCTTAGAAACCCTGCGTTTTTTGCGGGATTTGGGCAGCTCGGCCCTGAGTGTACTGGGAAACCACGATTTGCATTTGTTGGCCGTGGCCCACAATGTTGAGCGGTTGAAAAAATCCGATACTTTGACCCCTATCCTGCAAGCGCCGGATCGAAATGATCTGCTGGACTGGTTACGTGGCCAAAGCCTAGTGCATCACGATGAGGCACGGGATTTAACCTTGGTACATGCAGGGATTCCTCCTCAGTGGTCGGTGGCCAAAGCACTAAAACGAGCCGCCGAGGTGGAGGCCGTACTGCGTGACGACACCGCTTTAGTACCTTATTTGGATGGCTTATACGGCAACCAGCCCTCTAAATGGAGCAAAAATCTGCATGGCATGGATCGCTTACGCCTGATTACCAACTACTTCACCCGAATGCGCTTTTGCACCGCCGATGGCACCTTAGAGTTGACGGCTAAAGAGGGTATTGAACAAGCCCCGCAAGGGTTTGCCCCTTGGTTTAGCCATCCCAACCGTAAAACCCGAGGACATACTCTAATTTTTGGGCATTGGGCTGCTTTAGAGGGCAATTGTTCTGAGGCGGATGTGCATGCTTTGGACACAGGATGTGTGTGGGGTAACGCTATGACTCTGATGAATTTAGATACAGGAGAGCGTCAGTCCTGTGCCTGTAAAAATCCATTTGATGAAGCAGGAGAAGCACCATGACCCCATATCGTTGCATTAGTCCACAGCAACTGCATTCCATGCTGCAAAATGGTGCGTTATCCATTGTGGATATTCGGGATATTCAAAGCTTTTCCCAAAAACATATTCCTAATGCACAGCATTTGGACAACCAATCACTCCCGGCTTTTGTCGGGGGTACCCCCAAAGATCAGGCTATTGTGGTGGTTTGCTATCATGGGCACTCCAGCCAAAGTGCTGCTGCCTATTTGGTCAGCTTGGGCTATTCTGAGGTCTGTAGTTTGGATGGAGGTTTTGAATTATGGCACAGCCTCTATCCTGAGTTAACGGTGGCTAAAGTCACTTAATAGTCTTGTTTTTCAGCCACTAAGTGGCTGTTTAGGCTCCGTGGCGAGGCTCCTCTGGTTTCCCTATAAATCCTTTCTTGCTAATCCAAAAACCCGACTATGCTTTAAGAAGGCTCCCCGGATGGAGCCGTCTGTCTGATTGCTTGTCTTCTCTCTATTCATTGGCCGCCTCTAAAACCTAGCAAAGCATCAGGCAGCCAACTCCAGTACAGGCCGCCTCCTGATATCCGGCATCGCATTTGCAAGACTCAGAGTGGCCCGAACAGAAGCCCAGCAGGATCAGGCACTTTCCGGATTTCTTTGGCGACAAGACTCGGCACCTCTAGTAAATGGCCTGCCAGTCTTGAGCATCGATCGAGGTGAAGTCATGAGTATCTTCAGTCACTTCCAACAACGTTTTGAGGCCACTCGCCAAGAAGAGTACTCGCTTCAGGAATACCTGGAGCTGTGCAAGGCAGACCCCAAAACCTACGCCTCCGCCGCCGAGCGTATGCTCATGGCGATTGGTGAACCTGAATTTGTTGACACGGCGAGCGACCCACGCTTGTCACGGATTTTCGCGAACAAAGTCATTCGTCGCTATCCCGCCTTTGCCGATTTCCACGGCATGGAAGACAGCATTGAGCAAATCGTTTCTTACTTCCGTCACGCCGCCCAAGGCTTGGAAGAGAAAAAACAAATTCTCTATCTCCTCGGCCCTGTGGGGGGCGGTAAATCCTCATTAGCTGAGAAACTCAAACAACTGATTGAAAAAGTACCTTTTTACGCCATTAAGGGTTCTCCTGTTTTTGAGTCACCGCTGGGGCTGTTTAATCCCGCAGAAGATAGCCAAATTTTGGAAGAGGATTACGGCATTCCTCGTCGTTACCTCAGCACCATCATGTCGCCTTGGGCTACCAAACGCCTGCAAGAGTTTGGCGGTGACATCAGCAAGTTCCGGGTAGTGAAGCTCTATCCTTCCATCCTGAATCAGATTGCGGTAGCTAAAACCGAGCCCGGTGATGAGAACAACCAAGATATCTCCTCGTTGGTGGGTAAGGTCGATATTCGTCAACTGGAAGAGTTCCCGCAAAACGATGCGGATGCGTACAGCTACTCCGGTGCCCTCTGCCGAGCCAACCAAGGCTTGATGGAGTTCGTGGAGATGTTCAAAGCGCCCATCAAGGTGCTGCACCCGCTGCTGACCGCAACCCAAGAGGGCAACTACAACAGTACCGAAGGGCTGGGCGCGATTCCCTACAACGGCATCGTGCTGGCGCACTCCAACGAATCGGAGTGGCACACTTTCCGCAACAACAAAAACAATGAGGCCTTTATTGACCGGATTTACATCGTCAAGGTGCCTTATTGCCTGCGGGTTTCGGATGAGGTGCGCATTTACGACAAGCTGTTGGCCCATAGCTCCCTAGCCAGAGCCCATTGTGCGCCGGATACCCTGAAAATGCTGGCTCAATTCTCGGTGCTGTCGCGCCTGAAAGAGCCGGAAAACTCTAACGTCTACTCAAAAATGCGCGTGTATGACGGCGAAAACCTCAAGGACACCGATCCTAAGGCTAAGTCGATTCAGGAATACCGCGATGCTGCTGGCGTGGACGAGGGTATGAACGGGCTTTCCACCCGCTTTGCGTTCAAAATCCTCTCCCGCGTATTTAACTTTGACTCGGTGGAAATCGCCGCCAACCCTGTACATTTGCTGTATGTACTGGAGCAGCAAATCGAGCAAGAGCAATTCCCGGCAGAGGTGCGTGAGCGTTACCTGCGCTATCTGAAGGAGTATCTGGCTCCACGTTATGTCGAGTTCATCGGTAAAGAAATCCAAACGGCCTATCTGGAGTCCTACAGCGAGTACGGTCAAAACATCTTCGACCGCTATGTGTTGTATGCAGATTTCTGGATTCAGGATCAAGAATACCGTGATCCCGAAACCGGCGAAATTCTCAACCGTGGCTCGTTGAACGAAGAGCTGGAGAAAATCGAGAAACCTGCGGGCATCAGTAATCCGAAGGACTTCCGTAACGAGATTGTTAACTTTGTGCTGAGGGCGCGCGCCAATAACAATGGCAAAAACCCAAGCTGGCTGAGTTACGAGAAGCTGCGGGCGGTGATCGAGAAGAAAATGTTCTCCAACACTGAGGACTTGTTGCCGGTCATCAGCTTTAACGCTAAGGCCAGCAAGGAGGATCAGAAAAAACACTCCGACTTCGTTACCCGCATGGTGGAGCGTGGCTACACCGAGAAACAGGTGCGCTTGCTGTCTGAGTGGTATCTGCGGGTCAGAAAATCCCAATAAAACAGCGCTAAGCTGTATGCGGCAGCGGTTGTTCTCCAAGGTTCGCCCTGTCGCTTTCGGATTGAGTACCCGACACACAGATGCTCGGGTTAGTTGCCGCTTGAAGCTCTGCGCTTGAAGCTGGCCGGAGGGCCTATGAGTTATGTGATTGATCGACGCCTGAACGGTAAGAACAAGAGCATGGTGAACCGCCAGCGCTTCTTGCAGCGATATCGCGGCCACATCAAAAAGGCGGTGGAAGAGGCCGTGGGCAAACGCTCCATTACCGATATGGAGCATGGCGAACAAATCAGTATTCCCGGGCGCGATATCGACGAACCCGTGTTGCATCATGGGCGCGGTGGCCGTCAAACCATAGTGCATCCGGGGAATAAAGAGTTTACCGCAGGTGAGCGCATTCCGCGTCCTGATGGCGGCGGCGGTGGCCAGGGTTCTGGTCAGGCCAGCAACAGCGGCGAAGGCATGGATGAGTTTGTCTTCCAAATCACCCAAGAAGAATTCCTCGACTTTATGTTTGAGGATTTAGAACTGCCCAATCTGGTCAAACGTCACCTGACGGGAACCGATACCTTTAAAACGGTACGCGCGGGTATCAGCAGTGAAGGCAACCCGTCGCGGATTAATATCGTGCGTACCCTGCGTTCGGCCCATGCGCGGCGGATTGCTTTGTCCGGCAGCAGTCGCGCTGAGTTGAAGGCCTTAAAAGCAGAGTTAGCCCGTCTGAAGCAAGAGGAGCCCGATAACCTCAACGTAATTCAGGCCACCGAGCAAGAAGTTGAGCGTCTGCAAGCCCGTATCAATCGGGTGCCCTATCTGGATACCTTTGACCTTAAATACAACCTGCTCACCAAGCAGCCGAACCCTAGTTCTAAAGCAGTCATGTTCTGCCTGATGGACGTTTCCGGCTCCATGACCCAGGCCACTAAAGACGTGGCTAAGCGTTTCTTCATCTTGCTGTACCTGTTCTTAAAGCGCAGTTACGACAAAATCGAAGTGGTGTTTATTCGTCATCACACCAGCGCTAAAGAGGTAGACGAACAAGAGTTTTTCTACTCGCGGGAAACTGGCGGCACCATCGTCTCCAGTGCTCTGAAAATGATGCAAGAGATCATGGCGGCGCGTTATCCGGTCAATGAGTGGAATATTTACGCGGCTCAGGCCTCCGATGGCGACAACTGGAATGATGACTCACCCGTGTGCCGCGATTTACTGATCAACCAAATCATGCCCTTTGTGCAGTATTTTTCCTACGTGGAGATCACCCCCCGCGAACACCAAGCCCTATGGTATGAATATGAGAATGTTCACGAAGCCTTTCCCGAAAGTTTTGCCCAGCAGCAGTTAGTATCGGCGGCGGATATTTATCCAGTATTCCGCGAGCTGTTTCAGCGGCGTATGGTCAGTTGAGAGGATCACTATGAAGCGTCAGCCCATTTCCACCGGCTCGGAATGGACCTTCGAGCTGATCCAAGAGTACGATCAAGAAATCGGTCGTATTGCCCGAGAGCGCTATGGTTTGGAAACTTATCCTAACCAAATTGAGATCATTACTGCCGAACAAATGATGGATGCCTACGCTTCAGTGGGTATGCCGATTGGTTATAGTCATTGGTCTTACGGTAAGCATTTTCTGTCCACTGAGAAAAGTTACAAACGTGGACAGATGGGCTTGGCCTACGAAATCGTGATTAACTCAGATCCCTGTATTGCGTATTTGATGGAAGAAAACACCATCACCATGCAAGCGCTGGTAATTGCCCACGCCTGCTACGGCCATAACAGCTTTTTTAAGGGCAACTATCTGTTCCGTACTTGGACAGATGCCAGCTCTATCATTGACTATCTGATGTTTGCCAAGCAGTACATCGCCCGTTGTGAGGAGCGTCATGGCATTGCGGCGGTGGAGAACCTTTTAGACTCATGCCATGCCCTGATGAATTATGGCGTGGATCGTTATAAGCGGCCTTATCCGATTTCTGCTGAGGAGGAGCAGCGCCGTCAGAAAGACCGTGAGGAATATTTGCAACGTCAGGTCAACGATTTGTGGCGTACTATTCCCCGTGCTTTAGATAAAGGTGGGGCCCAAGCTCAGCGCAAGCGCTTCCCTGTCGAGCCGCAGGAAAATATCCTCTACTTTATTGAGAAGCACGCGCCTTTGCTGGAGCCGTGGCAGCGAGAAGTGGTGCGCATCGTGCGTAAAATTGCCCAGTACTTCTACCCACAACGACAAACCCAAGTGATGAACGAAGGTTGGGCTACCTTCTGGCACTACACCCTAATCAATGATCTGTACGATGAAGGTTTAGTGACTGAGGGTTTTATGCTGGAGTTTTTACAGTCCCATTCTGGGGTGATCTATCAGCCTAGTTTTGACAGCCGTTGGTACAGTGGCATCAATCCCTACACCTTGGGGTTCTCCATCTTTCGTGATATTCGGCGCATTTGTGAAGAGCCGACGGATGAGGATAAACGCTGGTTCCCTGATATTGCCGGTAGTGACTGGCTGACTACACTTAAATTTGCCATGCGCGACTTCAAGGACGAGAGTTTTATTTTGCAGTTCCTCTCGCCCAAGGTAATCCGCGATTTGAAGCTGTTTAGCGTGTTAGATGATGACCAGCAAGACGTACTGACTGTACCTGCCATTCACGATGAAGCGGGTTATCGCACGATTCGAGAACTGTTAGCGGCTCAATACAATCTAGGCAACCGCGAGCCGAATATTCAGGTGTGGAACGTGGATTTACGCGGTGATCGTTCCCTAACCTTGCGTCACCAACAACACAACCGTAAACCCTTGGGAGAGTCCACCGAGTCTGTACTCAAACATCTGCATCGGCTATGGGGTTTTAACGTGCATCTGGAGTCCTGGCAGGATGATCGGCGCGTGAATGCTTACCATATGCCACCTTTGCCTGATCCCAGCCCTACGGCTGGGCTTCCGGTGCTCATGACTTAATTGAGGAGCACCCGGAGGGATACGGCTTTTCCCCTGCGCTGGTATCCCTCCGTTTTTCTATTCTGGCCTCTCTTGCCTTATCCTCCGCATAGACCGGAGGTATTTATGCAGATTTATAAAGTAGGTGGAGCCGTGCGCGATCGGCTGTTGGCCCGCCCCGTCACTGAGGTGGATTGGGTAGTTGTCGGCGCACAGGTTGAGGATTTATTAGCTCAGGGGTTTCGCCCTGTGGGTGCGGATTTTCCGGTATTTTTGCATCCTAAAACCGGCGAAGAATATGCACTGGCCCGTACCGAGCGCAAAACCGGGCAGGGTTACGGCGGCTTTACCTTCCATACCAGTCCAGAGGTGACGCTGGAACAAGACTTACTCCGCCGTGATCTGACCATTAACGCGATGGCTGAGGATGCCCAAGGACAGATCATAGATCCCTACGGTGGCCAGCAAGATTTGCAGCACCGGGTTTTACGCCATGTCTCACCTGCTTTTGCTGAGGATCCGTTGCGTGTGTTGCGTGTGGCTCGTTTTGCTGCACGTTATGCTGATTTGGGTTTTCAGGTCGCTCCAGAAACCTTAATCCTGATGCGGCAGTTATCGGAGTCTGGTGAGCTATTGGCCTTAACACCCGAGCGCGTTTGGAAGGAAATCAGTCGGGCATTGATGGAAGCTCATCCTGATGTCTTTATTCAAGTATTGCGAGAGTGCGGAGCTTTAGCCGTATTGCTACCGGAGGTGGATAGGCTGTTTGGAGTCCCTCAACCTGAGTTGCACCATCCAGAGATTGATACCGGTGCTCATGTATTATTAGTGTTGCAACAAAGTGCTCAGCATCGGTACCCGCTTGAAGTGCGTTGGGCTGGCTTGGTGCATGATGTGGGGAAGGGCACTACGGACTCTCGTGAATGGCCTCGGCACATTGCCCATGAAACCCGAGGTTTACCCTTAATTCGCGCCCTAAACCAACGTTGGCGTGTCCCTAAAGCCTGCCAAGAGTTGGCTCTATTGGTGAGTGAGTTCCATACCCATGCGCACCGTGCGTTGGAGTTACGGCCCGCCACCCTGCTCAAGCTCCTGCAACAGTTGGATGCTCTTCGCCGTCCGGAACGCTTTGAACTGTACATAGCGGCCTGCGAAATGGATTCCCGTGGTCGTTTAGGCTTTGAGCAACGCCTGTACCCTCAGGCTGCTTATTTACGCGGAGCTTTGCGTGTGGCCCGGCAGGTAGAGCCTCAGCCTCTGATTGAGCAAGGCTATAAGGGTGCCGATTTAGGTGAGGCTCTGGAGGCTGCCCGTTTGCGTGCTTTAGCGCTTTATCAGGCAAGCAGGAGCGGGAAAGCTCTCTAACAGCCTTTGAGGCGTAAGGGATTGCCCGTGCCACTGAAAAGCGACCGGCCACAGTTGCTGTTGAATATCGGACTCCTGCCACAGTTGAGCAAAGGACTGGCCCACCACAGGATGCGCTTGCTCGGGAACTAACAAGGCAAGGGGCCACAACACAAAGGCATTGCACAGAATCTCAGGGCGCGGCAGAACCAATTCGCCCCCAAAGGTGCCGACCTGATCTCCGTACAGTAATACGTCGATGTCCAAGGGCAAACCTTTGCGATTAGGAGCGTAGCGGCCATTGTCTGCCTCAATGGCTTTTAATTGGCGATCCAACTTCAACAAAGGGCTATCGGTGTAACCTTTGACCACGAGGTTATGAAAGTTGGGGCCTTGATAGCCCACGGCCAAGCTTTCAAATACGGGGGAGCAGCGCAGGTCTTTAAGTAGTAGGTTTAAAGCCTCTAATCCAGCACAGAGGTGTTTTTGAGGGTCAAGGTTACTGCCTAAACCCAAAACTACTTGAGTCATCGCTGGCCACGCTCGATTTCGATGCCCAGTTGCCGTGCATGGATGTTTACCCCCGGTTTAGTCACGCGAAGGCGCATCCAGCGAATGCCAAAATCTTGCATTAGATGAACGGCTAAGTGATCGGCAAAACTTTCTACTAACTGATACTGTGCTTGGTGGGCAAAGGCTTGAATATGGGCCACCACCTGAGCGTAATCCAGAGCATGTTCCAAATCATCGCTTTGCGCGGCTTTATGGATATCCCACGCCATATCTAAATCCAAGTGTAGGCATTGGCGTAGGGAGCGCTCCCAAGTGTAGGCACCGATCAAGGTTTCGATTTCGAGTCCTTTGATAAAGACTGTATCCATTTTCTCTCTCATACGACACGACAAGGAAACAGAGCCTGACTAGACTGGTATCGGAAGATCATTCGGATAAAGCTCATGTTCTACTTGCTGATCCTGTTTGCTTATCTGTTGGGTTCGATCTCTTTTGCCATTGTACTCTGTCGCTGCGCAAAGGGGCCGGATCCACGTATGAATGGTTCGGGAAATCCCGGAGCTACTAATGTGCTGCGTATCGCGGGTAAAAAATGGGCTGTATGGACTTTAGTCGGCGATCTGAGCAAAGGCGTGTTGCCCGTTTGGTTAGCGGCTGAGTTGGGGTTAAACGTACAGCAACAAGCTTGGATTGGTCTTAGTGCAGTGTGCGGTCATCTGTATCCTGTGTTTTTTGGCTTCCAAGGCGGTAAAGGGATTGCTACGGCGGCAGGGATGTTACTAGCTTTGTGTGTTCCAGCCGCTATCTTGGCTATTTCCGGTTGGCTCTTAACCTTCTATTGGACACGCATTAGCTCTTTGGCCGCTATGATTGCACTGCCCCTGAGTTTACCTCTGCTGCTGTGGTATTACCCCAGTGCTTTATTGCCCATGAGTTTATTGGCTAGCCTGCTGATTTGGCGACACCGAACTAATCTCTATGCCCTAATGGGGGGGCAGGAACGGCATTTCTAAATCGGGGATAGCTGTTCCATCGGCCAGCGGGCTCGTACTTCAATACTGGGGCCGTCGTGTTGCCCCGCGATGAGACGTTGGCAACCGGCGTAGGCAATCATGGCACCATTATCGGTACAGAATTGGGAGCGGGCGTAAAATACCTCACCGCCTTGCTGTACCAACATGTGCTCTAGGGCTTGGCGTAGTACTTGATTCGCACTCACCCCTCCTGCAATCACCAAGCGTTTTAGGCGGGTCTGTTGAAGAGCGCGTTGGCACTTTATCGTTAGCGTTTCCACCACTGCTTGTTGGAAGGAGTGGGCGATTTCAGCGCGGAGTACATCCCGATCGGGTTCGCTTAGCTGGTGCTGCTGCCATGCATTCAGAGCCGCCGTTTTGAGTCCACTGAAACTAAAGTCGAGACCGGGACGGTCGGTCATAGGACGTGGGAATTGAAAGCGGCTATTTTGAACGCTTGTGGCCCAGTGCGCGATTTCAGGCCCGCCAGGGTAATTTAGTCCCAGTAACTTGGCCGTTTTATCAAAGGCTTCGCCCGCTGCATCATCCAAGGATTCGCCCAAGAGTTTGTATTGGCCAATACCCTGAACTTCAATCAGTTGGGTGTGGCCTCCTGATACAAGGAGCGCCACAAAGGGAAACTGCGGAGGATTGGCTTCCAGCATGGGAGCCAGCAAGTGCCCTTCCATGTGGTGTACCCCTAAAGCAGGGATTCCCCAACCTAGGGCTAAGGCTTGAGCGCAAGAAGCACCCACTAACAAAGCACCCACTAGGCCGGGCCCGGCGGTGTAGGCGATACCATCAATTTGGTCGGTGGTACAATGGGCATCCGTCAAAACCTGACGGATCAGGGGCAGTAAACGCCGCACATGGTCGCGGGAGGCCAGCTCTGGAACCACTCCGCCATAGACGCGGTGTAAGTCAATTTGGCTGAATAATTGATCGGCCAGCAACCCTTGTTGGCTGTCGTACAGGGCGACACCGGTTTCGTCACACGAGGTTTCCAGTCCCAACACCCGCATTTACTACCTCATCGCTCACTGAGCCAGACAAAGTTCTGCATGTTATCCTGTAGTGTCTGCCTCGGCCAGTGTTTTCCCGGAGCACTTTGCATTTCACGGGCTAAGGGAGTAACATCCGCAACCCTGAAAAACCATCGTGCTTACGAGCCATTTGCCGAAGCGCGTTGTCAACGTACTCAAGTGAAGGTAAGCCCTGGATGCCCGCTGTTAAAGTTAAAGAAAATGAGCCCTTTGATGTAGCCCTGCGTCGCTTCAAGCGTTCCTGCGAAAAAGCCGGTATCTTGGCTGAAGTCCGCAGCCGTGAGTTCTACGAAAAGCCCACTTCTGAGCGCAAGCGCAAAGCGGCCGCAGCAGTTAAGCGTCACGCTAAGAAAGTTCAGCGTGAGCAGCGCCGCAGCGTACGTCTGTACTAAGAAACGGGTGGGAGCTTCCCACCTGCGTTCTATAAAAAACCCCACAAAGCGAATTCGCTGTGGGGTTTTTTGTCTTTGGTGCTTTGAGTTCCCCGTGCCATGTCCGGTTCGATCCCTCAGTCTTTTATTCATGACCTGCTAAATCGAGTAGATTTGGTTGGGTTGATTGGTGAGCGCATCACGCTGAAGAAAAGTGGGAAAAATCACTTAGCGTGCTGTCCCTTCCATGATGACCGTTCCCCTTCGTTTAGCGTTAGTTCTGAGCGTCAGCGTTATCACTGTTTTGGTTGTGGAGCGAAGGGAGACGCTATTGATTTTTTGGTGAACCATGACCGATTGGACTTTCGTCAGGCTGTTGAGGAGTTAGCCCATCGTGTGGGTGTAGACATACCCTCTGAGGCCAGAGGCTCTGAGGGAATAATAGAGCCTAAGACACCGCTCTATAACCTGTTAGCAGATGCAGCGCTCTGGTATCAACAGGCCTTAAAAGAGCATCCCAAGCGCCAATTAGCGATTGATTATCTGAAGGGGCGGGGGCTATCTGGTGCCATTGCCCGCGATTTTGCCTTAGGGTTTGCACCGCCCGGTTGGGATCACCTGATTCAGGCATTGGGAACGGATAACGATCAGCAGCGCTTGATGTTGGATGCGGGCTTGATCCTTGAGAATGCTGAAACCGGACGGCGCTATGATCGGTTTCGGGATCGGATTGTATTTCCGATTCGAGATCAGCGAGGACGGGTGATCGCTTTTGGCGGTCGTGTTTTAGGTGATGACAAACCCAAATACCTGAACTCTCCTGAGAGCCCTGTCTTTCACAAAGGCCACGAGCTGTATGGTCTGTATGAGGCGCGGCGCTTCAACCGTGATCTAACAGAAATCATGGTGGTGGAAGGCTACATGGATGTCATCGCCTTGGCCCAACAAGGGTTACGCAATGCGGTAGCGGTGCTGGGAACAGCCACCACGGGCAAGCATATTCAGTGTTTATTTCGCACAGTGCCCAACATTCTATTCTGTTTTGATGGCGATGCAGCAGGACGTGAGGCGGCGTGGCGTGCTTTGGAAGCGGCACTGCCTCATCTTGAGGATGGTCGTCGCGTGCGTTTTTTGTTTTTGCCTGAGGGAGAAGACCCTGATTCCTTGGTGCGGCAAGAGGGTGTAGAAGTCTTTCTTGCGCGCATTCAGCAGCAGGCGCAAACCTTGGTTGAGTATTGCTTCAAAAAGCTGGCCGAGGATGTGGACTTATCTCTGCCAGAAGACAGGGCTCGCTATCAAAAACTGCTGACTCCGTTAATCGAGCAGGTGCCGGGGCCGTACCTACAAGAACTGATGCGGCAGCGACTGACTGAGCTGACGGGCTTATCGGCTCCGTCTAAATCTGACATCAGCGGGTCAACCTCTGCGCCTGCGCCATCAAATCCTGTTTCTGTTGCAGAGCTAACAAACGCCGCTGATCGACAAAGTTCAACTTCTGTTGTGACCTCTAAGGCAGGATATGCGTCTAAAAAGACAGATTCGCCCATCCGAATTGCTTTGTGTACGCTGTTGTATCGGCCAGAATTGGCTCAACGAGTGGGCGCCATTGACTGCTTAGAGGATTTAGACACGGATCCTGATACTCAGTTACTGAGTCAGCTGCTCCGCTGGTTGGGGAGTACACCCCACCTAAAGCCTGTACAGTTATTAGCTCGATGCCACGGAACGGAACAAGGACATCACCTCATCAGTCTGCTAGAGCAAGAGTGGCTGATTGCTGAGGATAACCTTGAACAACAATTTTTTGACACTATAAATAATCTGATCGTCCGACAACACGAGCGCAGCCTTGATGCCTTGTTGCGCAAAGCTCGTGAGACTGAATTGGGCATTGAAGAAAAAGACCGTCTGCGTCATCTGTGTCATCTGGTACAACGCAGTGCGTCTGAGGGTTCT
The DNA here is from genome assembly GCF_007830255.1 of Azomonas agilis. Classification (GTDB taxonomy): domain Bacteria; phylum Pseudomonadota; class Gammaproteobacteria; order Pseudomonadales; family Pseudomonadaceae; genus Azomonas; species Azomonas agilis. The sequence continues at coordinate 66,356 of NZ_VLKG01000009.1, forward strand.
GCAACAGCATCTGGTGCGAATAGAGAATTATAAGCTATAATTTCAAGCTTATGTTCGGCCCGCCAGACTATACAGTGGATAGGGTTTTATGTCCGGAAAAGCGCAACAGCAATCCCGTCTTAAAGAGTTGATTCAGCGTGGCCGTGAGCAAGGCTACCTGACTTACGCTGAAGTCAACGACCACTTGCCTGAGGATATCTCCGATCCGGAGCAGGTGGAAGACATTATTCGCATGATTAATGACATGGGTATCAATGTATTCGAGGTTGCCCCGGATGCTGATGCTCTGCTTTTGTCTGAGGCGGAAACCGATGAAGCCGCAGCTGAAGAGGCTGCCGCTGCTTTAGCTGCGGTTGAAACCGATATTGGCCGCACTACAGACCCAGTGCGGATGTACATGCGGGAAATGGGGACTGTTGAGCTGCTGACCCGTGAAGGCGAAATTGAAATCGCCAAACGCATCGAAGAAGGCATTCGTGAGGTGATGGGCGCAGTAGCCCATTTTCCAGGTAGCGTAGCCACTATTTTGTCTGAGTATGAGCGTGTCGTGAGTGAAAGCGGCCGTTTATCCGACGTACTCAGTGGCTATATTGATCCCGATGACGATGGCGCCGCAGTGGAGGCTGAGATTGAGCCTGTGCTGCAAGCGTCCACCGCTAAAGCCGTTGTCGATGATGATAAAGACGAGGATGAGGACGAAGAGGGTAGTGACTCTGAGGATGACGAAGAGGGCGATGGTGGCCCCGATCCTGAAATAGCGCGTCAACGCTTCACTGCTGTTGCCGATCAATTGGCTCTGACAACCGCTGTGCTGGAACAGCACGGTCGTGATAGCGCTAAAGGGATTGCAGCCTTAGAAGCCTTAGCCGAGCTGTTTATGCCCATCAAGCTGGTGCCGCGCCAGTATGATTTGTTGGTAGACCGGGTTCGTAGTGCGTTAAACCAAGTGCGTCAGCAAGAGCGGGCCATCATGCAATTATGTGTGCGTGATGCGCGGATGCCGCGTGCCGACTTCTTAAGTAAGTTCCCTGGCGAAGAAACCAATCTGGCTTGGCCTGAAAGCTTGGCCTCGGGTAAAACCAAGTACGCTGAAGCTATAGCTCGTTACAAAGACGCTATCATCGCTTGCCAACAAAAGCTGGTGGATTTACAGCAGGAAATTGGTTTATCCATTGCTGAAATCAAAGAAATCAACCGCCGTATGTCCATTGGTGAAGCCAAAGCACGGCGCGCCAAGAAAGAGATGGTGGAGGCTAACCTACGCTTGGTGATTTCTATTGCTAAGAAGTACACCAACCGTGGTCTGCAATTCTTGGATTTGATCCAAGAAGGCAATATTGGTTTGATGAAAGCGGTAGATAAGTTTGAATACCGTCGTGGTTATAAGTTCTCTACCTACGCCACTTGGTGGATTCGTCAAGCTATTACGCGCTCGATTGCGGATCAGGCCCGCACCATTCGTATTCCTGTACATATGATTGAGACCATTAACAAACTCAATCGTATTTCTCGGCAAATGCTTCAGGAGATGGGCCGCGAGCCTACGCCCGAAGAGCTGGGTGAGCGTATGGAGATGCCGGAGGATAAAATCCGTAAGGTGCTCAAAATCGCTAAAGAGCCCATCTCTATGGAAACCCCCATTGGTGACGATGAAGACTCCCACTTGGGTGACTTTATTGAAGACTCCACCATGCAGTCTCCTATTGATGTGGCGACCGTAGAGAGTCTTAAAGAGGCCACTCGCGAGGTTTTATCGGGTCTTACCGCACGGGAAGCTAAAGTGCTGCGTATGCGTTTCGGTATCGACATGAATACCGACCACACCTTGGAAGAGGTAGGTAAGCAGTTCGACGTAACCCGTGAGCGTATCCGTCAGATTGAGGCCAAGGCTTTGCGCAAACTACGACATCCTACCCGTAGTGAGCATCTGCGCTCTTTCCTCGACGAGTAATCTTCCTCTCTCCGTCAGTACCCGGTATGCACCGGGACTGACCGGCACTGAATCAGGTACTTGCGGTATGATGCCACTCTTTTCCTTTGAGTGGATTCAGGGCTATGACTATCCAGTATCCCACCATTGCTGAGTGTGTCGGTCGCACTCCTTTGGTTCGTTTGCAGCGTTTGCCGGGTAACACCACCAATACTGTGCTGGTTAAGCTGGAGGGGAATAATCCTGCTGGCTCCGTTAAAGACCGTCCTGCTTTATCCATGATTACCCGTGCTGAGCTGCGAGGAGATATCCAAGCCGGCGATACCTTGATTGAGGCTACTTCGGGGAATACGGGGATTGCCTTGGCAATGGCCGCTGCTATTCGAGGCTATCGGATGATTTTGATTATGCCCGACAACTCCACCGCCGAACGCAAGGCGGCTATGACAGCCTATGGAGCAGAGCTGATTTTGGTCAGCAAAGAAGAGGGCATGGAGGGGGCGCGGGATTTAGCCCTCAGTATGCAGGCCGCCGGTAAAGGGAAGGTACTGGATCAGTTTGCCAATGGCGATAACCCAGAAGCTCATTATCAGGGCACAGGCCCGGAAATTTGGGAGCAAACCGGTGGAACCATCACCCATTTTGTCAGTTCTATGGGCACAACGGGCACCATTATGGGTGTCTCGCGTTATTTGAAAGAACAAAATCCGAGTGTACAGATTGTGGGGTTGCAGCCTATGGAGGGCGCTTCTATTCCTGGAATCCGACGTTGGCCGGAAGAGTATTTACCTAAAATCTATCAGGCTCAGCGTGTCGATCAGATCGTAGATATGTCCCAAGGAGAAGCTGAAGAGACCATGCGCCGCTTGGCTCGGGAAGAGGGGATTTTTTGCGGAGTATCCTCAGGTGGTGCTGTAGCGGCTGCCTTGAATCTTTCTCGGGAGCTAGAGCACGCGGTGATTGTGGCCATTATTTGTGATCGAGGCGACCGCTACCTCTCTACAGGTGTATTTGGCTAATGGCCAAGCGAAGTTCAGGACTGCGTTTCCAATCAACGGCAGGTATTCCCTCTAAGACTGTACCCGTTGGCAAGCGCCAACGAGTGCAGATTGAGCGGCTATCCCATGACGGGCGAGGTATTGCCTTTTTGGGGGAGGCAACTTGGTTTGTGATTAATGCCTTGCCGGGAGAGGAAGTTGAAGCTCGGGTGTTATCTGCCCGGGCTAAGGTGGTTGATGCCCGTGCAGAGCGCTGGTTTTCCACGCATCCAGATCGGCAGACTCCCGCCTGTTCCCATGCAGATCGCTGCGGTGGTTGTACCGTACAGCATGTGTCAGCGGCCCAGCAGCTTCAGCTAAAACAGCAGGTATTGGCGGAGCAGCTTCAGCGAGCGGGTTTAGAGCCTGAGTTTTGGGCAGCCCCTTTATCAAGTCCTACTTGGGCTTATCGGCGGCGGGCTCGTTTGGCTGTGCGTTGGGATCATCAAGCTCAGCAGATGCGTTTAGGTTTTCGGGCGGCGGCCAGTCAGGAGATTGTTTCTATCCAAGAATGCCCGGTGCTGGTGCAGGAGTTACAAGCACTGATTAAGCCTTTGCAGGAGTTGGTCAGTAGCTTAGAGCGTCCTAAGGCTTTAGGGCACCTAGAGCTGTTTAGTGGTAATGAGCCCGCACTGTTACTGCGCTTGACCGCGCCGCTTGGTGACGAAGATCAGAAACGTTGGCAAAACTTTGCCCAAGCCCACCGGGCTCAACTTTGGATACAAACTCAAGCCGAACCCAGCTTAGTCTATGCGACTCAGCCGTTAAGCTATGCTTTACCTCAATGGAATTTGCAGTTGAATTGTCGGCCCTGTGATTTTGTGCAGGTTAACGCTTGGGTTAACGAAGCTATGATTAACCAAGCCTTAGACTGGTTAGCTTTGGACACTGGGGCCGTTGTTTTGGATTTATTTTGCGGCTTAGGAAATTTCTCACTGCCTTTTGCACGTCAAGGAGCGACCGTGTTAGGTATTGAAGGGGTAGCACCTATGGTAGAGCAGGCCAGTAAAAATGCGGCACATAATAAGCTGGCTTCAGTGTGTTTCCAGCAGGCGGATTTGAATAACCCAGATGAGTTAACCCGCTTGTTAGCCATACAGCAACCCCGTGCCGTGTTATTAGATCCCCCGCGTGAAGGTGCTTATGCGGTAGTTTCCCAATTTAAAAGGCTCCATGTGCCGCAGATTTTGTATGTGTCCTGTAATCCCTCCACTTTGGCGCGTGATGCGGTTCAATTGCAGCAGGCGGGTTACTGTTTAAAGCGTGCAGGCGTATTGGATATGTTTCCCCAGACGGCCCATGTAGAAGCAATGGCATTATTTGAGCGTGCAGATTGAGTCTAAACCCAAATGGACTAAGACCTAACTAGGGCACGCATGTAAAAAGGAAGACGAGGATGGTACAGGTTAGATCGCCTCAACCGGTCAAGACCGATGGCAGCATCGACCTAGATCGCTGGTTGGATCATGTGCTTGCCATTGATTCAGCCCTGAATCGACAAGCATTGAAGGAAGCCTGTGAGCGCGCACGTCAAGCCGATATCTTGATACCCCATCAAGATGAGGAAGCCCCTCAGGTACCTAGCCATGTAATCGGGCTGGAAATTGCTGAAATATTGGCTGATCTCAAGCTAGATCAAGACAGCCTAGTAGCAGCGGTACTCTATCGCGGGGTTCGAGAGGGCAAGATTAAGCTCACTGAGGTGCGTCATCAGTTTGGAGCGGTAGTTGCCAAATTGATTGAAGGCGTACTGCGCATGGCCGCCATCAGCGACAGCCTTAATCCCCGTGAGTCTATGGTGCTCAGCGCCCAAACTCAGGTGGAAAACCTGCGCAAAATGCTGGTCGCTATGGTAGATGACGTGCGCGTAGCACTGATTAAACTGGCGGAGCGTACCTGTGCCATCCGTGCGGTAAAAAATGCAAACGAAGGGAGACGGCAACGGGTCGCCCGTGAAGTCTTTGACATCTATGCGCCCTTGGCTCATCGCTTGGGGATTGGCCATATCAAGTGGGAGCTGGAGGATTTGTCCTTCCGCTACCTAGAGCCTGAGCAATACAAGCAAATCGCCCAACTACTGCATGAGCGGCGGGTCGATCGTGAGCAGTACATCACCACCGTGGTGCAGCAGCTTAGGGAAGCTTTGAGTGATACCCAGATCAAAGCCGAAGTTAAAGGACGTGCCAAACACATTTATTCCATCTGGCGCAAAATGCAGAAAAAAGGTCTGCAATTTAGCCAAATTTACGATGTGCGCGCGGTTCGGGTTTTGGTTCCAGAGGTGCGCGACTGCTACACCGCGTTAGGTATTGTGCATACCCTGTGGCGGCATATTCCCAAGGAATTCGATGACTACATCGCCAACCCTAAGGAAAATGGTTACCGCTCCTTGCATACTGCCGTAATTGGCCCTGAAGGCAAGGTATTGGAGGTGCAGATTCGTACCAGTGCCATGCACGAAGAGGCTGAGCTGGGTGTTTGTGCTCATTGGAAATACAAAGGCACGGACGTAAACAGCACCTCAAGCCACTATGAGGAAAAAATCTCTTGGCTGCGGCAAGTCTTGGAGTGGCACGAAGAGCTTGGAGACATCGGTGGGCTGGCGGAGCAACTGCGGGTCGATATTGAGCCGGATCGCGTTTACGTCTTTACTCCAGATGGCCATGTGATTGACCTACCAAAAAACGCTACCCCCTTAGATTTTGCCTACCGTGTGCATACGGAAATAGGTCATGCTTGCCGTGGTGCTAAGATCAACGGCCGCATTGTGCCTTTAAACTACAGCCTACAAACAGGTGAGCAGGTTGAGGTCATCACCAGCAAACAGGGCACGCCGAGCCGTGATTGGTTGAATCCCAATTTAGGCTACGTCACCACCTCGCGGGCGCGGGCTAAGATTGTTCACTGGTTTAAACTGCAAGCGCGTGATCAAAATGTAATTGCGGGCAAAGCCATGTTAGAGCGGGAATTGGCCCGTCTGGATTTACCGCCCGTCAATTACGAACTCTTGGCTGAAAGGGTAAACCTTAAAACTGCCGAAGATATGTTCGCCGCCCTCGGGGCGACCGATCTGCGTCTGAATCAGGTGGTGCATCAAGCGCAACAATTGGTAGAGCCTGAGCGCGACTCCGATAACTTTGAACTGATTCCGCGCAAAACCCCAACGCCTCGGGTAGGGAAGCGGGATGATGTACAGATCCAAGGGGTTGGCAACCTGATGACGCAGATTGCAGGCTGCTGCCATCCCTTGCCCGGTGATCCCATCATTGGCTACATCACTCAGGGGCGCGGGGTCAGTATTCACCGGCAAGATTGCGCCAATGCACTACAGTTGGCCAGCCGCGAGCCTGAGCGCATCATTCAAGTAAGCTGGGGGCCAGAACCGGAGAAAACTTATCCGGTGGAAATCTTCATTCATGCATACGACCGAGCAGGCTTGCTGCGGGATATCTCCCAAGTATTGCTGAATGAAAAAATCAACGTGATTTCGGTGAATACTCAGTCCAATAAAGAAGACAGCACGGCCCATATGTCTTTGACCATTGAGATTCCTAGTTTGGACGCTCTGGGCCGCTTATTAGGGCGTATTTCTCAGCTTCCGAATATTATCGAGGCTCGGCGGCGGCACCGCATTACCTCCTGATTGATAGGGGCTGCTCTGTAAATTTTGTACAGAACAGCCCCTATAGAGAGCCTTCGGGAAGTCAGAGTGTTTTCTTGTTTGGAATTAAAATAGAATCTTTTTCATTTGTGGTGTGTTATGCAGCCTTACCATGAACAGCAGATTCTAGCTATTGAGGATGATGCCTTACTGGGTCAGCACCTGAGTCAGCATTTAACGCAGCGTGGATTTAACGTAACCCTGTGCCGCGACGGTCAAAAAGGTTTGCAGTGGGCTTGCCAACAAAATTTTGACTTGATTTTGTTGGATATTTTACTGCCTAACTTAGATGGCTTGGAGTTGTTGGGCCATTTGCGGCGCTCTTCGCATCAGGTTCCCGTCATTTTGATTTCGGCTTTGGGGGACGAGCAAGCGCGTATTACCGGCTTTAGCTGCGGCGCTGATGACTACCTACCCAAGCCTTTTAGTATGAATGAGTTACAGGTTCGGGTTGAGGCCATTTTACGGCGGGTGGCCTATGAGCGTGGCATGCCTCCGGTGAGCTCTAACCAAAATCAATTGGCATTACACTTTGACGAAGAGCAGGGTGATGTTCGCTTGCAGGATCAATGGGTAGGTTTAACTCCTACCGAGTACCGTTTGCTGGAAACCTTGACGCAACATCAAGGAGAAGTCCTTACCAAAGCCTTTTTATACCAGCACGTTTTGCGGCGGGGCTATGCTCAACATGATCGTAGTTTGGATATGCATATCAGTAATATCCGGCGCAAATTGATGCCGGTCGGTGGGCAAAAAATCAGGTTAGAAGCCGTATGGGGTCGAGGGTACGTATTAAACGTACAGGACAGCTTTGAATGTCGCTAAGTCGTTATTCGTTGCTATGGAAGTTAGCTGCGCTTTTGGTGATGTTTTGCTTATTGATTATTTCATTATCGGGGGCTTGGGTTGACCAAATTAGGTTAAAAACGGCATTTCTTTCCGTTGAAGCAAAACAGGTATTAAGTATTTATGCGTTAGAAGCAGAACGTGCCGCATGGGCGGGTACTGTGGATTCCTTTTTAAAGCGCATGCGAATGCGCGAGCAAGGCTTAATTATGGTGGTAGACAATCAGTTACAGCCTTTAAGTACCCCCCCTTTTCCAGAAGACCTGTACGACCGCCTCACCTCCATGCGTCAGCTTCATATGCCTATGAGTAGGCGATCTCCCATACCGCCTTTAATTGATGTGCCTTTCCCTAATGAGCAAGGGCATTTGGCCATTCAGCTTCCCGAGCGCTTTTTACCTTGGGAGTACCAAGATCTGATTGTGGTTGCGGTGCGCTATCTGCCTCCTGTGATATTGGCCTTATTGTTTGGTATTGGTCTGTATCAAGTGCTTATCGCTCCTTTGGCCAATCTGTCTCAGCAAGCCAATGCCTTGAAAGCCGGTCAATTGGGGCTTTCTTTAGATCCCAACATGGCAAGACGGCAGGATGAATTGGGCGAGCTAGGGCGTGCCTTGCAACATATGGCGGATCGTTTGCAATCCTCCATTCTTCAGCAACGCCGATTGCTGCGGGATTTATCCCATGAATTACGCACCCCTTTAGGTCGTCTACAGGTTGCCTGTGAGATGCCGCTTAGTTTGGAGGAGTGGCGTACTCGAGTAGAACGCGAAATAGGGCTGATGAGTTCGTTGGTCAATAGCACCTTAGAGCTGGCTTGGTTGGATACAGAACAGCCCAACTTTAGCTTAGAGCCCGTTAATGTTCCCGCCCTTTGGGATGTATTGTGTGAGGATGCCCGTTTTGAGTCCGGTTGGAGTTTGGAGCGCTTTCCCTGTGAGCTTCCAGCACATTGCAGCGTGCGCGCTAATTTGAACGGTCTTGCCAGAGCTTTGGAGAATATTTTGCGTAATGCTATTCGGCATTCGCCCGCTCAAGGCAAAGTGATGTTGGGTGGGCAGCGTATGGTAGACGGCCATTGGTTGCTGTGGATTGAGGATCAGGGGTCGGGTGTTCCAGAAGAGGATTTAGGAAAAATCTTTCAACCCTTTACCCGGCTGTGTGCCGATCGACCCGGCGGAGATGGTTTTGGACTGGGGTTAGCCATCGCTAAACGCATGATTACACAGCAAGGAGGACGACTATGGGCAGAAAATACCTCATCGGGGTTGCGCCTTAATTTGGTTTTGCAAAGTGTATAGCTTGTAAATGTATGATTTGTAAGGAATGTATAACTTGTAAATAGGCTTTACTGTCAAGTGGTAATCAATAGCATTTGCTGAAATTCACTGGCGACTCGTTCCTAACTTTAGGGTTTCTTGACCTCTGTCACCAAGAAATCTTTAGAGGGTATAGGGAGTCTGGATGGAGGCAAACCCATGCAACCCTGTTTCAAACTGCGTTATTTATCCTTGGCTCTTATGAGCTTGTCTTCCCCAGCTTTAGGGCAAATGACCATTGGGGAAGATATTGGCGAGGATCAGGCCACGGATAACGCGGGAAACGCATCTTCAGACGCAGTACAACTAGAGCATGTGTTAGTAACGGCGGCAGAAGAACTGAAACAGGCTCCGGGGGTATCCATCATCACTGCGGAGGATATTCGTAAACGTCCGCCCGCCAATGACCTGTCCGACATCATTCGTAAAATGCCTGGTGTCAACCTAACGGGTAACAGCTCCAGCGGCCAGTATGGTAACAACCGCCAGATCGACATTCGCGGTATGGGCCCAGAAAACACCCTAATCTTGATTGATGGTAAGCCAGTGCGTTCGCGTAACTCGGTGCGTATGGGGCGCAGCGGTGAGCGGAACACACGGGGCGATACCAACTGGGTACCGGCAGAATTGGTAGAGCGCATTGAAGTACTACGTGGCCCAGCAGCAGCGCGTTACGGCTCCGGTGCTATGGGGGGTGTGGTCAACATCATTACCAAAAAGCCCACCGGCGACACCCACGGCACCCTGTCGTACTACACCAACCAGCCCGAAAGCGAATACGAAGGTTACAGCCGTCGCTATAACTTCAGTTTGTCTGGCCCCATTGCCGAAAATCTGGGTTATCGGCTGCACGGTAACATCAACAAAACCGATGCCGACGATTTGGCATTAAACGGCGCTTATGCGACAGGAACAACCGCTCCAGCGGGTCGGGAAGGGGTGCGCAACCGTGACCTTGGTGGTTTGCTGCGTTGGGATATGACCCCGAACCAAACTTTAGAGGTGGAGGGTTCTTACAGTCGCCAAGGCAATATCTACGCCGGTGACCGGGCTGTGTCGGGCACAGGTTCTGACTTGTTGACCACCTTAGCTGACGGTGGGGCAGAAACCAACGTCATGTACCGCCAAGCCTTTTCCGTAACCCATAAAGGGCACTGGAATTGGGGTACATCCTCTCTGATTTACTCATACGAAAACACACGTAACCGCCGTTTAAACGAAGGATTAGCGGGTGGTAGTGAGGGTAGTATTAACACGGACGCGACTAGGTCCACTTCCGAGTTTGATAACTACAGCTTCCAAGGTGAAGTGAATATCCCCTTCAACTTCTTTGTTAACCAAGTGGCTACCTTGGGGTTTGAATACACCAAAGAAGTCCTAGATGATCCCTTTTCTAACAGTCAGTCTACAGCCAATGGGGGAACCTCTGACCTCATTCAGGGTGGGACTCGTAAATCGGAAAGTACCAACGAAAACTTTGCCCTGATTGCAGAAAGTGTGATGAGTGTGACGGATCGTTGGACGTTAACCCCCGGTTTGCGTATGGATCACCATACCCTGTTTGCTACCAGCTGGAGCCCTAGCGTTAACACTACCTACAACATCACCGATGCTTTCAGTATTAAGGGGGGTATTGCCCGCTCCATCAAAGCCCCTAACCTCTATCAATCCAATACCAATTATTTGTACTTCACTATGGGGAATGGCTGCCCAGTAACGGCTCAAAACCAAGGGGGAGGCTGCTATGTGATGGGTAATGATGGTCTGAGCGAAGAAAAAAGCTGGAATATGGAGTTAGGAATTGCCTACGTGAAAGACGGCTGGAACCTAGGTTTAACCTATTTCCGTAACGAATACGAAGACAAAATCCAAGCGGGTTATACCGCTATTGGTAGAACTACGGGAGGGACACAGACTGCGGGTACCGATGGTTATGGCCAAGTTCTGCAGTGGGAGAATGCCTCTAAGGCCATCGTAGCGGGTTTTGAAGGCACTATTAATATCCCTCTGATGGGGGTGGATGGGGATATCCTGAGCTGGAATACCAACTTCACCTATATGCGGGAAAATCACAACAAACGAACACATGAAGTACTGTCAGTGATTCCAGAATTTACGATTAACTCCATTTTGGATTGGCAGGCGACTAAAGATTTGAATTTGAACCTGAGTATGACGACTTACGGTTATCAAGAGCCGCGTACCTTTAGTGGCAGCACCGGTACCAATGTCACTGATGAGGCAGCGTTGAAACAACGAGGCGGCTATACCCTGTGGGCTATTAACGGTAATTATGACTTGGGTAAAAACTGGAGCTTCGGTGCGGGTATCAACAACCTGTTTGACAAAGAGCTCAAACGTGAAGGCACTAACGCCGGTAGCGCGGGCGCGGGCTCTTACAATGAGCCGGGCCGTTCTTACTACGCCTCCGCAAAATTCTCTTTTTAATCTTTAGAAAATCCAATGGCTCGCCTAGGCTAGAACTAGCCTTAGGTGAGACTAAGGTCAATTTATGTAACCGAATATAATATATATATTACAATATTTGTAACATATTGTTATTCAATGTTTTACTGCTTACCGTTCGATGCCCTTCTTGTGTTCATGTTGCCTGTGTAGTTGGGTGGCTTGTATCACACTGATTTTACGCTATTTTCCCCTTCTCATAAGTTGGTTTTGCTTTAGGCAGCTCTGAGCTGATTTAGCCTTAGGCTCGGCTATAGCGTGCCTATGTACAAATAAAACTGCCTGTTTTTTAGTAAAGATTGTCAATTGTGAGTCTTTACTTATTTTACCTTGGTAAAAATGTATAGACCTAAAATGTATTTTATTATTAAATGATATTGACTATCACTTAATAAACCCAATTAGACTCATATAGAACCTTAGAGTTCCATAGGCTTTGTTTTCAGTTTCGTAGCAAGCGTGTACTCAAGGGATATAGGGGTCTAGATGGAGGTAATCAATGTACCCCTGTTTCAAACTGCGTTACTTGCCCTTAGCTCTTATGAGTCTGTCTTCTCCAGTATTAGGGCAAATGGTGATTGGAGATGAGGTTGGAGAGGAGGACTCCGCCACGGATAATGCTCAGGCTGCTACAGAAAAATCCTTACAGTTGGAGCATGTATTAGTCACCGCTGCGGAAGAACTGAAACAGGCTCCGGGGGTATCCATCATCACCGCGGAGGATATTCGTAAACGTCCGCCCGCTAATGACCTGTCCGACATCATTCGTAAAATGCCCGGTGTCAACCTAACGGGTAACAGCTCCAGCGGCCAGTATGGTAACAACCGCCAGATCGACATTCGCGGTATGGGCCCAGAAAACACCCTAATCTTGATTGATGGTAAGCCAGTGCGTTCGCGTAACTCGGTGCGTATGGGGCGCAGCGGTGAGCGGAACACACGGGGCGATACCAACTGGGTACCGGCAGAATTGGTAGAGCGCATTGAAGTACTGCGTGGCCCAGCAGCAGCGCGTTACGGCTCCGGCGCTATGGGGGGTGTGGTCAACATCATCACCAAAAAGCCCACCGGCGACACCCACGGCACCCTGTCGTACTACACCAACCAGCCTGAAAGCGAATACGAAGGTTACAGCCGTCGCTATAACTTCAGTTTGTCTGGCCCCATTGCCGAAAATCTGGGTTATCGGCTGCATGGCAACATCAACAAAACCGATGCCGACGATTTGGCATTAAACGGCGCTTACATCGCTGATAGTGCTACAGCTACAACACCTCCAGCCGGTCGGGAAGGGGTACGTAACCGGGATCTTGGCGGTTTGCTGCGTTGGGATTTGACTCCGAATCAAACCTTGGAAGTAGAAGGATCTTACAGTCGCCAAGGTAACATCTACGCCGGTGACCGTGCAGTTTCAGGAGACGGTACTGCGTTATTGACCACGTTGGCTGATGGTGGAGCAGAAACCAATATCATGTACCGCCAAGCCTTTTCCGTGACCCATAAAGGGCATTGGAATTGGGGTACCTCCTCTCTGATTTATTCGTATGAGAACACGCGTAACCGTCGCTTAAACGAAGGTTTGGCGGGGGGAGGTGAGGGTAGTATCAGCACGGATACGACTATGTCCACTTCCGAGTTTGATAACTATAGCCTGCAAGGTGAGGTCAATATTCCCTTCAAGTTCTGGGTAAATCAGGTCGCTACTTTAGGATTTGAATACACCAAAGAAGTGTTGGACGATCCCTATTCAGTAACTCAAACTATTTCTGGGACACAGCAAATTCCGGGTGTTGATACTAATAGTCGTGAGCGGGAAAATACCAACGAAAACTTTGCCCTGATTGCCGAAAGTGTGATGAATGTGACGGATCGTTGGACCTTAACTCCGGGCTTGCGTATGGATCACCACACCATGTTCGCTACCAGTTGGAGCCCTAGTGTTAACACCACCTATAATTTCACCGATGCTTTTAGTATCAAGGGTGGTATTGCGCGCTCCATTAAAGCCCCCAATCTGTATCAATCCAACAGCAGCTATCTGTACTACACCATGGGTAATGGTTGTCCAGATCAATACCGAAGCATCATTAACCCTGTTACTGGTGCGGGTGGTGGTTGCTATGTACAGGGTAATGACGCCTTGGATGAAGAGAAAAGCTGGAACATGGAGTTGGGGGTCGCCTATGTGAAAGACGGTTGGAACCTAGGTTTAACCTACTTCCGCAATGAATACGAAGATAAAATTCAATCCGGTTTTGTTCCTGTAGGAGAGACAACAGGTGGAACTACTACAGGGCGCATTCTGAAGTGGGAAAACGCCTCTAAAGCCATCGTAGCCGGCTGGGAAGGTACTATGAATATCCCGCTGATGGGGGTAAATGGGGATATCCTGAGTTGGAATACCAACTTCACCTATATGCTGGAAAACCATAACAAGCGAACCCACGAAGTGCTGTCGGTGATTCCAGAATTCACCATCAACTCTATTCTCGATTGGCAAGCCACTAAAGACCTAAACCTGAATCTCAGTATGACCACTTACGGTTATCAAGAGCCCCGTAGCTTCAGCAGTGCTTCAGGTTCTGCTGTGACCGACGAAGCTGCTTTAAAACAGCGTGGCGGTTACACGCTATGGTCTGTGAACGGTAACTACGATTTGGGTAAAAACTGGAGCTTCGGTGCGGGTATCAGCAACCTGTTTGACAAAGAGCTCAAACGTGAAGGCACTAACGCCGGTAGCGCGGGTGCGGGCTCTTACAACGAACCGGGCCGTTCTTACTACGCTTCTGCGAAGTTCTCATTCTAAGGTTTAGGCATGCAGCAAACACCTCAATATGTGAGGGATATTCCTTATCCGCACCACTTTCAGCGTGAGGTCACTCCGGTTTGGATGACCAGTGTGGCTACGGCTCTTGGGTTTAATGGGCCAGATATCACACAAGCTTACTCTTGGTGTGAGTTGGGGTGTGGGCAGGGGTTGACCGCTTTAGTTACTGCTGCTGCTAATCCTCAAGGGCGTTTTACTGCAATCGATTTTAATCCGCAGCACATTGCCCACGGACGGGCTTTGGCTTCTGCCGCCGATTTGTCGAATCTGCACTTTGTCGAAGCTGATTTTTTGACCCTCGCTACCCAAGCCCAAGAACTTCAGCCTGAGTATGACTTTATTGTCCTCAACGGGGTTTATTCTTGGATTTCTGGGGCTGAGCGTGTTGTTATCCACCGTTTTATTCAGCAGCGTCTAAAGCCGGGTGGGTTGCTGTATCTAGGCTATATGTGCCAGCCTGGCATGGCTTTTTTGGCGGGCTTAAGGTCTTTGTTGCGGGTGCATACAGAGCATATATCTGGCCCCATAACCCAACGAGTACACAAGGCCTTAAGTTTGCTGGAGCGTATGGCAGAGGCCAAAGCAGGCTTTTTTGTCGAGCACCCTCAGGCGGTGGAATATCTGCGCCGTGCTCGCCAGCATGATCCTGCATATCTGGTGCATGAACTGCTTAATCCCCACTGGGATTCGTTGCCAGTGGCTCAGGTAATGGCCGAGTTGGAAGCAGATGCTGGCTGCTACTATGTGGGTAGTGCTACTCCTTTAGAAAACATTGATGCGCTCTCGATTCCCGGTAATTTATTGCCGCTTATGGAGTCTCTAAATACGACCGCCGAGCGGGAAAGTTTTAAAGATTTGGCCCGCAATCAGTCTGAGCGGCGCGATCTGTATCAAAAAGGTCGCCATCCTCTGGATATAGAGCGGCATCGTTCTCGGTTATGTGACCAAGTAATCACCGCACTGCCGGGCGCTCCATCACAAGGATCTCTGCGTTTTGAAACACGTATTGGCCCGCTAGAGGGTACTGCTGATTTATTTGGGCCTATTTTAAAAGCCTTGGCTGAAGGCCCGCAGTCCTTTGCGGATTTGCTTAGGATCCCAGCCCTACAGCACCAAGGTGACTTAATTAACGCTGCTGTGCAGATGTTATTTTGGGCTGGAATAGCTCATCCCTTATTGCCGGGCAGCGTAAGTATTGAAAATTGCCAGCGTTTGAATCGAGTTCTGTGTGAGCGCAGTTTGAGTACTGAACATTATGGATACTTGGCCGCTGCTGCTTTAGGCTCAGGGGTCGAGGCGGATGATCTGTACATGACTGCCGTGCGCGTATTACAGGACTACCGGAATATGACAGGTAGTCTGTTACGGGAAACTGTACAGGCCGTGCGCCGTAGCCATCAAAAAACGCTGACGGATCAAGATAGCCAGCGTTTGGGCATGTTTGAAGATGAAGTCCGTGCGGCTTGGCAGCGTATGGGCGTTTTATAATTCTTCCATCATCAGTCAGAGCATACTAATGAGTTGAGTGGATCAGCAGGGCTCAGAGTTTGAATGCTGTCCAATATGGGTTTTCGGTGTTCGTTAATTTTAAGCATTTCCCTATTTAGGCAGTTTAATAAATAGCCTTGGGGTTTTACGCGTTCGCTATAGTCTTTTTCAAAACGATATAAAACAAACTCAACAATATCTTGGTCATCTGCGCTTATATACCGTAGGTTCTCCTTATCTAAAACAGTAAATACAGTGGTCATGGGAAATACAAAAGTCCAAGGTTTCCACGCTATGCTGTGTGTTTCGGAAGAAACAACGACCGAAGAGCGGGGCAGTTGTGTTTGTTTAAAGTCAAACCAAGTGTACTCCGCGTAAATTTGATAACCCAACATGCCTACCCCCGCACCTATAGGAATAATCCATTTGGGGAGGCGTTTTCGGCTGATAGAGTAAGCCAGTAGACCCACTCCGGCTGTACCTAAACCTGCAAAAACAGTTGCAATAAGATTCCAAAGCATAATTTTTGGTTTTCTGTTCAGTTAAAAAGATCGGACATCTCGCTAAAGAAGTCCGATCTAAAAGTTACCATTAGCTTAGTTGTAACCAGAGCTCTGAAAATTAGATTCTGTTTTAGTGATCAAGAGCGGCACCGGCTCCTTTCGGATAACGGACGCTTTCAACCAAGTCTTGAATGGCCTGTGGTGGTGCTTCTGTTGCATTGGAAACTGCAAACGCAACTCCGAAGTTAATTAAGGCTCCTACAGCGCCAAAGGACAGTGGAGAAATTCCCAAGATCCAATTGTCTGGAGTATTAGCCAGCATGTTGGTGCCTGGGATGAAGAACCAGCCTAGGTAGGTGAAGATGTACAGCAAGGTGATGCTCAGACCGGCCACCATACCTAAAGTAGCCCCTTTATCATTCACTCGTTTAGAGAAAATGCCCATCATCAAGGTCGGGAAGATGGAAGCGGCGGCAATACCGAAGGCCAGAGCGACCACTTGTGCCGCAAAGCCCGGCGGATTTAAGCCTAAGTAAGTGGCGACCCCAATGGCTAACGCCATCGAAATTCGTGCGGCCATCAACTCATTGCGTTCCGAAATATCCGGCTTGATCAGGGTTTTCAGCAGATCGTGGCTGACAGCCGAGGAAATGGCTAAGAGTAAGCCCGCTGCTGTCGATAGCGCAGCAGCAATGGCTCCGGCTGCAATTAAACCAATCACCCAGCCGGGTAAATTAGCAATTTCAGGGTTAGCCAGCACTAGGATGTCATTATTAACGGTCAGTTCGTTACCCTTCCAGCCACGCTCTGACATATCAGCCTGATCGTTATAGAACTGGATGCGGCCATCGCTGTTTTTGTCCTCAAACTTGATTAAGCCAGTTTGCTCCCAGGTTTTAATCCAGCTAGGACGCTCAGCATATTCCAGTGCAGGAGCGGTTGGGCCTTCTGGGTAAATGGTTGTAAGTAGGTTAAGGCGTGCCATACCGGCCACAGCGGGAGCAGTCAGGTACAAGATGGCAATGAAGATCAAAGCCCAGCCTGCAGACCAACGAGCATCAGCTACCTTAGGTACGGTGAAGAAACGGATGATGACGTGCGGTAAACCGGCAGTACCAATCATCAGCGACATGGTAAACAGCACCATGTTCAGCTTGTTGGAAACGTCAGCGGTATAGTCTTGGAAGCCCAGCGCCCGCACCACTTCGTCCAGCTTTTGCAGCAGTGGCATGCCCGAATCAACATGGGTACCGATTAATCCCAAAGAGGGGATCAAATTGCCTGTTAATTGTAGGGAAATGAAAATGGCCGGAATGGTATAGGCTACAATCAGCACCACATATTGGGCGACCTGAGTGTAGGTAATACCTTTCATCCCGCCAAATACGGCATACAAAAACACGATAATGGCGGCGATCCAGATACCTGCTTCATTACTGACTTCAAGGAAGCGTGAGAAGGCAATACCTGCACCGGCCATCTGACCGATTACATAGGTGGTAGAGGCGATGATCAGGCAGATAACGGCCATGAATCGAGCGTGGCGGCTGTAGAAGCGGTCGCCAATAAAGTCGGGTACTGTGAATTTGCCAAACTTACGCAGATAAGGCGCAAGTAACATAGCCAAGAGTACATAACCGCCCGTCCAACCCATCAGGAAGGAGGAATTGACATAGCCTGTAGAAATCAGGCCCGCCATAGAAATAAACGAGGCCGCGGACATCCAGTCCGCCGCAGTTGCCATACCGTTAGCAACAGGATGTACACCACCACCTGCGACATAAAACTCCTGAGTCGATCCGGCACGTGCCCAGACCGCAATCCCGATATACAGCAGGAAGGAAGCTCCGACAAAGAGCAGGTTAATTACAAATTGACTCATGTCGGTTACTCCTCAAAGCCCATATCTTTATCGAGCTTATTCATACGCCAAGCGTAAAAGAAGATCAGCACAATAAAGGTGAGGATTGATCCTTGTTGGGCAAACCAAAATCCCAAATCAGCACCGCCTATATACACGCTCATAAAGAGTGGACGTAGTAAGATGCCAAAGCCAAAGGATACGAGGGTCCAAACAATCAAACTTCCGATGATTAGCCGAAGATTGGCTGACCAGTATGCAGCAGCATTACCCGAATGGCTGTCTGTCATAACATTGTCTCCATATTTTTGTTGTTAGACTTTTAGAAACATTAAGATATGTTTTTTCGAGCTTAAATTAGTGTAGGTGCTTCTTAAATTATTTTGGGTAATTAGTGCTCCTAATACAAAGCTTAAGTAGAAGATGAGGTGATTTAGTCTGGCAAAATTAATAGATACATCAGCAGCCCCACTTTAGTCTGAAGAGGCTGAGTTATAGGCTGATAACTCCAACTGACAATTAGTTCTGGAGGCTCTAGCATAGGGTAAGTTAAGTTTTATACCCTTGGTTCTCACTCAGACATGCAGAAATTATATGTATCAAATTGACGATTTACTGTACCTCATGGCTCGTTTACGCGATCCACAGCAGGGTTGTCCGTGGGACTTAAAACAAACCTATGCCAGCCTTGTACCCTACACCCTAGAAGAAGCCTATGAAGTTGCTGATGCCATTGAGCAGGCTGATTTCGAGCATTTACCCGGAGAGCTGGGAGATCTGCTCTTTCAGGTAGTGTATTACAGCCAATTGGCTCAAGAAGAAAGACGCTTTGCCTTTACGGATGTGGTGCATGGCATTACCCAAAAACTCATTCGTCGGCACCCGCATATATTCCCACAAGGAGCACTCTATGCTGCTATTGAGCGCCAACATGTAGACGAATCCCAAATTCATCCGCGCTGGGAAGAAATCAAAGCCCAAGAGCGTGCTGAAAAGGCTAAAGAGCCAGAGCAATTATCGCTGCTGGCAGATATTCCCCGAGCATTACCAGCCCTTAGTCGAGCGACTAAATTGCAAAGGCGCGCCGCGCAGGCGGGTTTTGATTGGGCGACACCGGAGCCTGTTTTTGAAAAGGTGCGTGAAGAATTGGCCGAAGTGCATGAAGCACAATCAGATCCTGTGGCTGTTGCAGAAGAGTTAGGGGATCTACTGTTTAGCGTGGTTAATCTCTGCCGTCATTTACAGATAGACCCAGAGGCTGCGTTGCGGGCTGCAAATACTAAATTTGAGCGCCGTTTTCGTTATCTGGAGTCCCAAGTAGGGCAATCGAGTCGAGCTTTTAACCAACATACACTGGCCGAGTTAGACCAGTTTTGGAATCAAGCTAAAGAATACGAAAAGTCCTAAATGGGCGGTAAAAAGCTTGACTTGTTGCGTTTGAGTTGCAGACTGACACACTATTGTTTACTGAATACAAAGGGTTAATCATGGGTCTTTCCCTGCGTGACCAGCTGCTCAATGCTGGACTGGTCAATGAAAAACAAGCTAAACAGGCCGGCAAGCAAAAGCAGAAGCAAGAGCGTCTGGAACGTAAAGGGCAAGTAGAAAAAGACGACAGCGTGCGCCAAGCAGCTTTACAAGCCCAAACGGAAAAAGTGGAGCGTGATCGCGAGCTGAATCGACAGCAGCAAGAGAAGCTGGATCAAAAGGCTCGAACAGCACAGATTAAACAACTGATCGAAAGCAGTCGTTTACCTAAATTAGACACGGATGATTACTACAATTTTGTGGACGGGAAAAAGGTCAAGCGGATTGCTGTTAATGCCATGCTGCGAGACAAGCTTTCGCGGGGATCCCTAGCTATTGTGCGACACGGTGGTGCTTACGAAATCATTCCACGAGATGCCGCCTTGAAAATTCAGGAGCGAGATGCTCAGCGTATCATCTTGCTCAGCACACAAACTGAAGAGCCAGAAGCAGATGATCCTTACGCCGCATACAAGGTTCCTGATGACCTGATGTGGTAAGCCTTACCGTTGATCAGAAATGATTTGAGTAAATGCCAATCAATCTTGGCAATTTATAGAAAGCCGTCTAGCCTGACTAAAGCGCCCTCAAAATTTTTGAGGGGTACGGCTTATAACAAGACCGAGAGAGGTAAGAGCATATGGCCACTTGGATCATTGCGTATAACCAAAACGGCAACACCTCCATGATCAAAATCAAATCCGAGCATCGTCCTGATTTGGATGAAGCCATTGATCTGGTGACGCAAAAAGCAGAACGGGAATATGAAGAGCTGGATTTTGATCCCGATCCTAATGAAGAGCAAACCCCAGCGCTGTTGTTGGTTGAGCGCTTCGGTATCACAGTAACAGGCATTGCCCGCTGTTGATTAAGTTCTATCTTTAACACCTTCCTTTTATAACTTTCTATCCCTATTACCTACTAGCCCCTGCCATTTGCGGCAGGGCGCTTCTCGCCATCTTTCTTTAGGGCTGTGCTTCGATTAGTCGCAGTCTTAGTCTTTCTGATCTCATATGAGATTTATTGCTATTTGTGTATGATTTTTAGATGTGGATTTCTTGCTTTAAGTCACTTTTTTGTAAGGGCTTGCAAGGTATTCTTCAAAGGTAATGGCAAAAGCATATTTTTTGCCCTTGTCATCTACTGATCATTCTGTTGCGTTAAAAGGGGCTCTGCGTTTTCGCTGTGCTGAGTCGCTTGGTCTACCTAATTACTGCAAATTCAATAAGTTACTGACTTTATGTGTTTTTGTGGTTGGTTTGGATAGAGCAGTCCAACAGAAATTTCTGCCCACTAAAAGATTGAACTGCTGCTGGAGCATTAAAATGTTTGCTTTTACACGGAAACAGCGAACCCTGACCAAGTTGTTACTCCTTACAGGGCTACTGAGTTGCCTACCAGGCTGCTCCAGCTGGTTTGTAGACGAACATTTCCAAAATCCTCAAGTGCAGTTGACTCAAGTTGAAGTAGTGCGGGCACGAGCCTTAGAACAAGAGTTTCTATTTCGCTATCGTATTGACAACCCCAACGATGCAAACCTAACCGTTCGGGGGTTGACCTACCGTGTCCATTTGGAAGATATCGAAATAACTAATGGCGAGTCTGGCATTTGGGTTGAGGTGCCTGCTAATGGCCATGCTTATTATGAAGTTCCAGTGCATACCAACCTTTGGCGCAACATGAAGCAAGTTGTACGTCTGCTGCGCAAGGATAAACCTATCCGTTATCGTTTAGACGGTGAGTTGAAGTCCGGTCTCGTGTTTGGACGGCGGCTTCCTGTTGCTAATGACGGCGAGTTGAGGAATAACACTTCTTCTGCTCTGTCTATGTTGGACTGATTGAAAACACATTAATGAGTATCTCCTGTTTTTTGCAGATTTTGGCTTAGCATAGAAGACTAAGGCCCAAGGTTTGCAGTAGGAGTTACCATGTTTGCCTCGCTTTCTAGTCTTTTGTTGAAGCGCTTTGCTGTACTGCTTGCCATTTTGACGGCTTTAGGGCTGCTAGGGTGCCAAGCCTATCTGGATGAGCGTTATCAAACCTCTTTGCCTCCAACCCAAGGCCAACAACCCTTGGTGGGACTCTTTGACGCAGTCAGTGTACGTCGTAACACCTTGGGCGTGCCATTCATCGAAGGTCGCAATTTCCACGATACGGTATTTGCTTTGGGTTACGTCCATGCCAGCGACCGTTTGAGTCAAATGCTGGGTATGCGGCGCGTTGCTCAAGGGCGTTTGGCTGAGCAGCTTGGAGCGGAGGTTTTGGCTTTAGATCGCTTTATGCGCGCCGTGAATCTGCGTCAAAGTGCTCAGCAGCTATACCGCAGTGCATCGCCGCAGATGAGAAATATGCTGGAGGTTTATGCGCGTGGAGTGAATGCATACATCTACCGCTATCGTGATCAGTACCCCCTAGATTTGGCTGGACAAAAGCCCGAATACTGGCAACCCGAAGACTCCGCTCTAGTGTTCTGTTTGATTCAGTTTGGTTTATCGGTCAATGTACAAGAAGAGATCGCATCCTTAGTGATGGCTCAAAAAGTAGGGGCCGATAAGCTGCACTGGTTACTGCCTATTTATCCTGATGAAGATTTACCCCTTGAGGAAGCTAATAAGCTTAAGGGTTTGAATCTAAAGGGTAAAATCCCAGAAATTGCAGGGCTTAATCAACTCAGTCAAGACTTGGAGCGCTGGCTCCCAATGGGAGTGGCCGCCTCTAATAATTGGGCTGTTGCTGGGGCTCGTACCCTGAGTGGTAAACCCCTATTGGCTAACGATCCCCATCTTCCCCTATCTATGCCTTCGTATTGGACTTTAGTACAGGTTAAGGGGCCAGAGTTTGAAGCGGCTGGGCTGAGTATTGCCGGGATTCCAGCGGTGGTTGCGGGGTTTAATGGTCGTTTGGCTTGGGGCATGACTATGGTCATGGGGGATACCCAAGATATTTTTTTGGAGCAAATACGCAACGAGAAAGGCCGCGTACAGTATCTCGCTGAGGGGCAATGGGTGCCTGCCCGTGAACGTTCTGAAACCTACATCATTAAAGGACAGGCACCTATTCATGAAAAGGTGTATGAAACCCGTAACGGCCCCTTGCTAAATCTGGGGTTGGTTGAGCGTAAGCATTCCATGCAACCTGTAGCTATTCACAGCGGTTATGGGTTGGCTTTAAAAACACCTTCACTGGAGGGCGATCAGTCTTTAGAGGCTTTTTTCAAACTTTCTCAAGCTTCCTCGGTGCCTCAGGCTTTTGAGCAGGCTCGCGCTATACAGGCAGTTCCTTTAAATTTGGTATTTGCAGATCGCCAGAGTATTGCGTGGCAGGTAACGGGGCGCTATCCCAATCGCCGCTCAGGTTTAGGTTTGATTCCCTCACCGGGGTGGACTGCGGATTATCAGTGGGAAGGCTTTGCTGAACCTATGTTGCATCCCTATGACCAAGATCCCGCCCAAGGTTGGTTGGGAACCGCCAATCATCGCACCGTATCGCGGGGCTATGGGTTACAGCTATCCAGCTCATGGCACTATCCCGAACGCTTTGAGCGTTTGAGCAATTTGGTGATGCAAGGCAAGCAGGATGTGCGCACTACGACAGCGATGCAGTACGACCAAACTACAGGTTTTGCATCTAAGCTAAAAACCATGCTGCAAGGGCCGGGAATGGCGCAGCCTTTAGCGCAGGCGATACAAGCCTTGCCTATAGAACAAAGGAGAAAGGCTCAAGAAGCCTTAAAACACCTTTTAGCCTTTGATGGAGGTTTGGAAGCTAATTCCGCAGAGGCCGCGGTGTACGGTGCTTTCTTGTTCGAATCTGCGCGGCAGATTTTTTTGGATGAGTTAGGCCCAGAAGACAGCAGCACCGCTTGGCAAGCCTTGGTGCAGACAGCCAATAACTCCTATTCGGCACAGGCTGACCATTTACTGGGTAGGGATGAAAGTCCTTTTTGGGATGACATTCGCACCCCTCAATTGGAAACCAAGCCAGAAATCCTAGCCCGCAGTCTGGCGGCCAGTATTCAGTTATTGGAGTCTAAATTAGGTACAGATCGCACAGCATGGCAATGGGGGAAATTACACACCTATCATTGGCTTAGTAGTGCCAGCCAGATGGCTCCTAATATGGGGATGACTCAGCGTTTGGCCGTTGGAGCCGTATCTGATTATCTGAATCGCGGGCCCTATCCGGCGGGTGGGGATTTTGCCACTTTAAACGTAGCCGCTAACCGTTGGGGCAGTAACTTTGATGTGTGGTTGATTCCCTCAGCGCGCTTTATCGTGGACTTTGGGCGCGATGAGCCCATGTTAGTAGTGAACAGCTCGGGGCAGTCAGGCAATCCTTCTAGCCCGCACTATGCCGATGGCATTGAAGCTTGGCTGAAAGGGCAGTACATGAGCTTGCCCTTTAAGGTGGAAAACCAAACCAAGGTGTATGGCAGCACACCCTTGAGGCTCGTACCTGAAAAAGCAGCCGCTAAATCGCGGGAGTGACGGCTAGAACTCGAATGCGTTCTGGTGTTGGGTAATGCCACTTGACCTCCACATCCCAAAACTGAGTGCCGTATTGGCGCTCAGGGCTGGGCAGGCTGTAGGCTGGGCGCGGATCTTGGGCGAGGCATTGTTCGATCAGCTCCACCAAGGGTTGGCTTAGGCGTTGGCCCTGTTGCTGGGCACAGACGAGAGCTTCGGGTTGCCAGTCCACCGAGATCAGTAAGGGTGGTGCATCGGCCATTTGGTTTTGAGCGTCCGGCAGGCTGTCGGCGTAGGGCACATAGGGCTTGATATCAAGGATTGGCGTGCCGTCCAAGAGATCAATCCCGGATACCCAGAGCTTGCCTGCTTCCACCCGATCCAGCTTGACTACCGATTGGCCGATGCCATTAGGACGGTGAGTGGAGCGGGTAGCAAATACGCCGGTAAACTGATTGCCGCCTAAACGCGGTGGACGTACCCGCAAGCGGGGTTGGGCTTCCAGTGTTTGGTGAAACAGAAACAGCAACCACACATGACTGACCTGCTCTAAGCCTTCGACCGCTTGGGGCTGATCGAAGGGCGGAACCAGCTCAACCAACCCTCGCGCTGCGGGTGCTAATCGCGATTGGCGAGGGATAGCGAACTTCTCCCGAAAACAGGAGCGCAGATAGCCGACCGGCGTAACGCTGTGCTGCATTAAATACGTTCAGCCCATAGATCGTATTCGGTGGCATCGGTGATCTGAGCTTTGATCAGGTCGCCGGGTTTGAGGTCGAAGTCCTCCAGATAGACGTTGCCGTCGATTTCAGGCGCATCGCCGGGCGAGCGGCCAATAGCCCCTTCTTCGTCGATTTCGTCAATTAACACCTCAATGGTCTGGCCGATGCGCTGTTGTAGGCGGGTTTGGCTGATGGCCTGTTGGTGGGCCATAAAGCGCTCCCAGCGTTCTTGTTTTACTTCTTCTGGTACCGCACCTTCTAACTCGTTGGCAGAGGCACCTGCCACAGCGGAATATTGGAAACAACCCACCCGATCCAACTGAGCTTCGGTGAGCCAATCCAGCAGATACTGGAAATCCTCCTCCGTTTCGCCGGGGAAGCCGACGATAAAGGTAGAGCGAATGGTCAGCTCAGGGCAGATTTCCCGCCACTGGCGGATGCGCTCCAGGGTTTTGTCCTTAAACGCCGGACGCTTCATGGCTTTGAGGATGTTTGGGCTGGCGTGCTGGAAGGGAATATCCAGATAGGGCAGTAGCTTGCCTTCAGCCATCAGCGGAATTACCTCGTCCACGTTAGGGTAGGGGTAGACGTAGTGCAAACGCACCCAAACCCCGAGGCTGGACAGAGCTTCGCACAGCTCCTTCATCCGGGTTTTGACCGGGCGACCGTTCCAAAATTCGGTTTTGTAGCCCAAGTCCACGCCATAGGCGCTGGTGTCTTGGGAGATGATTAGCAGCTCTTTTACTCCAGCGCGTACCAGCTTTTCCGCTTCCTCCAGCACTTCATTCACCGGACGGCTGACCAGTTTGCCGCGAATGCCGGGAATGATGCAGAAGCTGCAATGATGGTTACAGCCTTCAGAAATTTTTAGATAGGCGTAGTGGCGTGGCGTGAGTTTCACACCTTGAGGCGGCACTAAATCCACAAAGGGATCGTGGTCTGCGGGAGGCGGAACTGCATCATGTACCGCCTGTACGACCTGTTCGTACTGCTGAGGGCCGCTGACCGCCAATACGCTAGGGTGTACATCGCGGATAGCGTCTTCCGATACGCCCATGCAGCCGGTGACGATTACGCGCCCGTTTTCGCGCAGGGCTTCGCCGATGGCCTCTAAGGATTCGGCTTTGGCCGAGTCGATAAAGCCGCAGGTATTGACCACCACCACGTCTGCATCCTGATAGCTGGGCACGATCTGATAGCCCTCGGTGCGCAGTTGGGTGAGGATACGCTCGGAATCAACGGTGGCTTTGGGACAGCCCAAAGAGACAACGCCCACGCTGGGAGCTTTTCGTGATGGCTTGGACATGCTGGAAACCCGAGACAGAACGCAAAAGAAAGGGGCGGGAGTATACAGTGATCTGCGCTGGAACTCTCCTAGGGGCGATCTTGGCCGATGGGCGCAGTGCATGATGAATTTTTTGAGGGTTGATCTCAAAATACTTGAGTTTGTTTCATGCCAATAAAAGGTCAGAAAATCTGCTCCTCTGAATTTAACTGATGTCATGGGGAGCAGCGATATGGCCGTAGGGCATAGTTTGGGATTTCCGCGCATTGGACGGGATCGGGAACTGAAACGCGCGCTGGAAGCCTACTGGAAAGGCGATTTAGACGAAGCCGGTTTACGCGCCGTAGGCCAAAAGCTGCGCGCCGCCCATTGGCAGACGCAACAAGAAGTCGGATTGGATTGGCTGCCGGTGGGAGATTTTGCTTGGTACGATCAGGTATTGACCCATTCTCTGATGTTTGGGGTAATTCCTGAGCGTTTTAAATCCACAGAAACGCCTAGCCTAGATACCCTGTTTGCCGTAGCGCGTGGTTTATCCCGTCAGGGTGCGGGGCAACAGGCGCAACCGGCTTCGGCGCTGACTAAGTGGTTTGATACCAACTACCACTATCTAGTACCGGAATTGGCCCCGAATCAATCCTTCCAGCTCAGTTGGAATCAGTTGTTTGAGGAAGTTGAGGAGGCCAAGGCTTTAGGACATCGCGTCAAGCCAGTATTGATTGGCCCGCTGACCTACCTCTGGTTGGGCAAGGCTCAAGGGGATTTTGATAAGCTGGAGTTACTTGACTCCCTATTGCCGATCTACGCGCAGATTGTGCAGCGTTTGGCCGACCAAGGAATGGAGTGGGTGCAGTTGGATGAACCCATTCTGGTTTTGGATTTACCGCAGGACTGGAAAAACGCCTTTGAGCGCGCCTACAACCAACTGCAACGCGCTCCTTTAAAGAAGCTAGTGGCCACCTATTTTGGCGGATTAGAAGACAATCTGCTGCTGGCCAGTCAGTTGCCGGTAGAGGGGTTGCATCTGGATTTAGTCCGCGCTCCTGAACAACTTCCAGCCGTGTTGGATCGTTTGCCAAGCTATAAAGTGCTGTCGTTGGGCGTGGTGAATGGGCGCAATGTATGGCGCTCCGATCTGAATAAAACCTTGGATCTGCTACGCCCCACCGCCGAGCGCTTGGGTGAGCGTTTATGGATCGCGCCTTCCTGTTCGTTGCTGCATTGTCCGGTGGATTTGACCAGTGAGACGGCTCTGGAGGCCGAGTTTAAAGACTGGCTGGCCTTTGCCGTGCAAAAAAGCCGAGAAGTAGCGCTGCTGGTGCAGGCGATTAACCAGCCAGAAGCCCCCGAAGTACAGCAAGCCTTGGCCGAGAGTGCGCGTATTCAAGCCGAGCGGGCTCAGTCTAAACGCATTCATAAAGAGTCGGTGCAAGCGCGCTTATCCGCGATACGGGCACGACATACGGAGCGTCAGTCGGCTTTTAGCGCGCGTATTGGTAAACAGCGGGCTCGGTTAAATCTGCCGCTATTTCCTACCACAACCATTGGCTCCTTTCCCCAGACTCCGGCCATCCGTCTGGCACGCCAATCCTACCGCCAAGGCAAACTCTCTGAAGCTGAGTATGTTGAAGCCATGCAAGCGGAAATCCGCCATGCCGTCTTGGTGCAAGAGAGCTTAGGCCTTGATGTGCTGGTGCACGGTGAGGCCGAGCGCAACGACATGGTGGAGTATTTTGCCGAGCAGTTGGACGGCTACCTGCTGACCCGCAATGGGTGGGTGCAAAGTTACGGCTCCCGCTGTGTGAAGCCCGCCATTATCTACGGTGATTTAAGCCGACCTAAGCCGATGACGGTGGATTGGATCAGTTATGCTCAACAGCAGACCCGCAAACCGATGAAAGGCATGCTCACGGGGCCGGTTACCATGTTGCTGTGGTCATTCCCGCGCGAAGATTTGAGTGCAGAACAGCAAGCGCGGCAACTGGCCTTGGCCATTCGGGACGAGGTACAGGATTTAGAAGCCGCAGGCATTGCGGTAATCCAGATTGATGAGGCTGCCTTCCGAGAGGGCTTACCTTTGCGGCGAGATCGCTGGGCTGCTTATTTGGATTGGGCGGTGCAATCCTTCCGCCTGTGCAGTGCCGGAGTGCAGGATGAAACTCAAATCCACACCCATATGTGCTACAGCGATTTTAATGCCATTATCGAAGCCATTGCCGCTATGGATGCGGATGTGATCACCATTGAAACCTCAAGGGGGCAGATGGCGTTACTCAAGGCGTTCCAAGTCTTCCAGTACCCCAACGAAATTGGCCCCGGTGTGTACGATATTCACTCGCCGCGCGTTCCAGAGGCTTCGGAAATGCGTGAGCTGCTGGTAAAAGCACTGGAGCATATTCTGGTTGAGCGCCTCTGGGTAAACCCAGACTGTGGTTTAAAAACCCGTGGCTGGCCGGAAACTCAGGCGGCTTTGGCTAATATGGTGGCTGCCGCTCGACAATTGCGGACGCGCTACGCTCAAGCGGAATCTGGAGTAGAGTAGGGTTTTTAGTTGTGTGAACCACCATGACTCCAGCCATCGACCTGTTGAAAAAAGTTAAAGCCAGCTTTCAAATCCATAGCTACGAACATGATCCTAAATCCGCCTCCTATGGATTGGAGGCGGCAGAGAAGCTTCAGCTCAATCCAGCTCAGGTTTTTAAAACCCTACTGGTGAGTACGGAAGCTAAAGAGTTGTTGGTAGCCGTTGTGCCAGTGGGTGGGAGTTTGGATTTAAAAGCTTTAGCGCAGGCGGCAGGGGTTAAAAAGCTGGAAATGGCCAACCCGCAGATGGCCCAGCGCACTACGGGTTATTTGGTGGGAGGCATCAGCCCTTTGGGGCAGAAAAAGCGCCTGCGTACCTTTATTGACCTATCTGCCCAGAATTGGCCCAGCATTTTTGTCAGTGCTGGGCGGCGGGGGTTGGAGGTGGAGCTCAGTGCAGCGGTATTGGCCGAGCATACCCACGCTGCTTTTGCCGCTATTGCTAAAGATTAAAGCTACAGCGGCGGCAGATTTTTACTCAGATCGGCGGGATTAATACCGGGAATGTGCAGGTTTTTCTGAGCTGGGGCACGGCTTTCCAGTTGTGGTTGGCTCGTCCACGTCAAAATATCCAGATAGCGGCGCACATTGGCGACAAACTCCACCGGCTCGCCGCCGCGTGCGTAGCCGTAGCGGGTTTTGGTGTACCACTCCTGCTGGGCTAGGCGCGGCAAAATGCGTTTAACATCTAGCCAGCGGTTGGGGTTGAGGCCCGCTTTGCGGGTTAATTGGCGCGCATCTTCTAAATGACCAGCCCCCACATTGTAGGCAGCGAGGGCAAACCAAGTGCGGTCAGGTTCCCGAATGCTGTTGGGCAGTTCATTGTGTATTTGCACAAAGTACTCTGTGCCGCCCTTAATGCTTTGCACTGGGTTAAGACGATCCGTGACCCCCACTGATTCTGCGGTGTTCTGAGTGAGCATCATCAAACCACGAACCCCCGTTTTTGAGATGGCGGTAGGGTCCCACTGTGATTCCTGATAGCCGATGGCAGCCACCAGCCTCCAGTCAATATCGTGCTGTTTAGCGGCGGCTCGAAAGTGTTTTTCGTAGCGTGGTAGACGTTGGCGCAGGTGTTGGGCAAAGGTGTAGACCCCCACATAACCCAGAATATCGCCGTGGCTGTAATAGCGCTCTTTCAGGTTTTGCAAGGTGCCATTTTTTTGTACGTTACGAAGGTACTGATTAGCAGCCTCAACCAAGCTCCGATCCTCTGCCGTACAGCGCATGGCCCAAGCTTGCTGATTTTGGCTGTTTAGCTCAAACGCAGAGCGCACATTGGAAAAATAAAATTGGTTGATGGCAAGTTCGTTGGATTCGGCCAAGGTAAAGGCCAACTGTTTGGTATCCACCATGCGCAATAGATCTACGACCTCTACATGATCGGATTCTTCGTACTTTAGCTTAGGATTTTCTTGGTGCAGTTGCTCCAGCAATTGGGCGTGGGTACTGCCTTTCACTACTAGAATTTTTTTGCCAAACAGGTCTGTTAGGGCATTAGGGCGTACTTGGTTGCGGTGGTAAATCACCTGAGTCGCCGAATCCATATAGGCTTGGCTGAAACAAAACTGCGGTGGCTTGTCTGGGCCTTGGATTAGGCTGGCGGCGGCCAGCACGGGGCCATTGGGTTCGGCAAGGCGCTCAAACAGTTCTTCAGGGGTGTTAGCAATCTCTAAATGCAAACTCACGCCAAGGTATTTAGCAAAGCCTTTGACCAACTCGTATTCAAATCCCGCTTCACCCGTACGGTCTTGGTAATAAGTCGTGGGAGCGTTCCGGGTGATGACGCGCAACACGCCCTGCATCTGAACATGCTCTAGTTGGCTGTGCTGCTTAGCAGAAACCTCGGGCGTTGAAGTATCACCACAGCCATTGAGCATCAGCACAAGGCCTAGGGCTAACAGTCGAGTAAGCCTGTAGGGTGAGTGATGAGATAGGGTATAGGCAGACATGGCGCGCAGTATACGCAAAGGAAGGGCTATGGCCAGTATTTCAGTGCGCTGTGGTTGTTTTTTGAGCAGGGTGGAGCTTGATTGGATAATGATATCTTGTATAAATAACCAGTTTGTTAGCCAAGGATTAGGTCGTTGCTATGTTAGATGGCTTTTTAAACCAATTTTCTGAATTACCAGCACCTGTTCGAGCGCTTTGGGCTAAGAGCGATGAGACTTTTGGTCATCCGCTACTGGGCCATATGCTGGATGTGGCGGCCACTACTAAAGTTATTTTAGGTTTTGAGCCTCCCTCCACAATAGCTTGGTTGGCTCAGGCTTTGGGGTTACCTCAAGCTGCCGTAGTGCCTTGGTTAGCCGTTTTGGTGGGGTTGCATGATTTTGGTAAGGCTATTCCTGGTTTTCAGAGTAAATGGCCACAGGGACAGCAAGCCGACCAAGCACAGGGGCTCGATTTTAATCCCCGCTCCTGCAAGGTTACGCGCCATGATCTAGCAACCGCCGCGTTGTTACACCAGCCGCTACAAGAGTTAATGCCCTTCATTCCAGAAGTATTGCGGGATTTACTGCAAGCCTTGGGCGCACACCACGGCTACCATCCCAACTCCATTGAGATCAGCCAATCCAAACCCTATAGAGAGTCCTCTGCGTGGTTAGAGGCGCGCAGAACTTTGCTGGAAGTCTATTGGCAAGTGCTTAGTCCCGAAGCGCAGCCACAAGTGGAAACATTGAGTCTGCCTGTTGTTAATTGGTTTGCGGGGTTAACCGCAGTAGCTGACTGGATTGCCTCTAATCGCCAGTGGTTTCCTTTGGGTGAGCGTCAAGATGATCTAAAAGACTACCATCAGCACGCTTGTCTATTAGCTCAGAAGGCTTTGCAAGATATTGGATGGTCAGTTGCGCCGTTGGTGGGTGGGTTTACACCAGAGGTTAGCCTAGAGCATTTATTGGGACGGGTAATGGGACGATCCACCGCTGTGGAGGCGCGCCCTTTGCAGCAGGTGGGCGATAAGCTGCTGTCCTCAGTCCAAGGGCCGTCTTTATTGTTGGTTGAAGCCCCGATGGGTGAGGGTAAAACGGAGTTAGCTTTTTTGGCGCACTTGCGTTTACAGGCCGCCAATCAACATCGTGGTCTTTACGTAGCGCTACCGACACAAGCCACCAGCAATGCTTTATTTAGTCGGGCTCTTACTTTTTTGCACGCCTTTACCTCCGACCCTTTGGATATACAGTTAGTGCATGGTGGCGCTGCGATGAATGAGCAGATACGCCATCTAAAAAGTGTTGATCAATCCTCCACAGAAAGCCTAAGTGCTTCGGCATGGTTTTCCCAAAAGCGTCGTCCATTACTGTCGCCTTATGGTGTAGGGACGGTGGATCAAGCATTATTGTCCGTCTTAAACGTCAAACACCACTTTGTACGGCTTTGGGGATTGGGTAATAGGGTTGTGGTATTGGATGAGGTACATGCCTACGATGCCTATACCAGCGGCTTAATTGAAACCCTACTGCAATGGCTGAAAGCGCTGGGTAGCTCGGTGGTATTGATGAGTGCCACCTTACCAGAGGCGAAGCGCCAATCCTTGATGGCGGCTTGGGGCATTAAGGCTGCTGATATTCCTTCCCTCGCTTATCCACGGCTATTGCTGGCTGATCAACAAGGCGTGCGGGGCGCGCATTTTGAGGCTCGTCCTTTGCCGGTGATCCAGCTAAGGCATACCCTAGAAACGCTGGAAGCTCTTGCTGCTGAGGTACTGGCGCAAATAGCCCAAGGAGGTTGCGGGGCAGTCATTGTAAATACGGTGGACAGAGCTCAGCAGCTCTATCTGCTCTTGCGCCCACAGTTAGAAGAAGACATCCCTGTCCTGTTATTCCATGCCCGTTTTCCAGCTAATCAGCGAGCGGATTCAGAAAAGCGTGTACTGGGAAGCTTTGGCACAACAGGTCAGCGTCCTGATCGTGGATTGTTGATTGCAACACAGGTAGCTGAACAATCCTTGGACTTAGACTTTGATTTTATGCTCACCGATTTAGCCCCTGTGGATTTGCTGCTACAACGCGCGGGGCGTTTACATCGCCATCAACGGCAACGGCCTTTAGCACATACACAACCCCGATTATGGGTTGCAGGGCTTAATCCACATTCTTTACCTGAACTCACGGAAACAGCTTGGGAGTTTGTGTATGACGCTTATTTATTAGGTCGTACTTGGGCTTTGTTGTCGCGTGAGTCTGAATTGCATTTACCTCAAGACATTGACCGCCTAGTGCAAGCAGTTTACAGCGACGAACCTTTGCCGGATGACTTAGATGAGGCCACCCGCGACCATATAGAGCTGCAAGCCTATGGTGAATACCGTGCTGAAATTAAGAACCAGCAAACACGCGCCTTTGGAGTCAGTATTGATCCTTTAGCACAAACCTGTGATGCCTACTTGGATAAGCCACGTGGTAAGGAAGAAGGCGAAGGATTGGGTTTGGTTAACAGCACACGTTTAGGCGAGGACAGTCTAAGTTTGATCCCGCTGTGTCAACGCCCAGAAGGTTTGGGGTTCAGCCAAACCTCTGAAATTTTGAGCCTTGATCAAAAGCTAAACGATGATTTAGCTAACCAGCTTTATGCGCGTCAGTTGCGTGTCAGTCGTAAAGCATTGGTTCAACACTTTTTGGCTCAGGCTTTACCCCATGCTTTGGCGGAGCATCCTCTGTTGCGTGATTGCCGAATCTTGCCTTTGCACGACAATCGCTACTCTGTCAGTGAGCATCTAAGGCTGCATTTAGATGAGGTCTTGGGGCTGGTGATTGAAAAGCTGGAGGGGTGATCCCCTCCAAATTTTCGGCATCCCCACAACCGTGGGGAAAAGGTGCTTGCTTCCCTGATTTTGAAGAAGCTACTTGGTTCATCCTGGCTAAAAACGGGCTAGGAAATAACGCAAAGCCATTCTAATGCAACGAGGAAAAGATTTTTTCTTTTTAAGAACCTACTCTTTGACATTAGTCGCGAAGGAGCATACCTTTAGCTCATTCCGCTTTGAGAGGGAAAGTCTGATGCTGTCTCTAACCTAAGGAATGGACGATATGACGAGCGCCTTTAACCTGTTGGATGAACCTTGGTTGCCTGTGCGTACTCAAGGAGGGGCGATTATTGAGCTTGGGCTGCTGGAGGTTTTTGCACAGGCGGATCGTATTGTAGCTTTAGCTGAAACGGCACCGCCTAGCCTAGTGGCCCAATATCGGCTGTTGCTGGTCATTCTGCACCGAGCTCTAAGTAGTCAGGATAGCCAAGAGTTTCGTTTGAAAGGGGCACGCCAATACTACGCAAAGGGCTTACCCCTTGCTGACATTCAAGCCTATTTAGAGCGTTGGCGTGATCGCTTTTGGTTGTTTGATACCCAGCATCCCTTTATGCAGGCGGCTATTTTGGGAGTGGCGGAAGAAACCTGTACCAAGCAAAAGCCGTGGACGCAAATTTCTCTAGCCAGCGCCAATGGCAATACTCCCGTGGTATTTGACCATTCTTACGATAGTGAGCCGCGCGCCATCAGCTTTGCTGAGTGCCTGCGTACCTTGCTGGGATACTTACAGTTTGTGCCGGGGGGATTGGTTAAAACCCTGCGTGATTCTGACAAAGCGGGGCCGCTGGCCAATACCGCCGCTATCCTGCCCCAAGGCCAAACGTTGGCTAAAACCCTATGTCTGGCACTGCACTCAGCCACTCGGCAGGGTGTGGAAGACTTACCCTGCTGGGAGCAGTCGCCCGTAACGCTAGCCGATTTGCGCGCAGCTCCTAAGCTAGCCACTGGCCCCAATGATCGCTATACCCGCTTAAGCCGCGCGGTGCTGTTGCTCCCTGAGCCAGAGGGGGGCATCCGCTGGTTGCGTTTTGCTGCTGGGGTGGCTTTAGAGGAAGATCCTCATCTTCCCGATTCTATGGCCTGTTTTCGAAAAGGCAGTACCGGGCCAGTACGTCTGACCTTTACCGAAGGGCGTGCCCTGTGGCGTGATTTACCTGCCTTAGTCCCAAACCCCGAAAATGCCTCGCATCCAGCGGCAGTTTTGAATTATGCAACTCGCATTACCTATGACAGTAATTTGCCGGTATTAGTGGCTGGTTTAGCCAGTGATCAAGCTAAGTTACTGCGCTGGCGGGCTGAACAGTTAGTGATGCCTGTATCCTTATTCGTAGATGTGCAGCAAGCTCAATTAGTCCGCGATATCGTAAAAGAAGCAGAAGACCTCTTTACCCAAATTCGCAGCTTGGCTACCAAGATGATTGCTGAGGCTTTGCCGGACTCTCACAACAAAGAAACCTTTAGCAAAGCCCGTAGCCTCTTTGATAGTGGCCCCTCAGCCGCGTTGTATTTTTCCACAGCAGAGCGTCAATTGTCCCAAGTATTGGACTTAGTCTCCCAAAATCAGGACGAGCAAGCTGAGCAGCTATGGCAGCAGGCTCTGGCCCAAGCAGCTCGTTCCGTATGGGGCCGATTGTTGGCAGGTATGGGGGGCTCAGTTCAGGCTTTACGGGCGGATGCCCTGTACTGGCCGCGTTTTTGTGGGTTGCTCAATGAACATCTGCCGGAACACAAAGTAGCCAAGGAGGCTGTCGCTCCATGAAGTCCGAATACGCCATGTCCTTTATCCAATATTTGGAGCGGCTAACACCTCAAGGACAAAATAAGGGGAATCCCGGGGCTTTAGCCCGTTTGCGCCACAGTTTGGCTTTTGCTCCGGGGGCTTATCCGGCCGCTTATCCCTATGTGGAGCCTTTTTTGAAGTTAGAGTGGGAGGCTCAAGATAAACGCCGATTGGCTTGTTACTTGGTAGCAGGGCTCTACGCCAAACATCCCCAGCAAGCGGAACAGTCCTTGGCTGGTGCTCTAGGTGTGCTGTGGAGCCATAAAGAGAAAAGCCCCAGCATTGAGCAGCGTTTTGTGGCGCTGTTGGGCACAGATGCCGGCAGTTTAGCGGATCACCTACGCCAAAGTATCAGCTTATTGGCCAGTGCCGATATTGGCTTGAACTATGGCGAGTTATTGGACGATTTATTCATTTGGATGAATCCAGCATTCGATCTTGATCGTATTCGTCAGCGATGGGCACGGGAGTTTTATCGGGCTGCTTATCGTGAAACTGAAGCAAACAACACCTCAAATTCCCACGTATAAGGAAAGGGATAACCTCATGGGCTTTTTTATCGAACTGCATCTGATCCAAAACTTTGCGCCTTCCAACCTCAACCGCGATGACACGGGAGCGCCTAAGGATGCACTCTTTGGTGGTCAGCGCCGGGCACGGGTGAGCAGTCAGTGTTTTAAGCGAGCCACTCGTTTAGCCGTAGCTGAACATGAATTATTACCTGTGGCTCATCGTGGCATCCGTACCCAACGGCTTCAGGAGTTACTCTTGGCTCGTCTTAATGGGCGGGAAGAGGCAGAGGCTAAAGGTCGTATTGAAGCAGCTTTGGCAGCGGCAGGTTTAAAGCTTAAAGACGACGGCAAAACCCAGTATCTGCTGTTTCTAGGCCAAACAGAAATTGCTCGTTTTGCGGAATTGATTGAGCAGCATTGGGATGTGCTGGTGCCAGTAGCCGCAGGCAAGAGCAAAAAAGACGCTAAAGCCAGCTTACCGCCTGAGGTTGTCAAGCAAGCCAAAAGTATCCTAGACGGTGGTAAGGCAGTGGACGTGGCCTTATTTGGCCGCATGTTGGCGGATTTGCCAGAAGTCAATCAAGATGCTGCTTGCCAAGTGGCTCATGCCATCAGTACCCATAGGGTAGAGCGCGAGTTTGACTATTTTACCGCTGTAGATGACGAAAATACCCGCGCGGATACCGGCGCAGGCATGATCGGTCAGGTAGAGTTTAACTCGGCTACGTTGTATCGCTATGCCCTGCTGGATGTGCCTAAGTTACTGAGCAACTTACAAGGCGATCAGGAGTTAACCCTGTCAGCGGTCGAAGCCTTCGTAAAAGCCTTTAGTTTGGCTATCCCCACGGGTAAGCAAAACAGCTTTGCAGCTCACAACGCTCCTGAGTTTATTGGCATCAGCATTCGCCACAGCTTACCGCTTAACTTGGCCAATGCTTTTGAAAAACCCGTATTGCCCCGCCATGATCAGCCACTTACTGGGCTGTCGGTTAAAGAGTTGGCTGCTTATGAGCAACGCCTAGCAACGGCCTATGCTTCAGAGCAGGATGCTTGGGGTTATTTAGACCTCACTGGACAATGGCCAAGCGGTAAAGGGCAAGCCTCTGAATCCTTGCAAGCCTTAGTGCGCTGGGTGCGAGAGCAAGTGGTTAATGGACTGGGAGTTTAACAATGGCCACCTTGCTGCTGCGTCTGCAAGGGCCGCTGCAATCTTGGGGAACTACCAGCCGCTTTGATGAGCGTGATACTCAGTTGGAGCCCTCTAAGTCCGGCGTTCTTGGTCTGGTCTGTGCGGCCTTGGGACGTGACCGCTCTGAGCCGGTCGAGGACTTAGCCGCTCTAAAAATGGGTGTTCGGATTGATCGGGAAGGTACGCCCATGCGTGACTACCAGACAGCCACCGGCGTGCGCATTGCGTCGGGTAAAGCCGATCTGGAGCGCACTGTGGTGAGTCCGCGCTTTTATCTGGCCGATGCCCTATTTTTGGTGGGTTTAGAGGGAGAGCGTTCTGTGTTGCAACGGATTGAAACGGCCTTACGTAATCCTGTTTGGCCCCTAGCTTTAGGGCGCAAAAGTTTTGTGCCCAGTGCGCCTGTATTTTTGCCAGATGCGCTGTTAGATACTTCGTTACTAGAAGCTTTGCAGCACTGGCCTTTATTGAGTAAAGGGGATACGGCTAAGACTAAGCGTTTTGTGTTAGAGCATGCTAGCGAGGGAGCTGTGCGTTTAGATCAGCCCGTAGCTCCCTTTATTGAGCGTCGCTTTGGGCCGCGTTTTGTATTATCGCAGTCTTTGTCGGTGGGAGGTACGCATGTATCTGACGCGCCTGCGGCTTAATCCTAATACTGGATTGGCTCGCCGAGACCTAGGTAGCCCTTACGAAATGCACCGCACCTTGGTACGCGCCTTTGTTGCAGATGAGAGCAGCTCCGCTCCGCGCTTTTTATGGCGGCAAGAGGTTAATACCGCTTGGGCTGATCCGATATTGCTGGTGCAAAGTAGCGAAGCACCTGACTGGTCTTACCTAGAAGCTGTGCCGCAGTATCTAAAGCAAGCACCGGAAGTTAAACAACTGGATGCACAGCAACTGGTTAATGATGGAGGCCGCTATCGTTTTCGCTTGCAGGCTAATCCCACTGTAACCCGTGACGGCAAACGGCTGGGGTTGCTTGGGGAAGAAGCTCAGTTAGCTTGGTTGATACGTCAAGCCAATCGTCATGGGTTTCGAGTAGAGGCGGCCTTGGTAACGGGTAGTGATCGCCTATCCACGCCTAAAGCGAGTCAGCGTATTACTTTGCAGCGGGCCTGCTTTGAAGGGCGTTTAGTGGTAGAGGATACCAATCGATTCGCTCAAGCCCTATTAGAGGGTATTGGCCCAGCTAAAGCTTTTGGTTGTGGTTTATTGAGCGTAGGAAAACTCTAAATGCTCCCCCCACTCAAACCCCTACCGATGAAAGACCGCGTGTCGATGGTCTTCGTTGAATACGGCCAGATTGATGTTCTGGACGGAGCCTTTGTAGTCATCGACAAAAATGGCGTGCGTAAACACATTCCCATAGGCTCCGTGGCTTGCCTGATGTTGGAGCCGGGAACCCGCGTCTCCCATGCCGCTGTTAATTTGGCAGCCACTGTGGGAACACTGTTGGTGTGGGTCGGAGAGGCTGGTGTGCGGCTATACGCCAGCGGCCAACCCGGAGGGGCGCGTTCGGATCGGTTGTTGTATCAGGCCAAGCTGGCTTTGGACGATGAACTGCGTCTGAAAGTGGTGCGCAAAATGTACGAGCTGCGTTTTGGCGAACCTGCACCGGCGCGTCGTAGTGTCGAACAGTTGCGCGGTATTGAAGGCGCACGGGTACGGGAAACCTACAAGCTGTTGGCCAAACAATATAAGGTGAACTGGCAAGCCCGCAATTACGATCGGCACGAATGGGATGCTGCCGATGTACCCAATCGCTGCTTATCGGCAGCTACTTCGTGTCTGTATGGTATTACCGAGGCGGCAGTGTTGGCAGCGGGTTATGCTCCAGCGGTGGGTTTTATTCATACCGGCAAGCCGCTGTCTTTTGTGTACGACATTGCCGATCTGTTCAAGTTTGAAACCGTCGTACCTTTGGCCTTTCGGTTAGCGGCTAAAACGCCTGCCAATCCTGAGCGAGAGGTGCGGATTGGCTGTCGGGATTTGTTTCGCTCCAGCAAATTGCTCGGGCGCATCATTCCCACTATTGAGGAGGTATTGGCCGCCGGTGAAATTAAGCCGCCCGAAGCGCCGCCAGAGTCCGTGCCGCCTGCAATTCCTAATCCAGAATCACATGGCGACATTGGGCATCGGAGCCGCTGATGAGTTTTTTAGTGGTAGTCACTGAAAACGTGCCGCCGCGCTTGCGAGGGCGACTGGCGATCTGGCTGTTGGAAGTCAGAGCTGGGGTGTATATCGGTGATGTTTCGCGTCGTACACGGGAAATGATCTGGGAACACCTTAGTGCTGGTTACGAAGAGGGCAATGTGGTGATGGCTTGGGCCAGCAACACGGAATCCGGTTATGAATTTCAAACCTTAGGGGCTAATCGGCGCATTCCCATTGACTACGATGGGTTACGTTTAGTGGCTTTTTTACCCCCTGAAAACCCCGATCTTTAACAAGTAAAAAGTTGGTAGATTTTTAGTGTACCAATTTTCCTTTGTGGAACAGTTGGTTATGCTAAGTGTGTTCCCCGCAGCCGCGGGGATGAACCGCCAC
>NZ_VLKG01000009.1:107277-166359 GCF_007830255.1 Azomonas agilis
ACGCAGTGTTCCCCGCAGCCGCGGGGATGAACCGAATGGCGCGGCATCCACAAACACACCGGCCTTGCGTTCCCCGCAGCCGCGGGGATGAACCGGTGGAGCGCTGTGGGAATTTACCTTGCCAGCAGCGTTCCCCGCAGCCGCGGGGATGAACCGCGCTGGAGCGACTGTCCAGCTTTGCACGAACCGCGTTCCCCGCAGCCGCGGGGATGAACCGTGATTCGATAATCATCGCCAGCTTTGATAACTGCGTTCCCCGCAGCCGCGGGGATGAACCGCGCTGGAGCGACTGTCCAGCTTTGCACGAACCGCGTTCCCCGCAGCCGCGGGGATGAACCGTGATTCGATAATCATCGCCAGCTTTGATAACTGCGTTCCCCGCAGCCGCGGGGATGAACCGCGCCACATACACATCGGCACCAAGCCTATGCGGCGTTCCCCGCAGCCGCGGGGATGAACCGTCAATCACCCGCTGAACGCATGCGGGAATGGGGCGTTCCCCGCAGCCGCGGGGATGAACCGCAGGTGAGGGTATCGCCATCGGATACACCGACGCGTTCCCCGCAGCCGCGGGGATGAACCGTTTATAAGTATGCTTCAAAAACATTAAACCCTGCGTTCCCCGCAGCCGCGGGGATGAACCTACCAGAACCACGAGATACGTCAACAACTATGAGCGTTCCCCGCAGCCGCGGGGATGAACCGGCTCGAATTTGAGCCTTGGTTATATTTCTCTAGCGTTCCCCGCACCTGCGGGGATGAACCGAAGCTCCCGCCCCGCCCCGTTGCCTCTTTCAGCGCTCCAAATACTCCCAATCTCTAAGTGCCCCGACTTTCCGGGCCATATCCTCAATATCTACATGAGCCGTTAATACTTCTCCCGTAGGCGTAGCGATATGGTAGAAACGGCCTAGTTGAGGGTAGCGGGAACTGTCCTCTGGGCAGCGCTTAATCTGCATATCGCGTGGGGTTAGCTTACGATTAAGCCGAGCCAATAGTGCCAACTCATTAATGTATGCAGGTTCCATATCTACTCCTTGGGTAACAACCGGCTACGGATATATGCAATGAATGTAGAATCCGGTAAACCGATGTTCATCCCATTGCATTGGGATAGAGGCAGAGCGCTGTATGAGTCAGCGCTCTGCTTCTGATACGGGTTGTTACATCAAGATGTATGCCACGGGGGGGTTAAGCCAAACCCAGAGCTTTAGCCACTCCAGCACCGTAGGCAGGATCTGCTTGGGTGCAGTGCTCAATATGTCGTCGCTTAATGGCTTCTGGGATATCGCCCATAGAGCGAGCGGTATTGTCGAACAGCACTTGCCGTTGTTCGGGTGTCATTAAGCGGAATAGGGCCCCGGGTTGGCTGTAGTAGTCATCGTCATCTTCCCGATAATTCCAATGATCGGCCGCGCCTTCTAAGCCCAAGGGGGGCTCCTTAAACTCTGGTTGCTCGCGCCATTCTCCGTAGCTGTTGGGTTCATAGCCTAGAGTGCCACCGTAGTTAGTATCGACGCGCATGGCTCCATCACGGTGGTAGCTGTGAACGGGGCAACGGGGTGCATTGACGGGTATTAGGCCGTGATTTACCCCCAAGCGATAACGCTGGGCATCCCCGTAGGAAAACAGCCGTCCTTGCAGCATTTTATCGGGAGAAAAGCCGATACCGGGGACAATATTGGCAGGGTTAAAGGCGGCTTGTTCTACCTCAGCGAAGTAGTTAGCAGGATTTCGATTCAGTTCTAACACACCGACTTCGATGAGTGGGTAGTCTTTGTGTGGCCAGATTTTGGTCAAGTCAAAGGGATGGTAAGGGACCTTGGCCGCATCGGCTTCAGGCATGATTTGTACACACAGCGTCCATTTAGGGTAATTGCCGGTTTCAATGGCTTCATACAGGTCGCGCTGATGGGTTTCACGGCATTTACCTATGGCCGCCTCTGCTTCGGCATCGCTCAGGTTTTTAATGCCTTGCTGGGTTTTAAAGTGAAACTTCACCCAATAGCGCTGGTTGTGTGCATTAATGAAGCTAAAGGTATGGGAGCCAAAACCATGCATATGCCGGTAGGTAGCGGGAATACCTCGATCACTCATCACAATGGTGATTTGGTGTAAAGCTTCCGGCAGGGAAGTCCAAAAATCCCAGTTATTGCGGGCGCTGCGTAGGTTCGTGGCTGGATCGCGCTTCACCGCGTGGTTCAGGTCGGGAAATTTGAGCGGATCGCGCAGGAAGAATACCGGAGTGTTGTTGCCGACTAAGTCCCAATTACCTTCCTCGGTGTAGAACTTGATGGCAAAGCCACGAATATCCCGCTCCGCATCGGCGGCTCCACGCTCGCCTGCTACGGTAGAGAAGCGTACAAAGAGCTCAGTCTTTTTACCAATCTCGGAGAAAATCTTGGCGCGTGTGTATGGGGTGATGTCGTGGGTGACGGTAAAGCAGCCATAAGCGCCCGATCCCTTAGCGTGCATGCGGCGTTCGGGAATGACTT
Organism: Azomonas agilis; assembly: GCF_007830255.1. Taxonomy (GTDB): domain Bacteria; phylum Pseudomonadota; class Gammaproteobacteria; order Pseudomonadales; family Pseudomonadaceae; genus Azomonas; species Azomonas agilis. Next base: position 109,773 of record NZ_VLKG01000009.1, read on the forward strand.
CGCGGTCAAAGTGGGCGAGTTTTTCTAAAAACCAAACGTCCTGTAGCAGTTGTGGGCCGCGTGGCCCAGCGGTCATGACGTTTTGGTTATCCACCACCGGACAGCCCGCTGTGGTGGTGAGTTTTTTTTTATCGTTATAGTCAGTCATGGCGTATTTCCTCTTCGCAGCCGGTGTATATGCTTAGTTGAGTATTGACCCGGATAAGTCCCTTTGCCTCATTGTTTACCTGTATTCGGTCAATAGGCTGCTGGTATTAGATGCCTGTGATTTGACTATTCTGTGATCGGTTCAAAATAACCGGCGGCTCGGTTTTTTTGCACCTGATTGGCCTCGAAAATTCGCCCGCTCATGGCGATGTAGACTCCTGCGGGTAATGTTTGCAGCGCTCCTACCGCCAAACCGAGGTTGAAGGCCGCATCGCTATCCCGCATCCGTGCAGGCTGCATCGCGCCGGTTAACACAATTACCTTGCCCTTGATGTGTTGTAAAACTGCCGCCGTAGTGGTCATGGTATCGGTGCCGTGGGTGATCAGGATGTGGCGTGCGGCACTTTTTGAAACGCGCTCTTGAATCAAAGCGCGGTCAGCATCCGTAAGCTCTAAGCTGTCTTTTTTAGTCAGGGATTCCAACTGATATTCAAATTGGACGCGGGCTTCTTGTAACAGCGCTGGAACCATCGGCTCCCCGATCTGAAAGTCAGATAGGGCATCGTAGTACACTTTGTCGAAGGTGCCGCCGGTAGTGAAAATTTGGATCAGCATAGAGTGACTCCTGAACAAGAAATAAATAAGGCCAAGCCGTGGTTTGTCTATCTGATACGCGCCAATACGGGGGCTTTATATTGTGGCATTAGCACCGACCCTATTCGACGTTTAGAACAGCATCGAAGTGGACGAGGTGCTCGGTTTTTCCGTACCTGTACCGCTCAGGCGTTGGTTTATGTGGAGGCCTGCTCAGATCAAGGGCAAGCTTTACGGCGAGAGCGTGCGATTAAGCAGTTATCTAAAACGGCTAAAGAAGCCCTCGTGCATCAATATTCACCGGCCAAGCATGGCGTGAAATAGGCTTAAAGCTCAGTGTATTGAGGATTCATTATGCAGGTGCAGGGTTATTTTGATCTCCAATTTGAACCAGTTCGCGAGGTGTTTGCTGAGCTGTTTGACGGAGGAAAGCAGCGTGGGGCTGCGCTGTGTGTGCAGATTGGCGGCGAGACGGTATTAGATCTTTGGGCGGGGCAAGCGGGGCGTACTGAAGATCAGCAGTGGCACACGGATACCTTGGTTAATCTGTTTTCCTGCACCAAAACCTTTACCGCCGTCGTTGCCTTGCAATTGGTGGCTGAGGGGCACTTAGATTTGGATAAACCCCTCGGCCATTGGTGGCCAGAAGCCGCTAATCGGGGCAAAGAGTCTGTCACCCTACGCCAGCTTCTGTGCCATCGAGCGGGACTATCCGCGATTCGTGCGCCTTTACCGTCGGCGGCTTTGTTCGATTGGTCAAGCATGACGCACGCCTTGGAGCAGGAGCAGCCTTGGTGGGTTCCCAATACCCAACAAGGCTATGCGCCCATGACCTACGGCTGGTGGGTTGGGGAGTTGATTCGTCGTGTAGAAGGGCGCGGTGTGGGGGATGTGCTAAAAACGCGCTTGGTCGAGCCTCTGGGGTTAGACTTCCACTTAGGCTTGCCTGAGTCCGAATTATCCCGCGTAGCCCATTTAACCCGTGGTCGCAATGACTTTGGCGATGCAGCGGCCCAAGCTTTGATGAAGGCGGTGCAGTCTGATCCGCATTCACTCACGGCCCTGTCGTTTAATAATCCACCTGGCTTGATGAACAGTGCGAACAGTCCAGAGTGGCAGCGGGCGGTGCTTCCGGCGGCTAATGGTCATGGTAACGCCCGTAGTTTGGCCCGTTTTTACATGGGGTTACTGCAAGGTCGGTTGTTGGATTCGGCACTCCTATCTGAGATGACTCGTGAGCATAGCCAAGGCGAAGATCGTACTTTATTGGCTCGTACCCGCTTTGGTTTGGGCTGTTGGCTGGATCAGCCTATAGAAAACGCCACCTTTGGTATGGGGCCGCATTGTTTTGGTCATCCGGGGGCGGGGGGCTGTCTAGGTTTTGCCGATCCTGAACGAGAGTTGAGCTTTGGTTTTGTGACCAATACCCTTGGCCCCTATGTATTAATGGATCCAAGGGCACAACGACTGGCGCGAATTGTAAAAGGTTGTCTAGGCTAAATTGCATTGGGTGAGCAATAAGCTATTTAGGCAAATCTTAGCGTGATTTGTAAGCGCACTCATAAATTGTCTTTTAGCCATACTCGCCAAGTGGAATTTGATGCCTCAGAATGCGACTGATTTTTGTGCAGGCGAGTATGCCGAGCAGCCTGCTGAACCAACCCCATTGAGACCTTGCGAATGAAGTTGCTTAAAAGCGCCCCCTTGCCCTTGATGTTGTGTTTTTTCCTATCGGCTTGTAGCTCCATTGAAAAGCCAGACACTCTGGATACGGGTAAGCCCGTAGCAGCTCAGCCCAGTCAGCAAGGCGCTAAAGTTGCCCCCATAGCCCATGTACAGGTTCCCAAGGTTGATCCTGAGTGGATGGCTCATTACGAAGCACGTCTGCGGGAGGAGTTAAAAGGCAGCCGCTTTGAGGTACAACGCCACAATGATCTGTTGGTAGTCACGGCCCCGGCCGATTACAGCTTCAACCCTGATCGCCCTACTATGTTAGTACCGGCTGCTTTGGGGCCTATCACTAAAATCGCCAAATTAGTCGAGGCGGATAAGAAGACTGGCATTATGGTATTTGGGCACGCCGATAATACCGGCTCTGAGGAGGTAAACCATAGCTTAACTCAGGAGCGTGCCCGCTCGTTTGGGGCTATTTTCCGTTTGAGTGGGCTGCGGCCAGATCGCCTACAGGTCAAGGGATTAGGGTCTAGTATGCCACGGGCGGCTAATGCCTCTAAAGAGAGTCGCTCTCAAAACCGCCGTGTAGAAATGGTGCTGACCCCAAAAGCTAATCTAAACTTTTTAATGGCTCAGTATGAGGCGGCTTATCCCAGTATGTTAGCGGCGGCTAACACACAGGTTCCGGCTGTGGCACCTAAAGCGGTTGCTAAAACGGCTAAAACCGCGGCCGTTAAAACTGCTAAAGCCCCGACCAAAAAGGCTAAGGCAACAGCGCAAAAGACCTCGGGCAAGTCGGCAGCAAAAGCGACTCAAGTGGCTTCAGTCGATACCAAAAAATAAGCTAAGTCTATGGATGATCTTGGGCCTACTGAGGTCATCCAAAAATAAATCCATTAATTATATATATTTATGTATATAGATCAATTATTTATTATTTACCTATGGTAAATATATAAATTACTGATTGAGTCTTTATCTGACGTATTTATACATTTTTAAAATAGAGCTTCTTCATTTCAATTTTATTAATGTATTAAATACCAGAGCATCTTTACCCATGAAATCAAAAGCCTGTGCTTTGCTTGTATTAGCGGAGCTAGTAACTCCTTTGTCTTTTAATACGGCGAGAGCCGATTTTATTGAAGACAGTACGGCCACGCTTGGATTACGCAATTTTTATTTAAACCAAGATGGTCGTGATGGAGCGGTAAATAGAAAAGACTGGGGACAGGCCTTTTTGTTGGATTTTAAATCAGGCTATACCGAAGGTGTGGTGGGCTTTGGATTGGATGTATTAGGGACTTATGGTGTGCGTTTAGACGGCGGCGGACGGGATGGTAAGAGCGGCATAGACCGCACTCCAGCTTCGGGGGGCTCCTTTCCTTTGGAGAGCAATGGTAAAGCAGTGCGTGATTTTGGCCGAGTCGGTGTAACTGGAAAGATGCGCTACTCCAAGACAGAACTGCATGTGGGAACGCTAAGACCTAAACTTCCCGTCGTTATTTATAATGACGGTCGTTTATTACCTCAGACCTTTGAGGGTTATCAAATTAGTTCAAAAGATTTTGATAGGTTTGTGGTTACGGCAGGTAAGTTAGAGCACTCCACAGAGCGAACCTCATCCCATAGCGATAGTTTATCTATTCCCGGATCTAATAATAGAAAAACAGGGCAATTCAGTAATGCTTTTTATTATGGTGGCTTTGACTATAACCTGAATAAAGACCTTAAGTTGCAGTATTACTATGGCCGGTTAGAAAACTTCTACGAACAACACTTTTTAGGGCTGTTACATCAATGGCAATTACCCGTAGGGCGTTTAACAACGGATTTACGTTACTTCGACAGTGACTCCACAGGTAAAAACTCAACGGCAGCAGGTCGGGCTGAGGGTTATCGGAGTAACGGCTACTGGGGTAGTGGCTCCTCCGACCGTTATGAGGTGGACAATAAGCTGTGGAGTGCGCTCTTTACCTACAGTTTGAAGGGACATGCCCTAAGCGCAGGCTACCAAAAAATCACGGGCCATAGTGATTTTCCCAGCTTACAACCTAGCACAGGTCGTACGCTGTACTTAATTACCAACACCAATATACAGGGTGCTAAATTTGCCAGTGCGGGCGAGCGTACTTGGGTGGTCGGATATGCCTATGATTTCGCTGCTTTAGGTATTCCAGGGCTTAAAGCCAGTACCAAATATTATCGAGGTGATAATATTGATGCCGCAGGCAGCGATGCTAGAGAGTGGGCACGGGATATTAACCTCGGTTATGAGGTTCAAGAGGGAACACTAAAAGGGCTGGGTATTAACTGGCGTAATGGTACTTGGCGGGGGAATGACAGCGGCACGGTAGATCGTGATGAAAACAGACTAACCCTAAGTTACAACATTAAGCTGTTCTGATTTTTGGGAAAACAAGCTGGATATCCAAGGTATCCAGCTTTGGTGGGCGTTAAAACAGCATTACTGCGCCACTGGTTGCGATAGTAACTCCTAAAGCACGCGTAAGCTGAGGGATCTGACGAATACCGGCAGCCAGTAAACCACCGCCCAGATGCAATACTAAGCTAGAGCCCAAAAAGCCCACTGCAAAGGCCCATAGGCTGCCTGTGGCTTCCGCGCCGTGGGCATAGCCATGAAACAGAGCAAAGCCCGCCGCTAGGCTCAAGCAGGCCAGCGTGGGTAATTTTAGGGCACTGGTGGCAATCAGCACGCCGAGGAGTAAAACCGAAAGGCCGATTCCTGTTTCCACCATCGGCAGGTTCAGGCCTGCAACTCCCATTAAAAAGCCAAGCAGCAAAGCTCCTAAAAAGCTGGCAGGAATGGCCAGTTTGAGTGTGCGCGTTTGTAAGGCAGCCCAAATACCGATGGCCAGCATGGCTAATAAGTGATCAATTCCTGTAAAAGGGTGCAACAGGCCAGATAATAGGCCCAGATGCGAATGATCTCCCTCGTGGGCCAAGGCTAAACTGGGTAACAAACTGATGCTCAATAAAGGCAGCAAATGGCGTGTATTCATAATCCCTCGCCAGACTGTAAAACGAGATTTAGGGTTAATAAGCCCCTAAGGGCGGCTGAATCGAAGTGACGGCATGATGCCTGAGCCCATAGGCTGCTGTCATGATTTCTGTCATTTAGACTGGGCTAATGCTTTTAAACCAACCTTGCCAGTAAGGATAACGACTCCTTATAGTCAGGCCTCGCATTCAGTGTCTGTCGATTTTGTATTCCGGCAGAGCAAGCCGCACATGGATAGAAGCATGATTGAACTGATGAATTTGACTAAGGTGTTTGCCACACGGCGGGTGGTCAACGACCTGTCATTCAGTGTGCAACCCGGTGAAGTGCTGGGTTTTTTAGGCCCCAATGGTGCGGGTAAATCCACCACCATGAAGATGCTGACCGGCTTTTTAGAGCCTGATTCGGGGACTGCTCGCATCATGGGGTATGACATCCGCACCCAAACCCGAAAAGTTCAGCAACTGATGGGGTATTTAGCTGAGGGGGCACCCTGTTATGGCGACATGAGCGTGCGGGGTTTTCTAACCTTCATTGCGGAAATCCGAGGCTTTCGTAAAGCCGCTTGTCAGCAACGCCTGAACGAAGTGGTTGAGCGTTTGGAGCTAGAGCCTGTTTTAGATCAGAGCATTGATACCCTGTCTAAAGGCTTTCGGCGGCGGGTGGGTTTGGCTCAAGCCATCATCCATGATCCCAAGGTGCTGATTCTGGATGAGCCTACCGACGGTTTAGACCCGAACCAAAAATACCAAGTGCGCCAGCTTATTCGAGGTTTATCCAAGGATAAGATCGTCATCATCTCGACCCATATTCTGGAAGAGGTCACGGCGGTTTGTACCCGTGCAGTGATTATCAGTGAAGGGAAATTGGTGGCCGATGGCACGCCTTTAGAACTGGAAAGCCGTTCGCGCTACCACCAAGCGGTTACTCTGGTTACAGGTACTCCGTTGGACGAGGCGGCCTTATTAGCACTGCCCGGCGTATCGGGGCTTGAGCAAAATCCCTTAGAACATAGCCTGACGCTATTGGCAGAGCCGGGAGCTGTAATTTATCCCCAAATCAGTGCGTTGGTTAGCGAGCGTGGTTGGAAGATCCGTGAAATGGATGTAGAGCGTGGGCGTTTAGATGATGTATTTCGTAGCCTGACGCGTGGAGATAGCCTGTGAGACAACTGCCCGTTATCGTAAGCCGCGAGTTGGGTAGCTACTTTGCTACGCCACTGGCCTATATCTTTATCCTGATTTTTTTAGTGCTGTCTGGGCTGTTTACCTTCTATTTAGGTGGATTTTACGAGCGTGGGCAGGCTGATTTAAGCGCTTTTTTTGATTTTCACCCTTGGCTGTACCTGTTTTTGATTCCAGCCTTAGCCATGCGCCTATGGGCTGAGGAGCGTAAATCCGGTTCCATCGAATTGCTTATGACCTTACCCATTACTCGTTTTGAAGTGGTAACCGGAAAATTTCTAGCGGCTTGGCTGTTTGCCGGCATGTCCTTATTGCTGACCTTCCCGATGGTGCTCACGGTTAACTATCTAGGCGAACCGGACAACGGCATTATTGTGGCGGCTTATTTGGGAAGCTGGTTGTTGGCGGGCGCTTTTTTAGCCATCGGTTCCTGTATGTCGGCCTTAGCAAAAAACCAAGTGATTGCCTTTATTTTGACGGTAACTGCCTGCTTTTTATTCATCGTTAGTGGCCTGCCAATGGTGTTGGATGCTTTTAATTGGGCCCCTCAATGGCTGATTGATGCGGTGGCTTCGCTGAGTTTTCCGGTACGTTTTTCGTCCTTGGGTAAAGGCATTATTGATGTGCGCGATGTGCTGTACTTTCTGAGCTTAATCGTCGCTTGGTTGGCCGCAACAGCGGTTGTTATTGATCTCAAAAAAGCGGTTTGAGGAAGTCTGCATGCTGAAAAGAACGCTCTATTCCGGCATTGGCCTTCTGTTAATTGCCTTAGCTTTTTTGGTGTTCAACCTGCTGTCCGGGCTGTTGTTTAGCCAAGCTCGTTTGGATTTAACTCAGCAAAAGCTTTATACCCTGTCTGAAGGCACCATCCGTATTCTGAATAACCTGCAACGTCCCATCGAATTGCAGTTCTTTTTTTCCGACGAGTTGGCGCGTGACTTACCGGCATTGCGTAACTATGCCCGTCGGGTTGAAGAAATGCTGAAAACCTATGTAGATCGCTCCGCCGGTAAAATCACCTTAAAGCGCATTGATCCTAAGCCTTTTTCTGAGGAGGAAGACCGCGCCGCTGAGCTAGGCTTACAGGGCGTTCCCATGCAGCAAATGGGCGATAATCTGTATTTTGGCTTAGTAGGGGGGCACCCCTCGGAAGGGGATACCACGGAAGCTATTCCTTTCTTCCAGCAGGATCGAGAAGCCTTCTTAGAATACGAAATCAGCCGTTTAATCCAAAGCCTCGCTCAGACAGAGCGGCCTTTGGTGGGGATTTTGTCTGGTTTACCGATGGAAGGCGGTTTCGACTTTCGCACCCAGCAGCCAACGGGCCCTTGGGTGGTTTTAGAAGAAGTCCGTCAGATGTTCCGCCTGCAAGCCTTGCCACCTGCTACCAATCAGATTCCCGACGAAGTGTCGGTATTGATGTTGGTGCATCCTAAGGATCTGTCAGAGTCCACGCGCTATGCCATCGACCAGTTTGTGTTGCGCGGTGGCAAGCTGTTGGTATTTGTCGATCCGTACAGTGAGGTAGATTCCTCCATGGATTTGGCCGCGCTACAGGAGGATTCCCCGCCTATCCATCATTCTAATTTGGAGACACTGTTTCAAGCTTGGGGATTGCGCTTGATTCCAGACCGAGTGGTTGCTGATCCAGCCTATGCTATTTCAGTGAACTTGGATGGACAAAAGCGCCCTGTACGTCACCCCGTGTTGCTGTCTTTGCCAGCCCGCGCTTTGGATAAGCAAGATATCGTCAGTTCAGAGCTGGATATGTTGAATGTGGCCACCATCGGTGCTTTAGAACCTTTGCCTGATGCAGCAACGCGTTTCACGCCACTGGTGCGCAGTTCAGAAGAGGCCCTGTTGGTGGATACGCAACGTCTGCTCAATCTGAATAATCCACGGGATCTGTTGCGCGGTTTAAAAGCATCCGGTACCGCCTATACCTTAGCCGCTCGTGTGCAAGGGCCTGCGAAGTCGGCCTTCCCTGAGGGCATTGAGGGCCGGGTAGAGGGGCTTAAATCAGCGGACTCCATTAATGTGATCGTGGTGGCGGATACGGATTTGTTAGCCGATCGCCTGTGGGTACAGGTACAAGAGTTTTTTGGGCAGCCGATTCCAACCCCTTGGGCGGATAATGCTTCTCTGGTAATCAATGCCTTAGATAATCTAGCAGGCAGTGATGCCTTGATCAGTGTGCGCTCCCGTGGGCGTTACTCGCGCCCCTTCACCCGTGTTGAGGCCATTCAGCGGGACGCTGAGGAGCAGTTTAGGGAGAAAGAAGAGCGCTTACAGCAGCGTTTAATGGCCACCGAGCAACGTTTGGTCGAGTTGCAGGGTGCCAATGCTCAAGCCCTTGAAATGTCTCCTGAGCAGCAGCACACGCTTCAGCAGTTCTTGCAAGAGAAGCTTGCCATTCGCAAGGAGCTACGCGAGGTGCGCTACGATCTTAACGCGGATATTGAAGCCTTAGGGCGCAGTCTTAAGTTCATCAATATTGCCTTAATGCCGTTGCTGTTGACCTTAGGTGCTTTATTTTGGCTGTGGCGGCATCGGCGAGTCAGGCCCACATTTTTGGATTAAGGGCGTTAAAGGTTAGGTACGCCAGATAATGTTTTGTACCCCTTGGGGGCCGATACTCAGCCAGCGGTCGGCCTCTTCTTCCTGTTCATCCTCCTGCCAGCTACAGGGCATACAGCGGATTTCGATCTGAAGGGCTTGAAAGGCTTCTTGGGCACAGTTCAAATCATCAACCCAAGGTGTAGCATCGCTCTCAAGCACTAGGGAATGCCATTTGCCTACAGCTTGCTCCACCCACACAATGGGAATTTGGCCCGCATGGCAACGGCGGGTTTTACCCTGAACAGTCCAAGCAGAAAGTGGCCCAAGGCGCTGGCTTAACCACTGGGTAACAGCAGATAGCTCGGCTTGTTTGAGATAAATTTCGATATCAGGCTGGCGCATAAGGTCATTCTTTGGAGAAAAAGCCCATACTGACGTGCGTCTGCTTAGAGCGCAATCTGCTCAGTATATAAAGCCCAGACTTGACTCTAAGCCATGGCGGTCGGCATGCTTGCGCCGATACAGGTAGGCGAACATCGGTGGGGTGTTTGTCTAAATCATTTGGCAGGCCAGTTCATAGGATGAGTCTGGCAGTCTGGTTGGCTCTGCAAAAGGGCTGGGAGTAAAAAGGAATCTGCCATGGCTGCTTACGAAATATTAATTGCCGACGACCATCCTTTGTTCAGGGGCGCGCTGCACCAAGCCTTAATGCTAGGGTTGGGCTCTGATGTACATTTGGTGGAGGCTGCGACTATTGCTGAATTGGAAAGCCGAGTCAGCGAAGGCGTGGATTGGGACTTGATTCTACTGGACTTAAATATGCCCGGTGCTTACGGGTTTTCTGGGTTGGTACTGTTGCGAGGCCAATATCCGCACATGCCGGTGGTAATGGTTTCCGCCCAAGAGGAGCCTGCGGTGATTGCACGGGCTCGTGAGTTTGGGGCCAGTGGTTTTATCCCCAAATCCAGCTCCCTAACTACAATCCAAGAAGCGGTTCGAGCGGTGTTAGATGGTGACCTCTGGTGGCCTGTCCAAGCGACCGAAAATACCAAACTCAGCGAAGAAACTAAGGCGGTCACTGCGGGGTTGGCTAGCCTAACGCCTCAGCAGTTCCGTGTGTTAACGATGGTGTGTGATGGCTTGCTCAACAAGCAAATTGCCTACGAGCTGCATGTGTCAGAAGCCACCATCAAAGCCCATGTAACCGCTATCTTCCGTAAGCTGGGTGTGCGTACACGCACTCAAGCGGCTTTGTTGTTGCAGCAAATGGAATCTATCCCTTTAGGATAAGACGCATCATAACGACTCCTATGCACCTGATGTATTGTGTGAAGAGGAGTTTTTATTTAAGAATTGTTTTTATTAAGCTGCCGCGCTTTAAGCCAAATATTAGGGAGCCATGCATGAGGTGGATAGGGATTTTATTGGGTTGGATGTTGGCTTATAGCGTTGTGGCGGCAACGCCCTCTGATACCTCCTTAAAGGAGTTATTAGAAGTTACGGATGCCAGAAAAGGTTTGGATACCTCCTTAGAGCAAACGGAACACATGATGCGCTCGGTGATGGCAAAATCCTTAGAGGGAAAGCCTGTAACCCCGGCACAGCAAGAAGCCATAAACCGCATGCAATCTAAGGTATTGGCCGTGCTCAAAGAGGAAATGAACTGGACGAAATTTGAGCCCGTGTTGGTGGATATTTACCGCCAATCCTTAACTCAGGAAGAAGTCGATGGGGCTTTGAACTTTTACCGTTCTGATGTGGGGCGTTCTATGACGCAAAAGATGCCTCTGATCATGCAAAACAGCATGCAGGCGGTGCAGAATTTGATGTTAAGCATGATGCCTCGGTTGGCAAAAATTCAGGAAGAATTGCAGGCAGAGCTCAAGGCCACTCAGGCCCAATAACCCAGTCTTCTAGTCCACCCAGAAGGTTGGGTGGAATGATTTATTTATATGTAAAATGGGCATAAATAGAAGATTGTCTGATGATTTAGAAATAAGCGGATTCCTTGTACACTGTAAATTCGTTTATTCGCTTAACCAGCAATGAGGTAGCTACTCCATGAGTAATCTGAACGTCGAGCGTGTGCTCAGTGTCCACCACTGGAATGACACGCTGTTCAGCTTCAAGACCACCCGTAATCAGGGCCTGCGTTTTGAAAATGGCCAGTTTGTGATGATCGGGTTGGAAGTGGATGGCCGCCCATTAATGCGTGCCTACAGCATCGCCAGCCCTAACTATGAAGAGCACCTAGAGTTCTTCAGCATCAAAGTGCCTAATGGCCCTTTGACCTCGCGCTTACAGCACTTAAAAGAAGGTGATGAGTTACTGGTGAGTCGTAAGCCCACTGGGACTTTGATTCTAAGTGACCTGTTGCCCGGTCGGCACCTGTATCTACTCAGTACGGGTACTGGATTAGCGCCCTTTATCAGCCTGATTCAAGATCCTGAAGTGTATGAGCGCTTTGATAAGGTGATTTTGGTACATGGCGTGCGCTATGTCAGCGAGCTAGCCTATGCGGATTTCATCACTCAACAGTTGCCGGAAAATGAGTTTTTTGGCGATATGGTCAAAGAAAAGCTGATTTACTATCCACTGGTAACTCGCGAAGACTTCCGCAACCAAGGCCGTCAGACGGATTTGATGCGCTCTGGTAAGCTGTTTGATGACATCGGCTTGCCGCCCATTAATCCCTTGGACGATCGCGCTATGATTTGCGGTAGCCCCAGCATGTTGGCTGAAACCAGTCAGGTCTTAAATGAGTTTGGGCTGAATGTTTCGCCCCGTCTGGGTGAGCCCGGTGACTATTTGATTGAGCGTGCTTTTGTTGAGAAATAAGCAAAAGCTGTGCTCTGAATTAAAACGGCATCCTTGGGATGCCGTTTTTCTTTTAGGGTCGGGGTTGAGTGAGTCTCTTACAGCGTACTGATGCGTACCAGTGCGCCTAAACTGCTGTGATCCAGGTAACGTACTTCATTAGGCCGCACTTTAAAGGTCTGATCAATGTGCTCACTGGCCGTAATTTGGCCTTGTTCATCAAACTGGTTGACCCAAAAGTTAGCCGTCACCGTAATCTGATCACCCAAGCTAACCTGTAAACGGCCTTGGATGGGCGACAGCTCAAAACGGGGTTGTCCCATTTTAAAGGCGAGGTCAGCCGTGTTGCCGGTTAAGTTTTGCCGCCAAGCTTTGTGCAGCAGCACAGCGTACCCTTGGTCTGGCGTGAGTTTAGCCACCGCATCGTTTAAAAATGCTGGAACCTCGTTGCGCTCAATCAAAACGCTAGCGCCTGTAGCCCAGTTATGGCTGGGTGGCAAGCTGGCAACCAGTGGTGTATTGGCGTGCCGAAATACCACCACTTCTACTTGAATCATAGAGGCTGCTTGGGCCGCTAAGCTAAATACAGAGGCTAAGACTGTTACGAGAACAAAGGAAAGTAACCGTGACTTCATGGTTTTTTATCCGAGGGGGTCAGGTGTTCGAGTAAGGCTTCCAAGGCGCTGAAGCGCTCCTCGGGTTGCTCCATAGGGATTTGGAATTTAAATAGGGTAGCGCCTTCCAACTTGTAGCGTTTGGGTTGCGTTTGGATCAGTTTTACCAGTACCAAGGGGTCAATACGGGTATTGGCACCGCATTCGATGCGTCCGCCTTGGGGGCCGGCATCAATTTTGAGGATGCCTAGCTGCTCGGCCTTCAGTTTGAGCTGAGTTTGACGGATCAGGTTCTTGGTCGGCTCGGGCAGTAAGCCAAAACGATCAATCATTTCCACTTGCAGCTCTCGCAGTGCTTCAGGGCTGTCCGCTGAGGCGATGCGCTTGTAGAGAATCAGCCGCGCATGCACATCGGGCAGGTAGTCATCGGGAATCAGGGCCGGCAGCCGTAAGTTGACCTCAACGCCACCTTGCAGCGGCTGCTCCAGATTGGGTTGCTTGCCTTGGCGAATGGCTTCGGTAGCCTGTTCCAGCATTTCCATATACAGGGTAAAGCCCACGGCCTGAATCTGGCCGCTTTGGCCTTCGCCCAGCAATTCGCCTGCACCGCGAATTTCCAAGTCATGGGTCGCCAGCACAAAGCCGGTGCCGAGGTCTTGGGCGTTGGCGATGGCTTCCAGACGCTTTTGAGCGTCGTCGGTCATTTGATTACGCGCGGGGGTGAGCAGATAAGCATAGGCTTGGTGGTGGCTGCGGCCCACACGTCCGCGCAGCTGGTGCAGTTGTGCCAGACCAAACTTATCGGCACGCTCAATGATGATGGTGTTGGCGCTGGGCACGTCGATGCCAGTTTCGATAATGGTAGAGGCGACCAGCACGTTAAAGCGCTTGTGGTAAAAGTCGCTCATTACCTGTTCCAGCTCGCGCTCACGCAGCTGACCGTGACCGATGGCAATCCGTGCTTCGGGCACTAATTCGGCCAATTCGCGGGCGCACTTGTCGATGGTCTTTACATCATTGTGCAGGTAGTAGACTTGCCCACCGCGCAACAGCTCGCGCAGTAAGGCTTCACGGATGATGGCCGGTTGCTGTTCCATGACAAAGGTGCGTACCGACAAGCGCCGCGCCGGTGGGGTGGCAATGATCGAGAGATCACGCATGCCAGACACCGCCATGTTCAGGGTACGCGGAATCGGTGTGGCGGTGAGGGTGAGAATGTCCACCTCGCTGCGTAGGTTTTTCAGCTGTTCCTTGTGACGCACGCCAAAGCGGTGTTCCTCGTCGATGATGGCCAAGCCCAGATTTTTAAACTGAATATCCGGCTGCAACAGCTTGTGGGTGCCGATCAGAATGTCGATTTGGCCCTCGGCGAGTTCTTGAGCGGCTTTTTCCATTTCCTTGGCGGATTTGAATCGGCTCATCACCTCCACCCGCACCGGCCAGTCGGCAAAGCGGTCGCGGAAGCTGTTGTAGTGCTGCTGGGCGAGTAGGGTCGTCGGCACCAAAACCGCCACCTGTTTGCCATTGTGAGCGGCGATAAAGGCCGCACGCATGGCGACTTCGGTTTTGCCAAAGCCCACATCACCACATACCAAGCGATCCATGGGCTTACTGGACAGCATGTCGGCGCGTACGGCTTCAATAGCGGCTTGCTGATCCGGCGTTTCCTCAAAGGGGAAGGCTGCGCTGAAGGTAGCGTAATCGGCGCTTGGGTCGGTGAAAGCGAAACCTTTGCGTGCGGCACGGCGTGCATGGATGTCTAACAGCTCGGCGGCCACATCGCGTATTTGCTCGGCGGCTTTGCGGCGGGCTTTTTGCCATTGATCCGAGCCTAGGCGGTGCAACGGAGCTAAGGCATCGTCGCTGCCGGTATAGCGGGCAATCAGGTGCAGGTTGGCCACGGGTACGTAGAGCTTGGCTTGCTCGGCGTATTCCAGCATCAAAAACTCAGCCTGCTGGCCTTCGACTTCTAAGGTCGTCAAACCCTGATAGCGGCCCACACCGTGGTCGATGTGTACTACCGGTGCGCCTTCGCGCAGCTCAGTGAGGTTTTTGATGATGTTGTCGCTGGCATCGCGGGTTTTTTCCCTACGACGGCGTTGCATCACCCGCTGCCCGAACAACTGGCTTTCGGTGATGACCGCGATCTGCTCCAGATGCAGCCCTTCATCCAGAGCGGCGATGCTGATGTTTAGCCGTTCGTTAGCCTCCAGAAAGCTGGGCCAGCTACTGAGGGTTTGCGGGCGTAGCTTGAGGCGGGCTAACAGCTCCAGCAAGGCTTCACGGCGGCCTGCAGATTCGGCGGTGAATAAAATGCGCCCCGGAAATTGGTCCAAAAACTGGCGCAGTGCTTGGAGCGGTTCTGTAGCGCGTGCATCTACTGAAAGATTGGGCAAGGGTTTTGCGGCAAAACGCAGGCTACTGGTGCGTTCAGGCTGATCCTGTGCTTCTAGGGTGACTTGAGGCCAGTGCTTTAACCGCGCAAAGCAGTCTTCAACCGCCAGAAATAGCTCGTTAGGAGGTAGCAGTGGCCGTTCTGGATCGTAGCGGCGATCTTCATAGCGGCGACGAACATCAGTCCAAAATTGCTGAGCCGCAGGTTCAATGCCGCTTAGAGCAAATACTTGAGTTTCTTGCGGCAAGTAGTCAAAAAGGGTGGCAGTATCATCGAAAAATAGCGGCAAATAGTATTCGATACCCGCTGCAGTAATACCTGTGTTCAGGTCTTGATAGATGGGGCAGCGCCGGAAATCTACGTCAAAGCGCTCTCGAAAGCGACTGCGAAAGCCAGCAATGGATTCGGGCGTTAGGGGAAACTCACGGGCCGGCAGCAGTCGAATACTTTCTACCTTGTCCACTGAGCGCTGATTTTCGGGGTCGAAGGTGCGCAGGCTATCAATCTCATCGTCCAATAAATCAATGCGAAAGGGCAGTGCACTACCCATCGGGAATAAATCCAACAGAGCGCCGCGTACCGCAAACTCTCCATGCTCATACACGGTTTCTACACAGCGATAGCCTGTAGCTTCTAAACGCTGGCGCATGCTGTCTAGGGACAGGCGCTGCCCTTGATTGAGCACCAAACTGGAGCCCAGTAGAAACGCCAGAGGCGCTAAGCGGTGCAGGGCCGTGGCAATGGGCACCACTAAAACTCCGTGTTTCAGCTCCGGGAGCTGATACAGACTAGCAATGCGCCGAGAAATAATATCCTGATGGGGAGAAAATAAATCGTAAGGCAGGGTTTCCCAGTCTGGAAATTGCAATACAGGTAACGCAGGGGCAAAAAAGCTGATTTCTTGTTCCAGTCGCTCAGCCGTTTGGGTGTCGGGGGTGAGCACTAGGGTAAAGCGACGAGCGGCAGAGGCCGCCTCTGCAATAGCCAAGCTCAGGGTTGAACCGGGTAGATTGCTCCAGTGTTGTCGCTGGGAATGGGTGGCCGTGGGGGGCAAAGGCAGGACAGACACGGTAGAAAGAGGCTCCCAAGAAGAGGCAGAAAGGATACCAAGGATTGTAACGAGCTGATGAGGGAACTGTCAGTGTTTGCATCTGTCCCTGTCATAGCCTTTAGCGCTTGGATTGTCGCCTGAGCGAGAGCTCGTCATAATGTAGCCCTTTTTTCTTGTACCTACATCCTGTGGAAGGAACTGCCCGTGACCCAGAAGCCCGACCAGTGTCTTGGAGAGTGGATTGATCGTGAAGCCCTTGCTGAGGCAATGATTCCTCTGATCGGCCAGCTCTACCGTAACAATAACGTGGTGACCTCTATTTACGGTCGCGGTCTGATTAATCGCTCAGTGATTGCGATTTTGAAGGCGCACCGTTTTGCCCGTCACCTTCAGGCTGAGAACGAAGACCTGTCCGTACACGACACCTTCCAGATCCTCAAAACCATGAGTGAACTGAATCTGGGAGCCGCTTCTGTCGATCTTGGTAAGTTACTGGCCAAGTTTAAAGCTAAAGCCTCCGGTCAATCTTTAGAGCAATTTGTGCGTGAAGAATTGGCCGAAGTGACGGATAAACGCCACGCCAATACTCGTAAAGGCACTGATGTGGTGCTGTACGGATTTGGTCGTATCGGTCGTTTGCTGGCGCGCATCCTGATTGAAAAAACCGGTGGTGGTGATGGTCTGCGTTTGCGCGCCATCGTGGTACGCAAAAGCTCGGAGGACGATCTGTCCAAGCGTGCTAGCCTGCTGCGTCGTGACTCCGTACATGGCCCCTTCAATGGCACCATTACCATTGATGAAGAGAACAAAACCATCACCGCCAATGGCAACCTGATTCAGGTGATCTACTCAAATGATCCTTCGACGGTAGATTACACTCAGTACGGCATTGAAAACGCGCTAGTGGTGGATAACACCGGTAAGTGGCGTGATGCTGAAGGCTTAAGCCAGCATCTGAAGTGCCCAGGCGCTGCGCGTGTGATTCTGACTGCACCGGGTAAGGGCGCGCTGAAGAACATCGTGCATGGCATTAACCACAAGGAAATCACCGACGAAGACAAAATCATCTCAGCGGCTTCTTGCACCACGAACGCCATCGTTCCGGTACTGAAAGCTGTTAATGATCAGTACGGTATCGTGCATGGTCATGTGGAAACTGTGCATTCTTACACCAACGACCAAAATCTGATCGACAACTTCCACAAAGGCAGTCGTCGGGGTCGTAGCGCGCCTTTGAACATGGTAATCACCGAAACCGGTGCGGCCACTGCGGCTGCCAAAGCCTTGCCGGTGCTAAAAGGCAAGTTGACTGGCAACGCTATTCGCGTGCCTACGCCCAACGTCTCCATGGCCATCCTCAACCTGACCTTGGAGAAAGCTACTACTCGTGAAGAAATCAACGAGTACCTGCGCCAAACCGCCATGTACTCTGAGCTGCAAAAGCAGATCGACTTTGTGAACTCTTCCGAAGTGGTGTCTACCGACTTCGTGGGCTCGCGCCACGCGGGTGTGGTGGATGCTGAGGCCACCATCTGTAACGATAATCGTGTAGTGCTCTATGTATGGTACGACAACGAGTTTGGTTATAGCTGCCAAGTGGTTCGTGTGATGGAAGAAGTATCAGGGGTTCAGGCACCGGCGTTCCCAAACTGATTTAAATCAAGCTTCTTTAAGAAAAAACTCATTTCTTAGCCGGAAATGGGTTTTTTTATGGGCTTGGATACATCTTGTTGAAACCAAGGGGCCACAAAAAGATTGCAATCTTCTATCATGCACCCGCTTTTGAGGTTAGAGGGTGACAATGTGTTTCGAGCAGTTTGAGTAATCGATAACCCGTTGTAATGAAGAGCAATATCAGTGGCCAGTCTAGGCGACGACCTCTATAATCAGGCGATTTTTTGGCTAGGCTATGCGACTTTATACCGCACTTTGGATATAAAGCCAGCCTATTGATGGCTGATAGCGCTTTTGATTCCAGTAGCCGAAATAGCTTTTTCCATCAGTTAATTAGGCAAACCCATGATACAGATGAAACGTGGGCTCGACTTGCCACTGGCAGGCGCGCCAGCACAGCGTATCGAGGCCGGTAGGCCGGTGCGCAGTGTGGCCATAATTGGCTTCGACTATCCGGGGATGAAGCCAACCATGAAAGTTCAGGTTGGTGATCGGGTTAAGTTGGGACAGATTCTGTTCAGTGACAAGAAGATGCCCGGCATTGACTATACCGCTCCGGGGGCAGGTGTTATATCCGCGATTCATCGGGGTGATAAGCGGGTACTGCAATCTGTAGTTATCGAACTTGATGGCGATGAAGAGGAAACCTTCCCTTCTTGTGATGCTGAGGCTTTACCAGAGTTAGGGGCAGATAAGGTTCGTGAGAATCTGCTGCGTTCTGGACTTTGGACGGCTTTTCGCGCCCGCCCCTACAGTAAAGTACCGGCAGCCGATGCGGTTCCCCACTCCATCTTTGTGACGGCCATTGATACTCATCCCTTAGCCGCTGATCCAGCTATTGTCATTGGTGAGCAGCCTGAAGCCTTTGAAAATGGTCTCAAGGTTCTGACCAACTTGGGTAAGGTGTTTTTGTGCAAGGGCGCTGAAGCGGTACATTTGCCCGGCGAAAATCTGCCCGGTGAAGGCTTGAAGGGAGTGGAAACCGAAACCTTCGTAGGCCCACATCCTGCTGGTTTACCCAGTACCCATATTCATTTCCTTGATCCTGTGAGTGCGACTAAAAGCGTCTGGCATATTGGTTATCAAGACGTGATTGCTGTGGGTAAGTTATTCACCACAGGCCGTATCTCTACTGAGCGCGTAGTGGCCTTGGGCGGCCCTGTGGTAGACAAGCCCCGTCTGCTGCGTACCCGTCTGGGTGTGAACTTAGACGAGTTGACTGCCGGTGAGCTGCAAGCCGGTGCAAACCGTATTGTTTCAGGTTCGGTTTTGGGGGGGCGTACAGCTCAGGGTGCTTTTGCTTACTTAGGTCGTTATCACGTTCAGGTTTCTTGCCTGCGTGAGGGCCGTGAGCGCGAAATGCTGCACTATATGCGTCCCGGCTTTAAGAAGCATTCAGTGCTGAATGTCTTCGTCTCCAAGCTGTTTGGAGTGAAAGAGTTTGCCATGACTACCACCACCAACGGCAGCCCGCGTGCCATGGTGCCGGTCGGAAACTATGAAGAAGTTATGCCTCTGGATATCCTGCCTACTCAGTTGCTGCGTGCGCTGATCGTAGGGGATACCGAAACTGCACAAAAACTGGGTTGCTTAGAGTTGGATGAAGAAGATCTGGCCCTGTGCAGCTATGTATGTGCCGGTAAGTATGAATACGGCCCCATTCTGCGGGACAACCTGACCCGTATTGAGAAGGAGGGTTGATCGTGTTGCGTTTCCTCTTCGATAAAATCGAGCATCACTTTGAAAAAGGTGGTCGTTGCGAGAAGTGGTACCCTCTGTACGAAGCCATTGATACCTTCTTGTATCGTCCAAGCAGCGTGACCAAAACCACCGCCCATGTGCGTGATGGCATTGATCTTAAGCGCATGATGATTTTGGTATGGCTGTGTACTTTCCCGGCCATGTTTTTTGGTATGTGGAACACGGGCTATCAAGCCAACCTGATCTTCGCGCACACTCCTGACCTGTTGGCTGCCCAAGAAGGCTGGCGTTTTGCATTGCTGAGTCAGTGGGGGATTGGTTTTGATCCTGCCAACTGTTGGGCAAACTTTGTTCAGGGTGCGCTGTACTTCCTACCAATTTATGCCGTGACCTTTATTGTTGGCGGCTTTTGGGAAGTGCTGTTTGCTATGGTGCGTCGCCATGAAGTCAACGAAGGCTTCTTCGTGACCTCCGTGCTGTTTGCCTTGATTCTGCCGCCGAGCATTCCTCTGTGGCAGGTAGCTCTGGGTATCAGCTTCGGCGTGGTTCTGGGTAAAGAAGTCTTTGGCGGTACCGGCAAAAACTTCCTCAACCCTGCGCTGACCGGTCGTGCTTTCCTGTTCTTTGCCTACCCTGCGCAAATGTCCGGCGATGCCGTTTGGACAGCCGTGGATGGTTTCAGCGGTGCAACGGCGCTGAGTCAAGCCTTTAGCGGTGGCATGGAGCAAGTAGCTGCCAGTGGCATCACTTGGTGGAGCTCCTTCTTCGGTACCATCCAAGGTTCCATTGGTGAAACCAGTACGTTGGCCATTCTATTGGGTGGTGCAGTACTGCTGCTGACTAAGATCGCTTCGTGGCGCATCGTCAGTGGTGTCATGATCGGTATGGTGGTGCTAAGCACTCTGTTCAATATCCTAGGCTCCGATACCAACCCCATGTTTGGTATGCCTTGGTATTGGCACTTGGTTGTGGGTGGTTTTGCCTTTGGCATGATCTTCATGGCGACTGATCCTGTGTCCGCCTCCATGACTAATACCGGTAAATGGATGTTTGGCATTCTGATCGGCGTGATGGTAGTGCTGATTCGTGTGGTCAACCCAGCTTTCCCTGAGGGTATGATGTTGGCCATTCTGTTTGCCAACCTGTGCGCCCCGACCATTGACCACTTTGTAGTTCAGGCCAATATCAAGCGGAGGCTGGCACGCAATGTCTAGTCAGAAAGAGTCTGTTGTTCGTACTCTGGCAGTCGCGCTTTCGGTCTGTCTGGTATGTTCTATCTTTGTTGCGGGTGCTGCGGTAGCCCTGCGTCCGATTCAGGTGGAAAACCGCCAGTTGGATAAGCAGCGCAGTATTCTAGCTATTGCCGGTATTGGTGATTCGGACTTATCCGGTCGTGAGGTCAAAGAGCTGTTCGGCCAGCGCATTGTAGCGCGTCTGGTGGATTTGAAGACTGGAAAGTTCAGCGATGCTTTTGATCCCAAAACCTTTGATGCAGCGGCTTCTGCTAAAGATCCCAAATTATCTCAGGTATTGCCAGGCGAGCAAGACATCGCCTCTATCAAGCGCCGCGAGCAATACAGCGTGGTGTATATGGTAGAAACCAATGGCAAGCTGGATACGCTGATTCTGCCAATTCGCGGCTATGGTCTTTGGTCTACCCTGTATGGCTTTTTGGCGGTTAAAGGAGACTTGGACACTATTGTTGGCTTAGGTTTCTATCAGCATGGCGAAACCCCCGGCTTGGGTGGTGAAGTGGACAATCCCAAGTGGCGTGCTCTGTGGGTGAACAAAAAGCTGTTTGCTGAGCAAGGCAATTTGGCCGTGCAGATCGTCAAAGGCAACGTAGACCCACAAAGCCCAAAAGCAGTTCATCAGGTTGATGGTTTAGCGGGCGCTACGCTGACCAGTAATGGTGTGAATAACCTGTTGCACTTCTGGCTGGGCGAGAACGGCTTTGGCCCATTTATCGCTAAACTGCGTGCTGGGGAGGCTTGATCATGGCGGCACAACCTAGTGTTCGGGAAGTTTTGCTAAACCCGATCCTCAATAACAACCCCATTGGTTTGCAGATTCTGGGTATCTGTTCGGCTCTGGCCGTTACCTCGAACCTAAAAACCGCTTTGGTGATGTCCATTGCTCTGACGCTGGTTACCGGCTGCTCAAGCATGTTCATTTCCATGATCCGCTCCCAGATCCCAAGCTCCATCCGCATGATTGTGCAGATGGTGATTATTGCTTCCTTGGTTATTGTGGTGGATCAGCTACTCAAAGCCTTTGCCTTCAGTTTGTCTAAACAGTTGTCGGTGTTTGTGGGGCTGATCATTACCAACTGTATCGTGATGGGTCGCGCTGAAGCCTTCGCGATGCAAAACCCTCCACTGCTGTCGTTCTATGACGGTATTGGTAACGGTCTGGGCTACAGCGTCATGCTGATCGTATTGGGCGTGATTCGTGAACTGTTTGGGGCCGGTAAGCTGTTAGGTATGACCATTATCCCAACGGTGAATGATGGTGGCTGGTATATCGCCAATGGCTTACTGCTGCTGCCTCCTTCTGCGTTTTTCTTGATTGGCCTGATTATTTGGGGACTTCGTACCTACAAAAAAGATCAGGTAGAGCAGCCTGCGTATCGTTTGGCTCCACAGGTTTCTGATAAGGAGGCTCACTAATAATGGAGCATTACATCAGTCTGTTTGTCCGGGCTGTGTTCATTGAGAACATGGCTCTGGCCTTCTTCTTGGGCATGTGTACTTTCATTGCCATTTCCAAGAAGGTAGAAACGGCCATTGGTCTGGGTATTGCGGTAATCGTGGTGCAAACTATTACTGTACCGGCCAACAACCTGCTCTATACCTATCTGTTGAAAGAGGGTGCATTGGCTTGGGCTGGTTATCCTGAGTTAGACCTGAGCTTCTTAGGCCTTCTGAGCTACATTGGCGTGATCGCTGCGATCGTTCAGATTTTGGAAATGCTGCTGGATAAGTACGTTCCAAGCCTGTACAACGCCTTGGGTGTATTCCTGCCGCTGATTACGGTGAACTGCGCCATCATGGCCGGTTCGTTGTTCATGGTAGAGCGCGACTACAATCTGGCCGAAAGTACCGTATATGGTGTAGGTTCTGGCGCTTCTTGGGCACTGGCTATCGTATTGCTGGCCGGTATTCGGGAAAAGCTCAAATACAGTGATGTTCCTGCGGGTCTGCAAGGCTTGGGCATTACTTTTATTACTATTGGCCTGATGTCCATGGGCTTCATGTCATTCTCTGGCGTACAGCTGTAAGGACGGGAGGAATAGATGAATAGCGAAATCCTTCTCGCCATCGGCATGTTTACCGCCATTGTACTGGCGCTGGTGGTGATCATTTTGATCGCCCGTGCGGTACTGGTGTCCAGCGGTGACGTGAAGATCGAGATCAACGGCGAGAAAACCATTACGGTTCCTGCTGGCGGAAAATTGCTGCAAACTTTAGCAGCCAACAATATCTTTCTATCCTCTGCTTGCGGTGGCGGTGGTACCTGTGCTCAGTGCAAGTGCCAAGTGCATTCCGGTGGTGGTGAAATGCTGCCGACTGAGGAGTCGCACTTTACTAAGCGCGATGCTAAAGCGGGTTGGCGTTTATCCTGCCAAACGCCTGTGAAGCAGGATATGAAGATCGAAGTCCCAGAAGAAGTCTTCGGCGTGAAGAAGTGGGAATGCACGGTTGAGTCCAACCTCAACGTGGCCACCTTCATCAAAGAACTGACCCTGCGTCTGCCGGATGGCGAGAGCGTGGACTTCCGTGCCGGTGGCTATGTGCAGTTGGAGTGCCCACCGCACGAAGTCCACTACAAAGACTTCGATATTCAGCCGGAATACCGTGGAGACTGGGACAAGTTCAACCTGTGGCGCTATGTGTCTAAGGTAGACGAGACCACTATCCGCGCTTACTCCATGGCGAACTACCCCGAAGAAAAAGGCATCGTGAAGTTCAATATTCGTATTGCTTCGCCACCGCCCGGACGGGATGACGTGCCAGCCGGTAAGATGTCTTCCTTCGTGTTCAGCCTGAAGCCCGGTGACAAGATCACCGTGTACGGGCCATTCGGTGAGTTCTTCGCCCGCGACACCCAAAATGAGATGGTCTTCATCGGTGGTGGTGCGGGTATGGCTCCCATGCGCTCGCACATCTTCGATCAGCTCAAGCGTCTGAACTCTAAGCGTAAAATCAGCTTCTGGTACGGTGCGCGTTCTCTGCGTGAAGCCTTCTATGTGGAAGAGTTCGATCAGCTAGCGGCGGAGAACCCAAATTTCACTTGGCATCTGGCGCTGTCTGATCCTCAACCCGAGGATAACTGGACGGGTTATACGGGCTTTATTCACAACGTACTGTTGGATAACTATCTGAAAGACCATCCGGCACCTGAAGATTGCGAGTTCTACATGTGCGGCCCGCCCATGATGAACGCTGCGGTCATTAAGATGCTGCTTGATCTGGGTGTGGAGCGGGAAAATATCCTGCTCGACGACTTCGGCGGCTAGGCTCCATGTCGTTTAAATCTTTAAAGCCCGTCATGGCTGCTGCCCTTGTGGCAGCAACCCTGATGGGTTGTTCTCCCCAAGAGACGTTGGAAACTTTCGTCGGGCCCACTCAGGGCAGCACCTATACCATCAAGTATGTGCGTACTGCGAATGGCCCCGAGGTGGCAAGCGTCCAGCGTGAAACTGAACTTGTTTTGGCTGAGATCGACAAACAGTTATCTAACTATCGTCCAGACTCAGTCATTCAACACTTTAATAACCTGCCCGCAGGTGCCTGCCTTAAGGTGCCTGAGCTAATGCTCAGACTCACCCAAGCCGCTGAAGTTTTATCAACTGAGACGGGTGGCGTTTTGGATCTGAGTGTGCAGCCTTTGTTAGAGCTGTGGGGATTTGGCCCCAAACGAGGCCAGCGCATTCCCACTGAGGCAGAAATTGCCGAAGTTCGTCAGCGCGTGGGGCATCAGTATCTGCATGTACGCGGTGATGAACTGTGCAAAGACGTGGCTCTGAAGCTGGACTTCAACAGTATCGCAGCGGGTGAGTCGGTTGACTTAGTCAGCGCCCGTTTGGAGGCTTTAGGCATTACCAGCTATTTGGTCGAAATCACCGGCGAATTGAAGGCAAAAGGCTTAAAGCCGGACGGTTCTCAGTGGCGTGTCGCCATTGAAGCACCGAAGGACAATGAGCGGGAGGCGATGGAGATCATCCAATTGGATGGTTATGCCGTGTCTACCTCAGGCGATTACCGTAACTATTTTGAACGAGACGGGCATCGTTACTCCCATACTATAGATCCTCGGACAGGAGCGCCTATTCAGCATAAACTGGCCGCAGTAACGGTGATTGACCCTTCAGCCATGCGGGCAGATGGATTATCTACTGCGCTGATGGTCATGGGCTCTGAAGAAGGATTAGCCTTTGCTGAGCGCCAAGGGATTGCGGCACTCTTTGTTTCCCATGTGGAAAAGAACTTTGTCTCAGTGCGTACACGAAACTTTGATCTGCTACTAGGTCAAGGGAGGCAACCATGACGTGGTTACTGGTTTTTGTTGGCATGCTGCTGGTGATGTTGGGTATGGCGATTGGTGTCATCATGGGGCGTAAGCCTATTGCAGGCTCCTGTGGCGGTTTGGCCAAACTGAAAATGGCACGGGATGATTGTCCGGTTTGCGGGGGTGATCAGGATATTTGTGATGAAACCAACGCCGATCCAGACAAAAAAGATAGCGCACCTCATCTAGGGTATGACGTTACTTGCCGCTGAAGTCAATCCGCCAAAGCGCGGGCTCTTTACTAGGCCATTTGCCGATACCCTGTTTAGGTTATTTAGGGGCACGATTCAGAGCGGCTGCCGGTGGGTGAGTGCAGCCCTTTGAACGTTCCGTCAACTGCCGTTATCCCCTAGGATACGGTGTTAAAGGAGAGTATATGGCTGTCTACAACTATGACATCGTGGTACTGGGTTCAGGCCCGGCGGGTGAGGGTGCGGCTATGAATGCCGCCAAAGCGGGTCGTAAGATTGCGGTAGTGGAGAATTACTCTCAGGTTGGTGGTGGTTGCACTCACTTAGGCACTATTCCCTCCAAAGCACTGCGTCACTCAGTGCGTCAGATCATGCAGTACAACACCAACCCGCTGTTTCGTCAGATCGGTGAGCCGCGCTGGTTCTCGTTTCCCGATGTTCTAAAAAGTGCTGAGCGCGTCATTGCCAAACAAGTGACCTCGCGTACCAGCTACTATGCACGTAACCGCATTGATATTTTCTTTGGCACCGCTAGTTTTGCGGATGCCAATACCATCGAAGTAACCTGTAATAAAGGCGTGTTAGAGCGTCTGACGGCCAAGCAAATTGTGATTGCCACAGGCTCCAGTCCCTATCGTCCGGATGACATCGACTTTACCCATCCGCGTATCTACGATAGCGACACCATCCTGAGCCTAAACCACACCCCACGCCGTTTGATCATCTACGGAGCTGGCGTTATTGGTTGCGAATACGCATCCATCTTCAGTGGTCTAGGCGTTCTGGTGGATCTGATCGACAGCCGTGATCAGCTCCTGAATTTCTTGGATGATGAAATCTCCGATGCTCTGAGTTACCACCTGCGCTACAACAATGTGCTAATCCGTCATAACGAAGAGTATGAGCGCGTAGAAGGTTTAGAGCATGGTGTCATTTTGCACACCAAGTCTGGCAAGAAGATCAAAGCCGATGCTCTGCTGTGGTGTAACGGCCGTACCGGCAACACTGCTAGCCTAAAGCTGGAAAATGTCGGTCTGAGCGCCAACAAGCGTGGCCAGATTCAAGTGAACCAAGAATACCGTACCGAAGTGCCAAATATTTATGCGGCCGGTGACGTGATCGGCTGGCCTTCTCTGGCCAGCGCGGCCTATGACCAAGGTCGTTCTGCAGCGGGCAATATTGCGGGAACGGATGCGCGTTTTGTGGATGACGTACCTACGGGTATCTATACCATCCCAGAAATCAGCTCCATCGGTAAAACAGAGCGCGAGCTGACCCAAGCAAAAATTCCTTATGAAGTGGGTAAAGCCTTCTTCAAGGGTATGGCACGGGCGCAGATTTCTGGCGAAGAAGTGGGCATGTTGAAGATCTTGTTCCACCGCGAAACGCTGGCGGTTTTGGGTGTGCATTGCTTTGGTTATCAGGCCTCTGAAATCGTACACATTGGCCAAGCCATCATGAACCAGCCGGGTGAGGCCAATAACCTGAAATTCTTCATCAACACCACTTTTAACTATCCGACCATGGCAGAAGCCTATCGGGTAGCGGCCTTCGATGGACTCAACCGGCTTTTTTAAGCGGCTCCGCCCGGAGGCCTGAACTGGGTGGAGAAGAGGATATCTTCGCCAATTCGTCAGCATGGCGCTGGCCGAATCGGGAAAGCTTCTGATCAGGCGAAACCGGCTCTTTAGGGCCGGTTTCTCGTTTTTGGTCGAGGTATTAAGCCGTAAACCCCAGAGCGAGTACCGCTTTGCTGGGGTAATCGGTAATCAGGCTGTCAACACCCATGTGGGCAAGCTGGCGCATCTGCTCAGGTTCATTCACCGTCCATACTGATACATGCAATCCTGCTTGATGAGCCCGTTTTAAACGGGCAGGGGTGCAGAGTTTCCAGTTCAGTACCAAGAATTCGCAGCCATAGCGCTGTGCTACTTTGACCGGCTCTAACCAAGAGTACTCAGCCACAAAACCTCTTGATAGCCTTGGTGCTTGCTGCTGGGCGGCTTTTAACACGGTGCGTGAGCTTGAGGTCAGGGTAACGCGATCCACTAAATTGAATTGCTGAACCAGATTTTGGATGGCCAATACGGTATGTAAGGCTCGTTTTTTGGAAGCGCTTTTGACCTCCAGTTGCCAATGTTCAAAGTCGCAGTGCTCAAACAGCTCGGCTAAGCGTGGAATGGGGCTTTGCTCAGGCCAGTGGGTTAGGCCAAGGCGGGCATCGTAGGTGGTTAGGTCATCGGCTAAGTGCTCTGAGATTTTCCCCCGTCGGCCCGTAGTACGCCTTAGGGTCGGGTCGTGGATGACCATTAGCTCGCCATCTAGGGAGAGGTGTAGGTCCAGTTCACAGCGATTCACCCCCTGCTTCAGACAGTGCTGAAAACTGATCAGGGTATTTTCAGGCGCTTCACCGCGGGCACCGCGATGTCCGTAAATAAGGGTCATGGTTGGAGTCCTTGTGCGCTGGTTGGGTACTGGGGTCGATGTTGTACCACGCTGCTGATGACACGCGTCCCCTCGAAATACACCGAAAATACGGGGTAATCCCAGCGAATAATCGGTGGCTTACCCACGGCAGGGTATTCTTTTTGCGGTAAGCCAAAGTGCTCCAGTACCTCACGGCTGCTTTGTCCATTGCGGGGCAGTTGGCTGAGCTGGGCTTGCTGGCCAATAGGAATATGCAGTTCATCAGCGGTACTGGGTGAGCTCTGTAGCCATAGGCTCAGTACAAGCGCGGCAATCATCAGGGGCATTAGGAGCGTTCTCCCCGAGCCATACGGCGTTCTTGAGCCTGCTTTTGCAGAATGTGGCGTGCTAAGAGTTGGCGATTGGACTCCGATAACTCCTCAAAATACAGCGCCAGCTCATATTGCCCCTGTTCTAAGGGGAGGCAACGGGTGACTTGTGCTTTAAGGCACAGCTCCACCGCTTGGGATAATACCAAATACAAATAAACCGACTGCTGCTCAGGCAAGGGTGTTTCTTGTGTAAAACAGATGCCTTCTTCAGACAGATTAACTCGGCGGGGCGGGCTCATTTGCCGTTCTAGCTCTTGGCTCAGGGCGCGGGCTAACAACTCCATCCGACGATTTTGCAGGCGTAAGTAGTTGGCTAGGATGCGATCCGTATCCGCCAATTGCCTCAGCAGTACCTGCTGTTCCGAGTCGAGCTGGTGAAACTCACTGAGCAGGCTAAATAGGGCCGTATTTAATCGTTGGTCGCTAGATTCTGGAACAATTTCCAGTGCGACCCAGTCCTCAATACGATAGTATCGGCGGCGCTCATGGGGGTCTTGGGGCAAGCTTGACATGATCGGGATACAGAGCAGGTTGACTTACTTGCAGTGTATCAGGCTGATACCTAGTGGGCTTGGTGTTGTCTTTAATTTTGTATCTGACTGAAGTCTTTTATGTTCAGACCACTGTCTGTTTATATCGGAAGTCGCTATACCCGGGCGAGACGGCGCACGCTGTTTGTTTCCTTTATCTCGCTTACTTCCATGACCGGCTTAGCCTTGGGCGTTTTAGTTATGATTCTCGTGTTATCGGTCATGAACGGTTTTGATCGAGAAATGCGTGATCGTGTACTGGGGATGATTCCCCACGCTACGGTGCAAAGTCCGGTACCTATGGCTAATTGGTCGCTTGAGTTAGCACCACTGATTCAATCTCACCCTGAGGTGGAAGCTATTGCGCCCTTTATCCAAGCTCAGGGGTTATTAGCCCATGAGCGTCACACGCAAAAAGTATTGATTAATGCAGTTGATCCAGAATTAGAGTCCAAAGTCTCCATTATCCAAGGCTTTTTCCAGCAAGGTGCCTTGCAGGATTTAAAACCGGGTGAGTTTGGCATTTTACTCGGAGATCGAGCGGCTCAGGCGTTGGGGGTGAGCCTTGGGGATAAAGTGACCTTTGTCGCTCCCGATGTGGTGGTAACTCCAGCCGGTTTGTTCCCGCGGATGAAGCGTTTCACCGTACAGGGGATTTTCCATGTGGGTGCGGGTGAAATTGATAGTTTTGTGGCGGTGGCGCACATCCAAGATTTAGCGCGTTTACAGCGCTGGCAACCGGGTGAAGTACAAGGCGTTCGTTTGCGCTTGCACGACTTATTTCAAGCTCCACACATGGCCGCTGTATTGGCGCGTGACTTAGGGCCGGATTTTTATACCCGCGACTGGACGCGCACCCACGGTAATCTCTACCAAGCTATTCATATGGAAAAAGCCATGATCGGCCTGATGCTATTGCTGATCGTGGCGGTAGCGGCGTTTAACATCATCTCCACCCTAGTAATGGTGGTGAATGACAAACGTGGGGATATCGCCATTTTGCGTACCCTAGGGGCTACGCCGGGGCAAATTATGGCCATCTTTATGGTACAGGGTACGATCATCGGTGTGGTGGGCACGCTGATCGGTGGAGTATTGGGTATTTTGGCCGCACTGAATGTCAGCGGCTTTATTGCGGGTTTGGAGCGCTTACTCAATCATCGTTTTTTAAGTGCCGATGTGTACTTTATCGACTATTTGCCCTCGCAGTTATTGGCCAGCGATGTCGTCCTCGTCTGTGGCGCGGCGCTGGTTCTAAGCTTTTTGGCAACCCTATATCCGGCTTGGCGGGCTTCGCGCACCCAACCCGCTCAGGTTCTTAGATACGAGTAAAACGGATGACAGATCGACAAGCAGTATTGCGCTGCCGCAACTTAGGTAAATCCTACGATGAAGGCCCACAATCCGTAGCCGTGCTTTCCGGTTTGGAGCTGGAACTGTATCCCGGTGAGCGCGTAGCTATCGTCGGCAGTTCCGGTTCTGGAAAGTCCACCTTACTGAATTTATTGGGCGGTTTGGATACGCCCACTCAAGGCAGCGTGTGGTTAGCGGGAGAGGAGTTGTCTGCCCTGAGCGAAAAAGCGCGGGGATTGTTGCGTAACCGAGCCTTAGGTTTTGTGTATCAGTTCCATCATTTGCTGCCAGAGTTCAGCGCCTTAGAAAATGTGTGTATGCCCTTGTTGATTGGCAAACTCCCGATTCCTGAAGCTCAGCAGCGCGCCACGGAATTATTGGAGCAGGTTGGACTAGGGCATCGTTTAATCCACAAACCCTCGGAATTATCGGGAGGAGAGCGGCAGCGGGTTGCTATTGCGCGCGCCTTAGCCAATCGCCCCGCTTTAGTACTGTTGGATGAGCCCACAGGAAACCTAGATCACCATACGGCGCAGAGCATTCAAGCCTTAATGCTGAACTTAAGTCGCTCGCTCAATACCGCTTTTTTGGTGGTCACCCACGATTTGAGCTTGGCGGCGCAAATGGATCGTGTATTACGGCTGGATGATGGCCGTTTGGTGACTGCCTGATGTTTCGCCCACTGAGTCTTTTTATTGGCGCACGTTATACGCGGGCCAAGCGCCGTAGCCAGTTTATTTCCTTTATCTCCTTAGCCTCTATGATTGGTTTGGCTCTAGGGGTGTTAGCCCTGATTTTGGTGCTCTCGGTGATGAATGGCTTTCAACGCGAAATGAGTGGCCGCATTTTGGGCTTGGTTCCCCATGCCCTAGTACGCACCGAAGCACCACTAATGGATTGGCAGACTTTAGCTCAACAAGTTGCCCAAAATCCCGCCGTGCTGGCCAGTGCTCCGGTAACGACACTGGATGGCATGTTATCTCTGCGTAACCTAATGCAGCCGATCCAAATCAGCGGTATTGATCCTTATTGGGAGCCTAAAGTGTCAACACTGGCTTCTAAGTTGATTGAGGGCGATCTAGCAGCCTTAACCCCCGGTAGTTTTGGGGTCATTGTGGGGCAGGTGACTGCATGGCGGTTCAAGTTACGTCTAGGGGATAGCTTAACCCTGATTGTGCCGGAAATTGGCGATTCTCCCGGCAGTATCACGCCTCGGCTGCATCGCTTAAATGTGGTGGGTATTTTTAAAGTTGGCGCTGATTTAGACGGCAATTTAGCCATGATGCATCAACAAGATGCAGCTTCTTTGCAAGGTTGGCCCTCAGATCAAGTACAGGGCATACGTTTAAAACTGACGGACTTACAACAAGCACCGCAAATCGCACAACAACTAAAACAACAGTTGGGTAAGGGCATTGATGTAGAAGATTGGACGCATAGCCAAGGTAGTCTATTCAGTGCCATGCAGATGGAAAAAACCATGATTGGCTTGCTACTGACGCTGATTGTGGCCGTTGCTGCCTTTAATATTGTGGCTACCTTGATTATGGTGGTGGCGGATAAGCGCACCGACATCGCTATATTGCGTACTTTGGGCGCTACTCCTAGACAAATCATGGGTATTTTTATGGTGCAAGGCTGCATCATCGGTTTTAGCGGCACTTTAATCGGCGCTATCTTGGGAGTTATTGCGGCCTTAAATATTAGCGACTGGATGCTCTGGTTGGAGCGCATCTTCGGGTGGCGCTTATTCAATGCCGATGTTTATGTCATTAACGCCTTACCTTCTGAATTGATGATGCAGGATGTTGGGCTGGTAGTGGGCCTAGCCTTGTTGTTAAGTTTTTTAGCCACTTTGTATCCCGCATGGCGCGCTGCTCAAACTCAGCCTGCTGAAGCCTTACGTTACGCCTAAGGGTATTTAGGGCAAAAGTGCTTTGTTTTTAAGCATTTTGAAAAAGTTCCCCAACTTGATCACAAAATGATGCAAAGCACTTTTCCAACGCCAAGCCCTTACCTAGAATGCAGGGCCGCTTTGTATCAGTTTTGCCATCATTCGGGCTGTTAAGCTGATTTCCCAACAACCTGTATTCAAGGATGTACCAGAAGATGCGCTGGTTGCTTGTTTTATGCTGCTTAGGCTTTGCCTCTTTGTCTCAGGCCAGTGTTGCCCACTTGCAAGGTCGAGTAGACAAAATTTTGGTAGTGAAGTCGGAGCGAACCCTACATTTGCTCAATAAAGGCCAGAGCCTGAAAACCTATAAAGTATCCCTTGGCAAAAAGTCAGGCCCAAAATTGCATGAAGGCGACCAGCGCACTCCTGAAGGGTTGTACTGGATCGACTGGCGTAAAACCAGCAACAAGTTCAACCTTTCTATGCACATTTCTTACCCCAATGCCCGAGATACAGCTAAAGCTCGGGAAAAAGGGCTCGCACCGGGTAGCATGATTATGTTGCACGGTACGCCGGTGGATGCTCAGTATCCAGAATGGTACTTTAGCTCCCTAAACTGGACTGATGGCTGCATTGCCCTGAGCAATACCGACATGCAGGAGATTTGGAGCCTCGTCCCTGACGGAACGCTGATCGAAATCAAACCCTGAATCTGATTACCAAAGCGGTTTTGATAGGGTACTAACTCAGCAGGCGCTCTAAGGTCTGCTGGTAGATATCGGTTAATTGGTCTAGGTCGCTGGCTAAAACCCGCTCATTGACTTGGTGAATAGTGGCATTCACCGGGCCAAGCTCTACGACTTGAGTGCCGAGCGTGGCAATAAAGCGCCCGTCTGAAGTACCACCGCTGGTAGATAGAAGGGTTTCGCGTCCGGTGACGCTGCGAATGCTGTGCACAATAGCTTCCAGCAGCTCACCGGGCTCCGTTAAAAAGGGCAGACCAGACAGCGACCACTGAATATCCCACTCCAGTCCGTGTTGATCCAGAATGTCCGCGACCCGTTGCTTTAAACCCTCAACCGTGGACTCTGTAGAGAAACGGAAGTTAAACAGCACGCTGAGCGTGTCAGGAATGACATTGGTGGCTCCCGTTCCCGCCTGAATATTGGAAATCTGAAAGCTGGTGGGCGGGAAAAACTCGTTACCCTGATCCCAAACTTCAGCCGCTAAAGCCGCTAAAGCGGGGGCGGCAAGGTGAATGGGGTTGCACGCATTCTGTGGATAGGCCACATGCCCTTGTTTGCCCTGAACCCTGAGCTGGCCATTGAGTGAGCCGCGCCGTCCATTTTTCACCATATCGCCTAGAGCTTGAGTGCTGGAGGGTTCGCCTACAATGCACCAATCCATGCGCTGTCCTTGTTGGCGCAAGCGCTCGACGACAGCTTTGGTGCCGTATTCGGCGGTGCCTTCTTCATCACTGGTGATCAGAAAGGCCAGTTGTCCTCGGTGATTGGGGTGGGCAGCGATAAAGCGTTCGGTGGCTACCAGCATAGCGGCTAGGCTACCTTTCATGTCCGCAGCGCCTCGGCCATACAGCATGCCTTCTGTATCAATGCAGGGGCTGAACGGTGGATGTATCCAGTGTTCTACCGGGCCACTGGGGACTACATCGGTATGTCCTGCTAAGCACAGCATGGGGCCTTGATCGCCTCGCACAGCCCATAGGTTATCCACGCCTTCCCAGTGCCAATGCTGTACCTGAAAGCCACAGGCTGTTAAGCGCTCAGCAATGAGCTGCTGACAACCTTCGTCTAAAGGAGTGACAGAGGGGCGGCGGATCAAATCAAACGCCAATTGCAGCGTGGCAGACAGATGGGAGGTGGGCATAGCATGTTCACACAGCAGAAGGAGACTCCTATGTTAGCAGGGATCGCTTAGGAGCGTTGATCCCGCCCAGTCTAAAGGAGGCTTTGGATAATACTTTAGAGCAATGGACTGCCAATGCGGGTTCGATAGGCTTTTCTTTAAGTTAAAAATCAGTAAAGTGCGCACCCTCTTATCCATCTAGCGTCGATACTTCGACAATGAATCAATCTTCTTTGACGGTGACTCATTCTATGTCTAGAACATGGCCGGTTCAGGTGGCTTTATGGTTGTTGGATCGCCCTAAGTTGGGTCAGCGCTCCAGCGTCAAGCGTTTAGCAGGGCGATTACTAAAACAGCCGGCCCAAGCCGGAGTAGTAACAGCCCAGAGCCGTTTGGGTCGTTTGCTGTGCTGTGATTGTGACAGTGCCCGTGATCAGCGTATTGGAGTACAAATGCTGCAACAGGCCGCTAAGGCTGGTGATTGCTCTGCGCGTGTGGAGCTAGGGCAACTGCTGGTGCAGCCTCGTCATTATGAGCCCGGACAGGCACGCCATTGGTTAGAGCTGGCCGCAGCTCAGGGCTCAGAGCGAGCCAAGACACTGCTGGCCAGAATGTTTCCCTAACCCAGTACTAAATGTCGTCCAATTAAGGCCCGCAATGCGGCTGGTTTGACAGGTTTGGACAGATAATCCAAGCCAGCGGCATGGATGGCTGCGATTAACTCAGGACGAGCATCTGCGCTGATAACGACACCCGGAATGGGGGCACTCAGATGCGCTCTGAGCCAAGCCATAAGCTCTGTACCGGTTTCCCCTGCATCTAGGTGGTAATCCACCAGCGCCAGTTGGGGGCGCATACCCTGATTAAGTAGCTTCATACAGGCTGCACGGTTGGGGGCCGTCCAGACTTGGCAGCCCCAGCGTGAGAGTAGGCTGTTCATCCCCGTTAGGATGCTTTCTTCATTATCAACACAGAGCACCTGAATCCCTTGGAGCTGTTGCTTGGGTTGTTCGGTTGGTACGGGACTAGGTGCTAGTGCTGGAGTTCGGGCCAAGGGAACCGTGACACTAAAGACACTGCCTTTACCCAGTTCTGATCGTACAGACAACGGATGATGTAAGACCTTGCATAAACCATCCGCAATAGCCAATCCCAGCCCTAGGCCTTTTTCAGCGCGGGTTTGGTGGCTATCCAGACGCTTAAACTCTTGGAAAATTACACCCAGTTTGTCTTTGGGAATACCAGGGCCACGATCCCAAACTTCCAAACGCAGTGACTTACGTTGACGACGCACGCCTAAGACTACCTGTCCATCCGCATAACGGAAGGCATTGGTGAGGAAATTTTGCAGGATGCGGCGTAATAGCTTGATGTCGCTATCAACCCGTAATTGGCTGCTATGTACCCGGAAATGCATACCCTGTTCTTGGGCTAAGGCAGTGAACTCAACTTTTAGCGTATCGAACAGGGTATTTAAGGTAAAAGGATTGCGATCAGGTGTCACTCGGCCACTTTCCAAACGGGATATATCCAGCAGGTCGGCGATCAAATCCTCAGCCGAGCGCAGAGAGCTATCAAGGTGGTGTACCAGATCACGGGCTTCTTTGGGCAGGGCATCCTGTTGGTGGGCAAGGGAGGCTGAGAATAAGCGCGCTGCATTCAGAGGCTGCATCAAATCATGGCTAACGGCGGCTAAAAAGCGTGTTTTAGAGGCGTTAGCCTGTTCTGAGACACTCTTGGCTTCAATCAAGGCTTTATTCAGCTCTGAGAGCTCGTAGGTGCGCTCTTGCACCCGCCGTTCTAGGCTCTCGTTGGCTTCTTTCAGGGCTTTCTCAGCCTCACGGAAGGCGGTGATGTCACTAAAGCTCATCACAAAGCCGCCACCGGGCATGGGGCTACCGATGAGTTCCACCACACGCCCGTTGGGGAACAGGCGCTCGGAGGTATGTTGCGTACCTTGGCGCATCCAGTATAGACGGCGCGCCACATGGCCATCAGGATCACCGGGGCCGCATAAGCCGCGCTCTGCGTTAAAGCGGATGATATCGGCGATGGGGCGGCCAATATAAATCATGCCTTCAGGGTATTCGAAGATTTCTAAATAGCGGTGATTCCATGCCACTAAGCGCAGCGATTGATCCACTACGCTGATGCCGTGGGTGATGTTTTCAATCGCTCCTTGCAACAGTGCACGGTTGAACTCCAAAACTTCGGAGGCTTCGCCCACGATGCGGACAACATCTTCCACCTCCATATCGCGGCCTTCCAGCACGGCTTTAACTACGGCGCGGGTTGAGGAAGCGCCGAGCACCCCGGCCAACAAGCGTTCGGTATGGGCAATCCAGCGGGTGTCCGCCGGTTGTTTGGGGGATAGGGGTTGTCCGGTGCGGCGCGCAAAATGCTGGAAGCTTTGATGAGCTCGTTCAGCACCCACAAACCGGGAGGCTAAACTCAAGAGGTCTTCAACCTGAACTGCTAACAGACGACGTACGCCGGGCTGAGGATTGATCTGTTGGCCTACAAAGCGACTGGCCTGCCAATGTTCTGAAAAACGTGAGCGCGTGATCACCGAGACCCAAAAGAATAGGGTCGCGTTGCCTGCCAAAGAGAGCACCATACCTTGGGTTAAGGGATCAATCTCTAAGATTTCGGCGTTATGTTGCAGCCAAGTAAGGCCAGGGAAGGTACTTAAGGGCCAATTTAAGGCTTGGGCCAGTAGGGGTAGAACCAAGGTATAGGCCCAGATAATGCCGCCGGCCATGAGTCCTGCCAGCACACCGCGCCGATTGGCTTGTTTCCAATACAAAGCCCCAATCATGGCGGGCCCTAGTTGGGCTACGGCAGCAAAGGCCAGTTGGCCAATAGTGGCAAGGGTTGCGGTGGAAGTCAGGAGCCGGTAGCTAACGTAGGCCATCATCAGCACCACGATAATACTGACGCGCCGCACCGTAAGCATCCAATACCGGAAGGCTTCAAAGGGACGGTCGGTTTCCTGACGGCGCAACAGCCAAGGCAGCAAAATATCGTTAGACACCATTGTCGATAGGGCCACGCTGGATACGATCACCATGCCGGTAGCCGCTGAAGCTCCGCCGATAAAGGCTAGCATGGCGATCCAGCCATCCCCTTGAGCTAAGGGCAGGTTAATTAAATAGGCATCGGGAGACACATCGGCCGGTAATAACATGCGGCCTGCTAGGGCAATGGGTACCACAAAGAGTCCGGCCAGCATCAGGTACAGGGGGAAAACCCAACGAGCCATCCCAAAATCTTTTGGATTGGTGTTTTCTACCACAGTGACGTGGAACTGACGCGGCAAGCAGATAACCGCCATCATAGTGACCAAGGTATGGATGATCATCACGGGCCAACTGACCGTATGATCCCAGTATTCTTGCAGATGTGCTTGTGCGTGGGCCTCTCCGACTAAGTGGTCAAAGCCATCGTAGAGCACAAAGGTTACATAGATGCCTACCGCAACGAATCCTGCCAGCTTCACCAATGATTCAAAGGCGATTGCCAGCACCATGCCACGGTGGTGTTCCGTAACGTCTAGGTTACGAGTGCCAAAGACAATGATGAATAACGCCAACGCTACGGATACGATGAGCGCAGTATCTAGGGCTTGCGTATTGACGGTATCGGCTTGGCTTCCCGTGAGCAGGTTCACCCCGATTACAATGCCTTTTAGCTGGAGCGCAATATAGGGCAAGATGGCTACCAGACAAATCAGTGTCACCACAATGGCCAGTAGCTGCGACTTTCCATAACGTGAGGCAATAAAGTCGGCAATAGAGGTGATGTTCTCTTGTTTGCTGATGGCCAGCACTTTTTGCAGAACGTGAGGGGCAAATACCAATAGCAGAATAGGCCCAAGGTACACGGGTAAGAAAGACCAGAGGTTTTCAGCCGCTTGCCCTACAGTGCCAAAAAACGTCCAACTGGTGCAATACACTGCCAGAGATAGGCTATACACCAAAGCCCGTAGACGCGGAGACATCGCATGTCCACGACGGTCGCCATAAAAGGCAATAGTAAAAAGGATGATCATGTAGACGAGGGCCACCAGAGCGATCAACCCACTAGACAACGACATGCTAACTCCGGACGCAAAACTAATAAACGTAACCTGCTTAATCGACTGGGGCTCTAGTCTGGCAAACGACAGTAATAACGATCTGTTTTTATGGTGTATTTCAAATCCTAAGGCTGAGCACTATAGCCAGCTTGATAGACGAGCTTCCATTGCAGAAGTTTCGCAGCAAATTGCCCTAAATCCGAGCTTTGCGACCATAGTCTCATGGGGTTTTATGCCGATCAGGGTGGGGCAGAGCC
Source organism: Azomonas agilis (assembly GCF_007830255.1). Lineage (GTDB taxonomy): Bacteria > Pseudomonadota > Gammaproteobacteria > Pseudomonadales > Pseudomonadaceae > Azomonas > Azomonas agilis. The sequence goes on from NZ_VLKG01000009.1 coordinate 147,743, forward strand.
TAGAAAGCTTCTGCCAAGCACAAGGATTACGAAGTCTTGATCGCGACTTGGTTGCGCCCTAATTCTTTGGCTAAATATAGGCCCTGATCCGCCCAGTGTATGGCTATTTCACTGTTTGTATCCTTGGTCTGTGCTAAGGCTACTCCGATACTGATGGTGATATTTCCTATCTTGGGTGCTGGAGTGCCGGCTATCGCTCGGCGGATTTTTTCAGCAACGGTGCAGGCTTCACGCAAAGAGGTATGAGGAAGAATGGCCATAAACTCTTCGCCACCCATGCGGAACAAGCAATCCGTCTTGCGTATGTTTTGCCGAATAGTGTGAGCCACTCGCTTTAGAGCTTCATCCCCCTCGGCATGTCCGTATTGATCATTAATGCGTTTAAAGTAATCAATATCGAGCATCAATAAGCTGTATGTATCACCTGTGTACTTAAGTTGCTTAAAGTGCCGATCAATGTGCTCTTGAGCCGCTAACCGATTGAAAACTCCAGTTAGTGGGTCAATCCGAACCATTTGTTCTAAGCGATTATTAGCTTGTTCCAGTTCTTGAGTGCGCACCTTTACCTTTTCTTCTAAAACTCGATTGGCCTGCTCCAACTCTGAACGGCGTTGGATGAGCGTTTTAGTCATGTCCGAAATGGCTGTATTTAGCTGTTCAATCTCTATGATGTTGGTTTTATGGCTGATGTCGGGTAGATGTTCATCGCCAAGCTGGACTCTTCTGGCTTGTTGAGCCAAGTGCTCTATGGGATGGCTAATACGGGAGGCCATCCACCAAGCTAAGTAAACGAACACAATCGTTGCTAAGACAATTAAATACAGCAGTGCATGGCGTAGCGTTTGGGTTTCCTGATGGATGACACTGCTAGGCTGCACCACTAAAAGACTCCAGCCAAGGGGCTTATCTGGAATCAAGTCAGGGATGGATTGTTGAGCTAGGATGAATTCTTGGGTGCCGCTCATTTGCAGCCGTATTTCCTCCTGTGCCTGATCGTTCAGGATGTCCTCATCCAACTTGTGTGCGTTAGAGGTGGAGTAGATCACCTCCTGATGTTTATTCAAAATATGCACATCCAAGTGTTTCTGGCTTTGGAGAATAGGGACCAGAACCTCTATAACGGCATCTGCCCAGTCCCAATGAGCGTGGGCTGCCACAACACCTAAGAGCTGATGTTCGGCATTTAAAACAGGGGCCGCGAAATCAATAAAACGAATCGGGCCTTCGGCTCCTGTGGGAGCAATGAGTTTTTTAAGTAGCACAGCTTCGTGAAGATCGCCAATAAAGTCGCCCTGCAAGCCGTTTTGAAACCAAGGGCGTTGGCTCACATTTTGGCCCAGTAACATGTTTTGACTGGCAGCTCGAACTACGCCCTGTGTATCGGTAAAACCAATCCATGAATAGTATTGGTAGGACGCTTTGAGCTGATTGAGTTGTCCGGTTAATTTATCCACGCCTAGGCTTGCGGTGTAATCATCATAGATAGGCGCTTTGGCGAGTAGGGATATCTCGCGTTGGCGTTCGCGTAAATTTTCCGAAATAACGGTGGCAGTAGCCACGGCAATGCTGTGCAGGTCTTTACTGCGCGCCTGTATCAGTTGCTGGACGTAAACTTGCTCAATGTAAAAGTAAAGAGGTGCTCCAACGGCAGCGCCTAAGCTGATAAATAACAGTGTCAGGCGGTTCCTGAAACTTTTAGGTAGCATCTGCATTTTAGTTGAGGCCTACGCTTTATGCCTTTGCGCTGCATCTGTGTATCCCAAAGTTCGAGTTTTGTTAGGGATACAACAGGGGATACAAGAAAGCAAAGTATAGAGGGAGATAAGGAGAGACTGCTAGAGATAGGGAGTTGGGCTGTAAGCCTTGATTTTGCTGGGGTTCGTAGCCTGCTAGAGGCTGGCAGAGATAAGCTAATGGTGCGGACGGAGAGACTCGAACTCTCACACCTTGCGGCACTGGAACCTAAATCCAGCGTGTCTACCAATTTCACCACGTCCGCATTGCTTTTAGCCTAAAAACACAAACGCCAGACTATACAATCTGGCGCTTTGGATATGGGGTGGACGATGGGAATCGAACCCACGACACCAGGAGCCACAATCCTGTGCTCTACCAACTGAGCTACGCCCACCATATCAAAACTGCTTGTGCCGACGCATGGCGCGCCCGGCAGGACTCGAACCTGCGACCATCCGCTTAGAAGGCGGATGCTCTATCCAGCTGAGCTACGAGCGCTTTTGCTGCATTCGATGCGAATGGCAGAGCAAGCTTGCTTTTGTGGTTTAAATACTTCTAAACCTGCAACTTGCTGTGCTCGACAAGCGGGGCGAATCTTATAGACTCAAATGCAGTCCGTCAATCATAAAAATTGAAAAGTCTTTAAAAAACAGCTTTGTTGCTTTTGTTTTTTCTTTGAGTCTTTCTTCGTCTTTGCGCTGGGAATCTGGCATGCGAGAATGCCCGCCAATTTTTTCCTGCTTATGGTTAATCGCGTCATGACCGCACAATTGATCGATGGCAAAACGATCGCTGCCCGTATCCGTCAACAGATAGCCCAACGGGTTGCCGAACGCCTGCAAGCGGGGCAAAGGGCTCCCGGGCTGGCCGTGATATTGGTGGGCAGTGATCCAGCCTCGCAAGTATATGTGGCGCATAAACGCAAAGATTGCGAAGAAGTAGGTTTTCGTTCTGTGGCCCACGATTTGCCGCAAGATACTAGCCAAGCCGATCTGTTGGCTCTAATTGATCAGCTCAATAAGGATCCTCAGATCGACGGTATTTTAGTGCAACTACCTTTGCCAAAACACTTAGATGCCTCGCAGCTACTAGAGCGAATCAGCCCTGATAAGGATGTGGATGGCTTCCATCCCTATAATATTGGTCGTTTGGCCCAACGGATGCCATTGTTGCGTCCTTGCACTCCTAAAGGGGTGATTACGCTGTTGGAGTCCACAGGTGTGGATTTGCATGGTTTGGATGCTGTAGTAGTAGGCGCTTCTAACATCGTGGGGCGGCCTATGGCGTTGGAGCTGTTGTTAGCAGGTTGCACGACCACTGTGACTCATCGCTTTACCAAAAATCTGGCGGAGCACGTGCAGCGCGCCGATTTAGTAGTGGTAGCGACGGGTATCACCGGCTTGGTGAAAGGGGAATGGATTAAGCCCGGTGCCATCGTGATTGATGTGGGTATTAACCGTCAGCCAGACGGGCGCTTATTAGGCGATGTAGAGTTTGAGCCCGCTGCCGAGCGTGCCGCTTGGATCACGCCGGTTCCGGGCGGAGTAGGGCCTATGACTCGTGCTTGCCTGTTGGAAAATACCCTATATGCGGCAGAAAAACTGCACGTCTAATGAGAGTAGGCAGGCTCGCGCGCGGGCCTGCCTCTAACCTCTAACACCTATTCAGCCAAACGCCATGTGGTTCCGGCTTTACTGTCTTCCAATACCACACCCATAGCGGTGAGCTGATCGCGAATACGATCCGACTCGGCCCAATTTTTATCAGTTCGGGCTTGCAGGCGCGCAGCAATCAAGGCCTCAACCTGAGCGGCATCTACCTTGCCTTCAGCGCCGGCTTGTAGGAAGGCTTCAGGTTCCAGTTGTAGAACACCCAAAAGACTGGCTAACGACTTCAAACGCGCCGCCAATCCGGCAGCGGCAGCAGGATCACTCTCTCGCAGTCGGTTGACTTCGCGCGTCATTTCAAACAGCACGGCACAGGCTTCAGGGGAATTGAAGTCGTCGTCCATAGCAGCATTAAAACGCTGTACGAAGTCTTCACCACCGGCCGCTTCAGCCACTGGTAAGCCTTTAAGTGCATGGTAGAAGCGCTCTAAAGCGCCGCGTGCTTCTTTCAGGCTGTCTTCAGAGTAGTTAATCGGGCTGCGGTAGTGGCTGGAAACCAGCAGATAGCGCACCACTTCAGGGTGGTACTTTTCCAGCACTTCGCGGATGGTGAAGAAGTTGCCCAAGGATTTGGACATTTTCTCGCCATCAACCCGCACTGCGCCGGCGTGCATCCAGTGTTTGGCGTACAGCTTGCCGGTGGCGGCTTCGCTTTGGGCGATTTCGTTTTCGTGGTGGGGGAAGACGAGGTCTGGGCCGCCGCCATGAATGTCGAAGGTTTCACCCAAGCAGCAGGTGGACATTACTGAGCACTCAATATGCCAACCGGGACGACCTGCGCCCCAGGGTGACTCCCAGCTTGGCTCGCCGGGTTTAGCGCCTTTCCAGAGCACGAAATCCAGCGGATCTTCCTTGGATTCGTCCACTTCAATGCGGGCACCGATGCGTAAATCCTCGATCTTTTTACGCGAGAGTTTGCCGTAGCCCTCGAACTTGCCGACTCGGTAATAGACATCACCATTGCCTGGTGCATAGGCGTAGCCCTTGTCGATCAGGGTTTGGATCATCTGATGCATGCCGGCGATGTGAGCGGTCGCCTTTGGCTCTTGATCCGGACGCAGCACATTGAGGCGCGCTTCGTCCTCGTGCATGGCCGCGATCATGCGCTCGGTGAGGACGTTGAAGGGCTCACCGTTCTCATTGGCGCGGCGGATGATCTTGTCGTCAATATCGGTGATGTTGCGGACATAGGTCAGCTCGTAGCCCGAATGACGCAACCAGCGTGCGATCACGTCGAAAGCCACCATCACCCGTGCGTGGCCAATGTGGCAGAAGTCATAGACGGTCATGCCGCATACATAGAGGCGCACCTTTTTGCCTTCCAGTGGCTGAAAGGCTTCTTTGGTTTTGCTCAGGGTGTTGTAAAGGCTGAGGCTCATGACTGCCCCCAAGAATCGCGCAGGGTCACAGTACGGTTGAATACTGGCGCACCGGGTTTGGAGTCTTTCAAGTCAGCCGTGAAGTAGCCTTCACGCTCAAACTGGAACCGGTCTTCCGGTTGAGCTTGAGCTAAGGAAGGTTCGGCGCGGCAGCCTGTTAACACCACTAAGGAATCAGGGTTGATGTTGTCGAGGAAGCTACCACCGTCTTCGGTTTTTTCCGGGTTAGCGGATTTGAACAGACGGTCGTAGAGGCGCACCTCGCATTCCAAGCTGCCCTCTACGGGCACCCAATGGATTACGCCCTTTACTTTGCGGCCTTCAGGGTTTTTGCCGAGGGTTGCTGGGTCGTAGGAGCAGCGCAGTTCGACAATATTGCCTTCAGCATCTTTGATGGCTTCATCGGCGCGAATCACATAGCTGCCGCGCAACCGTACTTCGCCATTAGGTTCCAGACGTTTGTAACCCTTGGGCGGATTTTCCTCGTAATCACCGGCATCAATGTAGATTTCGCGGGCGAAGGGCAGCGCGCGCACACCCATATCTTGCTTGGGATGGCGGGCCAGTTCTAGCAGTTCTACTTGGCCTTCGGGGTAGTTGGTGATCACCACCTTGAGGGGCTTGAGTACGCACATGGCGCGCGAAGCATTGGCGTCCAAGTCTTCCCGAATGGCAAATTCCAGCATGCCAATATCAACTACACCACCGGCGCGGTTGACACCGATCAGATCGCAGAAGTGACGGATAGAGGCGGGTGTATATCCCCGACGACGGTAGCCGGATAGGGTGGACATACGCGGATCGTCCCAACCACTGACATGACCTTCGTCCACCAATTGCTTCAGCTTGCGTTTGCTGGTGATGGTGTAGTTCAGATTCAGGCGCGCAAATTCGTATTGGCGCGGTTTGCTCGGAACCGGCAGATTGTCCAAAAACCATTCGTACAGTGGGCGATGGTCTTCAAACTCTAGGGTGCAGATGGAGTGAGTAATACCTTCCAGAGCATCTGACTGACCGTGGGTAAAGTCATAGCTGGGATAAATGCACCATTGGTCGCCGGTTTGGTGGTGATGAGCGTGGCGAATGCGGTATAGGATAGGATCGCGCAGATTCATGTTGGGCGCGGCCATGTCGATCTTGGCGCGCAGAACACAAGCACCATCCGCGAACTCACCGGCTTTCATACGGGCGAACAGGTCAAGGTTTTCCTCAACGGAGCGCTCACGGTAAGGGCTGTTCTTGCCGGGTTCGGTCAATGTGCCACGGTATTCCCGCGCTTCGTCCGGGGATAAATGGCAGACATACGCCTTACCGGCCTTAATCAGCTCAATGGCCCAGTCGTGCAGTTGTGGAAAGTAGTCTGAGGCGTAATGTACAGGGCCGCTCCACTCAAAGCCGAGCCAACGCACGTCGCTTTGAATGGCATCAATGTATTCCTGATCTTCTTTGGCCGGATTGGTGTCGTCAAAGCGCAGGTTGCATTCGCCACCAAATTCACGCGCCAAGCCAAAATTCAGACAAATGGATTTGGCGTGCCCAATGTGCAAATAGCCGTTGGGCTCGGGCGGAAAACGGGTGATGATTTTGGCGTGCTTGCCCGATTCCAAGTCAGTTTGGACGATCGGACGAAGAAAGTTCGCGGCAGCGGCGGGAGTCTCAGGCTTACTCATGGGGTCCTTAGGATTATGCTGATCATGCGGGAAATCACTATTACCCGCTGGTCACGGAAAGGCTTAGGCCCGTTTATGGCCTATTCTTTATGATCAAGAATAGGATAAAGGCCGTTTAGGTATGAAATATTAGCATTGGCATCGTGGTTCGGGAGAGAGGCTCTTCGGTGGACTTTGATGCTTTTAGCCGAATTGAAAGGCTGATAAGTGGGTTTTGAGCACGCAATCTGAAAAAACCTTGCGCCCCAGATCGTTGCCTGCGGCTCCTGCAACCACCATCAACGGCAGTAAATGCTCTTCTGCACGAGGCGGGTGACACTGACGAGCCTGGGGTGCCTGTGTCCAGTGCGTTAGGTATTTTGTGCGCTCTGTGGGCGTTGCTGCGATGGCCTGAGTGAGCCAGTCATCAAAGGCCTTGGAGATCGGCGTAAAGGTAGGGTCGCCATAGCCGCGCATATTATGAAAGCTCATACCACTACCTAGGATCAGCACCTGTTCGTGGCGCAGCGGAGCTAAGGCCTGTCCCAATTGTAGATGCAGCTCAGGAGCTAGCAGATGATCAAGAGACAGTTGCACTACTGGGATTTTGGCTTCGGGAAACATCAGTTTTAGGGGAATAAATAGACCATGGTCAAACCCTCGAATGGGGTCAAGATCGCAGGGTAGATGAGCTTGCTCCAGTAAAGAGGCTACCCGTTGCGCCAGTTGTATGGAGCCCGGAGCGGGGTATTCCAACTCATAGGTATGGGGAGGAAAGCCGTAGTAATCAAACATCAGCGCAGGCTTGGGGCTGGAAGTCACACGAAATCCAGAAGTACACCAGTGGGCTGATATCATTAAGATGGCTTTGGGTGGTTTGGGCAGTGTAGCCGCAAAGCTCTGCAAAAAATCCCGCATAGAATCCCAAGCATGGGCGGGCTGCCATTCCATAAAAAAGCAGGGGCCTGCGCCGTGTGGGAGGAACAGGGTAGGCTGTACCGACTGAATGCTTGTGGAAGACATGGCCTCTCCAACTTGAGGGTTTAGTCCAGCTTTTTGCGGATTAAATAGTAGTAGATATCTGCGGTAAGTTGCTGTTCTAAGAGTTCATGGCCTAAAAAAAGGCAGAACTTGGGAATATCCCGTTGGGTTGAAGGGTCGGTAGCTAGAACGCGCAGTACACCTCCTGCGGGCAATTCACGGACTTGTTTGTGCAGCAGCATGACAGGTTCTGGGCAGCACAGGCCGGTTGCATCCAGTACAGCATCAATGGTGAGTTCAGTGTGAAGCATACTCATACTTACTCCAGGGGAAACGATGGGAAGTTCTTCAATAGCGGCGCAGATGGCAGGTGACTTCTTCCCGATCGTGATACAACTGTTTGCAGGATAACTCAAACTTAAGGTTTTGCTGGTGCAGACGCTCTTGGATACGCCCTAGCAAGTGTTTCACTTCGCTGTAACGCTGTTTCATGGGGAGTTTAAGGTTCACAATCGCCTCCTGACACCAGCCTTCGGCGATCCAGCGCTCCAGCAATGCCGCGTTACGAGCGGGTTTCTCCACAATATCGCATACCATCCAATGTACCGGCTTTTTGGGGCGGAAGCTAAATCCATCGGCGCGTAAATGCTCAACTAATCCAGAGTCCATCAACTCTGCATTCATTGGCCCATTATCCACGGCAGTGACGCGCATATGTCGATTGACTAACTGCCATGTCCAGCCACCGGGGGCGGCTCCCAAATCAACAGCGCTCATCCCTGGGGCCAGACGAGTGTTCCAATCGGTACGCGGAATAAATTGATGCCAAGCCTCCTCCAGCTTTAGCGTAGAGCGGCTAGGGGCTTGACGAGGAAACTTTAGGCGAGGAACTCCCATCGGCCATACTGCACTGTTGTCGGCTTGTACTTGACCTACAAAAACCTCTCGACTACTAAGAAATAATAATATTAATCGAGGTTTTTGTAATTGCTCACTTGGTGTGAGCAGTTGGGCCTTAATTAAGGCTTTACGCAGTGGAGCTTCAAACTTTCGACAAAATGCGGAAACTTCCTTACCCTCGTTAGTATCTAGAACCTCAAGCCAAAGGCTTCCAAACTCTTGTTGATCTTGAGTTAATTGTTCAACTAATATTTCAATGCGATGGGCTTGCGGCAAGCCTAGCCAAAAACCGTATATACACTGGCGTGGAAAAATTAGTTTTGAAAATGATAATGATTTTTTTAGATTGCTTAATTCGTTGACATCAGGGCATACAAATTCGGCAAAGGCTGATCCTGCTTTGGCCTTAGCATATCCAGCACAGTCCAGCAGATTGGCTTGTTCCGTAATTTCTGCACAGACTTCGGCCTCAAATCCCGGGCGACAATGCAGCAAAACCCTATTCATTTTATAAGACCCTATAAATTAAGCAGGTTAATAAAAAAGCATCCATAATTATCTCAGCAGTTCATCCAGTATGTTCTTGTCTTGATTCCAATAAGACGGGTATCCCATGCGCCATAATTTGCCTGTTACTCAAATAGATTTTCCATTTCCAGAACATCAGCGTTTAATTTCTGCTACCGATTTAAAGGGATGTATTAGTTATTGTAACGATGCTTTTGTAGAGGTGAGTGGCTTTACCCGTGAAGAGCTGATTCGCTCGCCCCATAACTTGATTCGTCATCCAGATGTTCCACCCATTGTCTTTGAGCATCTGTGGCGCACCCTAAAGCAAGGCCAGCCTTGGATGGGGATTGTGAAAAATCGGCGCAAAAATGGGGATCATTACTGGGTGAGTGCTTATGTTACGCCGATTCTCAATACTCAGTTAGAGATTGTGGGCTATGAGTCGGTGCGCACTAAACCTACATCGGAGCAAATTCGTCGTGCTGAGCGACTGTATTCGCGTCTAAACCGTAAAAAACCAGCCATTCCTTTTAAAGATCGCTGGTTGCCTATGGTGCTTAAGTGGTTGCCCTTTATTTTAGTCAGCCAGGTGGCCTTCTTAGTTGGGCTCTCGTTAGGGGGATATTTGGGGTTTTTGCTGGCGGCTTTATTGTCCATTCCTATCGGCATCGCGGGTTTGTATTGGCAGCGTCATGGGATGCGGCGTTTACTGCATTTGGTAGATCATATGACCGCAGATCCGATGATTGCTCGTATGTACACCGATACACAGGGGTTAGAAGCACAGCTAGAAATGGCACTCCTAAGCCAAGAAGCGCATCTGAAAACCTGTTTAACCCGTTTGCAAGACAGTGCTTTGCATGTTCAGGATCAAGCCCGTGAAGCCGATGGTTTGGCTCAAAGCAGCTCAAAGCGTTTACTGGAGCAGCGCCAAGAAATTGATCTGATTGCCACTGCGATGAATGAAATGGCGGCGACTACTCAAGAAGTAGCGAGCAATGTGTCTACGGCTGCTAATGCCGCCCGTGAAGCTCAGCAGTTGGTTAAGCAAGGACAAGAATTAGCTTTGGGGGCTCGAGAGATCATCCAAAAATTGTCAGATTCGGTTCAGGAGGCCGGAGAAGCGGTAGGGAATTTGGCTAAAGATAGCGATAGGATTAGCAGCGTCGTGGATGTCATCAAAGGCATTGCCGATCAAACCAACTTGTTGGCGCTGAATGCAGCCATTGAGGCAGCCCGAGCGGGAGAGAGTGGCCGAGGTTTTGCCGTGGTTGCTGACGAAGTACGTCAATTAGCGAAACGCACTTCAGACTCAACGCACCAAATTCATGAACTGATAGCTGCTTTGCAAAAGCAGGCCCATTGTGCGCTCAGTATTGCCCAGCAGGGATGTCAGCACGTGAGTGTTGGTGTTGAAGAGGCATCCCTGACGGATCAAGCGCTGACGGGAATTGGAGACTCCATCAACCGTATTACGGATATGACCAATCAAATTGCCTCAGCCACGGAAGAGCAGAGTAGTGTGGCAGAGGATATGAGTCAAAATCTAACGCGTATTGCTCATCTTTCAGAGCAAAATGCAGATTCAGCAAAGAACACGGCTTCTTTGAGCGAAGGATTAACCAATATTGCTCAAGAACAGTATTTGTTGGTTGAACGTTTTAATCGGTGAATGATTGGGTATGTGAGTAAGGGGATTTAAATGCTGATAACGAGTATGGAGCAGGCGCAAAGTCTGCTTCATCAGATGCGGGCGCTCTTGGTTGCCGTAACGGAGGCAGAGCAGATTCCACAGGAAAGCCACCAGTATTTCTTGGAGCGTTTTGACGAGCTGCTCCAAGATCCAAGTGAACGTCATAGTGGGCAGGAGATTGTTGGGCAGATGTTTATGCGTTATCCGCAAATAGCACACTTAATTCCTCGCGAATTATTGTGGTTTTTTGGTGGAGATTGCTTACATTTTATGCCAGATGCTGAAATTGAACGCTTCCAAAACTTGGAGGATCAATCAATACGCTGTGGGATTAAGCGGATGAAATAAAAAACCAGCCTTGAGGCTGGTTTTTAGAATTTGGAGCGGGAAACGAGACTCGAACTCGCGACCCCGACCTTGGCAAGGTCGTGCTCTACCAACTGAGCTATTCCCGCGTGGCGTCCCCTAGGGGACTCGAACCCCTGTTACCGCCGTGAAAGGGCGATGTCCTAGGCCACTAGACGAAGGGGACAGGGCCTGTCGACAAAACAGTTTGCTTTTACATTCAGAAGCTTACTGGTGCTTGCTACTGAATGTGGCGCGCATTCTATGGACGTTTTTTAGATAGGTCAATAGGTTGATGCAGATTTTTCTAAAAATCTTTTCGCGATGGTAGATCGCTCAGCATCTCTCTACACTAGTCCTGATTCCTGATATGAGGTTTTAGTGTGTGTCTGTCACATTAACAGCAGGTTTATTGCTGGTTGGCTTCTTCTTATTGCTAATCATTGCCTACATCAACAACCTTGTTGAAGGTAATAAGCTGAAGCTCGCTCGTCAGCGGGCGGCCTTAACGGACCGAGTGCGGCGTTGTGCCGTGCTGGAGCTTTCTTTGCCAGAGCAAATGTTAACGCCAAAGCTTCGGATGTTGTTAGCAACCCTAGAGCTGTATTGGAGTGAAGGTTTACTTGAGGGAAATAAGAAGGGCACTAAGCTGCGTGAGCGAGTCCAGTATTTACGGCAGTTGATTGCCTCTGCTACTGAGGCCGACGAGTCCGCAGCAGATGTGACGGAGCCTGAGCAGGAGCATTCAGAGGCTTCATCCAATACTCCAGCGCAGGTCAGAGTTTCCATCGGACAGATACATACAGAATCGCAGTTTAACGAGATTCGTTATCTGCTGGAGGATTTATACAGCCTCATTACTACGGCGGGTAAGGAGTCTGTGATCAGCTTTGCTGAGGTAAAATATTGGCAGCAAGAGATCAAATTCCTCTCCTCGTTACTGTATTTGGAATACATCGCTAATTTGGGACAGTTGGCGTTAAACAGAAAGCAATTTGCCAAAGCTCGTCAATTTTTCGAGCAAGCTATACGTTATTTGTCAAAGAAAACCACCTTTCCTCAGCGTGAGCAGCGCTTAGAACAGCTAGAGCAATGGTTAGGGCAAGCCACCGCTGCTTTGCTAAAACAACAGTTAGGTGCAGAGACTACACAAACAGAGTCCTTGGAGCAGGTTCAGGCCAGCGCAGAAACTCCCGTTATTGCCAAGCCTAAAAAGCAAGACGAGGATGATTTGTGGAAGAAGAAGAATTTTTACGACTAGTGCCAATTATTAACCGCCCTCTACAAGCACGCAGTGCTATCGGAACAGCTCGGCTCGTTGCAGCAGGCGCTGGAAACTGCCCAATACTTTTGCCTGTTTGTTGCTGCCAATGGCTATCAAATATCAAAGCCTTGGCGCATCAGGGGGATTACTGGCTTAACGGCGGTAGGCTTTAAAAATAATTTTTAATTGATTTTGGATCTTATTTAAAAAAACACACTCCCATACCCGAATACCTTTTGATACTGCGTCCTAGAGCAAATCGAAAGGTAGTTAATCCGTATACCATAGCTGACATTAGCCTGAGGGCTTTGGTTGGAGGAGAGGCAGGGGTGCTGCGCTATGTTCCTTTTAAATTATCTCACCTGCTAGGGTGGGTAATGGTCGCATTGTTGGCGGGCTGTGCTGGACGGCCAGATCCAGAATCCATGAGCGATCAGCGGAGCCTGTATCAAGCGTCGGCGTATCGTTCCGTACAACAGTATGCTGTTCAGGCCGGTCAGGAGTTTTGGAGTCTGCCGGGTGGTTCGGTTGAGGTGGCTTGGTTAGTCCCACAGGGGCGTGCTATAGCGCCTTTAGTGTTGTACTTCCCCGGTTTAGGCGAGAGTGCCCAAGCGGGTGCGCGTTGGCGGCAAACCTGGGCTGAAGCGGGATACGCTGTATTGTCCGTGCAAGTACCCGCTTACGGTATAGCGTTGTATGCCTCTAAAGAGGCACAGGCCGGTATTTTTCAGCCGCTGGCGCGACGAGCCTTTGGGCCAGAGGCTTTAGCTCAGCGTCAAACTCTAGTGGTTCAATCCTTGGCCCATCTAAATCAGCGCATTCGAGCCGGTGATCTGCATTTTGCCGCTATTGATTCGAGCCGGATTATTGTGGCCGGTTTTGATCTGGGTGCCCAAACCGCCGCCGCTTTGGCCATGAATGCGGAGTCTGCATCGACGGGATTGCCCAATATTCGCCCCTTAGCTGTAGTGCTGCTCAGTCCCTACGCTGAGGTAGATGCTGATATTCAGTCATTCTCTCGCATTCAGGCTCCGGTCTTAAGTGTGACCGGGCCAAGGGATGAAGATCCCTTTAGTTGGGTAGCGTCGCCTCAGGATCGTTTAAAAGTGTGGCAAGGTGTGCAGGCATCGGGAAGTTGTCATCTGTGGTTGACCGAAGCCAGTCATTCCACCCTGTCAGGGATACGGGAAGATTTCAAACCTCCGCAGGACTCAAAGGGGGCACCACCTGCGAAATCGGGGCAGTCAGGGCCACCTAGTCCATCTCGTATGGAGGCGAATGGAGGTCGTGGCGGTGATTCAGGCGGTAGGCCCGGCGGTGGTGGTGAGCGAGGAGGACGCAGTGGCCCGCCCGGAGGTAAAGAAGATGCTCAGGGGGGAAAACCCGGTATTGCCCAAGAGGATTCGGTTAATTTTCGTCAGGGTTTAGCGGTACAGGCGATCAGCTTGGCTTTTCTGGATGCCCGAGTCAGCAAAGTTTCAGCCGCCGAGCTGTGGCTGAATCAAAAAGCCCGTAGCTGGTTAGATGGGCAGGGCAGTTTGGCCTTTAAATAAGCCCTGATAAACAGGAGTAAGCGATGATGAACTACTTAGCTTGGGTCAAAAAAGGTTTGTTTTTAGGTTTAGTGCTGTTGACGCAGGTATGCGCCGTCGTTTGGGCGGCTGAGGAGCCGAGCCCAACCTTAGAAGAATTATTGAAGCAGCAGGGATATCAAAAAGGGGAGTCAGTGAACTTTATTCAGCGCCATAATATGAACCGCTGGGAGTACTTGGATAATTCCCACATCATTTTAGATGGCGGCCCCGGCCCACAGCGGTTGTATTTGGTCGAGTTTATACGACCTTGTCGTCAGCTTAGGTTTAAGGATGATCTGAGTTACAAAGACACTCTGGAAATGGGCTATCTGCATATCCATGATCGAATTCTGGCAACGGGAGGGGGCTCGTCCGAATATTGCCAAGTACAAGCCATGTTTCGGTTATCTCCGTTGCAACCACCATCGGACTCATCAAGCGCGAAACCTTAACCAGATTCGTCCTGAGATATTCGTCTGTGCTTTGCGCCAGCCTTAGGCCAAGGTATAATTTAGCGCTTCCTTTTTTTCCCTCTTGGGAGCCCCCGCCATGCTGCGTATCAGCCAAGAAGCCCTGACTTTTGATGACGTTCTTCTGATCCCTGGATACTCTGAAATTTTGCCCAAGGATGTGAGTCTCAAAACTCGTCTGACTCGTGGCATTGAATTGAATATTCCTTTGATTTCTGCGGCTATGGATACAGTGACCGAATCCCGTCTAGCCATTGCCATGGCTCAGGAAGGTGGTATCGGCATCATCCATAAAAATATGACCGTTGAGCAGCAAGCGGCTGAAGTGCGTAAGGTCAAACGCTACGAAACCGCCATTGTGCGTGATCCGGTAACTGTAACCTCTGATACTAAAATCCTCGATTTGCTGAAAAAAGCTCGTGAGTTGGGATTTTCTGGTTTTCCCGTAGTGGATGATGGCGAGTTAGTCGGTATCGTAACCGGCCGCGATCTGCGCGTGCGCCCCAATGATGGCGATACCGTAGCGGCTATCATGACCCCTAAGGAGCAATTGATCACGGCACAAGAGGGCACTGCTTTGAAGGAAATCAAAGCCAAGCTCTACGCCCACCGGATTGAAAAAATGTTGGTGGTGGATAACAGCGGCAAGTTGCGGGGCTTGGTGACCTTCCGTGATATCGAAAAAGCTAAGGGCTATCCGCTAGCCTCTAAAGACGATCATGGTCGTCTGCGCGTTGGTGCTGCCGTGGGCACAGGTGCGGACACCGAAGAGCGAGTCACTGCTTTGGTGGCCGCTGGTGTTGATGTGGTGGTAGTGGATACGGCTCACGGCCATTCCAAAGGCGTGATTGATCGCGTGCGTTGGGTGAAAACCACTTTCCCAGAAGTGCAGGTGATTGGCGGTAATATAGCCACCGCTGAAGCGGCCTTAGCATTGGTTGAAGCCGGTGCTGATGCGGTAAAAGTGGGGATCGGCCCCGGCTCTATCTGTACTACTCGGATTGTGGCGGGTGTGGGTGTGCCACAAATCAGTGCTATTGCTAACGTATCTACGGCTTTAGAGGGTACGGGCGTACCCATGATTGCTGACGGTGGCATCCGCTTCTCCGGTGATCTGTCCAAAGCCATTGTAGCCGGTGCCAATGCGGTGATGATAGGTTCCATGTTTGCTGGTACCGAAGAGGCTCCCGGTGAAGTTGAGCTGTACCAAGGCCGTTCTTACAAAGCCTATCGGGGTATGGGATCTTTGGGCGCTATGTCTCAGGCGCAGGGCTCTTCGGATCGGTATTTCCAAGACTCTTCTGCGGGTGCAGAAAAGCTAGTACCCGAAGGTATTGAAGGCCGCGTTCCTTATAAAGGGGCTTTGTCTGCCATCATCCATCAGTTAATGGGCGGTCTGCGGGCTTCTATGGGGTATACCGGCTGTGCCACTGTGGATGAGATGCGTACCAAACCGCAGTTTGTGCGCATCACCGGCGCGGGTATGGCGGAATCCCACGTGCATGACGTACAGATCACCAAAGAAGCGCCCAACTACCGCGTCGGTTAATCGAACTTTTCGCTGGAGGCTGAAGGCTGAACGAGTAGGTTTTTTCGTTCAGCCTTCAGCCTTCAGCCATTTAATCTAGGTTAAGAAAATGGCCCACCCTGACATCCACGCCCACCGCATTCTGATTCTCGATTTTGGTTCCCAATACACCCAACTGATTGCCCGCCGTGTCCGTGAAATCGGTGTGTATTGCGAGCTGCATCCCTTTGACATGAGTGATGCCGACATTCGTGCTTTTGCCCCGCGCGGTATCATTTTGGCCGGTGGCCCTGAGTCTGTACACGAAGCCGGTAGCCCGCGTGCGCCTCAAGCCGTGTTTGAGCTGGGCATTCCGGTATTTGGCATCTGCTACGGCATGCAGACTATGGCCGAACAGTTGGGCGGTAAGGTAGAAGGCTCAAACGTGCGCGAATTTGGTTATGCGCGCGTGGATTTAGTGGGTAAAAGCCGCCTGTTTGACGGTATCGAAGACCATGTAGATGCCGATGGCCTGATGGGCCTTGATGTGTGGATGAGCCACGGCGATAAAGTGAGCCAATTGCCTAAAGGTTTCCACATTACCGCTAGTACCTCCAGTTGCGCCATTGCGGCCATGAGTGACGAGGCGCGCCAGTATTACGGTGTGCAGTTCCATCCCGAAGTGACCCACACAAAACAGGGTGGCCGCATCCTGTCGCGTTTTCTGCTGGAAATTTGTGGCTGTGAGGCACTGTGGACAGCTTCCAACATTGTCGAAGATGCCATTGCTCAAGTACGGGCACAGGTAGGCGATGCCAACGTGCTGCTGGGACTGTCCGGCGGTGTGGATTCCTCTGTGGTAGCTGCTTTGCTGCACCGTGCTATTGGCGACCAACTGACCTGCGTGTTCGTGGATAACGGCTTACTGCGCTACCAAGAAGGCGATCAGGTGATGGCCATGTTTGCCCAAAACATGGGGGTTAAGGTGATTCGCGCCGATGCTGAGGCGCAATTCCTCGCTAATCTGGCCGGTGAAGCCGATCCAGAGAAGAAGCGCAAAATCATTGGCCGTACCTTCATCGAGGTCTTTGATGCCGAATCGCAAAAGCTGGAAAACATCCAGTTCTTGGCTCAAGGCACCATCTACCCGGATGTGATTGAGTCGGCGGGCGCTAAAACTGGCAAGGCTCATGTCATTAAGTCTCACCACAATGTGGGCGGCTTGCCGGAAGATATGAAGCTCAAGCTGGTCGAGCCCCTGCGTGAGCTGTTCAAGGATGAAGTGCGCAAAATCGGTCTGGAACTGGGCCTGCCTTACGACATGGTCTACCGTCATCCCTTCCCCGGCCCCGGTTTGGGTGTGCGTATTCTCGGTGAGGTGAAGAAGGAATACGCCGACCTGCTGCGTTTAGCCGACCATATCTTTATCGAAGAGCTGCGTAACTTCGATTGGTATCACAAAGTTAGCCAAGCCTTTGTAGTGTTCCAGCCGGTGAAATCCGTAGGTGTAGTGGGCGATGGCCGTCGCTATGCGTGGGTGGTAGCCTTGCGCGCCGTGGAAACCATCGACTTTATGACCGCGCGTTGGGCGCATCTGCCCTATGAGCTATTGGAGAAGGTCTCCAACCGCATCATTAATGAGATTGAAGGTATTTCTCGCGTTACCTATGACGTATCCAGCAAGCCACCCGCGACCATTGAGTGGGAGTGAGGATCTAGTATAGGCATTGGCCTGTACCAAGTGCTGTGAGGACTCCGTGGCCCTCACCGAGGGCCACGGTGATGGGCTTGATAAGCCTAGGCGTGTAAAGGGGGAGACTTAGCGGCTTTCAGCGCGGGTAATAGTAGCGGCGTTCTTCAAAGCGCTCACGGGCGCGTTCTCTTTCCCTTTCTCGCTCGCGTTCTCGGTATTCTTGGCGGTTGTGGTCATGAGGGTGATCGTGCCAATAACGGGGCGCTGGGTCGTAATGCGGACGTTGTTCAGGGTAGCTCTGCCGATGGTAATGGCGCTCGGATTCGTAACGGTTGTGTCCGTAGGGGGTTGAGTAAACACAACCGGCTGTTGCCAATCCGGCTACCATTAAAAAGATCTTAATCAAGCGGTGCATGAACGCCTTCTTTCTCCTGTACGGAGTGATGCTTCTCTTGTACAGAATCAGACCACTGTTTGGGGAAAAGGTTGTTCCCTTAAGTGCAAGATTTTGGGATTAGCAGTTTGGGTACATTTAATAAAAAACGGTAAGGGATGCCTGCTGTTTTCTGTTCGTCTACACCCTTGGGTCATCGTCCTGATTGCTTTGTTATCCGGCAAAGGTTCTTAGCACACTGCTTCTGTGGTCTTTCACCGATCCTTCAGTGAGGTGGTGCCGCCGGTGTATGGCAGATGCGATGCAGGATAAATCCAGAATAGGCCCTATTTTTATCAGTCTTGCGCGAAAAACCCCGTACTTCCCTTCGGCTGGCTCAGGACGGGGATGGATAGCGCGGGAGGCGTAGCCTCCCTAAAGGGGTCTTAATTCAGTTAGCATTGACCTATGCAACAGACCAAGACCCTCAAGGTTCGGGTTCGAGATAAGCATGTTCCGCTCCTGCAACAGATGGCTCGTAGTGTGAACTTTGTCTGGAACTATCTGAACGAACTCAGCGCCCGATCCATTCGGGAGCGTGGCCGGTTTTTGTCTGCTTTTGACCTGCATCCTTACACCAAAGGCGCGAACAAAGAATTGGGGCTGCACTCTCAAACGCTGCAAGAAATCGCCCGCGAATACGTCACACGCCGTAAGCAGTTTAAAAAGTCACGCTTGAGCTGGCGTAAATCAGGTGGTGTTCGGCGTTCATTGGGCTGGATACCCATCAATACCGGCGCAGCCAGCTGGAAGAGTGGTCAGGTTTACCACAACGGCCATTACTTCAAGGTTTGGGACTCCTATGGCTTGAGCCA
>NZ_VLKG01000010.1 GCF_007830255.1 Azomonas agilis
ATCTGAGCCATGATCAAACTCTTCAGTTTAAATCTTACGAGTTTTGAGAAACTCTAAACTTGGCTCAGCAATCGCAAAAACTCATGAATTCACGAGTTACTTATGATGCTGATAATCTTTTGATTGCCAGTCTTAATCACAAGCACCCACACGAATTGCTTGGTTTAGTTGTTAAAGAGCGTTTGGCTGAGCCTTTCGTCTCAACCGAGGCCGCGCATTCTACAGCAGCCTCACATCCTGTCAAGCTTTTTTCGAATCTTTTTTCTTCGATTCAAACCGCGCTTGGGGCGGGTACCACAACTACGTTAAGTTCAGGTTACGCTAAACTGACTGAAATGACCAGGGTAGCAACTACAATCTAAACTCAAGCAGTTCTACGACTTAGCAGGATCAGACTTAAAAACCAGCTACCGAAACAGCTTAACCGGTAACCCTTTGATTTACTTCGTCTTTTCGCTGCGTTCTGCAGTAGAAGTGGGGCGCATTATAAGGACTTTAGTAAGTAGGTCAAGCATTAATTTTAACTTTTTTGAAAAAAGGGCAATTTTGGGCGAATGCTTAGTATTTTCTACCATCATCGCTAGAATATTCACCTCCCCCTCAATCCATTCATCTTCTTTAATAAGGTGAGCAACACCATGCGACTGTGGCCAAGCTCTGTACGTCAATGGCACTGGATTAGTTCTGCAATAGGACTGGCTGGACTTTTCTTTTTTGCTGTGACGGGATTGACACTTAACCATTCGGGACAACTGGAGTCTCCCGCAGAAGTACGAACCAGTGAACTACAGCTCCCCCCTCTTTTACTCCAGCAGCTACAGGCAGCAGATGAATCAGCATTACCTGATGATGTGCAGTATTGGTTAAGCCAAAATTTGGGCTTAGATCTTTCTATTAGCCCACTGGAGTTATCTGCTGAATACGCTCTGGAAGCTGCTATCTCTCCTAGAACACACACCAGCATTCAGATTGACCGAGAAACAGGCCGAGTGATTTCAGAGACGACTACTCAAGGATGGATTACTTTCTTTAATAACCTACATACAAATCGTCATGACAGCCTTGCTTGGAGCTGGTTTATTGACTTTTTTGCAGTTAGCTGCATCGTTTTTAGCGCATCAGGACTGCTGTTATTAAAGCGCCAAGCCAGTGGGCGACCCTTCACTTGGCCTGTCATGGGTCTTGGTCTGTTATTGCCGCTTATTTTAATACTCTTCTTCTTTCACTAGAGCGCTCTTATGTTCATCAGGTCTAGCATTTCAGCGATGCTCGTATGCACTGCGTTTTTATCCACTCCACTGACAGCCGCCACTATGGATGTGAGTGTGGAGCTCCCTCAGATCGAAACCCATAACTATCGCCGACCCTATGTTGCTATATGGATAGAAACCTTTAACCAAGAACAGGTTGCTCATCTGGCAGTGTGGTACAAAACCAAGGCTCCCAATAATAAAGGACTGAAATGGCTGCCAGATCTCAGTCACTGGTGGAAGCGTGGCGGTAAAGATCAGAAATTTCCCATTGACGGCGTGACCGGTGCAACCCGCGGCCCCGGTGTAGAAACCTTGCATTTTGATACCACTCAAGGCCCGCTTAAGGATTTAAAGCCTGGCAAATACTATCTGTCGCTTGAAGCAGCTCGTGAACATACAAAGCAAACAGTAGCTCGTGAGCGGGTAATGATCTCATTTACTTGGCCTCCCACTAAAGCTGAACTCTTTAATACAAAAGGCACAACGGAGATTGGGGCTGTTTCTCTGAATATAGCGCCCTAATAAGCAGTAAACCCGGTACTCAGACCGGGTTTACTGGATAGGTTATTTGCAAACCCATGTGCGTCTATTAAAACTTAATATTAGTCGCCAATAGTGCTGTCCGCCCCGGAGCTACGTGGGCATAGCCTGCGCGAATTTGATCAAAATAACGTTTGTCGGTAAGGTTTTGAATGTTGAGTTGAAAATCAAGATTTTCATTCACTTGATAAGCGGCCATTGCATCGTACCGCCAGTAACTGGACACCTCTATCGTATTAGTCGCATTACCATAACGTTGGTCCATGTAGTTAGCACCACCGCCAATAATCAAATCAGACTTTACTTTATAGGTAGTCCAAAGGCTTAGACTGTTACGCGGCGTGCTAGGCACATGATTGCCATCGTTAGCACCGTCCACATAATTGGGCGCGGCGGTCGTACCCAAGTTGACAGCACCGCCTTTTTCAATCTCGCTATCCAGATACGTGTAGTTAACAAAGGCATCCCAGTTATCCATAATGGTGCCGTTGATACCCAACTCGACCCCTTTGACTACCACTTTACCGATATTACTGGTCGCGCCTGCTTGGTCAGTAAAGCGCGCATTGTCTTTCTCGGTACGGAAGAAAGCTGCGTTGATGCCTAGACGCTTATCAAAGAACTCCCATTTGGTACCGATTTCCCAGTTATCGTTACGCTCGCGCTCCAAATCCTGGTTGGTTGCAGCCAGACCATCTGCGCCCTCACCGCTGGTCTCCCCCACTGGGTTATAGGAAACAGACTGAGCGTAGTAGATGCTACCGTTAGGTAACGGATTAAACACAATACCCGCTTGATAACTGACGAAGTTGGTGTTGTTTTCAAAGTTGAAGCGTTCAGCTTGACTGTTCACCGTGCGAACACCACGGGATTCGGTATCGAAATCGTCGTGGCGTAGGCCAAAGTTAAACGACCACTGATCGTTAAACTTGATGGTGTCAAACATAAAGGCCGCCAAGGTTTCGGTACGGGTGTCGGTATAGTTCACACCGGGCGTAACGACCCCAGTATAACCCTGATCGTAGGTCGGATTAGTTAAGGAGGTACAACGCCCCGAGCTAAGGAGACTGGATAAAGGCACAGCACTTGTGCCCGCACAGCTACCGTTGACACTGAACGCATAGGGGCGGTTATGTACGTCTTCGTAACTGGCTTCTACCCCGGCAATTAGGTTGTGCTCCCAACCGAAGGTATTGAATTTAATTTTCAGATCCGTTTGGTTGACCCAACCATCAGAGGTGGAGTCACGGCTTCTGGAACCCCGAGACACATAATCTGCGCCGTTAACTCGCGTATAGGCCGGGCTCGTTACCACATAATCAAGAGTGGTACGCACCATACGGAAGGCATTGGTCAGGGTGATATTTTCGTTAAAGTCGTGCTCAAACTTGAGATAGCCTGAGTCAGTGGTGCTGTCGCGATAATCGCTGGAGTAGCCATAGAAACGATCTCGATCACCACCGATGGGACGGGCTTTCTTGCCCGCTCCTGCACTCGCTTCGACGGGAACACCATAATCTGGCATATCATCCGTATCCAGATGATAGTAAGACATCAGCAAGCGCGTCGGAGTATCAAAGCCAATTTGCAGACTCGGAGCCACACCCCAGCGATTTACATCTACTTTGTCACGACCTGCAACATTAGCATCGTGGGACATCACATTCAGACGAAATGCCACTTGATCTGTCAGCACATAGTTGGTGTCTAACGTATAGCGACGGGTCTGATCCGTACCCCATGTATAGCTGAGGTTATTAAAGTTTTCACGCTTAGGGCTTTTGGTTGACATGTTGATAGCACCACCTGTGGAACCTGCACCCACAAAGGCAGAACCTGGCCCTTTACTGACTTCAATCTGTTCAATGTTGAAGATTTCCCGAGTTTGCGAAGCTACATCTCGCAGACCATCAACGAACTGATCACTTTCGGCACTAAAGCCACGGATGATCGGACGGTCACCGGCTGGATTCCCCCCCTCCCCCGAGCCAAAAGTAATACCTGATACAGTACGCAAAGCATCCACTAGGGTTAAAGAGCCTGTATCTTTAATCACCTGTTCGCTAATCACCGTGATCGTTTTAGGTGTTTCCCGTAAAGGCGCGGTATAGCGACGGTTTACAGACTCATCCACTTTATAACTGCCACGCTCCTGTTGCCCTGTAACAGAGACAGCTTCTAGGGCAATAGGCTCATCCCCTGAGCCTGAAGAGACTTGTTTTTCTGTTACTTCCGCTGGCTGCTTTTGAGTCCTTGGTGTGACATTCGCCTCAGATGACTGCCCTACAGCCTGCAAAGGAAGCGCTGATATAGCAACACCTATTGCTGAAGATAACATATGGTAACGGTATTGAAAGCGAGGGGATTGCGTTGACATTATAGCCAAACCTGCAAAAGGTGGATTTAAGCTTGTTTTGTTTAAGAAAAAATCTCATTTACTGTTTTAATTTTGTTACATTACAATTGTAATTGGAAGATATAATGATAAAAATTTTTACTTGTTATTCGTTGTTAATAGGGGGGCTCCCTTATGCTGTTGCACATCCCTCAGATATTTTCAGCCGCCGAGCTTGCGGAAATACGCCAAGCGTTAAACCAAGCCCACTGGATTGACGGTAAGACGACTGCCGGACATTTATCCATTCAGCTTAAAAGCAACCTACAGCTAGCAGAGGGGGATCCGCTGGCTCGCAGCATCAGCGAGGTTATGTTGCAGCGCCTATGGAAAACGCCTCAATTTATGTCTGCTGCGTTACCCAATAAGGTCTATCCCCCCATGTTCAACTGTTATACCGAAGGAGGAACCTTTGGATTTCACGTTGATAATGCCGTGCGGGATATTCCCAAAAGCATTGAGCGAGTTCGGACAGATTTATCCGCAACCCTCTTTTTTAGCGATCCCAACGAATACGAAGGAGGTGAGCTGATCATTCAGGACACTTACGGCGTACAGCCCGTTAAACTTCCGGCAGGTAGCCTCGTACTCTATCCCAGTACCAGTGTGCATCAAGTCACCCCTGTTACTAAGGGCGCTCGGTTCGCTTCATTCTTTTGGATTCAAAGCCTGATTCGCGAGGATGCTCAACGCACCCTGCTGTATGAGCTGGATTTAAGTATTCAAGCTTTAACCCAAGAACTTCCGGGAAACCCCGCTTTAGTGCAGCTTTCTAGCACCTACCATAACTTGCTACGCCGCTGGGTTGAGGTGTAAACATGGCTCAAGGTTTATACCATCAGCGTCCGGTTACGCTAGATCAATTGGAACCCGGCCAACTCCCCCCCCAACAAGCGGCCCGCCTTTTATTAGAAACGGCACGCACTGGTGAGCCTGAAGCTCAAGCACTCCTAGGGCAAATTCTGCTGGATGGATACGGCATTCAAAAAGATACTCGACTCGCCTTCCAATGGTTCTGCATCGCAGCCGCTCAGGGACATCCCATGGCGTGCAATATGGTGGGCCGCTGTTTAGAACACGGATGGGGTTGCACCGTCAATGTCGTTACAGCCGCCTCCTATTATGAACGTGCTAGCCATTTAGGTTTAGATTGGGGGATGTATAACCTAGCCAATTTGCTGGCAACTGGCCAAATTGGTCCTACTGATGAGGCTGCCGCTTTTCATTTATACCAGCAAGCCGCTGAACTGGGACATGCTAAATCCATGAACTTGGTCGGACGCTATTTAGAAGAAGGCCGGGTTGGCCCTGCCGATACTCAAGCCGCCTTCCAGTGGTATTTACGCTCGGCACAAGCAGGCGACTTTCGGGGCCAATTCAGCTTAGCGACGGTTCTGGCCAGCCAAGAACAATGGAGCCAAGCCCGCTATTGGTTGTTACAAGCGCTGCATCGAGGCCATTTAAAATTCCTACGTAAAGCCCGAGATGAGCTGGCTCAAGCCGCACCACCTGCATTGACCGATATTATTCAAGCCTACGCACAGCGTTGCCAAGCCCTAGAATCCATCTCAGCCTAAGAGACTCTAGTCTGCTGAAGACGTGACTTTGCAACACAGCTGAGTTAGCGTGCTGTAATAGTTTTAACCTGACTATTATCAGGTTCAGCCCGTTTCAAGAGCAGGTTCCATGACATCTAAACTGGATCAACTCAAGACCTTTACTACAGTAGTTGCAGACACTGGTGACTTAGATGCCATCAGCCATTTAAAACCGGTAGATGCCACCACCAATCCTTCACTGCTGCTTAAAGCGGCCCTACTTCCTCGCTATACCGAGCAACTCAACCGAGCCAAACACTTAGCTCAGACTGACCTTAATCAGGCCTGCGATCGTTTTGCAGTCGCTGTAGGTCAAGAGGTGCTTAAGCTGGTTCCAGGCGTTATCTCAACGGAAGTTGATGCTCGATTGTCCTTTCACACGCAGGCCACCTTAACGCGTGCTCAAAGGTTGGTGGATTTATATACCGCCACCGGAGTTGATCCCAAGCGAGTCCTGATCAAAATTGCGGCTACTTGGGAAGGCATACGCGCTGCCGAACAGCTTGAGCGACTGGGCATTCGCACTAATTTGACCCTAGTTTTTTCATTTGCTCAGGCTGCTGCCTGTGCTGATGCTGGAGTCTATCTGATTTCACCTTTCGTAGGACGTATTTACGACTGGTATAAAAAGCACGAAAACCGGGATTACCAAGGCAGCGAAGATCCCGGAGTATGCTCTGTGACTCGTATCTACGACTATTACAAAGCACACCAGTATTCCACTGTAGTCATGGGCGCTAGCTTTCGTAACCTCTCCCAAATTGAAGCCTTAGCAGGTTGCGACCGCTTAACTATTAGCCCTGATTTATTACAACAGTTGGCCCAAGCGCAAGGTGAGCTGAAACGACAACTCATACCGGGCCAAGCCTCTGAACCGAACATCAACTTAGATGAGCCTAAGTTTCGATGGGCCATGAATGAAGATCCAATGGCCACCGAAAAACTGGCCGAAGGCATTCGATTGTTTGCGCAGGATCAAGTTAAGCTAGAGCGCCTACTACTCAGTTAAGCCTCACGCTCTAATACGCTTACTAAATCCCGAAATGCCATCCGATTCGGCTCATTAAGGCTCATCAGAATTTGGTGAGCCTCTATCACTTTGGCCCGAATAGCCGCCTCCGAATCCTGTTGCATGGGTAGCTCGTTTAACGGTGATAAGCTACCTAAAGGCTGAGTCACAATATTAAACACCTGCTCAAATCCCATTGAGGTGACTTGGCGTGTCACATCAGGACAGGTGCTCACTAGAGTAGGTAACTGTTTTGTCTTTTGACGATGTAAGATTGACAGCTTCGCCAACAGTCCCAGCGTTGTGCTATCTAAACTACAAGCTTCTGTCAAATCCACAATAACGGATGAAAAGCTAGAAGCCATAAACATACGCTCGATAGCAGCATCCAATGCCGAACAAAAGGTCAGACGAATTTCCCCGGTAAATTTCAGGACAAAAACTCCGTTTTGCTCCGCAAACTGGATTTTTCCGGTACTCATGCAAGGTTCCTGCTTAAGACCAGTATGGCAATGTCATCAGGCATATCTTTGAGCGTTTCAAGGGCAAAATTCTGAATCAACCCTTCCAAACACCCTGAAGCCTGAACAACACGCTCCGGCAAAGCCCGCTCTTTATCCGCTAATGTTTTGTCCGGCAGAACCTCTAAGATACCGTCAGACAGCAGCGTCAAACTAAAAGATTCTGGGAGCTCCAGTTGGAAATCCGAATAAGAAGCTTCAGGAAACAAACCAACGGGTAACCCCTTCCCTTCAAGATAGCGAGCTTTACCTTCACTAAATAGCACAGGCAGAGGAAGATGCCCACCTACACTGTAGTGTAGTAGGTTGCGCTCAAGATCAATCACGCCCCCTAACATGGTGACATGCTTACCCAGATGGCAATTAATCAAACCCTGGTTGATGTAGGACAGCACCTCTGAAGGCTTAAACTCAGGTAACACCCCACGATGACGCGACTCGTACAGCAAGCGAGTAGTCATGAACTTCAGTAGCACCGTTACAAACGCAGAGGAAGCACCGTGTCCTGATACATCCGCCAAATAAAAACCTAAGCGGCGCTCGTCAATACGAAAATAATCGACAAAGTCACCGGAGAGATACAAAGAGGGAATAATACGGTGAGCAAACTGGAACGCATCTACAGCCCAAGGTGTAGGCGGAAGCATGTTCATTTGTACCTGCCGCCCAGCATCCTGATCTTCTTGTAACAACTGCAAACTGGCCTGCAAACTCTGATTGGCCGTCTCAAGCTGCTGTCGATAGCGCTGATTTTCCTGACGCAAACGGTAACGATCCAATGCCCGCTGGATGGAGTGCTCCAACATGGCTAAATCTTCGACAGGCTTGATCAAGTAATCTGCAGCACCAAGACGTAATGCCTCTACGGCATCTTTCATGATTCCTGCACCGGAGATGACAATGACGGGCAAATCAGGATGGCGCTCATGCAATTGGCGGATTAGCTCTAACCCGTCCATATGAGGCATACGCAAATCACAGATCACTAAGTCGGGACAGCAATGGTCAAAGAGCGCTAGCCCTTGAGCGCCTGTACCGGCTTGAAAGACCTTAAAGCCACTGTCTTCAAGGTAGTCCACTAAGCTTGAGCGAACCACCTCATCATCATCAATGATTAGCAGCGTGGCATGAGGATTGGACATGTTGCTACCAGATTAACCCTGAGCGATGACATGCCTCGGCGCAAGCGCCAGAGTGCCCTTTTATGGCGCAGACGGTACTCTCATACCTTAAGCGTTTCAAGTCTGTTCACTGTGCCAAAGGGTAACTCGAAAACACCCAACCCTCCAAATGTGGCTTCGAACATCAGTTGCTCATCCGAAGCCACGCTCTGATATGAGGCGTATTCGATTAAAAATCGTCTACGACTTCGCCATCTTTGATGAGGTATTCCCGATTTTGCAAATAGGCATTACGAATGAATACATAGCGATCGCCTGTAATCAGCTTCTCGGCGGCCAGCAGATTAGCTCGATCATCCACTACATCCAAGGCATACATACCGTTACGCACCCCCATATTATTCATATAGGGATAGGGGCCCATATAGGCATTTGGCACTAGACCAATGCCATCACGCACGGTACTAGGGCCAAAGAACGGCAGCATTACATAAGAACCAGAGCCAACACCCCAAACGCCTAAGGTTTGGCCAAAATCTTCGTTATTACGTTGTAGCCCCATAGGGGTGGCTACATCCATAACGCCCAACACACCAAAGGTGCTGTTAAACAACACACGGCTGGTATCTACACCAGCGTGCTGAACCTTGCCTTGTAATAGGTTGTTGGCAAGGTTTGCTACATCACCGATGTTATTGAAAAAGTTAGTAACCCCTTTTTGTACCAATTCAGGGGTAATCTTTTGGTAACCCTGTGCAACAGGTTTTAATGCATAGGTATCCAGTGTGTCATTAAAGCGGAAAATGGCACGGTTTACATTTTCCCACGGATCTTGCTCAGCAGTAGCCCATGACCAAGTAGGGCTTAGCATGGCCGCTACCGTTACAATAACGGGCCCAATTTTGCGGGTACCCAACCGTTTCATTCCAGAACTAAGCATCAAAGTAGACCCCTGTAAAACAACGCCATTGGGCGGTTGTACCGCCAATTCGAAGATGAGTATATAAACCTATTGGCTGACTCAAGCTTCAAGCAGAGCACAACCATCTCAATTTACGACAAACCGGGAAGGCTAGTTTAAGCTAGCCTCAAACTGAGCATCCATTAAAACTATTATTTTACCTTCCTAAGGAAGTCATCATGTCCACACCCGAACTGCAATCCCACCTCACAGCCCTGCGTGATCAGCTGAGCCAGAGTAACACGCTTACTGAAGCCGAGCGTGCTTCTTTAATCGCACTGGCACAGGACATTACTGATCGACTGGCTAACAATACTCCTCTCAATCAAGACTCAAACTCGCTCACCGACACCCTAAATTTGGCCGTGGAGCGCTTAGAAGTGGAACACCCAACCTTGGTTGTTACACTACGCAATATCGTACAAAGCCTAGCCAATATGGGGATCTAATCTCCACTATAGATAAGCTCACTGCCGCACCGTGCGCAGGTTCAGGATGGAGCATCCTGCATCCGTGGTGCGGTAGGGATTAATGTCCAATCCCCCGCGACGCACATAACGTGCATACACAGTTAAACGCTCAGGCTGAACCAAGCGCTGTATATCCAAAAAAATACGCTCAACACACTGCTCATGGAAATCAGCATGCCGCCTAAAACTCACGATATACGCCAATAAACTGGCGGGCTCTAAGGCTAAGCCTCGGTAATCAATAACCAAGCTGCCCCAGTCAGGCTGCCCTGTAACCGGACAATTAGAACGCAACAAATGGGTATACCAGCAAAAGTCTGCCACTAAAGCCGCTTGGGAGACACGCAGCAACTCCGGTTTTGGGGCATCGTAGTGCTCAATATTGATGTCTATATCATCAATACACTGCCCCGGCAGTGTTGCAATGCCCTCTAAACGGGCCTCATCTAAACTCTTAATACGTACAGTCACGGCCTTACCCGCTACGGCGGATAAATCTTGAATCAACACGCCAGTCAACTGAGCAACGTCAGAAAAAACACTTTGATTCAATGAGTTAAGATATAACTTGAAGGACTTAGACTCAATCATGTAAGGCGAATCGGCTGGAATCTGAAACTCAGCTACCGCCACTACGGGTTTTCCAGTAGGCAGCAGCCAAGACAGTTCGTAGCAATTCCAGACATCAGCACCAATATAGGGCAAACTTTGTGCTGACATCCCTAGCTCAGCCCATTTTAGAGCACGAGAAATAGGAAACAGCAGGCTGGGATCGTAGCGATCCACATACTCTGTCGTTTTGCCAAGCGGTGATTGCTCAGCCGAATGCTGCACACTCAATGAGCCACTCCTTCACGATGAGACACTTAAAAACCACTTTCTTAGTGCCTTATACCACGTCCTTCCTTAAGCAAGAAATAGGCCCATA
This sequence comes from Azomonas agilis, assembly GCF_007830255.1. Taxonomy (GTDB): domain Bacteria; phylum Pseudomonadota; class Gammaproteobacteria; order Pseudomonadales; family Pseudomonadaceae; genus Azomonas; species Azomonas agilis. The sequence goes on from NZ_VLKG01000010.1 coordinate 10,797, forward strand.
CATAAAGAGCTATACTGACCAAAGTCATAAAACCTATGGCTATACCGATGTGAATGTCCGATATTCCCAGCATTCCGTAGCGAAAAGCGTTGACCATGTGCAGGATAGGATTCACCAGCGACACCCCTTGCCAGAACGAAGGCAACAGGTGAATGGAGTAAAAAACGCCACCTAAATAGGTCAGAGGTGTCAAAATAAAGGTGGGTACGATGGAAATATCGTCAAAATTCCGTGCAAATACAGCATTGATAAAACCACCTAAAGAAAAAATAGCCGCCACCAGCAGTACAACCAACAACATCACACCGGGATGATGCAAGGGCCAGTCGATAAACAGGATAGATAAGCCAGATACCAAAACCGCTACACACAGTCCTCGGCAGATCCCTCCCAGCACAAAGCCGCTGATGATCACATGGGGCGAAACCGGAGACACCAAGAGCTCCTCAATAGACCGGTGGAATTTGGTGCTGAAAAAGCTGGAAACCACATTGCCATAGGCGTTGGTAATCACCGACATCATGATCAGGCCGGGTACGATGTAGGTTAGATAGGGGAAGCCATCCATTTCCCCAATACGGCTACCGATCAATTGGCCAAAAATCAAAAAGTACAGCAGCGTGGTAATGCAGGCTGGCAATAGCGTCTGAGGCCAAATGCGTACAAAGCGCCGCACTTCACGCCGGACGATGGTTTTTAGGGCCACCAGATTGGCATAGAATGCAGTTTTCATGCTTGAACCTCAGTCGGCTGTTGCTCCAATAACGAGACAAATAAGGCCTCCAAACGATTAGTCCGACTGCGCACGCCTAACACCTCAATGCCAAGCCGAGCTAACTGCGCGAATAAATCCGTTAAGCCCTGTTGCGTACCAATTTGTATTTCCAAGCTATGCTCGTCCACCAAATGCGCGGTATAGCCCGATAACACGGGCGCTTGAGTGCAGAGTTTTTTTAAATCCAAAATTAGGGTTTCAGCAGGCAGCTCTTTCAGCAAGGACTTCATGCTGGCATTTCGCACAATATGGCCGTGGTTGATGATGGCCAGATGGCGACACAGATGCTCGGCCTCTTCCAAATAGTGCGTAGTCAGAATGATGGTGGTGCCCTTGCGGTTGAGCTCGGCTAAAAAGTCCCAAGTAGAGCGCCGCAACTCAATATCAACGCCAGCAGTTGGCTCATCTAAAATCAGCAAACGAGGCTGATGCATCAAGGCCCGCGCAATCATCAGTCGGCGCTTCATGCCTCCAGACAGCATACGCGCTGCCGTATCGCGCTTATCCCACAAACCAAGCTGGATAAGGCACTCCTCAGCCCGCTCCTTGGCAATGGAGGCCTTAACCCCGTAGTAACCGGCTTGCGTCACTAGGATATCGAAGCAGTGTTCAAACACACTGAAGTTGAACTCCTGAGGAACCACGCCCAGACAGCGTTTAAGCCCCGCAGGATCGGTGTCTAAATCATGACCAAACACCTCAACCTGCCCTGCGCTTTTGTTCACTAAGGTGGAGAGGATGCCAATCAGGGTGGATTTTCCCGCACCGTTTGGCCCTAACAGGGCAAAAAAATCGCCCTCTTGAATCTGAAGATCAACGCCGGCCAGTGCCTGAAAACCATTGGCATAGACCTTGGTCAGTTGCTTGATGGATACTGCCGCCACGACTACGCCACTCCTATCATCGAACGCTTTAGGGGGCTCATTGTAGCCTTTAACGCTTGAATGTAAGGGGGCTTTCCCTCAGTAAAAATACCAACGCAAGGCTAAACCTGCCTCGGTCACAGGCTCGAACCCTTGAGTAAAGTCACGTCGGAGGGAAAACCGAATGCCTAAGTTCTTGTCCCAGTCCCACTGCTGAGTGGCCTGAAACTGCCGCCGCACAGTTCCGTTGTGAAAGTAATCGCCTGAACCTTCCAGCACAAAACCTCCTAACGTGTTATGCCACAAAAGCCCAGTATTAAACCCCAAGGCCGGTGCCAGAAAAGCGCCAAAATTTCGATTGTGCTCAAGGCGCGCAGTGACTAAGCCAAAGGTTCTCAATTGATCCGTCCAAGCTTGAGTAACTCCGCCACCGCCACTGACATGACTGACCAGCACCTCTTGCTCATGCTGATCCAAAACGCGCTCTAAACCCCCTCGTACTTGCCACGACCAAGGTTTTAACAAATCCGTGCGCGGTGTCATGGAGCGAATCCCAGCCAACTCAAGGTTCTGAAACTGCCAATGGCCGCCTTCATATTGGCGAACCGCTAACTTGGCAATTTCAATCTGGGCACCTAGGGGAAATCCAGTAAGGCGGTCGTTCAGATCATGGTAAGCCATACGCAAACCGTACTCAGCAAACGTACGGGACTCACGCTGACCCAGCGTCCCCGTTACAGAACGTGATTGATGACCGAGCTCTGGGACTTCTGGCTGAGTCACCTCCAGCGGATTCGGTGGATTATCCTGAATGCCCCGCAACAGTGCGTAACTACGTCGCGCTGTTTGGGTATCACGATCCTTGCCCGTTGCTCGATACCGCAACAAACGATAGGCCGCATCCTGTATCAAAGCGCGCCGTGCTGTGGGTTGTCTTTGAAACTCAGTATCCTCTAAGGTGCGCTCCCCTTCTGCCAGTTGCTTGGCCCAAGTACGCTCTTGCTCTGTCAACTCCGCTTCACGCACCAGCAACTCCCGCTCACGCGAAGCACGATAACGAACCTGAGTGACCAAGCCCGCCTCTTGCACCGCCTTAACCGTATCGGTAGGAATAGCAGTTAGGTGAAAGTCCTGCGTTAAACGCAGCCCTGGACGTGCCACCTCTAACAGTTCTAATACTCGGTAAGAACAGTTTTCATCAAAAAAGTAATAGTCAAAGTCAAACCGCTGCAATTCCCAGACGTGCTCCAGCATACGCACAGCTTCATCAGGGGTGATGTCCAGCGAGTACTCCCACAGATCACGGTTTTCCAACCGATTGTATTCGGCGATTTTTTCGTGGTACGGCAAAATGGCAAACTGCCCGGGATAACCACCCATCACGCCTTTCCACGCATACAGCATGCTGTTATCCGCATCATCAATAGCGGCCCCAAAATTTAGGGCATAACTTAACAATGAGGTTCCCCGATCGGCCGCTTCGGGCGGATCGACACGCAATAAGGTATGTCCAAAGATGGATGAGGGGCTATTTAAATAAGCCGCCGGAAAGACTAACACCACATGGTGCGGATTAATTTCGGCAAACCATTGCTGAAACGCAGGGCAATCTACTTTAGGTAAATCGGTTAGCTGAAGTTGTTCCCTGAGCCAGCGCGCACGGGCCGGATACACACACTGGGCATGCTGATCGGCAAGACGCACAGGAGCATATAAAGCCTTTAGAGTCGCTACTAACTCCGCTTGAGGATCTTGTAAGCCTTCTTTACTGAGAAAAAACGACTCATCCACCACATGACTACGCCAACGGCCCCAAGCATCGCGCTCGTACCTATTAAGGAGCAACCAAAATTCGTGTTGGGATAACTGAGAGCGTTTCGCCGAATCTAAGGCAGGAACAGCAGCCTGAACAGCGCCACAGCCGATCAGCGCAAACCACAGAAGGCCTCGAACCATCAACCCACTAAGCAGCCCCCTAAATCCATAAGGGGCGCTTTTAAGCCGCATCAGTTAGCTACGAACGTAACGGTTGAGGCGATCATCACGTTTCATCACATCCAAAGTAGCCGCTAGGACTTGCTCCGCGGTGACATCGGCTGAACTGAAAATTTCAGCAAAGTGTTGATTGGTGATGGATTTAAAATGGGCTCGATCTTCTGGTTCAACCCCTAACACGACGGCGTAGGTCGTCAAGGCTTCCCCTTCGCCCTTCGCCATATCTTCCGACAGCTCATCCATCATGTTACTGACAACCAACATGGGCTTACCGTCGTAAGTCAGAGTACCGTCCGTACGGCAACCGTTAGTACCGGAGGTCATACCAAAGGTGGCATTCCCTGAAGAACCGTTGGTAGTGGAGGCCACCAGATGCGAGGGCAATCCTTTAGAGCCCTTAAATAACATGTTTCCCCAACCGCAACCTGGGCCACCGGGGGCTTCTGCTAAGGCTCCAAAGGATACAGCCATCAGCATGGAACCTAGAAGGATCCTTTTCATCCCTATTCCTCTTAATCTGAGATACGTGAAATCCGTACTCTTTTACCCTCAAACCTACTTTTAGTTCCTTAATGCGGGTCACTAAAAGTAGGTTTTAATGCGTTAAGCCTTCACGCGGGATTTGTACTCGCCGGTGCGGGTATCGATTTCGATGGAGTCACCGATTTCGCAAAACGCGGAGACTTGCAGCTCAGCACCGTTGCTCAGACGGGCTACTTTCATCACTTTACCGGAGGTATCGCCCCGTACTGCAGGCTCAGTGTAGGCAATTTCACGCACGATGGTGGTGGGCAGCTCAACGGAGATAACGCGCTCATTGTAGAACACGGCCTCACATACGTCGGTCATGCCGTCTTCAATGAAGGTCAGAACGCCTTCCAGATCACCCTTTTCGATCTCGTACTGATTGAACTCATTGTCCATGAACACATACAGAGGATCAGCAAAGTAAGAGTAGGTTACTTCCTTACGCTCTAAAATGACGGGTTCTAATTTATCGTCTGCCTTGTAAACGGTTTCAGTGGCTGAACCGTTGAGCAGGTTTTTCAGCTTCATTTTTACAACGGCACTGTTACGGCCGGACTTGTTGAATTCGGCTTTCTGGATGACCCAGGGCTCACCGTTAATGTTGGCCACTTGGCCGGCACGGAACTCTTGTGCGGTTTTCATACGACTATCCGATGGATTAAAGGAAACAAAATCGGGCAGAGACTACACACAATGGATGCAGTCTTCCCTCAAAAACAACCATATAGCTTATCAAGGCTAAAACCGATCAGCCAAGGCAACAAGCTGTCGGACAGCCGGCTGCACAGGGGCGCGATCTTATCACTTAAGGGTGCTACTGCGTACCGCTTAGGATTAAAGGTATCCGTTTATCCTGTAAGCCTAGAGAAATAAACTGCTGTGCCGATAACCAAACAGAGCATTTATGGGGCCTTGGTATGCGTATCGAATCCTTGATCTCTGCATTCAGTACCTACGCACGTGGTAACACTCAGAACACCTCCTCAATGCCTGTAGCCAGCGCGGAACCTACGTCACATCCCTCAGAGGATGTGCGGGTTAATCTATCAGCTCAGGCACACAGCCTCTTTGCCAGCCAAAAAACTAAAACCCAGGGCCAAGACCAAGATATTGAGAACAGTGATTTACCCGATACTCTTAAACAAATTTTGCGGCAAATTCGCGAACTGAAACGGCAGATTGCTGAACAAAAGGCCGAGCTACAGCGCGAGTTAAACAGACCTATTGCGAACGAAGCCGATGCAGATCAGCAGGAAATAAAACTTAGCGGGTTGCAGCACCAAATTTTGGCTCTAACGGGAGCTTTAGTTGAAGCTGTCAGTGCCTTGGGGGAGGCTATGCGTAAAAATAACCTAACCCAAGAGCAGGCGACCCAAGTCATGGTTTTAGCCTCAAAAGAAGTGAAACCCAAAAAATCCCAAGGCCTGTACTAGCACCTCGCTAAACCCAATGAGGTAGCAACCATCACGCCCAGCCGATAGCCTGTAATACCAAGATGCCTATATTCATGGTCAGTGCTGCGGCCAAAGTGGTGAGTACAATAATGGCTGCCGCTAACTCATAGTTGGCCCTAATCGCCTGAGCCATCACAAAGCTGGCGGCTGCGGTTGGACTGGCAAAGTTCAAAAACAGCACCCCTAAATCAGCGCCTCTAAATCCATACAACACAGCACCCAGTGTCGTAATCAGGGGTAAACAAGCTACCTTCATCCAAGTGGCGCTTAAGGCTAAGTCGCGCTCAGCACGCAAGGCATTTAAAGACAGAGATCCCCCAATGCAGATGAGCGCTAATGGAAGTGTCATATGGGCAAAGGATTCTGCAGACACTAACAGCCAGTCGGGTAAACCGATTTGCCAATAGGCAAAAGGCACTCCTGCTAATACACCAATAATCAGAGGATTTTGGGCAATACTCAGCAAGATAGAACGCGGACTGGCTTTAACCTCAGTGCTATAAAACGCCAAAATCATGGCGGATAAGCTGTTGTACAACAAAATGGCAACTGCGGCTAACACCCCTCCCAAGGACATGCCGTAATCCCCATAAAGAGTGCTGGATAACGCCAGTCCAATGATGCCATTGTTACCGCGAAAAGTGCCCTGTACATAGACACCTCGATCTTCCCTAGGGCAGCGATAGATCGCCCAAGCCCAAGCTAAGAAAAAAGCGCCTAAAGTAGCCAAGGCAAAATACAGCACTAACTCCAACTTTAATTGGCTTAAATCGGCTTTAAGTAAGGATAAAAAGAGTAAAACCGGCATCGTGCCCCGAAACACCAAACTGGAGGCTGTAGAAATAAAAGCAGCATCAATCCACCCCAAACGCCGAATTGCAGCCCCTACAAACAGCATGACAAAAACGGGCGCAGTAATGGTCAGCGTCTGGACGATCAGGTTCATCACCTAGCTCCTTTATCCCAACTTAAAGCGGATTAGTTGTTGTAAATGGGCTTATCCTTGTGCACGCTTACATCATTAACGCCGTACAGGGCGTTTTTGTAATTTACGTTGCAGCGTCCTTCGATGCATACCCAAAGCACGGGCTGTAGCCGAAATGTTGCCATTGTGTTCGTTGAGTACGCGCTGGATGTGCTCCCACTGTAAACGGTCTACCGACATGGGGTTTTCCGGTACTAGGGACTCCAGATCGGCGTGGTTGGATAAAATCGCCGCCAACACATCATCCGCATCTGCAGGTTTGCACAGATAGTTGCAGGCTCCGCGCTTAATCGCCTCCACTGCCGTGGCAATGCTGGAATAGCCGGTCAGAATCACCACCCGCATCTCTGGATCAATTTCCAGTAATTTAGGCAGCAATACCAAACCCGAATCCCCATTCATTTTTAAATCCAGCACGGCATAGTCGGGGACTTCTTCCCGAGCAATGGCCAAGCCCTCGTCCGCTGAACAGGCAATCTGTACCCGCAGACCCCGACGGTCCATAGCTCGGGCCATAATGCGGGTAAAAGTGCTGTCGTCATCCACCAACAGCAACAGGGGCTTATCCTCTCCTTCACGCGGTAAGTCTTCGTGTCCTGCTGTAGTCATTTAGTGATCCCCCCTCGCATAGATCAGGCACGCGTCAATTCATACGGCAGACAAAGTTCTGTCAAGGTGCCACCATCTTCATGGTTATACAGTTTGACGGCCCCTCCCGCACGATTGACGCTGGCTTGACTTAAAAATAATCCCAGACCAAAGCCTTTCCCCTTAGTGGTGAAAAAAGGCTTACCGATTTGTTCAGCAATAGCTAACGGAACCCCTGGGCCATGATCCCGAATGGTGACGCGAACCCATTGAGCATCCCATCCCAGACGAATATCCAAATTTTCTGGGCAGGCATCAGTGGCGTTATTGAGCACATTCATCAAAGCCTGCGATAAATCAGCAGGCGGCATCAGGCGCGGTGGACTTCCAATTCCTTCGCATTGATAGCTGTACGTGGCTTCAGGACGCATCAGGTGCCAACGATTGACCACCGCCTCAACCCATTCCCGGGCGGTTTGCTCCTGAATGGCTTGGCGGCGTTCCGCCTCCGCAGCACGAACTAATTGCTGTAGGGTCTCTTTACACAGGCGTACCTGAGATTGCAATAAGGCTAAATCCTCTTGCAAACGAGGATCAGGCCAATCTTGACGCAATTCATTCAGTAATACACTCATGGTAGACAGAGGGGTACTCAGCTCATGGGCCGCGCCTGCCGCCTGTGCAGCAACGGCTAATAACTGTTGATCACGCAAGCTTTCTTCGCGCCGATCCGCCTGGCGTTGCTCTTGGCGGCGCAGTTCTTCGGCCATACGAGCCACAAAAAAGGTAATCAACACCGCGGCTAATGCAAAACTGAGCCACATGCCATAAATCTGCAAGGTGGCTTGGTACACAGGATTGATATCCAGAGGGTCGTACCACATCAAGAGCAGGGTATAACTGCCAAGGGCCAAACCAGACAGCACGAAGGTATACAGCCAAGGCAAAGTAGCTGCAGCAATGGTTAGAGGTACGAGGTAAAAAGACACAAAGGGATTGGTGGGCCCTCCGGTAAAGTACAGCAGCAAACTATGGATGATCAGGTCAAACGCCAGATGGATTGAATATTCCACCTCCGTTACCGGCCAAGGCCCTTGCAAACGAATGGCACTGGCCATGCATAACACGGCAGATACGGCTAAGGTCATGCCAATGGCTAACCAAGGTAGAGTCATCAGTTGACTGGCATAAGCTAATCCAACTGAGCCTGCTTGAGAGGCCAAGACTAAAATGCGGATTAGGACAAGCAGACGAAGATTCAGGCGGCTGGCTGACAGCAATTGAACAGGCGCGTACATGGAGGCTCCGAAAGCGGTTTTCGAGTATAGCAAGCTACAGCCATGCCCACTGATATGTGGCAAATGGACGCACTTTTTGTAGGATATAACGAAAAGAAACCGCGTCAAACTAAAACACACTGACTACAGGGATTGATTATGATGCATTCAAAAGCCTTATTTACAGCCAGTACTTTGGCACTAGTTAGCCTATTTGCAGGCTCTGTCTGGGCTGAGCCGCTTGTGTACAACCAAGTGTCCCTCAATGCAGAAGTTAGCACGGAAGTAGCTCGCGACCGCATGCACGTTACCCTCTACACGGAATCGCAGGACAAAGATCCAGCACAACTCGCCGCTACTACCACGCGCACTCTCAATGCAGCCCTTGAGCAGGCGCGTAAAGTCGATAACATCGCCATTAGCTTAGGCAACCGCAACAGCTATCCCACCTACGATAAGGAAGGCCAGCACATTATCAGTTGGCGGGAGCGGGCGGAAGTTCGGCTGGAAAGTGCGGACTTTTCAGCCCTAGCCAACCTAACTGCCGAGCTGCTGAACACACTAAAGGTCGGCAGCCTGTACTTTAGTGTTTCCGAACCCGCCCGCAAAAAGGTAGAGGATCAACTGCTGAAAGATGCCATCACTGCGTTTAAAACCCGCGCCCAACTAGCTGCCGAAGCCTTGGGAGGCTCCAGCTATAAAATCATTCAGCTCAACTTGAACAGCAATAGCATTCATCAACCGCCCTTTATACGTCCGATGATGATGAAGGCTGAACGCATGGCTGATGCCGCCGCTGCGCCCGAAATTGAGTCCGGCACTCAGTCCATCAACGTAGTTGCTGACGGTAGCATTCAGGTACAACTGCCCTAAGTCTGAGCATCGGGGCGAAAAAAGCGGTAGAAACAGCGTAAATCCTGTTGAACCTGCGCGCGCTCTATGGGCTGGAACTGCACCGACTGTCCTGCGGGGATTTGGGCTAATGCGCCCAAGTCCAAGGGATGTGCCCAACCCAACACGGGATAGCCCCCGATGGTTTGCCGATCCGCCATCAGCACTATGGGTTGACCATCGGGAGGCAGTTGGATACTCCCCGTTACTACGCCCTGTGACCAAGGCACAACGGGTAATGCAGCCAAGGCCTTCCCCTGTAGCCGAATCCCCATACGGTCTGAGCTTGGACTTAACCTCCAGCGTTGTTCCCAAAAAGGGGCATCCGTCCAAGATCCATCCTTTACAGTGGCTGGATTAAGCATGACGCGTACAGGCTTAGGGTTCCGATAATCCGGTTTAAAAGCTAGGGGTCGATGGGCAGCCCTTGGATAATGGGCTCTGTGACAGGGGAGCCAATCCCCCGCCTTAATGATCTGACCTTGCCCACCCAGGCCGCCCAAACGCTCACGCATTTGAGTCGCTACGCTGCCTAATACGGGCTTGACCTGAAAGCCTCCCGCCACGGCCAGATAGCCCCACAGCCCCGCTACAGCAGCTCCTAGCTCTAGTAACTGACCTGAGCGCACCGCAAAGCGGGTGGCATGGGGACAAGTTTGCCCATCCAGTGTAATGGATCGTTCTGCACCACAAACCGCAATCCAAGTGTCCTGTTTAATCTGTAAACGCAAACCGCCCAAAGCCCACTCCAGCAGTGGCGTTCCCCAAGGATTGCCCAGCAAATAATTGGCCCAAGCCGCCGCTCGGAGATCCATCACTCCGCTGGGAGATACCCCCAAATGTTGCCAACCCCAACGCCCGGCATCCTGTAATAGGGTTAAAGGAGTACAGGCCAATACACGCAATCCATTTGGTAGGCTGGCATCAGTCATCAAGCGATCCCAAATCCACCGCAACAAATCGCACGCGATCTCCCAATTGCAAACGCACAGGCGGCTGCGTGTCAGGGTCAAATAAGGGCTCTAAACAACGCCCCAACAAATGCCAGCCCCCCGGAGAGGCCTGCGGATAAATCGCAGTCTGACGTTCAGCAATGGCTAGGCTACCGGCAGGCACACTTAACCTTGGCGTTGAACGGCGCGGCAACACCAAGCGCTGATCCAAAGTACCCAAATAAGCAAAACCTGGAGCAAAGCCCACAGCCCCCACCCAATATAGGGTAGAGGAATGAATTTGGATCACATCGGCCACACTCAGCCCGGATTGCTCGGCTACATAGGCTAAATCCGGGCCGTCGTAATAAACGGCTAACTCATGCTGATAAGGTTTTAAAGATGAGGCGCTGGCTTTATCAGTAAGCCAATCCCTCAGCAAAGGCAAAAGCCGCTGTTCTAAATCTTGATGATCGGTTAGACACAGGTCGTAATGCAGCAATAGGGTCGTCCAACCGGCGACCCAATCCCGTATCAGCGGGCCTAACTGCTTCAGAATACGCTCAGCCAATGTTCGGATACGCCCAGACAGCTCAGGGCTAGGTTGGTCAGCTAAAACCAATAACAGCGCCTCAGCGCCCACAGGTTCGCAGCCTATCACGCGGGCCTGCCATCCAAGGCAAGACGCAAGCGCCTTAGAACCTCTAAAGCTTCTGGATTATCTCCATGCACACAAAGGCTATCGGCTTTGAGGTGCAAACGGTTGCCGTGGCAATCGGGAAAGGATTGGCCACGTGCAATAGCCAGTGCTTGGCTCAAAATACGCTGGCTATCGTGGTGCACAGCACCGGGCAAACGACGGGATAACAAATGTCCATCGGCTTGATAGGCGCGATCGGCAAAGGCCTCAAACAGCAAGGGAACGCCTAGGGCTTCGGCTAACTTACGCTCACGTCGGTTATCAATCTGTGCTAAGACCATCAAAGGCAACCCTGATCGGTAAGCGGCACAGGCTTCTAATACGGCTTTTAACAAAGCATCGTCGCTAACCAAGTCGTTATACAAAGCACCGTGGGGCTTTACATAAGCGACTTCAGTACCGGCGGCTCGGCAAAAGGCATCCAAAGCTCCGATTTGATACAGCACCAAAGCCTGCACCTCTGCCGGAGAACAACTGAGGTGACGACGACCAAAGCCGACTAAGTCAGGGTAAGCCGGATGGGCTCCGATACGCACGCCATGCTCTACCGCTAAGGCCACACTACACTGGATACTTAAGGGATCACCCGCGTGGAAACCACAAGCCAGATTCGCTTGATCAATAAAGGGCATCACTGCTTCGTCTTGGCCCAATGTCCAAACGCCAAAGCTTTCGCCCATATCGCAATTGAGCAGGATCGTACCGGAGCTAGGCATCACTGTTGCAAAATCCATTCAGCCAAAATACGAGCCTCTTCGTCGGTTAAGGCATTGGGTGGCATAGGAATCGGCCCCCAAACTCCCTGACTACCCTGTTTCATGCGGGCAGCCAGCACAGCGGCAGCACCCTCCTGACCTGCGTATTTAGCGGCAATTTCTTTGTACGATGGCCCCACCAAGCGCATATCCACTTTATGGCAGGCAACACAGGCTTTGCTGTTGTATAGAGCCTGTGCATCTTGAGCCTGCGCAGAACCTATTCCGCCCGCGACAGCGCCTAACAGGCTCCCTACAAACAACAGATATTTATTCATGCGTACATGCTCTCAAGGCTTTTTATAGAGACCAGAAGGCACGGCTCTGGTCGTGTCGCTACTATAGCGCCCCCTAGAAGGCAACTATTGCGTTCTGTCAGTTTTTGGACGGCGTTAAAGGCAAGCCCTCAATCAGTGCTCCCGGTTGAATCCCGTGGCGCTGAAACCATCCTTGATTGACCTCTAAGGCAAAACGCGCGGGCAAACGGGAACAATGCGGCGTTAGATCCTGAGGCTCTAAATCCACTAGGTTAAGGATACGCCCTTGATCGTCCATAAAGGCGGCAGACAAAGGTAAGGGGGTATTTTTCATCCATAAACAACGGCGGGATAATTGATCGAACACAAACAACATACCACCGGACTCAGGCAATTCAGTGCGCTCCATCAACCCCCGCCGCTGGGTTTCTGGCGTGTCGGCTACCTCAACCTGTAGAACCTGTGTGCCCAGCCGCAATGCAATCCCATCAGGCTCCTGTGCCCCAACCTGCCCCAATAAACCTAGGCCCAGTAATCCAGCAAGTAGTACTAAACGCATCCCTAAATCCTCAAGGCCATTCGAGGGTTTGTTGACTGCGAAAGCTGCGCGGCTCTCCCGTCATCGGATCTGTGAAACTCAAGGCCCGCGCTAACAGTTTGAGCGGTTTTTGATAGTCATCCTGCGTGCGGTCGGCTTGAGATTGCAGTACTGGATATAAAGGATCGTTGCAAATACCCGCCCCCAAAGCCGCCATATGTACCCGTAGCTGGTGCCGCTTTCCAGTCACTGGAAACAGGGCGTAACGCCAATAAGCCTCTCGACGCTCTAACAGCTCGATCCGAGTTTCAGTATTGGGCGTGGCTTCGGGTTGCTCACGCATCAGAAAAAACAAGTCACCCTCGACCAAACGTGTTTTGCGCTCACAGGGGAACGATTGCTCCGGCAAAGGTGGGCAGATGGCTTCATAGACTTTGTGCATCTGCCGCTCTCGAAACAACGCCTGATAGCGCCCCCGTGTACTGGGATTAGTGGAAAACAGCACCAAACCTGCGGTTAAACGATCAATACGATGTAAAGGAACCAAATGTGGATTACCTAAACGCTGAATCAACCGCGCTAACAGGGTTTCCCGCACATACGACCCGCTGGGTTGCACGGGTAAAAAATGCGGTTTATCCGCCACCACCAAATGCTCATCCACATGGATTAACTGCTCAGATAAGGGAATGGGGGTTTCCTGAGCCACTTCCCGAAAATAATGCACCCGTAACCCGACTTGATAGGCTTGGGTTGAGGCAATGCACTGCCCCTGAGCATCCAACACCCGCCCGCGTCGCATACGATCCAACCAGAGATCACGGGAAATAGCCGGAAAACGAGCACACAGACAATCCAATACCGTCGCCCAAGAGCCCGGCGGTAGATAGAGAAAGCTAGACCCCTCTAAGACAGGCGCTGATGACATCCTGTAGTCCCATTTAGCAAACTAAAAGTGTCCCATTGTAATGGGCCTTACGCGAATTCAGGCTGATTTAAGCATCACCTCTTAGGCTGAACCCAATTGCACTTTAACGAGGAAAGCCTGATGGAAATTCTGATCACTCTGTTAGCCCTAAGCCTTGTGGTCATTCTGGCTACTAACCTCAGTCGCTCGGCTAAGCCTTTGGAGGAAATTCAAGCCGACGAATCTTGGCCTAAACCATTCAGTTTCATTTAATTAAAAAGCAGTAATCTGTAGCCATCTAAAGCAAAAAACGGGGAATATCATGAAAACGCTGATTGCTTTATTCGGAGCAGCTACCCTTTTTTTCACCAGCCACAGCCTCATGGCACGCGACATTAACCTCCATGAAGCCGTCCAATTGCGCGATTCAGGCACTATTAAAAACTTTGAGGAGCTCAATAAAGCCGCATTAGCCCGACATCCAGGTGGCAAAATCACAGATACTGAGCTAGAGCAAGAATACGGTCGCTATATTTATCAAGTCGAAATACGAGATGCTAAAGGCGTAGATTGGGATTTAGAATTTGATGCCACCACCGGCGAGTTGCTGCGCGATTTTCGGGACGACTGAGATCGGGTTGCACTCGCTCCCTACTGAATCGCCTGAATACTATCTGGAATTACCTATGCTGAAGTCCGCCTTAGCCCTCTTGCCTGTATTGTGGATACTCACCACCTCACTCGCAGCAGGGCGGGACTTGGATCAGGACGAAGCGTTAAAGCTCACGCGTGAGGGGCAGATTATGCCGCTAGAGCAGCTACTGCACAGCATCAGCAGAATTTATCCCAACGCACAGTTGCTGGAAGTAGATTTGGAAGAACACCACGGCCACTATGTGTATGAGATTGACTTACTCACGGCTGAAGGACTTGCTCGTGAATTGGAGTTGGATGCCCGTACCGGACGCTTGATAAGCGATAAAGAGGACGATTAATGCGCTTATTGCTGGTGGAAGATCAGGTGGAGCTGGCTGACGAGATTTCAGCCGCCCTCAAACGCAACGGCTACGCCGTAGACTGGCTGACAGATGGACGGGATGCCGACTACCAGGGAACCTCAGAACCCTACGACCTCATCATCTTAGACCTTGGATTACCCGGTAAACCCGGTTTAGAGGTGTTAGCGAACTGGCGCTCCCGAGGCCTCAATGCTCCGGTACTTATCCTAACGGCCCGCAGCTCTTGGGCTGAACGCATCGAAGGCTTGAAAGCGGGAGCCGATGATTATCTTACTAAACCCTTCCACCCCGAAGAGTTGCTATTACGCATTCAGGCACTGCTACGTCGCACTAAAGGCTTGATTAACCAACCCTTACTGGAAGTAGGCGGGCTAGCCTTAGATGAAACCCGGCAAATCTGCCACTGCAAAAACCAAGAAGTCGAACTCACAGCTGGTGAATTTCGCCTGCTGCGCTACTTTATGCTGCATCCGGATCAATTACTCTCTAAGTCTCAACTGGCCGAACACCTGTACGACGGCGAAACCGAACGCGACTCCAACGTAATCGAAGTACACATCAACCGGCTACGCAGTAAATTAGGTCGGGAACTGATCGAAACCCGCCGGGGCCAAGGCTACAGGTTTACAGGCAAGCACCCGTGAAATCCATACAGCATCGCCTTAGCTTTGGATTAATCCTTAGCTTGCTGGTAGTTGGAGTTTGCTTGCTGCAAAGCAGCCTCTGGCTGCTGGAGTCCGAGCTTAGAAGCACCCTTAAAGTCCACCTCGCTGAAGAGGCTGAAGGGCTGCTCAGTGCTATGGTACAGGGCACTCAAGGGTTACAGTTGGATGCTACACGCATTAACCCGCGCTATCGCAGGGCATTCTCAGGTTATTACTTCCACATCCAGCTCCCCAATCAGGTTTGGCGTTCGCGCTCCCTATGGGACAATACACCTGACTGGCCCGAAGCCTTAGGCTTAGGCGCAGAACTAATCAAAGGCCCGCAAAATCAGCACCTTTTGACCTATCGGGGCAGCTACCGGCGCGCGGGGCAAAATATCGTCATTACCGTGGCCCAAGACTACACCCCCATTCTGCAAAGCTTTCAACGCATCCGTTTGATCAGCTTTTTACTGGTAGGTGCAGCCTTGCTGATTTTACTGGTGGTACAGCGCTATGTGATGGCTTCCGCCTTGCGCCCCTTGGAGTTAGCTCGGCGGCAAATCCTGCAATTGCAACGGGGACAGCGCCAAAAACTCGATCCCTCCGTTCCCGATGAACTACAGCCTCTGGTCGAGCAAATCAACCATCTACTTGATCACACAGACATCACCCTCAAACGTTCCCGTAATGCCCTCGGCAATCTGGGGCACGCATTAAAAACGCCTTTAGCCGTGCTCAATACCCTGATTCAGCACGAAGAGCTACGCCAGCATCCGACCCTGAAAGCCAGCCTCAGCGAACAGCTAAAGCAGATTCAGCAACGGGTATCCCTAGAGTTAAATCGAGCTCGACTGGCCACGGACGTATTACCGGGCAGCCACTTTGACTGCCAAAGCGAAATTCCGGCCCTGCTCAAAACCCTGAATATGATCCACGGCACTCAGTTAACCCTGAGTTGGCAAGCGCCCCAAGGATGCCAACTCCCCCGCGATCGAGAGGATATGCTGGAGTTGTTGGGGAACTTACTGGATAACGCCTGCAAATGGGCCAAGACTCAAGTCCATTTGGAGATACAGTCCACTACCCTTGGCTACCGTTTAACCGTGGATGACGATGGCCCCGGTATTGCGCCAGAACAGCGTCAACAAGCCATGCAACGCGGAGCCCGCTTAGATGAGCGCCCAAGCGGACACGGCCTTGGCCTTGATATTGTGGGTGACATTATCAGCGCTTGGAATGGCCAATGGGCGTTGGAACAAAGCCCTCTGGGCGGTTTGCGGGTACGGATTGAGCTGCCTACGGCCTATGCATAAGGCTACGGCCTTCCAACAGCCGTAGCCCAAGCCAGGGTACTTCGGTAGCCTAGCGCCTCAGCGCGGGGCTACCGAATAAAACCCAAGCGATCAGAGATCAAAGTCGGCAGGGTTTAGGCCCAGCTCGGTAGCGATAGTACGACACACTGCTTGCTCTTTGACATCAAACTCACCGTCTGAATTACCAATCGCACAGCACACACGCACCAGCAGGCGGGCTGCGTCTTCTTTACCCCGCAGTTTGCCCACAATGCGTAGAGCTTCAGCACGGCCAATCTCGCTATCAAACTCAAACTTGCCGCTGATATCTTGGAACGACTGAATGACCTCTTTCAGGTCAAATGCCTTCAACTCAGCGGAGTTTTGGATAAAGCCCACCATTTTTTGCTTTTCAGCCGCACTGATGCTGCCATCTGCGGCGGCAACCAAGGCACAACCCGCGACCACAGCATCCATAAACTCACGATTTTTAAACTTGGTGATCTCGGTAGAGAGGCTTTCACGCGCTGCTGCTACGTTGTTTTTCAGCCAGTCAAGCATGTTTTTACTCCTTGGTTTAACAAAATAGGAACTGCTTCCTTAGAGAGGTTTTCTGTAGGTACAGTTTCCTCAGCTGTTCGATCATTCAGTATGGATCACTTAGGATCAGAAGACCTAAACAGATGGACTACCATTCAAACACACCTAAATGAGACAAAACCTGTGTGCTGGTAACAAAATGCACCTCAATGGGCAGAGCAAGCTAATGTGGGGCTCACCCAAGCGCTTTACAAGAACTATTCATGTTTTGCCTTTTCCCAAGGGGTATTCAAGGAGACCCTATGCGTATTTCAATCCTGCTTGGCGTAGCTTTGCTCCCCCTCTTAGGTTGCACCAGTCAAGGAGCACAGCACCGAGCATTGGATGATGCTTATGAAGCCTACAGCGCAGGTGATTGTGGGCAGGTAATGCTATCCCTCTCTCAGGCCAGTCGCTACGGGCGATACAGCGACCCGGTGCGCCCTGAAATAGCCCTATTACGCGGCCTTTGCCTAGAACGGCAAGCCCTATTCCCAGATGCGATCAAAACCTACGAGTTCATGATTCAGAAGTACCCTTCCAGCGAATTTTCCTTCCGTGCCCGCGCTCGTTTAGAAACCTTAGAACAGTTAGGACATTACCAACCTCCGGGAAAAGCCCGTCCTATTGCTGCGCCCAGTGCCGATACTTGGCGCACTCCTGCTTCATCAGCTACACGCCCCTAGCCTCAGCATGACTAAAGTCTATAGGCATACTAGCCTGCTCATCGGTACTACAAGGAGCCTGATATGAGCTTACGCCGCACCAAGATCGTCGCCACCCTCGGCCCAGCCAGCAGTACAGCGGAGGTGCTGGAGAAAATGATCCTCGCCGGGCTGGATGTAGCTCGCCTAAATTTTTCCCACGGTAGCCCCGATGACCATAAAGCCCGCGCCAAACTGGTGCGCGAGCTGGCAGCCAAACACGGCCGCTTTGTTGCCCTGCTGGGTGACTTGCAAGGCCCTAAAATTCGCATTGCCAAGTTTACCCATAAGCGCATTGAGCTACAGGAAGGCGATCATTTTCGCTTTTCTATTACTCATCCGCGCGATGCAGGCACCCAAGAAGTCGTAGGCATCGACTACCCCGATCTGGTCAAAGACTGCAAAGTCGGCGATGAATTGTTGCTGGACGATGGCCGCGTGGTAATGCGGGTTGAACAAACCACTGAGGATGAACTGCACTGTGTCGTGCTCATTGGCGGGCCACTCTCCGATAACAAAGGCATTAACCGGCGCGGTGGCGGTTTGACCGCCCCAGCCCTAACGGAGAAAGACAAAGCTGATATCAAACTGGCGGCGGAAATGGAGTTGGATTATCTGGCCGTCTCCTTCCCGCGTGATGCAGCAGATATGGAACTGGCCCGCCGTCTGCGCGATGAAGCGCGCTCCTCGGCTTGGCTGATTGCCAAAATTGAGCGCGCTGAAGCCGTAGCGGACGACGAGTCGCTGGACGCTCTGATCCGGGCCAGCGACGGAGTAATGGTAGCCCGAGGCGATTTAGGCGTAGAAATCGGCGATGCGGAATTGGTAGGGATTCAGAAAAAAATCATTCTGCATTCACGGCGCTACAACAAGGTGGTGATCACTGCCACCCAAATGATGGAATCCATGATCCACAGCCCCATGCCAACCCGCGCCGAAGTATCGGACGTGGCCAATGCGGTGCTGGATTACACCGATGCGGTCATGCTGTCGGCGGAAAGTGCAGCGGGGGATTATCCGGTCGAGGCGATTAAGGCGATGGCCCGCGTGTGTCTGGGGGCAGAAAAACATCCCACCAGCATCACCTCCAACCACCGTTTAGGTCAGGAGTTTGAGCGCTGCGACGAAAGCATCGCCCTCGCCGCCATGTACACCGCCAATCACTTCCCCGGCATTAAGGCCATCATCAGCCTGACGGAGAGCGGATACACGCCCTTAATCATGTCGCGTATTCGCTCCTCAGTACCAATCTTTGCCTTTACCCCCAGTCGGCAGACTCAAGCACGAGTGGCGTTATTTCGCGGAGTGCAAACCATCCCCTTTACCCCCGAAGCTTATCTGACCAGTCAAATGAGCCAAGCAGCGGTAGATGAGCTGTTAAAGCGCAACATTGTGCAACCCGGTGACTGGGTGCTGCTGACCAAAGGCGATAGCTACCACAGCGTGGGTGGCACTAACACACTGAAAATTTTGCGCGTGGGGGATCATTTGGTTTAACCCCTCAAGGTATCGTAGCCTGCACGCAGCTCTGAGCGGTGCGGGTTACGGCCTGAGCCTCCAAGCGCTGTATCTGCGCCTCAAAATCTGCAAAGCGACGTTCTAAACGGCTTAGCTCGTCGCTCTTCTCCGTCTCATTCAAAAAGGCATAGCGAATGCTGTTGAACACTGTCTCCCGCAACTGGCTGTAGCTCGGTTGGTAGCGACTGATGTACAGCAGATATTCCTCGCTCAGACTGACTCGCGATACGCCCATATCGTCCGAAGAAATCACAAAGGGCACGCCATAACGCGCATACAGCCGCAGCGGATGGGCTGCGTCTTTTACGCCCAAAATAAAGGCATTACTGGTCAGATTAATTTCAACCGCAATGTTTTTAGCCCGCAGTTGCTGCAAGAGTTCGGGGGCGTTGCGCTCTTCGGCAATATCAATACCGTGCCCGATGCGTTGGGCTCCGGCCACCTCCACCGCCTCCCGAATATGGGAGCGCAATGACTCCGGCGGCACCAACCCAAGCACTAACTCTCCCGCGTGCAAAGCCACCGGAACCTTCGGGAAGTGCTGGCGCATAAAACCCAGCATACGCATGTGCAGGCTGTAATCACGCAAGGCAATCACGCCGTTTTCCGGCCCCACCATGTTTACCCCGACAATCAGGGAGCTTTGGTCAGCGGCGGCAAAAGCGGTGTAAATCTGAGCAAAGACGGCTTCTGGAGCGGCATTGCGCGACACATAGGTCTGAAAGCGCAACCGGAACTGGGCATCATCCAAACCTGCGGCGGCGGATTGAAGTTGCTGTACATAGTCAGTAATGGCTTGCTGAGTACTGCGATCAGCCCTTAAAGCCTGCAAGGCTAACGTAAAGCCAGTCTCGGGCAATTCAGTTCCTTGCGTTTCTAGCAGTCCCTGTAGATTGGTTTTAGGACGCGGACTGCTGGTAAGCATGGTTTCCAGATAGCCCTGATTTTCGTCCGCAGCCCGTTGTTTCAACTGCAACAGACCGGCACGGTAATTTTGATCGGATACCGGCCCAAAATAGCCAAAGGTGTCGAAGAACTGCCGATCCGGGGATTTTTGCTGGTGGATGTGGTTGCCATAATCCCGATTTGACCAGGTCATCAGCAGGGCTACACGGAAGGCTTCGTTGCTTTGGATGGCATCCGCATCCAAACACAGCGGACGCTCAGCGGCGCTCAGGCGTTCGGGTTGGGTTTCAATGCGGTACTGATAAGCGCCCTTGGCTGGAATATCGGTTTGGTAAACGCAATAGCCCGCTGTTTTCAGCCAATCTAAATAGGTTTCCGCGTACACAGAACCAGAATAGTGGTGGTGCAAATCCCCACCCTTAGGCAGCATCCGGCTGAATAACGCCAGTTCCGCCTGTGGCAAAGGCTGAGTCGAGATTAAACGCTGGTAATGGCAGGCAGTGACTTCAGCCGCCGTAAATGCCTCCCGCGCCTGTAGTCCAGCACCACCGGTTAATAATAAGGCCGCTAACAGCAACGTCCTTGTATTGAAATGCATCTTAAGCTCCTAACAACTTGATTGAAATCGCTAACGACATCACCACCATCACCCAGCGAATCAGGCGCTGGCCGCCCCGAATGGCCAAACGCGCCCCAAGCGTACCGCCCAGCAATTGCCCCACCGTCAGGGCTAAACCTATGTCCCAATGAATGCTGCCGTAGCCGATAAAAAACAACAATGCGCCCAGATTGCTGGAAAAATTCAGCAACTTGGCGTGGGCTGTGGCCTTAACCAGATTAAAGCCCGCCAGCAGCACAAAGGCCATGGCTAAAAAAGCTCCGGTGCCCGGCCCAAAAAAACCATCGTAAAAACCAATAAGGGAGGGCACCAGCACCGCAAAACTCAGGGGAGATAAACGGCGCTGGCTGTCCACCTGCCCCAACTGCGGGGAGAAAGCAAAGTACAGCGCAAAGGCAATCAGCAGTACCGGAATCAGGCGCGCTAGTACGGCTGAATCAATACGGGTTAACAGCCAGCAGCCCAACACCGAACCACCAAAGGCCAACAGCGCCAAAGGCCATGCACTGCGTAACGATAACTGCCCCACGCGCACAAAATGCACCGTAGCTGCCAAAGCCCCAGACACCGAACCTAGCTTGTTGGTGGCTAAAGCCGCCGTGGGCGGTAATCCACTGGCCAACAGCATGGGCACCATGATCAAGCCTCCCCCACCGGCGATGGCATCCACACAGCCCGCTACACCACCCAATAACACAAAGAGCGCTAACAGCTCTATTCCAATAGACTCCACACGCTAAGCTCCGCAGGGTACAGGCCAATCCTGTTCAAATTTTCCAACACTGTAAATCCGAAGACCGTCTAACCGGCCTGTATCACAACCTACTGCGCCACTGGGCCAATACCTAAGGGTATTGACCCCAATTGAGTGACTAGCCCAAAGCCCCTAACGGCAGTTACCGGCCTTCTTAAACCCAGCGGCTTCTGCTTCGGCAACAGTACGAAACTCCACCCGAGTATCGCCGGTTACGCGCTCATAACTGGGGCAGCCTTCGGGCAGATGGTACACGCGGCTATTGCGGTTCCCTACAATGGGCGCTGTCTGAGCCGCCACGGTGCTGTTGGATTCAGGATTATCCTCATCCTCCTCAATAGGAGGCACTTCGGCTACATCAGAGGCTTTGGCATCCAGTACCCAAGTGCGTTTGCCGGTTACAAAAGGATTGCTGTTTCCCTGCACCTTAGCAATGCGCCGATCGCGTTCGCGTTCCCAATCCGACACCGGAAACTGCCGATCCCAAGCCATAAAGAGTTGCTGCTGCTGACGTGACATATTCAAGCCATAACGATCGTGCATATAAAAATAGATACGCGCCGCTTGCCCTTTCACCGCATCACGCGGCTCCACCACTCGATTTTTGAAATCCACCCGCGTAGGGCAAGATCCATAGGATTTGGGCACCGAAGACGACAACATACCGTAGGAGTAGTTACTACGGTCGGCATTCACCTCTCCAATGGCGGGAGTCAGATTGTGCATATCGCCTTCCATGCGCCGGAAGGTGGCATCGGTGTCCTTACAGTTTTTGCGACCGCCTTTCTGCCAGCATTGCAGTTGGTGACCAAACACCCAAGCTGGAACCACATGCTCCCACTCAGTGCGTTCAGCGCGGGTTTGTTGGCTGCGCACCTGATAGCCACAGGAAGCTAAATCAACCCGCCCACCGGAGCGCCCCACCCATTCCCAGCGGCAGCCACAGTAAAATGTCCCCGGATTAGTTTTGCTGTTTTGGTCGTAGTACACCTGCTCCCGCAGCGCCACCTTAGCCTGCTCGAAGGTCTGAACCTCAGGTTGAGGGCGCAAACCCAAATAGGCTGTTACCGCAGAAACCAAAGCCGCAATGACCGCAGCGGCTAAACGCCTTTGTTTAGTGTGTAGGATCGACAACAGGCTTTTAAGAAGTGTTTCCACCAGAAATCCTTTGTTGCGATAGCCAGATCGCAAAATGGAGAAAAGACAGGCCAAAAACCCAGCATTGGCCACTCAAGGAAGGGCACAATTGTGCCTGTATCACCCGATACAGAAAACGCCTAGACCTGCGTTGAGATCCTTATGACCTCCGTACCCCATCCCCCGTTGCATCAAATTCCCACCGAATTGGCCGCTGTCAGCGACTATGAGGCCCGTGCGCCCTTGCACATGACCGCCAACGCTTGGGCTTACATGGCCGGTGGCGCGGCTGATGAGCTAACCCTGAACGACAATTGCGCTGCCTTCAGCCGTCAGAAACTGCGTAACCGGGTGTTAGGCGATCTACGGGGCGGCAATACCCGTCTATCCCTGTTCGGCCAAGACTTTGAGCACCCTATTTTTGTAGCCCCCGTGGCCTATCAAAAGCTAGTACACCCAGAGGGGGAACTGGCCACAGTATTAGCCGCCTCGGCAGCGCGGGCGGGCATGGTACTCAGCACTCAATCCAGCACTTTACTGGAGCAGGTGGCGCAACAGGCGCAAACGCCCCTGTGGTTTCAGCTCTACATTCAGCCGGATCGAGACTTTACCCAACAGCTCGTGCAGCGGGCGGAAGCTGCGGGGTATCAGGCTTTGGTAGTGACCGTTGATGCACCCGTGAATGGCCTGCGTAATCGCGAACAGCGCGCTGGCTTTAGCCTCCCGACAGGTATTGAAGCAGTGAACCTAAAAGGCATGCGCAGCCTGAATCAACCCACAACTCATATCGGTAGCCCGGCCCTTATGGGTACGCCTTTGTTGGAGTACGCCACCCGCTGGGAAGACATTCGCTGGCTACGCCAACAGACCCAGCTTCCCATTCTACTCAAAGGCATTTTGCATCCTGAAGATGCACGACGTGCACTAGAGGAAGGAGCCGATGGCCTGATTGTCTCCAACCACGGCGGACGCACTCTGGATACTCTACCGGCCACCTTGGATGCACTGCCTGCCGTAGCCACCGCCGTAGGTGGACGCATTCCCCTGCTGATGGATGGCGGCATTCGACGCGGCACCGATGTGTTTAAAGCCTTGGCCCTAGGCGCAGATGCTGTATTGGTGGGCCGACCCTACATCTTTGCCTTAGCCACAGCCGGAGCGTTAGGTGTCGCCCACATGCTGCACCTACTGCGCGCCGAGCTGGAAGTGACTATGGCCTTCACCGGTTGTCGCACTCTGGAGGACATCGGCCCCCATTGCCTTTGGTAAAGCGAGGGACACGACAATCGGTCTCCAATGGTCATATACAGCCGGTAAGACTTTCGTGGCATGCTGCCAGAAGGTGGTTGTATAGCGCCGTACAACGGGTGTTCTCGATTAATACGCGCGCTATACTGCCGCACCTTCCAAGCGTGCGTTGAGTTTCCTTGACGCTATGCGCTGTCGTTACCGGCCCTGACCAAGAGGACGTGTTGCATGACCGTGATTAAGCAAGAAGATCTGATTCAGAGCGTCGCTGATGCCCTGCAATTTATCTCCTACTACCATCCCGTTGACTTCATTCAGGCCATGCACGAGGCCTATCTGAAGGAAGAGTCGCCTTCTGCCCGTGACTCCATCGCCCAAATTCTGATCAACTCGCGCATGTGCGCCACGGGCCACCGTCCGATCTGCCAAGATACCGGCATCGTGACCGTGTTCGTCAAAGTGGGTATGGACGTGCGTTGGGACGGTGCCACCCTCAGCGTAGACGACATGATCAACGAAGGCGTACGTCGCGCCTACAACAACCCCGACAACGTCCTGCGTGCGTCCATTCTGGCCGATCCAGCCGGTGCGCGTAAGAACACCAAGGACAACACCCCGGCGGTCATCCACTACTCCATCGTCCCCGGCGACAAGGTAGAAGTCGACGTAGCAGCCAAGGGCGGCGGCTCTGAGAACAAATCCAAAATGGGCATGCTCAACCCCTCCGACTCCATCGTCGATTGGGTACTGAAAACCGTTCCTGAAATGGGTGCGGGCTGGTGTCCACCCGGCATGCTGGGCATTGGTATCGGCGGCACGGCTGAGAAAGCCGCTCTGTTGGCCAAAGAGTCCCTGATGGAAGAAATCGACATCCACGAACTGAAAGCGCGCGGCCCGAAAAACCGTGTTGAAGAGCTGCGTCTGGAGCTGTTCGAGAAGGTCAACCAACTGGGTATTGGTGCTCAGGGTCTGGGCGGTCTGACCACCGTTCTGGATGTGAAGATCAAGGATTACCCCACCCACGCCGCTTCCCTGCCGGTGTGCCTGATCCCCAACTGCGCTGCCACCCGTCACGCCCACTTCGTGCTCGATGGTTCCGGCCCAGCCGCTCAAGAAGCGCCTCCGCTGTCTGCCTATCCCGACATCGTTTGGGAAGCTGGCCCCAGCGCCCGCCGTGTTGACCTGAACACCGTCACCCCAGCCGATGTACTGACCTGGAAGCCAGGCGAAACCCTGCTGCTGAATGGCAAAATGCTGACTGGCCGTGACGCGGCGCACAAGCGCATGGTCGACATGCTCAACAAGGGCGAAACCCTGCCGGTTGACCTCAAAGGCCGCTTTATTTACTACGTTGGCCCAGTCGATCCCGTACGCGACGAAGTGGTTGGCCCCGCTGGCCCCACCACCGCCACTCGTATGGACAAGTTCACCCGTCAGATTCTGGAAAGCACCGGTCTACTGGGTATGATCGGTAAATCCGAGCGTGGCCCGATTGCTATCGAAGCCATCAAAGACAACAAAGCTGTCTATCTGATGGCGGTGGGTGGTGCTGCCTACCTCGTGGCCCAAGCGATCAAGAAGTCCAAAGTTCTGGCCTTCGAAGAGCTGGGTATGGAAGCCATCTACGAGTTCGACGTGGTCGACATGCCGGTTACTGTTGCGGTAGACAGCACCGGTATCTCCGTCCACAACACCGGCCCGGCTGAGTGGAAAAAGAAAATCGCTGAGTCCTTAGCGGTTGAAGTGAAGTAGCGGTTGAGCTGAATTTAGTGTTATCCGCTCCGCAAGTTTTGCTTGCGGAGCCTCCTGCGTCCTTGCAGCCCCTTTCCGGTTATCCCTCAAGCCAATATCATCTTGATATTCCTCAGCCCCATTCGATCAGGGCTTCCGTCGCTTAGGCTTAGCCAATACCTCCATGAATATGCGTTATCTTCTCTCTCTGTGTATGGGGTTGCTGAGTAGCCCTCTGTCTGCACAAACCTATCTCTATAATGCTCGCTGTGATACCTCCTACTTTAAACAGGAAGTCCCGCGTGCACCTGAGGAGCGACACTTGCAGGCCATTCGATGTGATTTTATTACCCTAACCCTCACTGACGAGGGACAGGTGATCCTGCAAATTGTGGACACGGATAACCAGCTCAGCCCCCTAGGTTTTGGTGGCGGTAAGATGGATTTTGAAGTAGAAGCTGGCCGGGCCGTAGTGCATCTGAAAAAGGCTTATATTCTGGACAGCAGTCTGCCTAAACCAATGCCTATCACAGAGGACGTTGAGGGGAGCTGTACTTTGGATGGCCGCATTAACATCCGCCATCTGTACGGAATTAGCTGTGATGCGCTGCTAAAAACTGGAAAACAGGCGCTGAGATACCGCATCAAAACCGAAATCAAAAGTGTTGGCCAAATCATACCCAGCCTGATGTAACTCAGAGGCTGAGGGCAGGCACAGCCCACCCTCAAACCGCTTAGACCGCCTGAGTCAGCTCTGGAACGGCCTCAAACAAATCCGCCACCAGACCGTAATCCGCTACCTGGAAAATCGGCGCTTCCGGGTCTTTGTTGATGGCCACGATGACCTTGGAATCCTTCATGCCCGCCAAATGCTGGATGGCACCGGAAATCCCCACCGCAATGTACAGATCAGGAGCCACGATTTTGCCAGTTTGACCGACTTGCAAGTCGTTAGCCGCAAAGCCTGCATCCACTGCTGCACGAGAAGCACCTACTGCGCCGCCTAATTTATCGGCTAGGGTGTACAGCAGTTGGAAATTATCGCTGCTTAGCAGGCCACGACCACCGGACACAATCACTTTTGCCGAACCTAGATCAGGGCGGTCGGACTTAGCAATGTCTTCGCTGATAAAGCTCGACTTGCCTGAATCAGCCAAAGCAGCAACCGCCTCCACGCTGGCGGAACCACCTTCAGCCGCTACAGCTTCAAAGGCCGTAGTACGCACGGTAATTACCTTGATCAGCGCGGAAGAGCGCACGGTGGCAATAGCATTACCGGCATAAATGGGACGCTTAAAGGTATCCGCAGACAGCACGGCGATGATGTCGGAGATTTGATCGACATCCAGCAAAGCCGCCACGCAGGGCAGATAGTTTTTGCCGTTGGTGCTGGCGGGAGCCAATACATGGCTGTAGCTGGGCGCGATACCAGCAATCAAAGGAGCCACATTTTCCGGCAGTTGATGGGCATAGGCGGCATCATCCGCCAGCAACACTTGGCTGACACCGGCAATCTTAGCAGCCGTTTCAGCAACCGCCGCACAACCTGAACCCGCCACCAAAAGGTGAATATCACCACCGATGGCACTGGCTGCGCCCACAGTGTTCAGAGTCGCTGGGTTCAGCGCGCTGTTGTTGTGTTCAGCAATAACCAAAATCGCCATTTAGATCACCTTTGCCTCGTTTTTCAGTTTATCCACCAACTCCGCCACGGAAGCCACTTTAATGCCGGGTTTACGCTCTTCAGGAGCTTCCACCTTGACCAATTCTAAAGTGGAGCGGATTTCAACGCCCAAGGATTCGGGAGTGACCACATCCAGTGGTTTTTTCTTAGCCTTCATGATGTTAGGCAGGGATGCGTAACGGGGCTCGTTCAGGCGCAGGTCGGTGGTCAAAATGGCGGGTAATTTGAGCGCCAATTTTTGCAGACCGCCGTCAATCTCACGGGTAATGGTGAAGCTGCCTTCCGCTGCTTCTACCTTGGAGATAAAGGTGCCTTGGGCAAACCCGGTTAAAGCCGCCAGCATTTGGCCGGTTTGGTTGTTATCGCTGTCGATGGCTTGTTTGCCCAGAATCACCAACTGAGGCTGCTCCTGATCCACCACCGCTTTGAGCAGCTTGGCTACCGTCAGCGAACCTACCTCGGCTTCGGTTTCCACCAAAATGGCGCGATCACCACCCAGAGCCAAGGCAGTACGCAATTGCTCCTGCGCGGCATTGGGGCCGATGGATACCACTACCACTTCAGTGACCACGCCTTTTTCTTTCAGGCGCACCGCTTCTTCTACCGCGATTTCGCAAAAGGGGTTCATGGACATTTTCACGTTGGCCAGATCAACACCGGAGTTGTCGGCCTTAACGCGCACCTTGACGTTGTAGTCAACCACTCGCTTGACAGCAACAAGAACCTTCATGGATTCCTCGTCTCCTTGATACAGGGGGAAGTTTACTCCCGCAAAACGGCACGGCTGCTCAGGGTGCATGCCCTTCATCAGCGGCCTTAAATGCGAATGGGGCTATCTTGACGGCAGGATATGGGAGGGTCAACCGAAGACCGCGCTCAAGCCAGCTTATACCGCCATGTCCTAAGGTTATGCTGACCTATTGCTCCATAATAACCCAAGACAAGGATCGGCCATCCTCTGCCTGCTCCAGAAGCTGCGCCAGTATCCCTCGACCGCTATATAATGCCCCGCCAATGGCTTTGATCAGGGAATTGATGGAGCCCAGACTTAAAAAAATCCTGAAATGCCTTGAGCAGGAGAACACGCCCCCATGGAACGTGAATACATGGAATTTGATGTGGTGATTGTTGGAGCTGGCCCCGCAGGGCTAGCTGCGGCGTGCCGCCTGAAACAAAAAGCCGCCGAAGCCGAACAAGAACTCAGTGTGTGTGTGGTGGAAAAGGGTTCCGAAGTAGGTGCCCATATTTTATCCGGTGCTGTATTTGAGCCTCGCGCCTTAAATGAGCTGTTCCCCGACTGGGCCACCCAAGGCGCGCCCTTAAATACTGTCGTCAAAGGCGACGATATTTATCTGCTGAATTCCGCCAAGCGTGCTATTCGCTTGCCCCATGCCCTAGTGCCCAAGACTTTCCACAACGAAGGCAACTTCATTATCTCTCTAGGTAATCTATGCCGCTGGCTGGCTCAACAAGCCGAAGCCTTGGGTGTAGAAATTTACCCCGGCTTTAGCGCCCAAGAACCCCTGATTGATGAGCAAGGCGTAGTACGCGGCATCATCACCGGCGATCTGGGACTCAACCGCGCAGGCGAACCCAAACCCGGTGTGTATACGCCTGGTATGGAATTACGCGCCAAGTACACCCTGTTTGCCGAAGGCTGCCGAGGCCATATTGGTAAACAACTGATCAACCGTTACCAACTGGATGCCCTGTCTGATCCGCAACACTATGGCTTGGGCCTTAAAGAGCTATGGGAGATTGATCCAGCGCTGCACCAGCAGGGCTTAGTGGTTCACACGGCAGGATGGCCGCTCAACAACGATAATCCCGGTGGCGGCTTCCTCTACCATCTGGAAAACAACCAAGTCGTGGTGGGGTTAATCGTAGATTTAGCCTACAAAAATCCCCATCTGTCGCCCTTTGATGAGTTCCAGCGCTACAAACACCATCCGGTGATCAGCCAATACCTGAAAGGCGGTAAGCGTCTGTCCTATGGCGCACGGGCCATTGCCAAAGGCGGCCTGAACAGCCTGCCGCGCATGACTTTCAGCGGTGGCCTGCTCATCGGTTGCGACGCTGGCACCCTCAACTTTGCCAAAATCAAAGGCAGCCACACCGCCATGAAGTCCGGCATGTTGGCCGCCGAAGTGGTGGCTGATGCGCTACTGTCCGGCAATGAAGGTGGCGATGAACTCACCGCCTATACCCAAGCCTTCCAAAACTCCTGGCTATATGAAGAGCTGTACGCCAGCCGCAATTTTGGCCCAGCGATTCACAAGTGGGGCAGCTTACTGGGTGGAGCCTTCAACACCTTTGAGCAAAACTTTATGGGCGGAAAACTGCCCCTTACCCTGCACGACCTACGCCCCGACCACGCCACCCTGCTGGAAGCCCGCCAAGCGAAAATAATCAACTACCCCAAACCGGATGGCGTACTGAGCTTTGACAAACTCAGCTCGGTGTTTCTGTCCAACACCAACCACGAAGAAGATCAACCCTGCCACCTGCACCTGAAAGATCCCGAGGTGCCGATGGAGTTCAACCTGCCCCGCTACGACGAACCGGCGCAACGCTATTGCCCAGCCGGTGTGTATGAGGTGGTCAGCACCGGCGATAAACCGCGCTTGCAAATTAACGCGCAAAACTGCCTGCACTGCAAAACCTGCGATATTAAAGACCCAGCGCAGAACATCACTTGGGTAGCGCCTGAGGGCTCCGGCGGCCCCAACTACCCCAATATGTAACACCTCATAGGCCATGCCTAATGCCGGAAGGTGGTACTCCGCCTTCTGGCTTAGGCACGCAGAACTGTTTTTCGCTACAATTCGCGGCTTTCCGACTTCTCTGAAGACTGCCGTGAGCCATCAGCCCGACCAGCTTTTCGCCCAGCCCCTAGCCCAAGTGCCGGACTTCGTATTTAACGAGGCGGTGGTACGGGTGTTCCCGGACATGATCAAACGCTCGGTGCCCGGTTATCCCACCATCGTGGAAAACATCGGCGTGCTGGGCAATCGCTTTGCCCAACCCGATACCCTGATTTACGACCTTGGCTGCTCTCTCGGTGCGGTGACGCAAGCCCTGCGCCGCCATGTGCGTACCGAGCGTTGCCGGATTCTGGCCGTGGACAACTCGGCGGCCATGGTCAGCCGCTGCCGCGAATACCTGCACGCCCAAGATGCGATGTTTCAGGAACTGCTGCCCGCCGAGGTGCAGGAAGCCGACATCCTGAAGTTAGCATTTCAGCCCACGTCCCTAGTGGCCCTGAACTTCACCCTGCAATTCATCGCCCCCGAACAGCGCCCCGAATTGCTGAGCCGTATTCGCCAAGCCTTGCATCCCCAAGGCGCGCTGATCCTCTCAGAAAAGCTGTGCTTTGAAGACGAAGCCGAGCAGCAACTCTTGACCGAATTGCACCTCGACTTCAAACGCGCCAACGGCTACAGCGAGCTGGAAATCGCCCAGAAACGCAGCGCCATCGAAAACGTGATGAAACCCGACAGCCTCGACACCCACCGCCAACGCCTGCGCCAAGCGGGATTCAGCCGTGTGGTGCTCTGGTTCCAGTGCCTTAACTTTGCCTCCCTGATTGCCTTGCCATGACCTACGACTGGAATCCCCTCGTCCAACAACTGTCTGGAACCCCGCTGGCTCAATGGGCCGCCAGCCTGCCCGAGCAAATGGCCCTGCGCCTAGCCAAAGGCCACGGTGATTTGGAACGCTGGCAAGCCGCTGTGCAGGCCATTCCCGCCGGCCTCACAGCCGAACAGATTGAGCTGCGCGACAGCCTGAATCTGAATGGCCCCTGCACTCCGGAACAACAGGCGGAATTAGAGCGTGCCCTACGCGGCCTGATTCCGTGGCGCAAAGGCCCCTTCCATCTGTTTGATGTACACATCGACACCGAATGGCGCTCGGATTGGAAGTGGGAACGGGTCACCCCGCACATCAACCTCAAGGGCAAACGGGTGTTGGATGTGGGCTGCGGCAACGGCTATTACCTGTGGCGCATGCTCGGTGCCGGCGCGCGCACACTGGTGGGCATCGACCCCAACTGGCTGTTCTTCTGCCAATTCAATGCCCTGAAGCGCTTTATGCCCGAAGCGCCCGTGTGGCACCTGCCCATTGCGCTGGAAGACTTACCGCCCAAGCTCGAAGGCTTCGACACCGTATTCTCCATGGGCGTGCTCTACCATCGCCGCTCACCCATCGACCACCTGTTAGAGCTGAAAGACTGCCTCAAACCCGGTGGCGAGCTGGTGCTGGAAACGCTGGTAGTCGAGGGTGGCCCACAAACGGTTTTAGTCCCCGAAGACCGCTATGCCCAGATGCGTAACGTGTGGTTTTTGCCCTCGGTTCCAGCGCTGGAATGCTGGCTACGGCGCGCGGGCTTTACCCACATCCACTGCGTCGACATCAACCGCACCACGGTAGAAGAACAACGCAGCACCGATTGGATGCGCTTTCAGTCACTGCCGGAGTTTCTTGATCCCAATAATCCACTGAAAACGGTGGAGGGGTTGCCTGCGCCACTGCGTGCTACTCTTGTGGCTAGAAAATAAATCAAGCCTATATAGCTTTCCTTAAGGCTTACCCTTGCAGATCGAAAGTTTAAATGGGTTAAGTTAACGGCTGTGCTGGAGTACTCATTGAGCGAGGTGATTCATCTATTTCATTTGGAGTGCTCATCTCGCTACTGTTGACTTGTAGCGCCTCAAACCGTCTAGCTATTGGAAGCAACCGCCCCTGAAAGGATCCTACTGTTTTGTTATAACTTAAAACAGCACTGTTCAGGTGTTTTCCTGTGCTTTCTAGATTTCCTGTAAAACTTTCTAGCCTGCTGTAGAAATCTCTAGCCTCGTTAACAATTTTCCTAGCATTCTCCGAAAGGAAGTACTGCTGCCATCCAAACGCTATTACCTTTAGAAGGGCTAACAGCGTAATGGGCGTTGTAATCATTACTTTTTTCTCAAAAGACTGCTCTAGCAGATCCTTATCCATTTCAAATGCCGCACTGATACAAGCCTCACTCGGAACAAACATTATTACAAAGTCAGGTGAATGCTCAAATTGAGCCCAATATTTCTTTTGGCTTAATAAATTAATTCTGCTTTTAACGGCCTTTATATGGTCTTTAATTTTTTGTTGTCGTGAGCTTTCATTTTCATCAAAAAAGGCTTCAAGGTAAGCCTCCATAGGCACTTTTGAATCTATGGGAATTACTCCGCCATTAGGTAGCCGAATGATCATGTCAGGGCGACCATCGTCAGTAGCGACCTGTTCCTCAAAATCTATACGCTCAGTCATTCCGGCTAATTCGACAATTCGCCGAAGCTGAACCTCTCCCCAACGCCCGCGCACTGATGAAGATTTTAGCGCTTGAGCTAGCGTTGTAGTTGTATGTCTTAGTTCAGACTGGGCTTGGTTTAGATAGCTTATTTGCTCATGTAATCCCTGATAAGCACCTTCCCTTCTTTGCTCCAACTCTCGAACATACCCATCAACTGCTGTTAGATTTTGACGCAACGGATCTATAAAACCTTGCAACTCTGCTTTCTGAGTTTGCCAGTCGCTCTGGGTCTTACCAAGAAGGCTATTAAATTGCTCGCGCGCATGCTTTAAAAACTCATCAGAGTTAACTTGTAATGATTGGCTAGCCAGTGCTTGAAATGCGTCCTGCATTTCTTTTTTGGTTTTATCAACCCACTGTAGTTGCTCTATATGGAACTCACGTTCTTTTTGTAATTTTGCAACCTCTATTTGTAGCTGATCATGAATCAATGTTGCCTTACTTAAATCGCTTTCTAGCTTACGAACAGATTCATTCTTGATACTTAAAGAAGTACGACTATGAATTGCAACCACCAAAAACACAATAGCCAATACCACTACAATAAAAAACTCACGAGAAAAACCGGAAAACTCTTGCATTAAATTGACACTCCATTTCATGTAGCTTTTAGCCACATAGGCTAAACAGCGATTTATATACCTCTTAGCTTCAAAGAGGTACAATCCAAGTTCGAAAGTTTAAAAATTTCACCACCTATAATCAGCGGACAGATTTATATATCAACTCCTTCATCTCCCGCACCGCCTGCTTTAAGCCCACAAAAACCGCATGGGCAATTACCGCATGGCCAATGTTCAGCTCATGAATGCCGGGAATGGCAGCAACGGCCTGGGTGTTGTGGTAGTGCAAGCCATGACCGGCATTTACAATCAAGCCCAAGGACTGCCCATAAGCCACGCCCTCGCGAATACGGGCCAGCTCCTCCGCTACTTGGGCCGGAGTTTCCGCATCGGCATAGCGGCCTGTGTGCAGTTCAATAGCCGGTGCGCCCAAACGCTGAGCGGCTTCGATTTGTTTGAGATCAGCATCAATGAACAGGGAAACCTCTGAACCTTGCTTGGCCAGCCGCTCTACCGCGTGGCCAATACGCAGCTCCTGCCCGGCGACATCCAAGCCGCCCTCGGTGGTCAGCTCTTGGCGGGTTTCTGGTACAAGGCACACATGCTCTGGCTGAAGCTGCTCAGCAAAAGCCAACATGGCCTCAGTTACGCCCATTTCAAAATTCATCCGCGTTTGCAGCAGCTCCTTGAGCAGCCGCACATCGCGCTCTTGAATATGCCGCCGATCCTCACGCAAATGCAGGGTAATGCCATCCGCACCCGCCTCTTCCGCATCCAGCGCAGCCTTTACCGGATCAGGGTAGCGCGTACCACGGGCCTGACGCAGAGTAGCCACGTGGTCGATATTAATACCCAGCAGCACGGGGTTCAGATGAGACATGGGAAGCATCCTGTTGATAAGAGGTAAAAAGGGTTCGGCTGACTAGGGGGCGCGATCCTAAATGCGGGGCTAAGGCCAAACGCATCAGCCGTTTTGCCGCCGTTAACGCGCCGGGGGCTTCCCAGCGCGCTTGCTGTAGAGCCAATAACTCGGTGCCTTGAAAACTGGACGGGCTGTGTGAGGTATCACGACTGAAACCGGCCAAGGGATCAAACCGATAACCACGGTCAGCCTCAATGGGTTGGCCTGCTTGGTCATAATCCAAGGCAAAACCGTAGCCCATGCTGTTGAGCAAGCACCACTCAAAGTCGCGCAAAATCGGCTCTAGGGCTTTACCAGAAGCCAGCGCCTTTAGGCTGTGCTGATACTGCTCAAACACTTCCGGGCAGGCATCCTCCATGGGCAGGAGGCGCACCAGCAGCTCGTTCAGATAGAAGCCGCTGTACAGCGCCGAGCCCGTCAGCCATAGGGGAATGCCTTGAGCCTCTAAGCGGCTGAGGGTTTTCAGCTCGCCTCGGCCTTTGCATTCAACCTCTAGGGCTACAAAGGGTCGCGCCAAGCTGCCGCTGCGCTGACGCGCGCCGCGCAACACCGCCCGCACCCGCCCGTTGGGGGTCAGCAAATCCAGCAGGGCACTGGTTTCCTTGTAGGCTTGGGCGTGCAACACAAAGGCGGGCAGCGGTGACATGCAAAGGGCTCTGGGGAATCCGGACTCAATGGTGCAGGATTTTATCCAGAAACTCCCGTGTCCGGGGCTGGCGCGCGTCCGGATTGCCAAAAAACTCATCCCGCGAGCAATCTTCCAAAATCCGTCCGCCTACATCCATAAAGATCACCCGATTGCTGACCTTACGCGCAAAGCCCATTTCGTGGGTGACCACCACCATGGTCATGCCTTCTTTGGCCAGACTCACCATCACATCCAGCACTTCACCGACCATTTCTGGATCAAGGGCTGAGGTTGGTTCATCGAACAGCATCACGATGGGGTCCATACTCAGGGCGCGGGCAATAGCCACTCGTTGCTGCTGGCCGCCAGAAAGCTGACCGGGAAACTTGTCTTTATGGGCAATCAGACCCACGCGCTCTAGATATTCCAGCCCGTGCTTTTTCGCCTCATCCAGACTGCGGCCTAAAACTTTCACCTGCGCTAAGGTCAGGTTTTCCGTCACCGATAAGTGCGGAAACAGCTCAAAATGCTGGAACACCATCCCGACACGGCTGCGTAATTTGGGTAGGTTGGTTTTAGGATCGTGCAGTGGAATACTATCCACCCAAATCTCGCCTTGCTGAATCGGCTCTAAGGCGTTGATGGTTTTAATCAGCGTGGATTTACCCGAGCCCGAAGGCCCGCACACCACTACTACTTCCCCTTTGTGGATCTGAGCTGAACAGTCATTCAGCACCTGAACCGCACCGTACCACTTGGATACCTGTTTGAGTTCGATCATCTTAATGTCCTGTTCAACGAATAATGGCGATCTTTTGATGCAGCCGACGCACCAAACGCGACAGGCTGTAACAGATCACAAAGTAGACCACTGCCGCCAATAAATAGGCCTCTACGGGACGACCAAACAGCTTGCCTGCCGTTTCAAAGCCTTTGAGCATGTCGTAGGCACCGATGGCGTACACCAAGGAGGTGTCCTGAAACAGAATGATGGTTTGGGTCAGCATCACCGGCAGCATGTTGCGGAAGGCTTGGGGTAGAACCACTAAACGCATGTTTTGGGCGTAGGTCATGCCCAGCGCCTCACCGGCCATGACCTGCCCACGCGGAATGGACTGAATCCCGGCGCGGATGATCTCGCTAAAGTAAGCCGCCTCGAAAGCAATAAAGGTCACTACAGCGGAAATCTCTGCCCCAATGGGCTGCCCAATAATCAAAGGGACTAACAGAAAAAACCACAGAATCACCATCACTAAGGGAATACTGCGCATGCCATTGACGTACACCAAGGCCGGCCAGACTAAAAAGGGCTTCTCGGATAAGCGCATCAAGGCCAACAAAGTGCCGAGGACAATACCGCCCAAGGTAGCGATCAGGGTTAGCACAAGGCTGAAGTAAAATCCCTTGAGCACAAAATCGCTGATCATGGCCCAGTTATAGAAGGAAAAGTCGAGATCTAGCATCTCAATGCCCTCCCCCTGTAGCTCCCGGTAAGACTAAACCCGGAATTTGCACCCGCCGTTCAATCTGCCCCATCAGCAGGTTAATCGCCAAAGCCGAAACAACATACAAACCCGTGACCGCTAAATACACCTCAACCCCGCGTGCGGTTTCCTCCTGTACTTGTAAGGCAAACAGGGTCAGCTCCGAGACGGATACGGCAAAGGCCACCGAGGAGTTTTTCACAATGCTCATCATCTCGTTGACCAAAGGCGGCAAGATAATGCGCCCAGCTCTGGGCAAAATCACATAGCGATAGCTTTGCCAAGTGGTCATTCCCAAAGCTTGGGCCGCGTAAAACTGTCCTTTGGGTAAAGCTCGAATGCCCGAATAGACTTGCTCTGAGATACGCGCTGAGGTGAAAAAGCCCAACGCCAGCACCACCAGTACAAAACCCGATAGCTCCTTGAGCGGCGGCACTAAAGCTGGAATCACGTGATACCAGAGAAAAATCTGCAACAGCAGCGGGATATTGCGGAACAGCTCCGTCCAACCAGTGCCAAACAGCACCCAGCCCGGATGCTTGGGCAAAGTACGCAGGGTTCCAATCATGAAGCCCATCAACAGCGCCAGCAGCAGCGCTAATAAAGAGACTGATAACGTCCAACCCCAAGCGGACATCAGCCATTCCAGATAGGTTGTGTGCTGCCCACCCGGATCTTGGAAAAAAATCTCCCAATCCCAATTCATGGCTTTAGCCCTCTGTATTGCGGCTCAGTATGCTCAGGCTGTATGAGCTAGAGCATACAGCCTGCACCTATCAGCCTATTCTTGTACGCTATAGGCTTCCATGGGTTTGTCGTTGGGGTCGTCCCAAGCCGCTTGAGTTGCAGCAGATAACGGCAAACCTATGGTTACCCCCGCAGGTGGAATGGGTTGTAAAAACCACTTATCCCAGAGTTTAGCCAAGGTTCCGTTGCTGATCTGTTCTTTAATGCTGTCATCCACCAACTTTTTGAATGCTGGATCATCTTTGCGCAGCATGATGGCGATAGGCTCAACGGACAGCACTTCGTCCAAGATCTTATAAGCCGCTGGCTCTTTGGACTTGGCCACATTGGCCGCCAAAATCGAACCATCCATCACGAAGGCATCGGCGCGGCCACCCTCTAACAGCAAGAAGCTGTCGGCGTGGTCTTTACCGAAAATTTCTTTAAAGTTCACACCCTCAGCTCGCTTGTGCTTGCGCAGGGTTTGTACCGAAGTGGTACCGGTGGTGGTGGCTATGGTTTTACCCGCCAGATCCTCAAGGCCGTTAATGCCCGAATTGGCCTTAACCAAAACCCGAACCTCTTCCACATAGGTGGTTACAGCAAAGGCCACATCCCGCTGACGGGCTTCAGTATTGGTGGTGGAGCCGCACTCTAAATCCACAGTGCCATTTTTCACCAGTGGAATGCGGTTTTGCGAGGTAACTGGCTGATATTTCACCTGTAAGTTCGGCAAATTCAGCTGCTTTTTGATGTCTTCGATGATGTTGGCACATACATCATAGTGGAAGCCGGTGTATTGACCATTCCCCAGCGTGTAAGACAGTCCCGAGGATTCACGCACGCCTTCAGTGACACTTCCCGAGGCTTTGATCTTGGCTAGGGTATCGGCCTGCACCCAAGGCGCAGCCAATCCTATAACAGCCAGAGTCCAAATAGGCAGTTGCTTCTTCATAATCATTCCTTTTATGGGTTGGAAGAAGAAACCACACTCTACCCCAATCCGCAGGCTTTTGAGGTGTTAATGACCTAGTGATACGAATTAGGTGTCACGAATAACCCAAGGAGTGCAAAGCGCGATCATCGTCTGACCAACCGCTCTTCACCTTCACCCACAGATTCAGCATTACCTTGGCATCAAACAGCACTTCCATATCCTGCCGCGCCTCTTGGCCAATGCGTTTCAAGCGGCTGCCTTTGTCACCGATGATGATTTTTTTCTGCCCTTCGCGCTCTACTAGAATCAGGGCGTGAATGTGCAATACATGGCCTTTTTGCTTGAATTCTTCGATTTCCACCGTGATCTGGTAAGGCAATTCGGCCCCCAACTGGCGCATGATTTTCTCACGCACCAACTCAGCTGCTAGAAAACGACTGCTACGGTCAGTGATTTGATCTTCTGGGAAGAAGTGTTCAGCCTCAGGCAAACGCTCACCCACCAGACGCTCCAAGGTGTCTAGATTGCGACCATGCTGGGCGGAGATAGGCACAATTTCAGCCTGAGGCAATTGCTCAGCCAACCATTCTAAGTGAGGCAGAACCTTGGTTTTTTCTTCAAAGCGATCCATTTTGTTCACAGCCACAATCACCGGCCCTTGTACAAAACGCATGCGTTCCAAAACCATCTGATCCTCATCGGTCCAGCGATCACGATCCACCACAAAAATCACCACATCCACATCCTTCAAAGCTGAAGATGCGGTGCGATTCATATAGCGATTGAGGGCTGTTTCATCTTGCTTATGCAGACCGGGCGTATCCACATAAACAGCTTGGGTTGCCCCTTCCGTTTTGATGCCTAGCATATTGTGGCGGGTGGTCTGCGGTTTACGAGAAGTAATCGCCAGTTTTTGACCGAGAATATGATTTAACAGGGTGGATTTGCCCACGTTAGGCCGACCCACAATAGCCACGTAACCGCAACGGCTGATGTCCGCATCACTCATGGCTATTCTCCAAACCTAGGGCTACTAAGGCGGCAGCGGCGGCTACCTGTTCTGCAATTCGGCGACTAGCCCCCTGTCCTTGGGTTTTTTCAGTGAGTAACGCCACTTGGCAACTGACATAAAAAACCCGGCAATGGGGCTCACCTTGAATATCCACTACATCGTAACGCGGCAAGTCACTGCCTCGTGATTGCAGAAACTCTTGCAAGCGGGTTTTAGGATCTTTGTTGGTATCGACCAGCGTTAAGCTTTGCAATTCAGTAGCTAACCACGCCAAGACGCGCTCGCGCACAATGTCCATACCTGCATCCAAATAGATGGCACCGATTAAGGCTTCCAATGCATCAGCTAAAATGGACTCACGGCGAAAGCCTCCGCTCTTTAACTCACCAGAGCCTAAACGCAAATAATCCCCCAGCTCAAAGCCACGGGCTAATATTGCTAAGGTCTGGCCTTTAACTAAACGGGCACGCAGACGTGATAACTGGCCCTCTCGGGCCTGCGGGAAGTGTTGAAACAACGCCTCCCCAGCCACAAAGTTAAGAATGGCATCGCCTAAGAACTCCAAACGCTCATTATTGCGTCCGGCATAGCTGCGATGAGTTAGAGCCACTAAGAGAAGCTCTTGGTTTCGGAAGTGGTAGCCGAGCCTGCGCTCAAGGCGATCTAACGGAATGGTCACGGTATCCTAAACTGATACGTCTTTTTGAAGTGGGCGACCAGACTCAGAGTGCGAACCAAAGGCTCACGTTGCTCGTAGTCCAGTTGAACGTTAAAGGTGTCGTTGTTTAATTCGATCTTCAGGGCCTGATCCATGGATATATCCCTAAGTCCATTTACTTGCATGCCTTTGCGTATGTAGTCCTTTAAATCACTGACGCTTGCTAATCGAGCGCCGCTTTTTTGCGACTCTTCTTCTGCTTGGAGAATAATTTTATCCAGAGACATATAATCCAAGTAGTGTGGCACGATTTTAAAGGCAACACCCGCAATAAAAGCCACAATAGAAAGAATAGCCAACCAACTGGTCAGCGTTAAACCTTTTTGCTTTGCGGGAGCGTCCATGATTCACCCTATTTCCTATTGGATTAAATTCCCAACGGCTTAACAAGCGCTTTCACAATTAATGAATCACGCCTACCCGCGAAAAACTGGGTAAGTGACTCAACTTAGGATCAGGCCAGCTCATCCAAACCGCAAAGGCTTTACCTACAATGTTACGATCCGGCACCATGCCCTGTAACTCTGGGGGAATCTCAGCATCAGCCCAGTAGCGGCTGTCGTTAGAGTTATCCCTATTATCCCCCATCATAAAGTAATGCCCTTCAGGCACTGTCCACTGACGGTCAGGTTCAATGCGATAGCGGCCCATCTCCTTGCGGATCAGATGCTCTACAGCTCCTAGCTGCTCCCGATACAACAGGGTACTGCCGAGGCTTCCAGCTTCTTCGCCTAACAGCGTTTCGGCAACAGGCTGTTCATTAACCAACAAGCGGCGATCACTGGTATAACGGATTACATCTCCGGGCAAACCCACTACGCGCTTAATGTAGTTAATATCGGGATCGCTAGGGTAACGGAACACCATCACATCACCTCGCTGAGGATCAGCGATAGGGATGATCTTAGTGTCAATAACCGGCAAGCGAATACCGTAGGCAAACTTATTCACTAAGATAAAATCACCTACTTCCAACGTAGGCTTCATAGAACCCGAGGGGATCTGAAAAGGCTCGACTAAAAACGAGCGCAAAATCAGCACAATCGCCAAAACCGGAAAAAAGGACTTTCCGTATTCAACCATCAAGGGCTCTTTATTCAAGGCATCTAATACAGCCGGGTCCGTTTGCGCTGTATCTGCCTTATAACGCTCAACCGCTTGCTTGCGCCGGGGCGCGAGGTATAACAGATCAACCAGCGCCAGTACCCCAGTTATGGCAACGGCCAGTACCAGCAACAATGGAAAATTGATCGACATTAGCTATCTACCTTCAGAACCGCTAAGAATGCTTCCTGTGGAATTTCTACGCTGCCTACCTGCTTCATGCGCTTCTTACCTGCTTTTTGCTTTTCCAGCAGCTTGCGTTTACGCGTTGCATCACCACCATAGCACTTAGCCAATACGTTTTTACGCAGGGCTTTTACGGTGGTACGAGCCACAATCTGTCCGCCAATAGCCGCTTGGATAGCCACATCAAACATTTGGCGCGGGATCAGCTCTTTCATTTTTTCAGTCAAAGCCCGCCCTTTGTAGTGGGCACTTTCGCGGTGCACGATCAGCGCCAGAGCATCGACCTTTTCATTGTTAATCAACACATCCAGACGAACCAGATTCGCGCTTTGGAAGCGGTCGAAGCTGTAGTCCAACGAAGCGTAACCACGACTCACCGACTTCAAACGATCAAAGAAGTCCAAAACCACTTCGTTCATCGGTAAATCGTAGCAAACCTGTACCTGTGAACCGAGGAATTGCATATCGCGTTGTACGCCACGCTTTTCAATACACAATCCGATCACGTTCCCCAAATGATCCTGAGGTACCAAAATATTAGCCCGAACGATCGGTTCGCGCATTTCAGCAATGTTGGCTAAATCAGGTAGTTTAGAGGGGTTGTCCACATACAGAGTATCGCCGTTTTTCAGTACCACCTCATAGATCACCGTGGGCGCAGTGGTGATCAGATCCAGATCGTACTCGCGCTCCAAGCGCTCTTGGATGATTTCCATGTGCAGCATGCCCAGAAAACCAATCCGAAAGCCAAAGCCCAAAGCATCGGAGCTTTCAGGCTCATACTGCAAGGCCGCATCGTTCAGGGTTAGCTTTTGCAGCGCGTCTCGGAAATCTTCAAAATCGTCGGAGCTAACAGGGAATAAGCCCGCATAAACCTGAGGTTTAATGCGCTGGAATCCTGGTAGCACTTCCACATTCGGCGTGTTAGACAGAGTCAGAGTATCCCCCACCGGAGCCCCATGAATGTCTTTAATGCCGGCAATAATAAAGCCGACTTCACCGGCTTTTAGGTCAGGCATCTCGGTGTGCTTAGGCGTAAAGACCCCCACGCTGTCTACCTGATGCATTTTACCGGTGGATTTAACCAGAATCTTGTCGCCTTTTTTCACCCGGCCATGTTTTACACGCACCAAGGAAACTACGCCCAAGTAGTTATCAAACCAAGAATCAATGATCAGAGCCTGTAAGGGTGCATCAATTTCACCCTCAGGAGCTGGGATGGTTTTAACCAGATGCTCTAGCACATCCTCAACGCCCATACCGCTTTTAGCGCTACAGGGAACCGCATCGGCTGCGTCAATACCGATGATGCGCTCAATTTCGTCTTTGACTCGATCAGGATCGGCCTGAGGCAAATCCATTTTGTTCAAGACGGGCATGACTTCAAGGCCTTGCTCAATGGCCGTGTAGCAGTTGGCTACCGACTGGGCCTCTACGCCCTGCCCCGCATCCACTACCAATAAAGCCCCCTCACAGGCAGCTAAAGAACGGCTCACCTCATAGGTGAAGTCCACATGGCCGGGGGTGTCAATAAAGTTTAGTTGGTAAGTGGTGCCATTTTTCGCCTTATAGTGCAGGGTTACACTATGGGCTTTGATGGTAATCCCGCGCTCGCGCTCCAAGTCCATGGAGTCTAGTACCTGAGCCTCCATTTCCCGATCAGCTAACCCACCACAGATCTGGATGAATCGGTCAGCCAAGGTTGATTTACCGTGGTCAATATGGGCAATGATGGAAAAATTACGGATATGACTCAGGTCGCTCACAGCTCGAATACTCGGATATGTGCAGAAATCAACTGCTGAAAATAGCCGGGGATTGTACCTGATCGACCAGGTATGTGCTATGCGTGGGGGAGTTTTGCTGAAAGGCCCACGCAGCGGTGGGCCCCTTTATCTTTTTACTCAGTCAATCTAAAGGTAATGAAGCTGGCACGTCCTTGCCGCAAAACGCGCATAGATACGGAACGGTTAGCCGGTAACTCCGCCGCAATCTTGATAAAACTACGAGCGGACTCAATGGGCTGATTACCTAAGTGGGTAATCACATCCCCGGGCCGAAGTCCAATTAAAGCCGCTGGGCCGTTTGTGACTTCAGATACTACGACACCGGTCTGTACATCCAGAGTTTTCTTCTGTTCCGCCGACAACTCACTGACCCGAACCCCAAGGCGTGAGCTATTCAGATCTGAACCACTGCCTTTATTAGCCGCTAACAGCTCTTCATCCGTTTCAGGCAACGCCCCTACGGTGACGGTTAAAGTCTTACGGTCGCCCCCGCGCACCACACCCAACTCCGCTTTAGAGCCCGGTTTCATGGTTCCGATCAGGTGCGGTAGGTCGGCTGACATCACCACTGGCTTACCGTTTACGCTAAGGATGACATCACCGACCTTTAAACCCGCTTTAGCTGCTGGGCCATCTTCCATTACCTGAGCCACCAAAGCACCGGCTGGACGCTCTAGGCCAAAGGACTCTGCTAGGTCTTTATTCACTTCCTGAATCGCAACTCCGAGCCAACCACGACTGACTTTACCACCGGCCTTCAATTGGTTAGCCACATCCATTGCCACATCTATTGGAATGGCGAAGGAAAGCCCCATAAACCCCCCTGTTCGGGTGGTAAAAATCTGGGAGTTAATCCCGACCACTTCACCCTTGAGGTTAAACAGTGGCCCCCCGGAGTTGCCGGGATTAATGGCCACATCCGTTTGAATAAAGGGCACATAATTTTCGCTGGGCAGGCTGCGGCCGGTTGCACTCACGATACCCGCTGTAACGCTGTGATCAAAACCAAAAGGAGAGCCAATAGCTACCACCCACTCACCCACCTTCAGGTCACTGGATTTGCCAATTTTCACCGCCGGTAAGTTTTTGGATTCAATTTTCAGCAGGGCAACGTCTGTGCGTGGATCAGTTCCCACCAATTTAGCGGTCAACTCACTGCGATCAGGCAAACGCACCGTGATCTCATCTGCATCAGCGAC
The DNA here is from genome assembly GCF_007830255.1 of Azomonas agilis. Classification (GTDB taxonomy): domain Bacteria; phylum Pseudomonadota; class Gammaproteobacteria; order Pseudomonadales; family Pseudomonadaceae; genus Azomonas; species Azomonas agilis. The sequence goes on from NZ_VLKG01000010.1 coordinate 54,693, forward strand.
CACATGGTTATTGGTTAGAACATAACCGTCTTCGGAAATAATAAATCCAGAGCCTAGAGACTGAGCCTCGCGCTGACGATTTTTACCCGAATCAGAGGGGCTACGGGGAAAACCACGCTCAAAAAACTCGCGAAAAATCGGTGGTAATCCTTCTAAGTCCGGTATGAGCTGATTCGCTGAACGATCAGCTACCTTCTGTCGGGTACTGATGTTTACTACCGCAGGAGAGGCTTTCTCAACCAATGAGGTAAAGTCCGGCAAGTCTGCTTGGGCCTGAGCCGCAACTCCTGATAGCAAAATACCTGCAATCAAAAGAGAACGAGTGTTCCTAAAAAGCATGTGGTCTAAGTCTCCGCGTTCAGGAAAAACCTAAACGTACCCTAGAGGTTTTAGTGTTGCGAAACAATATCAACATACTGGAGCTGAGTATTACTCGCGCCCTCCGGGCCGAGTTACGGAAACCGGAGCGGACTCATTAAAAGAAGCCTGCTGAATATTTTGCTGCACTCTAGGCTCTTGCCAGTCAGATACTTCTCGCTGCTCGCTCACCACCTGCACCCGTGGCGCCAGCTCTTCTGATGAGTTCGCAACTACAGGGCTTTGGGGGACATTCAGACTGGCCATTGCAGGAGCTCCGTCGATATCCTGCTGATTGTAAAAGCGCACTCCAACCAATACGGCCAAGGTCACTGAAGCGGCCACAGCCAAGCGCACTACCGCGCTCCATCTAAAGCCAGTTCGCACCTCAGAAGAAGGCTGTTGTGCGGACTGATCCTCAGCCTCTAAACGAGCTTGAATGCCAGACAATAAATCTAAACAAGGATCAAGCAATTCACGGTGCATCGCCGCTCGTGCCAGTTGGTAGCGTTTCCAAGTTGTGCTGAGCTCAGCATCAGCCAGTACTCGACGCATTTCTAACTCATCTGCTTCGCCGTCCATGACAGCGGACAGCGATTCATGCAAGACTTCAGAATTCATGGCTGTTCCTCTTTCGAATGACACCGTGTTCTTTCAAGACTCCTGCAACAAAGGTTGCAGGGCCTTATCAATGGCTTCCCGTGCCCGAAAGATCCTAGAACGCACCGTCCCAATGGGACACTGCATCACATTCGCTATTTCTTCATAAGACAGACCATCAAACTCCCTCAGTGTTAACGCCTGCCGTAAATCTTCTGGCAACTGTTGGATGGTTTGGCGTACAGCCTCTTCTATCTCATCTCGTAACAGTGATCCCTCGGGAGAATCGACGTTTCTAAGCGCTTGATGTCCCTCACCTAACTCCGCTTCATCGGCACTTAGGTCAATATCTGGAGGACGACGACCCCGAGCGACTAAATAGTTTTTCGCCGTATTCACCGCAATCCGATAGAGCCATGTGTAAAAAGCACTTTCTCCGCGAAAATTTCCCAGTGCCCGATAGGCCTTCAAAAAGGCTTCTTGGGCTACGTCCTGCGCTTCATGTGAGTCGTGAACAAAACGCACAATCAGTCCGAGCACTCGGTGCTGATACTTGAGTACCAACAAATCAAAAGCTCGTTTATCTCCGCGCTGAACGCGCTCAACCAACTGCTGATCCTGCTCTTGGGTTGGCATGAACACTCCTCATAACTTCTTGAGGGGGCACCTTTCGCCAGCAGGTCTGCTTATTTAGGTAGACTCAGGTCGTATGCGAAAGTTCACCCCCCCATGCGCAATTTCGAGAACGGTAAATTACCTGAATGTTACCGATCCTCGAACCTCAGTATTGCCTCTTGTAGAGACGTTACTTGTTTCATCATACCCTGCCAGAGGGTAAGAAAACGGCTATTTAAAGCAACTTTATTCAGACCTCAGTCAGAACGTCTTGTTCTAAGTGGGTCTGACAAGTGCGCGTTTTATTGGATTCGCTGCGTAACACCAAAGAACAATCTCCAAGGTAGCGTTCTTCCTTAGGCACACTTCATTGTAAAATTTAACCTGCCATGTATTGGCCTAATCATACTGAACCCAATCTAAGGGTGTACTCCAAGCAATGAGCCAACACTTCTCCCACGATGTTCTCATTATTGGCAGCGGAGCTGCCGGTATGACACTGGCCCTCAATCTTCCCAATAACTTGCGCATCGCGATGCTCAGTAAAGGGGAAGCTGCCAGTGGCTCTACCTACTGGGCGCAAGGAGGCATTGCAGCAGTATTAGATGCTACTGACAGCGTTGAAGCACACATTGCCGATACTCTGGTTGCTGGTGCCAATCTATGCCGTGAGGAAGCGGTACGCTTTACCGTTGAACAGAGTACCGAGGCCATTCACTGGCTGATTGACCAAGGCGTGCCCTTCACTCGTGACGATCAAGCGGTACCTGAACGCGGGGATTTTAGCTTTCACCTCACTCGTGAAGGCGGCCATAGCCATCGTCGGATCATTCATGCCGCCGATGCAACGGGCGCTGCTGTCTTCGACACCTTGCAGGCTAAAACCCGTGCCTGCCCTAATATCGAGCTGTTAGAGCATCGCGTTGCCATTGACCTGATCACCGAGCGCAAATTAAAACGCAACGGTGAACGCTGTTTAGGGGCTTATGTGCTCAATACGGCCACAGGGGAAGTGGATACCTTTGCCGCCCGCTTCGTGATTTTAGCCACAGGCGGAGCCGCTAAAGTTTATCTGTACACCAGTAACCCAGATGGCGCTTGTGGTGACGGTATTGCTATGGCATGGCGTGCTGGTTGCCGCGTGGGCAATATGGAGTTCAACCAGTTCCACCCCACCTGCCTGTACCATCCGCAGGCTAAAAGCTTTCTGTTGACTGAAGCTCTGCGCGGTGAGGGTGCCATTCTTACCCTACCCAATGGCGAGCGCTTTATGCCGCGCTTTGACGAGCGCGCTGAACTAGCCCCTCGTGACATCGTGGCCCGCGCCATTGACCACGAAATGAAGCGCCTAGGTATCGACTGTGTGTACCTAAATATCAGCCACAAACCGGCGGACTTTATTCGCAGTCACTTCCCCACCCTGTACGAAAATTGCCTCACCTTCGGCATTGATATTACCCGTGACCCTATCCCGGTAGTACCGGCGGCCCATTACACCTGCGGCGGGGTGGTGGTTGACCATCACGGACGTACTGACGTAGCGGGTTTATATGCCATTGGCGAAACCAGCTTTACCGGCTTACATGGAGCCAACCGACTGGCCAGTAACTCGCTGCTGGAATGCTTTGTCTATGCGCGCTCAGCGGCCCTTGATATTCAAAAGCAATTGCGGGAAGTGGGGATGCCTTTTGGTCTGCCCAGTTGGGATGCCAGCCAAGTCCGCGATTCGGACGAAGATGTCATCATCGCCCACAATTGGGACGAGCTGCGACGCTTTATGTGGGACTATGTAGGAATTGTCCGCACCCATAAACGCCTCACGCGGGCCAACCATCGCATTCAATTACTGCTGGCTGAAATTCAGGAGTTTTACAGCAACTACCATGTAAGCCGCGATCTCATCGAACTGCGCAATCTGGCTCAGGTAGCCGAGTTGATTATTAGCTCAGCCATGCAACGGCGGGAAAGTCGCGGGCTGCACTACACCCTAGATGCGCCCCGTCAACTGCCCGTAGCCTTCGATACTATTCTGGTACCACCCAACGGTAACGACTGAAGCGCAAATACACCCGTAAGCGCCGGTGCACTGACTCAGGCAGTGCATCGTGCGGGATGCATACACTGCGTGTCCCATACTGTCCTAAGCGACGGTAGCGAAAAATAATCACCCCCGGCAAAGCCATCGTATCGGGCTGTAATTGCACAGATTGCCAACCCTCCTGAGCACTCCATAAATGCCACCCCTCAGTGCTGTGGCGCAGCGATCGCCACGCACAGGGATGACTTAGGAGTATCTGTCTTGGGAGTACCCAAAAGCTATGTCCCACACAGCTTAGGAACACCAGTGCCTTTAGCCAAAGGGGAGCTCCTGAAAGCCAGACCGCCACAGCGCTCAGCAACTGCACCAGCAAGTACCCGCACAATAGAAGGCGCGAAGGCTTCCAGCGACAGATAAAGGGGGTATTACTTAGGTTGGACACGATCCAAAATCATACGCACCATGCGCCGTAAATCCTCATCCTCTGACTCTTCCCGCTCCATAAACCACGCAAACATATCTTGATCTTCACAGGCTAGCAGCTTGCGATAACGGCGCTGATCCTCAGCATCCAGAGTGGGGTAAACCTCTCGGGAAAAGGGTACTAGCAACACATCCAGCTCAAGCATTCCACGCCGGCTTTGCCAGAACAGACGGTTGAGTTCGGTTTGATCAATCATGCGAATACTCCAAACAAGAGAGGTGAACATTATAGCGGTCTAGCATTTCCCGCACAGAGGAACACGGCTTTTATCCCATGCCTTGCTATGATGCGATTTTAAGTCCCCATCAAGGCATTGAATCATGAATGCGCACGCCTTTTTCTGCCGGTTAGACCACGAAGGTATCGTGGCTGTCCAAGGCTCGGATGCTGAACGCTTTTTACAGGGTCAGCTCACCTGTAACCTCAAATACCTAGCCGCAGATCGCTCTAGCCTTGGCGCACGCTGTACGGCTAAAGGCAGGATGCAATCTAGCTTTCGTATCTTAACCGAGGCTGATCAGTATTTATTGGCGATGGATCGCGCCTTAGTCGAACCTCAACTTGCAGATTTAAAAAAATATGCGCAATTCTCCAAGTCTTCCGTGCAAGAGGCCACGGGGGCTTGGGTTCGCTTTGGGCTCTTTGATGCTGATGCCGTATTGCAGGCTTTAGGTTTAGAACTCCCTCTTGGCACTGATTACGTCGCTCGCCATCAAGGCCTTGTGGCCATTCGTCTTTCCGAAGGTCGGGCCGAGCTTTGGGTAAAAACCGAAGAGGCCGCCCCACTGCAAGCAACCTTAAGCGCCCAACTGCCTGAGGCACCACTCAATACTTGGCTACTGCATCAAGTCCGGGCCGGTATCGGGCAGGTATTTAAAGAGACTTGGGAGCTGTTTTTACCCCAGATGATCAACTTGCAATCCTTGGGCGGGGTGAGCTTCAAAAAAGGCTGCTATACCGGACAGGAGATCGTGGCCCGAACCCAGCACTTGGGCAAAATTAAGCGCCGTATGTATCGTTTAGTCAGCGCTAGCGCTCCTGAATCGCTCCCTGCGCCCGGAACCGCCCTCTATTCTCCTGCTCATGCCGGAGGTGCGGCTGGCGAGGTAGTATTAGCGGCCCAAGCAGACTCTGGCTTAGAGTTGCTGGCGGTACTGCAAGAAGATGTGGCGGCAGATGGGCGCATAGGCCTTGGCCATCAAGAGGGTTTAGCCCTAACCCTTGCTGATCTTCCCTATACCCCCAGCGCTGAAGACGCTCAACGCTAAGCCCTAGGCACGGGTTTTGGAGCCTGTGCCTGATCAACTTACCCCCAAAATCTGTGCATCACTCTGTGGATAACTCGACTTTTCAGATCGCTAGCCCTCGGTCTATGGACGCTCCAGCGATTTGAGCGTTTTTTGTTCAGCCCCATGTAAAAAGGTAACAAAAAAACTAGATACTGGAAGCATTTCGCTCTACCCATAACAACGTACACAGGGCCATAACCCCGCAACCAGCAATCACCAGCGCCAAAGGCAGGGCCGATCCATCGTGCAGTAAACCCACGGCTGCTGCCGCCAAAGCCGCTAATAGGAATTGCACACTACCCAACAAGGCCGAAGCACTCCCCGCCTGAGCCCCTTGATGCTCTAAAGCACAAGCGGTGGCATTAGGCATAATGCAGCCCAAGCTAGCAATACAGCAAAATAAAGGAACCAGCAAAGGCCATAGGCTAGCAGGCTGTACAAGCGCGACTCCGAACAGACTCAATCCGCTGATTAGGTAAAAACCGACCCAAAACTTAAGCCAAAAACTCGGCCCTTTCCAACGCAACAAATGCGCGTTGAGCTGAGCTAAGAAAATAAAACCCGCCGCATTAGCGCCAAACAACCAACCGTAATGCTCCGTAGGAACGCCATACAATTGGATAAAAACGTAGGGAGAACCTGCGATATAGGCAAACATACCAGCCATCGCCAAACCACCGGTCATCACCTGTCCCATAAAGGCTTTGTCTTGCAATAAACGAGCATATTGACGAAAGGCTCCACTCAAAGGAGCAGGAGCTAAGCCCTTAGGATAGGTTTCTGGCAACCAACGCCACACCGCCCAGCCGGTCAAGCCACTAAATAGTGCTAAAGCCAGAAATAAAGCACGCCATCCCAACAAATCCAGTAATAGTCCTCCCACTAAAGGGGCCAAAATAGGCGCTAAGCCCATGACCAATAAAAGCTGAGAAAATACCCGTGCCGTAGTCAATGCGTCACACAAATCGCGCACTACGGTTCGAGAGGCTACAATGCCCACACAACCACCCAAAGCCTGAACAAAGCGGGCTAACACCATCTCATCCAGTGTATTGGCAAAGGCGCAAAATAACGAAGCTACGCAAAAAATAGTCACGCCCATTAATAGAGGAATACGGCGGCCATAACGGTCGATCAAAGGGCCGTAAATGAGCTGCCCCAATGCCATCCCAACAAAATAAGCCGCCAACGAGCGTTGAACCTGCTCCACATCCGTCGCAAAGACTTCGGCCAAGGTAGGAAAACTGGGTAAATACAGATCAATAGCCATCGGCCCGAATGCCGTTAGCGCACCAAGGATTAATAAAATTCTTAAATTCATCTAAGACTCGCTACCTGATGTCAGGCAGTTCGGTTGAGGAAAACCTTTACAACAAAGACCTAAGGTTGTTACATACAAAAGTGATTGTAAATAAGTCTTAGAATGTTGCGCAGCAAAATTTTACTCAGCCCCCTTGAAGAACCTCGCTTGATACCTCTTAGTATCAGGCCCCTACATGAAGCAAGGCCATGCGTCGTACCAAAGAAGAAGCGGAAAAAACCCGCACCGCCATTTTAGCCTCCGCAGAGCGCCTATTTTTAGCCCGAGGGGTGGCCCATACCAGCTTGGATTTAATCGCTAAAGAGGCCGGTGTTACCCGAGGTGCTGTCTACTGGCATTTTGAAAATAAATCCCATCTATTCCACGAAATGCTCAATCAGGTGCGTCTTCCCCCTGAGCAATTGATTGAGCGTTTATCAGTATGTGACCAACAAGATCCCATTAAGGCCTTGCACGAACTTTGTATTGAGGTAGTGACCTCCTTGGGGCAAAACCCGCAACGCTTACGCATCCTCACCATCTTCCTGCACCGCTGCGAGTTCACCGACGAGCTGCGAGAAGCGGAAAAACGCCACTACGCCTTTGTCGAGCTATTCATTCAGTTATCGGAACAATTATTCGCCAGAGCAAGCCACCAACTACAACCGGGCGTTACGCCCCGAATAGCGGCCCGAGCCTTACACGGCTTACTGATCGGCCTGATGACAGACTGGACACACGACCCACAACTGTACAATGCAGAACAAGACCCCGCTGCGCTACTGAATCCAATGTTTTGCGGGCTGGTAAAAAACTGGAACAGGGGAGATTAATCCCTACAACGCAAAAGCCAGAGCTCAAGGCTCTGGCTTTTTGTACTCAATCGCTGTACCTACCCAAACTTAGGACTTATGCAGGCTAACCTGATAACCCGCTTGATTCTTGGGATGCTCAGGGTTGATGAATACGGCGCGATCATTCTTCAACAAAATCACTTCAAAGAAAGGTCTAAAGCGCTCCTCAGAAATTTGGAAGGCTTGCAGGAATTGTCCAAACAGCGCTTGCTCTCCAGGCTCTGGCTGACCATCGGCTAACGAAGAGTCGATCAGATTAACCAAAATGCACATTTTTTGCGCATCGCTCAGCAAGGGCGTTGCTTCGGCCAGAAACTCGTTGATGGATTTGCGCCGTCTATAACGAATCGCATTATCTAATAGCTTTTCGTTCTGAGCCCCGACCCCAATCACGCCATTCCCTTGATCCTGACCGCCCAACACCGACAACAGATGGCCAACCTCTTCGTTATCAATTTCGCCATCAGCAGACATCATGTACAGCAAAGACACTGCAAAAGCCAAGTGAGGTGTCATTTGCTCACCCGCATCGCTTTTGAACATGTCGAACAGACCCATTTTTATCTCCTAATGGTGGTTGGCAAGCATATGGCGAAGGCCAAAATATCTCGTTTACCCCTCCTATCCGCATAGGAGGGGCGATGCCATTCTAGGCAATCCCTTTGAAAACCGAGAGTAGATACTGATTGGATGACACTTTTTGCATCACAAATCCCTAAGGCTGTGCTCAATTATAAAACCTGAAAGCCCTCCTCTTGAATCAGGGCCCGAATCTGCTGCTCGCTCAGTTGGCTGTTGACCTGCACCACGCCCGCCGCACGATCTATTTCTACTTTGGCTTGTGCATCCTGCGCTTGAATAGCTTGAGTCACCGCGCGCTCACAATGACCACAGGTCATACCCTGAACTTTAAATACTTGCATGCTCAATAAACTCCTCTGGTGTATCCGTCATAGGCTCAAGACCCCAAGTCACTTGCACTGAGATTCAGCCTTAATGCTTGACCCCATACCGCCTAGGGCGTTGACTCAAAACTATTGAATGCAAAGAGAACCCTCCATGTCTAGTCCATTGACCTATACCTTGCCTATTTCTGGCATGACCTGCACCAACTGCTCCCAGCGCATTGAACGAGCCCTAAGCAAACTCAAGGGGGTGGAGGCGGCTGAAGTCAATTTTGCCACCGAACAGGCCCGCGTCCAAACAACCCAAGTACTGCTTAAAGACTTAGTGGCTTGCATTGAACAGGCGGGCTATCAAGTGCCCCGACACCGACTTGAACTCAAAATCGGAGGAATAACCTGTGCCAACTGCGTCGGACGCATTGAGCGCTTGATCGGCAAAATGCCACAGGTTTTAGCGGTAACGGTCAATCTAGCCACTGAACGCGCTCACCTAGAAGTGGTTGAAGGCTTTACGCTGGACTCCTTAATCCAGAACCTGCACCAAGAGGGCTATTCTGCGAGTCCCATTCAGGATGATGGTGCATCCGATGAGCATGGCCAACAGCAGCAACTCAAACGCGAGCGCTTACATCTTCTACTGGCGATTTTGCTAGCAACTCCCTTAGTCATTCCTATGTTTGGCTCTATCTGGGGTCAACACTGGATGCTCCCCGCTTGGCTTCAGTGGTTATTAGCTACTCCTGTACAGTTCATTCTCGGAGCCCGATTTTATCGAGCCGCTTATCAAGCAATACGAGCGGGGTCTGGAACTATGGATGTGCTGGTTGCCTTAGGTACTAGCGCCAGTTACGGCCTTAGTCTGTATCAGTGGTGGAGTGCGCCACCCGACACCATGCCCCACTTATACTTTGAGGCCTCAGCGGTCATCATCGCACTGGTACTCTTGGGCAAATACTTAGAGCAACGCGCCAAACGCCAAACCCGAGCTGCCCTTGAGTCATTGGAAAACCTGCGCCCACAACAAGCCACCCGCCTGATTCAAGATCAAGAAGAGTTAGTGCCCATCAGTAGCCTCCGATTGGAGGATCTGGTGGTGGTACGCCCCGGTGAACGCTTTCCCGTTGACGGTTTGGTGATAGAAGGCCACAGCCAAGCAGACGAAGCCCTAATCAGCGGTGAAAGCCTCCCTGTGAGCAAACAACCCGGAGATAAAGTCATTGGCGGAGCCATCAATGGTGAAGGCCGCTTGCTGATCCGCACCACCGCCTTAGGCTCAGAAAGCCTACTGGCTCAGGTGATTCGCTTAGTCGAAGAGGCCCAAGCCGCTAAAGCGCCGATTCAAAAGCTGGTGGATCAAGTCAGCCAGATCTTTGTGCCCACAGTACTGGGTATTGCAGGCTTAACCCTCATACTATGGCTGATGCAGGGGGCGGCCTTGGAAACCGCTTTAATCAACGCTGTTGCCGTACTGGTGATCGCCTGCCCCTGTGCTCTGGGTTTAGCCACTCCAGCCGCCATCATGGTGGGAACCGGTGTAGCGGCACGTCACGGCATCCTGATTAAAAACGCGGAAGCTTTAGAACGCGCCCAAACCATTACTCAGGTGGCCTTTGATAAAACCGGAACCCTAACCTCAGGCCATCCGCAGCTTATCCACTATCAAAGTTTCCACGACGATAACCCAGCCCTGTTACGTCTTGCTGGAGCACTGCAACAGCACAGCGAACATCCATTGGCCAAAGCCGTGCTCACCGTCTGTCACGCTCAAGACCTTAGGCTTCCAACTCCGCATAACAGCCAAACGCTCGCCGGTCGTGGCCTTGTGGCTGAGGTTGAGGGACGCACTCTGGCTTTGGGCAATCGCCGCTTATTAGAGGAACAAGATGTATCGACCACAGAATATGCTGAGCTGGCCGCTCAATGGGAAGCGGAAGGCTATACCCTGTCTTGGCTAATCGAGTGCCAACCTAAGACGCAATTGTTGGGGCTGCTGGCCTTTGGCGACTCACTCAAACCCAACGCCGCTGCTTGCATCGCACAACTAAAAGCACAGGGTATTCGTACCTATTTAATCAGCGGAGACAATTACGGCAGTGCCCAACGGGTCGCCAAGGCCTTGCACATTGATGAAGTGCAGGCGGAAGTACTGCCCGCTGATAAAGCAGCTCATATTAACGCGCTCAAACAACAAGGCCGCGTGGCTATGGTGGGCGACGGCATCAACGATGCACCGGCCCTAGCTGCCGCTGATGTGGGCATTGCGATGGGCAGCGGCACCGATGTAGCCATGCATGCTGCCGACATTACCTTGATGCGCGGAGATCCACTCTTAGTGCCAGCCGCTCTGTCGATCAGCCATCATACGTGGCGCAAGATTCGGCAGAATCTGTTTTGGGCCTTTGTGTACAACCTGATCGGTATTCCGCTGGCGGCCTTTGGCCTACTGAATCCTGCCCTTGCAGGAGGGGCAATGGCACTGTCCAGCGTCAGCGTTATCAGCAATGCGCTGTTGCTGCGGCGCTGGACACCCAAAACCTGAGCCGATCCGCACAGCAGACAGGGCTTATTCAATCTACATGATAGATTGGATAATCCCTGTGTTCCCATCACATCTGGGATTGCAGATAGTTTTGCAGGCCAATGCGTTTAATCAGGCCTAACTGCTGCTCTAACCAATAGGCATGGTCTTCTTCAGTGTCTTTAATTTGGGCTTCTAAGATTTCCCGGGTTTGGAAGTCCCCAAGCTGCTCACATAACGCCACCCCCTTAGACAAGGCTTCGCGTACTTGATACTCAACAGCTAGGTCACGGCTAAGCATTTCTTCGACGTTATGTCCCGGATTAATGGGCTCAGGGCGCATATCCGGTACGCCTTCTAAAAACAGAATGCGCTTTAGTAACGCATCAGCATGCTGAGTTTCTTCCTGCATTTCGTGATCAATGCGCTCGTACAGCTTGTGTAAACCCCAATCGGCATACATGCGTGAATGCAACATATACTGATCACGAGCTGCCAGCTCACCGCGCAGCAACTCCTTTAAGTAATCTATGACCGGTGCTTGACCTTGCATCTCAGCTCCCCTGTTTGATGCGTGATAGAGTGTGCAAAGCATGGTCGCCCGAAGGCTTCTGGTCAAGGGCCAGTACGCCGCATTCTGCCTCTAATTACAGTGAATGAGGGGCGTTCTCAAGGGTATCTGAGTTTATTTTGTTTTTCATCTGGGCTAATTATGTCTCGATTAAGCTTCATTGATACCCATGCCCATCTGGATGATGCAGCCTTTGTTGAAGATTACCTTGATGTGCTAGAGCGTAGTTGCCAACGAGGTGTAAAACGCATCGTGCTGCCCGGTGTTACTGCTCAGGGTTGGGAGCGCCTTTGGCAACTGGCAGAACAGCAAAAGATGCTCTACGCTGCGCCCGGACTACATCCGGTTTATCTGGCTCAGCATCGGCCCGAACATCTAAGCCAGCTCAAGGAGTTCGTCGAGCGCCAACGCGATCACCCAAAACTCTGTGCCTTAGGTGAGATTGGGTTAGATTACTGGATACCCCATGCTGACCGTCCCGCACAGCAGCAACTCTTAGAGGCTCAGCTAAAAATCGCCTCGGAAATACAGCTTCCGGTACTACTGCACGTGCGGCGGGCCCATGCGCCCATGATTGCTACGCTAAAGCGTTATCGACTCCAGCGGGGTGGCATTGTGCATGCGTTCAGTGGCAGTTTAGAAGAAGCCAAGGAATACCAAAAACTAGGCTTTCTATTGGGATTGGGGGGCGCTGGGACTTGGCCACAAGCTCAGCGGATGCAGCGCGTACTGAAACAACTTCCCTTGGAGGCGCTGGTGTTAGAAACCGATGCACCGGATCTAGCACCCGTTAGTCACCCCAACCAGCGCAATAGCCCAGAATACCTGCCTGACATTGCCCAAAATCTGGCCAAACAACGCGGCATCAGCCTAGCTAACTTGGCCGAAGCCGCGTACCAAAATAGCTGCCGGATTTTTGGCTGGCATTAAAAGCCTAAAATGGCCCACAACCCAAGACAGGCATACCAAAACAGCCCTGAGCGCACCAATAAAGCCCATAGATCGTCTAAACGATCGGTGCCTTGTTCACCTTGCACCGTATCCACAGGCGCTACAGAAAATAAGCCCACCCGCAACAACAGCCGATCCGCAGGCACTTCCCAATCCAACAGACGGGGCGCTAATACCCGCTTAAAGGTGGCCAAATTACCCACGATGGCAAAAGTTAGTGCCAATACACGGGCCGACAACCAATCAAACGCATGACGCAATTGAGCCGCTTGCTCACGCAGAGCAGCGCTGCGTCCCTGTTGCTCGATAAAGTCCAATAAGCGGTAAGCCAAAGCTGCCAAAGGCCCCAGCAGAACATACCAAAAAACCACGGCAAAAAAGGATTGATAGCTTTGCCACAGCAAATAGGTCTGTACCCGCTCGAACAACTGGCGCTCGTTACCACCTTCTAAGTTAAGGTCGCGTCGGGCTGCTAAATAAGCGGCTTCCTCATCGCCTCGGTTCCAAGCCTCACAGAAGGCTCCCAACCTAGCGCCCACATCATTACGGCCTAGGCTGTACAGCAAAATTACCAGATGTACCGGCACCAGCAGCCAACCGTAGGCCACAATTTCCAATTGCCACAGCAGCAGCCCTACCACTAACAAGGGCAAGCCCACTAACCACAACAAACTGCCCCAAACACCATTTCGGTACTCGACTCGTTGCTGCAGATTGAGCCACCAGTCATCGCGCTGAACCCAATGGAGTACATCAAAGATTTTCTCCACCAGTAACAGAGCAACCACCAGCAACAGCACCAAAAAAGACATGCACAACTCCTTAGGCTAAAGCGGACGTAAGCCTCGACCAATCAAAAAACGGGCCAGGATCTGTTTTGCGATCAGGCGCTATATCGCTGTGTCCACAAATTCGCTCGTTAGTAAGCTCTGGAAACGCACTTTGTAACTGCCGAACTAAAAAAATCAGGCTAGCGTACTGAGCCTCAGTGAAAGCTTGATGATCTGTGCCCTCCAACTCAATGCCCAGAGAAAAGTCGTTGCAGTTCTCACGCTCCCCAAAGCGGGACACACCGGCATGCCAGGCCCGATCCAAACAGGAGACAAATTGCGTCACTTGCCCCTGCCGATCAATCAGAAAGTGCGCCGATACGCGCAAATCAGCGATGCTTTGAAAAAAGGGATGGGCGTTAGGATCTAAGCGATTTTGAAATAGGGCCTCCACCTGCCCGGTACCAAACTGGCCCGGCGGTAGGCTGATATTATGCAGCACCAATAACGAGATTTCCCCCGCAGGACGGGCATTAAAGTTTGGTGAAGGGCAGAGGGTAATGCCCTCAAACCAACCCGTAGCGCTATTAAATTGCATGCTGAAGCACCGATTGGCAGCCGTTGCGTTGTGAGGCCAAACGATCCGCCAAACGGGTGGGCTCTGGCAAGCGATAGCGCGTCACCTGCCCTTGAACCAATGCTGTAGCCGTATCCACACTCAACTTATGGCCCGGTGAAATAAACAAGGGATTACAACGGCGCTTGGTACGCAACACTGTTCCCAAGCGCTCTCCAGAGGAGTCTAATAAAGGAACCTGATCGCCTGGCTCATCGCCCAAGGGATCATAGATACCTACCAATCGGCTTTTAGCCACACCAATGCAGGGTAAATCCGTTACCACCCCCAAGTGGGCAGCCACCCCCAGACGGCGCGGATGGGCAATCCCTTGACCATCGACCATCAACAGATCGGGAATTTGGGGCAGTGCCGATAGGGCTTGCAACAAAGCAGGCAACTCCCGAAAAGACAACAGCCCCGGAATATAGGGCATGATTGTAGGCATCCGTACTAAGGACTCGGCCAAGGGTTGGTGGGTAGCAGCATCCATGAGCACAGCCGCCGCGCGGGTGATGCGGCCTTGATCTTCAAACCCCACATCCAAGCCCGCAATCAGCCGTAACGGTGGCAGCTCATCCTGAATACGAACCTGCGTGGCCAAACGCTGCTGTAAGGCGCGCGCATGGGCCGTGTTCCCATTCCACTCCTCAAATATCCAATCCATAGCAGGTTAAGGTTTGTGCGGACGAGTCAAAAATTCGTGCGATTGCATCTCTAACAAGCGGCTGAGGGTACGTTGGAATTCAAACTCCAGACGGCCACCGGTGTATAGATCCTTCAGCTCGACTTCCGCTGAAATAATCAGTTTGACGTTACGGTCGTAGAACTCATCCACAAGGTTGATAAACCGACGGGCCATATCGTCTTTGGTGGCGTTCATCTGTTCTACATTGGAGAGCAACACCGCTTCGAAAATCTTACCCAGCTCGATATAGTCATTCTGGCTGCGCGGGCCATCGCAGAGTTCGCGAAACTCAAACCAAGCCACATCGTTAGCTACTTTACGCGCCACAATGGCCCGATTTTCAATGTTCAAAGGCTCATTTTCTAGCGTCTGACATTGCTCACTCAGCAAGCTACGGAAACTCTTGTTCAGGCTTTCCTCTGCCGCTGCGTCTAAAGGCCAGTGGTACAGCTCGGCTTGCTCCAAGGCGCGCAGACGGTAATCAATACCGCTGTCCACGTTGACGATCTCGGTGTATTGCTTGAGCAAAGCAATCGCCGGCAGGAAGCGCGCGCGCTGCAAACCGTCTTTATACAGACCATCGGGGACGATGTTGGAGGTGGCAACCAAGCTCACGCCGTTTTTAAACAGCTCTTCCAGCAAGGTGGCCAAAATCATGGCATCGGTAATATCGGAGACGAAAAACTCGTCAAAGCAAATGACGCGAGCCTCTTTGGCAAAACGCGCACCGATGATGGTCAGCGGGTTCTTTTCACCTTTGAGGGTTTTCAGCTCTTCGTGTACGCGCTTCATAAAGCGGTGGAAGTGGGTACGCATCTTCTGCTCAAAGGGCAGCGCGTCGAAGAAGGTGTCCACAAGGTAGGTTTTACCGCGCCCTACTCCGCCCCAGAAATAGATGCCCTTAACCGGCTCTAGCGGTTTTTTCGCTACTACCCCACCAAACAGCTTGCTAAATAATCCTTTTTGCTGAGCTACCGCTTGGGGAGCGGCTGGGTTAACCAAGTCATCGTATAAGCGCTGAAGATGCCGCACCGCGTTCTCTTGGGCCGCATCGTAAAAAAATTCAGGGCGTTTCAGGTCGGCCTGATAGCGTTCGAGAGGAGTCATAAAGTGTAGTCAGGTTAATGAATCAGGCCCTCACTTTAGCGATGCCCTTGACCTTTATCAATTTCTCTCACGCTTTGGTATAGACTCGACCTGAGTTGCGTTCAGTCTTCTGCCAAGGAATTCAAGCTGTCCCGCAGACGCTGAATGCCCGCCTCCAAAGCTGGAGCATCAGCAAACTGGGGACTTTCCCCCACCAAAGCGCCGTTTAGAGCAACACGATACTGCAAAGCTTCAGGAATAATAGTTAAGTGTGCCCGCTCGACCACCAACCGGTGATTTAGAACACCAGCGGCTTTAGGATCAGCAAAGGTGACGGATAGCAGTAACTCTTCCCCATCAGCGGCTAGCAGGCGAAAGCGGAAGGCTCCATCCGGCTCCCGGAAACTCACAAAGCGCGCTGTTTTACCGGATTTTTTCTTGGTTTTGTTGTCCGCCTTTACTTCGCTACGGAAGTTACGCAGCCCCACAGCCTCACGCAGCTCACCCAAGAAGGGCGTAGCAATACGGCGCGCTTTGGCGGCTCCAGCTTGCAAAATATCTTCTAGGTGTGCGGGCTTTTCGATTAGAGTCGCGTAACGTTCGCGAGCTTCGGCTAACTCCGCATCCAGCAGGCTAAACAGCCTTTGTTTGGCCTCACCCCAAGCCAAGCCTTGCAACAACGCCTCACGAAATTCGATGGTTTGCTCCGGCGTGGCGAAGGCTTGGTACAGGGTAAACAGATGAGCGTTATCCGGATCTTTAGGCTCTCCCGGTAAACGAGAGTCGGTAACAATACGGGCAATGGCTTCTTTCAGCGCTTTTGCTGAGCCAAACAAAGGGATGGTGTTGTCGTAGCTCTTAGACATCTTACGACCGTCCAAGCCCGGCAAGGTGGCTACAGTTTCCTCAATCACTGCTTCAGGCAGGGTAAAGAACTCCTTGCCCTGTCCAAACAAATGGTTAAAACGCTGGCCAATATCACGGGCCATTTCTACGTGCTGAATCTGATCGCGCCCCACCGGAACCTTATGGGCGTTGAACATTAAAATATCTGCCGCCATCAGCACCGGATAGCTATACAGCCCCATGCTAATGCCTGCGTCAGGGTCTTCACCGGCTTCTACATTCTTATCCACCGAGGCTTTATAAGCGTGGGCGCGGTTCAGTAATCCCTTGGCCGCCACGCAAGTCAGCAGCCAAGTCAGCTCTGGAATCTCGGGGATATCCGACTGGCGGTAAAAAGTGACTCGTTCGGCATCCAAACCACAAGCCAGCCAAGTGGCGGCAATTTCCAACCGTGAACGCTGGATACGTTGGGCATCGTCGCATTTAATCAGGGCGTGGTAATCCGCCAAGAAGTAAAAAGAATCCGCATCAGGGGCGCGGCTGGCGACAATGGCCGGGCGAATAGCACCGGCGTAATTGCCCAAATGGGGTGTGCCAGTGGTGGTGATGCCAGTCAGAATACGGGTCGTCATGGAGGGTTCCGTTACAGTACAAGGCAAGGGTTAAATTACAGGCGCTCAGCGACCCGATCTTTGAGTTCAACCAGCTTGCCGTGGAAAAAGTGGCTGCATTCTGCCACTTTCAATAGCTCATGAGGGCGGGCTAACTCAGCGGAAAATTGGTACACCCTATCCGGCACAATTACTTCATCCTGATCCGGCTGAATAATGGTAAGGGCTCCTTGTTGCGCTAAAGGATGGCCTTCTAAACGGGCTACAGCCGGAGCGGCTAAAATCTGCCGCGCTACGGGCTGTCCTTCGGCCTCTAAACGTCCCGCTAAACACGCCGCCACAAATCCACCGTAGGAAAAGCCCATCAGAGTCAGAGGTAAGCTCGGATGTTTGGCCAACAGCCAACGCACTGCCGCATCAGCATCTTCTACCTCCCCCATGTGCATATCGTGAGCCCCGGCACTACTGCCCACGCCTCGATAATTAAAGCGCAGGGTGATGTAACCGGCATCGCGGGCGGTGCGTTGTAAGGTGGACACCACTTTATTCAGCATGGTGCCACCCTTAACCGGATTAGGGTGACAAATCAAAACCATTTGGCTGGCATTGGGGGCCACATAATACAGCCCTTCTAAAGCCCCACAAGGGCCATCCAATACCACAGATTCTTCTTGAGTATGCAAGGCAGGCTCTCCATCTTGGAATAGAGCGGTTGGCTTATTCTCTACAACAAAAGGCGTAGTTACCAACCGAAGGTAAGCCCGGTACTTTACCTGTAACAGAGGAGTGAAACACTAATCAGGCAATCAGTGTATGCCTTCTGTGACCGAGCGTTGGGCATTTTCTCTCATGCAGACATCCCTTGGAGGATTAACCCATGGAACACCTGCTGCTTGCTCTTTTACTGTTAACAGCGGCTATCGCAGCACGCTATCTACTGACACGCCCCTCTACATCTCTTGTAGAAGAGCCCCAAGAATACTTCGATATTTACCAAAGCACCCTGATCAACCTGCTTAAGAAAACCAGCGGTTGTCCTTTGGGGTTTCAGCGTCGTAGCCAGCGCTTCGCCTCTCAGTCTCAAGCTATGGCGACTCCCATTGTGGAAGTACCCAAGGATTACGCCCCTTGGGATGGTCAAGCACGGGACGCTTTAGATGAAGCGCTGATACTCAGTGCTCGCCCCTGATGCCATTACTTGGCCCAGCTCGGTACTCGGTAGACTCTCCAGTGCCTCAAAGTAGGCGCATGGAGAGATCCACAGCCTGCACATGCTTGGTCAAAGCACCGATCGAAATGTAATCTACACCGGTATCGGCTATTTGACGCAAGTTTGCCTCATTGACTCCACCAGAAGCTTCCAACTTCGCCCGCCCTGCGGTAATGGATACGGCGGTTCTCATGTCGTTTAGACTCAGCTCATCCAGCATAATGATATCCACCGCAGCATCCAGCGCTTGATTCAGCTCCTCAAGGTTTTCTACCTCTACCTCAATCGGTTTACCGGGTGCAATTTTACGCGCTGCTGCCACCGCCGCGTGGATGCCGCCACAGGCTGCAATATGGTTTTCTTTAATTAAAAAAGCATCGTAAAGCCCAATACGATGATTATGACAACCGCCACAGGTCACTGCATATTTTTGCGCTAACCGCAAGCCCGGTATGGTTTTGCGGGTATCCAGCAGTTTAACGCCTGTATCTTCCACCAGATTGGCGTAATAACGACAACGGGTAGCTACTCCCGATAGGGTTTGCAGAAAGTTCAGGGCTGTGCGCTCCCCTGTCAATAACGCCCGTGCAGGCCCCTCTAGGTAAAACAGAATTTGATCAGGAGTCACTTGATCACCGTCAGCAACCAACCAGCGTAAGTTTACCCGTGTATCTAACTGCCGAAATAC
Organism: Azomonas agilis; assembly: GCF_007830255.1. Lineage (GTDB taxonomy): Bacteria > Pseudomonadota > Gammaproteobacteria > Pseudomonadales > Pseudomonadaceae > Azomonas > Azomonas agilis. The sequence goes on from NZ_VLKG01000010.1 coordinate 73,690, forward strand.
CTCATTAATCCAAGCCACGCCACTGACAACTGCCGATTCACGAGTAATAATCCGCGCCTCCGCCCTGCGCCCTTCAGGGATTAATTGAGCCGTGATATCCCCTGAGCCCACATCCTCTGCGAGGGCATGACGTACACTTTGTTCGATATAAGCAGTAAGATCAGAAAGATGCAGGTTGGGCATGGCGGCTTCCAGACTTCGTGAAGGCGCATATAGTAAAGCATCTGGATTAGCGATGCGTTTCTTTAGATTACGTCCTAGCCAACAAATAGACGAAGGCATGAAAGGTTGACATCCTCCCCGCCCTAAAGGACGGGGATTCCTACAGCTAGACGGCGATGCCCCGCCGCAAGAATGTTCCGTGCCGCGTTTACATCGCGGTCATGGGCTGTACCGCAGTCCACGCAAGTCCATTCTCTTATTCGCAAACCGGCTCTACCTTTCGGACTGCGGGTGGAAATACTTCCACAGCACGAACAGGTCTGGGTGGTATAACGCTCATCTACAACCTCAAAGACAACGCCTGCCCGTTGGCATTTCTGCTCCAGCATTGTCTTGAGCTGACTCCATCCCGCATCCAGCGTGGATTTAGCCATTTTGGTCTTTATGAGTTTTGCGCTGGCTACATCGCCCACAAAAATGGCGGCGCAGCGCTCAACCAAGGCGGTTGAGAATTTGTGTTGCGCATCTTTGCGCTGGTTCTTGATCTTGGTATGGAGCGCGCGAACACGCGCTTTCTTGCCCGCACGCTGAGCGATACCCAGCTTTTGCTCTAAGGTGCGATACGCGCGCCCGACCAGCACTTGCCCGTCAGAGGTTGTAGCGGCTGCTTTAAGGCCAAGGTCGATGCCAACAGCAGTAGTGCCGCTGCATGGTTTAGTTTCAACCCGCACGCAGATATTGAGATACCAGCGCCCCCTTGAGTCTTCACTGAAGCTTCCAGCCCGCAGGGCGTATTGACCTAAACCGTAGCTATCCCACAGGCTAAACTTGAATCCCGCGAACTGGATCTGACCGTTCTTGTATTGCAAGGCGCGAGCCTTGAACGGAATCCAGCCCAGGCTGTATTTGGGGCTACTCCGGTTAGATACCCGCCAATTAAGCCTAGAACGCTTGAACTGCTTACGGGCCTTAGCGTAGTCCTCGCACACTTGTTGCACGGTTGACGAGCCAATCTGTACGCCGTCGCATTTACTTAACCCATTGGTCAGCTTTTGCAGATCAAAACCGGAGAGCCACTGGTGGCGTTCTCGGATGGCACGATGGCTTGTTTCATTGCTGTAGTTCCATACCAAATTGACCTCGCGCGCCATCGCAAGCAGCGTTTTCGCGTGCTTGTCTTTGATTCGGAGTTTGAGGGTCTTGGTGTGGGCCATGGGATGAATTATAGCAGCCCCCACTAGGACGCCTGCGGCGTCCGCGCTCTCGACCTCGGGCTAAACCCCGAGGCTTCCCGCGCATATGGTGAGCTTAAGAGACAAGCTTTGTTGATTTCGGCAGGGAAGCTAAAGAATGAAGCCACAGCCGAAACTGGCCGATAAGCTTTAAAAAGAAAGGATAATTCAGATGTGTAGAAAGTGGTGGGTCGTGTAGGATTCGAACCTACGACCAATTGGTTAAAAGCCAACTGCTCTACCGACTGAGCTAACGACCCAAGTGGTCGGGGTAGAGAGATTCGAACTCCCGACATCCTGCTCCCAAAGCAGGCGCGCTACCGGACTGCGCTATACCCCGACTGGCTCCGCGACCTGGACTCGAACCAGGGACCCAATGATTAACAGTCATTTGCTCTACCGACTGAGCTATCGCGGAACTGATGTTGCCATCTCTAAAGAGCTAATTTCAGGATCAGCGCTTTAGAGGTGCGCTACTATAGGCCTATATTTTATCCCTGTCAAGAACCTATTTAATTTTAACTTGTCTTTGACAAGCTCAGAACTCAAGACAGGTTTTTAGGATTTAGGGTTGTGGTGCACTACTAATACTGTCCCAGCCTGTTTTCACTTCACGCAGTAAATTGGCTACCTCCTCTAACATGCTGGGATCGTTTTTTAGGTTGGCCTCTGTTAGGCGGCGCGTCATGTAGTCGTAGAGACGATCTAAATTTAGAGCTACCTCACCACCGGCTTCAAAATCCAACACCTCACGCAAACCACCGATAATGGCGATACTTTTGCCAATCAGCTCTCCTTTTTCTGCTAATTGGCCATGCTCTAAAGCGCCTTTAGCCTGTAAAACTCGATCAATCCCACCCTGCATTAGCATTTGGATCAAACGATGTGGATCGGCTGTTGCTATCTGGCTTTGTAAGCCTACTTTTTGATAGTGCTTCATAGCCTGAGCATAATTCATAGAAACCCCCTGCCTGCTTTTAAATACGATTAGCCATCACTGTTATACACAAAGCCTGGCATGCTATCGAACAGTGCTGTCAAACTATCACTGGTAGTACTTAATTGGGCCAGTAAAGAATCCATCGCATTATATTGGTTATAAAGACGTGTTTTGACTGATTCCATGCGCGCATCTAAAGCTTCTTTTTGCTTATCAATGCTGTCTAAAGTGCCCTCCAAAGCGCTGGTACGAGACTCTAAAATCCCTCCTGAAGCCGTGTAAGGGCTTAAAACAGACCCCAGACGAGCAGCCAGCCCTGTATCACCGGTAAAATAGGAGGCGACACCTTCAAAGTCAGAACTGATAGCAGCGCTGAGCTTGTCTGAGTCCAAGGCCAAAGTACCGTCTTTTTGGGTAGTAACGCCCATATCTGCTAAAAGCTGTAACGAGCTACTCCCCCCCTGCGGGGTGTTAATAGCTGAGCGGATACTATTTACGAGGGAGCGCACTCCGCCATCACCCACTAAGGAGCCCACAACAGGTTCTGACGTATCATCAACACGAGTTACTTTTGTTTCCGTGTTAATAAAACCAATTAATGTGTTGTAAGCATCCACAAAGCCTTGAACCTTAGACTGAACACCCGACTCATCCCGTGTTACCGTCAGGTTCGTAGAGCCTGTTTCTTTCAAGGTAAAACTAAGACCACTGACCACATCAGAAACGGCATTAGTGTCACGCGTAACAGAAAGACCGTCTACTTTGAATTTAGCGCTCTGTGCAATAGCTAAGGTTTGGGGCCCCTGCTGGTATGCGCTTAAATCCGCTAAGTAATCAACATCGGTTTCACCCCCAGCATAATCGGCGGCATTAGGTGCTGTAACAGGGCCAGAGTAGGCCAAACGACTTAGGGTATTGGTGCTACTGCTGCCTGCGCTGGTCTCGTTGACCGAGAGGGTAATATCTTTGCCCTCACCAGTTTTAGTGCTGGTTAGCACTAAACGCGACCCCTGATTGTCGGTGATGATACTGGCATTGATGCCTGAGTTACTGCTGGTTTTGTTGATGGCATCCCGAATCCCTGCTAGGGAATTATTGGATGAATCAATGTTAATGGTGGCCGCCGTATTGGCTCCAAGACTCAGGGTCAGAGTTCCAGTGCCTAAGGTAACGCTGGAATCCGTCACAGCGGCGGTAGCCACTTTGCTGCCTGAAGCCAGTTGCTCTACGTCCAGTTTATAGCTACCTGCACTAGCACTTTGCGTTGCCGTACCCGTAGCCACGCTATTGGTGGATGAGCTCACTGTGCGGGCTAAAAATGACGAGGTACTGTTTAAAGTTACTAGCGCACTTTGAAAGGCGCTAACCGCTCCTTTAAGCTGCCCTAAAGAAGTCAGTTTTGCGGTAGTTTTAGTTTCTAAGTTAGAAAGCTGGGTTTCTTTAGGGGCACGTTCAGCCGTTAAAATGGCACTGACCATGCTGTCAATGTTCATCCCCGAACCCAATCCTGTGATACCGGCCATGATTTAATCTCCTATCTGTTCGCTTTAAGCTCCGCCCTGAGCCTGTCCTAACTAAAGCCCGCCCTGAACTCGTCGAAGGGTCGCCCCATCCTGCGACAGGCACAGGACGGGTAAGGGCTCATCTTCACGCCTCGCCTTTAAACAGCAACCCTCGCATCTCGTCCAACTGCTCAGCAATGCGCAGAGCCTCTTCTGTAGGCAACTGCCGAATCACCTCTCCTGAGTCCTTATCAATCACTTTAACCACAAAAGTCCCCGTCTCCTCATCTATGCTGAAATCCAGATTAGGTTGAGCGCGTTGGCTTAGGGCTTTTAAATCTGAAACGACAGACTCCACCATCCCTTTGGTATCAACAGCATTAGAGCCTAGCCCTGTATTGGAATCTTGTTGGCTACTGGGGTTGGAATTTGAAACAGCCGTTGTAGCGGGCACCGGACTGGCCGTAAGTTGGGTAGTGGCAATCTGAGTGGGTGGAACAAAATCGCGCCTTTGAGTGCTGCCCGCAGTAGAAAGCACCGAGGCAGACGGGGCATTTAGGCTGTCCATCCATTAATCCTCGTGACAGAACACAAACAAGAAGAGAGGGATGATCCCTCTCTTCTATTTTAGTACCCCTAAGCTACCTTATTGGAGCAGAGAGAGCACGGCCTGTGGCAACTGTTTAGCTTGGGCCAAAATCGCTGTACCGGCCTGTTGCATAATTTGCAGTTTGGACAGGTTCGCGGTTTCTGCGGCAAAGTCGGTATCCGTGATACGACCACGGGCAGCAGTAGCGTTTTCAGCAATGTTTTGCAGGTTGCTGATGGTGTTCTCGAAGCGGTTTTGCACCGCACCGAGGTCAGCGCGCTGAGTATCAATGCCCGCTAGCGCGTTATCAATTACCGACAAAGCACGTTGGGCACCATCAGCGGTGGAAATATCAATTTCCGCGACCGTATTTTGAACGGCTTTGGGATCACCAAACAGTTCCGATCCACCAGCGACCTCAACCTCAAAGGTTTCAGCCGCGGCAGTGGCAGTGGTATGAGCCGCAACAGCCGTTGTTGCGTAAGCATCAGTAGAACTTAGCAACTTCGCATAGCTAATAGTGTTAGTCGCGTCAGCTGCTGTAGTAACACCTGCAGTACTCACCTGCTGGATAATTCCGAAAATAATGCTAGAGCCATCTTTAGAGCGAATGCTGTTGGTACCAATGGTACCAAAATCTAAGAAATCAGAGGCTTTTTGTCCCGACTCAGTTGTGGCATTTTTCAGCGCACTAATAAGGCTTGCGGTATCTGTAATCCGAACACCTGCCTCTAAAGTCAACTCTGTATTGCCTACAGTAACTTTATCCAAGGTCAGATAATCAACCGCTGCAGCTTTAACTACAGCCAGTTTTAAATCGTTTACTGCAACATTGCGTGTGGTGTCGTCAACGGTTGCGGTAGAGGCAGCAATGGATTGGAAGTCAATGGTACCACCTGTTAAATTAACAGAAGCAATTGCTGAAAATTCGGCGGCTTCAGATGAATTTGTATCTCGCTCCCAATGACTTAACGTACCAAATGTTATCGTTTCTCCATTTTTTGACTTAATAGTTCCAGCTGTAGTATCTACAACCAGTAGCTTTTCTGTATCCGCTGCACTAATAGCACTCATAAGGGTGGCAGTATCATTGAAATACTGGCCATTCATATTAATAGTATTGGCACCGACAGTGATATTGTTAAAAGACATCACTACATTTTCATAACCTGTTGTCGCATTTGTGGTTGCAGCAGCAATTACGTCCAGTTCAATCTCATTTAAAGTAATATCTTTCTTCGCATCAGTAATCGCGTAACTTTCTGATGAGTTCAGTTGCAGATAGCCAACGGCTGTTTTAGCGCCATTGGCATCTACCGTAGCCACATCACCGTAGTCACCATCGGCATCCTGTGCTTGCAGTGCTAAGGTTGCGCCGCCAGTAATGGCACCAAAGCTGATGTTTTCGCCTGTGGAGGACTCAATCACGACATTGCCATCTGCACCCAAGCTAGCAGATAGGCCTAGTTTAGAGGAGTTGGAGTTAATTTGATCGGTTAAATCTTTGTTAGTAGCGACCCCTACTAAATTAACCGACTGAGCTGAAGAGCCTGAACCTACCGTCAAGGTAAAGCTGCCCAGTTGGTCGGTAGAGGCTGTTTGAAGGTCGGCTTTGATAACTGTACGCGCTGTCGCAGTCAAGCCAGGAATAACACTATTAAACTTAGCCGCCAACGACTTAGCACTATCATCGGCGGCAATTTTTACTGTTGCCTCTTGACCACTACCTACTACCTTAACTGAGCCGGCGGTAAATCCAGAGCCATTGCCCGATACGATGCTACCTGTCACAGTATCCAAATTGGCGCTAGTCGGAACAGTACCTACCGTGCTGGATACTTTGTCATCACTACCCACTTGATAGGAACCAATGTCTTTAGCAGAGGCACTGTTTAGACGAACATTGATGGTTTCGTAAGCATTAGCACCCACTTGGAAGTTGGAGGTACCAAAGCTGCCATCTAACAGCTTACGACCACCGAAAGTGGTGGTATCGGCAATACGGGTTAGTTCATTTTGCAGAGCACTAATTTCTTTTTGCAGAGCAGTACGATCTGAGTCGCTGTTCGAGCCGTTTGCAGATTGAACCGCTAAGTCACGCATCCGTTGCAGGATGGTGGTGGACTGTTGCAGCGCACCCTCAGCCGTTTGCGACAGGGAGATACCGTCATTGGCGTTACGCACCGCCACACCCAAGCCACTGATTTGGCTGGTCAAACGGTTAGAGGTCAACAGACCTGCGGCATCGTCTTTAGCGCTGTTAATGCGGCTACCGGTAGATAGGCGCTGCATGGATACGCTTAGGGCGTTAGAGGTGTTGTTCAGGTTACGCTGAGTATTCAACGAAGGAATGTTGGTATTGACGGTAAGAGCCATGATTGCCTCCAAGGGCACTGGGTACAGGTTTGCCTGATGGACTAAGCATCGCGCTTGATTTCAGGCCGCCATCAAGTTCGGTTACTTAGGCTATCGGCGGCTTTTTGGGGGGCTTTAGGGGGTTGAGGAAAATTTTTTATCCCGCTCTAAACCTATCAATCTGCAACATAGACAAAACGTACCAAAGGCTATCTGCCGCCAGATTGCGCCTTTTAGTGTTAGAGTAGCCGTAAGCCTGTATTTCTTAGCCTAAAAGCAGTTGTAGCCGATTTTTTGAATATGCCCTTATCCCGCCCACGCGGTCGCCCTCCTAAAATCCCCCGCGAGTACTCCGACACGCGTGAAGCACTGCTGCGCGCCGGTATTGAGGCGTTAACCGAGCGCGGCTTTAATACCACCGGTTTAGATGGCCTACTAAAGCGCGTAGGTGTCCCCAAAGGCTCTTTCTACCACTACTTCGAGAGCAAGGAAGCCTTTGGCCGCGAGTTGATGCAGCGTTATGCCCAATACTTTGCGGCTAAATTGGATCACTGGTTGCTCAATACCGACCTAGCACCTTTAGATCGCTTAGCGGCTTTTGTAGAGTCTGCTAAAGAAGGTCTGCAGCGTTACCAATTTCAACGCGGTTGCTTAGTGGGTAATTTAGGGTTTGAGGTTAATCTGCTCCCTGAAGACTACCGACAACAACTAGAGGCTATTTTGGGCGACTGGCAACAACGTCTGGCCCGATGCTTTGAAGAGGCGCAAGCCCAAGGAGCCTTAACCCAAGAGGCCAACTGCCAACAATTAGCTGAGTTTTTTTGGATCGGTTGGGAAGGTGCTGTGATGCGGGCTCGCCTGTCGCGTTCTGTGATGCCCTTAGAACATTTTTTCCAGTTTTTCATTTCGAGCTTGCCTCGTTAATTTTTTCCTTTATTTTTAGACGATCGGTCTAAAAGGAGCATACGATGTTTAACGCCATTCTGATCCAAAAAGATGCTGAGGGTTATCGAGCCCAACACACTGCCTTAGAAGAAAGCCAACTGCCTGAAGGCGATGTGCGCGTTCAGGTGGACTACAGCACCCTCAACTATAAAGATGCGTTAGCGATTACCGGCAAAGGGCCGGTGGTACGCGAGTTTCCTATAGTTCCGGGCATTGATTTGGCCGGTACCGTAGAAAGCAGCCAGCACCCTGAGTTTAAAGCTGGGGATCGCGTGGTGCTTAACGGCTGGGGTGTGGGCGAAAAATACTGGGGCGGATTGGCGCAAAAAGCTCAATTAAAAGGCGATTGGTTGATCCCACTCCCTGAAGGCTTTAGTACCCACGAGGCAATGGCGCTCGGCACAGCAGGTTATACGGCCATGCTGTGCGTCTTAGCCTTAGAGCAGCAAGGCATCACACCAGATAAAGGCCCCGTTCTAGTCACCGGAGCTAACGGCGGGGTGGGTAGTGTTGCCATCAGCCTACTGCACACAGCTGGCTATCAGGTAGCGGCCTCCACCGGTCGCCCCCAAGAGGCTGACTATCTGCGCTCTCTAGGTGCCAGTGAAATCATCGACCGCGCCACCTTATCCGAACCGGGAAAACCGCTGCAAAAAGAACGCTGGGCCGCGGCCATTGATACGGTAGGCAGCCACACCTTAGCTAATGTGTGTGCCAGTATCGCTTATGGGGGCGTTGTAGCAGCTTGTGGTTTGGCTCAGGGAATGGACTTTCCAGCCACCGTAGCACCCTTTATTTTACGTGGGGTGCGTTTGATCGGTATTGACAGCGTGATGCGCCCTAAAGCTGATCGTATCGAAGCGTGGAAGCGTCTGGCGCAAGATTTAGACCGCAGCCAACTGAGCCAAATAACCCACACCATCGGCTTGACTGAAGCGATCAGCAGCGCACAACAGTTACTCGCCGGGCAGGTTCGGGGTCGTGTTGTGGTGGATGTTAACCGTTAATTTTGCAGCTCCCGTCTTAGTCCTCACCTGAGGGGCTGGAGCGGAGCTTTACCAAGGTGTACCCCATGTCTAAGGCTCCGCGTTCTCCCTTTTTTTGGCTGATGTTGGGTGGTTCAGTAGTGCTCACCCTGTCGTTAGGCATCCGGCATGGGTTTGGCCTGTTTCTAGCGCCCATGAGCACTGACCTAGGCTGGGGGCGTGAAACCTTTGCGTTAGCCATTGCGGTGCAAAACCTGCTGTGGGGACTGGTGCAACCCATTACTGGAGCCTTCGCCGATCGGTTCGGTATTAAACCCGTGGTTATGGTCAGCGGACTCTTATACGCCCTAGGCTTGCTACTGATGGGGATGACGAACTCACCCTTAAGCCTGACCTTAAGCACTGGGATTCTGATCGGGCTGGCGTTGTCGGGTACTTCATTCAGTGTGATTTTAGGAGCCATTGGGCGGGCGGCCCCACCGGAAAAACGCAGCAGCGCTATGGGGATTGCTAGTGCAGCGGGCTCCTTTGGGCAGTTTGTTATGCTACCGGGCACCCTCGGTTTGATTGAGGGACTGGGTTGGTCAGCTGCGTTATTTGCTCTGGCTGCGTTAAGCCTACTGATACTGCCCTTTGCCTCGATAATGAAATCAAGCACACCAGCAGAAGCCTCCCAACATCAGACCCATACGCCCTCACCCACCCTGCGTCAGGTATTGGCTGAGGCGGCGCGCCACTCTGATTTTTGGTTGCTGTGCTTTGGGTTCTTCGTGTGTGGCTTTCAGGTGGTCTTTATCGGTATTCACCTACCCTCTTATCTGATCGACCAACAGCTTCCCCCGCAAACCGGGACTACGGTTTTAGCCTTGGTGGGCCTGTTCAATATCTTCGGTACCTACGGTGCTGGCAGGTTAGGAGAGCGCTATTCCAAACCCCAATTACTGGCTGGGTTATACCTGCTACGGGCTGTGGTCATCGGGGCTTTTATCCTGCTTCCGGTGACACAGGCTTCAGCCTACGGATTTGGTATTGGCATGGGGCTGTTGTGGCTGTCTACCGTGCCACTAACCAATGGTATTGTGGCCTCTGTATTTGGGGTGCGGAACTTGTCTATGTTGGGCGGCATTGTGTTCTTATTCCACCAACTCGGCTCCTTTCTTGGCGGCTGGTTGGGAGGCTATCTGTACGATCAAACCGGCAGTTACGACTTGGTATGGCAGATTTCCTTGCTTCTATGCTTTGTGGCGGCCCTCTTAAACTGGCCGATTGCAGAGCGCCCCTTAGCCCGCCCCCCAGTTGTCTCTCCCCTATGAAGCACCCCATTTTTATTTGGATAGTATTCAGTCTGTTAGGACTAATTGTCCTTGCTGTCGCTTGGTGGGGTTGGCAAAAAACGGGCTTAGGCTGGCAGTGGTTAGGGCAAAGCTGCTTTTAACTGACAGAGTCACATAATCTCCCATTGCCTGCCTTAGCTAAGGCCACCATACTGTGCGGCCTATAGCATCCTTCTCAATAGGCTTCGCCATTGAGAATAGAACCGCTCCCCCAATCCACACAACCGCGTTGACTGGACACTCAACGCTTTTGATGAGGCCTATCCCGTGGCATTGACCGTTCTAGGACTTTCCGGCGCATTAAGCCATGACCCATCTGCAGCTTTGTATATAGATGGCAAACTGGTAGCCGCCGCCGAAGAGGAGCGCTTTGTGCGCGATAAGCATGCTAAAAACCGCATGCCCTATGAGTCGGCCAAATTTTGTATGGCCTTTGCCGGCATCACCCCAAAGGATGTAGATGTCGTCGCTATCCCTATGGCCAGCATCAGCCTGCTCACTCAAGGGCGCTGGCATTATGCTAAGCGCTACTGGTATGCCCCCGATCGCGCCCTTGATGCTTTGCTCATGGGCAACCGCCGTTATCACCGCTACCGCCAGCGCATCCAATGGTGTTTACAACAACTGGGCTTTGACCTGAAAAAGGTGCGCTTAGAACCCGTAGAACACCACTTAGCCCATGCCGCCAGTAGCTATTACTGCTCCGGTTTCCAAGAAAAAACCGCCATTCTGTGCATTGACGGCAAAGGCGAGTACGCCACTACCTTCTTTGGTTACGGTGAACATGGCCGCATCCACAAAATCAAAGAGTTTTACGATCCAGACTCTCTGGGCGGCCTCTACGGAGCCATCACCGAATATCTGGGTTTTGAAATGCTGGATGGCGAATTCAAAGTCATGGGCATGGCACCCTACGGCGATCCCAGCCGTTATGACTTCTCCCGTTTAGCCCGTTTTGAAAACGGTGAGCTGATCATCAATACCGACTATGCCAACGTCATCGGCCTACGCCGCTATAAGGACAAAGGCAAAGGCTACTACTTCTCCCCCAAACTGGTGGAATGGTTAGGGCCTAAGCGCGAAGGCGATGTGGCAGATGATCCCTATGTGCATTACGCCGCCAGCATGCAGGCGCTGTTTGAAAAGCTCGCCTTGGAAATGATGGATTACTATCTGGGCGACATCATCCGCGAAACCGGCCGCATTGCCTTTGCCGGAGGCTGCGCCCTGAACGTCAAACTGAACCAAAAGATCATTGCCCGCCCGGAAGTGCGTGAGCTATTTGTCCAACCGGCTGCCGGCGATGCGGGAACAGCGGTAGGCGCGGCGGCTTATATCTCCTGTTTACACGGTGTACCCGTGGAAAAAATGGAGCACGTTTACCTCGGCCCCCAATACACCAATGAAGAAGTCCTAGCCGCCTGCGCCCAGCATCCCGGCAAACCCATCGTTAAACGCATCGACAATACGCCTGAGCGCATTGCACGCATCATGGTAGCGGGTCATCCGGTGGCTTGGTTTCAGGGACGCATGGAGTTTGGCCCACGTGCTTTGGGCAGTCGCTCCATTATCGGTTGCCCCAGTGTTCCGGGCGTTGCAGACCGCATTAACCAGCAGATCAAGTTCCGCGAGCGCTGGCGGCCCTTCTGCCCTTCTATGCTGGATACGGTTGCCCCTCAGATGCTGAAAGTGGATCATCCCTCTCCCTTTATGACCTTTACGTTTGAGGTCAACGAGGAATGGAAAACCCGCGTGCCCGAAGTAGTACACGAAGACGGTACTTCGCGGGCTCAGGTATTGCAGCAAGCGCACAATCCACGCTGGTATGCTCTAATGCAGGAGCTGGAAAAACTGACTGGCAATGGTGTTACGCTCAACACCTCCTTAAACCGTCGTGGTGAGCCTATGGTGTGCGCTCCCACCGATGCCTTGAATATGTTTTTTGGTTCTGATCTGCGCTATTTGATCATGGAAGATATTCTGGTCATTAAAGAGGGAGCCGATTGGTATGATGCCGTCTGAAGCCCCGCGTATCCTACAGTTCTGTCATGGGTATGAAGGGCCTTTTTTAGATTGTGTACGCCAATACGCGACCCTATTCCGAGGCACGAATTACAAGGTCACTACGGTCTATTTGACCGGACAGGCAACTCCCGAGGCAGAACTGGGCTCAGACTCTGATGAGGTCGTCTTTTTAGGCTACCGCAGCTCCGAAGTGCGCGGCCTAAAGCTAAAAGCGATCTGGGATATCCATCGTTTAGTGGCCGGCCGAAACTTTCAGCTATGTATCGCCCATCGCTTCAAACCCATTTATGTCACTTTGTTGGCGACTCATTTGCCAGTGATTGGGGTACACCACGCCTTTGGCGACTATCAGCGCTGGTCTAGGCGCTTGTTTGCCCATTGGTTTCGGCAGCGCCTATCCCTAATCGGTGTATCCCATGCCGTGCGCGATGATATGCGCCGCTGTTTACCCGACTGGCCCGCAGAACGCATTGAAACACTTTATAACCGGGTCAACCTGCCGGTGCTACAGGCGCGGCTATTTAATCGACAGCAGGCGCGTAAATACCTGAAACTCCCGGAAGAAGCGTGGATCATCGGTAATGTGGGCCGTTTACACCCCGATAAAGATCAAACGACCCTTATAAAAGGCTTTGCGCTGGCGCTGCCTCAATTACCGGCTAATAGCCTATTAGTAATTTTGGGCTGCGGACGTTTAGAGGCTGAGCTTAAAGCCCTCGCAGTCAGCTTGGGCATTGCTGATAAAGTGCGTTTTCTCGGTCAAGTCCAAGAGGCTCGGCGTTATTTCAAAGCCTTTGATACCTTTACGCTGACTTCGGATCACGAACCTTTCGGTATGGTGTTGTTAGAAGCCCTAGCCGCTGGTCTTACGCCCATCTGTACCGACTGCGGGGGCGCGCGCGAAGTAGTTGCCGGTATTGGAGACCTATTTCCCTTGGGCGATACGCAACGTCTATCCGAATTACTGATCCGACAAACCCAATACGCTGTTGACAAACTCAGCTTACAACAACACTTGTTTACTAACTTCACCGATGTCTCGGCCCGTAAGCAGTTTTGGAGTATGCCTTTGGTCACGCGTTTACTCAGAGACCTTCCTCCCCATGAGTGAACTCAATCCTTGGGCGGCCAAAGCCCAAGCCTTGGATCGCTATCGCTGGCGTTTATTGCGCGAGCGCCATCACCTCATCGGGAGTGCCGCCCGCTTTCTGCGCGATGCGGTGTTGGATTTTGGCTTCGGCCTGTTAGCTTGGGGGCGCATGACGCGCAAGATTACCTCAACCCCCTGTGATTTCTTATTGTTACAGGCAGCCCCTAAGGTGATCGCCTTCCAACGCAAAAAAATGCTGATAGAAGGGCTCATCGCACGGGGGTATCGGTTACGCGAAACAGCACTAGCGCCTAGGCCCAATCAATTAAGGCAGCGTCTACTATCTAAGCCGCCTTTTAAGGTGCCACTGCGCTATTTAGGCTATGCCGCCCATGCACAATGGCTGGTCGAGCAACATAATCCATCAATATTGCTCAACGATCGTAACGGCAGCCTTTATGCACCTTTTTTGCGTTTAGCGCTCAATGCCCGACACCATATTCTGGTGCAATTGGCCCACGCCACGACGATGGAGCGCTCCTCCCGTCTGAGTATGAACGACTACGACTATTATTTTTTATTTGGCCAAGGCTCCTTAGATGCCTTAAAAAGTCGCCCTCTGTTGTTCGGTCACTCCACGGCCGTTTTGGCCGGCTCTTATATGATTGATCAGCAGTTCGACATGCCTGCCGCTGATCCTAATCTAAATACGCTGTTAATTCTGGGAGTAGGCCCAGATAAAGAGAAAGAAGCCGGTTATCAACACACCTACGCCTTATTACGAGATTGGGCCGCAGCGCATCCACAGGTACAGGTTCGGATCAAAAGCCATCCGCGCAGTGCAGGGGCTTTTTGGGGCGCGGCAGCGGCTCGATTGAATAATGTAGAGGTGTTACCCAAAGACCGTTCCTTAGCAGAGGCTCTGGCGAACTCTTCACTGGTGGTCAATATTCTGTCCAATGCCGTGATTGAGGCAGCATTGGCTAAACGCCCTATTCTCTACGTTAATGCAGGATCTGATCCTGACTTTTTGAAACAAGAAAGCTTTTTTGGGCTCTGCATTAATAATCCAGAAGCTCTACAGCACCGGATTGAACACATCCAACAGGAGTATTTAGCCGCTGTTCAAAGTTCAATAGCCTTCGCTGAATACCATTTAGCCCACGGCTGCCAAGGCTTAGATAAAGTTTTAGAACACCTTGAACAGCTCTTTCATCACCAAACCTGTACAGGAACGGAACTTCCAGCTAAAGGGATTACTCAATAGAGGTTGCACTTTATTTTAGCAACCGATCAGATCAGCGTGCAGACTCGCTATGGGCTCTTACCTATTCCTTGCCCTAACCTCAGCACAGACTCAGTATTTTCAAAAAATCATTGAGTCCGCCCCCGGGTTACAAGGACAAATAATCACACCGGCGCAACTACCCGCCCCCAACTGGAGTGCGATTAACTCAGTCATGGCGCGTATTGACTGGGAGCCTCTGGTTAAACAGCTATGCCTGAAACGGCGGGCTACAGGACAGTATCAGGGTATCTTTTATCGTCTAAAGGCCCGTTTTAATTTATTCATACTCGCCTTACGTTTGCAGGCACTGTTGCAACAGGTTGCGCCTAAAGCACTAATAGTCTGGAATGGTTCCCAACCCATCTTCCAGTTACTAAAAGCCCTAGCCCCCGAAGACATACCCCGATTTTACTTCGAGCAAGGCGTATTGCCGGGGACTACGACCTTGGATACTCAAGGGGTTCATTACCAAAACTCGGTTCCTCGAGATCCGGCGTTCTATTATCAATACGCTCAGGATCGATCTTTAGAAGAAAGCCCTAACAGCTCTCCTCAAAAACCAAACAAAGCGACTAAACTCCCCGAGCACTATGTGTTTATCCCTTTTCAGGAGGATTTAGACTCCCAAATGCTGGAGTACTCGCCTTGGGTTGCCAATATGCGTGCACTCTTTAGCTTGGGAGAACAGCTCGCCGCAGAGACAGGCTGGGCCGTGGTGTTTAAAGACCCCCCCGCCAATCAAGGACAATACCCAGATTTATACCGTCGCACCCATGCTCAGGTTTTATTCGCCAATGAGTATTCAACCGAGGAGCTGATTCAAGCCAGTTTGTTTATGGTGACGGTTAATGCAGCAACGGCTGTGGAGGGATTACACTTAAACAGGCCCGTAGTTACCCTAGGTCAGGCTTTTTTTAACATTCCAGGCGTAGTGATGCAGGCAAAATCCAAGGAAGACCTGATCCGTTTAGCCAACATCTGGCCCCATTGGACACTCAAAGATGAGTTACGCCGCAGCTTCTTGCATTACCTCCAATACCAATATGCCGTACCTGGCCGCTGGCAAGATGCAGAGCCTAACCACCTGACTGAGGTCATTAACCGCTTAAACCGATCCTCATGGAGCCCAGTGTCCAGCAATACGGGAATTTCTTTACAGTCTTAAAGGAGCTCTTGAGGTCACGGGACAGATTTCTAGCCTATGATTCGACCATGAACTGCTTATAGGGATATAAATGACCCGTTCTTCTGTGTACACCACCCTAATTAAAAAATTATTGCAGACTCCTCAGCATGTTCTGTGCTGATGGATTTGTTATCAGCCGCTGATAGATGATCCTTAATCCCATGAAGCCCATTTTTGAGCACGCTTGTGTTATCAATCTGGATAGCCGCCCTGACCGCTGGGAGCAGATACAGGTAAACCTAAAACAGGCCAACCTTCCTGCTCAACGCTTTGCTGCCATTAACATTCAAGGCCTACAGGACAATCCGCCCCCCCAAGCATTGCGAGACTTTTTACTACAGGCAGACGGTGATGGCCCAAAGGCTGAACATAAACTATGGGCTACCTGGGCCTGTTTAAACAGTCATCTGGCCGTTATCCGGCAGGCACAGAGGGAACACTGGGACTCGGTATTGATTTTAGAGGATGACTGCGTTTTTCAACCCTATACGCCGGGCGTGCTCAAACGCGTCTCTGAACAAATAGCTACTCAGGCTTGGGATTTACTCTATTTAGGAGGCACCCTTAAAAAAGGCGGTCTACACCAAAAAACTTCTAGCAACCTGTATCGCGTGAATCGCGTCCGCTTAGCTCATGCCTATGTGGTACGAGCGACTCTGTATGAGCGCATTTTACAGGAGGCTCCAGAGTCTGGATTACCTATTGATTGGTACTACTCTGAGCGGTTGCTGCCCAGCATCAACGCCTATTTAGTAGACCCGCTGATTACCTACCAACGCTACGCCGACTTAAGCGATATTGAACAGGTTGAACGCAAACCTAAACTCAAATCCCGCAAGTTATTTCGTCATTGGTTAGCCCTCCTTCGCTATGGACGCTCATTTTGAATAATTGGCCTTGGTCTTTTATCCACTCCTCTCATATTCCGGTATTGGAACGCTGGTTGGGGCTAGGGATGCTCTGGCTACTCTTAGGCCTGTTCATCATGCCCACTAATAAAGTTTACCATCAGGGATTGATCTACCTGCTCTGGCTACCCGGAGTGATTAGCCTATTTAAAACTCCAACTTGGTATCAGGCCTTTGATCGCTTGCTGCTGAGTCTATTAGGTTTATCCGTTGCTTGGGCAGCTCTATCTCTGTCTTGGGGGGGACACCCTAGACAGCTAAAAGAAGTGTTTTACGTTTTAATCAGCCTAAATGGATTACTCATGCTGGCCCTGCGTAATCCAAGGCTGTTTTGGCAACTTTTGGCTTACGCGGCCTTTATCGGTGGCCTGATGGGCTGGGTGGCCTTGATATACCACTACCTCATTCAGGGGAATAACTGGAGCATCCGCACCACCGCAACGGGGCAACTGGACCATACCATTTTGGCTTCCCATGTGATGGGGGTGCTGTGCTTAATCTTGGTGTATCTGCGCCGCCGCCTGCCCCAGATGCTGCAAAAAGGCTATTGGATGTTTGCCTGCTCGGGCTATCTGGCTTTTTTACTCATGTCACGCACCAAAGGCACGCTGTTGGCGCTGGTAGCCTGTTTAATTTTGTCCTACCTATGGAAGCCTTCGCGCCGCTCGCTCATCGTGGCAGGCACCACCATTGCCTGTAGCCTGATCGGGATTATGTTTTTTCCTGAGGCTATATTGCGGGGTGGTTTTTCCTCACGCCCAGAACTGCTTCAACTCGCGTGGGAACAACTGCAACAACATTTTTGGTTCGGCCTAGGCTTGGATCAGGAGTACCTGCTGACCATTCCTGAAACCGGATACAGCTTCCGACATGCCCATAACTTTTACGCACACTTAGCGGTGGAGTTGGGTGTTATAGGACTCACACTTTGGCTACTGCTGCTGGCAGGTGTTGCTTGGCGCGGTTGGATGACACGACACACCGCCGCAGGGCGAGCCGTCTGTGCCTTGCTGTGCTTTAGCTGTATTGCCTTACTCACCGATGGTTTAGGCCCTTGGGTCAAACCCCGTGAGGAATGGTTTACCGTATGGCTCCCCATCTTTCTGGGGTTTAGCTTACAGGCGGCAAGAATTAAACCTTTGGAGAAAGATCACTGCCAATGCCGCTAATACTCTCCCCTTAAAAACCAAAGAGCACTCCGGCTGGAGTGCTCTTTTGAGGTGAGACTTACTTAAGCCTCAGGTTTGACGGTGATGCTGTTAATTTTCAGCCACTCGCTGCTGTAACTGCGGATCTTATTAGTCAGCTCCACATTGTCATTCAGCTTCTGGCCATAGGATGGAATGATGGTTTTCAGACGCTCCTGCCATTCTGGGGTTTTCACCTGATCTTTAAAGGCTTTCTCTAACACCGTCAACATGATGGGCGCGGCGGTAGAAGCACCGGGTGATGCACCTAACAGAGCAGCAATGCTACCGTCTTCAGAAGTGACTACCTCAGTACCAAACTGCAATACACCACCTTTGACGGGATCATTTTTGATGATCTGTACCCGCTGACCGGCATGAATCAATGACCAATCGGCATCTTTAGCCTCAGGATAGTACTCACGCAACTGGGCCATACGGTCTTCTGGAGATAACATCAGCTGGCTAATCAGGTACTTACTCAGATCCAGATTATCCCAGCCTGCTTGCATCATAGGTACTAGGTTGCCAGTGTTCAGAGAGGCGGGCATATCCCACAGGGAACCTTGCTTTAAGAATTTGGTTGAGAAGGTAGCAAAGGGGCCAAACAACAAAGCCTGCTTGCCATCCACCAAACGGGTATCCAAGTGGGGAACCGACATAGGGGGTGATCCAACCGAAGCCTTGCCATACACCTTCGCCAAATGCTTGTTCACCACCTCAGGATTGGTGGTCATTAAGAACTCGCCCCCCACCGGAAAGCCTGCATAGCCTTTGGCTTCGGGGATACCAGACTTTTGCAGCAGAGGCAGAGCACCACCACCAGCACCGATGAATACAAAACGTGCATGGATGGTTTTTTCGCCACCCTGAGCCAGGTCAGCCACCCTGACTAACCAGCCGTTATCAGAGGCACGACGGATATCACGGACTTCGTGCTTCAGGTTAATAGTGACATCTTTTTTCTGACTCAAAGAGGCCACCAACTGACGGGTGATTTCACCAAAGTTCACATCAGTACCTATGGGCATATAGGTAGCGGCCACTTTCTGATCGGCGGCGCGACCGTCCATCACCAAGGGAATCCACTGGCGAATCTGATCATGATCTTCCGAATAAGCCATACCCCGAAACAGGGTGCTGTGTTGCAAGGCTTCGTGGCGTTTTTTCAGGTAGGCAACGTTATCCTCTCCCCACACAAAGCTCATGTGTGGTACGGAGTTGATAAAGCTTTGGGGATTTTTAAGCACGTCACGCTGTACTTGGTGCGCCCAGAATTGCTTAGAAATCTCAAAGGATTCGTTAATGACCACCGCTTTGCTGATGTCGATGCTGCCGTCCGGTTTTTCCGGGGTGTAGTTCATCTCACATAAAGCAGAGTGCCCGGTTCCGGCATTGTTCCAACCGTTAGAGCTTTCCAAAGCCACCTGATCGAGGCGCTCGTACAAACCGATACTCCAGTCAGGCTCTAATTCCTTCAGGTAAGTTCCTAGGGTGGCACTCATAATGCCCCCACCAATCAGCAGCACATCAACGCTGCTTTGGGCTGTTTCTTCTTTCCGGGAACATCCCACGGCACTCAGACACAGCATTAATACCAGTAATTTTTTCATACAGTATCCCTGATTAAGAGAAAGGCTCGAAGGCATACAGAGGCTATGAGCTAGCCCTCCAACAACGCAGGCTGCTGATCTCTTTGCCTTCCCTTGCAACCAAGCCCGGCGCTTATAAATTATTCAACGCACCTATCGTAAGGTGGCTGTTATGGGGCTTTGGCCAGATAGCAACCCCATATGAGGGTTACATAAGACAAGAACAGACTATGAACCAGTCTGTGTCTAGGGCAGCTTTACTTAATGGAGCAATATGCAGGCCAAGAATAGTTCTCAACTATGCACAGCGGATTTTCAGGGATATCCGAGTTAATAGCTCAGGCTTCTGGCGAGTTATCGCCATAGCCATCCAAGGGCACAACAGAAGTGGCGGAAAGCCGCCACTCCATTAATGTCCACCTAGATAGGCCATGCGTACTTGAGGATTGGTCAGCAGTTCCTCTCCAGTCCCCATCAAACTGATGCGGCCATTGACCATCACATAACCACGATGGGACAGGCGCAGCGCGTGGCTGGCGTTCTGCTCCACCAAAAACAGAGTCATGCCATCAGCCGCTAACTCGCGCAGTGTGTGGAAAATTTGCTTGACCACCAAAGGAGCCAACCCCAAAGAGGGCTCGTCCAATAACAAAAGGCAGGGACGACTCATCAAGGCACGGGCGATGGCCAGCATTTGCTGTTCTCCCCCCGACAGTGTCATGGCCCTTTGGTTACGGCGCTCCCGTAAACGCGGGAATAACTCAAACATACGTTGGCGATCTTCATCCACGTAGGTATCGCCAATCACCAAGCTGCCCATCAGCAGGTTTTCTTCCACACTCATGTCGGGAAAAATTCGCCGCCCTTCCGGCACCTGAGCAATACCCAAGGTCGCCACCTGATGCGCTTGCAAGCCGGTAATATCCCGCCCCTGATACAGAATTTGCCCCGAAGTGACTTGAGGCTGACTGAAAATAGACATCAGTAGGCTGGATTTCCCCGCACCATTGGCTCCGATCAGACTAACGGTTTCTCCTACTTGCACCTGCAAACTCACCTGATGCAGTGCCTGAATAGCACCGTAAAATAAATCGACCTGACGAAACTCCAACATGGGTACGCTCATAGGAAGTCCTCCTCAGTACCCAAATAAGCCGTGATGACATCCGGATGATTGCGGATTACCTCAGGAGTACCCTCCGCAATCACCTGCCCCTGATCCAGTACGATGATGTGGTCTGAAGTATTCATCACCAATCCCATATCATGCTCGATCAATAGAATACTGAGGGCATGCTGGCGGCGCAGCGTCTGAATCATCTGGCTTAGCGCCTCTGTTTCTGCGGGATTGAGGCCGGCGGCGGGCTCATCCAAACAGAGTAATTCAGGTTGAGTACACATGGCGCGGGCAATCTCCAAGCGCCGCTGTTGACCGTAGGACAGCTCACCCGCCAACCGATTAGCGCTGGCCAATAAGTCCACCTGCTCCAGCCAGTAAAAGGCCCGCTCCAGAGCCTCACGCTCAGAATGTCGGAAGGCGGGAGTATTAAACACTCCGGCCAATAAATTGCGGTTTAGCTGCCGATGCTGGGCGACCAGTAAGTTCTCCACCACCGACATTTCGCGAAACAGGCGGATATTCTGGAAAGTACGCGCTAATCCTGCTTGATTAACCCGATGTACACCGCCAAACAGCTTATAAAACAGACGACTACCGAACTGGCGGGGCCGAATAAAATCTCCCCACTGGAAAGGCTCGCCCAGAATCTGGACGACATCCGTAGTTTGCTGGCGAGTCTGTAATTTGATCTGGCCCTGTGTGGCCCGGTAGAAGCCGGTCAAACAGTTAAATACCGTGGTTTTACCCGCACCATTCGGGCCGATCAAGGCGGTAATGCTGTGACGACTAACCTCAAAGCTCACCTGATGCAGAGCGCGAATGCCACCAAACTGCATCCCTAAACCTTTGACCTGCAAAATGCTGTCCTGAGTCATGCGGCCCCCTGGGCTACGGGTGGCACTACTCCACGACGGCTGACTCGAATTAAACCGCGTGGCCGCCAGATCATCATTAACACCATCAAAACACCGAACAACAGCACTCGATAATCGGCAAAGCTGCGTAATAGCTCAGGGGCCACCGTCAGTACAAAGGCCGCAATCACTACCCCCAGCGTAGAGCCCATACCGCCCAATACCACAATGGCCAAAATCAGGGCCGACTCAAAAAAGGTAAAGGAGGTTGGATTCACAAAGCCTTGATAGGTGGCAAAAAACACTCCGGCTAAGCCGGCGGTCGATGCCCCCAACATAAAGGCGGATAGCTTAACCAAGACGTGGTTTAAGCCCATAGATCGGCAAGCAATTTCATCTTCCCGCAAAGCTTCCCACGCACGACCAATGGGCATACGCACCAAGCGCTGCTTGACGTACAGCACCAGCAATACCACTAGCAACAGCACCAGATAGATGAAGATAAATTTGTAGTTCGGGTCGTAGGTTAGGCCGAAGAACTCATGAAAGGGCGTTCCGCCGTCCTTAGCACGGCGGCCAAACTCCAGACCCAGCAAAGTGGGAGATGGCGCTGACAGACCATTAGGCCCGCCGGTAAAACTCAACCAGTTATTGAGTACCAGCCGGATAATTTCCCCAAAGCCCAAAGTGACAATGGCCAGATAATCGCCATGCATGCGCAACACGGGAAAACCTAAGATGGCCCCCGCCACAGCAGCCAATACAGCGGCCAGCGGCAACATCGTCCAAAAGCCTAGCCCTAAATGCTCATAACCTAGAGCCAATCCGTAAGCGCCTATGGCATAAAAAGCCACATAGCCTAAATCCAACAGTCCGGCTAAACCGACCACAATGTTCAGACCCAAGCCCAATAACACATAAATCAGGCCGAGGATAACTACGGTCAGCAGGTATTTATTGGCGTAAAAAGGCAGAATCAAAGCCGCTAGGATGATCAGGGGTAACACCCAACGCCACAGGGACTTTTGATGCGCAGGAACCACCTGTACGCCTTGATCCCGACCCAGCTCAAAGCGCTGCAACCAAACTTTACCCCGTGCAGTCTGTAGCGCCAGACTCAACAGCAGCCGACCCAAGATCACAATCCCCACCAGCAGAGCGACTCGGCTTGGATGCAACTCAAAGTCATAGCCTTTCAAAACTACGCCGACAACGGGGCCAAACAGAATCAACGCCATCAATCCCGCAAAACCCGCATCCCGTACCGGCCCAGACCAATAAGGCCAATAACGCATCAACAATGCCTTCATACCTTAACCACCTGAGGCCGGCCTAATAACCCCTGCGGACGGAAAATCAGGATGAGCACCAGCAAGGAAAAACTGAACACATCCTTATAGTCGGTGTTCACCATGCTGGAGAACTGAGCCTCAGATAGGCCTAGAATCAAACCACCCAACATAGCACCCGGCAAGGAGCCGATGCCGCCCAACACGGCGGCGGTAAAGGCTTTCACGCCGATGATAAAACCGGCATAAAAATCAAAGGTGCCGTAATTTAGGGTAATCAGCACCCCGGCCAAAGCGGCCATGGTGGCTCCGATGACAAACACCAGTGAGATCACCCGATCGGTATTAATCCCCAGAATTTGGGCCATTTTGCGGTCTTGCTGAGTGGCTCGGCACATACGCCCCAAGCGGGTGTACTGAATAATGTAGGTAAGCACTGCCATACCCACAAAAGCGGCTAGCAAAATAAAGATTTTGGTGTAGCTGATCTGTAAAAAATCATCGCCGATGGAAAAGCGGAAAGCTCCTTCCAGTAGTGTAGGAACGCCTTGCTGGCGTGCGCCCTGACTGAGCTGCACATAGTTCTGCAAAATCAGCGAGATACCGATGGCGCTGATTAAAGGCGCAAGGCGTGTTGAATGACGCAAAGGACGATAGGCGATACGTTCAATCACCCAGCCATAAACTCCAGTCACCGTTAAGGTAAACACCAGAGTAAACAGCATCAGCAACGGGAAGGAGTCCAACCCAAAAAAACCCAGAACTGCCAAGCTGATGGCACATAAATAGGCACTGATCATATACACCTCACCGTGGGCGAAGTTGATCATGCCAATGACACCGTACACCATGGTATAGCCAATGGCGATCAGACCGTAAACGGCCCCAAGGGTTAAGCCGTTGACCAGTTGTTGCAAAAAGATGCCATCCATCAGTTGGCCCCATCATTAAACCCTTTGGCTCCGAGGGTCACCAAAGGGTTGGGTACTTGGGATCAAGTGCGTTTAAGCACTCCGTGTGTCAGCTTAGGGTTGTTGATGATATTTTCCCTGATCATCCCACTGATACATCACGTAATCCGTTACCTTTAGGTCACCCTTGGTATCAAACTCTTTTTTGCCCATCACCGTCTGGACAGGATTGGCTTTCAGCCAAGTGCTGGCCTCTACCCCATCCGTAGACTCCACCGCTTTAAAAGCAGCAGCCATCACTTGCAAGGCTGCGTAGCTGTATAGGGTGTAACCCTCTGGCTCGTAACCCGTGGCCCGCAGGCGTTCGACAACAGCTTTACCCTCAGGAATCACCCGCGGATCAGCTCCAAAAGTCATCAAAACCCCTTTGGCAAACTGTGGGCCACCAGCTGTGGTAACAAAAGCATCCGTAACAATGCCATCCCCCGATATAAAGTTGGCGTTCAAGCCTTGCTCACGCATTTGGCGCACTAAAGGCCCAGCCTCAGGATGCAGACCTCCAAAGTACACCACCTCGGTTTTCAGGTTACGCAGTTTGGTGACTAGGGCATTAAAGTCTTTTTCACCCCGAGTTAAGCCCTCATACAGCACTTCGGTGACACCGCGCTGGTTCAAACGTGCTTTAGCCGCGTCGGCCAAACCCTGACCGTAAGTGTCTTTATCGTGAATAATGGCTACTTTAGTGGCTTTTAAACGATCAATGATGTAATCCGCTGCCACCTGCCCCTGCTGATCATCGCGCCCACACAGGCGGAACATGATCTCTAGTTTGCGCTCAGTCACCAGCGGATTAGTGGAGCCAGGGGTAATGGTCAAAACCCCTGCATCCTCATAAACCTCGGAAGCGGGAATGGTGGAAGAAGAGCAATAGTGCCCAATCACACCGACGACTTCTTCTTGATCCACCAAACGATTGGCTACCGTAACCGCCTGCTTGGGTTCACAGGCATCATCCCCCTTCACCAGTTTGATCTTTTCGCCATTAATGCCTCCAGCAGCATTAATGTCTTCTGCTGCTAAAGAAGCACCCCGCCAGTATTGCTCACCAATGGCCGCGCTGGGGCCGGTATGTGGGCCAGCAACGCCAATCACAATGTCTGCATAGGCGGTTGTAGAAACACCCAATGCGGCTGAAATGGCTAGAGCCAAAATGCCTTTTTTCATCGCCATGAACCAAAACTCCTAGGAAGGATCGAGGGATACACCGTGCCAAAGGCTACTGGGTGCAACCTGTAGTCCGGGCCTGATTGTGCTTTTAGCAGGGGAACCGGAAACAGGGGATAGATGCTATTGCATCTGAACATACTTTAGATTAAGCGGGCGCAGTTTAATGAACAACGAGGCGATAAGACAGCTTGAACATGTGTTGTAAAAAAGCCGCCTTTAGGCGGCTTTTGCGCGTCACTGCTAGAACGGAATATCGTCGTCAAAGCTGTCGTAGTCGGGCATTGCGGAGGGCTGAGCAGGCTGAGTAGGACGGGGCGCGGACGGAGCCTGAGGCTCACGCACCGAAGCCGCCGCACGGGGAGCCGCTTGACGAGGTGCTGACTCTTCAGGATGAGCGCCTGTAGCTCGACCACCCAATAACTGCATAGTACCGCCCATATCCACCACAATTTCGGTGGTATAGCGATCTTGGCCACTTTGATCTTGCCACTTACGGGTTTGTAAGCGCCCTTCGACATAAACCTGTGAGCCTTTTTTCAGATACTCGCCAGCGATTTCAGCCAGCTTGCCGAAAAACACCACGCGATGCCACTCTGTACGCTCTTGTACTTGTCCCGTTTGTTTGTCCTTCCAACTGTCTGAGGTAGCCAGTGTGATATTGGTCACTGCATTACCATTGGGTAAATAGCGGGTTTCTGGATCACCGCCCACATTACCCAGCAGAATGACCTTATTAACGCCTCGACTGGCCATGAACGCATCCTCACATCAAAATTTCAGTTGAACGGGGCGGCATATTACCTTATCCCCACACTCAGGGGCCGACTAAAAAACAGCATCGAATCGCAGTTTTGGGGCTTACTCGTTATAGCCCACGTCACGCCGAGCCGCAGCAATAGTGACGGTAAATCCGGCTAATACATCCACAAAGGACATCAACATCATCAGGAAAAACGTCGAAGTGGCGGCTAAGCTATAAGCAATAAACTCCACTAAGAAGGCCACAAACAGCAACATAGACAGCATATGGTCTAGGATGGAGGCATTGCTGGAGCGGGTGGCTTTAATCATTTCCACACACAGAGCAATGATGCCCAGCGCCAACAATAAATCTGAGACCGTAAATGACCAAGACACACCAGAGAGTAGAGTGGTCTGCAA
The DNA here is from genome assembly GCF_007830255.1 of Azomonas agilis. Classification (GTDB taxonomy): domain Bacteria; phylum Pseudomonadota; class Gammaproteobacteria; order Pseudomonadales; family Pseudomonadaceae; genus Azomonas; species Azomonas agilis. The sequence continues at coordinate 99,573 of NZ_VLKG01000010.1, forward strand.
TAACACTTGGTTGAGCTGTTCAGGGCCACCCACTGCAATCAAGTTATAAGCGATAAACACAAATAACAGTAACGGAATACTTTTGATCCATTGCATAGAAAATACCTCAGTCAGTGTAAAAATTAGACTACATCATCTGTGGTGGCGTGCTTGTCGCCCTCAATCTAAAAGAGTGCAGGCCATAATCAGCGCATCCTCACGCCCATCTACGGCGGGGTAATAACCACGCCGCCGACCGACCTCATTAAAGCCGTAGCGCTCGTACAGACGATAGGCTGAATGGTTGCTGGCGCGCACCTCTAAAAAACACTCTGTCGCTTGGCCCAAACGCGCTTGCTCCATTAAATGCTCCAACAAGCGCAGACCTAAACCCCGTCCTTGGCTTTCCGGTTTTACGGTGATATTTAACAGATGAGCTTCTTCTAAGATCAGTTGAATAATGCCGTGTCCCACCTGTTGCTGGCCTTCAAACATCAACCAACATTGATAGCTGTTTAAGGCATCGGCAAATAAGCCCCGCGTCCAAGGGTGGCTAAAAGCGGCGTATTCAATCTTTAATACGGCATCCAAATCGGTTTCCACCATAGGGCGGAAATGGATGGCATCACTCATGATTCAAGCATCCAATACGAGGTATGGTGGTAAATTTGGTTCCATACCAAGGGTTTTAAGTCGGGCCGCTCCATCAACAACTCAAGGCTAGGTAATAACAGCACAAAACCCCAAGGCTCTAAATGCTGCAATTCGGGTTGTTCCGGAGGGCTTTCAATTGAGGTTGCAAAGCGTATGGCGTTGGAGCCGAGTAACCAAAGGCCGCGATAGGGGATTTGTTCGTACTGAAGGCGCAAGACCTCCTGCACATACAAACGAGCAGCCTCAAAATCCTGAGGTATAAAGCCCGTCCGTAGCACAGGCCATAGGATGGGCTCCCCCTGTACTAAGAGCTGGGGCTTGGTTGGTAAACGCGCTGCCCGCAGTAAATCTTTCAACAAACGATAGGCCGGATCACGCTCCTGAAAGGCCTCAGGTACCGCTAAGTCAGCCACAATCAGGCAGTCTCCTGCCCGTAATAGCTGGATTGCAAAGCGCGGTATCTCCAAAGGCTCAGGATCAGGAGACACCCGTTCTGGGTTTTGTGATTGCTCAGAGTCCCCTGAAGCACCGGCTACTACGAGCGGAATGTCATCTAATGCTTCTATTTCTGGCGGATCGGTTTTAGGCAAACATGCCGAGGAAGGCAGCGGCTCAAACACCGGAGTCAATCTAGGTTGCAGCCTTGGCTCCTGAATGGGACGCTCAGCATCAATGCGATCTGGAGCCGCAGCAGGTAAGGGCGCACGCGGCACCCAAACCTCAATCTGCATCGCTTTAAGATAAGCCCGCCGCTGAACTTCTGCTATCACACGCCTGCCGCCTGTGGATTGGCTTTTGCTTGAAATTGCATCAGGTTTAATGCATCGACATAGGCTTTGGCGGAGGCCAGCAGAATATCTGTATCTGCACCGCTACCGTTTACAATACGTCCCGCTTTCTCCAAACGTACTGTGACCTCACCCTGTGCATCTGAGCCTTCCGTAATGGCATTGACCGAGTACAGACGCAGACTGGCCCCCGAATCGACCAAAGCCTCAATAGCCTTAAATACCGCGTCCACAGGCCCAGATCCTTGAGCGGTGAAGGTTTGATCCTGCTCCCCTGTGCGTAACTGCACCTGAGCCGTGGGCAAACTTCCGGTTTTAGTCGTAGCCTCGACCGCCACCAAACGAAAATATTCTGGAGCCTGTCCCGCTTGGGTATCAGAAACTAAAGCCTGTAAGTCTTCATCGAAGATTTCATGCTTTTTATCCGCCAAAGCTTTGAAACGCACAAAGGCGGCGTTTAACTCAACATCACTGGCTAATTGAATCCCCAGCTCCTCAAGGCGCGTGCGGAAGGCATTGCGCCCCGAATGTTTACCTAAAACCATCTTATTGGTATGCCAACCTACGTCTTGGGCGCGCATAATTTCGTAAGTTTCGCGGTGCTTTAACACGCCATCTTGATGAATACCGGACTCATGGGCAAAGGCATTAGCCCCCACAATGGCCTTATTTGGCTGTACCGGAAATCCTGTAATGGTGGAGACTAAACGTGAGGCCGCTAGAATATGCGGGGTATCAATACGGGTTTCTAAATGCAGTAGGTCTTGGCGGGTTTTGAGAGCCATGACCACCTCTTCCAAGGCTGCATTTCCTGCTCGCTCGCCTAACCCATTGATCGTACATTCAATTTGGCGGGCTCCCACAGCAACAGCGGCTAGAGAATTGGCCACAGCTAAGCCCAAGTCGTTATGGCAATGCACAGAAAATACCGCTTGATCTGCATTGGGAATGCGCTCTAACAGCAAACGCATGGTTTCAGCGTACTGATGAGGAATGGCGTAACCTACAGTATCTGGGATATTGATGGTGCGGGCACCGGCATTGATGGCTGCCTCAATAATGCGGCACAAAAAATCCAACTCAGAGCGGCCCGCATCCTCACAGGAGAATTCTACATCCGCGCACTGATTACGGGCGCGTTTTACGGCGCGCACGGCCTGCTCAACCACTTGATCGGGCTGCATACGCAGTTTGTACTGCATGTGAATTGGGCTGGTGGCAATAAAGGTATGAATACGCCCCGCCTGAGCACCGGCTAGAGCCTCAGCAGCACGGTCAATATCTGCATCCAGAGCCCGTGCTAAGCTGCAAATGGCACTGTCCTGAATGCTATCAGCAATCAATTTAACCGCCTCAAAATCACCGGGGCTGGCAATGGCAAAGCCTGCTTCGATGACATCCACGCGCAAACGCTCTAGGGCTTTAGCAATCCTCAGCTTTTCTTCCTTAGTCATAGAAGCACCGGGGCTTTGCTCACCGTCACGCAAAGTTGTATCAAAAATAATCACGCGCTCGTCAGTCATGGCCTTTTCCGCCTTTCCGTTATGGACTGATACTTATTTTAGGAGACCAGCCTAACCACTCATCCTTAGGAGTCTTATAAAGCAAGAAAGTTTGGCCCGGAAGCGCTTGACGACCCATAGCCTCTGCCTCTGGCGTGGCAAAGGCAATTCCGCCTTCCACCAAGGTTTGCAAAGACTCGGTACGGATCTTGGCACCTTCCCATAGGCTAAAATCCGCTGCTATGCCACTACTTTCCCAAAAACGGCTACCTGTACGCACTAATGAAGAAAAACGAGGCTCAATCAAAATACGGATTAAAACCCGATCGGCATTGGGGCCAAGCTCGTAGCCCGTCACCTTGCCTACCTTGACCTCACGGAAGGTCACAGGATTCCCCGCTCGAATAGAGCCCAAACGATTGGCACTCAGGGTAAGTGCAAGCCCTGTGCTTTCTACAATTTCGGTCTGCTCTATGGCGTTAAACTGGAGCTGTCTCGGAGCATCTGGTCGCCCCGGGTAAACCTCAAGATAAGGGCCAGTAAACAAAGTATCCAAATGGGCCGTGCGTAGCAGTCCTAATTCAGGGCGCACCACCCTAAAACGAGTCCCCTGCCGCGCAATATGCTCCTCTGCTTTAGTAATGCGCACCTTGAGCTCAACCCCGCGTAAATCCGCAGTCAACTGCGCTTCATCAACCTGTCCAACATCTAAACCTCGGTAACGGATCGGAGTACCCGGCCCTAAACCCTCTCCACGGTCTAAATGGATGCTGAGCTGAGTGCCCTCCTTAACTGCTGCCGCACGATCCTTATACAAGGTAAAACGCTGGATTTTTTGATTCACAGGAGCGCGTAAATCGGGTGTTTCAAAGGCAATACCTCCGGTCAGTACGGTTTGCAAAGACTCCGTCTTTACATCCACACCCGACAACCCCCCAGATACCGAAATACCACTAGCATTCCAAAAGCGGCTGGAGCTATTCACCAAATCGGCATAAGAAGGTTCGATATGGACACCGATCACTACCGCTTGGCGATCGCGTGAAAACTGATAACTCTGTACTGAACCCACCTTAACCTGACGATGCAAGACAGGGCTACCCATATCTACAGAGCCTAAAGTATCAGCAATCAACACCAAATGCAGACCGGGAGAACTGATGTCTAAAGGCGGAGCCTTTGGTCTGGCTTGAAAGACACGCTGTGCAGGAGCCTCGGTTTTACCCAAGCGCATGGAGATGTAATTACCCTTCACCAAGGCCTCTAGGCCTGTAATCCCTGCTAAAGAAATAGAGGGTTTTACCAACCAAAAGTCCGTCCCTTCTACTAAATAAGGCTCAATTAATGGATCAACCGATAATACAGCCTCAGCATCTTTAAGATTAGGGTTAATATTTAAACCTTTTAAAATACCGATCTGCATTCCCTTATAGATAAGAGGAGTACGGCCTGCTTGTAAGCCTTCATAATCATCAAATACTACTTTAACTTGAACACCTACTTGAGCCGCGTCGTAATCCTCATACAGTCTGAAGTGAGTAGAATTAGTTACCGTATTAAGTGGACTCGGAGGCTCTCCTTGCGAAGGCGTTGAAAAAGCTATTCCCCCAGCCATAATACTGGATAAACTTTCTGAGCGAATTTTTACTCCACTCAAACTTGCATCGACAGATACACCGCTGGCATTCCAAAAACGAGAATCTTTTCTTACTAAATTCATATATTCAGGGCGAATATAAATTTGGATCTCAACTACATTTTTAGCCGCATCTAAGTGAAAGTTTTTTACCGATCCTACTTGAATCTGTCGATAAAATATCGGACTACCTTTATTAATAGAACCCAAGGTATCCGCCTCTAAACTTAGATGCAATCCCGGTTGAGTATCTGGTAAAGGAGGTTCTTCATCCAAAGCTTGGAAATTACGGCTTGGCTCTCCATCGCCCAAATCAATGGCAATATAATTTCCAGATACTAAAGTATCTAATCCCGTAATACCTGCCAGAGTAATACTCGGTTTAACCAACCAAAATCGCGTTTTTTGACGAAGGTGATCTTCAAATTCTTTATTAATTTCTAACGTGGCGGCAACGATTTGTTGATCATCTGAATCGAACTTTAAACGCAGAGCACGTACTACCCCAATAGAGATTCCTTTATAAATAACGGCGGTTTTTCCTGCTTCAATACCTTCGCCACTATTAAAGATAACCTCAACCTCAACACCTTTTTGATTATAGGCTTGCCACCCTAACCACAGACACAAGAGCAGTGCCATCACCGGCAAGATCCACACTACAGAACCTGTGGATACGGGTTTAACTGTTGGCTCTGATAAATCAGTCATGCCGAGATTCCGTGCTATCCCAAATAAAACGGGGGTCAAAAGAATTAGCCGCAAGCATGGTCAACACCACAACACCTGCAAAAGCTACAGCACCAAAGTCTGCCTCAACGCTGGCCAGATTTCCAAAATTCACAACGGTTACTAAAACCGCGATCACGAAAATATCTAACATCGACCAGCGACCAATCCACTCAATAAATCTAAAAATAATGACTCGTTGTCGAGCAGAGAAATTTACTTTATTTTTTATTGAAAATAAAAGCCCAGCAATACCAATAAGCTTAAATGTAGGTACCACTATACTTGCTAAGAACACCACAACCGCTATTCCATAAAGGCCATTATTAGCCAACGAAATAACACCTGACATAATGGTATCTGGTGTTCCTTGCCCTAAGTTTCTGACTGTCATAATAGGCAAGAGATTTGCCGGAAAATAAAGAAAAATTGCGGCCACTAAAAATGCTAAAGTTTTAGTTAAAGCACCTAAGCGACGTACTGAAACCCTAGCCCCACAGCGTTTACAGTGCTGGTAGTGGCAAGAACGAATACGATCCAATTGATGACACTCTGGGCAGACCAGTAAATTAGCATCAATTGCTCGCATCACGTGGCTCCGATAACGCCTGCCAAACTTGCTGTGGAGACATAATAACCTCCAACCAAACTTGAACTAGCAACAATCCAATAAAACAAAAAAGACCCGTTCCTATACCTAACTCTGCCATATCACCTAATTTTATTATTGAAACAAGAACACCCAACAAATAAACTTCGAGCATTCCCCATTCTTTTAAATGATGATAAGCACGATAGCAATAAAGCCCTATTTTCTTGAAATAACCTGAAGAAATACTCAATAAAACTGTCAGTTGACATACTAATTTAAGTAAGGGAACAACCATACTGCATAGAAATACAATAATAGCTAAGCCAGGCATACCACTATGATAAAGACTCCAAACCCCTGTCCACACAGTTTCGGTGGTGACTCGCCCCATAAGGTTTAGATACATAATTGGCAGAAAGTTAGCGGGGATATATAACAACAATGCGGTGATGACTAAAGCTAAACTACGACTTACAACTTTTTCCCGAAAGACATACAGTTCACAACCACAACAAGGACAGAGAATTACTTGATTTAACCGAATCTCTGGTTTTTGCATCAACAAGTCACAGTCTGGGCAAGCGATCAACTGTTCGAGAGGTAGGTCGGTTAATTTAGGAGGTTCAACTAGCTTTAGCATATTAGCCTTAAGCCATCAGTGACTAAATATATGGCCTCCATTCTAACCCTAAAACTTAAGCAATCGTCATCTAAATAGCTTTTCGCCCTCATTTCAGGCGCACAGCAAAAAGCCCCTCATTGAGGGGCTTTTCGGTATTAAGCGCTTGACGATGACCTACTCTCACATGGGGAAACCCCACACTACCATCGGCGATGCTTTGTTTCACTACTGAGTTCGGGATGGGATCAGGTGGTTCCAAAGCTCTATGGTCGTCAAGCAATTCGGTGCGGCTAGGGTAAGCTAGCCCAATTCAGATTCGTGATGGAAGCTTTAAGGTGGTACGTTCACACATTTTCGGCCAATCGTATTTAGATTGCTTGGGTGTTATATGGTCAAGCCTCACGGGCCATTAGTACAGGTTAGCTCAACGCCTCACAACGCTTACACACCCTGCCTATCAACGTCGTAGTCTTCGACGACCCTTTAGGG
>NZ_VLKG01000011.1 GCF_007830255.1 Azomonas agilis
GTTTGGCTGAGCCTTTCGTCTCAACCGAGGCCGCGCATTCTACAGCAGCCTCACATCCTGTCAAGCTTTTTTCGAATCTTTTTTCTTCGATTCAAACCGCGCTTGGGGCGGGTACCACAACAGCGTTAAGTTCAGGTTACGCTAAACTGACTGAAATGACCAGAGTAGCAACTACAATCTAAACTTAAGCAGTTCTACGACTTAGCAGGATCGGACTTAAAAACCAGCTACCGAAACAGCTTAACCGGTAACTCTTTGATTTACTTCGTCTTTTCGCTGCGTTCTGCAGTAGAAGTGGGGCGCATTATAGAGACTTTGAAACAGCCGTCAATACCTTTTTTAAAAATTATTCAGATTTTAGTTTGATACGGGCAAAACTCTTTTTACCAGCCTGGCAAACGTGTTCTGCATTGAGGGCAAACAGGAAGTTGCGATCCACAACCGCACCATCAATACGTACACTGCCTGCGGCTAATAGATCACGAGCTCCTGCCGCATTTTTAACCAAACCTGCTTTATTCAATACCGCAGCAATCGGCATGGCTTCGCTGGCACTGAGTTCTATTTCTTGCAGATCATCGGGTAGCTCACCTTCTTTGAGACGATTACCACTGGAGCGATGGGCATTACGGGCGGCTTCTTCGCCATGGAAGCGCTCCACGATTTCTTCAGCCAGCTTGATTTTAATGTCACGCGGGTTGGCTCCAGTCTCTACGTCTTTCTTAAACTGGTTGATCTCGTCCATGGAGCGGAAGCTTAAAAGCTCGAAGTAACGCCAGATCAGTGTATCGGGCATGGAGACTAGTTTGTTGTACATGGTGCCCGGTGCTTCTTGGATACCGACATAGTTACCCAAAGATTTGGACATCTTCTTAACGCCATCTAAGCCCTCAAGCAGTGGCATGGTCACAATGCACTGAGACTCTTGACCGTAAGCCCGTTGCAACTCGCGGCCCATCAGTAAGTTAAATTTCTGATCCGTTCCCCCCAGCTCGACATCGGCTTTTAGGGCAACGGAGTCGTATCCTTGAACCAAGGGATAGAGAAACTCATGAATGGCGATGGGCTGATTCCCGGTATAGCGCTTGCTAAAGTCATCACGCTCTAACATGCGCGCCACCGTAGCCTGAGAAGCCAGACGGATAAACTCCACCGGGCTTAGGGCATTCATCCACGTCGAGTTGAATACCACCTCAGTCTTTTCAGGATCTAGGATTTTGAATACTTGCGTTTTATAGGTTTCAGCGTTGGCCAACACTTGATCACGGGTCAAGGGCGGACGAGTACTGCTTTTACCCGTGGGATCGCCAATCATGCCGGTGAAATCACCAATCAAGAATAGGATGTGATGGCCTAAGTCCTGAAACTGGCGCAGCTTATTAATGAGTACGGTGTGCCCTAGATGCAGGTCGGGAGCAGTGGGGTCAAAGCCTGCCTTAATCCGCAAAGGCCGCCCCTGTTTAAGCTTGGTGATCAGCTCTGACTCAACCAATACTTCTTCAGCACCTCGCTTGATGAGTGCTAACTGCTCTTCTACCGACTTCATAACATTTAATCCACGCAAACAAGGCGTATCACCTTACAAGATCGCCTGTCTAAAACACAATCTGAGCTAATTACCCTGAGCGAAATTAGGTAACTGACCTACAGGCTGGGAAAACTCAAAGGGAATAGATTCAATCTCCAGACCTACGTTGCGCTGTACCACAAAATGCAGATGAGGGCCTGAGCTTCTGCCTGTGTTTCCTGAGCGCGCCAGAGCTTGCCCAAGCCGTACTCTTTGCCCTTCTTGAACCTGTATTGAGCCGCGCATCAGGTGTAAATACACGCTCATGGTGCCGTCATCATGCAATACACGCACAAAGTTCCCCGAAGGATGGGAGCCGCGTCCGGTTTGGCTATTTTCAACTTTAATCACCCGCCCTGCCCGAGCGGCCACGATGGGCGTACCCTCAGGCATAGCGATATCGACGGCATACCGTCCCTTAGGCGTGAAGTGGCTGTAGCGGCCATTAGCGCCCTGAGAAATCCGAAACGGGCCACCTTGCCAAGGAAGCGCATAACGATAACCCTCAGGTACAGCACCGGGATCACCCACACCATGCCGCCACTTAGGGGTGTATTGCATACGTTCGCTAGAATCTAAGGGACGCAGAGTCGCAAGAGTCAGGGTGGTGCGTGCAGGCACTACGCGACGAATCGTTTTAGCGGGGTGATTGGTTTGTACGTTTTTTGTGCGCTCAAACCACAACTCAACGTCTATGGGTGCATACAGATCATTACGAATTTGCAGCAGATGCTGACCTTTTTGTTTGAGGGTTTCTAGCTTAACCTGCTGCTCAAACCGCTCGACCATACCATCTTGAATGACGAACACTTTAGCCCCGGAAACCGCTTTATCTGTGTAGGTAACCACTCCATTAGCATCTACATATTTATAAACGGTTACGGCATGGCCAAGGGTCGTAACAGCAAACAGGCCCGTCAACACTAAGATGCGCCCCAGCATGGGAACTCCGTTTCAATGCGCCAGAGTATTTGCAGTAATGAGGCGAGAAAGGTAATCCATCTTTTGTGGATCTGCATCGACAAAATAGAAATTCAGTTGTAACCATTCTGTATCCGGTCTAGGTTCTAAGCCTGAAATAGCCTGTAGGTAGCCATTTAAGCGGGCGGTTTCTAAATGCTCGCCTTGCTCCAGATCCAACACCGCACTTTCCATAATCTGAGGTGGATATTCGGTGCGTTTGACGATTAATACCGCTTCTTTAAGGCTCAGTGACTTAATAATGCACGACAACTTACCGCTGGCTAAACGCAAATGGCCTTGGTTATTTAGGCTGGGTTTAGCCACTCCTGCACTTGCAAAACGCATTTTAGGTGCTGTAGGTGTTGACGGCTTATCCTTGTCTTTCATCAGCTTGGGGTCTTGAAGTTTCCCCGCACGCGCCAAGGCTTTGCGTACCTTATTAATCAATTGCTCGGCAGAAAAGGGTTTGCCGATGTAATCCGTCACACCGGCTTGTATCGCTTGTACCACGTGATCTTTATCACCACGGCTAGTTACCATGATAAAGGGGATCTGATCCAAGCCTGCGGTGACTCGACACCAACCAAGCAATTCCAACCCCGACATCTCAGGCATTTCCCAGTCGCACAACACCAGATCAAACGCCATATTTTGCATAAGGTGCTGGGCTTTACGACCATCCGCAGCCTCTTCAAGCTGTATATCGGGGAAGTAAGTGCGTAATCCTTTTTTAACCAGATCACGGATGAAGGCGGCATCATCCACAACCAATATTTTCAGCGCTACAGACATCAAAGATCCCTTCTGGATTTTTCTAAATCATATCCGCAAAGGATCAGCGGCGACAAAGAGGCAAAGATTTACACCTCTTGTCTCAAGACTATATTGAAGGCTTAGGGCGCTGGTGGTGGATCTTCTGGCATGGGCTGCTCTGCGGCTTTGGCTTCTTCTTGCAACTGATACAAACCCATGTGCCGAACATCCTGACCACGCACCAAATAAACTACTAGATGCGCAATATTGCGGGCATGATCGCCAATACGCTCCAAGGAGCGCAGCACCCAAATAATGTTCAACACCCGTGAAATAGCGCGCGGGTCTTCCATCATGTAGGTTACTAACTCACGCAAAGCGGTTTTGTATTCCCGATCCACTGTTTTATCATATTGCGCCACCGACATGGCTAAGTCCGCATCAAAACGGGCAAAAGCATCTAAAGCCTCCTGCACCATTTTGCGTACTTGCTCACCAATATGGCGAATTTCCACATAGCCGCGTGGAGCTTCGCCTTCTTCGGTCAGCAGAATGGCGCGCTTGGCGATTTTAGTTGCCTCATCGCCGATGCGCTCCAAGTCAATTACGGATTTGGAGATGCTGATGACCAAGCGTAAATCGGAAGCCGCCGGTTGCCGACGCGCCAAAATACGAATGCAGTCTTCGTCAATGTTGTGTTCCATCAGGTTGATTTGGTCATCCAGTTCGCGTACTTGCTGGGCTAACCCTGAATCGGCCTCCATCAAAGCTCTGATGGAGTCACTGACTTGTTTCTCAACCAGTCCTCCCATAGCCAACAAATGGCTACGCAGTTCTTCTAATTCGGTATTGAACTGCTGGGATATATGTTGCGTATGGCTGTCTTTATTCATCATAGATCCTCCGAACCTTATCGGGCATTTTTCCTTTTAGTTAGCTACATCACGACTAGCCGTAACGGCCGGTGATGTAGTCTTCCGTTTGCTTTTTAGCCGGATTGGTAAATAGGGTATCGGTATCTCCGTACTCGATCAGTTTGCCCATATACATAAAGGCGGTGTAGTCGCTGACCCGTGCCGCCTGCTGCATGTTGTGGGTTACGATCACAATGGTGTATTGAGATTTGAGTTCGTAGATCAGCTCCTCAACTTTCAGTGAGGAAATGGGGTCAAGCGCTGAGCTAGGCTCATCCAGCAGCAAGACTTCAGGCTGCACGGCGATGGTGCGTGCAATCACCAAACGCTGCTGTTGTCCACCGGATAACCCCAGAGCAGATTCGTGCAGACGATCTTTAACTTCGTCCCACAGAGCAGCTCCCTTAAGCGCCCACTCTACAGTTTCATCCAACACGCGCCGCTGGCTGATCCCTTGAATGCGTAAGCCGTAAATCACGTTCTCATAGATGCTTTTAGGGAAGGGGTTCGGCTTTTGAAACACCATACCCACCCGGCGACGCAACTCGGCCACATCTTCGCCTTTACGATAGATGTTACGGCCATCCAAATTAATAGCTCCTTCGATATGGCAGGAGTCCACTAAGTCGTTCATGCGGTTAAAGCAACGCAGTAAAGTGGATTTACCACAGCCAGAGGGGCCGATAAAAGCCGTCACACGCTGTTTAGGAATGGGCATGTTTACGCCAAACAATGCCTGTTTTTGACCATAAAACAAATTCAGATTGTCTACCTGTATGGCGACAGGCTCTTCACTTAAATTCAAGCTTCTACGGTCGCGCCCCAGAGCTGAGATATCAATACCGTGGGCCGCAGGCTGCGCTTTCGATTGCATTAGGGTGTCTCCGTCATATAAGGCCGAATCTGGGATATGCGAGCGGCTTACCCGTCTCCGGCCTTGGGCGTTAAGCGCTGTTCTTATCGAGGTTAGGAGTCAAGTGCCTTATATTTTTCCCGCAGATGGTTACGGATATAAACGGCTGAGAAGTTCAGCGACGCAATCACCATAACCAGCAGCAGCGCCGTGGCGTATACCAAAGGCCGTGCAGCCTCAACGTTAGGGCTTTGGAAACCCACATCGTAGATATGAAAGCCCAAGTGCATGATTTTTTGATCCAGATGCAGATAGGGGTAGTTGCCATCCAAGGGTAGCGCCGGGGCTAACTTCACCACCCCAACCAGCATCAAGGGAGCCACCTCACCGGCTGCCCGTGCTACGGCTAAAATCAGCCCGGTCATCATGGCGGGGCTGGCCATAGGGATCACAACCCGCCACAGGGTTTCCGATTTAGTCGCACCTAAAGCGAGGGAGCCTTCACGGATCATGCGTGGAATACGGGCTAAACCTTCTTCCGTGGCTACAATCACCACTGGCAGGGTAAGGATGGCCAAGGTGATAGAAGCCCACATCAAGCCCGGTGTACCAAAGGTGGGAGCGGGCAAAGCCTCTGGGAAAAACAGTTGGTCAATCGACCCGCCCAGCACATACACGAAAAAGCCCAGACCAAACACCCCGTACACAATGGCTGGAACACCCGCTAAGTTATTCACCGCCACGCGAATAATCTGAGTCAGCAAGCCTTGCTTGGCGTATTCACGCAGATACACAGCAGCGATGACACCAAAAGGTGTTACGATCACCGCCATAATCAGGGTCATGAGCACAGTGCCGAAAATGGCTGGGAATACACCGCCTTCGGTATTGGCTTCGCGGGGTTCATCGCTGACAAACTCCCAGAGTTTTTCAGCGTAGTGGGACAGCTTACCTGTCAGCGACAGAGCATTGGGTTGGAAAGCGCGCACGATTTTAGACAGATGAATGTCTTGCTCTCGCCCATCAGATGAGCGCATACGAACCGTATCGCGCTCTACTTCGTGGCGTAACTCCATCAACCGCGTCTCTAATACAGAGTATTCGGCATTCCACTGCTCACGCTCAGCAGCTAATTTGGCTTTGGCGGCATCATCCAGACGACCATCCAGCTCCAAAGAGCGGTTTTTTAAACGCAACTGCTCTAGGCCGTGGTTAATACGACCAATGTCCTTTTTTTCCAGAGCGGCAATCTCTTCAACCAACAGATTGGCTCGTTGCATACGGCTTAAAAACTCCGCCCACGCCTTATCTCCAGTGGCTACAACCTGCCCTTCCTCCTTAACAGCTAACAGATAGCCGTAAAAGTTACCCCACTCACGGCGCTCTAAAACCACCATGTTTTCTGGATGGTGAACATCTTTCATCCACTCAGAAACAACCCAAGTAAAATCAGAGCCAAACAGATCGCGATTACCCACCTTATACAACTGGCGGGTCATAAATTCCGCGCCTTCATTGGCTACAGGCAAGCCCGCTGAAGCCAAACGAGTACGCGGAATTTCCTCCGACTGTACTAACTCTCCCGCAATCAGACGGGGTTCTTGTCCGGGGACTTGGTAGCTGGCCTCAATAACGTCAGCAGGCCAAAAATGACCTAATCCTCGTACAGCAATAACCATCAGCAAGCCAAGGGTCATGATGACTGCGATAGAAACGGCTCCCGCATTCATCCATACCCAAGGGGCACCGCTTTTGAACCAAGTTTTAAAGCTTTGCGGTTTAACAGACATGACGCGAACCTCAGAGCGATGCGTACTTGCCGCGTAGGCGTTGGCGGATGACTTCAGCCAGTGTGTTCATCACAAAGGTGAAGGTCAGCAGTACCAAAGCCGCCAAGAATAGAATCCGATAATGGGTTCCCCCCACTTCCGACTCAGGCATTTCCACAGCCACGTTGGCCGCTAAGGTACGCAAGCCTTCAAAGATGTTGATGTCCATAATCGGGGTGTTACCGGTAGCCATCAGCACGATCATGGTTTCCCCGACCGCACGCCCCATTCCGATCATTAAGGCAGAGAAGATGCCGGGACTGGCGGTTAGGATCACCACGCGGGTTAGGGTCTGCCAAGGCGTAGCACCCAAGGCTAAAGAACCCAGCGTTAGGCTCTTAGGCACGCTGAAAATAGCATCCTCAGCGATGGAGTAGATGTTGGGAATGACCGCAAACCCCATGGCCAAACCGACCACCAAGGCATTGCGCTGGTCGAAAGCAATTCCCATATCGTTGGTTAACCACAGGCGCATATCACCGCCAAAGAACCAGTTCTCCATATGTCCGCTGAGGGATAAAGAAAAGGCTCCCACCAACAAAATTACTGGAATTAACAGCGCGCTTTCCCAGCCATCGGGAACCCGCAGGCGGATGGATTCGGGCATCCGGCTCCAAGCCCAAGCCGCCAACACAATACCAACGGGCATCAGCAGCAACAGACTGAAGATTCCGGGCAAATGGTTTTCCACATAGGGGGCTAAGAACAGACCGGCAAAGAAGCCCAAAATTACCGTGGGTAGTGCCTCCATCAATTCAATGATGGGCTTGACCTTACGGCGCATGGCCGGAGCCATAAAGTATGCGGTATAGATTGCAGCGCAAATGGCCAAGGGCGCAGCCAGTAACATGGCGTAAAACGCTGCTTTCAAGGTACCAAAGGCCAGTGGTGCCAAGCTGAGTTTAGGTTCAAAGTCACTGTTGGCTGAGGTGGATTGCCAAATGTAGTCTGGCTCATCGTAACTTTCGTACCAAACCTTACCCCACAACGCCGACCAAGAAACCTCGGGATGTGGGTTATCAATCTCTATGGACTGCCATTTAGCGCCTTGCTCCACCAATAACAGGTTGGCACGTGGAGATAGAGCCGCAAATACCGATCCTTCAGCAATGGGCTCAACCAAAAGAGTTCGATGGGCAGTACTGTGGAAAACCCCTACTTGACCAGTACTATCTAATGCTAAGAAGCCTTTACGGCGCTCCTCAGGCAAAATCTGCACGATAGGTTTGTTACCGAGCGAAAACTGACGAATCAAGCGCAACGTACTATTGCCCTGTTCATCACGCACCATAAACCACTGGCCAATCTGCCCCTTGCTATCACCCACCATCAAGGAGATGCCACCCAGCAAACTAGAGACGCTAGTAACCTCTGCACCCTCAGTGGTGAGGTTATAACGGCCATTTAGCTGTTGCTGGCGCAGGTCAAACACATCCGCATGATTTTTGGTGATGGCGTACAACCACAGATGACGCGGGTCGATGCGCAAAGCAGTCACCGGATCAGCCAGTTGTGGTAGCGCTAAGCGCTCTTCATCTAAACTGACTTCGCCTGTCAACAGGCTTTCTGTGCGGCTAAGGCGCAGTACATGCAGCTCTTTATCCGTCACACCCGTCAACAGCAGGTTGGAGCGAAACTGGCTTACTCCTACTTGGCTTAGAGCACGACCCTGCGGATCTAGGGTGATGGGCTCTTGCCCAAAGGGATAACTTAGCTGAGGAATAACGGTTTTTTCATTGTTGGGATACACCACTCGGTAGCTGTGTTTCACCACCAAAACCTGACCGTTATCCAGCCCCAATACCAACTGATAAGTACCCGGTGCATCCTCAGCAAAAGATACAATCCGCCGTCCTTCCGGTATGGGTAATTGCTCAGAGCTGATTAAACGACCGGAATGCACATCAGCAAACTGCACACGCCCCGTCACATCAAGGCGCATAGCTAACTGGTTTTGCTCTTCAATCGTCAGCAACAGGGGTTTTGCAGACTGCTCAGGCAACCAAGTAGAGGGAATTGAATGCTTCCCTTCTAAACTCGCTCCCTGAAACATGGGAGCGACTACTTGCCCTAAGTAAAAGAAGATCAAAGTAATGGCTGCCAATACCGACAGGCCGCCAATAGTGAAGTACCAACGCGCCACACGATCTTTTAGAGCACGCATGTGCCGCTTGCGCTGTAAAACCGGTGTGTCGAAGTCTATTTGTTGCCGCTTTGAAGCTGCTTGAGTGCTCATAGAGTCATGGGCCAGGTTGTTCATGCCAGCAATCCTGGGCAGGGATACAGAACCTGCCAATTTATAACGAACACATGACAGAAAGATGACAGAAATATATCTACAGAGGCGAGTCAGCACATGCGAGAAAGGCCAAAGCATCCCTGCCTAGCCTTTCTACATACTTTCTTTATACCGAGGTGGTTCAAAAACCATCAGGGATTTTAAGAACAACTCACTTACAGGCCTAAATCCTTCAGAGCCTTATCTACTACTTTCTTAGGCAGAGGAATGTAACCGTCTTTCACTACAACGGTTTGTCCTTGTTTCGACAGCACCAGCTTGACGAACTGAGCCTCCAGAGGATTCAGAGGCTTATTTGGAGCTTTGTTGATGTAGACATAGAAGAAACGAGCCAGCGGGAATTTACCGGCCAAGGCGTTTTCTTCACTGGCCTCAAAAGCCTGACCACCTTTAGACAGGGGAACAGCGCGGACACTGGCGGTTTTATAACCGATACCTGAGTAACCGATAGCATTCACTGTGCTGGAAACCGACTGCACCACGGAAGCCGAACCGGGTTGTTCGTTCACATTGGCTTTAAAGTCACCCTTACACAGAGCTTCTTCTTTAAAGTAACCGTAGGTGCCTGATACTGAGTTACGGCCAAACAATTGGATCGGCTTATTCGCCCACTCGCCGGTCAGACCCAAATCGCCCCAAGTTTTAATGTCCTTGGCTCCACCGCACAGACGGGTGTTGGAGAAAATGGCATCTACTTGGCTGATGTCGAGGCTTTTAATCGGGTTATCTTTGTGGACAAACACTGCCAAGGCATCAATAGCCACAGGAACAGCCGTTGGCTTATAGCCATGTTTGTGTTCAAAGGCTTGCAGCTCGCTGTCTTTCATGGCACGGCTCATAGGGCCGAGGTTAGCAGTGCCCTCGGTCAGAGCAGGCGGAGCGGTAGAAGAACCAGCCGCTTGAATTTGAATATTGACGTTCGGATAGGCGCGCTTGAACTCTTCTGCCCATAAGGTCATCAAGTTAGCCAATGAGTCAGAGCCTACGCTAGACAGGTTGCCAGAGACACCCGATACTTTCTCGTAGTTTGGCAGAGCAGGATCGACAGCAGCGACCGCACTTCCTATACCTGTAGCGGCGACCAAGGTCAGCGCTGCCATCAAAGGATTCAGTTTCATTACCTTGCTCCTGGGCAGGTCGTCATTAAGTTTTTGCGCAGCCAGTATCAAATGGCCCTATGAACACTCTATAAACGAAATATGACGATTAGATGACAAGTATTTCCCCCTGCTGCTCTAGGGGGAATGCCTATATACTCCTTTCTTTTCTGTAAATGCCCTGCACAGGTGAACTCTTGAGCCAGACAACGCCCGCCGTGCGCACTTTTCAAGACTTGATTCTTGCCCTGCAACACTATTGGGCTGAACAAGGCTGTGTGGTGCTTCAGCCCTACGACATGGAAATGGGTGCAGGCACCTTCCACACCGCAACCTTTCTACGCGCCATTGGCCCAGAAATTTGGAATGCTGCCTACGTGCAACCCTCGCGCCGCCCTGCCGATGGCCGCTACGGGGAAAACCCCAACCGCCTACAGCACTACTACCAATTTCAGGTAGTGCTCAAACCCAACCCAGATAATATTCAAGCTCTCTATTTAGGCTCCTTGAAAGCCATTGGGATTGATCCTCTGGTTCACGACATTCGTTTTGTCGAAGACAACTGGGAATCCCCCACCCTCGGCGCTTGGGGATTGGGTTGGGAAATCTGGCTAAATGGCATGGAAGTCACCCAATTCACCTACTTCCAGCAAGTAGGGGGCATTGAGTGCTACCCTGTTACCGGAGAAATCACCTACGGTTTAGAGCGGCTGGCCATGTATCTGCAAGGCGTGGACTCAGTGTACGACTTGGTTTACTCCGATGGCCCCTTCGGTAAAGTGACCTACGGTGATGTATTCCATCAAAACGAAGTCGAGCAATCCGCTTATAACTTTGAACACGCGAATGTAGAAAAACTGTTTGGCCTGTTCGACTTCTACGAAAGCGAAGCCAACCGCTTACTGGCTTTGGACTTGCCCTTGCCTACCTATGAAATGGTGGTTAAGGCTTCCCATACCTTTAACCTATTGGATGCGCGGCGAGCCATTTCCGTTACCGAGCGTCAACGCTACATCCTACGGGTGCGTACCCTAGCCAGATCCGTAGCCCAGAGTTACCTCTATGCCCGCGCCCGCCTCGGCTTCCCCATGGCTACCCCTGAACTGCGTGATGAAGTCCTAGCCAAGCTGGAGACCGCCGAATGAGTGTTCAAGATTTTCTGGTTGAATTAGGTACCGAAGAGCTGCCACCCAAAGCCCTTAAAAGCCTGAGCGAAGCCTTTTTAGCCGGTGTAGAAAAAGGCTTAAAGGAAGCAGGGCTGGCCTACCGTAAGGCTGTGCCTTACGCGGCTCCGCGCCGACTGGCTATCGTAGTTACCGCACTAGCTACCCAACAGCCTGATCGGGTGCAAACCCTGGATGGCCCGCCCATACAGGCAGCTTTTGACGAGGTTGGCAATCCAACCCCGGCGGCTCTAGGTTTTGCCCGCAAATGCGGCGTAGAACTAGCAGCCATTGATCGCTCTGGCCCTAAACTGCGCTATTCACGTACTACGGCAGGTCAAGCAGCCGCCCAACTGTTGCCCGACATCGTCAACAACGCCCTAGCCGAGTTACCCATCCCACGCCGGATGCGTTGGGGCGCACGCAAAGAGGAATTTGTACGCCCAGCACAATGGCTGGTCATGCTACTCGGTGATGAAGTCGTAGACTGCGAAATTCTGGCCCAAAAAGCTGGACGCACCTCACGCGGCCATCGCTTCCACCATCCCGACGAAGTGCGTATCAGTGCCCCCAGCACCTATGCCGAAGACCTGCGTAGTGCCTACGTAGTAGCTGATTTTAGCGAGCGACGTGCCCAAATCGTAAAACGAGTTGAGCAATTGGCCAGTGCCCAAAAGGGCAAGGCCATTATGCCCGCCGCGTTGCTGGATGAAGTAACTGCCCTGGTTGAGTGGCCTGTTCCGCTGGTGTGTTCTTTTGAGGAACGTTTCCTTAGCGTTCCCCAAGAGGCCCTAATCTCCACCATGCAGGACAACCAAAAGTACTTCTGCTTGTTAGACGAAAAAGGCCGCTTACTGCCTCGCTTCATTACTGTAGCTAACTTGGAGAGCCGCGATCCGGCTCAGATCGTGGCCGGTAATGAAAAAGTCGTGCGCCCACGCCTGACCGATGCGGAGTTCTTCTTTAAGCAAGACCAAAAGCAGCCCTTAGAGTCCTTCAATAAGCGCCTTTCCTCAGTCATCTTCCAAGCCCAGTTAGGGACTTTGTATGAGAAGGCCGAGCGCGTTTCCAAACTAGCTGCCTACATAGCCCGACAAATTGGCAGCCAACCCGAATATGCGACGCGCGCCGGTATCTTATCTAAGTGCGACCTAGCAACCGAGATGGTAGGCGAATTCCCAGAAATGCAGGGCGTTGCCGGTTATTACTACGCACTGCATGAGGGCGAGCCCGAAGAAGTGGCCAAAGCCATCAACGAGCAATACATGCCGCGTGGGGCGGGAGCTGAGCTTCCGTCAACCCTTACTGGCTGTGCGCTAGCCATTGCCGACAAACTGGATACCCTAGTCGGGATTTTTGGCATTGGTATGTTGCCCACAGGTAGCAAAGATCCCTATGCCTTACGCCGTGCCGCCTTGGGCGTTTTGCGTATTCTGATCGAAAAACAACTGGATCTGGATCTAGGCCAAGCTGTTAACCAAACGGTTACCCAGTACGGTGCAAAGGTCAAAGGCGGCATGGCCTTAACCACCCAAGTGCTGGAATTCATTTTGGATCGCCTGCGGGCTCGTTACGAGGACGAAGGGGTCGAAGTGGCTTCTTACCTCGCAGTGCGCGCGGTACAACCGGTATCTGTGCTTGACCTCGATCAGCGGATACAGGCCGTACAGGTATTCCGCCGCCTCCCTGAAGCCACTGCATTGGCCGCTGCGAACAAGCGCGTCTCCAATTTGTTGGATACCTATCAGGGTACCCTTCCCACTACTATTGAGCCGCGCTACTTTGATAATGCTACGGAGTTCTCCTTGTTCTCCGCCATTCAACAGGCAGATCAAGCCGTAGCTCCCTTGGCGCGTGAGCGGCGTTACCGTGAAGCGCTGGCTCGATTGGCTCATTTGCGTGACCCTGTGGATGCCTTCTTCGACGCGGTACTGATTAATGCCGAAGATCCTGCCGTGCGAGCCAATCGCTACGCACTCTTGGCTCGGTTGCGTGGTTTATTCCTCGGCGTTGCGGACATTTCACTACTGGGCTAATTACATCTTGAAATTGATCGTGCTAGATCGCGACGGAGTCATCAATCAAGACTCCGACGCTTATGTAAAATCGCTGGCAGAATGGCAACCTATTCCGGGAGCACTGGAGGCTATTGCTCGCCTATACCATGCAGGCTGGACAGTAACTGTAGCCACCAATCAATCCGGTTTAGCCCGTGGCCTATTCAGCTCAGCGACTTTGGAAGCCATGCACGATCAATTACAAACACTGCTCCAACAACAGGGCGCTCACATTGAGCTGATCTGCTACTGCCCACATGGGCCTGAGGATCAATGCGACTGCCGTAAACCCAAACCCGGATTATTCCAACAGATTGCGACCTATTTTGATGTACCCAATCTGCGGGATGTCCCTGTGGTTGGTGACAGTGTGCGTGATTTACAAGCAGGTATAGCCTTAGGAGCTACGCCTTATTTGGTGAAAACCGGCAAAGGCGAACAGACCCTGCATCAAGGTGGGCTTCCTGAGGGAACCTTAGTGTTTGATGACCTATCAGCCGTCGCTGATTATTTGCTCAGAGTTTCTCCATGACTGTGCTCTATCGTCTGCGTATTGCGTTGCTGTACCTGATGCTGGGATTAACCGCTGCGGTGTGGTGTATTACAGGCGTTGTGGTTACGCCGTTCATGTCGTTTCGTAACCGCTACCTCTATATCGCCTACAGTTGGTGCCGTTGTGCGGTTTGGATGACCCGTTGGTTAGTCAATATCCAGTATCAAGTAACCGGCTGGGAGCATGTTCCCAAACAACCTTGCGTCATACTGTCAAACCATCAGAGTACTTGGGAAACCTTCTTCCTCACGGGTAGCTTTGAACCCCTGACCCAAGTATTAAAACGCGAAATTTTAGCCATTCCTTTTTTTGGTTGGGCCATCTGGCTCCTCAAACCCATTGCGATTAACCGATCCAATCCTAAAGAAGCACTCAAACAAGTGGCTGAACAGGGGCCTGAGCGTTTGAAAAAAGGCATTTGGATTTTAATTTTCCCCGAGGGTACTCGCACCCCCGTAGGACAACCGGGCAAATTCACTCGCAGTGGGGCTTCGATTGCCGCTGCAACCGGACTGCCGGTCTTGCCTATTGCCCACAATGCAGGCATGTTCTGGCCTAAAGAGGGCTGGAGCAAACGCCCCGGCACTATTCAAGTGATTATCGGCCCACCGATGTATGCTGAGGGGCAAGAGCCACGCGCCGTTGCTGAACTAAACCAACGTGCCGAACGCTGGATACGGGAACACACAAGCCAACTGGAACGGCAAGAATCAGAACGTCGTCTGTCTCTCTAAAAACTGTAGCTTTTGATAATACACTTCCTCTTATTAGGTTCTTGAGGGCCGTTCGCTCATGCACCAAATTCCCATCAAACAGCTGATGAGCGAATGGCAAACCTTGACCCAACGCTTCCCTATTGAAACGGCTAGCGCATTACAAAACCTAGCCGTTCAGCATGCACCTGAACTGGCGGATCTTTTTTATCGAGAAATGCTGGCTGACCCTATATCGGCCAGCTTTTTAACCCACGATCAAGTTAAAAACCATCTGCATACATCCATGCAGCACTGGATCACCACAGTACTCTCCACGGCCGCATTGGGCGATATTCAGACGATTACCGAACAACAAAAGCGCATTGGCCGAGTACATGCACGGATCGAAATTCCGGTCAGTTTGGTGATGCGCGGAGCACGCTTACTCAAAGGGCGACTGATTGAACTGATTGAGCAGGACGCTCAACTTAGCCTACCCACGCGAAATAACTGTATTCGCCTCAGCTCCGAGTTGATTGACTTAGCGCTGGAAGTCATGTGCTTTGCCTTTTCCCAATCCCATGACCGTAACTCAAGGGCCGAAGAGGCTTATCGACTGTTTTCAGTGTCCCAAAACCTAAGTGATGAAAAAGAACGCCAGAGAGCAGCTTTGTTGGATTGGGAAAACCACCTGATGTTTGAGCTCGCTTTGGGTAGCGATCCTAAAAACCTACCACCTTTAGCGACCTCGGAATTCGGTCTATGGTTCCGCCACAAAGCCTCACATGCGTTTCAAGGTGCGCCGGAAAATCAGACCATCCTTGATTACATTGCGCACATTGACCAAAATTTGGCGCAATTAACCCAAGATCAGCCGGATAAAACCCGGGATCTATTACGGCAACTGCGGGAACAGGCTCGTTCGATTAAATATTTGCTGGATAGCTTATTGGATCAAGCTCGCGAGTTAGAAGCCGGTCGTGATGTGCTAACACGCCTGCTTAATCGCAAATTTTTGCCCGTGGTTTTGGGTAAAGAGGTGCTGTATAGCCGCCAATCTGGAAACTCCTTTGGCCTATTGATGATTGACGTAGACCACTTTAAATCCATCAATGACACTTATGGCCACGATGCTGGCGATCTAGTGTTGCAGCATATCGCCGGTATTCTCTCCAGTAATATCCGAGGCGGTGACTATACCTTCCGCCTTGGGGGCGAGGAGTTTTTGGTCATTTTGGTGGACATTACCCCAGAAAAGGCCATGCAGGTTGCGGAAAAGCTCCGCAACATCATCGCTAATGAGGCATTTCACCTTCCTCCAGATAAGGAAATAGCGCTCACCGTTAGCCTTGGCGTGGCTGTTTACAACGGACATCCGGACTACCAGACCCTACTCCAGCGAGCAGATAAAGCACTGTATCAGGCGAAAAACTCGGGGCGAAATTGCTGCATTTTAAGCCCATAACCGGCCATTAATGCTCAGTTTGCGGCGTAACACGCAGCACTTCTTCAATGCTGGTATCCCCTAAGGCAACCTTTAAAGCCCCCGATAACCTCAGGCTGTGCATACCCTCTTTAACAGCCTGTTGGCGCAGTTGGGTTAAGTCGGTTTCGGCCTGAATACAGGGTTTAACAGAATCGTTCAGCAGCATGATTTCATACACGCCTGCCCGACCGCGATACCCAGTTTCCCGGCACTCTAAACAGCCCACAGGCTGGTAGACTTGCTCTGGAGGGGCTAAATTCCAAGGTTGAGTTAACAACCTCCAAGCATCGGCATCTACCACAATCGGCGTTTTGCAATGGGGACAGAGGGTACGCACCAAACGCTGAGCCATAACACCCAGCAAAGTAGCCCGCAGCAGATAATAGGGAACGCCCAGCTCCAGCAAACGGGTAATCGCACTGGGAGCATCATTGGTATGCAAGGTGGATAACACCAAATGCCCTGTCAGTGCCGCTTGAATGGCCATTTCTGCCGTTTCTAAATCGCGAATCTCACCGATCATGATGATATCGGGATCTTGACGCATCAAAGCCCGTACACCACTGGCAAAGGTAAGATCAATCTGGGGCTGTACCTGCATTTGGTTAAAAGAAGACTCCACCATTTCAATGGGATCTTCAATGGTGCAGACATTAACCTCCGAGGTGGCTAACTGCTTTAGGGTGGTATACAGCGTAGTGGTTTTACCCGATCCGGTTGGGCCAGTAACTAAAATAATGCCGTGGGCTTGGCCTGTCATACTGCGCCAGCGCTGCAAATCTGCTTCAGAAAAGCCTAGTTGCTCAAAGCCTTTCAGTAAAACTTCTGGGTCGAAGATGCGCAACACCATCTTTTCACCAAAGGCCGTAGGTAAGGTAGACAAACGCAATTCCACCTCACCGCCTTCAGGAGTCGCGGTTTTTATGCGGCCATCTTGGGGTTTGCGCTTTTCGGCGACGTTCATGCGCCCTAAGATTTTTAGGCGGCTGACTACAGCCACACTGACCTGCACCGGAAGCTGATAAACATCGTGCAATACGCCGTCAATACGAAAACGAATCCGCCCCTGTTCACGACGGGGCTCAATGTGAATATCGCTGGCGCGTTGCTGATAGGCGTACTGAAACAACCAATCCACAATGTTTACGATGTGGGCATCGTTGGCATCAGGCTCTTGATCTTGCGCTCCGAGCTTGAGCAGTTGCTCAAAATTATTCAGCGATCCTTGTTTTTGCTCCGATTGAGTAGCCCCCGTGACGGAGCGGGCAATGCGATAAAACTCGGTGGTTAATCGCTGAATTTCCGTAGGGTTAGCAATCACCCGATGGATTTGGCGTTTAAGTACGTGCTCTAAGTTAGTTTCCCAACTACGAATAAAAGGCTGGGCAGTTGCTATGGTGACTATATCCGCCGTCACCGCAACCGCCAAAATCTGGTGGCGCTGGGCAAAGGCGTAAGACATCAGTGGAGTCACGGCCGCTACGTCAACCCGCAAAGGATCAATACGCCAATAAGGCAAACCCACCCACGAGGCGAACCAATGGGTTAGGCTTTCTAAATCCAAAAACTTACCGGGACGTGAAGGGTCAGCGCACTGCTGCTGAGCAATAAGTGCTAAAGGATGTACTGAATCCGGCCCGGTAGAATGCCGTGCCGCCACCCAACACCGCTGAACATCATCGGAACTGATGCGGCGCTGGGAACCTAACTCGTGCAGAATATCGCCCAACTCCAGCAAGCGATCGGGCCTGAGTGTCTGAAAATCCGACATAGTGAGTAACGGCTGCTCCAGCCTCTAAATCCACGGTCCCGCGTCAAGATTAACCCTGACTTAGGGTTAGGGCTATCCCTAACTCAGAGTCTATCTTTATTGAGAACTTCTAAAGCTCTGGTGTATCACGACCAAAAGCATCTTGCTGCCAGCCACCGCCTAAGGCTTTAAACAGATTGACCTCACTCACCTGCTGATTAAGCCGATCATCAATCAAAGCCTGTTGTACCGTGAACAGCTCGCGCTGGGCATCCAAAAGCGTCAAATAATTATCTACACCGGCCCAATAACGCAGCTCCGCCAGATTGTAATAATCTTGGTTAGCCTGCACTAAGTCCTCTCGGGCCTTTACTTGGCGCACATAGGTGGTGCGCGCGCTCAAACCATCATTCACTTCCCGGAAGGCTGTTTGAATGCTCTTTTCATACTGAGTAATACGCACATCTTTGGAGAGCTCGGCATACTTAAGACTTGCTTTTAACCGCCCAGCCGTGAAAATCGGCACACTGATACGTGGGATAAACTCCCAATAACCGGAGCCTGCATCAAATAAGTCTGAGCTTTGCGAACTTGCAGTACCGGCTGAAGTGGTTAAAGCAATAGTAGGGAAAAAAGCCGCGCGCGCTGCACCAATATTGGCATTCGCCGCCTTAAGCTGAGACTCAGCCTCCATAATATCTGGACGCTGGAGTAGCAAATCAGAAGGCAGCCCCGTAGCAAAGCTGGTCAATAGTTCCTTCTCAACTTTGATATCAGGGGTTAAGTTGGCCGGAATTTTTTTGCCCACCAGTAGCGTCAGCTCATTGCGATCTAAGTCAACTTCACGCGCATAACGCTCCATAGCGGCGCGGGTACTTTCCACCGAGCTACGGGCTTGGCTCACCTCCATAGCCGAAGAAACACCCGCATTCAGACGCGCTTCGGTCAGTGCCAAGGTCTGCTCATGGGTTTTTAGGGTATCTTTGGCCAGTTGCAGTTGAGTCAAATTAGCGCGCCAGCTCAACCAGACATTAGCCACGCTAGCAACTAGAGTCACCTGAGTGCTACGCCGTGCTGACTCGGAAGCAAAGTAGTTTTGTAGTGCCTCTTCTTGCAGGCTGGCCAGTCGGCCAAATAAATCGGCCTCCCAAGAAAGCCCCAGAGTCACGCTGTACCAACTGGAGATGGAACCACTGTTGCTGCTATTACCACTGCCTATGTAACCGCCATCGGTGCTGCCACTGCTGCTACCACCCCCACTGCTGCCACCATCACTACTACCTCCACTTCCCGCTCCACTGCCGCTGCTACCACCTGAACTCATGGCGGGTAAACGACGGCGGCTGGCTACGCTGTTGATGTTAGCCTGTGGAAATCGTTCAGCCCTCTGGATGATGTGCTGCTGTCGGTACGACTGCACATTCAAGGCTGCAACCTTTAAATCCTTATTATTTTCCAAAGCCAGCGAAATCACTTGGCGCAACGCAGGATCGCGGAAGAAGCTACGCCAACCAATATCCAGCGGTTGGCTCTGATCTGGTGTCGATTTTGCCGGTGCTTCGTACTGATCCTCTACGGGCAAATAAGGCCGCAAGTAGTCTGGAATCATGGAGCAGCCGCTTAGGGCCATCAGTATAGCCAGCCCCAATAAGGACTTTTTCACTCTGCCGCCCTCCCTGAAGGCTGTTCAGGCTTTTTAGATAGTGCCGTGATCACTACAAAGAACAGAGGTACCCAGAACAGAACCAGTGTTGTAGCACTAATCATACCGCCCAAAACTCCGGTACCAATGGCATGAGCACTGCCCGCACCGGCTCCTTTAGCGATGGCCAGAGGCAGCACCCCCAAACTAAAGGCTAGAGAAGTCATCACAATGGGGCGTAAACGCATACGACAAGCTTCCACTGCGGCCTCAAAGGCTGATTTACCCTGCTCATGCAGATCTTTAGCAAACTCTACAATCAAAATAGCGTTTTTAGCGGTCAAGCCCACTGTGGTTAACAGTCCCACTTGGAAGAAGATATCGTTGGATAGGTCACGCCACAAAGTGGCTACTACCGCACCCAATACCCCCAGAGGAACCACTAACATGACGGCAAAGGGAATCGACCAACTTTCGTACAGGGCAGCCAAGCACAAAAATACGACCAATAGCGACAAGGCATACAAGGCCGGAGCTAAGTTGCCCGACATTTGCTCTTCATAGGAAACCGCAGTCCAAGAATAGCCAATGCCGGGCGGTAGTTTGGCAATGATGTCGGCCACCGCCTTCATCGCATCCCCAGAACTGTAGCCATCGGCAGGACGACCCAAGATTTCAATGGCCGAAATGCCGTTATAGCGCTCTAACTTGGGCGACCCGTAAACCCACTCGCCGGTGGCAAAGGCACTGAAGGGCACCATGCGACCCTGTTCGTTACGCACAAACCAATCGTTGAAGTTTTCGGGGGACATACGGGCTTCAGCCGTTCCCTGCATAAATACCTTCTTCACCCGACCGCGATCAATAAAGTCGTTGACGTAACTAGAACCCCAACCTGATGACAGAATGTTGTTGATTTCTGTTAAAGAGACCCCCAAGGCCCGTGCTTTCTCATCATCAATCAGCAAACGGTATTGAGGCTCATCGTTCAAACCATTGGGACGAACAGCCGTTAGTACAGGGCTTTGCGCTGCTAATCCTAAAAACTGATTACGCGCTTGCATCAGTACTTCGTGACCTAAGCCGGTGCGATCTTCCAAAAACAGGTTAAAGCCCGAAGCGTTACCCAACTCCATCACCGCAGGAGGCGCAAAGGCAAACACCATGGCATCCCTAAATCCTGCAAAACGTTGCTGAGCACGAGCAATCAGGGCAAATACATCTTGCCCCGGTGCTTGACGTTCAGCCCAAGGTTTAAGGTTCACGAAGGCCAAACCGGAGTTTTGTCCACGCCCCGCAAAGTTAAAGCCGGTCACGGTAAAAGCTGAAGCTACGATGTCAGACTCCTCTTTCAGGAGGTAGTCACGCATGGCATCCACCGTTTGCTGGGTACGCTCAGCTGTGGAGCCCGGTGGTGTCTGCACTTGAACGAACATCACACCCTGATCTTCGTTCGGCAAGAAGGCTGTCGGTACTTGAGTAAACAGATAACCCACAGCGCCTACTATGCCTAGATAAACCAGCATAAAGGGCAGTTTATGATGCAAAATCCCGCGCACTCCCTGTCCGTACCGATGCACTCCCCGATCAAAAGTACGGTTAAACCAGCCGAAAAACCCTCGTTTTTCATGGTGATCATGGTCAGAAGGCTTGAGCAAACTGGCACACAGCGTAGGAGTAAAAATCAGCGCCACCAATACCGACAAGGTCATGGCAGCGGCGATGGTAATGGAGAACTGGCGATAGATAATACCCGCTGAACCGGTAAAGAAGGCCATCGGCAAGAATACCGCCGACAGTACCAAGCCGATCCCCACCAAAGCGCCTTGAATCTGATCCATCGACTTACGGGTGGCTTCTACGGGAGATAATCCCTCCTCAGCCATCAGCCGCTCGACGTTTTCCACCACTACAATGGCATCGTCCACCAACAGACCAATAGCCAGCACCATCGCAAACATGGTCAGGGTATTAATGGTGAAACCACAGGCCGCCAGTACCGCAAAAGTACCTAGCAACACCACCGGCACGGCTAAGGTGGGAATCAAGGTAGCGCGGAAGCTCTGTAGGAACAGGTACATCACCAAAAATACCAGTCCAATGGCTTCAAACAGGGTTTGTACCACCGTCATGATGGAGGCGGAAATCACCGGCGATGTATCGTAGGGGTAAACCACCTCAACCCCTTCGGGCAAAAAGGGCTCCAATTTAGCCATAGTTGCCCGTACCCCTTTAGCTGTCTCTAGGGCATTGGCTCCGGTCGCCAACTTAACCCCAATACCACTGGCGGGCATACCGTTATACAAGGAGGATAGGTTGGCATCCTGTGAGCTGAGCTCAACGGTAGCCACATCACCTAAGCGTACCTGTGAACCGTCTTGATTCACTCTAAGCAGAATCTTCCGAAACTCTTCCGGTGTTTTTAAGCGGGTTTTACCGATGATGGTTGCAGTCAATTGTTGGCCGGGAACCGCCGGTAAGCCCCCCAATTGTCCTGAAGAAATCTGCACGTTTTGCGCATTAATGGCATTACGCACATCTACAGGAGTCAGTTGATAGTTATTCAGACGCGCCGGATCTAACCAGATGCGCATGGCGTATTGAGTACCAAACACCTGAAAGTCACCCACCCCCCGCGTCCGAGAAATGGAGTCTTGGATGTTGGACACAATGTAGTCCGCCAAATCACCGCGATCCAAACGGCCATCGGTGGACACTAAACCGAGTACCATCAAAAAGCTGGTGGCGGACTTAGTCACTCGAATCCCTTGCTGTTGTACTTCTTGAGGCAGCATGGGAGTGGCCAATTGCAGCTTGTTCTGTACCTGTACCTGAGCAATATCTGGGTTAGTCCCCTGATCGAAGGTAACGGTGATGGTCATGTTGCCATCGGAATAGCTTTGCGAGGAGATGTAGCGCAAACCATCCAAGCCGTTCAGTTGTTGCTCAATCACCTGTACCACGGTGTCCTGTACCGTTTGTGCTGAAGCTCCGGGATAACTCACAGAAATAGCAACCGCAGGTGCTGCAATACTGGGATATTGGTTAATGGGCAAGCGCAAGATGGACAGCGCTCCAATCAACATCACCAACAGGGCCAACACCCAAGCAAAAATAGGACGATCAATAAAAAACCGCGACATATCCTATCCTCAACCGGACTGAGCAGGCCGGTCAGCTCCGCCCTGTGTATCAACACTGCTCTGCATATCAACATTGGTAGCAGGAGCTACCCGTACTTCAATACCCGGTTTGATGAACTGTAAACCCTCAGTAATCAAACGATCACCCTCATGCAAGCCTTCAGTAATCAACCAACGATTGCCAACAGTGCGGCTTGTTTTCACACGCCGTACCTCAACCCGATTTTCAGCGTTGACCACCATGGCAGAGGGCTGGCCGGTTGAGTCACGGGTAATACCTTGCTGAGGTGCCAAAATCGCTGCAGTTCTAACTCCTTCGGTCAGCTGAGCATGCACAAACATACCGGGCAGCAACAGGCGCTTAGGATTAGGAAAAATGGCTCGCAGAGTAACCGAGCCGGTACTTTGGTCAACGGATACTTCAGCCAACTCTAATTTGCCCTCTAAGGGGTATTGGCTGCCGTCCTCCAAGGTCAAACTGACTTTGGCGGTGTTCTCTCCAACCTTTTCTAAGCGCCCTTCATCCAAATCACGGCGCAGACGCAACAACTCACGCACGGGCTGAGTCACATCCACATAGATAGGATCGAGCTGGTAAATAACCGTCATTGGCTGGGTTTGCCCGTTGCCGACCAAAGCACCCTCAGTCACCAAAGTTCTACCAATACGCCCAGAAATTGGGGCCATCACTCGGGTATAGCGCAGATTGATCTGGGCTTGCTCGACGGCAGCAGAAGCCTGCTCTACGGTGGCAGAAGACTGCAACATGGCTGAGCGTGCATCCTCATACGCTTGGCGACTCACGGCTCGGTCTTCAACCAAGTCAGCGTAGCGATTGGATAAAGCACGGCTAGAAGCTAAGCCGGCCTGCGCATTTTTTAAAGTAGCCTGTGCATTTTTTAAGGCAGCTTGGTACATGGAAGGATCAATTTGATACAACTGCTGACCCGCAGTCACCTCAACCCCTTCAGTAAACAAACGTTTTTGAACAATGCCATCAACCTGTGGCCGAACCTCTGCAACCCGAAAAGATTGGGTACGTCCTGGTAAATCGGTGGTTAAGGCTAAGGATTCCGTTTTTAGGGTGACAATTCCTACCAGTGGTGCAGGAGGAGGGGCCGCAGCAGCGGGGGTGGCTTCTTCTTTACAAGCCGTCACAGCAAAAGGCAAGGCCAACAAGGCCAATGCGCGGCCAAGGGATGGAATGGATATCATGCAAAACCTCTTGGGCAGGCTAATTGCCGCAGAAACGCCCTGACACAGGTAATAAAGGTTTCCGAATATAATTACATTCAAATATGTCTGTAAATAAGCAGCCTTATCGAAATATTGCAAGTAGTCTCTGTACAACGAGTAAGCCATGTAGTGTGCAGACCAAGGCCTTAGCAGACGAATCGAATCCTACAAAGTTAATTATTGGAGCAATTGATGAGTGAAAATCATCGCTGGATGCAACGTGATCTCGCTGTACTCTGGCATCCCTGTACCCAGATGAAAGACCACGAACAGCTCCCACTCATTCCCATCCGCCGCGCAGAAGGTATTTGGCTGGAAGACTTCGAGGGCAAGCGCTACCTAGATGCCGTGAGCTCGTGGTGGGTGAATGTATTCGGACACGCCAATCCACGCATTAATGCCCGCATCCGCCAACAGCTAGAGCAGTTAGAGCATGTCATGTTAGCAGGGTTCAGCCACGCTCCTGTGATTGAGTTATCCGAGCGCTTGGTCCAGATCACTCCAGAGGGGCTCTCGCGGGTATTTTATGCCGATAATGGCTCATCTGGCATCGAAGTAGCGCTTAAAATGAGCTATCACTACTGGCGTAATCTGGGGCAGTCTGAAAAAAAACGCTTTGTGACACTCACTAACAGTTATCACGGCGAAACCATCGCCGCCATGTCGGTGGGGGATGTTCCCCTATTCACTGATACCTACAAACCACTGCTGCTGGATTGTTTTAAAGTGCCCAGCCCCGATTGTTACCTTCGCCCGGAAGGAGTCAGTTGGGAAGAACATTCTCAAGCTCTGTTTGTACCTATGGAGCAATGCCTAGCCGATCACCACCACGAAATTGCTGCCGTAATCGTTGAACCTTTGATTCAAGGCGCGGGTGGTATGCGCATGTACCATCCAATCTACCTCAAGCTATTGCGCGAAGCCTGTGATCGCTATGGAGTACATCTGATCGCCGATGAAATTGCCGTGGGTTTTGGACGTACCGGAACCTTGTTTGCCTGTGAGCAAGCCCAAATCAGTCCCGATTTTATGGTGCTGTCTAAAGCTTTAACGGGCGGCTATTTACCCATGGCCGCCGTTTTAACCACGGATCAGGTCTATCAGGCTTTTTACGATGACTACAGTACTCTGCGTGCCTTCTTGCATTCTCACACCTACACCGGCAATCCTCTGGCCTGTGCCGCTGCTTTGGCTACCCTCGATATTTTTGCGGAAGATCGAGTGATTGAACGCAATCAAGGCTTAGCAACCCATATGCGCAAAGCCACAGCCCACCTCAGTGATCATCCTCATGTGGCTGAGGTGCGCCAAACTGGCATGGTACTGGCCATTGAGCTGGTGCAGGATAAAGCCAGCAAAACCCCCTATCCTTGGCAACAGCGGCGCGGTTTGGCTGTCTATCAACACGCCTTAGAGCGTGGGGCTTTGCTGCGGCCTTTAGGAAATGTGGTGTATTTTTTACCGCCGTACATCATTACCCCTGAGCAAATAGATTTTTTAGCCGAAGTCGCTACTGAGGGTATTGATCGTGCCACCCAACAAAAAGTGCAGGTAGCTGTTTCAGCCTGTGCGCCTGACCAGTTTCGTGATCCCGGTTAGCGCAACAAAGCCCAAGGCTTCAGGAGGAAGTACGGCCATACTCGTCCTGAAGCCGCACAATATCATCCTCTCCCAAATAGGCACCGGACTGTACCTCAACCAAATGCAGCTCAATGCGCCCCGGATTCTCCAAGCAATGCACATGGCCCAAGGGAATGTAGGTGGATTGGTTTTCCGTCAGCAGCAGCTCTTTGCCTTCGACCGTGACCTTAGCGGTACCACTGACCACCACCCAATGCTCCGCCCGATGATGGTGCATTTGCAAGGATAGGCGCTCACCGGGCTTGACCATGATGCGCTTCACTTGAAAACGCTCACCTTTGTCCATGCCCTCATACCAACCCCAAGGACGGTAAACCCGCACATGCTCTAAATGCTCACGACGTTGGCTTTGCTCAAAAAACTGAATCGCCCGCTTAACCTCCTGAGCTTTATCGCGGTGCATCACCAATACAGCATCAGCGGTTTCTACTACCACCACGTCCTCTAAACCAATGACCGCCACATGACGATGCTCAGCCCGTACATAGGAGTTTTGTGTGTCAGACACAAACACATCGCCTTGAATACAGT
The DNA here is from genome assembly GCF_007830255.1 of Azomonas agilis. Lineage (GTDB taxonomy): Bacteria > Pseudomonadota > Gammaproteobacteria > Pseudomonadales > Pseudomonadaceae > Azomonas > Azomonas agilis. The sequence goes on from NZ_VLKG01000011.1 coordinate 26,173, forward strand.
TGCCTTCAGCGTCTTTATCCGCAATTTGCCACAAGCTGGCCCAAGAGCCCACGTCACTCCAACCAAAGCTGGCGGGAATCACCGCCGCCTGTTGGGTAGACTGCATGACCGCGTAATCAATTGAGTCCGAGGGGCAACCCACAAAAGCTTCTTGATCGGGACGACAAAATCCAAGGTCATCCGTCCGTGCCTTCCAAGCCTGAGCAACAGCCTCAAAAATATCCGGACGATGGGTTTGCAATTCATCCAAATAGCGGCGGGCTGTCAGAACGAACATGCCACTGTTCCAGACGTAATTGCCCTCAGCCAAAAAACGCTGAGCCGTTTGCTGATCCGGTTTTTCTACAAAGGACAGCACTTGGCAGCTAGGATTCTCCGAGGATAAGTCAGATAAAGCCTCGCCCATACGAATGTAACCATAGCCAGTCTCAGGGTGCGTAGGCACAATGCCAAAGGTCACCAAATAACCCGCTTCAGCGGCTGGAATGGCCTGGTATACCGCAGCCTTAAAAGCAGCTTGGTCATCAATGACATGATCGGCAGGTAATACCAGCATCACCGCTTCAGGATCAGTTTCCATCAGCTTAAGTGCTGCTAAAGCAATGGCTGGTGCTGTGTTGCGACCTATGGGCTCAAGAATAATGCTGGCGGGCGTATGCTGAATTTCTTGCAGTTGCTCTCTAATGAGGAAGCGGTGCTCGTTATTGCAAATCAGGATTGAGGATTGAGCCCCTGCGATACTATCCACACGCCGGATCGTAGCCTGTAGTAGGCTGGCTTGCTCCGTCAGTGCCAACAACTGCTTTGGCATGGCTGCACGGGATAGAGGCCACAACCTAGTACCACTCCCCCCCGATAGGATAACGGGATGAAATCTTCGATGCATAAAGGCCTCAGCAGTGATTACCGGTTAATGGCGACAGGCAATAGCCCACAGATCATAGGATTTACCAGAGACAATACGAACCTCCGTAAATCCTGCTTGAAGTAACTTCTTACCTAAATAATCTCGCGTAAAACCAGAACGGTGTGCCATGTACTGGTTGCCTTGAGCAATAGCTTGTTGATGCCCAAATAGCATATCCATCGCCTTGATGGGCCCTGCTGGAGAGGTATAAATAACTGAATCTAATTTACCCTCTACAATCAACTGCGCAATGGCTTTTAAATCCGGCAAGGTAATTAATGCAAAGCCGCCGGGTTTCAGTACACGGTACAGCTCCTGAAGCGCCTTGGGTACTTCACACCCCTCTAGGTGCTCTAAGTTATGCGAAGACCAAATGGCATCAACACTGGCATCTGCTACAGGGCTAAGATCGGTTAGGCTGGCCACAATATCAGGCTTAACACGCTCATCAATATCTAAACGCACCTCTTGCCAGTCTTCTGCGCGAAAACATTCGGGTAAACGTTCTGGGCCTGCCATACCACAACCTACATGCAACAATTTCTTAGTACCCGGTTGCTTTAGGCAGGGAACAAAATGAGCTAGGTCAGTGTGCGTAATTTTCATGCCGTTGTTTTCACAGGGGTTATGCAGCGAACTTTAGTACTGCGTGGTGGGAGAGCCAAACCACCGTAAGGCCCAGTTAAATAATCTGCACTCAAACAGGGATGGTAATACTCATCCAGTTCAGAATTAGAAAACCAACGGGTCATAAAGTTGCTTTGCTCTCGATAGGCACGGGCTATTTTACTTGGAGCATCCTCCTTACCACGACTGGCCGATTCTGCATGAATCAAGCAGGCAAAGGGTGTCCAAATGCAGCGTAATCCCTGTTGAGCTAAGCGCAGACAAAAATCCACATCATTAAAAGCTACAGGAAACGCCTGAACATCCAATCCGCCTAAACGCTGATAATCCGCCTTACGCACTAACAAACAGGCAGCCGTCACCGCAGACAGCTCACGGGCTACCTGATTTAGTCCAAGATACCCGGCATCCTGCTGATCCCAATAATTACCAATATGGGCGGCTAAACTATTTATGCCCACCACCACACCAGCGTGTTGCACCATGCCATTGGGCCAGATCAGCTTAGCCCCCACAGCCCCTACACCGGGACGCAGTAGCTGGGAAAGCATTTCCTTCAACCAACCGGGGTCTAACACCTGAATATCATTATTAATCAAACCCAGAATGCTGCCTTTAGCCTGCTCAGCCGCCCAGTTATTGATCGCCGAATAATTAAAAGCATGGGGATAACGCAGTACCCTAACGCCGCGCTCAGCGATTTGCTCTAGGTATTCCAGAGTCTCGGCTTGATGGGAGTCGTTATCTACAACGATAATCTCTAAAGCAGGGTAGTCCGTACCCGTTAATAATCCTTCAATGCAGTTTCTCAAGAGCGCTAATTGATCACGAGTAGGAATAATCAGGCTAATTAAAGGTACATCATCCGGCAAAGGCCAAAGCACTCGATTCAGAGCCGGATACTTAGGCAGAGGAACTAAACGAGCACCTGGATGGCGTTGGGCCAACAACCACTCTAAGGTAGCTTGACGCTCGGGATTGGCTTGAGCTTTTTCAGGATACCTAAGGGCACTGAAGTGTCGGTGATACAAAACTTGCGGAATATGCAGCACCGGACGCTGATTAATGGCCACCACACCAGCCAATAGAGCATACCAACAGGGTTGTATGCTGGCCTGCGAATCGCGCAAATAGGCTATGGCTTGTTGTAATACCTCGGCCTTGAAGAATAAACCCGATGAAAACACATCCAGCCCATAAAAAAGGGTTTCATCCCAAACGGGCTTAAACCAAGGATTGCTCCGCTCCCCTTGTGGGCCATCTTGGTCACAATCCCAGTAACCCCAACCCGCATCTGATGCGCTTATTGATTCTGATAAGCAAGCTAACGCCCCGACCGCTAGCCGATCACCGCACTGGACAGGAACCACTAAATCGACCCCAGACAACGCGGCCCACAAGGCTCTTGGTAACTCTGAATCCTTAAGCACAACGACCTGAATCTGCTCTGAAGACAAGCCCTGCTGCTGAATACTGGTTCTTGTCTGTAATTCTTTCTGTGCTTCCAAGTCCCCGGTCACCACGACCAAAATTCGCTGTGTTACAGAAAACTGCCGGGATTTTACCTGCTGAAAAGCACTAAACCATTGAGGGTAGTGTGCAAAACCGGCACTGCAAGGTAGTCGTGCCTCTTGGATCAAGCTCAAGCGTTCTAATAGCGGTAGCCATTCGGCGGTCTGTTTACAGCTTTTATGCTCAATCTGCTGTAATAACGCGCTAATTCCTTCAGGATGGGTACAAAAATGCACCGGACTTCCCATCACAGAAGAGCCGTCTTCTAACTCCACATGAAGTATATGCAACTGACCATCGGCCAGCTCCCAAGGCAAGTTTAATTCAAAACCATGATTAGCTGATGAGCGGTATACCAGTGTCGGGTTTAAGCGATTAGCCAGCGTTGTGGCTAAAACCTGCCCCTGTTCATGCACTCGAACCTTCAAAGTTTGAGCGGGGCGATTAGGATCAAAAGCCCAACCTTTCAAACTAAGACCACCGGAGTACCAAACTTGGGTGGCTAATGGATCTGCTTGCACCGCTTCAACCACAGGTAACTTCAGACTACCTGCAAGCCAAGGGCCTTGGTTGGCAATTCGAGCTGAAATGCATTGCGTATTTTGAAGCCATTTCGGGTGTAGTTGCACCACAAAGCCGTGGAAACCATCCCCGGGCACATCTAGGGGTTGTTCTACATCAGCCCGTACTAGCGCGACAAAAACACCGTCCAGATAAATTTCTACGGCTAAACGTAATTCAGGATCATTAGGCAACATGGCCCAACCCTGCAAGATATCACCCTGTAGCCCGATAATAGCACCTACCGAAGCATTAGACTCAAGGGTTAACTCATGCATTATATTAATGTCGGACATAGTTGCTCTGGAAGATAAGCCTGTAAGTCAGTAATAGGAAATCCCCCCAAAGAATGCAATAGCAAAGAATTTGGGGCAAACAAAGGTAACTGATACTTCTCAGCTTGCTGTGCTGCAAACCAAGAGTTGATATCCGAAGATTTCGCCTTATCCAAACTTAACGCCAAACTTACTCCACATAGGCTCACAAAATCTTTATCGGATAAACTGGCTACCTGTGGTATAAGAAATACATTAGAGCAGTTTAACAACTGTACTTCCCAAGGGCTTCCTGGCTCAACCAATAATCGTATATCTGGATTATTTCGTGCTAAGTAGCGAGCTAAGTTTAACCAATAGGCTCCAAGCTTTTGGCTCAACTGATCCGCTATTAACCAGTAGCGCCCCGGAAGTTCTGGATATTCTCGCTTTAATATCGATTTTTTATTCGGTGTAGAAGCTTTAGGTTTAGATTGCTCTAACAAATTTAATAAGTGATTACGTGCCTCGGCCAGAGGGTCTGCCGCTACAAAAGCCTCAAACTGACGCTCAGCTAAAGGATAACGCTGACGTATCACCACATTATTCTGATAAGCCCAGAGTGCCTTTTCTGAACCAAAAGAATGGCCTCCAGAATGGGCTACAAAAACATGAGTTGCTCCCATATGTCGCCAGCCCTTAGTTTGGGCACGTAAACACCAGTCTGTTTCCTCGCCATACCCTCGACTCAGCCCAACCTCATCCAAATAGCCCACATCATTTAACGCTGAGCGTTTAATATAAAAGCAAAACCCACACCCCATAACCAATTCAACAGGAGGCTGATTTGCTTTACGGGCTAAGTAATCCAACTCCGCATGCTGCTTTGGCGTAGGCATAGGATGAGCGACAAGCGGCTTTGGAAAGCTCATTAACTCACCGTTGTTGGTAAAGGGCGTTACTGAGGCAACATCTTGCGCAGAATAGGCCACCGAGCGCAAACGATCTAACCAATTGCTATAAACCCGAGTGTCTGAGTTCAGCCAAACAACATCTCGCTCGGGATGCAGGGTCATGCCGCGATTTATATTGCGAATAAACCCTAAATTAGCTGGCCGCTTTATATGTACAAAATCATGCTTTCCGGCTAAATTATCAATAGCCTCAGTCAAACTATTATCTGGACTACAGTCATTTAGCACAATAATTTGATGCAGCGTTTTATTTTTTGATTTAGCTTTAAATAAACTTTCTAAACACTCTAGAGTTGCTTCTTTAGATTTATAAACCGGAACTAAAACATCTACTGGATGCTCAAATGAATTAACCTCTTCAGGCATAGGAGGTACCAGTACAGGTAAAGCCGCAACAGGACTTCCTATCAGCTCTTCATTTTGAGCATCCTCGAAATATACATACAGTTCCTCTAAGGGCTCAGGAATCTGAATTGAAATCCCACCATGGAAAATCAAAAAACCTGCATTTATAAGTAGAGGGCAAGGTAATGAAGCTGGAAATGTGGCCGTCATAGTGGCCGTTTTTAACTTAATATTTAAAACGCGATTGGGAGCACGCAAATCTAAAGCCCAACCCGTTAAAGTTTTATTTTTTAAATCGTAACGCACTACACCTATTGGGTGAGATTGTTGAGGCCCTGAGTCATCAGACAAAAAAGCAAGTAGCTGACGCAATTCTAAAGGATCATCAACGTGAGCAATATGCGATCTGACTAATGCATTTAGATCAGATTTAGAATAATGAGCACTGCAATAGCTCCAATATTCTCTTCGAGCCAGTTTTTCCTTTGGAAAAGTAGTTGTTAACCACTGTAGGTAAGCTTCCTGTATCGCACTTGAGCCTATTTCCTGTAAAGACTTCCAGAGTAAAATGTAAAGCTCGACTTTTTTTGGATTACCCTGAATGGCTGAACTTAAATAGACTAGAGCATCTATATAGTTTTTTTCGCTTATAGAAGAAACACCGCTGCGAATTAGTGTATCTAAAGACCTAGATGTATTTACCTGAAAAAAACTTCCACTAATGACTGGGTTAATATTTTTTCCGAAGTATAGAAAAATCAACTTAATTAGTTCGCAAGTCAAAGATAAAAGTATTTCTTAATAGTCTTTATAAAAAGATTATTAAGAAATACCCCAGCCTAAGCTGGGGTATTTCCGAATGCAAAGATGTAACTAATGCATTACATCAGCTAAGCAACCCAGAATCAGGAAGCTTGCTCGTCATCACCCAAGATGATGATTTGGGCAATACCCGTTTCATCCACTGGGTTAGCCATAGCCAACTCAACGAAGTTAACCACCAACTCAGCACGATCAGCGCCAGCCTCTAACTGATCAAACCAGAAGGCTTTACCTTCGCTATCTAGGCGAGCTTCACGACCCAACAGGTTCTCATACAACAAATCAACAAAGTCATCATTGTTGATGTTAGAACCGTTCAGAGTGCTGAACTCACTAGAAGCTAAGAAGCCATTAGCGATATCAGTCAGAGAAACATTATCGTGGTCTAACTGATCCAACCAGAAGTCGGCACCTTCAGAATCCGCTGCGCGATCCAGCAGAGCTTCGTACAGGTACAGAGCAACAGCATCTTCGTGAGTTTCAGCGAAGGAGATAACAGTATCCTCTTGGCCAGGCTCACCGGTGAAGATGAATTGTTCAGCGTTACGTACGATAGATTCGGTGCCATCAGTACGAGTAGCAACCCAAGCTCCGTCCCGCTCAACCAGCAGCTCACCATCTGTCAGGACGTAGTTGCTGACCAGACCCAATTGAATGACGTCGAAGTTAGCACCCGCGTCAATGGTGTCATTTCCGCTGGAAGTCAGGATGGTGTCATTTCCAGACCCCGTAGAGACAACGTCATCACCGGCACCACCGCTAACAGAATCATTACCACCTGAAGTTACGATGGTATCGTTGCCTGCACCACCATCAACAGTAGTGTTGTGGTCGCCCAATACAACCAAGCTGTCATTACCTTCACCACCGATGATCACGCGATCAACAGTGTTGAACACGGCATTAACATTGCCATTACCTGTAAATACATAAACTGGCGTGTCAGCAAAGACACCACCTCCAGTCGAAGCTGAATTGAAGTCCAGGGTCTGTCCGGTAAGGGTGTTAAAGAACGCAGCCTGAGCACTAGAGCTACCCTCAGGCAGGGTAATTTCCAGCGCACCATCTTCGCCTACTGTAATCACAGCAACACTGAGGCTGCTGCTTGTATCAGTATTCAGCAAATCTTCTATTGCAGCTAAAGTAGCGGTAGAGATGTAGCCATTTGCCGCAAGCGCAGCAACTACATCTGAAGTTGGAATGGGTTGATCGTAATTCAAAGCCATCGGAGCTTCTCCTAATGAGTAAACTTACTAATTAATTTCATGTGCGGAATACCGCAGCATTGGAGGTATCCCAAGGGGAAGCAGGAGGAGAAACCTGGGCAGCCTTGGAGTTAACACTCAGATAAATCGCCACTAAGGGTTCTGTTCCGGTAGGGCCGGACAGTTCCTGATCAGGGATAATTGTTTGTGGAGCCTGTCCCGCAAAAACCACTTGCCCTGATAATTCATAATCGTCTGCTTTTGAACCACTCAGTACAAAAGCAATAGAAGTCAGTGGTTTAGCCTGTTGCCGAGAGCCAACAAACTGTCCATCCAAACCAATGGAAGGGTCACTGGTTTTACTGGTACGGCACAGATAGGCAATGCTTACCTCTTCAGGTTGTTTCGCCCATGCAATAGCAAAGCCCTCTATGCGTAATTTGCTATCAGGAGCCCCCAACCAAGCATCTTCAACAACGACATCACCGCGTGTCGAAATATGCCCTAAGAGTTTCAGGGACTGCACAGCTTGGCTTTTCGCAGGAGATGCCGTCTTTGAAAGAGTAGACAGCAAAGCACTTGAAATAGCCCCTGCCGCATCGGTTGGTGCGTCTGGTGCTGATGGGGTTTCCACCGCTTTAGCAGCGGTAGGCAAAGACTTGCGAACTACACCCTGTTTATTCGCAACTTGCTCAATTTGTAAACGCAAACGACCATGAGCTGCCGCATCTAGCTGATATTCCGTAATCAAGAGGCTGGCAGGTCCACCCTTCACGCGGACAATAACAACATCGCTCGCTTTAGCCAAAGTATTACGCGTTACACCTTCACCTGGGAAAAAATCTATCACTCCTTTTCCAGCAGGAGCTGGGTGTAAGCTCAAGCAACCTGTAATTTTTTTTTCAGATGTACTTTCTGCAGTCAGGCGCAGGATGTACATCCCAACGTCAAGCAAAGTAAGTTGTGATGAAACTTTTAAGGATGGTGCATTCATTTCATTCATGTCTCAGCGATTCAGCTAGCTTGGTTCAGCATACAACTGAACCCGACAATACGGATCGCAAGATGAACGTAAATCGTGCGTCCGTGCAAAGCTATCTTTTACTATTTGATAGCTATAACCTCAAACATCATCCCAACTTGAAGGAATTTAGCGTTTGAGCTTACGCTTGTCCAGCCTTCGTTGAGCCTCTCCCCCCTAAACTGAATGGAACTCTAGTATAGTCTAATGGAATTTTTAATCTTTTGAGTATGACATGAACATACTATTCGTACATCAAAATTTTCCAGGGCAATTCAAACATTTGGCTCCCTTCTATCAAGCATTAGGCCATCAGGTTAGAGGCATAAAACAAGTTTCTCTACATTCTGGCGAGCAAACTCTTTGTACTACACAAGAATATAAACCCAGTCGAGGAAATACTCCGGGAATACATCCTTTAGCTCAAGAATTTGAAACAAAAATTATTCGTGCTGAAGCCTGTGCCAATGCCGCTAAAGAGCTTAAAAAATCCGGCTTTGAGCCTGATATCATTTTTGCTCATCCTGGTTGGGGAGAGGCACTATTACTCAAAACTATTTTCCCTAAAGCTAAACTAATTTGTCATATGGAGTATTTCTATCAAGCTCAAGGACAAGACCTTAATTTCGATCCAGAGTTCCCCGATACTACATTTGATGATCAAGCCCGCTTGTTAAGTAAAAATGCCAATTTGCTATTAGCTATGGAGGCTATGGATCAAGGAGTTAGTCCCACCGCTTGGCAGGCCTCCACACTTCCTGTCTGGGCACAGGCAAAAACCTGCATTATTCACGAAGGAATTAACACTCAAATATGTTGCCCTAATCCTTCCGCGAAAATAACACTTCCTGATCGCCAAGTAAGTATTCGTCCTGGTGATGAAGTTTTGACCTTTGTAGCCCGCAATTTAGAGCCTGTTCGTGGCTATCACATATTCATGCGCGCTTTGCCAGAAATCATGGCTCGTCGCCCTAACCTCAAGGTGTTTATTGTTGGGGGTCATGATGTCAGCTACGGTCGCCGTCCCACAGAAGGCTCATACCATCAGCGCTATCTTACCGAAGTGAGTGATCGTTTAGATCCTAAGAGAATCTTTTTTTTAGGCAAGGTTTCGTATGAGGCTTTTTTATACTTGATGCAAATTACCCGCTGCCATGTGTACTTGACTTACCCCTTTGTTCTGTCTTGGTCGATGTTGGAGGCCATGAGTGCAGGGGCTGTGGTAGTAGGCTCCAGCACTCCACCAGTGCTGGATATTATTGAAGAAGGTAGAACTGGCCTATTGGTCGACTTTTTTGATGTATCGGGTTTAGCTGAACGAGTGTGCGAAGTATTGGCTAACCCCGAGCAGTTTCAAACCATACGAATGCAGGCACGCCAAAGCATCATTGAGCGTTTTGATTTAAACAAAGTTTGCCTACCGGCTTATCAACAATTATTGGAGCGCGTGGTTTCAAAAAACTAACTGCATGCCCCTTTATTTAAAATATTCTGATACAAATTAACGGTATCTTGGCACATACGCGAGGCCGTGAACTGCTGCTCAAAACGCTGAGCCGCATTTTGCCCCATGCGTTGTGCCTCTACAGGATGATCCCAAAGATAGGTTAGGGCTTGGCGCAGTGCCGATACATCTTCCGGATTAATAACAAGCCCCGTCTCGTTATTTTGGTTGATAAAGCTTGTCCCCGTGCCAATTTCGCAGGAAATCATGGGCTTTCCATAGAGCGCCGCCTCTAACAAGGATATTCCAAAGGCTTCTGAGCGCAGAGGAGAGGGAAAGACAAAGGCGTAGCACAACTGTAACAAACAGCCTTTGTCCTCATCATCTAAACGCCCTAAAAAATGCACTTGGGTCAGATGTAAGCGCTGTGCTTGCGCTTTAAGCGCTTGTTCTTCTGGCCCACTGCCCACAATAAAGACAGGGTAAGGTAGCCCTTGTAGGGCCTCCAACAGTACATGCAAGCCTTTGTAATAACGCAGAACGCCCACAAATAGAAAAAATTTTGGCCCTACATTAGCTCGCCAATAGGCCAATCGCTCCTCAGAAGGGTCAGGGTAAGCCGCTCGATCTAAACCAAAGGGGATAACGCTGACCTTATCTCGATAAGCGGACAATACGGGACTGGTTTCCAAATACTGGGGCGATGACACCACAATACCTTGCATATCGGCTAAAAAATGTTGCATCAGGGGTCGATACAAGCGCAGTAATCCCGACTGGCGCACAATATCGGAATGATAGGTCACAACTGAGGGTCGGCCATGACGGGTCGCAAAGTGCACCAAATCCATCATTGGCCAAGGGAAGTGAAAATGTACTAAATCCGCTTGGGCTACTCGCTCCCGGAATAGCTGAAATACTTGTCGAGAAAATCCCGTTGAGGCGAGATAAAAATCCTGTTTAGCCCGCCAAACATCATGGTCGGCAACCTGAATACCCGAAGGATGAGGATTTGGACTTAGGGTAACTACCTCTGCCATCACACCTAAAGCACGGCTTCCTTGGCATAATTGAAAGATGACCTGCTCAATACCGCCTGTGGTATCGGGCAGGTAGGTTTTAAAAAAGTGCACCACGCGCATACTGTAGCCCTATATCCTTTATCCCTGTCTTCATTCAGCTTCGCATATCCCTTTGAATGCTAAAACCTTTTATACACCTGCCCCGTCTGGAGCCTTACTGATATGCCTGAACTTCCTGAGGTAGAAACCACACGACGGGGCATTGCACCTCATATTCAAGGGCGATTGATCACTGAGCTGATCGTGCGAAACTCTCAATTACGCTGGCCCGTCCCCTTCGATTTGGCGCAGCGAGTTCAAGGGCAACGAGTAAAGGAGGTGACGCGCCGTGCTAAGTATCTATTTCTGCATTTGGACTCTGGCAGCATCATCATTCACCTTGGTATGTCTGGCAGCTTGTCCTTGGTACAGGACACTGAGCCTGCGGGTAAACACGATCACCTAGAGCTGCACTTTGAGCAGGATATTCGACTGCGCTATACCGATCCACGCCGCTTTGGGTGTTGGTTGTGGACTGAAGATACCCGTCAACATCCTTTGCTGGCGCATTTGGGGCCGGAGCCCTTAGAAGCTGAATTCAATGCCGAATATTTATATCAAAAAGCTCGAAAACGCCGACAAGCGGTCAAACCCTTTATCATGGATAACAGCGTGGTGGTGGGCGTGGGCAATATCTACGCCACCGAAGCTCTGTTTCTCAGCGGTATAGATCCTCGTCGGCCCGCTCACAGCTTATCGGAACGAGAATGTCAGGATTTGGTGGGGCATATCCGACAAGTGCTCGCTCAAGCCATTGAGCAAGGTGGTACAACATTACGGGACTTTATCGGGGGTGACGGGCGACCTGGTTACTTTCAACAGCAGTTACAGGTTTATGGACGCTCAGGCCAAACCTGTCCTCGTTGCCACGGCCTATTAACTCAAGTTCGTCTAGGACAGCGTACAAGCGTCTACTGCCCAGAGTGTCAGCATTAATGAATCTAGCCTGATATAGTGCGGATATTCAGGAGCCTTTGTGTTTAGCTATGTAGGAGTTTGATCATGATTCTGTCACGCGTTCTTAGCTCGGCGCTCCTTGTAGCCTTAATAAGTACTTCGGCGTTGGCAGAAAACATCAGCGGTGATCCTGTGTATCAAAGCGATACGCCCGCTGGCTACTCCATGTTGGGCGATTTACTGATCGCCCGTCCTTTATTAATCGGGGCTACGCTGATCGGCTCAGTAGCTTTTGTGGTGTCTTTACCCTTCTCCTTAGCCAGCGGCAGTGTTAACGAAACCGCCGAATCCTTAGTATTTGATCCGGGCCGTGAGGCTTTTGTGCGCTGCTTAGGCTGTACTAAAGCGGGGTACAAGGTTCAAGAGCGCGATTAAACTCCCCCTTTCTGCTGATAAGAATTATTGTGAATTTTGTACCACTCATTAAAGGTTTGTTGATTACCCTAGGTATTGGAGTTTTGGGTTGGTCGTTCTGGCTTAGTCCCAGTTGGCTTCAGTTGTGTGCAGGATTAGCCCTGTTTCTCTTCGGAATGCAGTGCTTAGAGGAAGGCTTACACCAGTTAGCCGGTAGCCGTTTGGAAGCACTGCTGAGTAAAAGTACAGATACGCCCTTTAAAAGCTTAGTATTTGGCGCTGTTGGTACGACATTATTGCAATCTTCCACGCTGGTTTCCCTACTCACCATTGCCTTTATCAGCACTGGATTGATTCAACTAGCAGCGGGGATTGCCATTATTTTTGGCGCAAATCTAGGGGCCACAACCGGCATTTGGTTATTGGCCGCCGCAGGACAGAATTTTAGCCTCTCCCCCTTGGCTTTACCCTTGTTGGTGACTGGGGTTTTAAGCAGCTTTTTCAGCCCACAGCTTAAAGCGGCAGGGCGTATTCTGTTGGGTATAGCCTTTATTTTTCTTGGCATCGACCAAATCAAAACTGGATTCAGCAGCCTAGATCAAGGCTTGAGCACGCCTGTAGGAGCCTTTTCTGGGCTCTTGGGGCAAGCGGTATTCGTGGGAATAGGAACCCTAGCTACCCTGATTCTGCAATCCAGCCACGCTTCCTTAATGCTGACGCTGACGGCCTTAGCTACCGGCCAAATCGAGTTATGGCAGGGTTTTGCCATTGCCGTGGGAGCCAATATAGGCAGCAGCCTGAGTACCGCCATTGTCGGCATTTTAAATGGTAACCGCAGTGGCCAACGGCTGGCCTTAGCCCATGCGGTATTCAACTTAACCACCTCCTGTATTGTGTTTTTCCTGCTGCCTTTTTGTGGCCCTTGGATCACAGGTTTAGCCGGTCTGATCGGGGCGCAAGAAAACCGATTGATTCAATTGGCTCTGTTCCAAACCTTATTTAACCTGTTTGGAGTACTCCTATTCTGGCCCTTGCAACAGCAACTGGCTCGACAGTTAGTCCGCTGGTTACCGGATAAGCAAGAGCCTTCGGTGCTGATTGCCAGTTTATCGGCAGACTGCTCCACCGATCAGCCTGTGCGCGCTCGCTACCTCAACGAAGCTGCATTGGCCTCTCCTGAAACAGCGGCCTGCGCTGTAATGCAAGAGCTGCGTCACCTAGAACGCTTGAGTTTGGAAGTCATCTGCCATGCCCTGTACCAACCTGTATCTCAGCTTCAGGCCAGCAGCCTAGATGAGCATTTGCTACAACGCCGACCCGACCCCAGAGAGTTGGATGCCGAGCATCTCTACCGCTGTTATATCAAAGGGGTGTATGCCGATATTCTGGATTTTATGAGCCACCTAGACACTCCGATGAACGCCAACCAGCGCCAATTTTGGCGAGACAGTCAAAGGGTGGCGCTGCAACTGGTGGAGGCGGTTAAAGATGCTAAACACTTGCAAAAGAATTTAGGGCGTTTTTTACGGGATGAAGGATCGCGCACCCAAGTACATTACTTAGCATTACGTCGCCAACTGCTGCAATCCTTACGCTATATACGCGAAGTCAGCCTATTAGACACCAGTGATCCGCATTGGAACCAACAGCTTCAGCACCTGAAGGAGCAGGCGGAGCAATACGATCAGCAATTCCGCCAACACTTATTTGTGGAAGTTCGAGCACGACAATTGGACAGTTTGCACGCCAGCTCTCTACTGAATGACCTAGGTTATGTGTCCCACATTACTCAGGGTCTATATCAGGTTTTACTACTCAGCAAACAGCGCCCTTTTGATGTGGATGGCGACCATTCAGTGCTAGGACGGGATGACTTACCCAACAAAACCTCTTAACTGCGGTAAAGCCCCCAAGGACAGGGGGCATCTCCAGTCTATGAGCATCGCTTTAGGCTTTATGTCCTACCAATCCTTGGTACTTTTGCAGCAGTTGCTCCTGAGTTTCCGGGCGGCTGTCATCCAAGATGATGCAGTCTACGGGACACACTTGCTGGCATTGCGGCTCATGGTAATGCCCAACGCATTCGGTACACAGGCTAGGGTCTATGACGTAAATTTCCTCACCCTGACTAATAGCTTCGTTGGGGCATTCAGGCTCACAGACATCACAGTTAATGCAGTCATCAGTAATTTTTAAAGCCATTGCGGCACTCTCCAGACGTGGCAAGCCACGACACAGCTAACAAGTGGCCAAATTGTGCCGTATTGCTGCTTGGGATGCACTCTGAGCCCGACTTAGGGCTTAAAGCGCTCCTTAAGGGCTTGCTCCACCACAGGATGCACAAACTTACTGACATCCCCTCCCAAGGTAGCGATCTCACGCACCAAGGTTGAGGAAATGTAAGAATATCTTTCTGAAGGAGTTAAAAATAAACTTTCCACTTCAGGAGCGAGCTGCCGGTTCATGTTGGCTAGCTGAAACTCATACTCAAAATCTGAAACGGCCCTTAAACCGCGCAGCAAGGCATTGGCTTTTTGTTCCCGTGCAAAAACGGCCAACAAATTACTAAAGCCCATAACTTCCACATTGGGTAAGTGCTGGCTGACCTCGCGTACCAATTCAACTCGTTGTTCTAATGAGAATAAAGGGTTCTTTTTCGGGCTGGCGGCTACGGCTACAACCACCTGATCGAACAAGCGAGCGGCCCGTTCAATCAAGTCACCATGCCCCTTAGTGATAGGATCAAAGGTTCCCGGATACAAGATTCGGTTCATCTGGCCGCCTTGGCATGTGCATGAAAGTGCGGATGGTAACGACTCAAGACCGATAGCGCAAAGACATGAAGCTAAGTTAAATCCTTTGTCTAGGGAATATGAGCCCCCGTAAAAGGATCAGAGGCTTGCGCTAAATATGCTGTAATAGGAAAAGTCGTTACCTGCCTTTTGTTCAGGAGAGCTTTATGAGCGTTGAAATGTTCACCCCCAGTCCGATTCAAGTCACTCAAAACGCGGTCAATAAAGTTAAGACGCTGGTGGCTGAAGAAGGCAACCCTCGTTTGAAACTGCGTATTTTCATCACTGGCGGCGGTTGCTCCGGTTTTCAGTACGGTTTCTCCTTCGACGAAGATAGCACTGAAGATGACACCCTTGTAGAGCGCGATGGTGCCACCTTTATCGTTGATCCTATGAGTTTTCAATACCTGAATGGCGCCGAGGTGGATTACCAAGAGGGTTTGGAAGGGTCACGTTTTGTCATTCGCAACCCTAATGCGGCTACCACCTGCGGTTGTGGTCAGTCCTTCTCAATCTAAGTATTGAACGCGGGCAGCTCAGTTACCGATTTGTCCCAAATTCTGCGCTAGGGCATCAACACACTCTAAGCGTTCCGTTTGATCAAGACGGGTAGCTGAGTTGAGCGAAGACCATTCTGGGCGGGCACGGGCCTTAGTCAATGCTTTGGGTAAACGTCCCTCCCGCCAGAGTTGATCTTCAGGGCTTTCCAGTTGGATGGAAGTTTGGGCCGCATGTCCTCGACTGGCCAGAGCTCCGAGTAATAAACGCTGGCGCACAGCCAAAAGGCGCAGAACTGAGTCATCTAAAGTGAGTTCGCGTTGCCCTTTAATCCGGCCCAACAGGCGATTGCCATAGTGACGAGCGGTTTGTGCTCCACCACCCGCCAGAGCACCCAATAAAGCTGCCGTCCCCAGAGTCACACCCCCTACCAGTAAATCCACACTGGCTCCGGCGGCTGCTCCGGCGGCTATCCCCCCTCCCAAACGGATGCCTAGCTGCTTGATGGTTTCCGGATTGAATAAATCCTCATTCCAACGTCCATCCAGCAAGGGTAATTCAGCGGCGGCGGCATCTTGGGGACGGAAGGCGTATAGACGTAATAGTGCCTCGACACAACGCTGTTCCCGTTTGCGTACTTCATCGTGCAGTTGCTCAATGGCTACTTGCTCCACATCTTCACGCAGCTCTACGCTGCGCCGACAAGCGGCCACATCAATCAAGAGTTCAGCGATAAGGCGCGCTCCGGCCTGCATACGGGCCTGAGCTTGGGCTTCGTGGTCTGCGATCAAGCGCTCCAGATCAGAGCGGGCACGCTCTAACAGCAGGGCCAAGCTTTCGTACAGACGGCGTTCACCGTCTTGAGGCGGGGCAACGGTGTCAAAGCGTACTAAAGCGTGTAATCCTAGACGGGCTAAGGCATCTCGCCAGTCGGTTTCGCGGGTAACGGGGTAGCTGACAAAATTCAATACGGGTAACAGGGGCTTACCACAATCGGCCAGCACTGCCAACTCATCCCGATATTTAGCTAATACCGGCTCGCGGGCATCAATGATGTATAAACCCGCGTCGCAGGCCAGCAACTGGCGCAATACCTTGGCCTCTTGCTCAAAACGATGCCGGGCCTCGCGAGTGGCTAAAAAACGATCAATACGGGTAGGGCCGTCAATACGTTCTCTTGGCTGCTCTAGGCTTTCCAGATAGTCCAGCAGCGCAATAGCATCTTCTAGGCCGGGTGTATCATAAAGCTCCAATAAGGCTTTACCATCCACCGATAACCGCGCACCCTCCACATGGCGGGTGGTACTGGGTCGGTGAGATACTTCGCCAAAGCCGATATCACGGGTTAAAGTACGCAAGAGTGAGGTTTTCCCCACATTGGTATGCCCGACAACAGCCAACTTAATCATGCCCATGCTCCAGCCAATTCAGCGGACTGTTACTGGCGTAGGGAATCCCTAAACGCTCCAGTGCCTCATTCCAATCGTTGACACGCTCCCGATCTAAAACTTCCCCCGCCGGTGCAGGCAATAGCCACAGACGGGTTTGGGCCGCACAGTGGGAAAGCTCGGTAATTAAATTTAGGGTGCCTCGATCTGGGGAACGACGCGGATCACAGGCTACTACTAATCGAGCGGGCGGCGTTTGAGTCATGGTTTCCAGTAGCTGACGGCGCTGAGCACGGTCGTCCAAAACTCCGGCATCGGCAATAGTCTCTGGCAAGGACTCAGGTGGCCAAGGTAAGCGGTCATCCAGCTCAATCCCCACTAAAATGGCCCCAGCGCCACTGATGGGACGATTGCCCGTTCCCGGCGTTGGAAGCTGGGCGGGGGCTGGGTCATTTACGCCCAAGCGTTCGCTGGTCGGTTGTAAGCGATCGGCTAACAAGCGATAGGCGGGCAGGGATAAATTCAGTTGAATGCGCCGCCGTCCACAGCGCCAACGGCTGTAACAGAAAATCCCAAGCAGTAGACGGGGCAGCACCCCGTACACAATCAGCATCCCTGTCAGCCAACTGGCCCATACCTGACGGCTAAACTCTAAATCGCTATTTACCACACCACTGAGGCGAATTTGCTCCAAACTCGGTACTTGGAACCCAAACAGGGAAGGTAAGGCTCCCAAAGCTTGGGTTAGAAAGACAAAGGTATCCTCACTGAGGATGGTGGTTTCCCAGATAAAGCCATAACGACGCGTCGCCAGCAGAATCAACAACGTCAACAACGCACTGCCCAGTGCGATCAGCCATAAGCTATGAGTAGCGGTTCCTAACAGCCAACGGGTCAGATTATTTTGGCGCAGCAAAGACAACAAAGCCCGCATCAATAAAGTAGCGCGATCGTCTCGTGCTAAACGGGCGGCTAACCAGAGCCAAAAGCGCCCCAGTAGTCCGCCGGTACTTTTTTTAAAACGACGGTTTAGGGCCAAACCCAATAACCAAATCATCAAAGCCAGCAGATTCAATCCGAGCAAACTGCCCAAAGCCCAAAATACGTTCACCGGCTGATGGCTGTCGCCTAAGGCAGCAATGCCTAGCCCTATGCCAGTAAAGAGCGCCAAAAGAGCCAAAAAAATTCCAGTCAATCGAATGCTCTGTCGCCAGTTGTTTAGGCTGTCTAATAAGGCATCTCGTCGTGCCAACCACAGGGCACGGTGTTGGATCATACTGGGCAAGTCTTTAGCCTGTCGCGCTTGACGGTTCGCCTCGGCATCCTCAAGAGGGCCTGCGTATTCTTCGCGCAGACGAATGGCTTCTGTCACCCAAAGGCGATCCAGTTTGTTTAGCGAGGGTAAGGAGTGAGAGGTCACACGCTTTCTCAATAACAGTTACAGGGTTGAACAAATCACCACAGAGCTATGGCGGGCCGGTCGTTTTACGTTTTATGGCATGTGACGGACAATAATAGATAACCACTGTTAAAGGCTATCCAAGAAAATGCCGCTATCTATGTCTTCTGCATCCTGCCCTCAGACTACGCCCATTTCCCTTGCCATGATTGTTGCGGTAGCAAAGAACGGAGTCATCGGCCAAGACAACCGTTTACCTTGGCATCTTCCGCAAGATCTTCAGTATTTTAAGGCGCGCACCCTAGGTAAACCCATCATTATGGGGCGTAAGACTTGGGAGTCTCTAAAACGGCCCTTACCCGGTCGTTTAAATCTGGTGGTCAGTCGTCAACCACAGTGGCAGGCCGAGGGCGCTGAAGTGTTTCCTGATCTGTCTGCAGCCTTAGAGCGCGGCCAAATTTGGGCACAACAACAGCAGGTGTCCGAAGTTATGGTCATCGGCGGCAGCGAAGTCTTTGCCCAAGCGCTGCCTTGGATTCAACGCCTATACCTAACCCGCGTGAACCTAAATCCTGAAGGGGATGCGCACTTTCCTGACTGGCAGTCCCCAGCATGGCATCAAATCGCTTCAGAAGCGCATCCAGCACAGGCCGAAGCACCGGCTTATACCTTTGAGGTGTGGGAACGTCAGGCATAAGCCAATTCCATGCAGCGGATTAACTCTTTTGAGCTAATCCGCTGCGATCACTAGCCTTCCAGCAAGGCTTTATTGCGCACTGCGCCCTTATCCGCGCTGGTGGCCAGCAAGGCATAGGCTTTGAGCGCCGTAGTTACTTTACGTGCACGGGGTTGGGCCGGTTTCCAGCCTTTGGCATCCTGAGCGCTCCGACGGGCGGCTAATGCCTCATCGCTGACCAGCAGGTTGATGCTGCGCTTGGGGATGTCGATCAGGATTTTGTCGCCATCCTGTACCAAACCAATAGCACCACCGGCGGCGGCTTCCGGCGAAGCATGTCCGATGGACAGCCCCGAAGTACCACCGGAAAAACGGCCATCGGTGAGCAGGGCGCAGGCTTTACCTAAGCCTTTGGATTTCAGGTAGCTGGTGGGGTAAAGCATTTCCTGCATACCGGGGCCGCCTTTAGGGCCTTCGTAGCGAATGATCACCACATCACCGGCTTTAACTTCGTCGGCCAAAATGCCTTTTACAGCCGCGTCTTGGCTTTCGAAGACTTTGGCGCTGCCTTCAAACACCAAAATGGACTCATCTACTCCGGCCGTTTTCACCACGCAGCCATCGAGAGCGATGTTGCCGTACAGCACGGCCAAGCCGCCCTCCTTGGAGAAGGCATGTTCCAGATTGCGGATACAGCCTTCAGCGCGATCCAAATCCAGAGTGCCCCAACGCTCGCTTTGGCTGAAGGCCTCTTGAGTCGGGATTCCAGCAGGGCCGGCTTTGAAGAAGGTATGTACGGCGGCATCGCTGTTAGTGATGACATCCCACTGAGCCAAGGCTTGAGCCAAGCTGGGGCTATGCACGGTGGCCACATCGGTATGCAGCAGACCGGCGCGGCTCAGTTCAGCCAGAATGCCGATGATGCCGCCGGCACGGTGTACGTCTTCAATGTGGTACTTGGGCGTGTTGGGCGCGACCTTGCACAGTTGTGGCACTTTACGGGACAGCGCATCAATATCGCGCAGATCGAAGTCGACCTCCGCTTCTTGAGCCGCGGCCAAGAGGTGCAAAATGGTGTTGGTAGAACCGCCCATGGCGATGTCCAGCGTCATGGCGTTTTCAAAGGCATGGCGCGAAGCAATGGAGCGCGGCAGAACGGATTCATCGCCCTCTTGGTAGTAGCGGCGGCACAGCTCAACGATGGTACGACCGGCTTCAAGGAACAGCTCTTTGCGGTCGGCATGGGTAGCTACCACGGTGCCGTTACCGGGCAAGGACAGGCCCAAGGCTTCGGTTAGGCAGTTCATCGAGTTAGCGGTGAACATACCGGAGCAGGAACCACAGGTGGGGCAGGCGCTGCGCTCGTATTCGGCCACTTTTTCGTCGGAGGCGGAGCTGTCGGCGGCAATCACCATGGCATCCACCAGATCCAAACCGTGCTCAGACAGCTTGGTTTTACCCGCTTCCATCGGCCCGCCGGATACAAACACCACAGGGATGTTCAGGCGCAAAGAGGCCATCAGCATTCCGGGGGTGATCTTGTCGCAGTTGGAGATGCAGACAATAGCGTCCGCGCAGTGGGCGTTGACCATGTACTCCACCGAATCGGCGATGATCTCGCGCGAGGGCAAGGAATACAGCATACCGTCATGGCCCATGGCGATGCCGTCGTCCACCGCGATGGTATTGAACTCCTTGGCTACACCGCCGGCTTTTTCGATCTCACGGGCGACCAGTTGGCCCAGATCCTTCAGATGCACATGGCCGGGCACAAACTGGGTGAAGGAATTGGCTACGGCGATGATGGGCTTTTTGAAGTCTTCATCCTTCATGCCCGTGGCGCGCCACAGGGAGCGGGCTCCCGCCATATTGCGGCCAAAGGTGGAGGTTTTTGAGCGGTAATCGGGCATGGGAAATTCCTGCGGCTAATCGGGAGTCGTGAGCAGAGGGTTCCGACTTGATTGAAGTAAGTTCGCCCCTCTGTTCTTGTTGGGCTTGAGAAGATTTTGGCACACCGGTTAAATTTTACGCGCCCACTCCTGCCTACGCCAAGCCGCTTGGGATCAGGCTCAGTCCACGCGAAACTCCAAGGCATCGGCAAAGGGAAAACCGCCACTGCCCTCATGGAGAAAGCGCAGCTCTACCTCAGCGGCTACGGCTCCCACAGGCACTTGGCCTTGTACCCGACGCATATGCCATTGGCCATTGCGCTCAGAGGAGGACAAGGGCGCACTCCCCCCAAAACTCTGGTTAAAGTTCTGAATCCCTGTCCAGCTTGAATTATTGACGGCCCGAGGCACGCGATTATCCGCTTCATGGCGTTTCAGACTGAAGCGTATGTATTCGTGGCCGTTGAACAGATAGGCCGTCTCCGAATCCCGACGCACGGCAGCATCAATCCCTAAGGGCCAGACAGCCAATCCGGGCCAGGTTAAATCCGAAATCTCCAAGGGATAATCCGCCGCCGCTCGACCCGCCTTCAAGTCATAACGGATGAATTGGCTGCCCTGAAAGAAATAAATTTCCTGCTCACTAACCGCTAAGGCTGCGTCCAAATCCCGTGCCCCGCGTCGAAACCGCTCCAATCCCGGCCAAGCGGCGGCGATGGATTGCGGATAACCGGAGTCCGCCTTATTAGACTCCAAGTCGTAACGCAGAAACTGACTGCCCTTAAAAAAATACGCTTTGCCATTACCGGCATTAAAGGCCGCTTCGATATCCCGTGCGCCCCCTTGAAACCGCGCCAAATCCGGCCATTGTTCAGCAATCAGGCGCGGATAACCGCTGCTGACTCGATCCGTTTGGTAGTCAAAACGCTCCACCCGATCACCGCGTAAAAAATAACAGGCTCCATCCACACCTTGCACTGCCGCACGGGGGAATGGGCCTCGAAACCGCACATGAAGTTGCACATCATGTTTGCTGTACGCCGAAGCCCCCAACTGAGCCTGCAACTGAAAGTTACGGCCTGCGGCTTCGGGCGGTAGGGGAATCACCTGAGTCAGGGAGCCGGTTCCCAAACCGACAAAAATGTTCCTACCACGAGCAGGCAAAGCAGAACGAACACCCGCAGACATCACCGTCTGCCGTCCACCTTTGTGCCACCCGGGAATGTCGGGATCGTAATTAGGATCAGTGTAGGCTGAACCGTATTCAGCATCAGGATTGGCTAACAGATTAACCCCGGTCTGGAAAGCATAGGCTTGGGGCTGATAAGGTTTACCGTCCAAATCCAAACCCTGAGTTTGTAGCCCCAAATGGGCCAAAATCGTGGGCACAATATCCACTTGCCGCAAAGCCAAGGGAATGAAGGCCTTGGACTGCGCAGCAATGCCATCACCCGCCATAATCAGGGGAACGCGCCGATGCTCGGGTCGATTTTCGCCGTGTTGTGTACCTGAGCCACCATGATCGGTAACTACCATAATCAACCAGCGCTCCTTAGCACGGTTGGGGCGAGCGTTAATGGCGGCTAATAGCTGGCCTAGAGCAGCATCGGCTTTTAAGAGTTGATCGCGGTATTGGGGAATAGTGGCGTTAAAGCCAAAACGATGACCGGCTTCATCCAGGTTATAGAAGTAGGTGGACAGCACGTCTAAATCGTCACGCTGCTGCAACCACTGAGCCGCCTGATTCATCAGGCCAGCATCATCTTCAGGGGGGCCGCTGTAGCTTAAATCCGCTTCCGGCTGAAATTTTTTATATAAAGGCCCCCAGTTGTAGGCATAGGCCGTCATTAACTGAGGATTTTGGCGCTTAATCAGGGTCAGCAGATGGGGCGCGTACACAAAATTTCGCCCCCCGAACTCATTATCCACTACCCCATGTTTGTCGCGCTCCACGCCTGTGAGCAGCGTAGCCCAGCCTGGCCCGCTGAGGGAAATATCGGGAGCCAAACTCTGAGTGGAATAAATGCCTTGCCGAGCTAAGGCCATTAAGTTGGGCGGCGCTAGGGCGTTTAGGGCATCGACTTTAAGCCCATCAATTCCAAACAGCAGCACTTTGTTTGCACCGGCTTGAGTCATAGAACTCAAGCACAGCAATACAAGCAAAACCAATAAGCGAGCCAAGGCAAGGTTCCTCAATTGAATAGAAGACAGCCTGCCTTGTGCCCAGTCATCGGCTTAACTGGAGGGCAAAATGCGACAGGTCAAACTTTTAATGTAGCGGGTTTCCGCAATGGCGGGATGCACGGGATGATCCGGGCCTTGGCCACCGCGCTCTAAAATCTGGATATTGCGATCCAGATGACGCGCACTGCTGAGCAAAATGCCTTGTAGGTCGTCTTCGGGTAAGTGCATAGAGCAAGAGGCACTGACCAAGATGCCATCGCGGGTCAGCAAACGCATGGCTTGTTCGTTCAAACGACGATAGGCCGCTTCACCGTTCCTTAGATCCTTTTTGCGTTTAATAAAGGCAGGCGGATCGGCGATGACGATATCAAAGCGTTCTTCGGCATTTTTCAGCGCTTTTAGTGCCTCGAACACGTCTCCTTCGAGGCAGGTTACTTTTTCGTCCACCTGATTTAAGGCGGCATTACGCTCCACACCGTCCAAAGCTAAGGTTGATGCGTCCACACAAACTACATCGGAGGCACCAAATACCGCCGCTTGAATCCCCCAGCCACCGATGTAGCTGAATAAATCCAGTACCCGTTTACCCTGTACATAGGGTTGCAGACGGGCACGGTTTAAGCGGTGATCGTAAAACCAGCCGGTCTTTTGGCCCGCGATGATAGGGGCCTCAAATTTAATGCCGTTTTCCTCTAACGCCACCCAGTCCGGCACAACACCGAAGGCGGTTTCCACATAAGAGGGCAGCGCTTCGGCCTCACGGGCAGAGGAGTCGTTCTTTAGCAAAATACCTTTGGGCTGCACCACTTGGACTAAGGCTTCGATCAGTTCTGTTTTATGACGCTCCATCGCCGCCGAAGCCAATTGCACCACCAAAATATCGCTAAAACGGTCAATCACCAGACCGGGCAATAAATCGGCTTCGCCGAACACTAAGCGGTAGCAATCGGTGTTAAACAGGGTTTCCCGCAAAGATAAAGCGACGTTTAATCGGTGTACCAGCAGCGATTTAGTCAAAGGATGCTGCACATCTCGTGACAGTAAACGCGCACAGATCAAATTATTCGGACTCAGAGCCACCACGCCCAAGGACTTGCCGCTGCTGTTTTCCAGCACCGCTTGATCGCCCGCTTGGAATGCAGTTAAGGGCGTGTTTTCGGTATCCACTTCATTGCTGTACACCCACAAGTGACCGGCGCGCAAACGGCGATCGGCATTGGCTTTAAGACGCAAACTGGGCAAAGACATGAAGAGACTCCCGATAAATGGTGCGGGATTATAAGTCAAAGATCCGTGGTACTTTGCGATTTCCACTGACCAAATCCCTCTCCTTAACACTTACAAACAGTGTTCGGAAATTCTCTGCTCCGTATCCTTAATCATCTTTTGGCGCTCTTCTTCAGGTAAGCGTTTGACCTGCCCGGTTGGGTCTTCCAGCTTAATTCGTGGATTGTTGTTTAACTGCGCTAACCGCGTCCTCAACTTGGTACAAACCTCCTCGCGCTTTGCTTCTTGCTCGGCGACCTGCTGTTGTACCTGTCGATCAATCCCTTGTTGCTTAGGATCTTTGACAACGGGAGCCTCAGGCTTTGGAGTAGCAGATACAGGCGTGTCTCCAGAAAGCATGGGCGCTATGGCAGAATCTACTAAGTTGGCCGCCTGTCCTGCTGGGGGTTGTGCCGCAAAATGGGTAACGCCCTTGGCATCCACCCAAGTGTAGACCTGAGTAGCTTGGGCCCCCACCTGACCTAAGCCCCATATGGCCAGCACCGTGCCCAGCACGCGAAAAAAATGGAACATCGCCACCTCCTTTTCATCCCAACGGTTTTGCAGTGTAAAACACACCCCTCTAGGACACTGAATCCTGCCAGATTCCCAGCACAGACTTGACTTGATTTGACAGAAGTCGAACAATTTATAACTTGCTGGCCAATAGCTGTGCTTGGTGAATTTGATCCGGCAAGGCATCAGGCGTCACCCACGCCGCTTAGTCTACCCGCAACGCGTTACCTCGCGCTTTGGGTGGGATGTCCCGCAACCACTTGGGGTAGTCCCGATACTCGCTCAGTCAGTAGCTGACGTAGTCGGCGACCACCGTCGCTCATGCTCTGCCTAGCAGTTCAACCTATCCGTGCTGTTGTTGTGCACTACAGCCAACTGGCGTTTCTGAGGTGAATAACGTGGAACTTCTATCCGGCGCTGAAATGGTCGTTCGCTTCTTACGCGACGAAGGCGTTAAATACATTTACGGGTATCCTGGCGGTGCCCTGCTGAATATTTACGATGCTCTGTTCAAAGAAAAGGCCATCACCCACATTCTGGTGCGCCACGAGCAGGCTGCGACCCACATGGCGGACGGCTATGCCCGCGCTACCGGTAAACCCGGCGTAGTGCTGGTGACTTCCGGCCCCGGTGCGACCAATGCGGTGACGGGCATTGCTACCGCCTATATGGACTCTATTCCCATGGTGATCATCTCCGGCCAAGTGCCGAGCACCATGGTGGGCACCGATGCCTTCCAAGAAACGGACATGATCGGGGTTTCACGTCCCATTGTGAAGCACAGCTTCATGGTCAAAACCCCGACCGAAATCCCTGAAATTCTGAAAAAAGCTTTCTATCTGGCCCAATCTGGTCGCCCCGGCCCGGTAGTAGTGGATATTCCTAAGGACATGACTAACCTTGGGGAGAAGTACGAATACGTCTACCCGAAAAAGGTCAAACTGCGCTCTTACAGCCCTGCTACTCGCGGCCATGCTGGTCAAATTCGTAAAGCGGCTGAAATGCTGCTGGCCGCTAAACGCCCGATTGTGTATTCCGGCGGTGGGGTTATTTTAGGCGGTGCTTCTGCACAGCTAACCGAACTGGCTAAAACCCTGAATTTACCCGTAACCAACACCCTGATGGGCTTGGGCGCTTATCCGGGCAGTGATCGTCAGTTCTTGGGCATGCCCGGCATGCACGGCAGCTACACCGCCAACCTGACCATGCACCACGCTGATGTGATTTTGGCCGTGGGCGCGCGTTTTGATGATCGGGTGGTCAATGGCCCGGCCAAATTCTGTCCCAACGCTAAAGTCATCCACATTGACATTGATCCGGCCTCAATTTCCAAAACCATCAAAGCGGATGTGCCCATCGTGGGCCCAGTGGACAGCGTTTTAACTGAGATGCTGAGCATTCTCAAAGAGCTAGGCGCTAAACCCAATGAGGCCCTCAGCGCTTGGTGGAAGCAGATCGACGAATGGCGCGGTGATCGCATCCTGTTCCCCTATGATCGGGGCGATGGTTCCATCATCAAGCCGCAAACTGTGATCGAAACCCTGTACGAAGTCACTAAAGGCGATGCCTACATTGCTTCGGACGTGGGCCAGCACCAGATGTTTGCCGCTCAGTATTACAAGTTCGACAAGCCTAACCGCTGGCTGAACTCCGGTGGTCTGGGCACCATGGGCTTTGGCTTCCCCGCTGCTATGGGCGTGAAGCTGAACTTCCCCGATGCCACCGTAGCCTGCGTCACCGGCGAAGGCAGTATCCAGATGAACATTCAAGAAATGTCCACCTGCCTGCAATACGATCTGCCGGTCAAAATCATCAGCCTCAACAACGGGGCTTTAGGCATGGTGCGTCAGTGGCAGGACATGGTCTACAACAGCCGCTACTCCCATTCCTACATGGAATCCTTACCCGACTTCGTGAAATTGGCCGAAGCCTACGGTCATGTGGGTCTGCGCGTGCGCGAACTCAAAGACCTGAAGCCGGTGATGGAAGAAGCCTTCGCCCTGAAAGATCGTTTGGTATTCCTCGACATTGCCGTAGATCCGAGCGAACACGTTTACCCCATGCAGATTCGAGATGGTGCCATGCGTGATATGTGGCTGAGCAAGACGGAGCGTACCTGAGCATGAGACACATCATTTCTTTGCTGCTGGAAAACGAACCCGGAGCCCTGTCCCGTGTCGTGGGCCTGTTCTCCCAGCGTAACTACAACATCGAAAGTCTGACCGTCGCCCCGACCGAAGATCCGACCTTATCGCGTCTGACCCTTACCACCGTCGGGCAAGATGAGATGATCGAGCAGATCACCAAAAACCTGAACAAACTGGTGGAAGTGGTTAAGCTGGTGGATCTGTCGGAAAGTTCGCACATTGAACGCGAAATTCTGCTGATCAAGGTAAAAGCCACCGGCGCGCAGCGGGCTGAGATCAAACGCACCACAGACATCTTCCGCGGCCAAATCGTGGATGTAACCAGCAATGTGTATGTGATCCAGCTCGTAGGTACCGCCGATAAGCTGGACAGCTTTATTCAAGCTATAGGCCCTACCTCAGTATTAGAGGTGGTGCGCAGCGGTATTACCGGCATTTCGCGCGGCGATAAAGTGCTCAGTATTTAACCCTCTAAGCAGCTTAAACGGCTCCCCTCTTGTGGGGGCCGGTCAAGCATCGCTAGACTGAGCAACTTTCTGGCCTCTTTAGCCAACTGCTTTATGCACAGCAGAACCCACCGACACAGCCTGCCGCGCACTTAGTCTTAAGCGGGTGAACGCCCGATGCGGTCCACTGGGTCAGACACCACAAAGGTAGATTCATGAAAGTTTATTACGACAAAGACTGTGACCTTTCCATCATCCAAGGTAAGAAGGTTGCCATCATTGGTTACGGTTCCCAAGGTCATGCCCACGCCTGCAACCTGAAAGATTCCGGTGTTGATGTTACCGTGGGTCTGCGTGCAGGCTCTGCTTCCGTTGCTAAGGCTGAAGCTCATGGTCTGACTGTCAAAAGCGTCAAAGACGCTGTGGCTGCTGCCGATTTAGTTATGGTGCTGACTCCCGACGAATTCCAAGGCCGTCTGTACAAAGAAGAGTTAGAACCCAACCTGAAAAACGGTGCTACTCTGGCCTTCGCTCACGGCTTTGCCATCCACTACAACCAAGTCGTGCCTCGTGCTGACTTAGATGTCATCATGATTGCGCCTAAAGCTCCGGGCCACACGGTGCGCTCTGAGTTCGTCAAAGGCGGCGGTATTCCCGATCTGGTAGCCATCTATCAAGACGCTTCTGGCAATGCCAAAAACGTCGCGCTGTCCTACGCCTGTGGCGTGGGCGGTGGCCGTACCGGCATCATCGAAACCACCTTCAAAGACGAAACTGAAACTGACCTGTTCGGCGAACAAGCCGTTCTGTGCGGCGGTTGCGTTGAGCTGGTGAAAGCCGGTTTCGAAACCCTGGTTGAAGCCGGTTATGCGCCTGAAATGGCCTACTTCGAGTGCCTGCATGAGCTGAAACTGATCGTCGACCTGATGTACGAAGGCGGCATTGCCAACATGAACTACTCCATCTCCAACAACGCGGAGTATGGCGAGTACGTGACTGGCCCTGAAGTCATCAACGCTGAATCCCGTCAAGCCATGCGCAACGCTCTGAAGCGCATCCAAGACGGCGAATACGCCAAGATGTTCATCACCGAAGGCGCGTCTAACTACGCTTCCATGACCGCTTACCGCCGTAACAACGCGGCTCACCCCATCGAGCAAGTGGGTGAGCGTCTGCGCGCCATGATGCCTTGGATTGCTTCCAACAAAATCGTGGACAAGAGCAAAAACTGATTGCCTTAGGCATCAGCAGCTAGTCTGGAAGACGCGGCTCAGGCCGCGTTTTTCGTTTATACAACGACATGCCGCAACACAGAGCCCCCACCTGTCCGTTAATATGGGCAAAATCTTTTCCTTTTCAGCATCAAGGTACTGAGCATGAGCACGCTTCCGGAAGACCCGAACAAGCCGGTCGGAGTCGACAATCTGTTGCCCATTGATGAGCATGTCGAGGAATCCCATGACTCTGAAGGGCGGAAAGTGCGTCATCGGGGCATCTATTTACTACCCAATTTATTCACCACTGCCAATCTATTCGCCGGTTTTTACTGCATTATCAGCGCTATTAACGGCAACTTTATCGCGGCCTCCACCATCGTGTTTGTGGCCATGATTTTGGATAGCCTAGATGGCCGCGTTGCTCGTTTGACCAACACCCAAAGTGCCTTTGGTGCGGAATACGATTCGCTGTCTGACATGGTGGCCTTTGGACTCGCGCCCGCCATTTTGGCTTATCAATGGGGCTTATCACTGCTGGATAAAACCGGACTGACCATCGCCTTTATCTACGCCGCCTGCGCTGCCTTACGTTTGGCACGCTTTAATACTCAGATCGGCAAGGTGGATAAGCGCTGGTTTGTGGGCTTAGCCAGTCCAGCCGCCGCCGGTGTGGTAGCTGCTTCTGTATGGGTGATGGAGGATTTTGGTATTCGAGGTAATACCTTGCCTGTGTTTTCCATCATCTTATTTGCCTTATTGGTCGCCGCTGTTGGTTTACTGATGGTCAGTAACATCCGCTATTACAGTTTTAAAGATTTGGACTTAAAAGGACGCGTTCCCTTTGTCACCCTACTGATCGTGGTGTTGATTATCTCCATATTGTTCATCGATACCCCCCGTGTTCTGTTGCTGGCCCTGCTGATTTACACCGCTTCTGGCCCCGTTTATCTGCTGCTGCGCCGCCGCCAACGCGAGCTCTAACCGCGTATTCGAGGTTTTAGGTTCAGTGCTCCCACTGAGCTTAGGCTGAGGAACACTGTACCTATGGGTACTGGACGCTGCCCACGCTTTCAGTACCCTATATTGGCTTAGCCTCCCGCACCTTTTTCTCCGCCCCAGGAACCCTCATGCAACGGCCCGTTGTTCTGGACCCTCGTACTGCTCGTATTTTGCCGTGGTTAGTGGCCATCGCATTTTTTATGCAAACCCTAGATGGCACCATCCTTAATACTGCATTGCCTAGCATGGCCCGCGATCTGGCTGAAGATCCCTTGCGCATGCAGGCCGTGGTTATTTCTTACCTACTAACGGTGGCCTTACTAATTCCCGCCTCGGGTTGGCTGGCTGATCGTTACGGCACGCGGCGGATTTTCTTTGGGGCCATTTTGCTGTTCACCCTAGGGTCTTTGCTGTGCTCCATATCCACCAGTCTGAACCAACTGGTTATTTCACGAGTGGTGCAAGGCATGGGTGGGGCTTTGATGTTACCCGTCGGGCGGCTGGCTGTGTTACGGGCTTATCCGCGCCATGAGTTCGTCAACAAAATGACCCTAATGACCTTGCCGGGATTGATTGGGCCTTTGCTTGGGCCTCTCATGGGTGGGTGGTTGGTGGAATATGCCTCGTGGCACTGGATTTTTTTAATCAACTTGCCGGTGGGCATCTTGGGCTGCGTTGCCGCGCTACACTTTATGCCGGTAATTAAAGGCCCACGTCAGGCTTTTGATACACTGGGCTTTATTCTGTTTGGCGCAGCGATGGTATTGATTACCTTTGCTTTAGAAGGCTTAGGTGATCTGAACATGCCCCATGCGCGGGTGATGCTGCTGTTATTCGCGGGCCTAGCCTGTTTGGCTGCCTACTGGTTACGCGCAGGACACATCGAACAGCCTCTATTCAGTCCTAGTCTGTTTCATATGCGCAGTTTTGCGGTAGGTATTTTGGGCAACCTATTTGCACGCCTTGGCAGCGGTGCTTTACCTTTTTTAGTGCCTTTACTGCTTCAGGTGGCCTTGGGCTATTCACCGGCTCAGGCGGGTTTAGCGATGGTGCCCTTAGCCATTGGCGCTATGATCATCAAACCTTTGGCTAAACCCTTGATTGACCGCTTTGGTTACCGCTGGACGCTCACGGGCAATACCCTGTTGTTGGGAGGATTGTTAGCTAGTTTGTCCTTGATTGATAACCACACGTCTACCCTGCAACTGGCTATCCATCTGTTTTTGATCGGTACAGTCAACTCCCTGCAATTCACCGCCATGAATACCGTGACCCTGATCGGTCTACCGGACGACCAAGCCAGCAGCGGCAACAGCCTGCTATCGGTAGTAGTGCAATTGTCCATGAGCCTTGGGGTAGCCAGCGCCGCCGCTTTGCTCAGCGGCTTCATGTTGCCTGATGCTGATCAAGAAGCCATTTTGCGTGCCTTCCACCTAACCTTTCTCTGCGTGGGCAGCTTGGCGGTATTGGCTACGGCGCTGTTTCTACAGTTGGATAACACCGATACCGCAGGCACAGCGCCCCACGAGGACAAACTCGCCGAAGATTAGGTTGCTGTGCGCCGTTCACGAACCGGAGCCAAAACTTCTTCCCACTTTGGCTCCGGTGCGGGCTCAGGCTGCAAGCCCAGCACCCGATCCAAGACCTTAGCCTCCAAAGCCGCCAACTGAGCCGATCCTCGATGCCGAGGGCGAGGTAAGTCCACGGCCAAATCCAAGCCCACTTGGCCATCCTCAATCAGAATCACCCGATCCGCCACCGCCACTGCTTCGCTGACGTCATGGGTCACTAACAACACGGTAAAGCCGTGCTTCTGCCACAGGTTTTCAATCAGTTGCTGCATTTCGATGCGGGTGAGGGCATCCAAGGCACCGAGGGGTTCATCCAGCAGCAACAAACGCGGCTCATGGATTAGCGCCCGCGCTAAAGCTACGCGCTGCTTTTGACCGCCGGACAGCGCCGCTGGCCACTCCTGTGCCCGATCCGCTAAACCCACCGCGGCTAAGGCTTCTTGGGCTTTGGGTTTCCAGTTACCGGTTAAACCCAGTCCTACGTTGTCAATGACCCGCTTCCACGGCAGCAGGCGCGCATCTTGGAACATCAGCCGCGTGTCTTCGCGCACGCTATCCAGCGGCACCATACCGGCCAATAGCTGGCCTTGGCTGGCTTGATCCAGACCGGCCAGCAAGCGCAGCAGAGTACTTTTGCCGCAGCCACTGCGCCCGACCACGGCCACAAACTGACCGGTAGGAATCTGGAGTTGAATGTCCTTCAGCACTTGCCGCGAACCAAAGGCTTTGTACAGGCCCTCAATGGCCAGCGGAATCCCCTGTTTCAGACTGTGTAAACTCATGCTGAAGCTCCTTTTGCTTGATAAGCCGGATGCCAGCGCAACCACAGGCGCTCCAGTGAACGGGCGGCCACATCCGCCAGCTTGCCTAATACGGCGTAGAGCAAAATGGCCAACACCACGACATCAGTTTGCAGGAATTCACGCGCATTCATGGCCAGATAGCCGATGCCAGAACTGGCGGAAATGGTTTCTGCCACAATCAGGGTCAGCCACATAAAGCCCAAGGCAAAGCGCACGCCGACCAAAATGGAAGGCAGCGCACCGGGCAAAATCACCTGCCAGAACAGCGAGAATCCGGACAGGCCATAGCTGCGCGCCATTTCCACCAAGCCCGCGTCAATGTTGCGGATGCCGTGGTAGGTGTTGAGGTAAATGGGGAACAGGGTGCCCAAGGCGACCAAGAAAATCTTCGCCGCTTCATCAATGCCAAACCAGAGGATAACCAGCGGAATCAGCGCCAAATGGGGCACGTTACGCACCATCTGCACCGAACTATCCAACAGACGTTCGCCCCACTTGGACAGGCCGGTGATAAAGCCCAGCAGCAGCCCTAGACCACCACCGATAGCAAAACCAATCCCGGCCCGCCAACCACTGATGGCCAGGTGTTGCCAAATATCACCGCTGGAGAGCAAATCCCAACCCGCACTCAACACCGCACTCGGCGCCGGTAAAATACGGGTAGACAACCAACCCGCACTGACCGAAAGCTGCCAAATCAGCAACAGAGTGACGGGCAAGGCCCAAGGCGCCAGCCGCTGAACCAGCGGAGCCTTGGCCGATGCAGAAGAGGCCATGAGTGAATCTCCTTAGCTAGCTACCGCTTTGGGCAAAATATCGTTGGCCACAATTTCACCAAAGGGACTGATGTAACTGCGGGGTTCTTGTTCCAATTGGGGGGTGATCTGCAAATGCGGGAACAGCAATTCCGCCACCCGATAGGCTTCTTCTAAATGGGGATAACCGGACAGCACAAAGGTATCCACCCCTAAATCCGCATATTCCTTGAGACGGGCAGCCACGGTAGCGCCATCGCCAACCAAGGCCGTTCCGGCCCCACCACGCACCAAGCCGACACCCGCCCAGAGGTTGGGCGCAATTTCCAGTTGATCGCGGCGACCTTGATGCAAGGAAGCCATGCGCTGCTGACCCACCGAGTCAAAACGCGACAGCGAAGCCTGCGCCTTGGCAATGGTTTCATCATCCAGATGACTGATTAAGCGATCCGCTGCTTCCCATGCCTCTTGGGTGGTTTCACGCACAATTACATGCACCCGCACCCCAAAACGCACTGTACGTCCGTGTTTCGCGGCTTTGGCTTTCACATCGGCGATTTTTTCGGCGACCTCGTCCAATGGCTCGCCCCAACTGATGTACAGATCGACCTGCTCTGCGGCCAGCTCGTGGGCCACCTCGGAGGAGCCACCGAAGTACAGCGGTGGATGCGGCTTTTGTACCGGCGGAAACAGCACCTTCGCGCCCTTCACCTGATGGTGTTTGCCATCAAAATCTACCGTCTCACCAGCCAGAACACCCTTCCAAATTTTGGTGAACTCGGTAGCGGCTTCGTAGCGCTCAGCGTGGGACAGGTGCTGCCCATCACCGGCTAATTCTTCAGGATCACCGCCGGTCACAAGGTTAAACAGCACTCGACCACCGGACAGGCGATCCAGAGTCGCCGCTTGGCGCGCGGCAAAGGTGGGTGACATCACACCGGGGCGCAGAGCAATCAGAAACTTCAGGCGCTCCGTCACCGGAATCAGCGACGCGCCCACAATCCATGAGTCTTCACAGGAGCGCCCGGTAGGGATTAATACCCCACCAAAGCCCAGACGCTCGGCGGCTTGTGCTACCTGTTGCAGGTAGCTGTGATCCACAGTACGCGCGCCCTGGGCAGTACCCAGATAGTGGCCGTCACCGTGGGTAGGCAAAAACCAAAAAATATTCAGACTCATGGAGTGGTCTCCTTTGGAGATAAAAACAAGGGATTACTTGGCCGTCGGTGTCCAGATCACGTCCTGAATGCTCAGGCGTTTGGGGATCAGCTTCAGATCAGAGAAGGTGTCGGCGATTTTTTGCTGGGCGCTGACTACCGCAGGGGTCAAGAATTGCGCGCCGTAGCCTTGGCGTTTTACTGCCAGTTCGGTGATGTCTTTCGGTAGGCCCAATAGCGGAGCCACTTGCTCGGTAACGGCCTCGGGATTCTTCACTGAGTCCTCGCCCACGCCGCGCACTTCTTCGATCAGGGTTTTGATCACCTCAGGATTCTTGTGCGCATAGGCACGAGTGGCCAGATAGAACTGATGGTTATCCACCAACTTTTGCCCATCGCGCAGTACACGGGCTTTGAGTTGTTTTTCCGCCGCTGCAAAGAAGGGGTCCCAAATCACCCAAGCATCTACGTTGCCACTTTCAAAGGCCGCACGACCGTCCGCAGGCGGCAGGTACACGGGTTGAATGTCGCTGTACTTCAGGCCCGCATCTTCCAGAGCGCGTACCAAGAGGTAATGCACGTTGGAGCCTTTATTCAGGGCGACCTTTTTACCCTTGAGTTCGGCGACGGATTTCAGCGCTGAATCCTTGGGCACCAAAATGGCTTCACTGGTGGGCGCAGGCGGCTCATAGGCCACATAAACCAGATCGGCTCCGGCAGCTTGGGCAAATACGGGTGGAGTTTCCCCGGTCACGCCAAAGTCCACCGAACCAACGTTCAAGCCTTCCAGCAATTGCGGGCCACCGGGGAATTCCGTCCACTGCACGGTGACGCCTTGGGCGGCCAGACGTTTCTCTAGGGTACCTTTGGCTTTGAGCAGCACCAGGGTGCCGTATTTTTGATAACCGATGCGCAGACTTTCAGCCTGAGCATGGCTGAGTACGCCAAGGCTTAAACCCAGCGCCATAAGGGCAGCCACACCGCGACGCAAAACGAGGGAACGCATGGACACTATCCTTTCCTAAAACCTAGGGAGAACAGCCTGCGGACTCGTTAGCGAGGACGTAAGGCGCGGTTAATTCAGTGCAAAACGGAAATAGGCGCTGGCCAATAGGTTGCCCAGTAGCCTTGGCGATTAACGATTGGGCTGTGGCGTGAGGCGCAGATAGGGCTTCACCGCCCGATAGCCTTTGGGGAAACGCTGTTTGATCTCGTCCTCATCCTTGAGCGAGGGCACGATCACCACTTCTTCGCCATCTTTCCAGTTCGCCGGCGTGGCGACTTTGTGGTGGTCGGTGAGTTGCAGGGAGTCGATCACCCGCAGAATCTCGTGGAAGTTGCGGCCGGTGCTGGCGGGATAGGTGATGATCAAACGAACCTTTTTGTTCGGGTCGATGATGAACAAGGAACGGACGGTCAAAGTATCGCTGGCATTGGGGTGAATCAGATCGTACAGATCGGACACCTTACGGTCGGCATCAGCCAGAATTGGGAAGTTAACTTGAGTGTCTTGGGTTTCGTTGATGTCGTTAATCCAGCGCAAATGCGACTCCACCGGATCGACCGACAGAGCAATGGGCTTGACCTTACGCTGAGCAAACTCATCCTTCAGCTTGGCGGTAAAACCTAGCTCGGTGGTGCACACGGGCGTGAAGTCCGCAGGATGGGAGAACAAAATACCCCAGCTATCGCCCAGCCATTCGTGGAAACGAATACGGCCTGTGCTGGAGTCCTGTTCAAAATCGGGGGCGATGTCACCGAGGCGAAGGCTCATATCTGTCTCCTGAAAGCTAGTATGGAATAGCTCCATAATGCTTAGGATTAGACAGAATTAAAAAGAATAAATAATAATTTATTTATTCTTTTTAATTCTACTAACCCGTCAGACCCAAAACGGGCTAGCACTGAACAAAATCTGAGGTGACGGCTACAGCGAGAAGCGCTGAGTTAGGCGGGAAAGATCCTTACCTAAGTTCTGTAACCTCTGAGTCGAACCGGCAATACCCTTGATAGCCTCGTTGTTATGGGCCACAAACTGCACTACCCGTTCCAAATTAATGGCTACCTCATCACTCGCCGCACGCTGCTCCCTAAGTGCTAAAGCAATAGAAGCCGTAGCGCTGAGCGTTTGTGCCATCGACTGATTGATGGTACTAATACTTTGGCCCGCCTCCTCGACTAACTGTAGGCCGTGGGTAATGTGTTCGCGCCCGCCTGACATACTCTCCTTTGCCTTGCTGGTGCCGCTTTGGATGGCGCTTACTAAAGCCACAATTTCCGTAGTGGACTGCGCAGTACGGGCCGCCAAGCTGCGCACCTCATCAGCAACCACTGCAAAGCCTCGCCCCTGCTCTCCCGCGCGCGCCGCCTCAATGGCCGCATTAAGCGCCAGTAGATTAGTCTGTTCGGCAATACCACGGATCACATTGACAATCGAATTAATGTTGCTGGACTGCTCAGCCAATTGTTCAATGTCAGCGGCACTTTCGCTCACAATTTCTGCAATCTTAGTGATTTCAGCTACCGCTTCCTGCATCACCTGTGCCCCCAAGCGGCTAGAAGCTTCGGCTTGATGTGCCGTCTGCTCAGCATGTTGGGCGTTATCGGCAATGTGCCCAATGCTGACACTCAACTCCTCTACAGCCGCAGCCATACTATTAGCGGTATTCGATTGCTGCGCGCAGCCTTCTAATATGCGCCCTGTTGAGTTCGAAAGCTCCGAGGCGGCTGTTTCAATCTGTGTGCTACCGCGCCCAATCTCGCCAATCATGTCGTGTAAGCTTCGGCGCATGCTGTCTACCGATTGCAGCACCCCAGTGTGCGACTTAGTATCTGGACTAGGCGATAGATTACCCTGCGCAATTAGCCGCGCTAATTGGTTTAAAACTGCCGGTTCTGTACCTAGTTGTTGATACAGTTGGCGAATGATGATCCAAGCTGTGCCACAGCCCACAACCAAGGCTAAAAGCTGTAGGCCTACCCCTAAAACTTGATTCCTTTCGTAGACCGCAACCCCTTCCGCGTATTGATGGGCTGACTCTTTAATCTGTACTTCAATCAACTCTGAAAAGCGCGCCGACAAAGGATCAATCAGTGCGTACAGCTCCTGAAGTACAAAGCTATTTAGTGCGGCGCTGTCCTGCCGTTTAAAAATCCCGGCCAAGCGCTGTAAAGGCTCCCGCGCTTTATCCATTAACGGCTGAATATGCTGGATGATCTGCCGCTCTTCAGCAATGAGGTAGGTTTTAAGATAAGCCTGCCACAGCTCGTTGATGCGTGCTTCAGCCTTGACTAACTCCTGTAAGCCTTCAGCGTAGCTAAAGTTGCCATTGCGAACCTTGTGGCTGGCATCCACGATATTGACCGCATACAGGTCAACAATAATTTTTAGATCGCGCAGTGGAACCACACGATCTAGGTAAACAGTATTTAGCGAATTCAGTAGGGTTTTAAGGCCATAAAGACCTGTACCCCCGATTAATATTGAGCTGGTGAGTAATATTGAAACCAAAAAAACCAGACGCGCCCGAACACTCAGATTGGACATGGAAATTTTGAGCCTTTTTAGTATTGTTAATACTTGCCAGCATAATGAAATCAATACTGGGCAGACAACGGCCTACCCAGTGAGAAAATGCTTATTTTCAGCGGGCGTTATGCACCCCTTCGGCCAACTGGCGACAGAGGCTCAATACATCCTCAACCGCCTGCGCAGGAGTGTTAGCTTTGGCAATCCGATCTACCAAGGCCGAACCCACCACCACACCCTCAGCCCGTTGCGCGACACTGGCCGCATGCTCCGGAGTACGAATACCGAAACCAATGCACAGAGGAAGCTCGGTATGGCGGCGCAGACGGGCCACCGCTTGGTCTAAATGATCCAAAGTCGCTGCCTGTGCTCCGGTTACGCCAGTCACGGAAACGTAGTACACAAAGCCTGAGCTGCCTTCCAATACTTTAGGTAGACGATGGTCGTCGGTGGTGGGTGTGGTCAGGCGGATAAAGTCCAAGCCACCCGCCTGAGCCGGCTCGCACAGTTCGTCATTGTGCTCGGGGGGCAAGTCCACCACGATCAGGCCATCCACCCCGGCCTCTTTGGCATCAGCCACAAAGCGCGCCACGCCATAGTGATAAATGGGGTTGTAGTAGCCCATCAAAACCAGTGGCGTTTGGCTGTTTTCCTTACGGAACTCGCGCACCATACTCAGGGTTTTCAGCATGTTTTGCCCCTGCTCCAGCGCCCGAATATTGGCCAACTGAATGGCGGGGCCATCGGCCATGGGATCGGTAAAGGGCATACCCAACTCGATCACATCCGCACCGGCTTCCGGCAAACCTTTGAGGATCGCAAGAGCGTGTGGGTAATCCGGGTCACCCGCAGTGACAAAGGTGACTAAAGCGGCGCGGTTTTGTTGTTTCAGCTCGGCAAAACGCTGTTGCAGGCGGCTCATGCGTGCTTCTCCAATTGATCCTGCATATGGTGCATCACGGTCTGCATGTCCTTATCACCACGACCGGACAGATTCACCACCATCAGGTGGTCTTTGGGCAGTTTAGGCGCTTGTTTAAACACCTCGGCCAGAGCGTGGGAGGACTCCAGCGCGGGAATAATGCCTTCCAAACGGCAGCAGGTATGGAAGGCATCCAAAGCCTCTTGGTCGGTGATGGAGGTGTATTGCACCCGGCCAATATCGTGCAGCCACGCATGTTCTGGGCCGATGCCGGGATAATCCAGCCCCGCCGAAATCGAGTGCGCGTCAATGATCTGGCCATCATCATCTTGCAGCAAGAAGGTACGGTTGCCGTGCAGAACCCCCGGTAAACCGCCGTTTAAGCTGGCCGCGTGCTTGCCGGTTTCAATCCCGTACCCCGCTGCCTCAACCCCAATGATCTTGACCGAAGGCTCATCCAAGAAGGGATGGAACAGACCCATCGCGTTGGAGCCGCCGCCAATGCAGGCCACTAAGGAATCGGGCAGACGGCCTTCTTTTTCCTGCAATTGCTCGCGGGTTTCCTTGCCAATCACCGCTTGGAAATCGCGCACCATCGCTGGATAAGGATGCGGGCCAGCTACCGTACCGATCAGGTAGAAGGTGGTGTCTACGTTGGTCACCCAGTCGCGCAGGGCTTCGTTCATGGCATCTTTCAGGGTGCCGGTGCCGGCGGTTACTGGAATCACGGTCGCGCCCAGTAGCTTCATGCGGAAGACGTTGGCTTGCTGGCGGTCGATGTCAGTGGTGCCCATGTAGATCACGCAATCCAACCCGAAACGCGCCGCTACAGTCGCGGTGGCTACGCCGTGCATGCCCGCGCCGGTCTCGGCGATGATGCGTTTTTTGCCCATGCGCCGCGCCAACAGAATCTGGCCGATGCAGTTGTTGATCTTGTGCGCGCCGGTGTGGTTCAGCTCTTCGCGCTTGAGGTAAATCTTGGCCCCGCCGCAATGCTCGGTCAGACGCTCGGCAAAATACAGCGGGCTGGGACGGCCCACGTAGTCACGCTGAAAGTAAGCCAACTCCTGCAAAAAGGCTGGATCGCCCTTGGCTTTTTCGTATTCAGCGGCCAAATCGTTAATCAGCGGCATCAGGATTTCGGCGACAAACTGGCCACCAAAACGGCCAAACAGCCCCCGCGCATCCGGCCCGTTGCGATAGCTCATGACAAGGCTCCAAGGTATTCGAAAGGTCTCAGCATAACGGGCTTAAATTTCGGAAAAAAGCGATTAAGATGCCCAGTATCTATCAGAAAAACTCACGAGTGTATGAAAACCTCCTTGCCCTCCCTGAATGCGCTGTATGCCTTTAATACTGCGGCACACTACAGCAGCTTTACCCAAGCTGCTCAGGTGCTGCACGTCACTCAGGGCGCGGTGAATCGGCAAATACACTTGCTGGAGCAGCAATTGGGACTGGTGCTTTTTGTAAAGGAGGGGCGAGGGGTACGCCTGACCAACGCAGGCCAAAAACTCTACGAAACCACCTGTGAGGTATTTGAGCGTTTGCACCAAGGCTGCACCCAGCTCCAGCGGCACAAGGATAACCAACCTTTGGTATTGGGTTGCTCAGGGAGTTTGTTAGCTCGTTGGTTTATTCCCCGTTTAGATCAGCTCAATCAGGCTGTACCCGAAGTTCGGGTACAGCTCCACGCGGCTCAAGGGGATTTGGATCAGTTGGATGCCCTGCTGTGTTTTAGCGAACCACCCTGGCCCCAAGGGATACAGGTTATTGAGTTAGCTTCCGAGTGGATTGGGCCAGTGGTAAGCCCGCTGTATCCTGCCTATCCGCTGCTAGCCCAAGGCCGTCCTGATGATCTCAAGGATGAACCCTTGTTATATACCCAATCACGCCCCCAAGCTTGGCCCTATTGGGCTCAGGCCCAAGGATTGGTGCTCCAAAATCTGCACTGGGGGCAGGGCTTTGAGCATCTGTACTACCTGTTGGAAGCGGCGCTGGCTGGATTAGGGGTCGCCATTGCGCCCAAGCTGTTGGTCGAGAACGACTTAGCCTGTGGCCGTTTGAAAGCGCCTTGGGGTTTTATGGAAACCTCTGCTCGGCTTACCCTGTGGGTTTCTCACCCTCAATCCGATGCTCGTGTAACGAGCCTGCTGGATTGGCTATCTGCGCAACTGAGCTCCCATCCGAAAAGCCCAACCTAAGCCACTGGATTGGGCTTTCCTATCACTAAGCCGTCAAGCTCAGTTGAGAACCCAATTGACTGGTATAGCTATCCGTCGCATGAGCTTGATATTGCTTGATGAGATTACCCAAAAGTGCGCTGTAATCCTCTTCTTCCTCCTCAGTGGTGGATGAAGAAGAAAGTGCATCTAACAGGCTATCCAGCGTGGTATCTGTATCTGTGGAGTCATCACTGCTGGACTCCTCAGAGCTTGAAGATACTGAGGGCGGCGGGGGAGGCATGCCACCCGGTGGTGGCGGAGTCAAAACCGCGATCTCATCGGTACTCAGAGTGCCGTCCTCATCGGTATCCAGTTGGCTGAATAACTCGGCACTGTCGGCATCACTGGTTGACCCCAGCAGGCTAGTGAGCTCCTCCGCATCCACACTGCCATCACCGTCTGCATCCAGAGCCGACATTAAATCCTCTGGACTCATAGCCCCACCCGCTTGCCCTGAAGGCGGTGGCGGAGGAGGCGGTGCTAAAGCGGACAGCTCCTCAGAACTAAGACTCCCATCCTCATCGCTGTCTAATTGACTGAGTAGCTCGTCAACGTCAACGCTAAGGCTTGAATCTTGTTCCTGAGCCGCGGCCACTGCGGTGCTTAACTCGTCGCTATCAACACTGCCGTCGCTGTTAGTGTCTAGCTGGCTGAATAGCTCTTCTTGTAGTTTGGACGGAGCAGGAGGCGGCGGAGCCTGATTAGCGGTTTGGCTCGTCCGATTCAAAGCAGAGGAGTAGTAGCCCGAATAGTAGCTACTACTGACACCACTGATGGTAGACATGGATATCACTCCTTGTGCGGTAAACCGAAAATTTTCGGCCCAAGCAGCATCCGGCCCCTCTGTATCAAGAATGCTGTAACTTTGTATCCAAAGGCTTACACAATGCAGCGCTTAATCACTGGGACAGGCGCGGTAAACACAGCACGGCCGTTAAACCACCGCCCGGCGTATCCTCTAACATTAGGCTACCTCCTTGGCGCACCACAGT
The DNA here is from genome assembly GCF_007830255.1 of Azomonas agilis. Classification (GTDB taxonomy): domain Bacteria; phylum Pseudomonadota; class Gammaproteobacteria; order Pseudomonadales; family Pseudomonadaceae; genus Azomonas; species Azomonas agilis. The sequence goes on from NZ_VLKG01000011.1 coordinate 67,648, forward strand.
TTCCCGAGCAATGGTCAAACCTAGGCCCGTTCCCCCAAAATCCTTATTACGGGAACGATCCAAACGGTAAAAGGGTTCAAATACGGCTTCGCGCTGATCGGCAGGAATCCCAGGGCCATGATCACAGACGCGAATCTCTAGCTGAGCCTTCTGATCTCGCAACTCAATACGGACTTGCCCAGCATAACGCAGTGCATTGTTCAGCAAATTGCTTACACAAGAACGCAGGGCGAGGGGTTGAACCCACAGAGGCTGACAATGCCCGATCACCTGTGCATCAGCACCATGCTCTTGTGCATTTTCTACCAGAGACTCCACCAGCGCCTGTATATCGAGGTATTGGCGGGATTCTGTTGCAGACTGGGCATGCATATACGACAGGGTGGAATCCAAAAGCACCATCATTTCATCCAAATCCTGCCCCAAACGCTGACGAGTTTGACCATCTTCTAAGTGCTCTAAACGCAACTTCATGCGGGCTACGGGGGTGCGTAAATCGTGGGATACAGCAGTCAACATACCGCTACGCAGGCGTATTTGCTCATTAATGCGCCTCTGCATACGGTTAAAGGTACGGGCGGCCTGTACCAGCTCATCAGGCCCTTGCTCACTAAGAGCTGGACTGTCTAAGTCTGTACTTAGGCGCTCTGCTGCTGCTGATAGCTGACGGATTGGGCGAGTCAGTTGCCGCGCTCCAAACCATGCCGCTATTACGGAGGCAATGAGCTGTAATATGAACAAAACCTGTGGCCCTTCAAAAATAGAGGGAGGCGGTGGCGGCAATTGCTGCCCTGGAGGGGGATGATCATCAAATAAAAAAGGCGGCGGTTCTGGCCTATCAGGGTCAAAGTCAAATTCAGGGCGCTCAGACATCCAGTCTGGGCCTAAAGGGGGCGGCTCTCTTCGTACAGGCTGCTCAGCATAATAGTGAAACCAGATATAACCCAGCACATGCGCCAGTAGGATGGCAAATACAAACAATCCAAACAATTGGGTAAACAGACTATGGCGTACTCGTATCATTCAATACACCGTACATCAAACAAATACCCCTCACCCCGAATGGTTTTCAACAAACGGGGCGCACGGGACGGATCTTGAAGTTTTTGGCGCAGACGAGATACCAATAAATCAATACTGCGATCGAACGCCTCAATGGTGCGGCCACGCGCAGCATCCAGCAGTTGTTCACGATTTAACACGCGTCCCGGTCGCTCCAAAAATACCCACAGCAAACGAAACTCGGCATTGGACAAGGGCACTAACAAGCCTTCAGGAGAACGCAGTTGACGCAATACACTGTCCAGTTGCCAACCGTCAAAGTGCTTAACTGCATGGGGTGTTGCAGGGCGTGCCCCCGTTACTCCGCTATCTAGCCCTGTACGCCGCAAAATACTTTGAATCCGCGCTACTAACTCACGAGGCTCAAAGGGCTTGATCATGTAATCATCGGCTCCTAATTCTAATCCAATGATCCGATCTGCCGCTTCACAACGGGCCGTCAACATGAGGATGGGAATATCGGACTTAGCCCTTAACCAACGGCATAGGGACAAGCCATCCTCACCGGGCAACATTAAATCCAAGACCACAATACTGACTCGCTCCTCCGCGAGTAGATGGCGCATTTCTTGACCTGAACGCGCGGCTAAAGGCTCCATACCAAAGCGTTTGAGGTAATCACACAACAACTCACGCAAGGATTGATCATCGTCCACAATCAAAGGGCGAATACAGAGCGGCTGAGCAGATTCTGGGGAGTAGTCTTTATCAAGGTCAAAATGGGACATAGTAGGAATCCACAACTCACTGATGACAGGATACTTGGCTTCAAGCCAGTCTGATCAGCTCAGACACTTCAACAGGCTTAGGATTCAACCTCAGACCTGACGTATAAAAACGCCCGGTGTACAGCCGTAAAGCTGGCTAAACGCTGCAATAAAAGCTGAGGTGGAGTTATAGCCACAGGCCAATGCAACCTCGGTCACGGACAGCCCCTGCTCCAAATGCGTCAAGGCCGTTAACAAGCGCAGACGCTGCCGCCAAGCTCGAAAGTTTAATCCCGTTTCCCGTACAAAAAGACGGCTTAGGGTCTTCTCAGAACAGCCCATGTGGCTAGCCCAATACTTTAATGCTGTGTTGTTGTCTGGCTCCTCGTGCAGATGCTGGCACAGCGGCTGAAGTCTGGCCTCCTCTGGCCAAGGTAGCGATAGTTCCACCTTAGGAGCTTGCTCCAATTGATCCAAAAGCACCTGTGCTAAACGACCATCGGCGCTGTCCTGTGCATACTCCACCGGCAACTCACCAAAACGGCGGATCAGCTCACGGGTTAAGGGTGTCACTACCAAAACCCGGCATTGGTTGTCGGCCCAAGTACAGACCTTCGACTCCAGATACAGGCTGCGCATCTCGGTGTGGCCTTGGCTGAGCACGGCATGTTCTACCCCGGCAGGAATCCAAATAGCCCGCTGGGGCGGAGCAACAAAACGATTATTAGCCGTTTGCACTACCAGTACACCCCGAATGGCGTAGGACAACTGCACCCAAGGGTGACTGTGGGGAATTGTGGTCGTGGGTTCAGGCATAAACTCAATACGGGCATATACAGGACGCGGGAGGCTTTTTAGAGCAGGCACGGGCAATTGCCGAACTAAGATTTGTCTGTTAATCGACATAAATGGGGATTATCCCGTTAGTAAGAAACATTCAGTCAGCGTAGGCTTCTCTCCCATTGATACGCAATTCGATGGAGATCCTATGGCCCATTTTCGCTTGATTCCTGACCCCTTTACGTTGTCGATGCTTGGAGTGGTCGCCCTTGCCTCCCTTATCCCCGCCCGAGGCGAAGCCGCGGTCATCGTGGGTTGGATCACGAACCTAGCGATTGCACTGCTGTTTTTTCTGCATGGGGCCAAGCTGTCGCGGGCAGCGGTTGTAGCGGGGGCTGCTCACTGGCGCTTACATGCCTTGGTATTTAGTTGCACTTTTATCCTGTTTCCCCTACTAGGATGGGCATTGCGTCCCCTCCTAACGCCTTGGGTCGGCCCTGAGCTGTATCTGGGCATACTCTATCTATGTACCTTGCCAGCGACGGTACAATCCTCCATTGCCTTTACTTCATTGGCACGTGGGAATGTAGCCGCCGCCATATGCAGCGCCGCCGCCTCCAGTCTGATCGGTATTTTTCTAACCCCTTTGCTGGTCACACTGTTGCTGGACGTACATGGAGAAGGCAGCTCCATGTTGGATGCTATCGGCAAAATCACGTTGCAGTTACTGGTGCCTTTTTTAGCCGGCCAGTTAGCTCGGCAATGGATTGGCCACTGGGTAGATCGGAATAAATCTTGGCTAAAATACGTCGATCAGTCCTCCATCTTGCTGGTAGTTTATCTGGCTTTCAGTGAGGCGATTGTAGGCGGGCTGTGGAATAACCTTCCTCTGAGTGGCTTATTAGGATTGATTTTAGCCTGCAGCTTCTTACTGACATTGGCACTAGGAGCAACCGCCCTGCTCGCTAAAGTATTTGGTTTTAATCTGGAAGACCGTATCACTATTTTATTTTGCGGCTCGAAGAAGAGTTTGGCCACCGGCGTACCTATGGCCCAAGTTCTGTTTGCGGGCAGCTCTTTAGGGATGCTGATTTTACCCATTATGCTGTTCCACCAAATTCAGTTGATGGTGTGTGCTGTATTGGCTCAGCGTTACTCACATCGAGCTGATTAGAGCCGCATCCGTTAGAAAATGTTTTCGCCCGAAAGTCTATAGGGCGGGCGGACGTTGCCTTTGTACTGGATTTGGCGCATCAACTCGCCCCAACTGGCATCGGCATATGGCTTTGCTCAGTTTAGCGAGGAATTGATTCGACGCAGACCACTTGGCTCTCGTTAATCAGTCTGCGGGACAGCAGAACCGCCTTCCCCATTCCCCTCCCTTGGAGGGGAATATTATCGGCCGACTGCCGATGTTTCCTGCTTTTGAACACCGAATACTTCGTGCGGCCTGCAAAGAAGTTCTTGAAGGCGGCCTTGCGGGTGGCGAAGACACTGTTGCAAGGGACGCAGGAAACCTTATTCAGCCACGAAAACTCACCAGAGCGCTTGATTCGGGTGAGTTCCGTATTGGCGTGCAGATACCCGACCTTCTCCTGCCTCTGATAAAAGGCATTCTCCGCCAGTGCAGAATATGGTTATAAACGAAGCGCGTACAGCCAAACGTCTGGGCCAACAATTGAGCCTGAGCCACTGTAAAGATAGCCAATTAATTGGAGGAAGCGAGAACAGGGGCCACTGGCTTGGCAGCGCTATCCCTCCCCGCTGAAGTACAGAGCCTCTTGCGCAAATACGATGAAAAACTTCTACGAAGTGTAATAGCATACGTGGAAGGATGCGGGAGTTATTCAATACCATCTTGAAAATACGAAGGAATATCGTGGCAATTACTTACCCCTTTAAGTTTACATACACAGAAGACATTGAGCGCTTTTTCTACGAAAAACAGATTTTTCTGGCGCATATCCAGAAAATATCCGGTGTTTTTAAGATGGGCGAACAGCTAACAATACCAGGAAAGATCTTAGTTGAACCTTACTCGACAATGCCTGCGCGTAGCTTTATCAGCAGTGGAGCATTTTCGTATTGCTTCTCAAGACTTGGGCCACGAGTTTCTGTTGGTCGCTATTGCAGCATAGCTGTGGGATGTAAAATCATGGGGATCGACCATCCGACATCAACCATTAGCACGCATATCTTCGCCTTCAGACCACACTTTGCCAATGCAATCAAAAGAGACTTTGGCCAAGCGCCTGAGCCCGTACCTTTCAAGGATAAACCGCTGCTTGCCAGCATCGGCAACGATGTTTGGATCGGACAAGATGTTCTGATCAGACAGGGTGTGCGCATTGGCGATGGAGCCGTTATCGGTGGTGGTTCCGTTGTTACCCGAGATGTTCCTGCATTCGCTATTGTTGCTGGATCACCTGCCCAAATAATTCGCTACCGTTTTGAAGATAAAGTCATTGATCGCATCCGGTCTGTGGCTTGGTGGCAATACCATGTTTCTGACTTTCATGGCCTCCCCGTAGATGACCCACTACGTTTCGTTAATGAGCTGCAAGAGCGTGCATGGCGAGGAGAGGTAATGCCTTATCGGCCAGAAATCATCGACTTGGCTCAAGCTATCTCCGAGATAGTAGAAAAGTCTCGCCAAGCAGATTAAGAACAGTCTGGATACCAATATATTTAAGCCTCCCCAAAGAGCCGCCTTCATTCAAGCGGCTCCCTCCAGTAATTTCAAATAGGAGTTTTAGGCTAACCTAACGCCAATGCTTTTTTCAAAAACCGGCCGGTATGTGAATGCTCCAATACCGCTACTTGCTCCGGTGTTCCAGTAGCGATGATTTGTCCGCCGCCGGAGCCTCCTTCTGGGCCGAGATCCACAATCCAATCGGCAGTTTTGACCACGTCCAGATTGTGTTCAATCACCACCACTGTATTGCCATGATCCCGCAGGCGATGCAACACATCTAAAAGTTGCTGAATATCCGCAAAATGCAGGCCGGTAGTGGGCTCATCCAAGATATACAAGGTCTGTCCCGTATCACGTTTGGACAACTCGCGGGATAACTTGACTCGCTGAGCCTCACCGCCGGATAAGGTAGTAGCGCTCTGACCCAAACGAATATAGGCCAAACCGACATCAATCAGGGTTTGTAGCTTGCGTGCTACGGCAGGAATGGCATCGAAGAAGAGGCGCGCTTCCTCAATAGTCATTTCCAGCACTTCATGGATATTTTTACCCTTGTATTTGATATCGAGGGTTTCACGGTTGTAACGCTGACCTCTGCACACATCGCAGGGTACATAGATGTCGGGCAAAAAGTGCATTTCTACCTTGACTACTCCATCGCCTTGGCAAGCCTCACAACGTCCCCCTTTGACGTTAAAGGAAAAACGTCCCGGCCCATAGCCACGCGCTCGCGATTCTGGAACACCGGCAAACAGCTCACGAATCGGCGTGAATAGCCCGGTATAGGTGGCCGGATTGGAGCGCGGGGTACGACCAATAGGACTTTGGTCAATATCCACCACCTTATCTAAATGATCTAAACCCTCAATACGTTTATAAGGCGCAACCTCCAGCTCAGAGGCGCGATTCAAAGCCCGTGCGGCAATGGGATATAGGGTGTCGTTAATCAGGGTAGATTTACCCGAGCCGGAAACTCCTGTGACACAGGTCAATAGCCCTAAGGGAATTTCTAAATCCACGCGCTTGAGGTTGTTGCCACAGGCTCCGATCAGACGGAGCAGTTTTTCAGGATTTCGGGGCGTACGCTGTTCAGGGTAGATAATGCGTTTGGCTCCAGAAAGGTACTGGCCGGTCAGCGACTGGGGATTGGCCATGATTTCCCCCGGGCTACCTTGGGCTACTATCTGCCCACCATGCACCCCTGCGCCGGGGCCAATATCTAACACATGATCAGCCAAGCGAATCGCGTCTTCATCGTGCTCCACTACAATCACGGTATTACCTAGATCGCGTAGGTGAGTCAAGGTCGATAATAGGCGCTCATTGTCACGTTGGTGCAGACCAATGGAGGGCTCATCCAGAATGTACATCACTCCAACCAAACCAGCACCGATCTGGCTAGCCAACCGAATACGCTGTGCTTCACCACCGGAAAGGGTTTCGGCACTGCGATCAAGGGTCAGATAATTCAGCCCCACATTCACCAAGAACTGCAAACGAGCACTGATTTCAGTGAGGATTTTGCTGGCAATTTCCCCTTTACGTCCGCTTAAAGCCAAGCTAGCGAAATACTGACAGGCTTCACCAATCGGTAATGCAGTGACGGCAGGCAAGGTTTTTTCTCCCACCCAAACATGGCGTGCTTCGCGGCGCAGGCGTGTACCTCGGCAATCTGGGCAATGTTGGGTGCTGAGCAGCTTGGATAATTCCTCACGCACACTTTGGGATTCGGTTTCGCGGTAACGGCGCTCCAAGTTAGGAATGATGCCTTCAAAGGGATGGCTGCGTAGGATGGAGTCGCCGCGATCATTCAGGTAGTGGAACTCAATCACTTCTCGCCCGGAACCGTGCAAAATCACTTTACGGTGAGCGGCGGATAGACTGTCAAAGGGTGCGTATAAATTGAATCCGTAATGACTGGCCAAAGAGCTCAGCATCTGAAAGTAATAGCTGTTGCGCTCATCCCAACCACGAATGGCTTCTTGGGCTAAACTGCGCTCGCCATGTACAAGGCGTTTAACGTCAAAAAACTGTTTCACTCCCAAACCATCGCAAGTGGGGCAAGCACCGGCTGGGTTGTTGAAGGAAAACAGCTTGGGCTCCAACTCGCTGATGGCATGACCACAGACTGGACAAGCAAAGCGCGCCGAAAACAGGATAAGCTCGCCTTCTTCGCCCTCCATCGGAATCACTTGTGCCAATCCATCGGATAGACGCAGTGCCGTTTCAAAAGACTCAGCTAAGCGTTGTTGCAAATCAGAGCGTACCTTAAAGCGATCCACCACCGCGTCGATGGAGTGCTTTTTCTGTTTATCCAGTGCTGGAACTTCGTCCAACTCATACAGCACACCATCTATACGCACCCGCACAAAACCCTGAGCACGCAGATCAGCTAAGACGTTCAGGTGTTCGCCTTTGCGCTCACGGATTACCGGAGCCAGCAGCATTAAACGACGCCCCTCCGGCAAGGCTAATACCTGATCCACCATTTGGGTGACGGTTTGCGCTTCCAGCGGTAGGTCATGATCCGGGCAACGTGGTGTTCCCACACGGGCATACAGCAAGCGCAGATAATCGTAAATTTCGGTGATAGTACCCACGGTGGAGCGTGGGTTGTGGGAGGTGGATTTTTGTTCGATGGAAATAGCAGGTGATAAACCTTCGATGCTGTCTACATCGGGCTTTTCCATCATGGATAAAAATTGGCGCGCATAAGCGGAGAGGGACTCCACATAACGGCGCTGGCCTTCGGCATACAGAGTGTCAAAAGCTAACGAAGATTTCCCAGAACCCGAAAGCCCGGTAATCACAATCAGCCGATCACGAGGCAAGCTCAGGTCGATGTTTTTCAGGTTATGGGTTCGCGCCCCACGAATCAGGATCTTATCCACGGCCACCTCTGAATACCGACAAAGGAGTCGAGTATAGAGATAGAGTCTCTGGGTTTCACCTCGTCTAGGCTGCCCTGTGCCGACTCTGGGGAGACTGGTAAAATCGCCAGCAATCTATTCCCTATGAGGTTGCACATGCAGGATTCTTTTGTCGATCGCATGAACACGACGGAAATCCGTGCCACAGCAGGACTATCGCTGGTATTTGCCTTCCGCATGCTAGGCATGTTTATGGTATTGCCGGTATTAGCGACCTATGGCTTGGAACTGCAAGGAGCAACGCCCGCATTAATCGGATTAGCCATTGGAGCTTATGGTTTAACTCAGGCTGTATTTCAAATTCCTTGTGGCATACTCTCAGATCGGATTGGCCGTTTGCCGATTATCTACGCCGGATTGATTATTTTTGCCCTTGGTGCTGTGGTTTCGGCCTGCTCTGAATCCATCTGGGGCGTTATTGCCGGACGTATTTTACAGGGTGCGGGCGCTATCTCGGCGGCCATCATGGCATTGCTATCGGACTTAACCCGGGAACAACACCGCACCCGAGCAATGGCAGCCATGGGTTTAAGCATCGGTTTATCCTTTGCGGCGGCGATGATTTTGGGGCCTTTATTAACCCATGCCTTTGGTCTTTCGGGGTTGTTCTGGGCCACTATGCTGATGGCCCTTTTAGGCTTAATCATCATCCGCTTTATGCCTAAAACACAAAAACACGAACACCGCGAAACCGTAATCAATCGTGAGCTACTGGGGAAAACCCTCAAAAATCCCGACTTACTGCGGATCAATCTCGGAATCTTTGCCCTACACGCCGTACTGATGGCCAGCTTTGTCGCTTTGCCTCTTGCCTTAGTAGAGCAAGGCGGGCTTTCTCGCGAACACCATTGGCTGGTTTACTTGGGTACTTTGGTGCTGGGCTTTATCAGCATGGTACCCTTTATTATCTACGGCGAGAAAAAGCGCCAAATGAAGCGCGTACTCCTAGGAGCGATTAGCCTACTCTTATTCTGTGAAGTGTTTTTCTGGTTATTTGCGCACAGCCTATGGCTGCTGATATTCGGCATGTTGTTGTTTTTCACTACCTTCAATTTATTAGAGGCTTCGCTGCCCTCACTGATCAGCAAGGTATCCCCCGCCGGAAGCAAAGGCACTGCGATGGGCATTTATGCCACCAGCCAATTTCTAGGGGCAGCCCTTGGCGGAATTTTAGGCGGATGGTTGTACCAACAGAGCGGAGCTGAGGCAGTCTTTCTTCTATGTACGGGAGTGAGTGCCTTCTGGCTATATCAAGCGCGCAGTATGACAGAACCACCCTACGTCACCAGCGCCCGTTTCGAACTCCCAGAACAGCAAACTAACCTCCAAAACATCAGCGTACAACTGCTGAGTTTACCGGGAGTGACCGAGGTATCCATCGTAGAACAAGAGTCTGCTTTATACGTTAAGTTCGACAGCCATCAAGTAAGCTGGAGCCAATTACAGGCAACCCTACACCGCTCATAAGGCAGACCCTTAATTAATAAAAAAGGCCAATCTTTTAGATCGGCCTTTTTTATTAGCACACTCTATTTCAATCAGAAATCCAAGTTGGATACAGCCAAAGCATTGGCTTCAATAAACTCACGCCGTGGCTCTACGGCATCGCCCATTAAAGTGTTAAATAACTGATCTGCTCGAATCGCATCCTCAACAGTTACTTTCAGCATTCTGCGCACGCTAGGATCCATTGTGGTCTCCCAGAGTTGATCTGGGTTCATCTCTCCCAAACCTTTATAACGCTGAATGCTGTGACGTTTTGTGGTCTCTGCCATTAACCACTGTAGGGCTTCTTTGAAGGAGCTTACTGGCTTTTTACGTTCTCCGCGCTGTACATAGGCTCCATCCTCCAGCAGATTAGACAGTTGCTCTCCCAAAGTAACGACTGCTCGATAATCATTACTCATGAAGAAATCACGATTAAAACAAATGTAGCTGGATAAGCCATGTGCCTGAATTTGGACTTCAGGTAACCATAAGCCGCGCTCTGAATCCTCGCGTAAGCTGACAGTATAGGATTGTCCCGACTTTTCAGCCTCTTTCAGAGCCGCTTGGAAAGCTTCAATCCAGACAGCCATTTCGAGCTGATTGCCCAAGTGCTCAATCGACAGTTTAGGCAGATAGATCAAATGCTCAGTCAATTCCTGAGGATACAAGCGCGACAGACGAGACAGCACTTTGGATACAGAACGGTATTCTTGAACCAACCGCTCCAATCCCAGACCTTTAATGGGATGAGCACCTTCGTGTACATACAAATTAGCCTCTTCCAAAGCGGACTGAGTCATGTAGTCTTCCATAGCCTCATCGTCTTTAATGTACTGCTCCTGCTTACCTTTCTTCACTTTATACAAGGGTGGTTGGGCAATATATATATGGCCACGTTCAATCAATTCGGGCAATTGGCGGAAGAAGAAAGTTAGCAACAGCGTCCGAATGTGAGAGCCATCCACATCCGCGTCGGTCATGATAATGATGTTGTGATAACGTAGTTTTTCTATGTTGTACTCGTCACGACCGATCCCACACCCTAAGGCAGTAATCAGCGTTCCCACTTCTTGAGAGGATAGCATCTTATCAAAGCGAGCTTTTTCGACATTCAGGATTTTACCCTTCAAAGGCAGAATCGCTTGGGTTCTCCGATTACGCCCTTGTTTTGCAGAACCGCCCGCTGAATCCCCTTCCACAATGTAAAGCTCAGACAGTGCGGGGTCTTTCTCCTGACAATCAGCTAACTTACCTGGCAATCCCGCAATGTCTAAAGCACCTTTACGCCGAGTCATCTCGCGGGCCTTACGGGCAGCTTCTCGGGCTCTGGCCGCATCCAGCATTTTCCCCACTACAGCCTTTGCCTCCGCAGGACGCTCTAACAAGAACTCAGCAAAGTATTTGCCCATTTCCTGCTCTACTGCGGTTTTAACTTCAGAGGAAACCAACTTATCTTTAGTCTGGGAGCTGAATTTGGGGTCAGGCACCTTAACCGAGATGATAGCTGTCAGACCTTCACGGGCATCATCCCCCGTGGTTGAAATTTTAAACTTTTTCGCTAAACCTTCTTGCTCAATGTAGGTATTCAAATTACGGGTCAAGGCGGATCGAAAACCTGCTAAGTGTGTACCGCCATCACGCTGGGGAATGTTATTAGTAAAACATAGAATATGTTCGTTAAATCCATCATTCCATTGCAAAGCTACTTCAACACCCACACCATCGTTACGCTGTACGTTAAAGTGAAAAACCTGATTGACGATAGTCTTATTGGTATTCAGGTATTCCACAAAAGCGCGCAGTCCACCTTCGTACTTAAACAGCTCTTCTTTTCCTGAGCGCTCATCCCTCAGTAATATGCCAACCCCTGAATTCAAAAAGGAGAGCTCACGCAAACGCTTGGCTAAGATATCCCAGCTAAAGTGAATATTTTTGAAGGTCTCTGGGGAGGGCTTAAAACGGATCTCAGTACCCGAGGTATCGGTCTCACCAATAGCAGATAAGGGAGCGGCGGGGACACCATGCTGATAAAGCTGCTCCCATACTTTTCCATCACGACGTACTGTCAGCAGCAACTCTTCTGACAGTGCATTTACTACCGAAACCCCAACACCGTGTAGACCACCTGAGACCTTGTAAGAGTTATCGTCAAACTTACCGCCCGCATGAAGTACGGTCATAATTACTTCAGCAGCCGATACTCCTTCCTCCTTATGAATATCAACGGGAATACCACGCCCATTATCTCTGACGGTAATACTCTCATCGACATGAATCGTAATCAGAATCTCAGAACAATATCCCGCTAAGGCTTCATCAATCGAGTTATCAACCACCTCAAAGACCATGTGATGCAAACCGGTACCATCGTCAGTGTCACCAATGTACATACCGGGGCGTTTACGAACAGCATCTAGGCCTTTAAGTACCTTGATACTGGAGGAATCGTAGATATGAATTTCACTCATGTTTAACTCCAGGACTCCAGGAATCATGGCTGTTGGCTGATATAGCCTTGTTTCACGTGAAACTTTGAAAGAGAGGCTGTATCCATCCAACAATTTTTCAATGAAGTTGGATCGATACAGGTAATAAATACTTGGCACTTTAATTGCTCAAGCAATTGGCATATAGCTTTTTGATGATAAGAATCCAGCTCAGAGGGTAAGTCATCAATTAAATAAATACAGCGCTTGTTGGCGGCTGCTTCATCCTGCTTGGCTCTCAACAAATAGCCTTGAGCAATTCGCAACGCACTGATGATTAATTTTTGCTGCCCTCGCGATATGATGTCTACCGCGTCGTACACACCTGACATACGAATGCGCAGATCAGCCCGCTGAGGGCCTGCTTGAGTATAGCCAGCCATTCGATCCCTCTGTATTGAAGACTCTAATACAGTTTGCAATGAACGGTCTTTATCCCAACCTTGGTAATATGATAATTGCAAATCTTTGAGGTCGATTAAATGAGCTAACACTTGTTCAAAAACAGGCCGAAATACTTCGAGGTAGTTTTTACGATAAGTATCCACCTCTAAGCTTGCCAAAGAAAATTCGTGATTCCAAACCTCTTGCTGAGATCTGTCCAGTGTAGCATGTCGAAGCCAAGAGTTCCGCTGATGTAAGGCGCGTTGCATTCTCTTCCAAGCCTGAAAAAAACGAGGCTCAGAATGGAATACGCCCCAATCCAAAAATTGACGACGTGCTTTGGGGCCGCCCTCCAAAAAACGAAAGCTATCAGGATTGATCAACTGCAGTGGCATGGTTTCAGCCAATGCAGAAGCAGTTTGCACATTCTGCCCATTAATACGGATTGATAATTCGCCTGTCCTTTTGCGTGACAATCCCAAAGTCACCTTTGCCTTTGTATCATCTAAATCCTCTTCACGAGAGAGTTCGCCAAATACAATATATTCTGACTGATGGTAAGCGATAGGAGTATCCATCCGTCCTGTCCGAAAGGAACGTCCTAAGCCCAACAGAAAAATAGCTTCTAGCAAGCTGGTTTTTCCGCTGCCATTCAAACCGTAGAAAACATTAACTTGGGAAAGATTAGAAAGAGTCACCGGATGTAAATTTCTAATTCCGGTGACTGAGAACCGATTCAGGAACATTATCTATATCTAATTTGATGTCCAGTTTTATTTACAAACGCATCGGCATAATGACATATGAAGAATCATCATTATCTAATTCTTGTATCAGAGCACTGCTATTAGCGTCAGAAAAAATTAAACGAACTTTTTCTGTTGACATAACAGCCAATACATCTAAAAGATACCCTACATTAAAGCTAATTTCGAGAGTAGAGCCAGAATACTCCACTACTAACTCTTCTTCGGCCTCTTCCTGATCTGGATTATTTGCCTGAACTTTAAGAAGATTAGCATCCAATAATAGGCGCACTCCACGATATTTTTCATTAGATAAAATTGCAGCTCGGCTTAAAGCCTCTCGCAAAGCCTGCCGATTAGCAATAACTAATTTATCTCCACCACGAGGCACAACACGCTCATAATCAGGAAATTTCCCATCAACTAACTTTGAAGTGAAAGTAAAGTCTCCCACAGTAGCTCGTACATGATGTTGTCCCAGTATAATTTTAACCTCACTGGTTTGATCATTTAATAAACGAACTAGCTCCAAAATTCCTTTACGCGGAACAATAACCTGATGAGCATTTAAAGAGTCTTTTATTTCAGTAGTAAGAGAACATAAGGCTAAGCGATGTCCATCAGTTGTTACTGCACGCAATCTGTTTGCTTGAACTTCTAATAACATTCCATTCAAATAATAGCGCACATCTTGCTGAGCCATAGCAAAACTAGTTTGCTCAATTAAGCGCCGTAATAACCCCTGGGGCAAATAAAAGTTTAATGGATCTTGTATTTCCTCAACATTAGGGAAATCTGTTGCTGGCAATGTTGATAAACTAAAACGGCTACGTCCTGACTTAAGTATTAACTTATTATCATCCAACTTAATATCGATAAAAGACTCACTAGGAAGACTTTTACAAATATCCATCAATTTTTTAGCCGGTACCGTAATTTCTCCTTCTGACATACTAGGGTCGGCTAAAGGAACATGCGCAACAAGCTCCACCTCAAGATCAGTTCCAGTCAAAGACAGGTATTGCCCATTAATAACAATTAATACATTTGATAATACTGGTAGTGTTTGGCGACGCTCTACAACTCCGGCTACTAATTGCAGAGGCTTTAATAAGGATTCGCGCTGAATAGTAAAGTGCATAAGAGGATTCTCTGCTTGCTCAAAATCTTAGGCAGAGAGGATAACGAAAGACTTACGTCTTTTCATCAAGTACTCAGAAGTTTCAGTAGATTTCTATAATCTGCTGCAATTTCTGCATCAACTTCGCGCAATTCACTAATTTTTCGGCATGCATGCAATACTGTTGTATGATCACGCCCTCCAAATGCCTGACCGATTTCCGGAAGACTATGTGAAGTTAAATCTTTTGCTAAAGCCATAGCTACTTGTCTGGGCCTAGCAATAGAACGCATACGACGCTTTGATAATAAATCTAGTATCTTAACCTTATAATAGTCAGAGACAATACGCTGTATATTATCAATATTTACTAGCTTCTCTTGTAAGGCCAATAAATCCTTTAAAGATTCACGTATTAAATCCAAAGTAATATCACAGCCCATAAAGTTAGCATGAGCTATTACCCGCTTTAATGCACCCTCTAACTCTCGAACATTAGAGCGAATTCGCTGAGCAATAAAGAATGCTGCCTCGTAGGAAAGAGGGGAATTAATCTGCGCTGCTTTATTCATCAAAATAGCTACTCGAGTTTCCAACTCAGGAGGCTCAATAGCTACTGTTAATCCCCAACCAAAACGTGATTTTAAACGCTCTTCTAATCCATCAATTTCTTTGGGATATCGGTCACTGGTTAAAATAACTTGCTGTCCAGACTCTAACAACGTATTAAAAGTATAGAAAAACTCCTCTTGAGATCGTTCTTTTCTGGAAAAGAACTGAATATCATCAATTAACAAAGCATCGATGGAACGATAAAAACGCTTAAAATCATTAATTGCATTAAGCTGCAATGCTTTTACCATATCGGCAACGAACCGTTCAGAGTGTAAATAAACTACTCTAATACCCGGTGTTTTCCTAATGAGATAATTACCCACAGCATGCATTAAGTGGGTTTTTCCAAGACCAACTCCACCATAAAGAAACAATGGGTTATAAGAATTTCCAGGATTTTCAGCAACTTGCCAAGCAGCTGCCCGAGCCAATTGATTCGATTTTCCTTCTACGAAGTTATCAAAAGTAAACATACTATTTAAATAACTTACATGCTTCATCGCACTATCAACCGGCGTATTCCGTTCAGAATGATTATGCGTTATAGCATTAGGACGAACCACCAAAGCAGGAGCATTATTATTATATAAGACCCGAGGGCTTGATACAGGAGGAGATATTGGTGATACCGCTCTTTTAGGCAATTCAAGAGTAGTTATTAGTTTTGATGGAGCATCTTCTTGAATCTGAACCTTTCTTTCTGGAACAACATTAGAATTAAGATTAACACTCGACGTAATTTTAGGCGTTAAATCAGCCTTTAGTTTTAAACCTGAATTTTTACTACCAATACGCAAGGATACTACCGGCGGTAATACTGATTGCGATTGCTCAGCCAACAAATCATTTAAACGCGTTAAATATTTTTCACTAACCCAATCCAAAACAAAGCGATTTGGAGCATAAACACATAACTCACCAGAATCCACATCCACCTGAAGTGGACGAATCCAAGTATTGAATTGTTGCGCGGGCAGTTCATCACGTAATAGGCCCAAGCAACGCTGCCAAAGTTCTAGCAGGGGAGTAGCTTCAAATTTAGAGCGCAAGGTTTAACCCCAACCAGCAGTTCGAATTGCTAACGGTGGAAATAAAAATCGGGCCGAATACGGCCAAACAACCTATAAGCATCTGCGATTACAGCCAGAATAGCAAGAAAAAGATTTTTTCTTCTGTGGATAACCCTGTTGAAAACTTATGTATATCTATTTTTATGCAAAAATTGTGCTGGATTATTTTGCACAGGATTCACACAGGAAATTAACAGGTTTATCAACAGATGATTTTCCATCTAATTCAATTAGATAACCCTAGTTATCCACAGAAATACAGGCCCTCTATAATAATAAAAAAACTAAAATCAAAAGCTTATTGTCTAGGATGAAATTTTTTTTCCCGCACACAAAGAGAGCAGAGAAAAATTGACTCTTGAAAAAAAATTAACTAGTATGGGGGGCTTATTTAAGTACACCTAAAACTCAGACCCATAGAAATCCCCAGGTACTCCTATGAAGCGTACTTTTCAACCTAGCGTCCTAAAACGCGCCCGCACTCACGGTTTCCGTGCTCGTATGGCTACTAAAAACGGCCGCCAAGTGTTGTCCCGCCGTAGAGCCAAAGGCCGTAAGCGTCTGACCGTTTAATACTTCCTCAGAGCATGGTAAGTGTGAATCGAGGTTTTGGTCGAGAAAAACGCTTACTTTCTCCTCAACATTTCAAGAGAGTCTTCGATTCTCCAGTTGAAAGGGTGTCAGGAGGGCAAATTCTTTTACTAATCCATCCTAATGGCCTAAACCACCCTCGTTTAGGGCTTGTCGTTAGTAAAAAGAACGTCCGCCTTTCCGTTGAAAGGAATCGCATCAAACGTCAATTACGGGAATCTTTCCGCTGTCATCAGACTCAATTAGGCAGCTGGGATATCGTCGCTATCGCTAGGAAAGGCATAGCAGATAAAGAAAATGCTCAGCTTGCCAAACTGTTTAGTAAACTCTGGAGACGTATCAGCAGCATAGATCCAGCGGGGCATCCTTCCTCCCATGAAAATACGTAAATTTGCTCTAGCTGCTATACGATTCTACCAGTATGCCATCAGCCCTTTGATGGCTAATCACTGCCGATTTTACCCTAGCTGTTCTTGTTACACCCATCAAGCCATAGAGCAATACGGCCTATTAAAAGGCGGTTGGCTAAGCTTAAAACGTATTTTTCGGTGTAATCCTTGGAATGCTGGTGGCTATGATCCTATTCCAGCAAAAAAAAGTGCTAAACACCCATTACCAACGGCCGATTAAACCATGGATATCAAGCGTACTGCCCTATTTGTTGCCCTTGCAGTCGTCTCCTATCTGATGATTTTGCAGTGGAACCAAGATTATGGTCAGCAACCATTGCCTCCTCAGTCTCAAGCAGCAACACATAACTCAGGAGCCGTTATAGCCGACAGCGCTATACCTAGCACAAATGCCCATGACATTCCGCACCTCAGTCAAAACGCAGAAAGTATTCCTAGTACAAGTACTACAGGCGGTTTAATACAGGTACAAACAGATGTGTTGAGCTTAGCAATTGACCCTCAAGGAGGCGATATTGTTGACTTACGGTTACCACAGTATCCTTTGCGTCAAGATAGGGCGGATATCCCCTTCCAACTGTTTGAGCGTAGCTCTAGTCGTCTCTATGAGGCACAAAGCGGCTTAATAGGTGATGGCCCAGATCGCCCATCAGGTCGCCCCTTGTATGCGACCTCAGCTACCCAATATCAATTAGCTGAAAACCAGAACCAATTGGTTGTGGATCTAACCTACTCTGCTGATGGAATAAACTACGTTAAGCGTTTTACGCTAACTCGGGGCAGTTATGCATTAAAGGTCGATTATTTAATTGACAATCAGAGTGACAAACCTTGGGTAGGTCATCTTTTTGCACAATTAAAACGAGATGCGAGTGGTGATCCATCTTCAACAACAGCAACAGGAACTGCAACTTATCTGGGTGCTGCTCTTTGGACTAATGATGAACCCTACCATAAAGTCTCCATGGGAGACATGAATGATGGTAGTTTGAAAAAAACCGTTCAAGGTGGTTGGATAGCTTGGTTACAACACTACTTTGTAACTGCTTGGATACCAAATAAAGAAAGTCTAAACCAAGTACAAACGCGTAAAGACAGTCAAGGTAACTACATTATCGGTTTTACGGGAAATGCGATTAATGTAGCTTCTGGCACTCAGGGTCAAGTTGGAGCAACTTTGTATGCAGGCCCTAAACTACAAAATGAGCTCCAAGCGTTATCTCCTGGTTTGGAGTTAACCGTTGATTACGGTTTTCTCTGGTTCTTAGCTCAGCCTATTTTTTGGTTACTACAATTAATTCATAGTCTATTGGGTAACTGGGGTTGGTCGATCATTGTGTTAACCTTGATCATTAAACTGATCTTCTTCCCCTTGTCCGCAACCAGCTATAAATCCATGGCTAAGATGCGGACTGTGACACCCAAGTTACAAGCTTTAAAAGAGCAGCATGGCGATGATCGGCAGAAGATGTCTCAAGCTATGATGGAGTTATATCGGAAGGAAAAAATCAACCCGTTGGGTGGATGCCTGCCGATTTTAGTACAGATGCCCGTCTTCTTAGCCTTGTACTGGGTTTTACTAGAAAGTGTTGAAATGCGCCAAGCGCCTTGGTTGGGTTGGATTACGGATCTTTCTATTAAGGATCCTTACTTCATTCTGCCTTTGATCATGGGCGGCACTATGTTCATCCAGCAGATGCTTAACCCAACGCCTCCCGATCCCATGCAGGCGAAGATTTTGAAATTAATGCCCATTATTTTCACCTTCTTCTTCCTGTGGTTCCCGGCAGGTTTGGTTCTGTACTGGGTGGTGAACAACGTTCTGTCTATTGCCCAGCAGTGGTACATCACGCGGCAGATTGAGCAATCGGCCCTCTAATTTGTTTGTTTAAATGCGCTAACGCCCCTTTTAGGGGCGTTTTGCTTTGTGATTCTGGAGGCTAGTATGCAGCTAGACCAAGATACCATCGCCGCCGTAGCTACCGCCCAAGGCTATGGTGGGATTGGGGTCATTCGTTTATCTGGGCCTCAGGCAAAGAGCATTGCAGTGGCTATTGCAGGCTTTGAGCCTAAGCCACGGCAGGCCCATTACTGTTCCTTTCTAGCAGAGACCACTGAAGTTTTAGATCAGGGATTATTGCTCTTTTTCCCCAATCCTCACTCCTTTACGGGAGAAGACGTTTTAGAGCTACAGGGGCATGGTGGCCCGGTTATTTTAGATATGCTGCTGCAACGCTGTTTAGAGCTAGGAGCACGCCAAGCTCGACCGGGTGAGTTTAGTGAGCGGGCTTTTTTAAACGGCAAACTCGACTTGGCTCAAGCAGAAGCCATTGCAGATTTAATTGAAGCCAGTTCAAAACAAGCGGCGCGTAATGCCGTGCAATCCTTACAAGGTGCTTTTTCGCGTCAGGTACACCTGTTGGTTGAGCAACTGATTCAACTACGCATGTACGTTGAGGGAGCTATTGATTTCCCTGAGGAGGAAATCGACTTTTTAAACGATGGCCAAATCCTCGGACGGCTTGAACATTTGGAGCAAGACTTAGATCAGTTGTTGCAGCAAGCCGGACAGGGAGCACTTCTGCGTGATGGAATGACGATTGCCATTGCTGGTCGACCTAATGCGGGAAAGTCCAGTCTGTTGAATGCGTTGGCACGGCGGGATGTGGCCATTGTGACGGAGATAGCGGGAACAACGCGTGATGTGTTGCATGAGCGCATTCAGATTGAGGGAATGCCTCTACATATTCTGGACACAGCGGGCCTTAGAGTCACCCAAGATCGGGTCGAGCAAATTGGGATTCAAAGGGCCGTATCTGCAATACAAGAGGCTGACAGAATTCTTTTAGTCGTGGACTCCTCCAAAGAGGCTGACGCGGATTTACATGAGCTCTGGCGTGAGTTTTTCGACCAAGATCCTGACCCTAAACGTATTACCCTCATCCGCAACAAGGTAGATCTTTCAGGGGAGCCAGAAGGTCTTGAGTTGAATGAGGCAGGCTATACCATCCTACGCATGGCTGCCCGAGATTCTGTGGGTATTGATACCCTTTGCCAGCATCTGAAGGCCTGTATGGGGTATCAGCCCGGACTAGAAATGGGATTCAGCGCCCGAAGACGTCATTTGGAAGCTTTGAGACGTGCAGCAACCTTACTCCAACAGGGGCGAGAACACCTACTCTACACTGAGGCCGGCGAGCTATTAGCCGAGGATTTACGCTTGACACAGCAGATTTTGGGAGAAATTACGGGTTCATTCAGCTCCGACGAGCTACTAGGGCGAATTTTTTCCAGTTTCTGTATTGGTAAGTGAGCTTCATCCCTTAGCTGGGACTCTTTATACTTCAATATTTTTGATGTCAGCCTAGACAGGCACGAGGTGCGTGTGGACTTTCCTTCCCGTTTTGGCGTGATCGTCGTCGGTGGCGGCCATGCCGGTGCTGAAGCCGCGCTGGCAGCGGCACGCATGGGCGTGAATACCCTGTTACTGACCCACAATATCGAAACCTTGGGTCAGATGAGTTGCAACCCGGCCATTGGCGGCATCGGTAAAAGTCATCTGGTGAAGGAAGTGGATGCCCTCGGTGGCGCTATGGCGACTGCTACCGATAAAGGTGGCATTCAATTTCGCGTGCTGAACAGCCGTAAGGGCCCAGCGGTGCGGGCCACTCGCGCTCAGGCCGATCGGGTGCTGTACAAAGCGGCCATGCGCCATATTTTGGAAAATCAGCCCAACCTGTGGCTGTTCCAGCAGCCCTGTGACGATTTAATCGTTGAGCAAGATCAGGTGCGTGGTGTTGTCACCCAAATGGGCGTGCGCTTTTTGTGCGATGCCGTGGTGTTGACGGCTGGAACCTTCCTCGGCGGTCTGATCCATATTGGCCTAGAGCACTACTCCGGCGGTCGGGCGGGTGATCCTGCTTCCATCAACCTTGCCCACCGTTTGCGCGAGTTACCGCTGCGGGTCGGACGTTTAAAAACCGGCACGCCCCCACGGATTGACAGCCGCAGCGTGGATTATTCCGTGATGACTGAGCAGCCCGGTGACACGCCTCTGCCGGTGATGTCTTTTATGGGCTCGGTGGATCAGCATCCGCCTCAAGTGAGCTGCTGGATTACCCACACCAATGCCCGCACCCACGAAATCATCGCCAGCAATCTGGATCGCTCGCCCATGTATTCCGGGGTGATTGAAGGCATTGGCCCGCGTTACTGTCCCTCCATCGAGGACAAAATCCACCGTTTCGCCGATAAAGACAGCCATCAGGTGTTTCTGGAGCCGGAAGGTCTGACCACCCACGAGCTGTACCCCAACGGCATTTCCACCTCGTTGCCCTTTGATGTGCAGTTGCAGATCGTGCGCTCCATGCGCGGTTTGGAAAACGCCCACATCCTGCGTCCCGGCTATGCCATCGAATACGATTACTTTAACCCGCAGGATTTGCAGTACAGCCTCGAAACCAAGGCCATTGGTGGGCTGTTCTTTGCCGGACAAATCAACGGCACCACTGGCTACGAAGAAGCGGCCGCTCAAGGCTTGCTGGCCGGAGCTAATGCTGCGTTGCGCGCCCAAGGCCGAGACAGTTGGCATCCGCGCCGCGATGAGGCCTATATCGGCGTGCTGATTGATGACCTCATCACTTTGGGTACTTCCGAGCCTTACCGCATGTTCACTTCGCGGGCCGAATACCGTCTGATTCTGCGTGAAGATAACGCTGATCTGCGCCTAACGGAAAAAGGCCGCGAACTGGGCTTGGTGGACGATGCACGTTGGGCTGCTTTTGAACGCAAGCGCGAAGGCATTGAACGCGAGCAGCAACGCCTGAAAACTACGTGGATTCAAGCAGGAAGTCCGGTAGCTCAAGCAGTTGAGGCGCGCTTTGGTGCTGCCTTACAACGGGAGTACAGCTTACTCAATCTGCTGACCCGCCCGGAAATTGATTACGCCGCTCTGGTTGAGCTGACAGGGGAGGGCGTGGAAGACCCCCAAGTAGCCGAGCAGGTCGAGATTCAAACCAAATACGCCGGGTACATCGACCGTCAGCAGGATGAAATTCGCCGTTTGCAGGCCAGCGAAAACATTCGTCTGCCGGAGGATCTGGAGTACAGCGGCATTCCCGGTCTCTCGCGGGAGATTCAGCACAAGCTGACTCAGGCGCGTCCACAAACCCTAGGCCAAGCTTCGCGTATTCCCGGCGTAACGCCTGCGGCGATCTCCCTGCTGATGATTCATCTGAAAAAGCGCAGCACCCAGAGTAAAACAGCGGATCAGGAGGCCTAATGTCGGTGATTACCCCGCAGCATAGGCAAGAGTTGGCTTCAGGCATCCAGCGTTTGGGCTTGGTGCTGAACGCGGCTCAGCAAGAGCAGCTTTTGGCCTACCTGTCTCTGCTGATCAAGTGGAATAAAGCCTATAACCTGACCGCCGTCCGTGACCCGAATGAAATGGTTTCTCGGCACTTGTTGGACAGCTTGAGTATCCTGCCCCAAGTGCAGCCTTTGGGAGCCTGTTGGTTGGATGTGGGCAGTGGTGGAGGCATGCCCGGCGTGCCCTTGGCGATTGCCTTTCCCGAGCGCCAATTCACCCTACTGGACTCCAATGGTAAGAAAACGCGCTTCCTGACTCAGGTGAAGTTGGAACTCAAACTGGCCAACCTCAGCGTAGTCAATGAACGGGTGGAGGCCTTTCAACCGGCCTTACCTTTTGAGGGCATAGTGTCGCGGGCCTTCAGCTCGCTGGCCGACTTTTCCGATTGGACACGGCACTTGGGCGATCAAAATACCCACTGGTTGGCCATGAAAGGCGTGCATCCCGACGATGAGTTGCAAGCCTTACCCGAGGATTTTCAGTTAATAAACACTCAGGTGTTGGATGTACCCGGTTGCCAAGGACAGCGCCACCTCCTGATACTGCGCCGCATTTCATGAATTGGAACGAAACCGATCATGGCTAAAGTATTCGCCATCGCCAATCAAAAGGGCGGTGTGGGCAAGACAACCACCTGCGTCAACCTAGCGGCTTCACTGGTGGCAACGCGCCGCCGGGTGTTGCTGTTGGATTTAGACCCTCAAGGCAACGCCACTACCGGTAGCGGTGTGGACAAGCTGAGTTTGGACTACTCGGTGTATGACGTACTGACCGGCAAATGCAGCCTTGTAGAAGCTATGCACTTTTCCGAGCACGGTGGCTATCAATTGTTACCGGCTAACCGCGATTTAACGGCGGCAGAAGTAGCTCTACTCAACATGCCGGCCAAAGAAAAGCGCCTGCGCGAAGCCTTGGCCCCGGTGCGGGAAAACTACGATTACATCCTCATCGACTGCCCGCCCTCGCTGTCCATGCTGACGGTGAATGCGCTGGCAGCAGCGGATGGCGTCATCATCCCCATGCAGTGCGAATACTACGCCTTGGAGGGATTAACCGATCTGGTGAACTCCATTCAGCGCATTGCGGTGGCTTTGAATGCCGAACTGAGGATTGAAGGCATTGTGCGCACCATGTACGACCCGCGTAGCAGTCTGACTAATCAAGTTTCCGAGCAACTGAAAGCCCACTTTGCTGATCGGTTATACGAGACGGTCATCCCACGCAATGTTCGCTTGGCCGAAGCGCCCAGTCACGGCATGCCGGTTTTGGAATACGACAGGCAGTCCAAGGGGGCACAAGCCTATCTGGCATTGGCCAGCGAGTTGGCCCGTCGCCAACGTCGCCCCACTCGCACCTAATACGCTAAGGAGACCTTATGGCCATAAGAAAAAGAGGGCTCGGACGCGGGCTAGATGCCTTACTAGGAGGCAGCCTACCGGGAGCAACGGAGGAAGGCGTAAGCGCCCCAGTGAGCGATCAAGGCGAGCTGCATCACCTCCCCCTAGATCTGGTACAACGCGGACGTTATCAACCCAGACGGGATATGGATCCTGTTGCTTTAGAAGAGCTGGCTCAATCTATTCGAGCCCAAGGGGTAATGCAGCCGATTGTGGTTAGACCTGTGGCTTCAGGTCGCTACGAAATCATTGCCGGAGAGCGCCGTTGGCGAGCCAGTCAGCAAGCCGGTCTGGATAAAATTCCGGCACTGGTGCGTGAAGTACCGGATGATCTGGCCATCGCTATGGCCTTGATCGAAAACATCCAACGTGAAGACCTCAACCCGATTGAGGAAGCCATTGCCTTACAACGTTTGCAGCACGAATTCCACCTGACTCAGCAGCAAGTGGCGGATGCCGTGGGCAAGTCCCGTGTCAGCATCAGTAACCTGATGCGGTTAATGGCCTTGCCGGAAGAAGTAAAAATCATGCTGGCCCACGGCGATTTGGAAATGGGCCATGCGCGTGCTTTATTGGGTTTACCGGATGAGCGTCAGATTGAAGGCGCGCGGCATGTTGTCGCACGAGGATTAAGTGTTCGCCAGACCGAAGCTTTGGTTCGTCAATGGTTAAAGGAGGCCAATCCAACGGCTAAGTCAGCAGCAGATGATCCTGACATTAGTCGCTTGGAGCAGCGGTTGGCGGAATGTTTAGGAGCTCCTGTGCAGATTCGCCACACGGCAAAAGGCAAAGGACAATTGGTGATTCGCTATAACTCTTTAGATGAGTTGCAGGGGGTTTTAGCACACATTCGCTAATAAGAATTAGCTTAGAAAATGACCACAAAAAGCTGCAAGACGGTTGAACCTAGGTGTATCCGCCCCTATACTCGCGGCGCATTTTTAGGAGCGGTGGCCCTGTCGGGCTTGCCGTCACGGTGACGGAATTCGTGTGAACAGACGCAACCAGACACCCCTCCATCGTCTCCCAGTATTTCGAGTGTTGCTGGCACAAGCCTTAATTGCCCTGTCAGCAGCCCTAGTGTGTGGCGTATTTTTCGGTTTTGTTGCGGGGTATTCAGGCTTGTTAGGTGGCCTGATTGCTTGGGTAGCGAACCTTTATTTTGCCTACAAAGCTTTCCGGTATTTCGGAGCGCGCTCGGTAGGGGCCGTTGTTCAGTCTTTTTGGGCCGGTGAAATAGGTAAATTGATTCTGACAGCAGCGCTTTTTGCGTTGGTGTTTGTAGGAGTGCAGCCGCTTGAGCCCTTAGCGCTACTGAGTGGCTATCTACTGGTGCTAGGCACTGGAGCTAGTGCGCTCCTGCTGGTGAAAAACAATCCGAAGTATTGAATATCGAGGAGTTTATGGCGAGCACACCGGTTGAATATATACAGCATCACTTGCAAAACCTAGCCTTGGGGTTTCACCCTGAAAAAGGTTTGATGTTTGCCAAAACAGCAGACGATGCCGTTCAAATGGGATTTTGGGCTATTCACGTCGACACCATGCTGTGGTCAGTATTGTGTGGTTTGCTGTTCATTAAGCTGTTCCAAAAAGCGGCTGTGAACGCGACCTCCGGTGTTCCGGGTAAGCTGCAAAATTTGGTTGAGATGTGTGTCGAGTTTGTCGAAGGCATGATGCGCGACACCTTCCACGGTCGTAACCCAGTGGTTGCCCCTCTAGCCTTGACCATCTTCGTTTGGGTGTTTTTGATGAACAGCCTGAAGTGGATTCCCGTCGATTACATTCCGGGTCTGGCGCATCTGATTGGCATTCCTTACTTCAAGATTGTTCCCACAGCAGATCCTAATGGCACCTTTGGTCTGTCCATTGGCGTGTTTGCTCTGATTATTTACTACAGCATCAAAGTGAAAGGGGGCTTGGGCTTTACCAAAGAGCTGGCCTTTACGCCCTTTAATCACTGGTCTTTAGTTCCTTTTAACCTGTTCCTTGAAATTCTGGGTCTGCTGACTAAGCCACTGAGCTTGGCCTTGCGTCTATTCGGAAACATGTATGCCGGTGAGGTGGTCTTCATCCTGATCGCGCTGCTGCCTTTCTGGGCGCAATGGACCTTGAATGTGCCTTGGGCGATTTTCCATATTCTGGTAATCCCACTGCAGGCATTTATTTTCATGGTACTGACTGTTGTATATCTGAGTTCAGCGCACGAAGACCATAGTCACTGATCCTGGATTAACACAGTAAAATAGAAACTACCCGCACCAAAGAAACCCTTAACTAAACTTTAGCTTCAGGAGCTTTACATGGAACTCGTCTACGTTGCCGCTGCCCTCATGATCGGTCTGGGTGCTCTGGGCACTGGTATTGGCTTTGCTCTGTTGGGCGGAAAACTGCTGGAATCCACTGCTCGTCAACCAGAGCTGGCCCCTCAACTGCAAACCAAAACCTTCCTGATGGCTGGTCTGCTTGACGCCGTTCCTATGATCGGTGTTGGTATCGCGATGTACCTGATCTTCGTTGTCGCTCCCAGCGTTGCCGCTGCCTAAGCCTTTCCTGAGGGCAATGGGGCTCCTTTAGTGGGCCCCGTTGTTTATGGAAACGACAACTGCGTCGAACGAGATAGCACGAGGTAAATCGCTGTGAACATTAACTTGACGCTGTTTGGTCAAACGATCGCCTTCGCTATTTTCGTCTGGTTTTGCATGAAAAATGTATGGCCACCCATTACTCAGGCCATGCAAGAACGCCAGAAGAAAATCGCCGAGGGATTGGATGCTGCCGGGCGTGCCCAGAACGATCTGAAACTTGCTCAAGAAAAAGTTTCCAACACCTTGAAGGAAACTAAAGAGCAGGCTACCCAGATCATTGAGCAAGCTAATAAGCATGCCAATACGATCATCGAAGAAGCCAAAGAGCAGGCTCGCATCGAAGGTGAGCGACTGATCGCAAGCGCTAAGGCTGAGATCGAACAGGAAGTGAACCGCGCCCGGGATCAACTGCGCAGCCAAGTAGCCGCTCTGGCTATTCAGGGTGCGGAGCAAATCCTGCAATCCCAAGTGGATGCCCAGGTACACAACGGTCTGGTCGAAAAACTGGCCTCTCAACTCTAAGCGAGGCAAGCGATGATCAATAACCAGCCGCTTGCTCGGCCCTATGCAAAAGCTGCTTTCGAGCTGGCCACTCAAACAGGGCAAATTGATGTTTGGTTCGCACTGCTCAGTCAGGCAGCCAGCATTGTAAAAAACCCAGAGATGGCTGAACTGATCGGCAACCCTAAACTGACTCAAGCGACTAAGGTAGAAGCTCTGATCAGTCTGTTGGGTGACACCGATAAAGCGTTTTGCAATTTCGTAGCAACTCTAGGTGAAAATGATCGCTTAGAGGTTATCCCCACTATTTTTGAAACTTTTGAGGCTCTCAAACTTGAGGCTGAAAAAAGCATCACGGTAGAAGTGGAAACCGCTTACGAGTTGAGCGAAGAGCAACTTCAAACCCTGGCTGCCTCCCTGTCGAAGCGGCTCGATCGTACCGTCAACCTCCAGCAGGAAGTAAATCCTGCACTGATCGGCGGTCTGGTTATCCGCGCCGGTGATGTGGTGATTGATGGTTCGGTCCGCGGCAAGCTGAGCCAGTTAGCCGAAGCGTTAAAATCCTGATTTGAGGGACATGGCATGCAGCAACTGAATCCTTCCGAAATAAGCGAAATTATCAAGCAGCGTATCGCTCAGCTTGATGTTTCGGCACAAGCACGTAATGAGGGCACGGTCGTCAGCGTGTCCGACGGTATCGTCCGTATCTACGGACTGGCCGATGTGATGTATGGCGAAATGATCGAATTTCCCGGTGGTGTCTATGGTATGGCGCTCAACTTAGAGCGTGATTCTGTAGGTGCTGTAGTTCTGGGTAGCTACCTAGGTCTGAAAGAAGGCATGAGTGCTAAGTGCACTGGCCGTATTCTGGAAGTTCCGGTTGGCCCTGAACTGCTGGGTCGCGTTGTTGACGCTCTGGGTAACCCCATTGACGGTAAAGGCCCGCTGAACAATCAGTTGACCGATGCGGTTGAGAAGGTAGCGCCCGGCGTAATTTGGCGTAAATCCGTAGACCAGCCTGTTCAGACTGGCTACAAATCCGTTGATGCCATGATCCCGGTAGGTCGTGGTCAGCGCGAGCTGATCATCGGTGACCGTCAGATCGGTAAAACCGCTCTGGCCATCGACGCGATCATCAACCAGAAAGACAGTGGTATTAAATGCGTTTACGTGGCCATTGGTCAGAAGCAATCGACCATTGCCAACGTAGTACGCAAACTGGAAGAGCACGGCGCTCTGGCCAACACTATTGTGGTTGCAGCCTCTGCTTCTGAGTCCGCTGCTCTGCAATACCTGGCTCCTTACGCCGGTTGCACCATGGGTGAGTACTTCCGTGACCGCGGCGAAGACGCTCTGATCGTTTATGATGATCTGTCCAAGCAAGCCGTTGCTTACCGTCAAATCTCCCTACTGCTGCGCCGTCCGCCAGGTCGTGAAGCCTATCCTGGCGATGTGTTCTATCTCCACAGCCGTCTGCTGGAGCGCGCTTCTCGCGTTTCTGAAGAGTACGTTGAGAAGTTCACCAACGGCGCTGTGACGGGCAAAACCGGTTCTCTGACCGCTCTGCCGATCATCGAAACTCAAGCCGGTGACGTATCCGCCTTCGTTCCGACCAACGTGATCTCCATCACTGACGGTCAGATCTTCCTAGAATCTGGCATGTTCAACTCGGGCCTGCGCCCTGCTGTGAACGCCGGTATTTCGGTATCCCGTGTGGGTGGTGCGGCTCAAACTAAGATCGTTAAGAAACTGTCCGGTGGTATCCGTACCGCTCTGGCTCAGTACCGTGAACTGGCAGCCTTTGCCCAGTTTGCTTCCGATCTGGATGAGGCAACTCGCAAGCAGTTGGAGCATGGTCAGCGCGTTACTGAGCTGATGAAGCAAAAACAATTTGCGCCCATGTCTGTGGCTGAAATGTCCATTTCTCTGTATGCCGCTGAGCGTGGCTTCTTACAAGATGTTGAAGTAGCTAAGGTCGGTGCTTTCGAGCAAGCCTTACTCGGCTATTTCCAACGTGAGAAAGCTGATCTGCTGGCCAAGATCAACGAGAAAGGTGACTTCAACGACGAAATCGATGCAGGTATCAAAGCCGGTATCGAGAAGTTCAAGGCCACCCAGTCCTGGTAAGCCGCAGCGGGGATCTTTGATCCCCGCCTGCTAACCTGAAAGGTGTCAAATGGCAGGCGCAAAAGAGATTCGCAGCAAGATTGCGAGCATCAAAAGCACGCAGAAGATCACCAGCGCCATGGAAAAAGTGGCGGTCAGCAAAATGCGCAAAGCTCAACTGCGCATGGCTGCCAGCCGTCCTTATGCGGAGCGGATTCGTCAGGTTATTGGCCATTTAGCCAATGCTAACCCAGAATACCGTCATCCCTTCATGGTCGATCGTCCGGTTAAGCGCGTCGGGTACATTCTGGTTTCTTCTGATCGTGGTCTGTGCGGTGGCTTGAACATCAACCTGTTCAAGGCGCTGATCAAGAGCATGAAGAGCTGGCACGACCAAGGTGTGCAAGCTGACCTTTGTGTGATCGGTAATAAGGGAGCCAGTTTCTTCCGCAGTTACGGCGGCAACATCGTTGCGGCCATCGGTAACTTGGGTGAAGCGCCCTCCGTAAACAGTCTGATCGGCAGCGTTAAGGTAATGCTGGATGCCTTTAACGAAGGCAAGATAGATCAGTTGTATCTGGTATCGAACAAGTTCATCAATACCATGACCCAGAAGCCAACCGTGGAGCAATTGCTGCCTTTAGAGGCCAGCAAGGGTGAAACTGCTGAGCGGGCTTGGGATTATTTGTATGAACCTGATGCCTATCAGTTGCTCGATTCGCTGCTGGTTCGCTATGTAGAGTCGCAAGTTTATCAAGCGGTGGTGGAAAACGCAGCGGCTGAGCAGGCTGCGCGGATGATCGCCATGAAAAATGCCACCGACAACGCTGGCCAGCTGATCAAAGACCTGCAACTGATCTACAACAAGGCGCGTCAGGCTGCGATCACACAGGAAATTTCGGAAATCGTCGGCGGCGCTGCCGCGGTTTAAGAACGGTTCAAATATTCAGAGGAACCATAAATGAGTAGCGGACGTATCGTTCAAATCATCGGCGCCGTTATCGACGTGGAATTCCCGCGCGATCAGGTACCGAATGTCTACGACGCGCTGAAAGTTGTTGGCGCAGAGACTACGCTGGAAGTTCAGCAACAGCTGGGCGACGGCATTGTTCGTTCCATCGCCATGGGCTCTACTGAGGGCTTAAAGCGTGGTCTGGACGTAAGTAACACCGGTTCTGCCATTGCTGTTCCTGTGGGCGCTGCCACACTGGGCCGCATCATGGACGTACTGGGTAACCCCATCGATGAGGCTGGCCCCATCGGTGAGGAAGAGCGTTGGACCATTCACCGTGCTGCTCCTAGCTATGCTGAGCAAGCCGGCGGTAACGACCTGCTGGAAACCGGTATCAAGGTAATCGACCTGGTTTGCCCCTTTGCTAAGGGCGGTAAAGTCGGTCTGTTCGGTGGCGCCGGTGTGGGCAAAACCGTAAACATGATGGAGCTGATCCGCAACATCGCTATGGAGCACAGCGGTTACTCTGTGTTCGCTGGCGTGGGCGAGCGTACTCGTGAAGGTAACGACTTCTATCACGAGATGAAAGACTCCAACGTTCTGGACAAAGTAGCTCTGGTCTACGGTCAAATGAACGAGCCACCAGGCAACCGTCTGCGCGTGGCGCTGACTGGCCTGACCATGGCTGAGAAGTTCCGTGACGAAGGTCGTGACGTACTGTTGTTCGTCGACAACATCTATCGTTACACTCTGGCCGGTACCGAAGTATCCGCTCTGCTGGGTCGTATGCCTTCAGCGGTAGGTTATCAGCCTACTCTGGCTGAGGAAATGGGCGTTCTGCAAGAGCGCATCACCTCTACCAAAACCGGCTCCATCACCTCCGTACAAGCCGTATACGTTCCTGCGGATGACTTGACTGACCCAAGCCCGGCGACCACCTTCGCTCACTTGGACGCGACTGTAGTACTGTCTCGTGACATCGCCTCTCTGGGTATCTACCCAGCGGTTGATCCTCTGGACTCTACTTCTCGTCAGTTGGATCCGCTGGTTGTAGGTCAAGACCACTACGATACCGCTCGTGGCGTTCAGTATGTTCTACAGCGCTACAAAGAGCTGAAAGACATCATCGCCATTCTGGGTATGGACGAGCTGTCCGAGCAGGACAAACTGCTGGTAGCCCGTGCGCGTAAGATTCAGCGCTTCTTGTCTCAGCCTTTCTTTGTGGCCGAAGTATTCACCGGTTCTCCAGGTAAATACGTGCCTCTGAAAGAAACCATCCGTGGCTTCCAAGGCATTCTGAAAGGTGAGTTTGACCACATTCCAGAACAAGCCTTCTACATGGTTGGTGGCATCGACGAAGCCATCGAGAAAGCCAAAAAGCTGTAATAAAAGCCCCGTAAGGGGATCGCCTGAGGCGATGGCAGAGCCTTAAGTTCTGCCATCGCTGTGACCAAGGCAATTGGTATGGCTATGACAATTCATTGCGATATCGTCAGTGCAGGAGAAGAGCTGTTCTCTGGACTGGTAGAAATGGTCATTGTATGCGGTGCCCAGGGTGACTTGGGTATCCTCATCGGCCATACGCCTTTGCTGACTTCACTTAAGCCGGGTTCGGTGCGAGTGATTAAGCAAGGTGGTCAGGAAGAGGTTTTCCACGTATCCGGTGGCTTCGTTGAAGTGCAACCGAGTACGGTTAAGGTACTGGCTGATATGGCTGTCCGCGCTAACGACACGGCACAGCGTGATTGAATGAGCCAAAACTGTAATAAGAGCCCCTAGGGCTCGCCTGAGGTGATGGTAGAGCTTTGTTCATTCTGCCGTTGCTGCTAACCGAGGCATGATATGGCTATGACAGTTCATTGCGATATCGTCAGTGCAGAAGAAGAGCTGTTCTCAGGCCTGGCGGAAATGGTCATCGTACACGGTGCTCAGGGTGACTTGGGTATCCTCATGGGCCATACACCTTTGCTGAGCTCACTTAAGCCGGGGCCGGTGCGAGTGATTAAGCAGGGTGGTCAGGAAGAGATTTTCTACGTATCCGGCGGCTTCGTTGAAGTACAGCCGAATATGGTTAAAGTGCTGGCGGATACTGCTATTCGCGCTAAAGATATCGATGAGGCAGCGGCTAAAGAAGCTATGTTGGCTGCTGAAAAAGCCCTCAGCGAGAAAGGAGCCGAGTTTGACTACGGCGCTGCCTCTGCTCACTTGGCGGCTGCTATGGCTCAATTGCGCACGATTGAAGAATTGCGTAAAAAATACGGTCGTCACTAAGCCGTATATTGAGGCGCAGAATAAAAAGGGCAGCTTAGGCTGCCTTTTTTTATCCTTAGCCCATATTTTACCCGCTAATACGAGAGCCCCTATGGAGATTGAAGAGGTAATTGAGCAGCTTCGAGCACGCAATGAACGCATTCCAGTGCCTTTGGAACTGCCTGACGAAGACCTTTTAGTAGAGGTGGAAGAAGAACTGCTGATCGGTATTCCCTACGATCTACGCCTGTTTTTGCTACAGGTCAGTGATGTGGTGTATGGCCGCTTGGAGCCGGTTACGGCTGCTGATCCCAGATCCCACACCTATCTGCCTGAAGTGGCGGCTATGGCTTGGGATTTAGGGGTGCCTCGCCATTTAGTGCCCCTGTGCCAAGACGGACACGATTACTACCTCGTGGATATGGAAGGCAAGGTGTTACGCTGGGAAGGAGCAAATGCAGAGTTGACCGACGAGCAATGGGATTCGGTTTGGCACTGGGTCGAAGAGGTCTGGCTGGAGTAAGCTAGACCAAGGCGCAATATCCTTATAGGCCAATCTCGCTATAAGGCTCTGTCATAACGCTGTTATTCCTTGGGTGCCGCCATGTCCAGCTTGATCTCTTTTTCACTGTGGTTATTCGTCATCTTAGTGCTCGCCAGCCTATGGTACGCCCAAGGCATTCGAGAGGCAGCCCTAGCCCGAGTAAAACAGCACTGCACTAAACTGGACTTAGTGTTGCTGGATGAGTACGTTGCTTTTCAGAAGCTCGACTGGGCCTATGACCTGTACGGAACTAAGCGCATCATTTGGATATATGCCTTTGAATTTACCGTAACCGGTGAGCAGCGCTATCAAGGCAGCATCACCATGTTTAGTAAAAATCCGGGGCGGATTAGCCTAGAGCCACACCTGCAACCCATCACCCGCAAAGCATCCGAAGGCTCCGTTTACACACTAAAGCCTACCAAAGAGGCCAGCAATCATCCCAATGGACAGGTGGTTTCCTTAGCCGATTGGCGCAAACAACACCCTAAAACCAAAGTTAGGCCTCAAGGTTAAAAACGGCAACATGCTTCCAGGGTTTGGCTGAGCAGCGCTTGATCCTGTGCCTGAGCAAAAATCAGCTCAATCCGCGAATCGCGCCGCCATTCGCTGGCTTGAAAGCTCAGTCTCGATCCTGCCAGTGCATTGGCTGAATACCAACCCTCTAAGCTGTGGACGATTAACTTAGCTCGCATCCAAGGCAAGCTCTTTAGCCAGTGCTGAAGGCGTTGCAGGTCAAACTGCTGAGCCGCAGGCCAACGCCAACTGATGCTCCAAGCGCTTTCTTGTTGTTGGGTATGGCATTCGGCAGCCTCTAAACGCTGCCAAGGGCAGGCCTTGGGAGCTGCATCTAACGCCATAGGCGCAGACTGTGCAGGAATGGGCTGAAATCCGGGCAGCTTTTCCAAGGGCAAATAACCATGACGAGTGGCATAACACTCCAATGGCGACCAGCCTTGGCTTAGGTTTTGAATCTGTAGCTCTGATAATCCTTCAGTTTTATTCAGCAAGATTAGCGGATTAAGGGCTAATAACGCCTGTTGCTCTGGGGATAGAGCCTGTCCTGCCATCAGAGCCGGAGCATCCAGCACCAAAACCGGTGGCAGTACCCGTAACATGCCCCGCCAAGGAGTCTGTTGCAGTTGTTGATACAGGCTGAGGGGATGCCCTAACCCTGAAGGCTCAATCAATAGCCGATCCGGTCGAGCGCGGCGCAGCAGGCGATTCAGGCCAATCTGAAAGGGAATTCCTTGGATACAACACAGACAACCGCCCGCGATTTCAGCCACTTGGGTCTGAGCATCCACATGCAGTAAGGCCGCATCCAAACCCAGTTGGCCAAATTCATTGATACACACTGCCCAACGCTCTGAGGCCGGTTTTTGCTTCAATAGCGCCTGTATGAATGAGGTTTTTCCAGCGCCTAAAGATCCCGCGATCAGATGAGTGGGAATATCATACAGCATGGAATAAGACTCCATTGAGGATAGGGCATGTTTGGCTTAAGGCTGCTGGGGCTGTTGATCGGACTAGGGGTTTGTACTCAGGTTCAGGCTGAAGCCTGTGCGGTGTATTCCGCTAAAGCCGAGGAGCCATTAATCCGCTGCCAACAAAATCGCAGTATCCCACCTCATCTGTTTCGGTCGGGGTTTTGTGTGGCCCAACCCGAGGGTCATCACGTCAACTCCAAGCTGATGGCTCAGTGTCCTTTGGGCTTTCAGGCCGCTTGCCGCAACGCTCAGGTAGGCAACACAACCTACCGGCAGGATGTATTTTATTACGCAAACCAGATCCCCGCGCATGTGCAGCAAGACTGTAAACGACGGCGCGGGGTTTGGATGCGTTAACTCTAGTGGTGTGTTCTGGTTTTTTCCTGATTGTGCTGTGCTTTGGAGGCTTATTTGTCCCAACCCATCTTGCGTATCGCCTTGCCCTCTCCGTTACGCGCTTTGTTTGACTATTGGGCTCCCGTGGGCACTCCAATCAGCAGTCTATTGGCTGGGGTTCGCGTGCGCGTTCCTTTTGGACGGCGTGAGCTGGTGGGCCTATTGATCGAAGTCGTCAGCCAGTCCGAAGTTCCCACTGAGCGTTTAAGGCCCGCCCTAGCTCTACTGGACGACAGCCCCTTACTGCCTGCCCCAGTATTTCGCTTAGCACGTTGGACAGCACAGTATTACCAACACAGTCTGGGCGATACGCTAGCGGTGATGTTGCCCAACCTATTAACCCAAGGAGAGCCAGCCCAATTTAAACCGCGCTGGCTATGGCAGGTGGAGCCGAACCTAAGTCTGGACGATCCGCGTGTGCAGCGTGCCCCACGCCAACGCGAAGCCTTGCGGGTACTGGCACAACACCCTCAAGGAGTCGCGGAGGAGTTGTTGCCTCGGTTGCAACTCAGCCGTGAAGCCCTCAATAGTCTGCGTAACAAGGGATTGGTACGCATAACGGCCTGTAACGACCTCCCAGAACCTAAAACCCACCAAGGCAGTTGGCTATTAGAAGCGCAATTAGCGCTCAATTCTGAACAACGCAATGCGTACGAGGCGGTCAAGAGTCGCTTCGGTCACTTTCAGTGCTTTTTACTAGCAGGGGTTACCGGCAGCGGCAAAACCGAGGTTTATCTACATCTGGTACACCAAATGCTGCTGGCGGGTAAACAGAGCCTAATTCTAATTCCCGAAATCAACCTCAGTCCCCAAACCCTAGCGCGGTTTCAGCAGCGTTTTAATGCTCGTATTGTGGTACTGCACTCAGGACTTACCGATCGCGCCCGCTTGGATGCTTGGCTGGAAGCCCGGAGCGGAAATGCTGATATTGTGATCGGCACGCGCTCGGCCTTGTTCACACCGTTATTAAACCCCGGCCTGATTATTGTGGATGAGGAGCACGATACCTCCTACAAGCAGCAAGAAAGCCTGCGTTATCAGGCACGGGATTTGGCCGTAGTACGGGCCCATATGGAGCAGATTCCCGTGGTATTGGGCTCTGCAACCCCCTCACTGGAAAGCCTGCACAATGCCCATACTGGACGTTACGCCCTATTGAAGTTAGAACAACGTGCCGGGCACGCCGCGTTACCCGACTTCTGGCGTTTAGATGTTAAAAATCTGGTACTGGACGCAGGAATCTCGGGGCCATTGCAACAAGCTATCCGACAAACCTTAGCCGCAGGGCAACAGGTACTGGTATTCCTCAATCGGCGCGGCTATGCCCCGACATTGCTCTGCCACCACTGCGGCTGGTTTAGCCTTTGCCCGCACTGCGATGCACGCATGACCTTGCACCAACAGACGGGGCGTTTGCATTGCCATCACTGTGACTACCATGAACCGCTGCCGACTCAGTGCCCTCAATGTCAGCAACAAGATTTACGCCCCATAGGGGCGGGCACAGAACGAGCCGAGCAGCGGTTAGGAAGTCTCTTTCCTCAGTATCCGGTATTGCGCGTAGATCGCGACAGTACCCGCCGTAAAGACAGCCTAGACCAGATTTTGCAGCGCATTAACGAGGGTAAGCCCTGCATTTTGGTCGGGACACAAATGCTAGCCAAGGGGCACCACTTCCCCCACGTAACCTTGGTAGCTA
Organism: Azomonas agilis; assembly: GCF_007830255.1. Taxonomy (GTDB): domain Bacteria; phylum Pseudomonadota; class Gammaproteobacteria; order Pseudomonadales; family Pseudomonadaceae; genus Azomonas; species Azomonas agilis. The sequence continues at coordinate 104,023 of NZ_VLKG01000011.1, forward strand.
TTTTGGATGCCGACGGCGGACTCTTTTCCGCAGACTTTCGCGCCGCCGAACACATGGCACAGCAGATCACTCAGGTGGCAGGCCGGGCGGGGCGAGCAGGGCATAAAGGCCAAGTCATTATTCAAAGTCACCTAGCCGACCATCCCTTACTGGTGCAGTTGACCGAACAAGGTTACTTTGCCTTTGCCGACCAAGCCTTAGCAGAACGCCAAGCCGCCTGTTTGCCGCCCTTCAGCCATATGGTATTGATTCGAGCCGAAGCCCGCCAACCACAGCAGGCTGAGGATTTTTTGGAGCAGATTCGCACCCTAGCCGAAGATATGCAGCAGCTAGACTCCGCCTTAACCTCGGTTGAATTACTCGGCCCTATTCCAGCCTTAATGGAGCGCAAAGCCGGTTGGCATCGTGCCCAATTGTTAGTTCAGGCCCAAACCCGAGGCGCTTTGCATCGTCTGTTGGATCAGTGGATTCCGAATGTAGCGCTATTGCCAGAGGCCAAACGGATTCGCTGGATATTAGATGTTGACCCTCTGGAGGTTTAGCTCAGCGAGGAAGGATCAGTTGCTGCGCCATAACCCCCAAGTCCACCGAGGGCATATAAGGCACTTGCCCCAGACAGGGAGCCGGCAAGTGCTGTTGTAGGCTGTCCAATACCTCAGGCAAACGGGCGACCTTAGAATCAATCACATTGGCCACCCAACCGGCCAGACTCAAACCATCCCGTAGAATGGCTTCAGCCGTCAAACAAGCGTGACTAATACAGCCTAAGCGCACACCCACCACCAAAATGACGGGAATACCCAAGCCTATTGCGACATCAGATAAATACTGTTGCGCGTTCAGTGGTACCCGCCAACCTCCAGCTCCCTCAATCAAGGTAAGATCAGCGCCCAAAGCCAGGATGGGACGCACAGCCTGTATCAAAGCTTCTGGGTGGAGTTCTAAGCCTTGCTCACGGGCAGCAAGGTGAGGCGCAATAGCCGGGGCAAAAGCCCAAGGATTGACCTGCGCATAGGACAGGGGCAGCGAGCACTCCGCTTGCAAACTCAAGGCATCTGCGTTACGTAAGCCTTCTGGCGTTGCTTGGCAGTCGGATGCGACTGGCTTACAGGCGGCCGTGGAATAGCCTTGATGACGTGCTCGGCGTAATAAAGCAGTGGCAATGGTAGTTTTGCCTATTTCCGTGTCCGTACCGGCAATAAAAAAGGCTTGGCTCACGTAAAAACTCCTCCGTTGACATCCTCCCCGCCCTAAAGGACAGGGATTCCCACTACTGGACGGCCATGCCCGACCGCAAGCATGTTCTTAGCCGCGTTGATATCGCGGTCGTGCCTGACACCACAGGCACTGCATGTCCATTCTCTTATTCCAAGTCCTGCGATACCTTTCGGCCTTGAATCGGGCAATGCGCCGCAATTCGAGCAGGTTTGGGTGGTGTACGCCTCGTTCACTGCTTTAAAAACAATGCCTGCGCCCGCGCACTTGTATTCCAGCATGGTTTTGAGCAGGCCCCATCCCGCATCCAGTACGGATTTGGCCAGCTTGGTTTGAGTGAGTAAGGAAGATTTCACATTACCAACGTAGATTGCACCGGCACGGTTCACCAGTT
>NZ_VLKG01000012.1 GCF_007830255.1 Azomonas agilis
CAATGTTGTAACCACCTTGCATGCTACCCAGCAGCTCAGTGGCACGCGCTTTGGTGATTAGAGGAGAGGTGGCTTCGCCTTTAACGATGGCGGTCAGGAAACCGGCCTTAACGTAGGCAGCCTCATCAACCCCCGGGGGTACGCGGTTAGTAATCAGGTCAACTAGGAAGTTTTCTTCGCCGGCCGGCGGGTTTTTCAACAGATCGACTAGGCCAGCGGTTTGTTCGGCGTTCAGCGGCTGGGGCACGATACCCAGTGCGGCACGTTCTTCTACGTGTTTGCGGTAGGCTTCAAGCACAGTTTTTCCCTCATCAATGGTCCCATGCAAGAGGCAAGGACTCTTTCTTAGGAGTTTTCACACGCAAACACTTTGGCCATTTTTTATTAGCAACCTAGCCACAGTGAAGGCGCTGCCACTCCAGAAGCTATTTTCAAAGTTTTAGGACATGAGATTTCTGGAGCGTTCTATCGGATTAAACCTACTTTGAAAGTAGCCTCGATTAGGTAATGCAGTCATATAAGAAATAAGCTAGTGAGCTGTAGTTTTTATTACGAATGGTTAATTTTTGGTAAAAGAATCACACAGAAATAAAAATGTTTCAAATGCAAAAATTATTACTATTATTTCTTTGGTGTTATTAATTGGGGGGGGTAACTGAGGCTAGCTTATAGCCCTATGTTGCTTCTATTCACAACAACTTACCCAGCAGGATGCTCAATGGAGCTCAGGCAGTTACGTTATTTCGTTAAAGTAGTTGAATTGAGAAGTTTGGGACGGGCCGCATTGGAGTTAGATGTTGGTACTTCAGCTCTGAGCCAACAGATTGCCAAACTAGAAAGTGAGCTATGTACTCGGCTATTGAATCGCAGCTCCACGGGTGTGACTCCAACGAATGCGGGGCTGGCTTTCTTTCATCATGCACAGCTGACTCTACGCCATGCTGAGAATGCTGTGCAGGCTGCGCTCCGTGATCGTATGAGCGGTTATGTTAGTTTAGGGTTGGCACCGACTACCGCTAGTGTTCTAGCGCTTCCGCTTATAGAGGCAATGCGAGAGCGTTATCCAGATATCCAACTGCACTTAGTGGAGATGTTATCTGGTCATCTGGCCAGTCAACTCAATACCCGGCAATTAGATCTCGCAGTGGTATTTCAGAGCGACATAGCTAAGCGTTGGAGTGTGATGCCACTGCTTGACGAACAACTGTTCCTCATTCATTCCAAAACATACCTTGCCCCATCGAACGAGAACTTAAGGCTGGCCGATCTTAGAGATTTGCCACTGGTCTTACCAAGTGTGCAGCATGGCTTGCGCACTCGTTTGATGGCTGCTTTTGAAAGTGCCAAAGTTATCCCCAATGTGATCATGGAAATAGATGGCCTTGCGACCCTTATGGATGTTGTTCGGGCTGGATACGCAGCAACCATACAGCCGGGAGCGGCGGCGGCATACTCAGGTAAGGTTGGACTCTGTTTTACACCCATTGTTGATGCTCATGTAAGTCGGCGTAATTGGCTCGTCAGTTTGTCAGATGATGAACTATCACCAGCAGCTTTAGCGACACGGGTAACGGTCTCCCATATTGCTCGCGAACTAGTACGCGCTGGAAGTTGGCCAGGGGCTAGCCTACTGGCTTCTTAGTTCTAGGTGTTTAGTTTTGCTAAACACCTACCGCGTAAACTGGCCTATCGAGGCTATCCCTATCTGATTACTGTGCCCTCCAGTGGAGAGAAGCTCTTTTGTTTTGCTTACTCTCCGAGGAGAAAACAAGATGATTGATGTTCTAGTAATCGGTGGTGGAAACGCCGCTCTGTGCGCTGCACTTATGGCCCGCGAAGCAGGTGCCCAAGTCGTTTTGCTAGAGGCTGCACCACGTTGCTGGCGTGGTGGGAACTCTCAACACACTCGAAATTTGCGTTGTATGCATGAGTCACCACAAGACGTACTGGTCGATGCCTATACCGAAGAGGAGTTCTGGCAGGATCTGCTAAAGGTGACGGGGGGGGTGACTGATGAAGGTCTTGCGCGGCGTGTCATCCGTGACTCATCTCATTGTCGGGACTGGATGCGCCACCACGGCGTGCGTTTTCAGCCATCCCTGTCGGGTACGTTGCAGCTAGCGCGCACCAATGCTTTTTTCACCGGTGGCGGCAAAGCCTTGATCAATGCCTACTACCGTAGCGCTGAAGCACTGGGTGTACAGATTCGCTACAACAGTCCAGTGACGGGGATTGAACTAAAGGATAATCGCTTTATCGCCGCACATTTGGCCGCCCGAGAGATTGATGGTGTGCATTGGCCAGCGGAACGCATTGAGGCGCGTAGCTGTGTTTTAGCCGCCGGGGGTTTTGAATCCAACCGCGATTGGCTACGCGAGGCTTGGGGACAAAGCGAGAATGGTGATTGGGCGGCAGATAATTTCCTGATCCGAGGAACTCGCTTTAATACAGGAGTCTTGCTGCGTGCCCTGATTGATGCAGGAGCCGATACCGTCGGCGATCCAACCCAAGCTCATATGGTTGCTATTGATGCCCGTGCGCCACTCTACGACGGTGGGATTTGCACCCGTATTGATTGCGTATCTCTGGGCGTGGTGGTTAATCGTGAGGGTCGTCGTTTCTACGATGAAGGCGAGGATTTCTGGCCCAAGCGTTATGCGATCTGGGGGCGCTTAGTGGCACAGCAACCCGGCCAAGTAGGTTACTCCATCATCGACCGCAAGGCCGTCGGGCGCTTCATGCCACCCGTATTTCCCGGCACTTCTGCGAATAGCCTCAGCGAACTGGCTCACCGGCTGGGCTTGCCTGAAGCTGCATTTGTCGAGACGGTTGAAGCTTATAACCAAGCCTGTCGAGTCGGTACTTTCGACCATACGGCGCTGGATGACTGCCGTACCGAGGGCCTTGTACCGGCTAAGACTCACTGGGCTCGGCCAATCGACACGCCTCCCTTCTACGGCTATCCGCTGCGACCCGGCGTAACTTTCACCTACCTTGGTCTCAGGACAGACGAGACAGCCGCTGTGCATTTCTCCGGAAAACCCAGCCCGAACCTTTTCGTCGCCGGAGAAATGATGGCGGGCAATGTGCTTGGCAAGGGCTACACCGCAGGGGTTGGCATGAGTATCGGCACAGCATTTGGCCGGATTGCTGGTAGTCAGGCTGCCGCCGCATCCGGCCATCAACCAACTTCCATGACGGTAGGACAAGATCATGCAATCGCTTAATCCAGAGGTACAAGTGCCCATTTCTGCCAACTGTGCCCATCAGTCGATCCCGGTACTTAATATCGCCACAGTGGAAGTTGATCGGCAGCTGCACATTTGCAACGCCTGCCGCTATTGCGAAGGGTTTTGTGCCGTGTTCCCAGCCATGACTCGGCGCCTTGAGTTCAATCAAGCCGATATCCATTACCTAGCTAATCTCTGCCATAACTGCGGTGCCTGCCTACATGCTTGTCAGTACGCCGAACCTCACGAATTTGCCGTGAATATTCCACAGGCAATGGCCAAGGTACGTCGAGATACTTATGCTGAATATACTTGGCCGCCGGCACTAGGGCAGCTCTATCGACGCAATGGGCTGACGCTGGCACTGGCCACTGCGGCGGGTCTAGGATTTTTCTTAGTACTGGTATTGGCTATCAAAGGCACTTTGTTTCCCGGCCCGCTGGCAGGTAACTTCTACGCAATCTTTCCTCATGACCTGCTAGCACTGATGTTTGGCGTAGTCTTTGCCTTCGTCGTTTTAGCGCTCGGCATGGCTGTGTGGCGTTTCTGGCGGGAGGTTTCGCCGCCTTCAGAAGAGCCGATACAAATGGGAGCAGCCGCGCTTGAGGCTTCGGAGGCTGTGTTACGCCTGAAGTACCTTGATGGCGGACATGGCGAGGGCTGCAATGAGGAAAGCGACCGCTTCACCCTTTGGCGACGGTACTTCCATCACTGTACTTTCTACGGTTTCCTGCTGTGCTTTGCTGCTACTTCTGTCGCTACGCTGTACCACTTCATACTGAAGTTGGAGGCACCTTATCCCCTAACGAGTCTACCAGTTCTGTTAGGGACGGCCGGTGGTCTTGGGCTACTGGTTGGCCCCACCGGCCTCTTATGGCTGCACTGGCGTCGCCATCCAAAGCATGGTGATAGCGATCAGCGTCCTATGGATTATGGCTTCATCGCGCTCTTGCTGCTGGTTAGCCTTAGTGGTTTAGCCCTGTTGGCGGGTCGAGATACTGGCAGTATGGCGTTGCTACTGGCGTTGCACTTGGGTGCGGTCATGGCCTTTTTCCTAACGATGCCCTACAGCAAGTTTATTCATGGATTCTTTCGCAGTGCTGCCTTGTTGAAGTTCGCCTCCGAGAGACGCCAGCCCGACCGAGTGCGGATGGGCGGCGAATAAGTACAGCCTGTTGTGACGAGTCATTGTGGCCACTGTTGCAGCAGAATGGAGACAAACTTATCTGCCGCTGGTGACAGTGAAGCGCCGCGACGGCGAACTAAGCCCAAGCTGCGATTCACGACGGGCTCAATCAGTGGAACGCTGACTAAGGTTGGGTGATCGGCGGTAGGCATGGCCAGACTGGGGACAGCAGAAACCCCCAATCCAGCCTCAACCATACCAAGTGAGGTCGATAGATGCTGGACTTCGTAAAACCACTTGGGTCGCCAGCCCAAGCCAGCTAAAGCATGGTCGAGCAGCATACGGTTGCCACTTAGGCGGCCCACGCCGATCAAGCGATAGTCGGCCAGTTCAGCCCAGCGTATCGACTCTCGCATTGCTAAGGGATGGTCACGGCGGCAAGCCAAGACAAAAGGCTCGTTGACCAAGGATAAGAATTCGATGTCGGGATGCTGTCCGCTCATCATGTTGATACCGAAGTCAGCTTCACCACGCAAAACAGCTTCAAGCCCTTCGTTGGCGCTGAGGTCAAGCAGACGGATGCGAATCTTTGGGTACTGTTTGTTGTACAGACGGATGACCGAGGGTAGGAAGTAGAAGGCGGCGGTAGGGATACAGGCTAGGGTGACTTGGCCGGTCTGACGTTCGGCGAGTTCACGGATGCTCATGATGGAGTCATCAAGATCATCCAGAACCCGCCGTGCTTTGGGTAGGAAGTCACGTCCTACGCTTGTCAGGCTAACCCGTCGAGTAGTGCGGTCGAGCAACGGGGTGCCCAGCCCTTGCTCAAGTTTTTTGATCCGTCGCGTTAGCGCTGGCTGGGATAGATGCAGGACTTCGGCAGCCTCATGAAAGCTACCTAGTTCGGCGATTTTAACGAAAGATCTGATGTCTTGGAGATCATATTCCATGATTTATCGGTACTCATGTGCTGTGAGTGCTGTTGTGAATGATCGCTCAGTTTAATAACAAAAAAGGAATAATTACTCTGATTTTTGCATTGGAAACATTTTTATTTTCGTGTGAATCTTTTATCAAAAGCATCAATAGAAGTAATTGATAAACAGGAGTTAGTAATTATGCAGCATATTCCCTGCGTACTAATGCGTGGTGGTACTTCCAAAGGTCCGGTATTTCTAGCTAGTGACTTGCCTAGCTCGCCCCAAGAACGTGATGAGCTATTGTTGACGATTATGGGCTCCGGCCACGAGCTGGAAATTGATGGTATCGGTGGTGGAAGTCCACAAACGAGTAAGGTTGCCATTGTCAGCTCTTCTGAGCATCCTGATGCTGATGTGGATTACCTATTCGTCCAAGTGATGGTGTCCCAACGCCGCGTGGATACTGCGCCCAACTGCGGCAATATGCTCTGTGCTGTAGGCCCCTTTGCTGTAGAGCAAGGGCTTGTTCCAGTCACTGGCGCAGTAACTCGGGTACGCATTCGCAACCTTAACACCAACACCTTTGTGGATTCAGAAGTACAAACCCCTGACGGTAAAGTTTGCTACGAGGGTGATACCTCCATTGATGGTGTGCCTGGTACGGCCGCACCGGTCAAACTGACCTTTCTTAATGCTGCGGGCAGTAAGACCGGCAAGCTATTCCCCACCGGCCAAGTACTCGACTGGTTTGACGATATCCCGGTGACTTGCATTGACATGGCCATGCCCATGCTGATCGTTGAGGCCCGCTGGCTGGGCAAGCAAGGTGATGAGAGTCCCGCTGAACTGGATGCTGATCAAGATTTCCTGCGTCGTCTGGAGGTTTTGCGCCTGCGGGCTGGTATGGCCATGGGGCTTGGTGATGTAAGCGATAAAGTAATTCCTAAGCCGGTGCTCGTTTCACCGCCCAAGGCGGGTGGCACTCTTCAGGTTCGTTATTTCATGCCCAGCTCCTGCCATCGATCATTGGCCATCACAGGGTCAATTGGGTTGGCAACTGCTTGTGTCAGCGAGGGTAGTGTGATTGCTCAGATGCTGGGTGAGGGTGAGTGCTTGCTTGCGTTGGATCAAGTGCGTTTAGAACACCCGAGCGGTGCTATTGAGGTTGCATTAACGCGTACTGGTGCCGATGGCAAGACTATCCGCGCCGCAGTGATCCGTACTGCACGCCGGCTGTTCTTCGGTGAAGTTTGTGTGCCCGCTGTGCAACGGCTAGCCAGTTGATAAGGAGGCCTTACACACGCAGGCGATCTGCCAGCCTATAGACATCATTCGGACAGCCGCTCTGGCACTAGGATAGTTGTACCACCCAGCAGGAAATGGAGTTTCCGCATTCGTATTGCGCAAATATCGACCTAAAAACAACTACAAGAGAATCCACTTATGCTCGCTCTGCTCGGTCTTGCAATGGTGATTGTATTCACCGTCCTCATCATGACCAAACGTTTGTCTCCCATTGTTGCACTGACTGTAGTACCCATCATCTTTGCTCTGATCGGTGGTTTTGGAGGCAGTCTTGGCAAGATGATGTTAGATGGACTTAAGATGGTAGCCCCCTCGGCTGCCCTACTACTGTTCGCCATTCTGTTCTTCGGCATCCTCATTGATGCTGGCCTATTTGACCCGCTGATCCGCCGCATTCTTAAAGTGGTTAACGGCGATCCAGTAAAGATTGCCATGGGTACTGCACTGCTCTCGCTACTGGTTGCCCTAGACGGTGATGGTACCACCACCTACATGATCACCTGCGCTGCCATGCTGCCACTGTACAAGCGTATTGGCATGAATCCGATGATTCTGGCAACCCTTGCCATGCTTTCTTTAAGCATCATGAGTGGTATGTCACCCTGGGGTGGCCCCGCCACCCGAGCTATCGCTGTACTTGGTCTTGATGCTGGTGAGTTTTTTGTACCACTGCTGCCCACTGTTCTTGGTGGGGCGGTTTGGGTGGTATTCGTGGCTTGGATGCTTGGGCGCGGCGAACGCAAGCGGGTCGGCAGTGTTGTCCTAGAGTCTGGCGGTAGTAATTGCTATATCGAGAAAATCCTTGGCGATAGTGCTCATAAGCGACCTCACTTGGCTTGGTTGAATCTACTGTTGGTGGCTGCCGTTATGGTGGCTTTGGTGATGGGAGTAATGCACTCGGCTGTGCTGTTTTTGATCGGTTTCGTAGTTGCGCTGATGCTCAACTACCCTAATTTAGAACAGCAGAGGGAGCGGATTTTGGCCCATGCGGGCAATGCCATGACGGTGGTATTACTGGTATTTGCCGCTGGGGTGTTCGCCGGCATCTTCTCCGGCACCAATATGGTCGATGCCCTAGCTAAAGGGATGGTAGACATGATTCCAGCAGAATGGGGGAGCTTCTTCCCGCTGGTAGTAGCTATCACTAGTATGCCGCTGACCTTTGTACTCTCTAATGATGCTTATTACTTCGGTGTAGTACCAATCCTCGCCAATGCCGCCGCCGCTTACGGTATTGATCCAGTGGAAATTGCCCGTGCCTCGGTGCTTGGCCAACCGGTACATCTGATGAGCCCGTTGGTAGCTTCAACTCTGCTGCTGGTAGGCATGGTTGGCCGCGATATCGGCGAGTTCCAGAAGGCTACCGTTAAATGGGCCGTTCTTACTTCGCTGGTGATCACAGTCCTCGCTCTGATCACTGGAGCCATGAGCTTCATCGCCTAACCTCTGAGCGGCCGGAACATCCGGCCGCTTAACCTACAATGTAAGGATCTTCTTATGGATTGGCTGACGAACCCAGAGATCTGGGTTGCCTTTTTTACCCTGACTGCGCTAGAGATTGTGCTTGGCATCGACAACATCATTATGATCTCTATTCTTGTCAGTCGTATGCCGAAGGAGATGCAGTCTCGTACCCGACTGTTCGGCCTAGCACTCGCGATGGTCACTCGTATTCTCCTGCTGTTGTCGATCTCCTGGGTGATGGGCCTGACCGCTGATCTTTTCCAACTGTTCGGCCAAGGTATCTCTGGGCGTGATTTGATCCTATTTTTTGGTGGCTTGTTTCTGCTGTGGAAGAGTAGTAGCGAGATCTACTACAGCTTAGAAGGTGTGGACGAAACAAACGAAACACCTAGTGGTGGTGGTCAGTTTATCGGCACCATCATCCAGATCGCCATCATCGATATCGTGTTTTCTCTGGACTCAGTGATCACTGCTGTCGGTATGGTCTCTCAAGTGCCTGTAATGGTCGCTGCGATTATTGTCGCCGTGCTGGTGATGATGCTTGCCTCTGGCACTATCAGCGAATTCATCGACAAGCATCCTAGCCTCAAGCTGTTGGCTCTATCGTTCCTAATCGTGGTCGGTACCGTACTGATCGCCGAGAGCTTTGGAGTGCATGTGCCTAAGGGCTATGTCTACTTTGCTATGGCTTTTTCACTGGCGGTGGAGGCACTGAACATTCGTCTACGTCGTGCGCGGGCGGAGCCAGTGCACTTGAGCCGAGATATCCCCGGCCAGTAGGTAAGAAGCATTATCAGCCGTGCACTCGATTATGGAGGCGCACGGCAACCCCGTGGCACCCCATAAAAATAAGAGGTAGTGTTGTTATGTACAAGTATCTTTCCAGTGGTTTAGCTGCATCCTGTCTGAGCCTATTACCTGTTGGCTCCGCTTTTGCGCAAGGTTTTTTCGAGGATAGTAAAGCCTCACTTAATCTGCGCAATTTCTACATTAACCAAGATGTCCGCAATGAGGATCGCGGGCGGGTGGAGGAATGGGGCCAAGCTTTCATCTTGGACTATAAGTCCGGCTTCACCGAGGGGCCGGTCGGCTTTGGCCTTGATCTGCTGGGCCAGTATGCTCTTCGTTTAGATGCCGGTGGTGATGCAGACAAACCGATTAGTGAGATTGATCGCCGCCCAGGTTCGGTCTTTCCGCTGGAAAGCAACGGTAAGGCAAGGCGCGACTTCGGTCGTCTCGGGGTGACTGCCAAACTTCGCTTCTCTGAGACGGTCGCGCATGTTGGCACACTATTACCCAAGTTACCGGTGGTAACTTATAGCGATGGCCGCCTGTTACCACAAACCTTTGAGGGGGCACAGATTACCTCTAATGAAATTAAGAACTTAACTCTTATCGCCGGTAAGCTGGAGCATTCCACAGATCGTAACTCCAGCAATAGTGATAGCTTATCCATCGCCGGAGCTAACAGTGGTAGTAAGGCTCAGTTCAGCAACGAATTCTACTACGGTGGCGCCGATTACAAAGTCAGTAAGAATTTATTATTACAGTACTATTACGGCAATCTACGCGACTTTTATAAGCAGCACTTCCTCGGTTTAGTACACACTTGGCAACTACCGGTTGGCACGTTGAAGACTGACCTACGTTACTTTGATAGTGATTCTGACGGTAAAAACTCCAGTGCGTCGGGACGGGCTGAAGGCTACGTCAGCAGTGGCTACTGGGGGAGCGGCTCTTCAAGCAGAGGTGAGGTCGACAATCGTCTATGGAGTGCTCTGTTTACCTACAGCTTGAACGGCCATGCACTGAGTGCTGGTTATCAGAAGATTACGGGTAACAGCGATTTCCCCCATATAAACCAGGGCAATGGACGTGTGCCGTACCTAATTACTAATGCGCAGATGAATAAGTTTACCAGCGCAGGAGAGAATACTTGGGTAGCTGGCTACGCCTATGACTTTGCTAGAGTTGGCATTCCAGGCTTGAAAGCCAGTCTGACTTACTACAGCGGTGACAATATTGATGCCGCCCGTAGCGACCGCCGTGAGTGGGAACGCGACTTTCGAGTTGACTACGTACTACAGTCGGGCTTGTTTAAGGGAGTGGGCCTGACTTGGCGTAACGCCATGTGGCGGGGTAACGATGAAGGTCAGCGGGATCAGGATGAGAACCGTTTGATCGTCAACTACAGTGTTCCTTTACTTTGAGGAGCAGAAATAAGTAGCTGAGGCCGCCGCGCTGAGGCTGTTTCAACAGTCTCAGCGCTGATCTTCCAAGTAGCAGATCCTATCCAGTTGTTTAATGGGGGGATTCCATTCTCTACAAGGCCGTTATGTGACCATTAAATCTTCTCTGACTCCAAAAAATCTGCTTGCACGCTGTAAACCCTGGATACTTAGCCCGTTAGTGGGAGCCCTCGGTGGTGGTTGCGCTCAATTGCTTGGCTGGCCACTACCTTGGATGATCGGTGCACTAGTCAGCGTGGCTGCACTGCGCTGCTTGGGCTGCCTGACCTCTCCTATGCCCTATGGCATTAAGGTCGGTCAGTGGATTATAGCCACTGGGATCGGTCTGCACTTCAACCAAACAGTGCTTGAGCAGATTCTTGGCCATCTTGGCTTAGTGCTGGTCGGTACTTTGCTGACCGTGTTCACCTGCGTCATTGGCATTATTTTGCATCGGCATTACGGAGAAAGTTTTGCTACTGCCTACTTTGCCAGTATGCCTGGTGGTGCTAGCGAGATGGTCAATTTAGGCCGACCCCATGGCGCAGAGTTACAGCATGTAGCGGCCAGCCATAGCTTGCGTATGATGCTAGTGTTGGTGGGTATTCCTAGCGTCTATACTTGGCTATTCGCTGGTGAGCAGGCGATTATCGCCCCTTTGTCTAATCCCGATGTTGGGTGGTTAGTTCTACTATTCGTTTGTGGCGGTCTAGTTGCACTGGTCTTTCAGCACTGGCGACTACCCAATGCTTGGCAACTTGGTGCCCTCCTAGTCAGCAGCCTATTTAGTATTAACTTCAATTTGCACATCAGTTTGCCAGACGGCGCTGGCGAAGTTGGCCAATGGTTGTTGGGCAGTAGCTTAGGCTGTCACTTCGAGCGTTCGTTTTTTCGTCGTGCTCCAGCGTTTATGTTGCGTACCTTGCTGGCGACAGTCGCAGCAGTTTTTCTGGTGGTTCCTATTGCTCTGTTAATGAGCTGGATTTCTAGTTTGGACATGAGAACTTTGGTACTTGGTATGGTGCCCGGCGGGATCGCTGAGATGAGTCTTATCGCTGAAGCACTTGGCTTATTAGTACCTTTAGTCACTGCTATGCAGGTGCTACGTTTGCTGCTAGTACTATTTTTAGCAGAGCCTGTGTTTCGCTTTTGGCAAAGTTGCTTAAGAGAGAAATAGTAACTAGGTTAGTTACAACGATCGGTTAATCTCCCAATTACTGGAAGACAAGCTCCGGGTAATCCCCCAAAAATTAGCAGACGCCAAAAGTGGAATTTTCTCGTAATCTTATTTGAGGAGGTTCTATGAAGAAATCTCGTTTCACTGATAGCCAGATCATTGCAGTGCTCAAACAAGCTGAAGAAGGCACGCCCGTGCCAAAGCTATGTCGTGAGCACACCATGAGCTCTGCAACCTTCTATAAATTAGGATATTGGCAAAACCAAGGAGTTGGCTTTGCTTATAGTTCATTTGTCAGATATTCACTTCCGCAAATCCGAGATCGGCACAACACAAGACCCGAATTTCCACCTGAGGAACGAGTTGGTCTGAGACGTAGAGCGTCAATGCCAACAGCTGGGAGTGCCGGATGCAATCATCGTATCAGGTGACATTGCTTTCGCTGGCGCCCCAGATGAGTTCGCCTTTGCTACGGAGTGGCTCACTAAGCTCTGTGAAGCCTGCAGATGTTCATTGGAGTCCGTTTTCGTTGTTCCTGGTAACCATGACGTAGTACGGGAGCGGGCAGGGCGTAATCTTGTCCAACTGATCTACCGTCAAATCAAGCAGTCGGATACCCGTTCTCTGAGATTTCAAATCAATTGGGAGACCCAGATGCAAGACGCCTACTTTATGAAGGACTGGATAATTACAATCAATTTGCGCTGCAGTTTTTCTGCAACTTACTGCCACCCGAAAGGACACGAGCTACGCGCGACCTCAAACTCAATGACGGATAAGAAATACTCAAATTGGTTTAGCGAAAACCCAAATTCCAATATTTTTATCAATTATTGATGAAAACTTTATCTTTCCATAAGTTAACTCTTGACCCTTGAGAAGATCGGGTATTTTTTCAAAAACAACCTTTTGTTCGACACTTATATTAGCTGCTGTTAATGCAGCGCTCACCATGACAGCAAACTCAAGAGGAGGTAGGTTATGTTTGCTAAGAATATTTAGATCGAATAAATTTCCTGTCGTTTTTGATATTGTTCCTGTTATAAATACATTTTGATCAATATTCGCACTGAAGCTATTTTTTGATGCTCCTGTTGTAAGTTTTTTATCCATTATCCGATGGTGTTGACTAAATGGCTGAAGTATTTTGTCTAGCCGATAAAAATAGGTGTCGGCATCCATTTCGAGAGACTTCTCTGATATAGCGGATACCGCTGCAATAGCTTTTTTATTTATTATTTCTTCAGATGATGGTTCTATATTATCTTTTGATAAAGCTGTAACCAATAAAGTTATTCCTGCGAAGCTGCCAAAACTAAATCCTACAAAATTTCTAAGTAACCAACCTCGCCCATTATTTTTTAAACGATTGGTGATCCACCACCAAATTAATGCACATAATGCGATAGAACTAAAGAGGATAATTAAATCCAACATTTGGCTTCCGTTTCCACTAGTTAGTATAAAAGTAACTTTTTGCTGTACAATTTAATTTTTCGGAAAAGAGGAATTTCATTCAGAGACAAATGCTCTCACAGGGAATATTATCATTATATGGTACGTTACAGAATCAAGTTTTAGTTACTGTCGATATGTCCCTCTAACCCTCCGTTTTTGCCATATCTTCTACCCTTCTCGTCAATACGTCCTAAATAACGGGAATTTTCATCGTATATTCTTCCGCCACTGTCGGTACGTCCCTCATAGCCCCCATTTTCATTGTATCTCTTGCCGTTTTCATCGATACGCCCTAAATAGCGGGCATTCTCATCATAAATTCTTCCACTACTGTCGAGACGTCCTAGATAACGTCCGTTTGCATCGTATCTTCTGCCATTATCATCAATACGTCCCAGATAACGAGCATTTTCGCCGTATATTCTTCCGCTGCTATTACCATACTGATCGTAGATATTTGAGTCGGCAGATACCATAGGGATATTAAGCAACAGCAAGCTTACGATAGATATAAATTTTTTCATGATAAACCTTTTAAAATAGCGCTACCAGCTGCCTATCTTCATATAAGCAAAATACTTAACTATCCACACTACTAACGTAAATATTGTCAATCTTAACAATGAAACCCAGATATTTCTCATATCACCCTGTATTAGACAACATCCCATGCATAAGTTTTCATGAGAGTTAACAATTTTTAGGTGGCTGCTTCCCACTTTAATTGGGTGAGGAGCACTGTAATGACCCACTGAAAACCTGCTCACGTCATAATCAAGGGAGCAGACGATGAGCATGAAGATGGAAGACGAGATCAATCTATCCCTCGCCGCACGGTTTATTACCGGCCGATCAAGGGAGCTCCCCAAGTAGATTCGAAGTGTGCTGCCCCTATCAAAGCCCTAATCGAGACCTCGCCTTCGTTTGGCGCCCACCTACTGGGCTTCAATAAGAACACCGTACAGCGGGTATCCAGCTCATGAGTTGGCATCTGTCACGTACCGGTAAGGCCACCACAGCGGCAAGTACTCTGGAGCATGCTCTGATAGCCTGTTTCGGTACACTGGAGTGTGTTCCGGCCAGCTTTTTGCTGCGTTCTGACAATGGGCTGGTCTTCACTTCACGCCACTACACCAGCTTGGTGCGTAGCTATGGCTTGAGGTAGGAGTTCATTACTCCGCACTGTCCGCAGCAGAATGCGGGTCATCCGTACACTCAAGGAGCAATGCGTGCATCGCCAACGCTTTGAGAGTTTACAGCATGCCAGCCTAGCTTAGGCTCGAGGCAAAACAGCACGGAGATCGTCCAC
This sequence comes from Azomonas agilis, assembly GCF_007830255.1. Classification (GTDB taxonomy): domain Bacteria; phylum Pseudomonadota; class Gammaproteobacteria; order Pseudomonadales; family Pseudomonadaceae; genus Azomonas; species Azomonas agilis. Next base: position 14,218 of record NZ_VLKG01000012.1, read on the forward strand.
TCCCACAAATTCCCCCCCTTAGAGGCTTGCTTAGGCATCAATTATGAGCAACAAACTTGGAGTACAGGTGCACTTTGGCGAATAGTAGCCCGACAAAGTCGCACAGCTGAAGGCCAAGGCAACGTAGTAGGGCGGGATTTTGGGGATAGTGATGGCTTTGGCGTTCTATCGCTAAATGCTGCCTATCGTCTAAATACCCATTTCAAAGTGAGTACTGGCGTAGATAACGTATTAGATAAAACTTACAGTGAACACCTGAACTTGGCCGGTAATGCAGGTTTTGATCTAGCTGCTGATGAGCGCATTAACGAAGCTGGTCGCTTGTGGTGGCTAAGGTTTGATGTGAGTCTCTAAAAGTGAGTACGGATTATCGTTTACACTCCTGTAAACGATAATTTAATAATGCATCGTGCCTACCTCTGCAGGTAAATAACTCCAAATAGAGATTCTGAGCTTGGGGTGGCTGCTTATCCTGCCCATGCCTTTCTTTAACGTGGCCAAGCCTCCGCTAATCCTGTTAACGCATAGTGGTAAGACTGACCCGGCCAATAGCGTGTGACGAGCGCTCCATCGTGACGCTCACCTGCTGTTTTCATCCGCTGTCCCGGTGGACGGATGTACAACATCAGTGGTTGACCTTGGGCATTTTGATAAAGGACAAGTGCCGCTGGCCCTGCCTCAGTAACCAGCCAGCGTCCCAACACCGGTTTAATGCCTTGCGCTGCAAAATTCGGAAGTTCAGGCGGACTAGTTAAACGGCTGTTCAGCCAAACAAGAATATCCGAAGCCTGTTGAAAGCGAATATCAGGAACAGTGTCTGCATTAGCAAACACTCGGTAGGCTTGCACCGCATCGTCCATTGGCAAACCATGCTCAGGCGTTGGAGACAGCCAGCCAAACCAAACCGTGCTTACCATGAGTATCAGTAACACGGCCGTTTGTGCCTGCCGCTGCCAACGGCGGCGCTGTAAGGCATGCCGTATACGGCGCGGTTCCAGGGGATCATTAAATAGAGGACTGGCTGAACCGGCTAAGGCCGCCCGCAAGCGCCGCTGTTCTTGGCGCAGATACTCCACCTCTTGGGCTAAGGCCGGGGTCTGAGCCAAAACTTGCTCCAGTCGCTGGCGCGAGTCAGGGTCAAGTTGATTGTCTACGTAAGCATGGAGCTCAAGGTCATCAATAGGAAGGGTCATTGATGTTTCCTCAGCGCGATTGACGGGGCCGAGCCTTCCTCTAACTGACGCAGCGCTTGACGGGCACGGGACAGTCGGGACATGACCGTACCCAGCGGAATATCCAAAGCCTCGCTGGCCTGCTGGTAGCTGAAGCCCTCCACCGTCACCAGCAAGAGCAATGCCCGTTGCTCAGGTTTCAGGGTTCCAAAAGCCTCTAGGGTGGATTGCGCCATCCACTGAGCCTCAGGAGAGTTATCCGTCTCTGTTTGAGCCTGCTCACCAAACAAGGCTAACAGGCGTGCATAGCGTTTGGCCCAACGTTGGCTGTCTAAAAACTGCCGATACAGAATGCGGAACATCCAAGCCTGCCACTGGGTTTCTGGGCGTTTACTGTGAGCTTTGCGGAGGGCGCGCTCCAGCGTATTTTGCACTAAATCATCCGCAGCACTGGCATTGCGGGTCAACCAGTAGGCGAAACGGCGCAAACGAGGCAGTAACTCTCGCAACTGTGCATCGGTTAGGTCTTGGCTCATGGCAAGGCATCTCAAAGGCTGCTGCGGGAAAGACGCTTTTATCCAATGCTTTATTCCCAAGTGCTTAAAAAATATATTTGGGAATAAACAACAGAATCAGACGTCCTGCATACATCCTGTTCTTTGGAATTTTGTTATGCAGACCTCTTTAACGCCAAGGGCCCGCGCTGGACGTTACCTCGGTATTGGTGCATTACTCGGCAGTACGGCTTTAGCACTGGTTTGGGCCGCTCACGGATTTAACTCATCTCAAGCCAGCCCCCAACAAATCACCGATCAGTTTGAGCGTAATGCAGGGTTTCAACCCGGTTTTCGTCGCAATCACAGCAAAGGCCTGTGTGTGACGGGCTATTTTGAGGCTCAGGGTGAGGCCTCAATCTACTCAACCGCTGCCCTATTTCAAGCGGGGCAAACGCCAGTCATTGGTCGTTTTGCCATCGGGGGCAGTAACCCACAGGCAGCAGATGATTCGGTTCCTATTCGCAGTCTGGCGCTGCAGTTTAATCTCGCCAATGGTGAGCAATGGCGCACGGCGATGAACAGCAACGCGGTGTTTCCCGTTGCCTCCCCTCAAAGTTTCTACGAGCAATTGCAGGCCTCACAGCCAGACCCAAAAACTGGCAAACCCGATCCCGCCCGCCTGAAGGACTTTTTTGACAGCCACCCAGAAACAGCCGCCTTTCGGGCTTGGTTGAAGGGCTTTACGCCTTCCTCTAGCTGGGCCAATACCCATTACTACGGCTTAAACGCCTTTGTCTTGGTTCAAGAGCAGGGCCAGCGCCAAGCCGTGCGCTGGAGCTTGGTGCCTGAACAACCCTATGAACCCTTGGCAGCCGTTCAGCGGGATAACCCAAACACCCTCAGCCATGACCTTGAACAGCGCTTACAGCAAGGGCCGCTGCGTTGGCAACTGCGCTTGACTCTGGCTCAGCTCGAAGACCCAACCCATGATGCGACGCAGGCTTGGCCCGCTGATCGTCCTCAGATTACGGCCGGTTTGGTCGTGCTGGAACACAGCCAGCCTCAAGCCACAGGGCCATGCCGAGACATCAATTACGATCCCCTCGTTTTACCTAAAGGCATTGAAGGATCGGATGATCCTCTGCTCAGTGCTCGCTCAGCAGTGTATGCCACCGCTCTTTACCGCCGCCTTCAGGAAAACCACAGCACTACCGGAGCCCTCCAACATGACTGACACTCAACAGCATTACTCCAGCTCCGTACGCGGACTCCATTGGCTGATGGCGTTTCTGTTATTCAGCCAAATTTTTATCGGTGCGACAATGGTGGCGCGGGTAGACAGCTATGCCATCCTCATAGTGCTGCATAAAGCTTTGGGGTTAATCTTGTTGGGCTTAGTTTGTCTGCGTTTGGGAGCCCGATTGATCACCACGGCCCCCGCGTTGCCAAGCAGTATGCCGCAATGGCAACGCGGAGCCGCCCACGGTCTACACGGACTGCTGTATCTACTGATGCTGGCTCAACCCCTGTGCGGCTGGTTGATGTTGTCCGCAGCGGGGCAGCCTTTGACCTTTTGGGGCTGGGTAGTGCCGTCCCTTATCAGCGCGGATTCCGGCTTATATGTCCTGTTGCGCGCGCTGCATGGCCTGTTGGCCTACCTGCTGTTTGCCCTCGTATTGCTGCATGTAGGCGCGGCTCTGGTGCATGGGCTGATTCGGCGAGATGGGGTATTGGAGCGTATGTTAAAGGCAGCACCCTCAGAATCTAAATAGCGGCCTCATAGCCACTAAAAACAGTTAGATGCAAACGAATCCTTAATGGAGCAATTAGGCAGCATGTCGACACCTGCTATTTTTTATTTAGACGAAGAGGATCGGTTACAGCAACACCAAGGAGCTCCCAATATCGAAACTTTACCCTCAATATTAGGAGCTCTTTAATGAGCGCTGCAGTAACCGGTTAGGACTGACCTGAAGTATTTAGGTTTGTCTTGAGCTACGACACAATGGATTGAAGAGCAGTGGCTAGCATTTCCTCAACAACAGGATGATAGAAAGGATGCTCTAACAGACTGTATGCGGTTTCTTTTCGTTAGATTGCCCAACCTTGGGGACAGGGTATAGCCTGCGCTGGCTGTCCTGACCACAGCGTCATATCACGCCCAAATGCTTGGGCGGCGCGTTCATAAATGACAGGATCATCAATGCCTGCCAGACTATTACCCGCCCCCGTCACCTCAACCCCTAGCCGTGCTAAAACAAGACCTATTTCCAGACCTACAGCGCCTAACCCCAATACCGCCAGTCGTTTTGGCAGATCGGCTAATTCAAACAACTCATCTGTCGTGAGACTACGATCCCGCACAGGAGCCAGCCAATCAGGTACATAGGCTTTGGAACCTGTGGCAATCACCACTGCTGAGGCTCTGATGCGCACAACGCCTTCTTGGGTATCAACCTCAAGAAGCGTCGGCTCTACAAAACGAGCGCTGCCTTGAATCAAGTGGTTACCGGTGGCTGCACGCGTTTTTTTAGTAGCACTTTCAGTAAAATGATCACGTTGTTGACGTACATACTGCCAAGTTTGCGCGGAGTCTAAGGATAGGCTATCCCAGCCTGAAACCCCTATACGGGCCATTTCTTGGCGAGACTGCCACAACTTGGCCGCATGCAAAGCCGCTTTGGATGGCATACACCCAACGCGCGCGCAGGTTGTACCCAAAGGGCAGTGGTCAATCAATACAAAATTCTCGCAGCGCATACAAGCCCGCAGTACCCGCACCAATGATGGCTACATCAATAGTAATTTCGGAACCCATAAATCCACTCTCTCCTGGGAAGAGGCTGTCTATGCAAGACAGCCGAGAAGGTTTTGAAAGCCTTCACCCCATCAGGGGGTAGGTAACTTAGCTGGGGAGCGAGGGTCTACATTCGCTTTCAATCCACCGCTGAAACTGGCTACATCAAACCCATGCTGTTGCAATACCCGTGCGGCAAAGTAGCTCATTTTGCCAAAGGCACAGAGCGTAATAACAGGCCGCGAAGGATCTAACTGTGCTAACTGAGACCGTAACAACGGGAAGGGAATATTTGTGACTTGAGAAAAAGGTGCAGGAAAGGCTTCAGCAAGGGGTTTTCCTCGGACATCAATGACCTGTACCTGAGCATCATCAGGAATATGAATGGTATGTTTCACCAATCCATCCTGACGATTGCAAGCCGCGAATCCCGCCAAATTCACAATATCTTTAGCGGCTCCAAAAGGCGGCGCATAGGCCAACTCTAATATGGCAGAGATCTTCGACGGTCATTTCAGCGGCTAGCGCGGAGGCTAGGATATCTAAACGCTTGTCGATACCTTCAAAACCTGTGACCTGAGCGCCTAATAAACGACCGGTTTCTGGCTCCCAAAGAATTTTTAGGGTAAGCGGTTTGGCTCCGGGATAGTAACCGGCATGATGGCTGTCATTGACCGTCACTGTCTCATAAATCCGCCCCTGTGCTTGCAGGCGTTTTTCGCTCCATCCGGTAATACCCGCAACTTCAAAAGCTCGGACGATGCCGGTGCCCAAAGACCCAGGATAAGGGCGAGCCCTAAAACACATGGTCGGCAGCCACACGTCCTTGCCGGACCCATTGGAACTCTCTGCAAAAACCTGATCCAAGGTTTCCACAGCATCTCCAGCAGCATAAATATCAGGGTCAGAGGTTTGTTGATAAGCATTAACCTGAATGTGTCCAGCCTGACCTAAGGCTAATCCAGCAGCCTTTGCCACCTGTGTATCTGGACGTACCCCCACGGAGAGAATCACCTGATCTGCTTCTAGTATTTGTCCCGATGCTAAATGACAACGCACATGCTCTATATCACCCTCACAGTGCGTCAGTTGATCGCCCAAATGCAGATGAATACCCTGATGGCGTAGTTCAGTATCTAATAAAGCCGTCATAGGCTCATCCAGCAGTGGGAGCACCTGTGCTTACTGCTCCACCAGATGCACACTTAAACCTTTGCGGTGCAATTGTTCGGTCATTTCTAAACCAATAAAACCGGCTCCGATGACCACCGCTCGCATGCCTTCATTAGTGGCCGCGAGGATGGCATCCATATTTTGGAGCGTATGGAGGGTAAAAATGCGAGGATCATCCATACCCGGTAGCTGAGGACGAATCGGCATAGCACCAGGTGCCAACATCAACTTGTCGTAGGGGAAAATTTCAAGTTCCCCAGTGAGAGCACGCCTTACATGAACCTGCTTGGCCTGACGATCAATAGCAACCACTTCACAGCCAGTCCGCACATCCAAATTGAGTAGTGCCTTTAAGGATTCAGGCGTTTGAGTGGCCAGAACGTCTCGGTTGGGAATCTCACCGCCAATGTGATAGGGCAAACCGCAGTTAGCAAAAGAGCTGCCTAGCGCGTGCTGCAAAAGAAGCTCCTAATTAAAAGTTTAGGGTGCGGCAAATGTCTAAGTACTGACTACGGTACGCCTAGGATCTCATCGGTAAACGAATCGTGGCCCATGCCTGATCTTACCCAGTTTGGGTTAATACGGAATTAAGACAAACACCTACCTTAATGGGTAGTGGTGCTTTACAGAAATTAAGCCAATCCTAATAAGAGGATCAAAACCCAAACCATGTATCCATACTACAAAAATAAACTGGAGCAACCACATGAAAATAAAAGGAAAAACAGTTTTAGTCACTGGTTCTGGACGTGGCATTGGGCGTAGCATTGCTCTACGCCTTGCTCAAGACGGTGCCAATCTAGCACTAGTAGACATGATGCCTGATGGTATTAGCGCAGTAGCAAATGAAATTAAAGCCCTAGGCGGTCGTGCAATCACATTTACAGCTGATGTAAGTGATCCACAACAGATTACCGCCGCAGTAGAAAGCACAGTACATGAACTGGGCGGCATGGATATCATGATCAATAACGCAGGTATCGCATTGATCGGTCCACTAATTGATACTGAACCTGCTGCAGTAGAGCGCGTCATGCGTGTCAACGTTAACGGCGTACTCTGGGGCATTCAAGCAGCTGCTCGTAGCTTCAAAGCACGCAGCATACCCGGCAAGATCATTAGTGGCTGCTCAATCGCAGGTCACGAGGGTTATGCGCTACTAGGTGTGTATTCTGCAACCAAATTTGCGGTACGCGCGCTCACACAAGCAGCTGCTAAAGAACTGGCATCTGATGGTATTACTGTAAATTCCTATTGTCCGGGCGTGGTTGGCACCGATATGTGGGTGGAAATTGACAAGCGCATGGCCGAAGTGACTGGAGCAAAAGTTGGTGAAACTTACGATAAGTTCGTAAATAACATTGCGTTAGGCCGTGCACAAACACCGGAAGACGTTGCGGCATTTGTCAGCTACCTAGCGGGGCCTGACTCCGATTACATGACGGGTCAATCCATCATCATTGATGGCGGATTGGTTTACCGTTAAGTGTAATTCTAGGCGGTGCAGTTCACAGTGACGAAGACGAAAAGGTATCTAGTTTCGCCGCGAGGTGGGAATTTTAATCCATCGAGCTTCACTAGCTGCCAATCTTATTGCCTTTGAATCCAAAATTATTTACTTACTGATGGGTATGAAAAGGGGTAGCCATTACTTTTTAAGCTATCCCTTGCATTTTCTAGACTTTATCCGCAAAAATTTCGACAGCCCTGAAATCGGAAACTTACGCCTAGACTTTTTTCGTGGCCACTTTTTGCTCAAGTTCAACGTAAGAGCAACTTGATAGGCCATCTCCTGTAATAGGGGTGAGTATACTAACATGCAAGAATGCTACAGGCTGATGGATAATAGGTCGCCCTTTCCCAGCTAGGCCTAAATCGTGACCCTTGCATTTTCCTCCTTGCCATTACCCGCACCGCTGCTAGCCAGTCTCGACAGTCTGGGCTACCACAGTATGACACCCATTCAGCAGCAGGCCTTACCGCTGGCACTTGCCGGACATGACCTGATTGCCCAAGCTCGTACAGGTAGCGGTAAGACAGCGGCTTTTGCATTGAGCGTATTGGCGCAACTCAATCCACGCTATTTAGGTTGCCAAGCGTTAGTTCTCTGTCCCACGCGTGAATTGGCTGAGCAAGTGGCTCGAGAATTTCGGCAGTTAGCCCGTGCCATTGGTAATATTAAAGTGCTGACGCTGTGTGGTGGTGTGCCGCTTGGTCCACAAATTGGCTCGCTGGAACATGGCGCACATATTGTGGTGGGTACACCAGGACGGATTCAGGAGCACTTGCGTAAAGACACGCTACGTCTCAAAGGGCTTAGCCAATTGGTTCTGGATGAAGCTGACCGCATGCTTGAAATGGGCTTTATCGAGCCAATTCGCGAGATTATTGAGCAAACCCCAGAGCGCCGCCAGACTTTACTGTTCTCCGCAACTTATCCGGCAAGTATCGAGCAACTGGCCGAACGCTTTCTACGCACGCCTCAACGCATCATTGTAGAATCGTTACACGGTGACAGTGAAATCCGCCAGCGCTTCTACCGAGTCGACCCACTTAGCCGTCATGCGGCAGTGGCCCGTCTGCTGCTGCACTACCGCCCAACCTCCAGTATCGTGTTTTGCCAAACCCGACAACAGTGCCAAGAACTGGCAGATTGGCTCAATCTTCGTAAGATTTCCAGCGTGGCACTGCATGGCGATCTTGAACAACGTGAACGGGATCAAGTATTAACGTTGTTTGCTAATCGCAGTTGCAGCGTATTGATTGCCACCGATGTGGCCGCGCGAGGCTTGGATATTGATAATCTGGAAGTAGTCATTAATCTAGAACTAGCTCGCGACCCACAAGTACATATCCATCGTATCGGACGTACTGGTCGCGCAGGAGCTACTGGCCAAGCTTTCTCGCTAGTCGCGCCGAATGAAATGGCCCGTGCCACTGCTATTGAAGCGCTACAAGAACGAGAATTGACTTGGGCTAACCTCGACAGTCTATCTGATACTGCTGACCAGCGCCTACTTCCGCCAATGACATCCATCTGTATCAGTGTGGGTCGCAAGGATAAAATGCGACCCGGCGATATTCTTGGTGCACTCACCGGCACTGATGGCTTGCCCAGTGAAGTGATCGGTAAGATCAGTTTATTTGATCACTGTGCTTATGTTGCTATTCAACGCGAGCACGCTCGTACAGCTCTAAGTCGCCTCACTGAGCGCAAAGTAAAAGGCCGCAGTGTGCGTGGGCGTATTCTCTAAACATCTTGGCTTGCCCACCGTTGCGCAGAACTTACATCGCGTAACGGTTTTTATATTCTTAATACGACAGCTCCTAGTTGCTGCTGCCGCAGTATCCGGTTGCATTTCGTAGCAAGGCGGTATCGATGGCTTTGATACCTTCCATGCTCAAATATTTCCCCATCCGTTGTTAAGCTATCAAATCTGGTAATCCCCTAAAAAATTAGCCGATGCCAGAAGTGGAGTTTTCTCGTAGTTTTATCCGAGAGAGCTGAGGTTGAGCAAGGTATGTAACGCACTGGTGGTATATGGAAGGAATAAATCTAATTAAAACCAGAAAGCGTTTATCGCCTCAGTTTTGGTCACATAAGCGTGTGAAGAAATGTACTAGGTGTGTAGTCCCGAAATGTTCTTGGTAACCAAGGGGATCATCTTACCCACATGGCAACCGTATACTAGTGAAAATTTTGGAGTGTTTTGTTTTACTGTGGCACATTCAGGCTGTGAGTGACTGTTTTAACTCTTGAAAATAGACCTCCAACAGTCGCTTCCGCTGTGAGCGGATCAGCTTAGCGAGACTGCAAAACAAAGGTTAACCCCAGCACCCTAACCTTTATCCAAGATGAGCCAATGACAGCCTCAAAGATGAACCCTAGTATTGATATCCCTGCGCACTTGATCAGCCTTGCCAAGGCAAATACCGAGGTACAGGTACTCTGGCTCTATGGCTCTATGGCTCTATGGCTCTATGGCTCTATGGCTCTATGGCTCCCAGTCTAAAGGAACTGCTAGGCCAAACAGTGACTAAGATTTAGCGGTCGCCTTTGACCCTGTTAAATTGACTGGGCCATTCGGTTCTATTCTGGAGAATCGGTTGCGCCCGGAGTTGCTAGCCCTAGACTGGCAGCGCGCCTTGGGATTAGCGGAAGGAAAAATCTCCATTATTGATATCAACCAAGCGCCTATCCCATTAGCTTTTGCTGTTGTGGATGCCAATCACCTACTCTACTGTCGGGATGAGGGTCGGCGGTTAGGAGAGGAAGCCCGCATCATGTCTCAGATGGAGATTAATTACACTCATCGCCCCCTGAGCATTAGTAATAAAGAGAAGTCGATATGAGCGATAATGCATACATTAGTGCTCTGCGCATCAGCCTGTCACGCTACCGAGCGGAGTTGTTTGAAATTCATACTTGCAACAACGGGTACTTTCCAATCTGGAGTACCGTGCAGCAGAGCGGATTCTTCAGGTTTCAATCGAGGCATGTATCGGTGTGGCAAAACACTGGGCTAGAGCCTTGGCACAACATATGCCTATCAAGCGTTTGAAATTTTGGTTCAACGTGGAGCCTTGGCAGTCGACTCCCTGAGCGGATGGCGCAAAATTATTGGCTTACGCAATGCACTGGTTCACGATTATCTCAATATTGACCCTGAAATCATCCGCAGCGTGATTGCTCAGGGCTACAGCGATCAACTATTCGCTTTTGCAAATCAAGGACTCGACTGGTTGGCAGCCCATACCGATTGATGCAGCCACGCAGGTGTTTTGGAAATTTCAAAAACGGGTGGGGCGTTCTGTTGGCATGGAAATCGACTACAGCGGGTATCTGACTGAGCGAATATTTAAAATGCTCAATTCAGACTCTCTGAAATCGCTGACAAACTCTTTCTGCTCATATGTAGGATGAACAAATAATGACCAATCCTGCATCGGCCCGTCATGAAAGGCTTACAGCACTTTTTCAACAAACTTATGCACTGTTTTTGTGGAAAACCAACCCAACAACCGAATGCGAAACAGCCCTTGAGCCCTTTTTCATGAAACCTACACTTCTGCTGGGCGAATCGGCTCCAATGCCCGCTCTTCCTGAGATAATCCCAACAAGCCATAATCCAGCCATTGCTTATCAGCTTTACAATCAGATGTGAAACTTAGACACCTCCCAAGCTAGAGTTGTGTCTTTGATGCAGCAGTACCTCACTCGGTATATACCTTGTATAATGCGGTAAACACCGAATGAGGGCTTTTGTATGCTGGCTGAAATTCTGCGTGAACCCAGTTATGCGGCTTATCGCGCCCGCTTACAGCGCTTGTTGGATATTCCCGTTGAAGCCACAGACCTAGAAATCCATACCCAAATCAGCCGTGGCTTTTCAGCTAACCGCTTGATGCAATTGGCCGAAGAAGGGGTCGTTACGCCTTTAGAACGCGATCAAATTATTCCCCTACGCACCCTAAAAACCCGCATTGAGCGGGCACAACCCTTGACGGTTGAAGAAAGCGATCGTTTTTTTCGAGTAGCCCACATTACCGCTATGGCTGAAGTGGTATTCGGCAGTTGGGAAAAAGCCAAGCGTTGGTTGTCCAAACCCAAAGAGCGCTTTGCCGGACAAACTCCAATACAGATGCTTACCACCCAACAAGGCACAGGGCAGGTAGAGGAAATGCTGTTGCAGGTGGCAGAAGGGTTGGCTTTGTGATTCTGTGGCGGATCAGCGCCTATGCCGATTTGATAGGCATTGGTGGACTCCGAGCAGGTGGGCGTTGGCATCATCGCGGGCGACCTGTGGTCTATGCGGCTGATAGCCCCGCCAGTGCTCTCCTGGAGATTCTGGTGCATCTGGAAATTGATCCGGAAGACCTCCCCAGCACCTTGCAGTTAATTCGTATCGAATTGCCAGACCCTGCATCCCTTGCAGAAGCCCCAACCTTACCAGAAGACTGGCGCACAAATCTGGCGTTTACCCGCAGCGTGGGGGATCGTTTTTTAGAAAGCCGAAGCACCCTGCTGTTACCTGTGCCAAGCGCCATTATCCCCTATACCACCAACTATTTATTCAACCCCTTGCATATAGAGGCTAACGGAGTCTGCCTTGAGGTTGAACGCTTCCCGTTGGATTTACGCCTGATTTAAGTCAGCGCCTCATCAGCTCCGAAAACCACAACAGCACCTCACACGCTCCTTACTCAAGGATCAGCCAACAAATCAAATCACCAAGACAGTATCAACAAAGCCTTGTAGGCTGCCTGTGACACCTTTCGGGGCACCATCAGCGCCGATACCTACAAAGACTTCATCCTCACCATGCTGTTTCTCAAATACATCTCCGATGTTTGGCAGGATCACTACGATGGCTATAAGGCCGAATACGGTGACGAGCCAGAGCTCATTGAAGAAGCCAACGGCACCAAGCTCAAAGATGCGGGCAAAAGCGTGTTCCAAGACATCTCCTTCAACACCGACAAGCTGGGCGAGGAGAAGCAAAAAAACACCATCCTGCGCCACCTGCTGGAAGACTTTGCTAAGGAAGACCTCAACCTCAAGCCCAGCCGCGTGGGTACGCTGGATGTGATCGGCAACGCCTACGAATACCTGATCAAAAACTTCGCCGCCAGTGGTGGACAAAAAGCTGGTGAGTTCTATACCCCGCCCGAAGTCTCTGATCTGATTGCCGAGCTGCTTGACCCACAACCGGGCGACAGTATTTGTGATCCGGCTGTGGTTCCGGCTTCTTGCTGATGAAGTGTGGCCGCAAAGTCGTCGCCAACCACGGCAGCAAGCAATACGCTCTCTACGGCCAAGAGGCCATTGGCTCTACCTGGTCACTGGCTAAAATGAATATGTTTCTGCATGGCGAGGACAACCACAAAATCGAATGGGGCGACACCATCCGCAACCCTAAGCTGCTGGATAAAAACGGCGACCTGATGCTGTTCGACATCGTGACCGCCAACCCGCCGTTCAGTTTGGACAAAGGAACTCGGCTATGTATGACCTCACAAAGCTGGACGCGCTCAAGGCCAAGCTGGATGAGCATCGCCCGCTCGATGCCGCCGTGACTGCCAGCCTGCATGAGAGCTTGGTGCTGCAATGGACGTATCACAGCAACGCCATTGAGGGAAACACCCTCACCCTAAAAGAAACCAAGGTGGCGCTGGAAGGCATCACCATTGGCGGTAAAACTCTGCGTGAACACTTTGAGGCCATCAACCATCGAGATGCCATCCTGCGGGTGGAAGAACCCGTGAGCCAGCAGCAGCCACTGGATGAGTGGACGATTAAAACCCTGCACCAATTAGTATTAAAAAACATTGATGCAGACAACGCCGGACGTTACCGAAGCGTTAACGTGCTGATCTCCGGTGCCGAACACCGCCCGCCGCAAGCTGTGCAGGTGCCGGAACAGATGGAAACCAGAGTGGTGCCGCACTCAAGCACAGGCGCTGCACCCCTTTGTGGACGGCAATGGCCACACCTCTCGCTTGCTGATGAACCTCGAACTGATGAAAAAAGCCGGATTTCCTGCAACGGTGATTGAAGTGGCGCAACGGCTGGAATACTACAAAGCCCATTGCACAGGTGATTACAGCGATTTTATGGCCTTGGTAGGCCGTGCTGTGGAATACAGCTTTGCACCCTATTGGTGGGCGCTGGACATTGAAGCGGAAGTGACAAAGTATTTGGGGGACTTGGGTTATGGTGCCTGAAGGTTGGGAAGTGAAGTATTTATCTGAGCTGGCTAGTAAGGTCAGCGATGGTATCCATAAGACTCCAGTTTATGCCGATGCTTCGGACATTTACTTTATTAATGGCAACAACCTGAAAAACGGCTCAATTATTATTCAAGAGTCTACAAAGTGTGTAGATAAAAACGATGCTATTAATCACCGCAAGAAACTAGGTGATCGTACTATTCTAATGTCTATAAATGGAACTATTGGGAATCTAGCGTACTACAAAGGGGAAAACGTTGTTTTAGGAAAGAGTACGGCTTACATAAGTATAGGTATAAGGTCTGATTTAGACTTTGTCTACTACGTTTTATCTAGCTCGAAAACGCAAGCATTTTATGAATCAGAACTAACCAGAACGACCATTCTAAACTTGTCAATTAAGTCTATTAAGAACACAAGAATCAAAACTCCCCCCCCTCCCCGAACAAAAGAAAATCGCCCAGACTCTTTCCACTTGGGACAAGGCCATCACCACCACCGAGCAACTGCTTGCCAACAGCCAGCAGCAGAAAAAAGCCCTGATGCAACAACTGCTCATCGGCAAAAACGCCTGCTGGATCAGAATGGGGTGAGGTTTGAGGGGGATTGGAAGGATTTTCCCTTAAATAAGATGGCGGAAGTCATCGTCAGTCCCGTTGATAAAAAGACCGAATCAAATGAAATTCCGGTAGAGCTTTGTAATTAAACAGATATTTATTACAACAATCTAATTACAAAAAATATTAGTTTTATGAGGGCAACAGCCACTAGATCTGAAATCGAAAGATATACCTTAAAAAAGGTGATGTCATTATCACCAAAGACTCCGGGCGATATAGCAGTACCAGCACTAGTTTCAGAAGATTTGAATGGAGTCGTATGCGGATATCACCTAGCTATTATTCGGCCGTTTGGCAGTTATGTTGATGGTGCCTTTCTAAACTACTTATTTTCTATGTAAAAGACTCGACATTACTTCTTCACCCTCCTGGGCGGGCTCTGCACGCGCCTTAACCTGCAGTGACTCACTGGGACTCTGCGTGTTTGAACATCAGGTCAGCCTTAGGGCTGACCAGGACGGCAGGCCCCACGGATGAAAAGACGCGAACGAAACTATTGGTTTAACTCGGCGGCAACATCGCTACTTAACCGCTACCAGAACATGCCGGGCATACTCTGGAATGCCCGTCCGTTCAGGTGCGCGAATGCCCCCTTCGGGAGGCCGAACGTAGGCAGTGCGCAGGGGGCGTTTCTTTTGCTTACTTTTCTTTGCGCACTTCAAAGAAAAGTCAGTCGCCCGAGGGGGCGAAACCCGGAATATCTGAAAACACCGAAGCGGCGTCCGGAACAACAAACACACAAACTTGCTAGTCCGATATCAATACAAAAACCAACCTCCCAGACATGCAACAGTAGTCAACCCAGTGACGACCAACCAGGCCGCCACAGGCCACACCTACTTCACCCCAACGCCGCCCCCACCGCCCGCGCGAAGATCTCCGCCACCTCGTCGATCTGCTCGGCGCTGATGATCAGCGGCGGCAGGAAGCGCACCACCGCGCCATGCCGCCCGCCCAGTTCGAGAATCAAGCCACGACGCAGGCACTCGCGCTGCACGCGCGAAGCCAGTTGCCCGTCGGCAGGTGGATGGCCCAAGGCATCCGGCGTGCCATCAGGGTCGACGATTTCGACGCCAAGCATCAGCCCGCGTCCACGGATATCGCCCAACTGCGGATACTGCCGTTGCAACTCGCGCAGATGCCCGGCCAGGCGCTCACCCATGGCCGCCGCATGGCTGGCCATATCCTCCTCGGTCAGGTAGCGCATCACCGCCGAGCCGGCCGCCATGGCCATCTGGTTGCCGCGGAAAGTGCCAGCATGGGCACCGGGCTGCCATTTGTCCAGCCAGTCTCGATAGACCACCACCGACAGCGGCAGGCTGCCACCGATGGCCTTGGACAGCACCACCACATCCGGCACGATGCTGGCGTGCTCGAAGGCGAACATGCGCCCGGTGCGGGCGAAACCGCTTTGAATTTCGTCGAGGATCAGCGGGATGCCGGCCTTGGCGGTGATCTCGCGCAGGCCGCGCAGCCATTCCAGGTCAGCAGGGATCACCCCGCCCTCGCCCTGCACCGCCTCGACCACCACGGCGGCCGGCGCTTGCACGCCGCTCTCCGGATCGCTCAGGAGGTTTTCCAGATAGCGCAGATTGGCCTGCACGCCGGCCTTGCCGGACAGACCGAATGGGCAACGGTAATCGTAGGGGTACGGCAGGAACTGCACGCCATGACCCAGCAAGGCGCCCAGCGGCGTCTTGGCCTTGAGGTTGCCCATCAGACTCAGCGCCCCCTGACTCATGCCGTGATAGCCGCCCTGGAAGGCCAGCACCGTGCTGCGCCCAGTGGCGATACGTGCGAGTTTCAGCGCCGCTTCCACCGCATCGGTGCCGGTGGGCCCGCAAAACTGAATCTTTGCCTGCCTGGCAAAGGATTGCGGCAAGGCCGCGAACAGATCCTGGACGAATCGATCCTTGACCGGCGTGGTGAGATCCAGGGTATGCAGCGGCAGCTCATCCGCCAGCACCTGACGGATCGCCTCGATCACTACCGGGTGATTGTGCCCCAGCGCCAGGGTGCCGGCGCCGGCCAGGCAGTCGATGAAGGTACGCCCTTCCACGTCTTCCACATGGATGCCACGGGCACGCTTGAGTGCCAGCGGAATACGCCGTGGATAACTGCGCGCATTGGACTCCTGACGTGCCTGTCGCTCCAGCAGCGGCGACTCGGTGAACTGGTAGAGCGCTTCGGACTCCTGGGACAGTTGTTGCTCGATAACGCTGGCGGCGACATTCATGATGTCTCGAACCCTCGGTGATGTGGCCTTGGCCACGGCAGATGGATGGCCTGGACGCATGCGCTGCGTTTCGGCTGGAACTGCTATGGAAACGCAGGAGAGAGAGGCGGATTTACCCCGTCGGTACCGCCTCTCTCTCACCTGCTACAGGGCTTCAAGACGCGCCATCAGGTCGCTCAGGCGGCTGGCCTTCTGCTCGCTGATCGCGCTGTTTTCCAGCGACTCGATATAGCTCGCCAGTTCCTCCACCGTGCTGCACTCGAACATCGCCCGCAGCGGCACGTTGCGCTGCAGGGCCTTCTGCACCCGCGAGGCGATCTGCGTGGCCAGCAGCGAATGCCCGCCCAGCTCGAAGAAGTTGTCGAACACCCCGACCCGCTCCAGCTTCAGCACCTCGGCCCAGATCTGCGCCAGGGTCTGTTCCAGTTCGTTGCGTGGCGCCTGGTAGGCCTGGCTCTGCACCTGACCGATATCCAGGGCCGGCAGCGCCTTGCGGTCGAGCTTGCCATTGGCGTTGAGCGGCATCCGTTCCAGTACCATCCAGTGCAGCGGCACCATGTAGTCAGGGAGTTCGCTGCGCAGTTGCTGCTTGATCGCTTCGAACCACTCGCCCTGCGCCACCACCAGGCTGGCTGACAAGGCATCGGCGAAACGCTGCGCATCGGCAGGCACCAGATACCCCACCAGGTAACTGCCACTCGGCCCTTCCTGAACGGCAACCGCCGCCTCGCGCACGTCGGCTCGCTCGTGCAGGCGCGCCTCGATCTCGCCCAGCTCGATACGGAAACCACGGATCTTCACCTGGTGATCGATACGCCCGACGTACTCCAGCACGCCATCGCTGCGTCGCCGCGCCAGGTCGCCGGTGCGGTACAGGCGCTCGCCCGCTGCTCCGAACGGATGCGGCACGAAAGCCTGAGCGGTACGCCGCGGGTCGCCGACATAGCCACGGCCCACCCCACTGCCCGCCACGCACAGCTCACCCACCGCACCCAGCGGCACCAATTCGAAGGCATCGTCGGGGCTGAGCAGATACAGCCGGTTGTTATCGGTGGGGCTGCCGATCGGCAGGTAGATGCCCTGGGTGGAAGCCAGGTCGACGCGGAAGAACGCTACATCATCGGAGCATTCCGCCGGGCCATAGGCATTGACCAGGCCGACCTGCGGATAGCGCGAAAGCCACTGCCGTGCCAGCTCCGGTGCCATGGCCTCACCGGTGGGCAGCATCCAGCGCAGCCCGCCCAGTGCCTGCGGCTCCTCGGCGAGCATGCCCTGGATCAGCGACGGCACGCTTTCCAGCAGCGTGATGCCCTGTTCGCGCACATGCGTCAGCAAGCCCTGTGGATCATGGGCGATGGCGTTCGGCACGATCACCACACGGCCACCGAACAACGGGGCGGCGAGGAACTGCCAGACCGAAATGTCGAAGCTCTGCGAGGCGGTCTGGGCGATCACGTCACGCTCGTCCAGCGCCAGGTAGGGCACCTTGCTCAACTGGTTGTTGAGCATCCCCGCCTGCTCCACCATCACGCCCTTGGGTAGGCCGGTGGAGCCTGAGGTGTAGATCACGTAGGCAAGGTTCTGCGGCCCGCTGTACACCTGCGGATCATACTCAGGCGTCTCGCCCTGCTGGATTTCGTCCCACACCAGCAAACGCGGGCGACAGGCGCAGCCCAGTTCGTCGAACAACGCCAGTGCCTGTTCACGGCTGGCCTGGGTGCAGACCAGCAGTGGGGTACGGCTCAGCTCGACGATACGGGTCAGGCGTGAAGTCGGATGAGTGGGGTCGAGCGGCAGATAGCCGGCACCGGCCTTGAAGCTGCCGACGATCATGCCCAGCAGGTCGAGACCGCGTTCGGCCAGCAGTGCCACCGGCTGGTCGATGCCGACTCCGGCAGCGAGCAAAGCATGGCCAAGACGGTTGGCCCTGCGGTTCAGCTCGGCATAGCTCCACTGACGCTCCAGGCAACTGGCGGCGATACGCTCGGGATGCGCCGCCACCTGCGCCTCGAACAGCCGCACATAGCCCTGCTGCAGCGGATATTCAGCTTCGCTGCGGTTGCAGCCTTCGAGCAGGAAAGCGCGTTCTGCCTCGCCCAACACCGGCAACTCGCGTACATCGCCATGCAGACCATCGGCCAGCGCCAGCAGCAGGCGTTTGAACTCGCCGAGCAGGCGCTCGATGGTGGCCGCCTCGAAGTAGCGCTGGTCATAGGACAGGTGCAGGCCGAGGTCGTCGCCCGGGTAGCAGACCACGGTGAGTGGGAAGTTGGTGTGGGTTCGCCCGGAGTCGGAACTGGCGTTCAGGCTCTGCGCACGATCCAGCACCGACACCTCCACGGGCGCGTTCTCGAACACGAACAGGCTGTCGAACAGCGGCTGGCCCTTGGGCAGCTCGCTGCTTTCCTGGATCATCACCAGCGGCAGGTGTTCGTGCTCGCGCAGTTGCAGGTTGCGCTCGAACAAGTGCGTGAGCCACTCGCGCACCGTGCAGGGCTGGCCGGCAGCGGGCAATTGCACGCGCAGCGGGATGCTGTTGATGAACAGGCCGACGGTGCGCTGCATCTGCGGCATGTCCAGCGGACGCCCGGCCACGGTGACGCCGAACAGCACGTCACGCTCGCCGCTGTAACGGTGCAGGGTCAGCGCCCAGGCGGCTTGGGCGAAGGTGTTGACGGTGAGCTGATGGCGCTGCGCCAGTTCACGCAAACGTGCGCCCTCGCTGGCATCCAGGCGCGTATAGTGGTCGCCGACTATCATCCCGCCGCTGTCGCCGGCATGCTCGCGCAGCAACGGGCGGTCGCTGGGGATCGGGGTCGGACGCGCGAAGCCACGCAGCGTCTCGCCCCACCAGTGCCGCGACTGCTGCAGATCCTGACGCTGCAGCCAGGCGATGTAGTCGCGGTAGCGTGGCGGCGTCGCCAGGTTGGCCGCGCGTCCTTCGCCGAGGGCAGTGTAGACCTCGAAGAAGTCGTTCATCAGCAGGCCACGGCACCAGGCATCGATGAGGATGTGGTGGTTGCTCATCATGAACCAGTAGCGCGCCTGGCCCAGGCGGATCAGGCGCAGGTGGAACGGCGGCTCCTTGAGCAGCTCGAAACCGGCCTCGCGCTCGCGCTTGTGCAGGCTTTGCAGACGCGCTTCGTGGCCCTCCTCGGGCAGCTCGCTCCAGTCGAGGAACTCGATGCGCACCCGACCCGGTTTGTGGATCACCTGCAGCATGGTCTCGCCAGCGTTCCACACGAAGGACGCTCGCAGCGCCTCGTGGCGGGCGACCACCGCCTGCCAGGCAGCGGCGAAACGCTCGGGGTCGAGTTCGCTGTTGATCCGGTAGCGATCCTGCATGTAGTAGATACCGGTACCTGGCTCCAGCAGGGTGTGCAGCAGCAGCCCTTCCTGCATCGGCGTCAGCGGGTAGACATCCTCGATCTCGCTGGCGGCTACCGGCAGTGCGTCCAGCTGCGCCTGGGTGAGCTGCGCCAACGGGAAGTCGGACGGGGTCAGACCTCCGGCGCCGTCCTCCAGGCAATGCGCGATCAGCGTCTGCAACTCGTCGAGGTAGGCCTGCGCCAGCGCACTCACCGTGCTCTCCTCATAACGCTCGCGACTGTACGTCCAGCGCAACAGCAGCTCTCCGCCATAGACCTGGCCGTCGACGCTCAGCTCGTTGGGCAGTGGTGCCTGCTGGTCATGGATCGGCCCGGTGGGCTGATCCAGCGGCTGGAACAGGGCATCGGTGAAGCTCTGGTCGAACTGGCCGAGGTAGTTGAAGGTGATCCTGGCCTGCGCCAGCGCAGCCATTGCCTCACGCAGCACAGGGTCGGCCAGATGGCGCAGCACACCATGACCGAGCCCCTTGTGCGGCACCGCACGCAGTTGCTCCTTGATTGCCTTGATCGATTCGCCCGGTGCCTGTGCCGGGGTCAGGCGCAGCGGATAGACGCTGGTGAACCAACCGACGCTGCGGGTCAGGTCGATGTCGTCGAACAGTGCCTCGCGGCCATGGCCTTCCAGTTGTACCAGCGCCGAGGACTGCCCCGTCCAGCGGCACATCACCCGTGCCAGGGCAGTCAGCAGCAGATCGCCGACCTGGGTGCGGTAGGCCGCCGGCGCCTGTTGCAGCAATTGCCGGGTGCGCTGGGCATCGAGGCGCAGGCTGACGCTTGCCGCCAGCGCCTCGCGGTTGCCGCCCTGAGGATGATCGCAAGGCCAGTCGCCCTGTTCGCTACCCAGCTGGGTCTGCCACCAGAGCAGTTCCTCGCGCAGCGATTCGCTGCCGGCGTAGGCCTGCAAGCGTGCCGCCCAGTCGCACAAGGCACTGGTCTTGGCCGGCAGCGCCAGCAGCTGGCCAGCGGCGAGCTGGCGATAGACCTGCTGCAGGTCTTCCAGCAGGATGCGCCAGGACACCCCGTCCACCACCAGGTGGTGAATCGCCAGCAGCAGGCGTTGCTCGCCGCTTGTGTCGTCGGCCACCAGTAGCGCGCGCAGCAGCGGCCCGCGTTCGAGGTCGAGGCTGCGCTGGGCCTTGGCGAACAGCTCGATGCAATCGTCGAAGGACTGCACCCGCTCATGCCAGAGCAGCGCCTCTTCCTGCGGCGGACGATGGGTTGCCTGCCAGCCCTCGTCGCCGAGCCGGAAACTCAGGCGCAGGGCATCATGCTGTTCGATCAGCCGTTGCAGCGCCTGGCGCAGCAGATCGGGATCGAGCGCCTGTTGCGGCTGCAGCAGCACGGACTGGTTCCAGTGCTCGCGGCGCGCCAGCGGCAGGTCGAAAAACCAGTGCTGGATCGGCGTCAGCGCGCTGTCACCCTGCACCAGGCCCTGCTCCGCCTGGCTGGCCTGGCTGTGGCGGGCCACGGCGGCAAGGCTCTGCACGGTCTGGTGCTGGAACAGGTCGCGCGGACTGAAATGGATGCCCAGTTGGCGCGCGCGGCTGACCACCTGGATCGACAGGATCGAGTCGCCGCCCAGCTCGAAGAAGTTGTCGCCGAGACCGACCCGCTCGACGTTGAGCACCTCGCGCCAGACGTCGGCCAGTTGCTGCTCCAGCAGGCTGCGTGGTGCCTCGTAGGCCTGGCGACCCTGCGCCGGATCGGGCGCCGGCAGCGCGCGGCGGTCGAGCTTGCCGTTGGCGGTCAGCGGCAGGCTGGCGAGCAGCAGCAGGTGGGTCGGCACCATATAGTCCGGCAGTTGCTGCCTGAGATGCGCCTTCAGCGCCTCGCGCAGCTCGGCCTGGGCCTTCTCGTCCTGCTCGGCCACGGCGCTGGCGACATAGCCCGCCAGTTGTTTGCCGCTCGGGCTGTCCAGGGCCAGCACCGCCGCCTCGCGAACCTGCGGATGTTCCTGCAGGCGCGCCTCGATCTCACCCAGTTCGATACGGAAACCACGAATCTTCACCTGATGGTCGATGCGACCGGCGTATTCCACCAGGCCATCGTCGTGCTGGCGTGCCAGGTCGCCCGTGCGGTACAGGCGACCCGTGCCGAACGGATCGGGCACGAAGCGTTCGGCCGTCAGCCCAGGGCGCTGGTGATAACCACGCGCCAGGCCGGCACCGCCGACGTACAGTTCGCCAGTCGCGCCCTGGGGCAGCAATGCCAGGTCGGCATCGAGGATGTAGGCGACACGCGCGCCGACCACGCTGCCGATGGGCACGCTGGCCGCGCCCTCTGCCAGTTGTTCGGGAGCCAGGCAAGCCAGCGGCATCACCACCGTCTCGGTCGGCCCGTAGGCATTGAAGAACTGCGCAGGCGTGAAGGCCTGACGAATTCGCTGCAGGTGCTCAGCGGTCAGCGCTTCGCCGCCGGTGATGCACATGCGCACTGGCAGTTGCCGGTTCTGCCCCTGCAACCACTGTGCGAGCTGGCTGCCGTAGCTTGGCGTGAAGCCGAGCACGGTCACGCCCTGTTCGCGGATCAGTCCGCAGATGTCTTCAGCGCCCCACTGCCCCTGCGCACGCAACACCACACGCGCGCCACACAGCAGCGGCGCCAGCAGGCGTTCGCTGGCGGCGTCGAAGTTGATCGAATAGAAGTGCAGCTCGCAGTCGGAAGCCTGCATGCCGAAGCGCTCGATCACCGCCTGGCAATGCATGGCGATTTCGCCGTGAGACACCACCACGCCCTTGGGCTTGCCGGTGGAACCGGAGGTGTAGATCAGGTAGGCCTGATGCTGCGGGCCGCTGAAAGCAGGCAGTGGCGCGGCGTCCTCTTCCTCCAGTGCCGGGCCGTCGTCCTCCAGGCACCAACGCACAACGCCTGCCGGCAGTTCACCGAGTGCCTCCAGCAACTGCGCGTGGCTGAGCAGCAAACGCACGCCACTGTCCTCGATCATGTATTGCAGGCGTTCGAGCGGGTACTCGGGGTCGAGCGGCACATAGGCGCCGCCGGCCTTGAGGATCGCCAGCAGGCCGACCACCATCTCCAGCGAGCGCTCCAGGGCCAGGCCGACCCGTACTTCCGGGCCGACACCCTGGCGGCGCAGCACGCGCGCCAGACGGTTGGCACGGGCATCGAGTTCGGCGTAGCTGAGGGTCTGCCCGGCGAAGGTCAGGGCCGGTGCCTGCGGCGTGGCGGCAGCACGGGCGGCGAACAAACCGTGAATGGTGTTCTGCAACACCGCCTCACCGCTCTCCCCGCCCAGGCTGGCAAGCAATCCACGTTGCTCGTCGCGATCCAGCAACGGCAAGTCGGCCAGACGATGCTGTGGCTCATCGACCATCGCCGCCAGCAGGTTCTGCCAATGCCTGGCCATACGCGCGATACGCGGCTCGTCGAACAGGTCGGTGCTGTAGGTCAGACAGCAGCCCAAGCGCTGGTCGAGGTCGGTGACCTCCAGGTTGAGGTCGAACTTGGTCGCTCGCGCATCGTTGGCGATGTACTCGACGGTCATTCCGGCCAGTTGTCGGGTCTGCTGGAACTCCCAGCGCTGCACATTGCACATCACCTGGAACAGCGGGTTGTAGGCTGCGCTGCGCGGCGGTTGCAGCGCCTCCACCAGATGGTCGAAAGGCAGATCCTGATGCGACTGGCCGTCGATCACGGTCTGCCGCACCTGCTCCAGCAGTTCGTCGACGCGCATCTGCCCGTCGAGCTGGCAACGTAGCACCTGGGTGTTGAGGAAGGCACCGATCAGCCCCTCGCTCTCCGGACGGATTCGCCCCGCCACAGGCGCGCCGATGCGCAGATCCTGCTGGCCGCTGTAGCGATAGAGCAAAGTCGCCAGGGTCGCGGTCATGGTCATGAACAGAGTCAGCCCACGGGCGGCGTTGAAGCGGCGCACCCGCTCGGCCAGCTCGGGACTCAGGTCGAAGCGATAGAGATCGCCCTGATGGCTTTGCACCGGCGGTCGTGGACGGTCGCTCGGCAACTCCAGCAACGGATGTTCATGGCCCAGCTGGGCCTTCCAGTAGTCGAGCTGACGCTGGCCTTCGCCTGCCTCCAGCCACTCACGCTGCCACACGCTGTAGTCCAGGTACTGCACCGGCAAGGGTGGCAGTGGCGAATCGCGCTCGTCGAGGAAGGCTTCGTAGAGCGCACCCAGCTCGCGGGCGAAGATGTCCATCGCCCAGCCTTCGGTGACGATATGGTGCAGGGTCAGCACCAGGTAGTGTTCGCGCTCGGCCATCTTCACCAGGCACACCCGCAGCAGCGGCCCGCTTTCCAGGTCGAAGGGGCGATGCGCCTCGCTGTCGGCGAGCGCCTGCAAGCGCTGCTGGCGGTTGACGCGATCCAGTGCGGAGAAGTCCTGCCAGTCCATGCGCACCCCGCCGTCGCCGTGCACGCGCTGTACCGGTACACCGTCGAGGCTGGGGAAGGTGGTGCGCAGGGTCTCGTGGCGCTGCACCAGGGCCTGTAGCGCGGCCTCGAAACGCGCCACGTCCAGCGGCCCGCTCAAACGCGCCAGACCACCGACGTTGTAAGCCGGACTGTCCGGCTCCAACTGCCAGAGGAACCACATGCGTTGCTGCGAATAGGACAGAGGTACCGGCCGTTCGCGGTCGATACGACGGATCGCGCCCTGGCTGTCACCCTGGCCGCTGGCCTGGAGCAGGCGCACCCGTTCGGCGAAAGCCTCCAGCTCACTGGCCTCGAACAGCACGCGCAGCGGCAGATCGACGTCGCAGGCCTGGCGCGTGCGCGAGACGATCTGGGTGGCCAGCAGGGAATGCCCGCCGAGTTCAAAGAAGTCGTCGCGCAGGCCAATCTGCGGCAAGCCGAGCACCTCGCTCCAGATCGCGGCGATGCGGCGCTGCAGTTCACTGCGTGGCTCGACATGCTCACGCTGCTGCCACACCGGCTCGGGCAGCGCCCGCAGGTCGAGCTTGCCGCTGGGCCCCAGAGGCATTTGCGCCAGGCGCATCAGTTGCGCCGGCACCATGTAATCCGGCAATTCGCCCTGCAAGGCGCTGCGCAGGCGCGCATTCTGCTCGACTTCCGTCTCGGCACCCGCCTGGCTGGTGTAGTAGCCCACCAGCTGACTGCCGGCCACGCCCTCGCGGATCAGCACCACTGCCTGCGCCACACCCGGCTGGGCCAGCAGACGCGCCTGGATTTCCTCGGGTTCGATACGAAAGCCGCGCAGCTTCACCTGGCGGTCGAGGCGACCCAGGTACTCCAGCACGCCATCGGCGCTCCAGCGTGCTCGGTCGCCAGTGCGATAGAGGCGTTCACCATCGGCCGAGAACGGGTCGGCGACGAAGCGTTCGGCACTCAGACCGGGACGCCCCAGGTAGCCACGGGCCAGCCCCAGGCCACCGATGCACAACTCGCCGGGCACACCGACCGGCAGCGGACTCAATTCGCCATCCAGCACCCGGCAGATCACGTTGCCCAGCGGACGACCGATCGGCGAACGCTCGCCATCCTGCTCCCGGCAGTGCCAGTGGGTAACGTTGATCGCCGTTTCCGTCGGCCCGTAACGGTTGTGCAGGGCCACGCCCGGCAGGCGTTGCAACACGCGATTGCGCAGGGCTGCTGGCAACGCCTCGCCACCGGAGAACAGACGACGCAGACGGGTGCCTTCGGCGACGCCAGGCTCGTCGATGAACAGTTGCAACAGCGGCGGCACGAAATGCAGCGTGGTCACCCCGAACTGCCGCACCAGCTCGACCAGACGTGCCGGATCGCGGTGCTCGCCGGGCGCAGCGAGCACCAGCCGGCAGCCGCTGATCAGTGGCCAGAAGCACTCCCACACGGACACGTCGAAGCTCACCGGCGCCTTCTGCAACAGCACGTCGTCGCGGCCAAGCGCGTAGGTCGCCTCCATCCATTGCAGGCGTTCGGCCAGGGCCGCATGGGTATTGCCGACGCCCTTGGGCTGACCGGTGGAGCCGGAGGTGTAGATCACGTAGGCGAGGTTGTCGCCGTGCAGTCGCAGGCCGGGAGCAGCACTGGGCCAGCCATCGAGGTGCAGATTGTCCAGGCAGATCGAGGTGACGCCATCGACGGCCGGCAGACGTTCGAACAGCCAACTCTGGGTCAGCAACAGTTCGGCGCCGCTGTCGGCCAGCATGTAGGCCAGACGTTCGGCGGGATAGTCCGGATCCAGCGGCACGTAGGCGCCGCCTGCCTTGATGATCGCCAGCAGGCCGATCAGCAACTGTGGCGAACGCTCGGCGCAGATCGCCACACGCACGTCGGGGCCAACGCCCTTGTCACGCAGGTAGTGGGCCAGGCGGTTGGATCGCGCATGCAGTTCGGCATAGTCGAGGCTGCCGCCGTCCCACTCCAGGGCCACGCAATCGGCGGATGACGCCAGTTGCAGCTCCAGCAGCTCCGGCAACCAGACGCGCGCCGGCTCGCAGGGTGCACTGCCCCAGGCCTGCAACTGCGTGGCCTGCCCGGCATCGACCAGAGCGACATCGCCCAGGCAACGCTGAGGATCGTCCACCACCTGACGCAGCAGCTCCAGGTATTGCCCAGCGAAGCGCTGGATGCTGGCTTCGTCGAACAGGTCGGCGGCGTAGTCGAAGTTGAGGGTCAGGCGGCCACGGGCGTCCTCTTCGCTCTGCAGTTGCAGGTCGAACTTGGCTTCGCGGCTGTGCCAGGGCAACTCGTCGGCCAGCAGTCCGGGCAGCCGGCGCAATACGGACAGATCGCGCTGCTGATGGTTGAACAACACCTGGAACAGCTGGCCACCCTCACCGCAGGCTTCAAGCACCTGGTCGAACGGCAGATCCTGGTTGGCCTGCGCCGCCAGGGTCGCTTCGCGTGCCTCACCGAGCAGCGCGGCGAATGGCTGGCGCGCCTGCGGCGCCCCGCGCAGCACCAGGGTATTGATGAAGAAGCCAACCAGACCCTGGGTTTCCAGGCGCTGACGGTTGGCACTGGGCACGCCGATACGGATCTCGCCCTGCCCGCTGTGACGGTGCAGCAGCGCCTGGAATGCCGCCAGCAACCACATGAAGACACTGGCGTCATGATCCAGCGCGGCGTCGCGGATGGCGCGCGCCAGGGCGTCGTCGAGCCGCGGGCTGTAGCGTGCAGCCGGGGATGCCTGGTTGGCCCGACGCGGATGGTCGGTACTCAGTTCGAGCACCGGCGCTTCGCTGCCCAGCTGGTTGCGCCAGTAGGCCAGTTGGCGAGCCCCTTCGCCCGCCTCCAGCCACTGCCGCTGCCAACTGGCGAACTCCGCGTAGTGCAGCGTCAGCGGCGCCAGGTTCGCCGGCTGGCCACCACAGGCCTCGGCATACAGGCGCGAGAACTCGTCAAGCAGCAGGTTCAGCGACCAGCCATCGGCGACGATGTGGTGCAGGGTGACCCAGAGCTGATGCTCCTGCTCATCCAGGCGCACCAGGCTGACCCGCAGCAGCGGCCCCTGCTCCAGATCGAACGGTTGCTGCGCCTCGGCCTCGCGCTGCCTGGCAGCAATGGCGGCACGCTCAGCCTCGGGCAACCCGCAAAGATCGATCGTTTGCCAGGCGAGCTCCCCCTGGGCATCGATGCGCTGCAGCGCCACACCATCGCGCTCGAGGAAGCGCGTGCGCAGCGACTCGTGACGCTCGATCAGACGCTGAAAGCTGCCGCGCAGAGCCGACTCGTCCAGTTCACCGCGCAGACGCAGGCCACCGGGAATGTTGTAGGCGGCGCTCTGCGGATCGATCTGCCAGGTCAGCCACAGGCGCTGCTGCGCCGCCGACTGCGGCAGGTCGACGCCGCGCGGCAGGTGCGCCATCGGCGCCTGCGCAGGCTTACCCTCGGCCAGTTGGCAGGCTACGGCAGCGGCGAAGGCCTGCAGGGTCGGTGCCTCGAACAACTGGCGCAGCTCGATGGCGACGCCGAGGCTGTCGCGCACCTGGGCGACCACCTGGGCGGCGGCAATTGAGTTGCCGCCGAGCAGGAAGAAATGATCGCGTGGCGCGACCGCAGGCACAGCGAGTTGTGCCTGCCAGATCGCGCCGATGCGCGCCAGCAGTTCGTCGTCGCTCGCCGCAGGGGGCGCTTCCGCGGTGCTGTCCGGGCCGGGGAACACGGCGTAGCTGTCCAGTGTGCCGTCCTCCAGACGCAGCCGACAGGCCGAACGCTGCAACTTGCCACTGGAGGTCTTGGGCAAGGCGCCGGGGTTGAGCAGCACAACGACCTGTGGTGCTTGCTGATAGGCCTCCGCCACGGCCTGGCGAATCGAGTCGATCAGTTCGCGGGCCGGTACCGACTTCTGCACGCCACGACCGATTTCGGCGGCGATGCCAATCCCCTCTTCGCCGTCGACCTTGACCGCGAACGCCGCGACCCGTCCCTTGCGCACCGCTGCGACCTCGGTCTCCACGGTGCGCTCGATGTCCTGCGGATAGAGGTTGTGGCCACGGACGATGAGCATGTCCTTCAGGCGACCGGTGACGTACAGCTCACCACTTCTGACGAAACCCAGGTCGCCCGTGCGCAGCCAGGTACGGCCATCGCGCTCGACGAAGGTCTTGGCCGTGGCCTCGGGATTGCGCCAGTAGCCCTGGGCGATGCTCGGCCCTGTGGCCCAGATTTCACCGACCTGGTCATCACCCAGCGTCTCGCCGCTGGCCGCGTCGACGATCGATACTGCGTGCTCCGGCTGGCTGCGACCACAGCACATCAGCACGCTGTCCTCGCCCACGGCTATGCGGTTGCGCGCCAGTGCCTCGCCATCCACCGGCAGCGCCGCGATCCCCTGCCCGCGCTGCCCGCCGGTGACGAACAGCGTCGCCTCGGCCAGGCCGTAGCAGGCGAAGAAACTGGAGGCATCGAAACGACTGGCGGCGAACTTCCCGGCGAAGTGCTCCAGGCTGTCCTGGCGGATCGGCTCGGAGCCCGAGAACGCTACGCGCCAGCGGCTCAGGTCGAGACGTTCCAGCGCGGACTCGGCTACACGCTCGCTGCACAGGCGGTAGGCGAAGTCCGGCCCACCGCTGATGGTGCCGCCATAACGGCTGACCGCCTCCAGCCAGCGCAGCGGCCTGGCGAGGAAATACTGCGGCGACATCAACACGCAGGGAATGCCGCTGAAAATCGGTTGCAGCAGACCACCGATCAGACCCATATCGTGATACAGCGGCAGCCAACTGACGATCACGTCATCGTCGCCGATACCGAAGCCTCGACGGATCAGCACCTCGTTGGCGACCAGATTGCCATGACTGACCTGCACCCCCTTGGGCAATGCAGTAGAGCCCGAGGTGTACTGGAGAAAAGCGATGTGCTCGCCACGCAGCGTTGGCTCGCGCCAGGCGTCGGCGCCGGCCAGGTCGAGCTGATCGACGCAGAGCAGGTGCGGGGCATCGGAAGAAGACAACTGGTCGTTCATCTGCAACAGCGGCCCGCGCAGATCCGCAGTGGTCAGGATCAGGCGCGGCTCGGCATCGGCGATGATCGACTGCAAACGCTGCTGGTGGTGACGGCGCGCCGACTCCGGCGGGTAGGCCGGCACGGCGATCACGCCGGCGTACAGGCAGCCGAAGAATGCCGCGACATAGTTGGGCCCACTGGGGAACAGCAGCACCGCACGGTCACCCAGATCAGCGTGCGTTTGCAGGGCTGCAGCAATGGCGCGTGCACGCCGGTCGAGGTCGGCGTAGCTGAGCAGCACGCCCTCACCGTCATCCTCCTCGAGAAAACGCAGCGCCAGGCGCTCGGGCATCTGTTCGGCACGACGGCGCAGGGCCTGAACCAGAGTGGTGGGGGTTTCGAATGCATCCATCATGTCTTCACCTGAGCCGATTCAAGGCTTGCGGTCGGTTGAAAGGGGAAATACAAGAGCAGCCGGGGGCACTGCCCAGCCACCAGTCAACTGGAAAGCTGATAGAGCATGGTGCTATCCCCTGAGTACAGTAGGTAGATCAATTACAGGGCGCTCATGTGCAACGCTGCTAACACAAGTGTTCGAACATGAAACGCATGAGCTTGATCCTCTACGAGAACTCCGACGGGCCAGAACATCGACTAGAGAACGGATAAAAAGCGGGGATAATTAGGAGAAGAAGCGCTTAAAAGCCTAGGCTGATGACAAAATCTAATTGATATTGACAATCCTTATCATTAGAAATACTTTGTTTCTGAATATGCGTCCCAGTTATGCATGCTCCTACAGGCCGCAAGGTGACCTCCATGCCGGAACAACTTCTCACAAGTACGTGTAATTCACCCCTACTTCAGGCGTTTGTTGACAATCGCTTGATCTTAGTTAAGGTCGCAGCACGCATTACTGGCTGCCCTTCTAGGGCTGAAGACGTCGTTCAGGATGCTTTTTTCAGACTACATAATGCGCCGCGGATCCAGTCCTCACTGAAGGCCCAGCTCGGCTACCTGTTTCAGATCGTCCGCAACCTAGCCATCGACCACTACCGCAGGCAAGCCATGGAGTTGCGCTATAACGGCAGCGAGGAAGAAGGCCTAAATGTTTCGATCCCCGGTGCCTCTCCCGAAACCACCCATATCAACCAACACGCTCTGGCTGCTATCGATGCGGCCTTACAAGAGCTACCGGCACGCACGCGCTATGCCTTCGAGATGTATCGCCTACATGGCGTACCCCAGAAGGACATTGCTAAGGAACTTGGGGTTTCCCCTACCTTGGTCAACTTCATGATCCGTGACGCACTGGTACACTGTCGTAAGACCACTAAAGCATAAGCCAAGGCTTCACGGTTGAAGTCGTCAATTAGGTTAAACCAGACGGAAGCTGTGCCCCTCGGATAGTTAGTCATTAACGGCTCATCCTCTTTCGGCTTCGAGGTTTTTCAAAGGTTTGGCCTCATTAACTTCCAGTCCTGCGTACTTGCGGTACCCGTTGTAAATGTGCGCAGGCAATTCCGAGCCTGCGACAGAGGTTGTCAACCTTAGCCCCTACTTCATGCACTTTCATCGCCTTGATGAATCGCTTTGATGATTTGTCCTTCGCTATAACGCTTGTTCATTCGAGATCTCCATCGCTCACGGGTTAAATGGAAATCTCACCAAGCTCATGGTGCTAATTTTGGCGGATAGGTCTGTCGAGGACGCGCTCAAAGATCATCAAAAATCTGGTATTTTTACCCATCGGTTTTTAAATGACGGTTTTCCGCAGATTAGCCCGCCGAAGAATGATCTTTAATCCGTATCCCTACAGCATTCAACTGATCAGCAGATAAGCCAGATCAAAGACATACGTGGTATTTCTCGCATGGAAATCAAGGTCAACTTTCTCGATAAACTCCGTCTCGAAGCCAAGTTCGACGATTTCACTGTGATCGCTGATCAGCCGATTCGCTATAAAGGCGAGGGTTCGGCTCCCGGCCCCTTCGACTACTTTTTGGCGTCGTCAGCCCTGTGCGCCGCCTACTTCGTAAAGCTCTACTGTGAGACGCGAAACATCCCCACCGACAATATCCGCCTGTCGCAGAACAATATTGTTGATCCAGAGGATCGCTACAAACAGGTCTTCAAGATTCAAGTGGAGTTACCGGCGGATATCTCGGAGAAGGATCGCCAAGGCATCCTGCGCTCCATAGAGCGTTGTACGGTAAAGAGGGTGGTACAGACTGGGCCAGAGTTTGTAATCGAGGAAGTGGAAAACCTAGATGCCGATGCCCAAGCGCTGTTGATACCCAATGGAACGGCCGATCAGGCGACCTACATTCCGGGCAAGGATTTGCCACTGGAGCAAACCATCGCCAATCTGTCGGGCATTATCGCGGATTTGGGGATGAAGATTGAGATCGCTTCGTGGCGCAACATTGTGCCCAATGTCTGGTCGTTGCATATCCGCGATGCCCAGTCTCCTCTGTGCTTCACCAACGGCAAGGGGGCCACTAAAGAAAGTGCCTTGGCCTCGGCGCTGGGGGAGTTCATTGAGCGGCTGAATTGCAACTTCTTCTATAACGACCAGTATTGGGGAGAGGAAATCGCCAACGCCGCCTTCGTGCATTATCCCGAAGAGCGCTGGTTTAAACCGGGCCGCAACGATGCCTTACCCCGAGAAATCTTGGATGCCTACTGTTTAAAGATTTACAACCCGGATGGCGAGCTGCGCAGCTCCCATCTGTACGACACCAATTCAGGTAATACCGCGCGCGGCATCTGCTCCCTACCCTTTGTTCGCCAATCGGACGGTAAGACGGTGTATTTTCCGTCTAACCTGATTGAAAACCTATTTCTGAGCAACGGCATGAGTGCGGGCAATACCCTGGCCGAAGCGCAGGTGCAGTGCCTGTCCGAAATCTTTGAGCGGGCAGTAAAGCGCGAAATTCTGGAAAACGAACTGGCCCTCCCGGATGTACCTCCAGAAGTGCTGGCCAAGTATCCCAGTATCCTTACCGGTATTCAGGGCTTAGAAGCCCAAGGCTTCCCGGTGATTGTGAAGGATGCCTCTTTGGGCGGACAATTTCCGGTGATGTGCGTCACTCTGATGAACCCGCGTACCGGCGGTGTTTTTGCTTCCTTCGGTGCGCACCCAAGCCTTGAGGTCGCACTGGAACGCAGCCTGACGGAGTTGCTGCAAGGGCGCAGCTTTGAAGGTCTGAACGATCTACCTCAGCCAACCTTTGACAGCCATGCGCTGACTGAACCCAACAACTTTGTCGAACACTTTATTGACTCCAGCGGGGTGGTGTCTTGGCGCTTCTTCAGTGCTAAAGCGGACTTTGCGTTTGTCGAGTGGGACTTCTCTGGCCAAGGCACATGCTCCAACGCCGAAGAGGCCGCCACCCTGTTTGGCATCCTCAAGGTACTGGGCAAAGAAAGCTACATGATGGTGTACGAGCAACTGGGCGCACCGGCTTGCCGCATCCTGGTGCCCGGCTACTCAGAGATCTATCCGGTAGAGGATTTGATCTGGGATAACACCAACAAGGCACTGGCCTTTCGTGAAGACATCCTCAACCTGCACCGTCTGGAGGATGAGCCACTAAAGGCCTTGCTCGAGCGCCTAGAAGATTGCGATGCCGACGATTACACCGACATCACGACCTTGATTGGTATCGAATTTGACGACAACACGGTATGGGGCAAACTGACCATTCTTGAACTGAAGCTGCTGATCTGCCTTGCGCTCAAGCGTTTTGAGGACGCGAAGGACTTTGTAGAAATGCTCCTCCAGTACAACGACAACACCGCCGAGCGCGGCCTCTTCTATCAGGCCCTGAATGTCGTATTGGAAGTGGCGTTGGACAGCGAGCTGGATATGCTTCACTACGAGGCCAATTTCCGGCGCATGTTTGGCGATGAGCGCATGGACGCCGCTTTGGGCTCGCTGGAGGGCCGCGTGCGTTTTTACGGCCTGACACCCACCAGCATGAAGTTGGAAGGACTCGACCGGCATCTGCGTTTGATCGACAGCTACAAAAAGCTGCATACCGCGCGGGCCCAACGAAGCCCCATCCAGAGCAACAACGAGCCAAACGCCACAGGGAATGGCCTCAAGCCCCGGCGTTTAGCCATTCGCAAACCGAATACAGCATGGGGGCAACCGAAGACCTGACAATGCCTATAGCGGTATAAGCCTCTATTCACCCTTGAGCGGCGCTTGCGTGGAATGACAGAGCGGCCTCCCTGCTGCGGGATCTGATCTCGGAGGCATTCACTGTCATAGCCTTTGTCCGCGACAATCACTTCGGCAGGGCAGGTTGATCAGTGTAGATGGAGCTCCAGTCTCCAAAGGTATTGGGCAAATCCCTCCAACGGCAGCCGACGCGCATTCGGTAGAGCATACTTTCAACCGTCCTTCGCAGGTTGGGCTTGTGGTAAATCGCGTGCTGAAGCAGAATTTTTTCGAGCTTCGACCAAAACTCGTCGCTGAGCAGTAATCGGGGCATTGCAAATCCGCAGGGTTATGGGTGTAGGAGCCTCGATTCTGCGGGTTTGCTCTTGTTCCTCAATGCCTTTACGACAAAACGTCAACAGGCCCGAGGCTCATCACGGGGCGTTCTGACAGGCAATGGGCGATGACCTCTAAAGCATGGGCATCTTCGTAGCTGCCTGAACGAAAACGGTACTGACTCAGGCCGTAGCTGTCCCACATTTTGAAGTAATGGCTATTGTGGTAAACCTGACCATTCCTCCAGCTTGCTGCTCCAGTGTTAACGGGTATCCAACCGAGTGAACGCCGAACACCTCCTGATTTACGCCAGTTCAGGGGTGACTTTTTAAACTGCTTACAGCTTGTGACGTATTCGCAGGCGATTTCTTGCAGAGTTTGAGCATGCAGTCCCAAGTCTTTATTAGCGCCCTTGGTATAAGGGGGCATATCAAAGGCAGACAGAAAACGACCGCGCTTCCGAATGGATCAAGTGCTGAGTTCGTTTAGGTAGTTCCAGACAAAGTTCAGGCTGCGAGCCATCTGTTGCAGGAGCATAGCGTGTTTATCTTGAACCCGAACCTTAAGGCTCTTGGTCTGCTTCATGGGGCAATGCTAACTGAATTAAGGCCACTTTAGGGAGGCTACACCGCCCGCGCTATCCATCCCTGCACTAGAAGTACGGGGTTTTTCGCGCAAAATTGATCAGTAAATCCGCTAAAATAGTACAAATTACTTAATTAAATAGTTATTTTGACTAATCCTGCCTTCAAGTATATGATTCAACGGATGAAACTACTTGTACGGAGACACCCAATGAGTACCTTGAGACCATCGGATCAACTCAGTTCAATCGTTCCTGAGTTCGATATCAGGACTCCAGTTGGATACTTAAAAGCACTACGTTCTGGTGTGACAGGAACTGCTTTAAAGGCAGCGGTAGCTACGATCAATGATCGGGAACTGTTCAGTCGGGTTACAGGAAAAGATGCCACCAATTTCAGCAAGCTTTTCAGGCTAAAGGTTTTACCTGGATTTATTGCAGACAGTATGTTGGATACCGTCCGCGTTTATATGTTAGCCGCTGATATTTTTGGGTCACTAGAGTTGGCGAGAGATTGGATGAACACTCCTATTCCTGCTTTGGGTGGTGAAATTCCAGCTTCATTGCTAGACAGTAACGCGGGGAGAGAAATGGTGAGAGTTGCATTGCGCAAGATTCAATTTGGTGAATTTAGCTGATGCGGCTTTTTAGGGTGACCCATAAAAATTTCGCTGGGGTATTCAACGGACGAGGTGCCAGTTTCGAAGACGGTGCTCGATGGAATAGCAGCGGCCATCCTGTTATCTACTTTGCCCTAGATATGGCAACGGCATTAGTTGAGGCAGCAAACTATCTGCCCTCACCTAGGCTTGTGCCTGCTGCATTCTGTAAAGCGATCTATGAAGTTAAAGATCCATCGATCACTATTTTGGACTTGAAGTCTCTCCCAGAAGACTGGCAAAGCTTCCCGTACCCTGTAAGTACACAGGAAATTGGAGATCGTTTTTTAGATGGTGGCGAGACCTTACTTTTACTCGTACCGAGTGTGGCGCTGAGTATCGGTGGGGGGCACGTTATTGCTGTTGCCAATCCGAACCATCCAGAAATAGCCACAATAACATTGCTCGAAACAGAGCAGCCAGTTTATGCAGAAAGAATGTTCAAGGGAATTTATTAAGAAAACTATATTTAGTTAGGCTGTTTTTACTACCTTCCGTAACCTCCCCCTAAAATTAGGTGGGTAGTCCCAAAGTATCATGGTGCAAGATTCAGCTACACGTTGGCTATGGACGTATAACCATGAACGGTTAAGTATAGCGCTGGGTGGTATCACCCCTATGCAAACTTGGCTTTAACCACGCAATTCTATTTTTGGTGACCGCTAAAAGCGGGGAGATTCAGGGCACCTGCATCAGCTCACCCTCATCCAAGGAATACACCAGTACATCCCTGCATTCACTGATCACCAAAGGGGAATGGGTGGTCAGTACAAACTGGCAATTGGGAAAGGTCTGGCTCAGGCAGCTGGATGCTGCTGCGTTGCCAACTGGGATGCAGGTGCATGTCCACCTCATCAATCAACACAATGCCATCGCCTTCCAATGGGTTTTCCAGTGCAGGATTCATCATGGCTAAACGTCGGGCAATATCGCCGACCAATGCCATGAGGGATTTCTCGCCTTGGGACAGTTGCAGCACATTCAGCGTTTGCCCATCCTTCTTAATCGACATATGCAGACGGGGTTTGCGCTTAACACGGAGTTCAGTAAAGCCGGGCATGAAATTACTGATGGCCGTTCGAACCGCCGTCAATTGACGATCGCGGGAGGAAGCTTCAAGGTTGGACAGCTTTGACCATAACTCATGTTGGACGCCCAACATCTCTTGCAGCTTTTCCAGCACTGGTCATCGAATACGGCTATGTCGATCTTTGCCGAAGCGGAGCTGTTTAAAATCACGCCCTCTGGTATCGGGCTGCCACTGCCTTTATCACTGTGTAGCCTCGACACAAACCAGCTTAAACTGGTGGCAATTGCTTTAAGAATCGAGGTTTTACCGGCCCCGTTGTTGCCAATAAAGACCGTGACATTACCCGGCGCGTCTTGTGTGGGGGCAAGTGCTGCTTCGAGCTCTGTAAAACGCCCAAGATTACTGAGGCAGAATGATTTAATTTCCATGGATTACAACCTGAAGCCAGTAAGAGCCGGGCAATGACGGAGCACTCGAGCAAAATCCTGTACCTGATGGCGCAGAACATCCAGCTTTTGCCCTTGGGCCAACCAACACAGCAAGCGAAAGGCCTCAATGGCGTTGCTTTTGCCCGCAAAAGTGACTCGCCTGGGAGGGCGAAACGGAAGCGATCAGCAGAACTCGATAAGCAACCTGAGCACCGAAGGTAACCAAGCACTCACACCAACTTGCCAGTCCAGTATCACGCAATCATCCCCCACAAAAACACGCCCCACTAATTTTCCCCCCTCTCCACCCGTCTTGAAACTGACCGCCCATACGGGCCTCTTCATGGAGAACAACATGACTTCGGTATTCGATCGCGACGACATCATCTTTCAGGTAGTGGTCAACCACGAGGAGCAATACTCGATCTGGCCGGACTACAAGGAAATCCCCGCCGGTTGGCGCGCCGCCGGCAAGAGTGGCTTCAAGAAGGAATGCCTGGAATACATCGAAGAGGTGTGGACCGACATGCGCCCCTTGAGCCTGCGCAAGAAGATGGACGAAATGGCCAGCGCGTCCACGAACTGAGCGTGGGCGTCGTGAATCTCTATTGCCTGCCTTACTCCGGCGCCAGCGCCATGGTCTACAGCCGCTGGCGGCGCAAGCTGCCGGACTGGTTGACAGTGCGACCGGTCGAGCTACCGGGGCGGGGTTCCCGTCTCGATGAGTCGCTGCAAACCGACCTGTGCGCCCTGGCCCGGCAACTGGCGAAAGAACTGAGGCCGGAGCTGCGTCGCCCCTACGCCATCTTCGGCCATAGCCTGGGTGCCTTGCTGGCTTTCGAGCTGACGCATGCGCTGCGCGAGCTGGCTTGTGCGCCGCCGCTGATGCTGTTCGCCTCCGGCACGGCGGCGCCGACGCGGCGCGAGGACTACGAGAAGGGCTATGCGCAGGCCAAGAGCGATGCCGAGCTGATCACCGAGCTGCGTGAGTTGCAGGGCACTTCGGAAGAGGTGCTGGCCAACCATGAGCTAATGACCCTGACCCTACCCATCCTGCGCGCCGACTTCCTGATGTGCGGCCGCTACCGCTACCAGCAGCGATCACGCTTGGATCTGCCGATCCGTGTTTTAGGGGGGACTGAGGATCGAAGCAGCCTGGAGCAGTTGCGGGCTTGGGGTGAGGAAACTGCCTCGGACTTTTCGCTGGACATGTTCGAGGGTGGGCATTTCTTCATCCATGAGCATGAGCGGCAGGTGCTGGAAACCATTGGCGACGGCTTGTCTACCCATTGGGATCGCACTCGGGCCTGTGTTGCCACTCACTACTGAATACCGCATCCAATTACCCCGTTAGCCCCGGCTCAATGGCGTGGCAACGGGGCTAGCCAGCGCTCAGGGCTACCTTCGGTCGATGTCCATTTGATCTTGTGGTGCTTAGCTGTTCTTGCCATACCGAGCGAAATTCACCTCAACCTCATAGGCCGCCAGGTGCAAGGGCGTTGGGTTAGGTGTGCCTGACATACTGGGCCAAATCTCGGCTAATTCCTGCCGTTATTCGTTCGTATTGCTGAGTATGACGCGAACCGGCTTCACGCCGCACGAATACGGATGACACGAGATGAATGCACAACAGTCCCTGATGCTGGCCCGCCGTTTTATCGAGCTGCCGCTGGAAAAACGCAGGCTGTTTCTCGAAGGCCTGCGCGAGGAGGGGGTCGAGTTCTCCCTGCTGCCGATTCCGGCCGGTGTCGCCGCCGAGGATCGTGACGCACCGTCCTACGCCCAGCGCCGCATGTGGTTCCTCTGGCAACTGGAGCCGCAGAGCGGTGCCTACAACCTGCCGTGCGCGGTACGCCTGCACGGGGCGCTGGACGAGGCCACGCTGCAGCGCGCCTTCGCCGACCTGGTGGCGCGCCATGAAACCCTGCGCACGGTATTCCGCCAGCGTGCCGACGACAGCCTGTACCTGGCGCCACTGGCGGACGCGCCACTGATCGAGCACGAGGATCTGAGCGCACTGGAGGTGGCTGCGCGCGAGGTGCGTGTGCGTGAGGAGGCCGAGTGCCAGTCCTGGCTGCCCTTCGATCTGGAGCACGGGCCGCTGCTGCGCATTCGCCTGTTGCGCCTAGCCGATGACGAGCACGTACTGCTGCTGACCTTGCACCACATCGTCGCCGATGGCTGGTCGATGAACCTGTTGATCGACGAGCTGGCGCGCCTCTACGACGGCCATGCCCTGGGCGCGGCGGTGGAGTTGCCGGCGCTGCCGATCCAGTACGCCGACTACGCCCTCTGGCAGCGCCGCTGGCTGGAGGCCGGCGAGCAGACGCGGCAACTGGACTACTGGCGCGTACACCTGGGCGATGATCACACCCCGCTGGCACTGCCGGCCGACCGCCCACGCCCGGCTGTGGCCAGCCATCGCGGCACACGCCATGAGTTCGCCGTCGATGCCGAGCTAGCCGAGGGCCTGCGTGGCCTGGCCCGGGCGCAGGGCATCAGCCTGTTCATGCTGTTGCTGGGCAGCTTCGGCATCCTCCTGCAACGCTACAGCGGGCAGGCGGACATCCGCGTCGGCGTGCCCATCGCCAACCGCACTCGCAGCGAAACCGAAGGGCTGATCGGCTTCTTCGTCAACACCCAGGTGCTGCGCCTGCGTCTGGATCAGCAGCTCGGAATGGATGCCTACCTGCAGCGCATCCGCGAGATCACTCTGGGCGCGCAGGATCATCAGGAACTGCCCTTCGAGCGCCTGGTCGAGACTTTCGACCTGGCGCGCAGCCTCAGCCACAACCCGTTGTTCCAGGTGATGTACAACCACCAGCCGCAGGTGGCCGATATCAGCGCGCTGCAAACCGCAGCCGGGCTCACCTTCAGCCAGATCGACTGGCGCAGCCGCACCACCCAGTTCGACCTGACCCTGGATACCTACGAGCGCGGCGGCAAGCTGCACGCGGCGCTGACCTACGCCGAGGATCTGTTCGATGCCGCCAGCATCGAGCGTATGGCGCACCACCTGGGCAACCTATGGCGGGCCATGGTCGCGCAGCCCGCGCGCAGCCTCGCCGACCTGCCGATGCTTGACGACGGCGAGCGCCATCTGCTGGTCGAGGGCTGGAACGCCACCACCAGCGACTACCCGCTGCAACGCGGCGTGCACCAGTTGTTCGAGGAACAGGCTGCACGCACACCGACGGCGCCGGCCTTGGCCTTCGGTGAGCAACGCCTGGATTACGCCGCGCTGAACCGTCAGGCCAACCGCCTGGCCCATGCCCTGATCGAGCGTGGCGTCAGCCCGGATAGCCTGGTCGGCGTGGCCATGGAGCGTTCCGTGGAGATGGTCGTCGCCCTGCTGGCCATCCTCAAGGCCGGCGGTGCCTACGTGCCGGTTGATCCCGAGTACCCCATCGAGCGCCAGGCCTATATGCTCGAAGACAGCGGCGTGAAGCTGCTGCTGAGCCAGTCGCACCTGCAACTGCCGCTGGCCGAGGGCGTGCAGCGTATCGACTTGGATCAGGCCGGCGACTGGCTGCGCGGCTATGGCGAAGACAATCCGGGTATCGAACTGGATGGCGAAAACCTCGCCTACGTCATCTACACCTCCGGTTCCACCGGCAAGCCCAAAGGCGCCGGCAACCGCCACTCGGCACTGACCAACCGCCTGTGCTGGATGCAGCAGGCCTACGCGCTGGGCGCTGGCGACACGGTGTTGCAGAAGACGCCGTTCAGCTTCGACGTCTCGGTCTGGGAGTTCTTCTGGCCGCTGATGACCGGTGCGCGCCTGGTGGTGGCCGCACCGGGCGATCATCGCGACCCGGCGAAACTGGTGGAAACCATCAACCGCGAAAGCGTCACCACGCTGCACTTCGTGCCGTCGATGCTGCAGGCCTTCCTGCAGGACGAAAACGTCGCCTCCTGCAGCAGCCTGCAACGCATCGTCTGCAGTGGTGAGGCGCTGCCAACCGACGCCCAGCAGCAGGTGTTCGCCAGGCTGCCGCAGGCGGCGCTGTACAACCTCTACGGCCCCACCGAAGCGGCCATCGACGTCACCCACTGGACCTGCGTGGAAGAGGGCAAGGACGCGGTGCCGATCGGCAAACCGATTGCCAACCTGGCCTGCTACATCCTCGACGGCAACCTTGAGCCAGTGCCGGTGGGTGTGCTGGGCGAGCTGTACCTGGCCGGCCAGGGCCTGGCCCGTGGTTATCACCAACGTCCGGCGCTGACCGCCGAACGCTTCGTCGCCAGCCCGTTCGTCGCCGGCGAGCGCCTGTACCGCAGCGGCGACCTGGCCCGTTATCGGGCTGACGGGGTGATCGAATACGCCGGGCGTATCGACCATCAGGTCAAGCTGCATGGCTTGCGTATCGAGCTGGGCGAGATCGAGGCGCGTCTGCTGGAGCATCCGCAGGTGCGTGAAGCGGCGGTGCTGGCGGTGGATGGCAAGCAACTGGTCGGCTATGTGGTGCTGGCCGAGGAAAGCCAAGGCTGGCGCGAAACCCTGGCCACGCACCTGGCGGTCAATCTGCCGGAATACATGGTGCCGACGCAGTGGCTGGCACTTGAGCGGATGCCGCTGAGTGCCAACGGCAAACTGGAGCGCAAGGCGCTGCCACGGCCCGACGCCAGCATGGCGCAGCACGAATACGTGGCGCCGCAGAACGAAATCGAGCAGCGCCTCGCGGCGATCTGGCAAGACGTGCTGGGCCGCGAGCGCATCGGCCGCGACGACAACTTCTTCGAGCTGGGTGGCGACTCCATCGTCTCCATCCAGGTGGTCAGCCGGGCGCGCCAGGCCGGTATCCGCTTCACCCCCAAGGATCTGTTCC
Organism: Azomonas agilis; assembly: GCF_007830255.1. Taxonomy (GTDB): domain Bacteria; phylum Pseudomonadota; class Gammaproteobacteria; order Pseudomonadales; family Pseudomonadaceae; genus Azomonas; species Azomonas agilis. The sequence continues at coordinate 55,232 of NZ_VLKG01000012.1, forward strand.
GTTACCAGACGGTGCGCAGCCTGGCGGCGGTGGCTAAGGTTGGTAATGAAAGTCACATCGCCCAAGGGCCGGTGGTAGGTGAGGTGGTGTTAACTCCGATACAGCGCTGGTTTTTTGACTTGCCGATGTCCAGACGGAGTCACTGGAATCAGTCGCTGTTGCTTGATGCACAGCAGCCAATAGTGCCAGAGATACTGGAAAAGGCTGTGCAATCAGTGGTGAGGCACCATGACGCTCTGCGGCTGCGTTTTGTGTCAGAAAGGGGTGAGTGGCGTCAGTGGTATGCCGATGTGGCCGCCGAGCAGAACCTGCTCTGGCACGGGCCTGATAGCACAGCTTTCTACGATGAGGTACAGCGCAGCTTGGATCTTGCCCAAGGCCCACTGCTACGAGCCGCGCTTTTACAACGCCCAGAAGGTGGCCAGCGTTTATTGCTGGCTATCCATCACGGAGTGGTGGACGGCGTATCTTGGCGAATTCTGCTCGAAGATTTGCAGGTAGCTTATCAAAGCCTAGCAACCGGCCAAGTTCCCCTATTGCCCGCTAAGACTAGCTCCTATCAAGCTTGGGCGGCGCGTTTGGAGAAGTACGCCCAAGTCGAGCAGCGTCAGTTTGAACTAAGCGACTGGCTGTCCCGCCTAGAGGGCTCCGTGCAGGAGCTACCGCGTGATAATCCACAGGGTGGTTTGCTGAACAGGCATGGCGCAGCGCTGGAAACTCGTCTGGATGCCGAGCATACCGAGCGCCTGCTCAAAGATGCGCCTGCTGCCTACCGTACTCAAGTCAATGACCTGTTACTGAGCGCCTTGGCACGAGTACTGTGTCGTTGGAGCGGCCATGAATCGGTGCTGGTACAGATGGAAGGGCATGGCCGCGAAGACCTGTTCGAAGGCATCGACCTGACTCGAACCCTGGGCTGGTTTACCAGCCTCTATCCGGTGAAATTGACTCCAGCCAATGACCTCACCGCCTCACTTAAGGCCGTAAAAGAGCAATTGCGGGGCGTACCTAATAAGGGCTTGGGCTATGGCGTATTGCGTTATCTCGGTACACCTAAAACGCAACAGCTCCTAGCAGGATTGCCGCAACCGCGTGTCACCTTTAACTATCTGGGCCAGTTCGACAGCCAGTTCGACGAAAAAGCGCTGTTCGTTCCGGCAGGCCAAGGGGGTGGTAAGGCGCAAGCCGATGATGCGCCGCTGGCCAACTGGTTGACGGTAGAGGGTCGGGTGTATGGCGGTGAGTTGTCCTTGCGGTGGGGATACAGCTCAGAGATGTATCGGCGAGAAACCATCCAACAACTGGCTGATGGGCTGCTGACTGAGCTGTATGCCGTCATTGAGCACTGCACGAGTACGGATACTTTTGCTGTTACGCCTTCCGACTTCCCGTTAGCGATATTGACCCAAGCGCAACTAGACGCTCTGCCGGTTTCTGCCCAAAACATTGAAGACCTCTACCCTCTGTCACCGATGCAGCAGGGGATGTTGTTCCATACCCTTTATGGACAAGAAGGAGGCAGTGGCGACTATATCAACCAAATGCGAGTCGATATAGATGGGTTGGATGTACAGCGTTTCCGGGCCGCTTGGGAATCGACGGTCGCCAACCACGATATCTTGCGTACTGGCTTTGTTTGGCAGGGACTTGAAATCCCGGTTCAGATGGTGCGCCAGCCTGTGGAGGTACCGTTCGCCATCCATGACTGGCGCGGCCAACCTCTACAGGCTCAGGCGCTGGATACTCTGGCCGAGGCTGAGCGCGGCCAGCGTTTCGAGTTATCCCAAGCACCCTTGCTGCGTCTGGTACTCGTGCGTACGGATGAGCAGCGCTATCACCTGATCTATACCCACCACCATATCCTGATGGACGGCTGGAGCAACGCGCAACTGTTGGGCGAAGTGTTGCAACGCTACGCAGGGCAGACACCCCAAGCTCCCGTGGGCCGCTATCGTGACTACATCGCTTGGCTACAGAGTCAGGATAAGGCAGCCAGCGAGACGTTTTGGCGGGCGCAATTGGCCGAGCTGGACGAGCCGACGCGCCTAGCCCAAGCCATCAGGGCCGAGCGGCGCGAGGGCGAAGGTCACGGCGAACACCTGCAGGTGCTGGATACTGAACAGACGCACCGACTAGGCGAGTTTGCACGGTCGCAGAAAGTAACACTGAATACCCTAGTGCAGGCCGCGTGGTTGCTGTTGCTGCAACGCTACACCGGGCAAGAAAGGGTGGCGTTTGGTGCCACAGTAGCCGGCCGTCCGGCACATCTACCGGGCATTGAGCAACAGGTCGGCCTGTTCATCAACACATTACCGATAATCGCCACACCGCGCCCAGACATTCGGCTGGGGGATTGGTTGCAAGCGGTGCAGAGCCAGAATTTGGTACTGCGCGAGCACGAGTATACGCCGCTGTTCGAAATTCAACGCTGGGCGGGGCTCGGGGGCGCAGCGCTGTTCGACAGCATTATTGTGTTTGAGAACTACCCGGTCGCGGAGGTTTTTCAGCAAAGAAGTAGGCCGAGTGGATTAAAGTTCGGCAGAGTAGTGAGTCATGAGCAGACCAACTATCCGCTGACTTTAGTAGTCGGACTCGGGGATGTTTTGTCGATCCACTATAAATATGACCGAGCTTACTGGAGCCATGAGGCAGTTCAAAGGCTTGCTCAACATTTCGGTAATGTATTCGAGGCCTTCATTCGTAAGGGACAGTCAACTGCTCTGGGTGAGTTAAGTTTGATCTCAGGGGCGCAGCGACTGTTAGCCCTTAAGCAATGGCCCAATAACCAGGGTGATACAGCCTATGTAGCGGTGCATCGGTTAATTGAACAACGGGCGGCATCTACCCCAAGGGCTCCCGCAGTGCTTTCCCAAGAGGGCCGCCTTGACTATGGCGAACTTAACAGTTTGGCTAACGCTTGGGCGCAGAGACTCATTGATCAGGGCGCAGGCCCTGACACCCTGGTAGGCTTGTGCAGCGAGCGCGGTTTGCTAATGGTCGTCGGCTTGCTGGCAATCCTCAAAGCCGGGGCTGGCTACGTACCGCTGGATCCGCAATACCCGCGCCAACGCTTGCAGGATATTCTTGACGACAGTGGGGTGAGGCTGGTCTTAGGTACCTGTACAGCGGCTCAGTCACTGGATCTGGCGGGTGTGACCCAGTGGCTGTGGCTGGATCAGCCCTTAGCACCAGTGGCGGACAACCCCACACTGCGGGCCACCGCCGATAACTTGTTAGCCTTGATCTACACCTCAGGCTCTACAGGCCGGCCCAAGGGCGTGGCCTTAACTCAGGGGACCATCGCGGCCCACATCCGCACCATGGCCGAGCAGTATCAGGTCACGGCGCACGATCGCTTTGTACACTTTGCCTCGATCAACTTCGACTGGGGCACCGAACAGTGGTTGCTGCCTCTGAGCCAAGGTGCCTGCTGCATTCTGCGCGGCGACGAGATATGGACAGCCGCTCAAGCTTTTGAGGTCATTGAGCGTGAACGCGCCAGTGTTGTCTACTTTCCCACCCAATACGCCTGTCAGCTTGCTGAGTGGGCACGCCAAGAGGGTCGGTGGTTATCATCGGTACGCTGCCTGAATGTAGCGGGTGAAGCACTGCCACGGGAGGGCTTTGAGCAGCTTCAGGCCTATGTGCGGCCGCAACGCATCGTTAACGGTTATGGCCCGACCGAGACCGTGATCACGCCACTGTTGTGGCAGGCTAATGGAAACACGCACATCAATACCAACTATGCGCCCATCGGAACCCCAGTGCCGGGGCGCACTGCCTACCTGCTCGATTCAGCCCTACAGCTACTGGATGCTGGTAGTGCCGGCGAGTTGTACATCGGCGGCCCCTGCTTGGCTCGTGGCTACTTTGGTCAGGCGGCGTTGACTGCCGAACGTTTCGTCCCCGATCCGTTCGATCCAGTCGGTGGCGGGCGTTTGTACCGTAGTGGGGATCTGGTACGTCAGCAGGTCAATGGTGAGCTGGAATTCCTCGGTCGCCTCGATCATCAGGTGAAGATTCGCGGTTTCCGCGTTGAGCCCGGTGAAGTCGAAGCTTGTCTACGGGCTCGGCCGGATGTAAGCGAGGCCGTGGTAATGCCGCGTGGGCAAGGAGCCGATCTACACCTAGCGGCTTGGTTGGTTCCGGCTCAGGGCTTTGAGGCGGATGCTGGATTAGGTCAACACATCCTTGACGACTTGCGCGCCCGCCTACCGCCCTACATGGTACCGGCGCGTTTGCAATTACTTGACCGCTTGCCGCTAAACCCCAATGGCAAGGTCGATCGTAAGGCCCTGCCCGTGATTGAGGCTGACACAGCAGTGGCTTTCAGTGCGCCGCAGGATGCCCTCGAACATCAGGTTGCTCGGATTTGGGCTAATGTACTTGGTGTGGCTGAAGTCGGGCGTCTTGAGCATTTCTTCGAGATGGGCGGTCACTCGCTATTGGCTACCCAAGTAGTGGCGCGGCTCAATGGTGACGGCCATACCGGTATTGGCGTACGTGATTTGTTTAATCACCCACGCCTATGCGATTTTGCAGCGCGTCTACGTCAGGTGCAGCCAGTAACCGATAACGGGCCGCAACTGCGTGCCTTGGGCGACAAGTCTAGTGCCCCACTGTCGCTAGCTCAGCGCCGGCTGTGGATCGCGGAACAATTTTCCCAAGGCAGTGGTGCCTACGGTATGCCACTGGCCCTGCGCTTGGATGGCCCCTTGCGGGCTGAATGTTTGCATCAAGCGCTACAAATGTTGGGGCAGCGCCACGAGGTACTGCGCAGCGCCGTGGACTGCGATGACGAGGGTGAGCCGCTGCTGCTAATCCAAACATCAGTAGACATCAACCTACCGTTTGAGGATCTAAGAGCCTTGGATGCCGCCGAGCAGCAGTTGCGCGTGCTTGAAGCGCAACTGGGCAACCTACACCAGCCGATTGCCTTGGATCAGGCACCGATGTTGCGTGCACGCCTACTGCGTCTATCGGGCGAAGCCCATGTACTGTTGCTGAATGTGCATCACATCATCTCTGACGGTTGGTCGATGGCGCTGATGGTCAACGAACTGATCGCCAGCTACAGCGCCCTAGTTCATGGCCAAGTGCCCAAGCTGGAATCATTGGCGGTGCAGTACTCTGACTATGCCATCTGGCAAGTCGAGCGCGAGCGGGCTGGGCTACTACAGGCTTCAGCGCAATGGTGGCGGATAGCCTTGCACGGTAGTAGCGGGCGGCTGGCGTTACCCACCGACCAACCGCGTCCGGCTCAAGCTTCTCAAGCCGGTGAGAACCTTACATTTGATCTCCCCCAAGCTACGGTCAAGGCGGTGCGCGAGTGTTCTGTGCAATGGGGCGTGACACCTTACATGTTGCTGTTGGCTGCGTTTCAGTTACTGATGCACCGCGTCAGTGGCCAGCAAGACCTGTTACTCGGTGCTGACGTTGCCGGTCGCGAGCATCCTGATTTGGAGGCGCTGATTGGCTTCTTTGTCAATGTTCTGCCGTTACGTTCGCAGCTAGACGAGCAACTGGACTTCGCCGCTTGGGTGGCACGCACCCGCACCACCGTACTTGATGCCAGTGAACACCAAGCGCTGCCCTTCGACCTGATCGTTGAGGCTGTCGGGGCATCGCGCCATCTAGGTATGAACCCATTGGTACAGGTGCTGTTCGTGATGAACGACATGCCCGTAGCGCCCACAGACTTGGGCGGCTTACAGGTGCAAGTGCTGCCCCAAGCGGGGGGTTATTCGAAATTCGACATGGCGCTGTTCATTGATCCGGTCGCGGACGGCTGGCGTGTCACTTGGCAATACGCCACAGAGCTGTTCAAGGCCGAACGCATACAGGCGCTGCTGCGTGGTTGGCTGGACATCCTAGACCAAGTGGTGGGCAACCCACACATTCAACTGAGAGAGATCACTATGTCGGTTCATAGCGAAATTGTAGCGGCACCTGCCGCTGTCGGCGGGCAACCTAAGAAGGACAAGTTGGCCAATTTTCTTAAACGCAGTGCCGCTGTAACGGTGGCTAAACCGGCCAATGCAGTGCGCGAGACTGCGATGGTGCCGGGGCAAGTCTTCCCACTGATGATTGAACCGGCTGATGTTGGCCTGAACCTGATCGACTGGGTGGCGGCCAATCGCGCCGATCTTGAGCGCAAGCTACTGGTGCACGGCGGCATCATCTTCCGGGGTTTTGGGCTTAAGACTCCGCAGGATTTTGAGGCTTTTGCTGAGGCGGTGCAGCCGGGGTTATACGGTCAGTATGGCGACTTGCCGAAGAAGGAGGGCGGTAAGAACACCTACCGCTCCACGCCGTATCCAGAGCAGAAGATGATCCTATTCCACAACGAGGGTGCCCACCAAGATCGCTGGCCGCGTAAACAACTATTCTTCTGCGAGTTGCCGTCGCCGATTGGTGGCACCACCCCAGTGGTCGATTGCCGGATGATGTACCAACGCCTGCCCGACGCGCTACGTCAGCGCCTTGAGGAGAAGGGCTTGCTGTACGTGCGCACCTTTACCGACAAGCTGGACGTATCTTGGCAACATTTTTTCAAGACTGAGTCGCGCGCTGAGGTTGAGTACCGTTGCCAAGTGGCTGGAATTCAGTGGCGTTGGTTGGATAACGATGAGCTACAGATCCGCACAAGGTGTCCCGCGGTGATTGAGCACCCGATCACTGGCCAAAAGAGCTTCTTCAACCAAGTGCAGCTACACCATGTGTACTGCCTAGATGCCGACGTGCGCGAAGACTTGCTAGCGCTCTACGGTTTGCAGCGTATGCCGCGCCATGTGTACTACGGTGATGGTAGCCCAATCGAAGATGCTGATATGGCCTTGATTGGCGAACTGTACGAGGCTTGTGCCGTGCGTTTTGACTGGCAGATCGGTGATGTGGTTTTGGTCGACAACATGCTTACCGCCCACGCCCGCGATCCATTTCAAGGGCCGCGTAAGATCGTCGTTGCTATGGGCGACATGATGGAGCGCGCGGATCTCGAAGCCTTCACCTTAAACCGCACAGGAGTGCAAGCATGAGCATAACCTTCGAATCAAGCGGCCTGCCCTTGTTGCCAATGCAGGTGCTAAGCCTGCCGGAGGCGCCAGCCCGCTGGCAGGATGTGGCACGTTTCATCACCTTGCAGCTAGATAGTATGCCGATACCTGAGCTATTGCAGGCCGCGCTACAGCAATGGCAGGCACACCATGACGCTCTGCGTGTGCGCATTGGCCAAGCGGTAGGCTATCGCGGCTTGCGCCAGTTCTTCGATGCTGAGCGGGAGGCGATTGCTGTGACGCACTTGGTGGTCGGGGATCAGTCTGGCTACCAAGCTTGGTTCGAACAGGTGGTGGATGTGCAGGCCGATACCTCAGTGGCGCTTTTGCTCTGCGAACAGGCCGAAGGCCGCTGCCAGTTGGTACTGGGCGTGCTTGCGGCGCAGGCTGATGAGGCCAGCCTGCCCCTGTTGGCGATGAGTCTCGCAGCGGCTTACCAAGGCCAGTTAGAGCAGGCTGAGCAGGGTGATTTCGAGCAATACGTGCAATGGCGTAACGAGGTACTGGTTGACGAGGACGCGGCTGTCGCGCGTGCTTACTGGACTACGCTCAATGCCACCGCAGCGAGCGCCCAAAAACTGCCTTGGCGTGTAGCGCAGAGCGGCCCGCGTAGCGAACGTGAGTGCGCTAGCACTGCACTGGATCCGGCAGTACTACAGCCTTTGGCAGGTCTTGGCTTACCGCTGGAGACGGTGTTACAGGCTGCCTGGTGGCTGCTGTTAGCACGGCTCGATGGCCAGTCGACTCAGGTACTGAACTGGTGGCATGACAGCCGCAGTGACTATGGCTACTTCGCCAATAGCGTAGGGGTCTATCAAAAACAGTTACCGCTGGTTATCAACTATCAAGCTGAGCAGCCTGTGCGTGCTTGGCTGCAAGATCTAGTTGAGCAATTGGAGCAGCACATCACTTGGCAAGAATACTTCACCCCCGACTTAACCCCAGCACTCGTACCAGCCGCCATTGGTTTCAGTTTAGCGCCTGCTCGTCCGATACTGGCGAGTGGCTGGCAGGTATTGGGCTGGCAACCACCGGTATTTGGCCCCGACCTATTGCTACAGGTTGATCCTGACCCAGTAAAGCCACAGGTGCTGCTGCATCACTGGGCCTCTCCGTATAGCCCGCTGTTGGTGCAATCACTGCTTGAACAATATCTCACACTGCTGGCGAGTATCGCCCAAGCGCCTGATGCGGCGTTGGCTAGCTTGCCGCTGGTGGGCGAGTGGCAGCGTCGTCTGGTACTTGGGCGCAATGCCGAAAGCGCACTAGTACCAGCCCGTGAGCTGTTACCCGAGCGGATTAACCGCTGGGTGCGTGAGCGGCCACAATCGCTGGCCATTGTCGAAGAAGATCGAGGTTGGAGTTGGCAGCAGCTTGACCAGTTGGCTTGTACCCTGGCTGGTTATCTACAGGCTAAAGGTGTGGATAGTGCCAGCGTGGTTGGTCTGGTTCTACCGCGTTCGGCGCACTGGCTGGCGGCAGTACTGGCATGCTGGAAGTGCGCGGCGGCCTACTTGCCCTTAGACCCGGCTTGGCCCGCCGCCCGGCGCGAGCAGGTTAGCCGTCTGGCAGGTGTGCAGGTACAAATTGATGCCAGCTTATTCGACCAACTTGGCACCCTGTCACACCCCTTTGAAGCTCGGCCACTAGCAGCCAATAACGCCGCTTACGTGTTATTCACCTCAGGCTCAACCGGCGAGCCCAAGGGCGTAGTCACTGAGCATGGTCAACTGGCCGGTTACTTGGAGGCGGTCGAGCAAGCCCTTGAGCTCTCCACCTGCAAACACTTTGCCTTCAGTGGCACGGTAGCGGCGGATCTCGGTCACACTAGTTTATTTGGTGCCTTACAGACTGGTGCCACCTTGCATGTAGCCAGCGATGCGGTAATGCAAAATCCAGCGGCTTTCGCCGCTTTTATACGAGGTGAGGGTATCGACTGCCTGAAGATCGTGCCGTCACATCTGGCAGCACTGCTTGACTCTGCTGAAGCTTATCTGCCAACAACCCTAGTCTTGGGTGGTGAGGCACCGAGCGTGCAGCTACTTGAGCGTATTGTTCAGTTGGCACCGCAGATTCAGGTGTTCAACCACTATGGCCCGACCGAAGCCACCGTTGGCGTGTTGGTTCAACCACTGCGGACTGAGGCACCCGCGCTGAACTTCGGTGAGGTTTTAGCGGGCAACCGTGTCTATCTGCTGACAGCCGAGCGCCAGTTAGCGGCGGTGGGTGAGCTGGGCGAAATCTACCTAGCAGGTCGCCAGCTGTGTCGCGGCTACCTTGGTAGCGACACCGGCGCGCCACGCTTCATTGACAACCCGCTACAACCGGGCGAGCGTCTGTACCGTACCGGCGACTTGGCTCGCTACCAGCCCGACGGCAGCATCCAGTTGCAGGGACGTCAGGATCATCAGGTGAAAATCCGAGGTTTCCGCATTGAGTTGGCTGAAGTAGAGGCCCGCCTGTTGGAGATCAAGGATATCGCCCAAGTAGCGGTAGTGACGACCGAGCCCCAACTGGGGCAGTTGGAATTACTGGCCTGCTATACCGTACAGGGTGATGCTCAGAATCTCGATGAGGCCTCGGTGCGCGCGCGCTTGGCTGAGTGTTTGCCTGCGGCTATGGTTCCGGCGTACCTGCGCCGCCTCCAGAGTTTGCCACGGCTAGCCAATGGCAAACTCGACCGCCGTGCCTTGGCACAATTACCAGAGCAGGCCGGACAAGAGGACGAGCCACAGGATGCCCTACAGACCTTGCTCGCCCAACGTATGGCACAGTTACTTGGACGTGAACGTATTGGCATCCACACTGACTTTTTTGCCGCAGGTGGCCATTCATTGCTGATCATCAAGCTAGTAGCAGGTATCCGCAAGTTGCTCAATTGCGAGGTAACACCTGCTCTGGTGTTCGAGCATCCGACCGTAGCCGGGCTAGCCAAGAGGTTGCAGGCAGGTGAGGCGATCAAGGGGCAGTTGCTCAAGATCGCCCAAGCGCGCCTGCAACTAGAGCAGATGAGCCCGGAGGAGAAAGCCGAAATGCTCGCTAGGGTGAAGAACGCCACGGTGTAAACGAGGTAGAGGGTATGGCAAGACAAGAAGGCAGCCCTTAAGGCTGCCTTCTTCATTGCGGCATGCATCAGGGCTCACAAGGTGCATCCAGCCGCAAGGTCTGTGTTAGGTCGTGCAAGACCTCCAGAACACCAAAAAACCCAAGATATCCCCCTGCGTAAATACCTCTTTGAAGTGTAAATGAAAAAAGTTATCAGTTTTTTTCAAGTTCAAACGTCTCACTAAAGAACCGCAATAAACGTGTTGGCTGAACGCGCTAGGTTCCACACAAAAACGGTGCTTAGAGACCGTTACCTAAACATTTACAGAATAGTTGGAGTTAGTTGCACTCATGAAGTCCAAACGTACGCGAAGCAAAGGAGCAGCCATAGAGGTCAAGCCAGCGAGGTGGAGCCAGCAAGTTTCGGCACTGGTGCTGAGTTTGGTTGTGGCTCATGCCTACGCCAAGCCGATAGCCGTGGACATTCCGGCCCAGTCGTTGGCTCAGGCACTGGTTACCCTTGGCCAGCAGACCGGCCTACAAATGGTCTACTCAGCAGATTTAGTCAATGGCAAGTGGGCACCCAAAGTTAATGGCACTATGGAACCTGACCAAGCCCTGACACAACTGCTGATCGGTGCTGGCCTGACCTTCCGTATCGAGAACAACACGGTGCTGCTGATCAGCACCCGTACCGGCGACACTGATATTGATATAGATGCCGATACCATGGTGATCGGTGAAACCAATATCATGGGGCAGGGGATGGGCCAAGCTACCGAGAACACCGGCTCCTACACTCCAGGCAAAATCAGCGTCGGCTCTAAAACCCCGACCTCACTAAAGGAAACCCCGCAGTCCGTATCGGTGATCACCCGCCAAGTCATTGAGGATCGCCAGTTTGCTGACCTTAACGATGCGATGAAAGCCGTGCCCGGCGTGACCGTGCAGAGCTCTACATACCGTATCCAAGACTTCTATTCGCGCGGCTTTCAGATTCAAAATATCCAGCTCGACGGTGCCGCGCCTATGGCTTTGGGCACTACCGCTGGTAGCTTCTATTCTTCGAACATTTACGATACCTCCGAGTTCGACCATGTCGAAGTGCTGCGAGGTGCTAGTGCGTTATTTGGCGGTACCGGTGATCCGGGGGGCATCATCAACTTGGTGCGCAAGCGTCCTCTGGACTTCTATCAGATCAAATTTACCGCCTCGGCAGGTAGTTGGGATAATTACCGTAGTGAGCTGGACGTGACGGGCCCACTAGGCTTTGATGGCAAACTACGGGGCCGCTTGGTACTGGCTTATACAGACCGTCAATACTTTGTTGATAACCGCGCTACCGATAAACCCTTAGTTTATGGTGTGCTTGAGGCTGATGTCAGTGCCAACACCATGCTTACTGCCGGCATACGCTTCAATAAGATCCACGAGAACGGCACTACTTCGGCTGTGCCGCGCTACAGTAACGGCGCTGACCTCGGTCTGTCACGCAGCACAGGATTGTCTACTAAATGGGCCTATGCCGATGGCTTCGCCCGTGAATACTTTGCCAAGATCGACCATCGCTTAAACGACGATTGGAAGCTCAATTTCACCTACACCAACATCTACGACACCATTAATACCAACAACGCCACCACCCTAGGCTCGGTTAACCCAGTAACCGGCGCTGGTGTGACCCGCTATGGTACCTATGTAACTCAATGGAGCGAACAGGATCTCTGGGACGTCAACCTTTCGGGTGATTTCAATCTATTTGGACTCAGGCATCGCTTGGTGGTCGGTGGTGACTACCAAGAGATTGACAGCCGTTGGCGCGGTACGGGTCGTTTTACCACTGCGGGTGGTACGGTTAACGTATTTGATCCTAACTCTACCGCTTGGAACGATCCCGGTACCCGACCAGTCTTCAGCCGTAACTACAGCCCCAACAGTCAGATTCAGTATGGCTTGTACGCAAACTTGCGTCTGCAACTGGCCGAGCCACTGCATCTGGTTCTGGGGGCACGGGCGCAGCGCTATAAGTTCGACCAGACTTATAAAACCTCCAATGCTACAGGCACCGTTTGGACGGAGCAGTCGCGTGTAGATATGCGTGAGCCAACCAAAGTCACCCCATTTGGCGGTATTGTCTATGACCTGACGGATGAATGGGCACTCTATGCCAGTTATGCTGAAATCTTCAAACCACAACAGAACCTGCTATCTGGCCCCATTGGTTCAGGAACCCCCCTTGATCCCATGATTGGTAAAACCTATGAGTTTGGTATTAAGGGCGAGCTGTTTGGTGGTGCGGTTAACACCAGCCTTGCGTTCTACTACACCAAGCGCGAAGACCAAGCGGTGCAAGATCCCAATTACGATGCCACCACGGTTCTCTTCGGCGGTAACTGCTGCTACTTCAACGGTGGCGAAACCGTCAGTAGAGGCATTGATATGGAAATCTCCGGCGAGGTTCTGCCGGATTGGATGGCGATGGCTAGCTATACCTTCAACATTAACAAGAACCATGACAGCGGTTCAGCATTGAGCACCATCACACCTAAACACTTGGCCAAGTTCTTCAGCACTTATCGCTTGCCGGGCGCGCTGAGAAACTTCCGCGTGGGAGGTGGTGTTGATATCCAGAGCGACACACACGTCAGTGGCACTGCATCCACCTACGACAATGCGGGCAACGTGATTCAAAGTGGCGTGCCGTTTGAGTTCACCCAAGGTGGGTATGCAGTCTGGAATGCGTTCGTCGACTATCGCATTGATGAGCATTGGAACGTGGCGTTCAACGCTAACAACTTGTTTGATAAGAAATACTATCAGACGGTCGGAACCTCAACCTGCTGTAACTACTATGGCGATCCGAAAAACTTCATGATGACGGTGCGGGCCACCTACTGATTGGTGAGGATTGTCTGAAAAACCGGGGCTTGCCTCGGTTTTTTCGTTTCAGGCGGGCGGTTCTGTGCTGAATGGGGGGCTATTTTAAATACTCACGACCTAAGGTTTGCTCCAACCAACGCCCGGCAGCAGCGTACACCTCAACGGTAGCCCCCGTAATACCCGACATGCGTAGAAAATCATGGGTTAATCCCGCTTCAATACGTAACGTAGTCGGGGTGCCGCTGGCCTCAAGTTTGCCTGCATAGTCTAGCCCTTCGTCGAATAATGGATCGTACTGAGCTAGGTTGACGTAGGCCGGGGTCATAGCTGGCAGCGCTGGATGCAGCAGTGGTGAGGCCCGCCAGTCGTCACGCGCTTGTGCGCGGCCTAGGTAATGTTCGTAGAACCAGTCCAGAGTCTTGCTCTCCAGCAGGTAGCCCTCAGCATAATGCTGATGTGAGGTGCGCCGGGTGTTGCTTTCGGTCACTGGGTAGAACAGCAACTGTGCCTTGAGTGTCAGGATGTGCGTTTGTCCAGCCGCTTCTTCAATTGCCAGCACTGTGGCTAGGGTTGCGCCGACACTATCGCCAGCCAATACCAGAACCGTGGTGTCCAAACCCAGTTCTAGGGCGTTGTACCGTAGCCAGTTAACGGCATCCTGAGCGTCGTGCACCGCAGTCGGGAAAGGATATTCTGGAGCCAGCCGGTACTCTGGGGCGAAGACGGCATAGTCTCCCAGACAGGCTAGGCGGCGGCATACACAGTCGTGGGAGTTGAGACTGCCGACTACATAGCCTCCACCATGCAGATAGAGTAGCGTGGCTTTGGGCGTAATATCCGGGCGCTGGTAAAGGCGGGCAGGCAACCGTGCACCATCGCGGCAATCGACCAGCAGCTCGCGGAGCTTGACCTGGGCAGGGGGATCAGGGTCAAGCAGACGCGAAGTATTTTCGAACTCCTTACGCGCTTGCGCGACGCTCAGTTGATGCATAGGCTGGCTCTTACCGGTCAAGCGGCCAAACTCGGCCAGCTCTAGGAAGGCTTCTAGGTCACAATCTAGGGACATTCAGGTATTCCTTAACAGGTCGAAGAAAAAGAGCCCGGCTGCATCAGACAGCCGAGCGCGGACTTAGACGGTTTGCACAGCCACTGTGTGCAGGCGTTGGTGCAGGGCGTTAAGCAGCTCGGCATGGCCAACGATAGCGTAGTGGTCTGCCGCTAGATGCTGGCTAGAGCGTATGGCTTGGCTCGCTTCGAAGGTTTGGCTGAGGCCAGTTTCACTACCCTTAGCCCACCAGCAATCTAGGCGTGCGGCTACCCTAGGCAGGGTGTGCAGTTGGAGCGAGAGAGCCTTAAGGGTCATGGCTACGCTGAAGGTTCGTGCCAGCTCCTCGCTCGGCGGTATCTCATCGGAGGCGATATTGGCTAGGCTTTGTTCAATCACAGCGAGTACCTGCGTGGTATCGGCGTTGGCCGGTACTGACAGCAACGGCAGGCTAGCAGCGGGACAGCCGCTGACCACGGCTAAGAAAGCGCGCAGATCGCTACCACAGTCGTTTTCTAATTGCTCATGGGTCGCACTGGGTAGGTACGGATCGACGAGAGTCAGTTGCTCAATCTGCTGGCCTTGGCTTTCTAGCTCGCGGGCCACCAATACCGCTAGGGTGCCGCCCAGTGACCATCCCAGCAGGCGATATGGGCCTTGGGGCTGCTTCTGGCGAATGTACTGGGCATAGTCGATGGCCATAGCCTCAAGCGACTCATCTTGCCAGTGACGGTCGAGTAGCATGCGGTTCTGCAAGCCATAGACACTGCACAGACCATCCAAGCGTTGGGCTAACGGCCGGTAGTCGAACACGGTACCGAAGCCAGCGTGTAGGCAAAATAGCGGGGCTTGGCGCTCGACCTTAGAGTTGAGCAACAGCAGTGGATTGAGCCTGGTCTGTTCTTGGTCTTGGGCTGGACACAGCTCGGCGATGGTTGGTCGAGCGATCAGGTCACGCAGTTTTAGGTTCAGGCCCAGTTCAGGTTGGCTGCGTAGGCGCGAGAGCACCTTGAGTACGCCCAGCGAATCGCCGCCCAGTTCGAAGAAGTGATCGGTCACGCCGACTTGCTCCACTCCTAGCACTTCGGCCCAGATCGCCGCTAGAGCACGTTGGCGCTGATCCACGGGTGCTTGGTACTGGCGCTGAGCCAATTCAGGCTCAGGCAGGGCACGGCGGTCGATCTTACCGTTGGGGGTTAGTGGTAGGGCATCGAGTACCATCAGTTGGGTCGGAATCATATAGTCCGGCAGCACCTGACGCAGATATTCAAGCATGGGCGTGGTGTTGCCCGCGCTATCCTCAAGCACCACATAGCCAATCAGCCGCTTGCCACTGCAACCCTCTCGGGCCACTACCACAGCATCAAGTACACCGGCGATATCGCGTAGGCGCGCCTCAATCTCACCCAGTTCGATACGAAAGCCACGGATCTTCACTTGGTTGTCCAAACGGCCTAAGTAGTCAAATATTCCGTCTGAGCGTTGGCGCACCAAATCGCCGGTGCGGTACAGCCGTCCGCCCGTGGTGCTAAATGGATCAGCGATGAAGTGTTCAGCGCTTAAGCTGGGGCGGCGGTGGTAGCCGCGTGCCAAGCCTTCGCCACCGATGTACAGCTCCCCAGCCAAACCTACGGGCAGTGGATTGAGGCAGTCATCGAGAATGTACAGGGTGCGGTTGCCGACCGCTACGCCAATCGGTGCATACACTGCTTCACAACGGGCATTCACCGGCACCCTCCACAGCAACGGAGTGACTACCGTCTCGGTAGGGCCATAGCCGTTGGTAAAAAACCTTGGCTTGAGCACTTGTTTGACCCGTTCGAAGTGGGCATCGGCTACCGCATCGCCGCCGAAGCAGTAGGTGTGTACAGGTGGTGGGCTGGGTTGAGTTTGGCCATATTCGGCCAGTTGTTGTAGGTAGGCTGGCGGGAAACAGGCGATGGTAATTGCCTCGGCATGCAGTACATCCCAAGTTTCCTGTGGAGTCCACAGAGTATTGCCACGGATTACCAACTGGCCGCCACTGATCAGAGTAGACAGCCAGCGCTCTTGGGCACCGTCGAAGGCGAACGACATAAACAGCAGCTCGCGGGTCGATGGGCTCATCTCGTAGCATTCAATGATCGCTTGACAATGCATGCGCAGTGGGCCGCGGGTTACGGCCACACCCTTAGGGGTGCCGGTAGAGCCAGAGGTGTAGATCATGTAGCTAAGCTGGTCGTCCAGAGCTTGGCGATTCGGAGCATGTTCATGCTGTGACAGCACGCACAGGTCTAAATCTAAGCGCTGTGCCGGTTCGATGCCTAGGCGCTCGCCGATGGCGCGCTCGGTCAACAGTAGGGCTACATCAGCATCGCCGATGATCCACTGTAGGCGTTCGGCAGGGTAGTCGATGTCCAGTGGTACATAGGCAGCACCGGCCTTCATGACCGCGTAGAAGGCGACGATGGTGCGCACCGAGCGCTCTAGGGCAATGCCAACCCGATGCTCACGGCTGATGCCGCGTTCGATTAAAGTCCAAGCCAGACGGTTGGCTTGCTGCTCCAATTGCGCGTAGGTTAGCTCAATGCCATCGCAGCGTACTGCGACTTGGTGTGGGCGTTCTTGGGCGTGGCGGCTGATCAGCGCCGCAATATCTGGCGGTGTATTAAGGCTGGCTTGTACTTGAAGGAGTGGTGTATTAGCCAGTAGGCCGAGAGTACCTATGGCGGCCTCTGGGCTGTCTAGCAGACGTTCGAGTAGTGTCTCGAAGTGGTCGCGAATAGCCTCGACCTGATGTGCTGCAAAGTGGTCTAAGCGGTAGAGAAATTCGATACGCAGGCGCGTATTCAAGTGTACAGCCAAGTCCATTGGGTAGTTGGTAACGTCCCGCAGCTGCGCATCGCCGAAGCGCAAGCCTGTAGTACTGGCTGACTGTAGACGTTCGTCAATGGGGTAGTTTTCAAACACGATGATGCTATCGAACAAGGCTTGGCCGTTGCTCTCAGCCCAGCGCTGGATATCCACCAGTGGCGTGTGCTCGTGGTTGCGCACCTCTAGGTTGTAGGCCTGCAATTGTTGCAGCCAGTCCTGCACTGTTTGTGCTGGGTGCAGTGTCTGAATAATCGGCAAGGTATTGATGAACAGTCCCAATAGGCTGTCGGCATTCGCTAGGCTGGCTGGGCGGCCAGACACCGTAGCACCGAAGCACAGAGTCTGCTGGCCCGTATAGCGCTGTAATAACAGCAACCAAGCCGCCTGCACCAAGGTATTAGGGGTGATGCGTAGGCGCTGAGCTTGCTTGCGTAGCCAAGCGGTACGCTGCTCGTCCCAGTGCAGATATAGCGCGTTATGGCCTTCTTGGCCGGTTACGAGTCGGGCACCGATGGCACCGGCTAGCTGGGTCGGGCCTTGTAACTCGGCCAAGCGTGGCCGCCAAAAAGCCTCGCTGGCTTGTTGCGCCGGTGCCTGCAACCAGCGGATGTAGTCGCTGTAACGACCTTGCAGGGGCGGCAGTGGCTGGCCAGCGTAGCACTGGAATAGCTCACCGAGCAGGCGCGACTGGCTCCAGCCGTCCATGAGGATGTGATGACTGGTCAGGATCAGTTGGTGGCGATCATCCTCTAGGCGTACCAGCAGCAGACGCAACAGCGGCGGGGCGAGTAGGTCGAAGGGTCGGCGGCGCTCGGCCTCGGCAGTGGTGGCCAGACGCATGGAGTCAACAGCTTGGCCACGCCAGTCCTGTTCACGGGCATCGAGCTGGCCCTGACGTAATACCACTTGCAGCGGTTCACTCAGTTGCGGCGCTTGCCAGAAGGCGCTACGCAGCATCTCGTGGCGCTGTACTAATTGGCCCCAAGCAGCGATGAAGCGTGAAGCTTCAAGGCCCTGTACCTCGACGCTGGTCTGGTTGATGTAAAAATCCGCGCTACCGGTGTCTTGGGTGTGGAACAGCATGCCCTGCTGCACCGTAGACAACGGGTAAATATCCTCAACTTGATCGCAGGAAAATGGCAGTAAATCCAACTGAGCTTGGGTCAAACGGGCCAGCGGCACGTCTGAAGGGGTTAGGCCAAGGCGTATACCTTGGCTGCACAGAGCCACAACTTGGCGTAGCTCATCGGCATAGTCGTCGGCTAGGTGTTGCAGGTGCGCTGGCTCGAACATCAGGCGGCTGAAGCTCCAGTTCAGACGCAGCTCGCCGTCGAACACTTGACCGTTGATGGCCAGCCAGTTCTGTAGTGGTGCGTCAAGGCTGTGCTCACGGCCCTTGTCTGCCGGGATTGGCCGGAACAAGACGGCAGTGTCGTCATTGCCACTGTCGAACTGGCCTAGGTAGTTGAAGGTGATACGTGCTTTTGGCAGAGCGGCTAAGGCCTGACGCACGGCTGGGCTGGCATAGCAGCGCAGGGCACTGAAAAAGGCTCCCTTAGCCGGTAGAGCACGCAGGTGCTCCTTAGTAAGCATAATGGCCTCGGCCAGCGAACTGCCGGCGCTGATACGTGCTGGGTAAAGGCTGGTCAGCCAGCCAAGGGTACGAGTCAGATCGGCTTCGTTGTCAGTAAAGGCTTCGCGGCCATGACCTTCGAGTTCCACCAAGTAGTCGCGGGTACCCGTCCAACGTTGTAATACGCGAGCCAACGCAGCCAGCAGTAGATCATTGATTTGGGTACGGTAGGCCGCCGGGCAATCCTTAAGTAGGCGTGACGTGGTTTCGGCATTCAGATGGGTGGTGACGCTGTGGCTGTCGCGCAGACGCAGGGCGGTCTCAGTGTCGATAGCCGGCAGTGTGCCGTCGATACCGGCGCATTGTTGTAGCCAGAAGCGCGCTTCATCTTCACCGGCAGGGCTCTGGGCGTGGGCCTGTAGGCGCAGGGCCCAGTCCTGTACCGATAGGGTGCGCGGTGGTAGGTTACAAACTTGGCCGGCGGCGGCTTGGGTGAAGGCCGTGTGCAGGTCTTCGAGCAGGATGCGCCAAGATACACCGTCAACCGCGAGGTGGTGGACTATCAGTAACAGGCGCTGCTCGCCTTCAACCATGCCATGTACTGCACGCAGCAGTGGCCCCTTGGCTAAATCAAGGCTGCCTTGGGCTCGATCGCACAGCGCTTGCCAGTTTTCGTCTTGGCTTGCTTCGTACTGCCAGAGCAGATCAGCAGGTGCCGGTTGCGCGGTAAAGTGCGCCTGCCACTGGCCCTGTACCTCATTGAAGCGCAAGCGTAAGGCATCATGCTTAGCCACCAAAGCTGCCAGCGCTTGACGCAGATGGGTCGGATTCAGCGCTTGGTTGGCCTTGAGCATCACCGACTGATTCCAGCGCTGCATCTCAGGTATGGCTTGGTTAAAAAATTGGTGTTGCATCGGCAGTAGCAAGGTTGTACCGCTGGCCGGCGGGTATACAGTCTGTGCCTGCTCGGTCTGGCTTTGGGTAACGCGCGCCAGCGTGCGCACAGTCTGATGGCTGAACAGATCCTTGGGGGTGAAGTGCAGACCATCGCGGCGCGCTTGGCTGACTAGTTGGATGGAGACGATGGAGTCGCCCCCTAGCTCAAAGAAGTTGTCGTCGATACCCACGCGCTCAAGCTTGAGTACTCGCTGCCAAATCTGCACTAAACGTGCTTGCAGCTCATCCTCAGCCACGCAGTAGTCGGCTTGGGCCTGAGCTGCCCCGGGGTGCGGTAGGGCCTTACGGTCGAGTTTGCCATTGGGGCTTAGCGGCATGCTGTCGAGGAATAACCAATGGTTGGGCAGCATGTAATCGGGCAGATGGGCTTGTAGCGCTCGACTCAGTTGCTGGCGCTCCGGTACTGGCTGTCCGGCCTTGGCCACCAGATAGGCAACCAACTGGTTGTCCACAACCTGTACTGCTGCTTCGTGGATTGTTGGCTGTTCCATCAACCGTGCTTCAATCTCGCCGAGTTCGATGCGCAGGCCGCGAATTTTCACTTGATGGTCGATGCGCCCGCAGTATTCGATCACTCCATCGGCACGGTAGCGTGCTAAATCACCAGTACGGTACATGCGCGCCCCGGATTGAAACGGACAGGCGACGAAACGCTCGGCGGTCAGCGCTGGGCGTTGGTGGTAGCCACGGGCCAAGCCTTCGCCGCTCAGGTACAGCTCACCAATGACTCCGACGGGCTGAGGTTGTAGGCCGGCATCGAGGATCCAGCAAGCTAGGTTAGCGATGGGTGTGCCAATCGGCACGCAGGTCTTACCTTCGTCACGGCAGATCCAGTGGGTGACATCAATAGCTGCTTCAGTGGGGCCGTATAGATTGTATAAATGTACTCTCGGCAGGCGCATAAACACTTGCTGCTGAGCCTCCACCGGGAGGGCTTCGCCACTGCAAAGGATGCGTTGCAGGCTAGTGCAATTTGTAATCTGGTCGTTGAGCAGGAACGCCTGCAACATCGACGGAACAAAATGGAGGGTGGTGACTTGGTGTTGGCCGATCAGGTGTACCAGACGCTCAGGGTCACGGTGGTCGCCCGGTGCGGCGATGGCTAAGCGGGCACCGGTAATCAGTGGCCAGAAGAATTCCCATACCGATACATCGAAGCTGAATGGAGTCTTTTGCAAGACCGTATCATGGGCATCTAGGCCATATTCAGCCTGCATCCACTGTAGGCGGTTAGCTAGGGCACGGTGGCTGTTACCGGCTCCCTTAGGGCGGCCAGTGGAGCCGGAGGTGTAAATAACGTAGGCCTGTTGTTCAGGCAAGCATGGCAGTTGCGGATCCTGCTCGGGGTGCGCTGCTTGCACTGTATCAAGCAGATGCACGGACAGGTGGGTCAGCACTGGCAGGCGTTCAACTAGGTGCGATTGGGTCAGCAGTAGGCTAATGCCACTGTCCTCAATCATGTAGCTTAGACGCTCGCTGGGGTATTCTGGATCAAGTGGTACATAGGCACCCCCGGCCTTGAGGATAGCCAATAACCCGATGACTAGCTCCAAGCTGCGCTCGGCGGCAATACCGACCGGAGTGTCTTGGCGCACGCCTTGGGCGATCAGGGCATGGGCTAACTGGTTGGCTTGGCGGTTAAGCTGAGCGTAGCTTAGCTGTGTATCGCCAAACACTAGGGCGATGGCATCAGGCGTGCGACGTACCTGAGCTTCGACCAAGGCGTGGATCGACGGTGCTGCGGGGTAAGTCTGGGCGGTAGCGTTCCATTGCTCTAACAGTTGCTGGCGTTCATCAGCCGCTAACAGCCTTGCCTCACCGATGGCTTGTTGTGGTGCATTGACCAGTTGCTCCAGCAGGCTGAGCCAGTGCTCGCCCAAGCGCTCAATGAAGGTATGATCAAATAGGGCAGTGGCATAGATTAGGCTCGCGCCCAGACCTTGGGCATCCTCGTAGGTGTTGAGGGTCAAATCCAACTGTGCGGTCTCGCTGGCAAGCTCCAGTGGCTCAATATCCAAACCGTGGCCAAGGGTAGATTTGCTTTGTGGCGGGGCACTGAGCTGATGGTTGAACATCACTTGGAACAGCGGGTTGTGGCTGAGATTTCGCTCCGGTTGCAAGGCTTCGACCAATTGCTCAAAGGGCAGATCTTGGTAGGCTTGGGCTTGTAGAGTCGTGGCCTTGATTTGGTCAAGCAGTTGGGTGAAAGCTAGGCTGGGCTGGCATTGAGCATCAATAACCAGAGTGTTGACGAAAAAGCCGATTAGGTTTTCGGCCTCGACTCGGTTGCGGTTAGCACTGGGCACGCCAACGCGGATGTCCTGCTGGCGGGTGTAGCGGTGCAGCAGAACCATGAACGATGCCAGCAGTACCATAAACACCGTGGCTTGCTGTACTTGGGCTAGCTGGTGGATGGCATGGCTCAAGGTGGGCGGGATCGCCAGTGGTACGCGAGCACCCTCAAAGTGCTGCACGCTCGGACGTGGGCGGTTTAGCGGCAACTCTAGCACGGATTCTTGGCTGCCTAGACGCTGGCACCAGTAGTTGAGCTGACGTTCCTGTTCACCGGCCTCCATCCAGTGGCGTTGCCAGATAGCGTAGTCGGCATATTGCAGTTGCGGTTCGGGCAGTTGGCTGGGTAGGCCTTGGCTGAAGCGGGTGTAACAATGGGTCAGCTCTTGGATCATCACCTGCATCGAACGGCCGTCGCTGACGATATGGTGCTGTACCAGCAGCAGCACATGATCCTCGGGGCCCAGTTGCAGCAATTCAGCACGCAGCAACGCACCGCTGGCTAGGTTGAAGGGGTCATGGATTCGGGCTTGGATATAGGCATACAGCGCCTGCTCGTCGAGGGCTATCAGGGTTAGTGGCTGGGGTGCGACGGCATCGACCTGTTGCGCGACACCTTGCTCATCCTCGACGAAACGGGTACGCAGGCTGTCGTGACGGCGCACCAGTTCGTTCAAGCTAGCCTGTAGCGCCGCTTGATCCAGCGGCCCGCGTAGACGCAGGGCACAGGGGATATGGTAAGCCGTGGACTGGCGGTCGAATTGCCAAAGGAACCACTGGCGCTGCTGGGCGAATGACAGCGGTAGGCGGGGGAATTCGTCGCGCACACGGGGGATCGGCAGGCTGGCGACTGATAGACCTTCCTCACGCATCTTCAACAGGTATTGCCGACGCTTTTCCAGTGGCAGCAGGATAAAGCGCTTGGCGATTCTCGAAGCGGTAGTGCTGTCCATCAATGTTCCTCCATTTCGTCGAGCCAAGCTTCGAGGGTATCTAGCTTGCTCTCGTCGATCGCCGTTGTACGGGTATCTAGGTGAAGTGCTAAGGCTTCGAGGGTTGGGTGCTGGAATAAGTCCTGTGGAGCCAGTGCGCGGCCTAGTTCCAGTTGGATACGCGAAACGGCGTTGATCACCAGCAATGAATGGCCACCCAATTCGAAGAAATCATCATCTAAGCCGACGGCCCGCACCTTTAGTACTTGCTGCCAGAGGTCGGCTAGCTGTTGTTGCAATGGTGATTGAGGGGAGCGGAATGGGCGTTCAGCGTTGGTATCGGCGGGTGTCGGTAGAGCCTTGTAATCGAGCTTACCGTTGAGGGTCAGTGGTAGCTGGTCAAGCCAGACACAGTGGGTTGGAATCATATAGTCGGGCATCTGTGTCTTGAGTGAAGCGCGCAGTGCGGCGGTGTCAGGAGTCTGGCCGGGGTTAGCCACTAGGTAGGCAAGCAAGCGGGTTTCGGCCTGCTCTTGGTCAGCGATTACCACCGCTTGGGCCACTGTCGGTTGTGCTAGCAGTCTGGCTTTGATCTCACCCAGTTCAATGCGGAATCCGCGAATTTTCACCTGCTGGTCGATCCGACCGATGTATTCGACGGAGCCATCGCTGCGGTAGCGTGCCAAGTCGCCGGTGCGGTACAAGCGGCTACCGGGCTGGCGGCTGTATGGGTTGGCGATAAAGCGTGTGGCAGTCAGCCCCGCTTGGTTTAGATAGCCTCGGGCAAGGCCGGCTTGGCCGATGTACAACTCGCCAATGCAGCCAACCGGAACCGGATTGAGTTCGCCGTCGAGCAGGTAGCCGCTGAGGTCGTCGATCAACTCACCGATCGGACTGACAGAGCGGCTCAGGTCGCTTAGAGCAATGGGTCGGTACGTGACATGCACGGTGGTCTCGGTGATGCCGTACATATTTACTAGCTGTGGGCGGTACTCGCCGAAGCGCTCAAACCACGGGCGTAAAGCCGCTACGTCAAGGGCTTCACCTCCGAAGATGACTAGGCGCAAGGCTAGATCCACCGAAGACGCGGTACAGGCCATTTGGATCAGTGGCTTGAATGCCGATGGTGTCTGGTTAAGCACCGTTACGCGCTCATCCATCAACAGTTGCAGGAAGCTTTGGGGGTCGCGGCTCAGCACCTGAGGCACAATGACGAGACGGCCACCGTGGAGCAAGGCACCGAAGATCTCCCACACAGAAAAGTCGAAGGCGAAAGAGTGGAAAAGAGTCCAGACATCTTGGTGGTCGAAGCTGAACCAGCGGTCGCAGGCACTGAACAGCCGCAATACATTGCGTTGGCTGAGCAGCGTGCCTTTGGGCAGACCTGTAGAGCCAGAGGTGTAGATAATGTAGGCAAGGTTATCAACGCTACTACGGGCGGGTGGGTTGCCCATTGGTTGGTCGTCATAATCGGCATTTAGATTCAGACGCAGTAGGTTGTCTTGGGCAGGCAGCTCGGCAAGCAGGCCAGGTTGGTCAAGGAGCACCTTGATGCCGCTGTCGCGAATCATGAAGGCCAAGCGCTCGACTGGGTGTGCCGGATCAAGCGGTACATAGGCACCACCGGCTTTAAGAATAGCCAGCAGGCCAAGGATCATCTCGAAGCCGCGCTCGGCCACTAGGCCAACCGGAACATCGGCATTGACACCCACGGCGATCAGACGGTGGGCTAGGCGGTTGGCGCGTCGGTTGAGTTCGGCATAACTGAGGCTCTGCCCTTGATAGCGTAGCGCAATGGCTTGTGGCTGGCGTTGCGCTTGGGCCTCAATGCGGGCTGCGAGCGCTTGCGTTTGTGGGTAGCAGATCAGCGGGCCGTTCCAAGCCTCCTGCACTTTGAGTTGCTTGACCGGGTTCATCAAGGCTAGGCGAGTGAGGGGCCACTGAGGTTGTGCTAGGCCTTGTTCGAGCAGGTTAAGCCAGTGCTGGGTTAAGCGTTGCAAGGTGATGGTATCGAATAGGTCACGGTCGTAGGTGAAACTGGCGCTCAGGCCGTGTTCACCTTGGGCAGTGCTCAGGGCTAGGTCGAATTGGGCATCCAGCGGTGGGCTGTCCAGCGCTTGCACATGCAGCTCGCCGACGTGCACGGTATCGGCTTCTTGATGGTGGTTATAGAGCACTTGGAATAGCGTCTGTTGCGGGTCTCGCCGGGGTAGCAGCTCTTCGAGCAGTTGCTCGTAGGGTAGGTCTTGATGATCTTGGGCTTCTATCATGGCTTGGCGGGTCTGTGCCAGCAGCCCCTCGAACGACAGGTCGGCGCTGCACTCAGCGCGTAGTACTAGGGTATTGACGAAAAAGCCAATCAGTGGCTCGGTTTCCAGCCGATTACGATTGGCCACCGGCACGCCGATGCGGATATCTGACTGGCCGGTGTAACGGTGCAGCAAGGCCTGCCAAGCACTCAGCAAAACCATAGGAATGGTGGCTCGGTAGGCCGTAGCAAAGTCTTGCAAGGCTTGAGCGGTTGTCTCGGGTAACACTAGGTATAGGCGACCGGCCGGGCGCTGCGAGTGATCACGGCGCGGATGATCGTAGGGCAGTTCGAGCACCGGTGGCTCACCGGCTAGGCGTGAACGCCAGTAGGTTAGCTGGCGCTCACGTTCGCCAGCCTCAAGCCAGCGGCGTTGCCAGCTCGCGAAATCGGCATATTGCAGGGTTAGCGGCGGCAGTGCTTGGCCTTGGTACAGCGCACACAGCTCGCGGATCATCACTTGCATCGACCAAGCATCGGAGACAATGTGGTGCTGCACCAATACCAGTAGGTGGTCGTTGGCCCCCAAGCGTGCCAATCCCACGCGCAGTAGCAAGCCGCTGGCTAGGTCGAAGGGTTGGCCACGCAGCTCAGCGACAAAGGTGTCAATCTGGCTTTCATCAAGCTCTTGGCTTTGCAGGTTCAGTGACCAGGGGGCGAGGATATTTTGGTGTAGTTGCTCATTGTCGAGGGTGAAGCAGGTGCGCAGCGATTCGTGGCGGGCAATGAGCTGGTCAAAGGCATGGTTCAGTGCGGTGATGTTTAGCGGGCCGCGTAGACGTAGCACGCTGGGAATATGGTAGGCGCTACTGGTGGGTGCTAGTTTCCACAGTAGCCACTGACGCTCTTGGGCGAAGGACAGTGGTAATTGGTTTCGCGCAACCGTAGCTTGGGCCTGTGGAACTATCGGTGTAGTGCTTTTGATGTGGGCTAAGGCCTGACAGAAATCGCTCAGACGTGGCTGCTCAAACAGCAGGCGTAGAGGAAAATCTAGTCCTAGCTCATGACGCAAGCGCGAGACAACACGCGCCACCAGCAGCGAATGTCCGCCCAAGACGAAGAAATCGTCAGCTAGGCCCACGCGTTCGGCTTTGAGTAATTCAGCCCAAATGGCCGCAACTTGGCGTTGTAGATCGTTGGTTGGCGCTAGGTACTGGGTTTGGTGGGGCTGAATGTCGTCAACTGCTGGTAGAGCCTTGCGGTCGAGCTTGCCGTTAGGTGTTAGTGGCATGGCATGCAGCAATTGCAGACGCGCCGGTACCATGTAGTTCGGCAGATACTCGCGTAGAGGGGCCAAACAGTGCTCGGTGAATGCTTGGGCGTCAGCAGGCCAGGTAATGGGAACCACGTAGGCAATGAGCTGAGCGCCATCAATGCCTTCGCGGGCGATCACTACGGCTTCGCGCACGGCATCCTGAGCCAGTAAGCCGGACTCAATCTCGCCCAGTTCGATGCGGAAACCACGGATCTTCACTTGGTGATCGACCCGACCGAGGAAATCTAGGCTACCGCTGAAGTGACGGCGTGTCAGGTCGCCGGTGCGGTATAAGCGCTCGCCGGATTGGCCGTAAGGGTGGGGCACGAAGCGCTCAGCCGTCAGGCCGGGGCGTTGGTGGTAGCCTTGGGCTAGGCCGTCGCCGCTGATGTACAGGTCGGCGGGTACGCCGAGCGGGCTAGGTAGCAAATTGCTGTCGAGTAGTAGTAGGCCGGTACGCTCAATCGGCTGGCCCAGTTCGGGGCGGGGGCTGTTACGGGTGAGGGCGTGGCGCGCTGACCAGATGGTGGTCTCGGTGGGGCCGTACAGGTTCCACAGCGTCTTGCAGCGAGCCAGCAGGCGAGTGGTCAATTCATCGCTCAGTGCTTCACCGCCGCATAGTGCGGTCAGTGCGGGTAAGCGCTGGTTAGGGTCGTTGTCCAGCAGCATACGCCAGGTTGAGGGAGTGGCCTGTAGCACATCAATGGCTTCACTGACCAATAGATCAATGATCGCTGCCGGGTCTTGTACGCTGTCCTTGTTGGCCAAAACCATACAGGCACCGGTACACAGCGGTAGGTACAGTTCTAGGCCGAAGATATCGAATGAGCAGGTGGTAATACTCAGCAGGCGTTGCCCGGGCTTCAGACCGGGAGCTTTGGCCATGCTAGCGATGAAGTTGGATAACGCACCGTGGGGTACCATTACCCCCTTGGGATTGCCCGTAGAACCCGAGGTATAGAGCACGTAAGCCAACTGCTGCGGCAAGCAATCAAGCTCCAGCGGTATCACAGGCTGGTCATCAGCTTGCAGGTCGAGGCTATCAAGCAGCAGTATATTTTGGCTCGGCGCGGGTAGGGTTGCCAGCACTGAGGTTTGAGTTACCAACAGCAGAGCGCCACAGTCCTTGAGCATGTAGGCCAGGCGTTCGGCGGGAAATTGCGGATCCAGTGGTATGTAAGCACCGCCCGCCTTGAGCGTGGCCAACAGAGTGATGATCATTGGTGCGCCACGTTCGAGGGCCACTGCCACCCGATCGCCGGGGCGGATGCCCTCGGCTCGCAGGCGGTAGGCGAGGCGTTCGGCCGCAGCGTCTAGGGCTTGGTAGCTTAGGCGTGTGTCACCAGCGACTAGGGCTATGGCCTCGCCTTGGCTGCGGGCCATGCGGGTAAATTGCTGGTGTACGGCTAGACCGGCCAGAGCATCACCTTCGGGGCCTTGGTGGGTGGCCAGCCATTGATCGCACTGCTCGGTAGACTGTACCTGCAAGGCTCCAATCGCGCATTGTGGATTGTCGAGCATGGCTTGAAGGACGGCCAGCCAGTCTTGGCCTAGGCGTTGTGCCGTGGCTACTTCGAATAGTGCGGTGTCGTAGTCGAGGCTGATGTAAAGTCGCTCATATCCCGCTTGGACATTGAGGCTGAGGTCGAACTTGGCGGGTGCAGCTGCGCTCGGAAGTGATTCGATACGCAGGTTAGCGAAGCTTGGTGCAGCTTGTTCGGTGTGGTCATTAGTCCAGTTGAACAGGCAGTGGAACAGCGCGCTACCCGTGCCTTGGCGATGCTCAGCAACGACCTGTTCCAGCGGATGATCAGCGTGCTCCAAACAGGCCAAAGTATGGCGGCGCACTTGATTGAGCAGCTCGGCCACTGATTGGCGGGGGTCTAGGCGTGCTCGATGGATCTGGCTGTTGACGAAGAAACCAATGAGATCTTGAACCTGTTCTTGGTTACGCCCGGCATTGGGCACCCCAAGGATGAAATCGTCTTGGCGGCTGTAACGGCCTAGCGTCAATTGCCAAGCTGCTAGCAACACCATGAAGGGGGTCAGGCCGTTAGAGCGGCAGGTGACCTGTAGCTGCTCGAACAGTGCTACCGGTAGCTCGAAGGTACAGGTTCCAGCGGTGGTAGCTGGGCGGCTGCCGCGTGGGTAGTCGGTTGGTAGTTCGAGCAGCGGCATACCACCGTGCAGGTAGTCGCGCCAGTAGGCTTTGGCTCGCTCATGGGCTGGACTGGCTAGGTAGGCACCGCGTTGCCACTGGGCGAAGTCGGTGTACTGTACGGCTGGACGTTGCAAGTGTCGGTCGAGGCCGGTGCAGGCGTTGCTGTAGGCTAGGCATAGGTCACGCAACAGCACCGGATTGGACCACGCATCGCTAACGATGTGGTGGTTGGTTAGTGCTAGGACGTGGCGCTGTTCGTCCAGTTGATACAGGCAAGCCCGTAGCAGTGGTGCTTGGCCGAGGTCGAACGGGGTGGCCGCTTCGTGGCCTAGTGCTCGGTGTAACGCCTCAGACGACTGGCCGCGCAAATCAACGCTACGCAGGTTCAGCCGCGCTTCGCGGTCAACGATCTGACGGGGCTGGCCCTGCACCTCAGTGATGCGGGTGCGCAGGATGTCATGACGGTCGACGACCCGGTCTAGGGCGTTTTGCAGATCCTGTGCCCGTAACAGGCCGTGAACTAGGAAGGCGCGCGGCTGATTGTAGGTGGTGGCATCAGTGTCGAGCTGATTGAGCAGCCATAGCTGCTCTTGAGCGAAGGACAACGGTGCGTCATCGGCGTAGTGCGGGACGATGCATGAAGGAGCGGCGACTTCCTCGTCAAGCTCGCAGAGCAGGGCCAGAAGCGCGTCATCGATGGATTGGTTCTGGGGTGTCATCTCGGTCTCGCCATCACTAGAAAATTAAGCGTCCTGAGAGAGACGAAAGGACATAGGTGCGATTTAGGCGCGCGGCGAAGCTGCCGCGCTAGGCGGATTTAGGGTTCAGGCTAGGGCGGAGGCTTGCTCAACCACTACCTTGCCAGCCTGTAGGAGTACCAACTGGTCGGCGATGTCGAAGTAGCGGTCATCGTGGGAGATGACGATGATGGTTTTACCTAAGCGCTTGAGGTCGGGTAGCAGCTCGGTATAGAAGATGCGCCGGAAAGTCGGATCTTGGTCGGCGGCCCATTCGTCGAACACCAGCACTGGGCGCTCCTCCAACCATGCATTAATCAGCGCTAAACGCTTGCGCTGGCCGGTAGATAGATCAGTGGTGGTAAAGGTGCCGTCTTGGACGCTGACCTTATGGGCGATCTCCAACCGCTTGAGGTAGCGGTTGGCATCGTCCGGGATGTGCGTATCGCCCTGTACTATGTCGTCAAACAGGTAGTAGTCGGCAAACACTGTAGTGAACAACTGGCGGTAGTCGTCGTAGCCTTCGGCGTCTATGGCTCGACCGTTGAGCAGGATTTGCCCCTGTTGCGGTGGGTATAGACCCAGCAACAGCTTGATCAGAGTCGTCTTGCCACAGCCATTCTCTCCGACGATGAAAAGGATGTCGCCTTGCTGAATTTTGAGGTTCACTGGGCCTAGCCGGAACGGTGGAGCATCACCCACTGCTGGGAAGGTATAGCTGACATTGTTCAGTGTTAGGTCGTGAACTTCAGAGGGGACTATCGGTTTTCCGCTAAGAAGCAAATGTGGCTCTGGCGAAGAAAATTGTTCCGATAACTGTGCAATACGGCGAAACGCAATTTGGGCACGGCTGACGACTGGCAGTGTGCCGATCAGGTGTTCAAGCGGGCCTTTCATGTAGAGCAGTACCAGTACGAAACCGCTCATTGCTGTCGGATTCGTACTTGGCCACAGCGCATGCAGGGCGAGGGTCAGTCCGATGACCACGAAAAACAGCATTGAGCCGAGGCTCTTGGCGATCACAAAGGTATTGATTGAGCGAATCTGAGTGTCTCGAATAAGCTCGGCTGTCTGGCATATGCCCTTGCTAAACATGCGTTGGCGTCGTGGCCTATGGATGCGCAGTTCCTTTGCGCCTTCGGCGATGGCGTTGTAGTACTTTTGCAACTGGTCTTCCGCATCCCGGGCTTTTATAAATCCCTGTATGCCACGGACTCGTGCAATGTACTGGACTACTGCGCCAATGCCTATTGCCACCAGTGTCAGCAGGAACATCGGCCAAGACAGTACGGCCAGATAGCCAAGACAGCCCAAGGTGATCGTCAGTGAAATCGCCAGCGGGGCAAAAGCAAAAGCAAAATCGCTGATGGTATCCACGTCATGGGTCAGCACGGGGATAAGCCGATG
Organism: Azomonas agilis; assembly: GCF_007830255.1. Taxonomy (GTDB): domain Bacteria; phylum Pseudomonadota; class Gammaproteobacteria; order Pseudomonadales; family Pseudomonadaceae; genus Azomonas; species Azomonas agilis. The sequence continues at coordinate 85,732 of NZ_VLKG01000012.1, forward strand.
ACTGCGATAGCGCTCAATTTGTTCGATTGGGGCGGATAGAACCTTCTCGCCCAGCTCCTTGCGCAGCGCCGCGATGATGCTCTGGCCAACTCGGTTGGTACTGATGTCAGACAGGATTGAGCAGGACAATGCCAGCAGACACAGCCCAGCAAATCCCCATATCACCCCTTGGTTCAGGCCGCTCTCAGTGTGCAAGGCATCGTTGATGGTGGCCAGCAACAGGGTAATGCTCAGGCCACCGACCATGCCCAGTACGATGGAGCCTGCCACAATGAGCTTGAACGGTCGCAGTAGAATGAACAATTCGTGCAGCGGGCCTTTTACGGGCTGGGACATGATTGATCCTTATTTCCTATCAGGCACTGGCCAGTACACTGACTTTGGGTTGTTTGGCGGATGTAGGGATATCTAGGGCTCGATACAGTGCTCGGCCAATTTCTTCGCTGCGCATGGGCAGTACCGACAACAGAGTGTCGCTGAGGCCATGGGTTGCTTCACAGAACCCCTGAAGGAAAACGGGCGCTCGCAATTGCGCAGTGGCAAGGGCGCGGTAGTTGCGATCGACCTCAAGACCCGGCAGGTAAGCCTGCAAGGGAGCCAGTAGACGCTGATGGCTGAAACGCTCGTAGCCGGTGGCCAGTATCACCGCATCGTAGCGATGGGTACGGCGTTGCTGGGTGGCCAGATCCTGTAGGGTGAGTTCGATACCCTGTTCAGTGGCCAATGCGGCTTCAACCTGTTGCCGACAAAGTACGGCATGGCGGAATTGGCGGGCGACTTTCTGACGATAGATAACGCGATAAATGCGCTCAATCAGTTCTGGATCGACCACTGCATAGTTCGTGTTGTGGTATTCCTTGATTAACTGCTCGCGGTCATGGGCCGTTTGTTGGAACACTATATCGGTGTATTTAGGCGCAAAAATTTCATTGACGAAGGGCGTATCGTCGGCCGGTTTAAGGGCGCTGCTACGTGAGATCATATCGACCTTGACCGAGGGGTAACTGTCGTTGAGGTCGATAAAGGCTTCAGCAGCACTTTGGCCAGAGCCAATGATGGCGATGCGCATGGGTTGACCTGCGCTGCAGGGTAAATTCTTGAGGGCTGTCAAATATTGGGAATGATGGAAGACGCGTGCGTCGTCTTTAAACGGGGCGAACAGTTCAGGAATTTTCGGGCAACTGCCGGTACTGACGACTACTGAGCGCGCACGGCGTATCTGTTCCTGACCTTGGGCGGTGCGGGAAACCAGTTTCAGATGATCAATGTGGCCATTGTCGAGTTCTGGCTCAACCCGCACCACCTCTTCGCCGTAGAGGACTTTGTCGGCGAAGTGTTCGGCGACCCAGCCTAGGTAGTCGTTAAATTCCAAGCGACAGGGGTAGAAAGTACCGAGGTTGATGAAGTCGATCAGGCGATCCTGTTGCTTCAGGTAGTTGATGAAGCTGTAAGGGCTGGTGGGGTTACGCAGAGAAACCAGATCCTTGAGAAAGGAAATCTGTAGCTCACTCTGGGAGGAGAGCGTATCACCATGCCAGCGGTAATGAAGTTGCTTGTCGATGAACAGCGCATCCAGATCTCTGCCGCTGTGCTGTGCAAGCTCTTCGAGGGCGATGGCCAATGCGATATTGGAGGGGCCAAAGCCCACGCCAATGAGATCATGAATCTTGCTAGTGCTCATACGATGGTTCCTTCATGCGAGGGTTGGACAATGTCCAGAGGGTTATACAAACGATCGAAAAAGAAGCGCTCGCGAGACAGCATCACCAGCAGCGCACGTTTGTGGGGGAAGTCGAAGTGCTTGACCTTGGCAAACCCGCTGCGGTCGAAGTTGGCGATCTGCCGATGATTGTCGTATCGGGGTTCGCAAACGATGCGTTGGGTGCGGGGATCGTCGAGAAATAGGTAGTGGCAGATTGAAGAAAACCAGGCGGTGTAAAAAGCTTTGCCACGGAAGCCTTCTTCGCCCACCAATAAATGCAGGCCTCTGTCATAGTCATCCGCATCGTAGAAAGGGGCGATGCGGTCTTCTTTGGCCCAGTAAACTTCGAAGTAACCAAAAGCTTGGCCGTCGAAACGACCAATTAGAGGCAGTGTGTGGGGATCATCCTGCTGTTTTTGCAGGTAGGCACGATGCTGTTCTAGGCTGCCTTCTTCTTCCCAGAATTGAGCGACGCGGGGGCTGTTCATCCAGCGGTGAAAGGCGGGCAGGTCGTGATCGGGATCGGCCTGCTCCAGCGTCAGTGTCTGACCCAACCAAGGAATAAAGCGGCTGTAGAGCACCCCATTTGGTGCTGTAGGGCGCAGAGGGTGTTGGCTGGAGCCCGTCTTGACGTGATGCTGAGGGAATGCTGTGGCGTAGCCTTTGTGCAGCCAAGGCAGGGATTGTTGCCACAACGAATGAGCTGAGCAGATGAGTGTATCTGGCGCAATCTGATGCAATAGACCTGTGGCCAGCAAAGGATTGATCGCCGCGTGGGGCGTTGTTGTTACAAGCCGTAGCTCATCCAGATTTGGAGTGTGAGTGAATGCTGCCTCGCATGCAGCTAGAACACAGCGCGCCTGCCAATCATCGTCGCCTATCAAGTGGTTAATGCTGCCCAGCAACTTTTGTGTAAACGCTGGCTGTACGAAGAGCTCCAACTGAGGCTGGTCGTTTAGCGAGATCGTGATTTGCTCGTTTGTGCAGCGTGCCCGCAACTGACGGTCAGGGTAAAGGCTGTTGAGTACTGGGATATTTGCATGGCCGTTCATCTGGGCTTCCACACTAAGAAGGCTTTAGCTGTCAGACGAGGATGGAGCCCTTGGATTTAGTAAGTTCCTCAAGCTTTCTGATGCGAGGCGATGAGATCTCCTATAGGCGGGGTAAAATCCATTGAGATGCTGGGCCTTTGGGCGCTAAACCCATAGCCGCCCAAAGAAATGGGCGACAAGGCAATGAATCGTACGATTGTTTGATGTCAGAGTTCGCGGGCAACCCTAAACCCTATCCAATCTCCTCGGTTGCGTTTGAGTGAAGCGTTACGGTTGCCCGACCGGGAGAAAATCGGTGGTTCTCCCCAGTCGTTGCCACGGATCTGTGCCACTTCGCACTGCTCATCATCAATCCACGGACTGCCATCAGTCGGTGCACCTTGGTAGTGGTTATGCCGGCAATCAGCCACCCACTCATACACATTCCCATGCATGTCGTAGACACCAAAGGCATTGGCTGGGTAGCTGCCTACCGGAGAGCTGTAACTAAAGCCATCCTTGGGGCCATAGGTATTGGCGTGCTTGCTGATCTGGTACTCACCTTCTTTATCGAACGGAAAAGGGAAGGGGCCGGTGGAACCGGCTCGTGCACCGTACTCGCGTTCAGCTTCACTGAGCATCCGATAGGTTTGCCCGGTTTTTTCCGACAGCCATCTCGTATAGGCCTGAACTTCGTAGTAATCGACACAAACGGCCGGTTGTCTCGGTTCTTGCTTGTAGGTTGGCTTGCTGGCTTCGCACCAACGGCCGGGACGTTCATCGCCACTTTTAATGACGACACCCGTAGCTTTGATATAGGCATCTAGCTCCCCAGCAGTCACCTGAAAGCGGCTGATCGCAAAAGGCTTGGCAAAGGTCACAGTGTGCTGTGGGCCTTCATCCGGTTGGCGCCCCAGTTCATCATCGGGAGTACCCATGACGTAGCTGCCAGCAGGCAGTACGACCATTTCGGGACAATCCTTGCAATCTTTAAAAACGGTTCCAGGCATTACGGGTTTATCTGATGCTTGGACGGTAGAGACCGCAGCTAGGCAGAGTAATAGGAGGTTTCCAAGGCGATATGTGCAGCGCATCTTGCTTGGCCTTTCATTAAAGTAGTGGGTTAGAAGGTCTATGTAGCCTACTTACCGTTCTTACCTATCTGGGGTGTCTGCGGCTTAGCTTGTTGTTGCACCACTTCCCAGACTCGTAAGAAGTTGCCGCCCCACAGCTTGGCGATGTCCTCATCCGAGTAGCCGCGCTGTATGAGTTCGGCGGTAACGTTGCGTGTATCGGCAACGCTTTCCCAGCCGATCAAGCCGCCGCCGTCGTTAAAGTCCGAACTGATGCCCACGTGGTCGATGCCGATTTTCTGCACCGCGTAGTCAATGCTGTCTCCGAGCTCCTTCAGTGAAGCGCGTGGGTCGGCTTCTAAGATCGGATAGAGACGGCTGGCGTATTCGCCGAAGCGTTTTTCCGGCCAGATGGAGAAAACCGGGTCAGCGGGCATGCTGGCTTGGGATAGGTTCTGTACCGCGGGCAAGTCGAATTCGGCGCGCATGCGGTTAACCTTATCCAAGGTTTCTTTGGAGAAGGCCTTGAGCTGAGAGGTAAAACCGACGATGTGCACCACACCACCCGAATCCCGAATCAGGCGCATCTCCTTGTCAGTGAGGTTGCGTTGCAGATCTACCAGACTGCGTACCCCAGAGTGGGAGGCAATGATGGGGGCACGGCTCAGCTTAGCGGTTTGTTCCAGCGCAGCAGTGGACATTTGTGATACGTCAATGACTACGCCCAGCTCATTGAGGCGGCGCACTGCTTGGCGACCTAGCTCCGAGAGACCGCCCTGTTCGTCGGGCGAGTCACCGAAAAAGGGCATGGGTCGCGACGAATCAGACCAAGCATTATTGGCGACATAGTTAAAGCCGAAGATACGCACGCCTCGCGCGGCCCAATCGTCCAGCCGGGATACCTCATCGCCCAGCGGGTAAGCGTTAAGCATGCTGATAACAATAGCGAACTTGCCTTCGTGGGCTAAGTGACGAAAGTCTGCGGGGGTGTAGGCAATACCCGCACGTTCGGGAAAGTCGCGGGCGATGCCGATAATGGCACGGTAACGGGTTTCCTGCTCATGGCGTGCTGCTTCAACGAAGCCAGCGGTTGGGCGGTGCGGACTGTTGGCACCGGTCCAGAACTCAGGCCAAGCAAAAATGGTCAATGCAGCTCCGCTCAAGCGGCCTCGCTCAGCTTTGACAAGGTCGAATTGGCCAGAGCCCTCACGGTTGGCTTCTGCGCCTTCAGTTCCAAATTGGGGGGGTATATCGAGGTGAGCGTCAAAGGAGAGGATACGCTCCTGTAGTGCGTTAGCTCGTGCGATGATCTCCTTTGGGTAAAGGGCCGTCTCGCGGATCAGAAACCACCAGACTAGCAATGCAGCTCCTGCCACTAGTAATGGCAGTAGGATCAATAGCAGCCATTTCCAGAGGGTGCGACTCGTACTCATGGAACTCCCCAGTAGATGATGCTTCGCCGACAGAAGCGCCGGCGATTGTTGGGAGAACGAGCGGAAGGAAACGAAATTTATCAGTTTTGCGCGAAAAACCCCGTACCTTATAGTGCAGGGATGGATAGCACGGGAGGCGTAGCCTCCCTGATAGTTGCCTTATCTGTTGCTCAATATATCACTTGATCACTGCAAGAGGGGCACCGCCGAAATGCACACGACAGCTTGTAAAACGTACCGGTGAACTCTATTGTAGGAAACATCAAATCCTCCTCGTTAGCCAAAGCTAAGATCGCCAAATCCGTATTGAATGCGGGATGGGCTATGTTGAAGACAATGCTGGAATATAAATGCGATAGCGCAGGCATTGTTTTTAAAGCGGTTAATGAGGCGTACACCCCCCAAACCTGCTTGAATTGCGGCTGTTTGCCGGATTCGAGGCCGAACGGTAGCGCAGGGCTTGGAATAAGAGAATGAACCTGCAATGCCTGTGGTGTCAGGCACGACCGCGATATTAACGCGGCTAAGAACATGCTTGCGGTCGGGCATGGCC
>NZ_VLKG01000013.1 GCF_007830255.1 Azomonas agilis
CCCTAAAGGGTCGTCGAAGACTACGACGTTGATAGGCAGGGTGTGTAAGCGTTGTGAGGCGTTGAGCTAACCTGTACTAATGGCCCGTGAGGCTTGACCATATAACACCCAAGCAATCTAAATACGATTGGCCGAAAATGTGTGAACGTACCACCTTAAAGCTTCCATCACGAATCTGAATTGGGCTAGCTTACCCTAGCCGCACCGAATTGCTTGACGACCATAGAGCTTTGGAACCACCTGATCCCATCCCGAACTCAGTAGTGAAACAAAGCATCGCCGATGGTAGTGTGGGGTTTCCCCATGTGAGAGTAGGTCATCGTCAAGCGCTTAATACCGAAAAGCCCCTCAATGAGGGGCTTTTTGCTGTGCGCCTGAAATAAGGGCGAAAAGCTATTTAATAGACTCATATTCCTTGACTGTATTCTGTTAAAGATGTTTTCGTATTAAGCCAACACTAATGCCTTCAATACTGAATTCGTGGTCTGTGGGGTTAATCTTTATATGGGGAAACTCGGAGTTTTCTGCTAGAAGCCAAATAGCATTCGGTTCGATTCTAAGTTTTTTTACGGTTACTTCGTTATTCAGTCGGGCAATAATAATTTGGCCATTGCGAGCTTCCTGAGCTGTTTTCACAGCCAGTAAATCCCCGTCCAAAATACCAGCACCTTTCATACTATAGCCTGTGACTTTAAGTAAAAAGTCGGCGCTAGGATGAAAGAAATTCGGTTTTATACAGCTGTATTCTTCAATATGTTGTTGAGCCAGTATAGGAAACCCGGCAGCTACCTTACCGATAATAGGTAGACCTTGCTCTTGTTCAAGCTCTGGAATTCGAAGCCCGCGGGAGGCTCCGGGAGTCATTTGAATCACTCCTTTGCGATTTAAAGCTTTTAAGTGCTCTTCAGCGGCGTTGACTGACTTAAAACCAAGTGCTTGAGCAATTTCTGCACGAGTGGGGGGATAGCTATTTTCCTCAATATACTGCTTGAGAAAGCCTAGTACTTCGGATTGGCGTAAGGTCAGTTTGTGCATACTGTTATTTTAAGGCATATCATTATATGCGAGCATTTATATCTGGTTATGCTCATTATGTCTTGTTTTTATTGTCTTAAGAGTAGACGGCTAAAAATACAACATAGGTTGACCTTAATCTGATGAAGGGTTAGTTTCAGGAATCTTTTTCGATCTGCCTAAGTTTGCTTGCTATGGCGCACTCTGAGACCGTTGAGCGTATTCTGGACGCAGCAGAGCAACTGTTTGCACGATATGGTTTTGCTGAAACCTCTCTACGCCAAATTACCACTAAGGCGAAGGTTAATTTAGCCGCAGTGAATTATCATTTCGGTTCAAAGCAATCTTTAATTCAAGCTGTATTAATGCGGGTTTTGAATCCAGTAGCCCACAGAATTTTGCTTGACCTTGAGCATTATGAGTGCCAACGGGATGCTGGAGACTTAAAGCATCTACTGAAAATTTTGCTTAAAGCTTTGTTGGGTGTACAAGCCCGCACTCATTTTTCATTAGGTGTGTCCTTATTGAGCCGAGCCTTTTTGGAAGCTGAGACTGAAATCACCAGCGTGGTTTCAAAAACTTATGGAAAGGCTTGGCAGCGTTATTTATTAGCAATACGTCCTCTATTACCACATCTATCTAATTTTGAGTTAAGTTGGCGTCTGCGTTTTATGTTGGGCGGTTTGTTGTTTGCTCTTTCGGACTCACGATTATTTGATGGTTTATTACCTGAAGATGCTTATTTTGAGATGAGCATTTCTACAGATCAATCGCTGGACATGATTATTACTTGTTTAGCGGCTGGCTTGAGCGCAAAACCCACCCTTACTGAGTTAGGCTCGTAACGGAGCGAGAAATGGACTATGGCCAGTCAACCCATTCTAGATTTGTTGCATATCTCATTGGCAGATCAGCGCTTATATGCCTATGCACAGGGCAAGCTCCAGATGGATTTGTTGGTTTCAACGGCTTTAAATGGGGCTGGCGAACTTAATGGTTCTGGTTGTACCCCAAGAGGATTGCACCAAGTACGTGCTCGCATCGGTGAGGGTTTACCTACTTATGCTGTATTGCGTGGGCGACGTTGGACGCAGGAAATTTGGTCTCCTGAATTACATGCCCGTTTTCCGAATCGTGATTGGGTTTTATCACGAATTTTATGGTTAAGTGGCTGTGAACTGGGTTTTAACCGTCTGGGAAATCGAGATACTTTTCGGCGTTATATTTACCTGCACGGCACCCCCGAATCTGAGCCTATGGGCGTTGCACGTTCACACGGTTGTATTCGTCTGCATAATGCCGATATGGTGCGCCTTTTTGCTCAGGTTCCTGTGCATTGTGCCGTGCGTATTGTCGAGGAATCTGGTCAGCCAGATATGATCATTTAATTGAGGAAGTGTGATGCAAGGCGCGTTGATGTTGGATATTGCAGGGACTTGGTTGACCTCTGAAGATCGTCACTTATTGCGCCAGCCTGAAGTAGGCGGTGTTATTTTATTTTCCCGCAATATCGAACATCCGCGCCAAGTTCGCGCTTTATGTCACAGTATTCGAGCTGTACGCCCTGATATATTGCTGGCCGTAGATCAGGAGGGGGGGCGAGTTCAGCGTTTACGTCAAGGCTTTGTGGCTGTGCCCGCAATGCGCCGTTTTGCAGAACATCCTAATGCATCGGCTTTGGCTAAGGCTTGTGGTTGGTTGATGGCGACCGAAGTATTGGCGGTGGGCTTGGATTTTAGTTTTGCTCCCGTACTGGATTTAGACTACGGACGCAGCAGGGTTATTGGTGCTCGGGCGTTTGAGCAAGATCCTGAGACAGCGGCCCAATTAGCAGGTGCCTTCATTGATGGTATGCATGAGGCGGGCATGCCTGCGACGGGGAAACATTTTCCCGGACACGGTTGGGCCGAGGCTGATTCTCATGTGGCTATTCCTACCGATGAGCGGACTTTAGGTCAGATACAGGCGACGGATTTAATTCCCTTTCAACGGCTTGCTCAGCGCTTGGATGGGGTGATGCCGGCCCATGTGATTTATACCCAAGTGGATGAGCATCCGGCTGGCTTTTCTCCCTTCTGGTTACAGAACATTCTGCGGCAGCAGCTAGGTTTTACCGGGGTAATTTTTAGTGATGACCTGTCTATGGCCGGTGCTCAGGTTGCTGGAGATGCAGGGGCTCGTATTTTAGCCGCCCTGGGTGCAGGCTGTACTATGGGCTTGGTATGTAATGATCGCGCTGCAGCTGAGTTGGCTTTGTCTTGCTTGCAACAACAATCGGTACAGCCTCCGCATGGCCTATCCTTGATGCAGCGCCGAACGTGCGTCGAGCTAAATTACAAAGAACATCCTCGCTGGCTACAGTCCTTGGGACTTTTGCGCATTGCAGGACTGGTTGACTGATAACAAACTGAGCAAGAGGAGTGTAGGCATGACGGTATATGCCATCATAGGTGGTACAGGTCTGACAGAGTTGAACGGTTTGCAGTTGCGGGAGGCTTTGTCGATTGATACGCCCTACGGTGCGCCCTCTGCCAGCGTATTGCGTGGTGACTACTTTGGTCAGGAGGTTTTATTCTTGGCTCGCCACGGTCACCCCCATCGTATCCCTCCTCATCAAGTCAATTACCGCGCAAACCTGTGGGCTTTGAAGGAGGCCGGCGCTCAAGCCATTTTAGCCATGAACGCAGTCGGTGGTATTCACGCCAGCATGGGGGCGGGGCACTTTTGCGTTCCTCATCAAATTGTTGACTATACCTATGGCCGCGCGCATAGCTTTTTTGAAGGCCCAGATTTGGATCATGTAACCCATATCGACTTCAGCTATCCCTACGATGAGTCCCTACGCCAGCGTTTGATCAATGCTTTGCAGACAGAGGCTTGCCGTTTCAGTGCTCAGGGTGTGTACGGTTGTACTCAGGGCCCGCGTCTAGAAACGGTAGCCGAGATTGTGCGTATGGAGCGCGATGGCTGTGACATTGTGGGTATGACCGGAATGCCGGAAGCGGTTTTAGCTCGTGAGCTTAATCTGCCCTATGCTTGCTTATCTTTAGTGGTTAATCCAGCAGCGGGTAAATCTGCTGGAATTATTACTATGGCTGAAATTGAAGCGGTATTAGCAGAGGGAATTGGTCAAGCTCGCTCTGTCTTAGGGCGCGTGTTGCAGGCTGCTGATGTGTAACTAAAGCCTAAGCCCGGTTGATCAGCCATATAGGTTTCACACTGGCCTCAATCGGGATTGTTCCGATTTAACGGCATTCTTTGCGTACCAGAGAAATCGCTTCGTCATAGTCGCTGTGGGCATTAGTAACACGTCGGTATTCGCTGCCACAGTCATCGCGTAAATCTTTGGATTCTGCACAGATACGTAAGCGGCGTGCTTGCTCGGCTAGGCGGGCTCCCGCAACGGCTGCGTGTTGGCGGCGATTGTGGCAACTGCTTCCCCTATCGTTATCACGATCATGGCGGTCGTAGTCTTCATCTTGGTAGCGCTCATCTCGATACTGATCCCTGTATTGATAGGGTGTTTCGAAGCGGTATTGTGTGGGTTGATAACCCTGTAAATCTCGAAAATCATCTTCTGCTGCACTGGGATTAGCGGCCAGCAAAGACAGAGGTAACAGGGCATAAAGAAAGACTGAGCGTTGCATAGGATAATATGACCTATGTAAGGGGATGCAGGCAGTGACTACTTTTTAACCCAAGCACCATTACGTTGGATGTAATGTCCTGCCGTGGTTTTATCAATGGCTTTTTGGCCGGCAATGACTTCGACATCCTGAAGACGGGTTCCGTTCTGTTGGGCAATGCGCTGATATTCCGCTCGCCGTGCTTGGTTAATCAGGGTGGTGATTTCTTGAGCTTGGGGTGTACTTGTGACAACCCCTAAGTAGCCGTCGGGTTTTTCTCCCACCAGTCCGCTGGCTTTAGCCGTTCCTAGAGCGCTCATAGCATCACTGAGCGTCATGGCCTGCAGGGGAAGGCTCAGGGTCAGCAGCAAGAGTAGGGCGGTGATAAAAGAGGCTTTCATGTCAGAACAGTCCGCTGTCTTCGTTGATGATGTTATCAAGCGCCTTGTCTACCTTAATATAAATCTCGTGTTCAATTTTGACATTCAGATTGATGTTAATCGGCTTATCTGCCACTGCTAATTCGACTCTGGGGGTACAGGCCGCGCTGCTCATAAGCACGATGAGGCTTATCAGAATCGGCAGCATGGAGCATTGTGGCATGGAGTCAGTCTCCTGTTGGGGTGGCTGGTGTTGGATTGTTTTTTAGCTGTTGTTGGACGCGCTGTTGGATGCGCTCACTCACACGATCAGAGAGCTGTAAGCTGGTGAGCAAGGTAGGAATGTTTTCCTCTAACTGAATGCTGAAGTGAATAGGCCTACCTTGCTCTAGTTCAGGATTACGACCCTGCAAACGTAGTCCAAGTTGCAACCAACCTTGGGTAGTGTAGTGGATGTCACTGCTCAGGTGCTGATAGTGAAAATTATCCAGAGCTTGAGTGACAACACGCGTAGCGGGATTGGTCGCACCCATGGCCTGAATCTGTGGTGAGCGCAGTTGTAAAATCCCCGGACTACGAGCGGATAAACTGCCTTTGTCGATGCTAAAGCCCTTTGGACTGTGTTGTAGCTCAAAGTTTCCATCAATAAGGCCCGTACCCTGTAACCCTTGAGCAGGGTAGGCGGCAAACAGTTTTTGTATGTCTAAGCCACGTAGGTGTAGGTTCAAGGCTTGGCGCTGGCTGGCAAGGTCAATACGGCTGGCAGGAGCCCATATTTTTGCCCCAAAGGCTTCTAACTGAGCGTGCTGCCAACTCACCAAGCCTCGACTAGGCTGATCTAAGTAAGCCCAGTAACGCCCTGAGAGAGATAGAGGGCCGAGCGGAAAGCCGGGGTTAAGATGTTGCACGCGGAGTTGATGGATTTCCGCGCTCATCTGCTGTCGGTACAGTTCTAAGGTTAAATGAGCCTCAAGCCCCTGTAACTCGCTGCGATTGAATTCGCCCGCTAAGTTGTGCAGTTGAATCTTAACGCTTGCTTCAGGATCTTTCTGTGCAGGGACTGTGATTTGCCCTTCTAGTCCAATCTCTCCCTGATGAAGCTCTAAAGTCTCTGGCCAGTGTTTCAGGGTTTGGGCCAAGGCATTGGATGCTGGCTGTAGTTTTAGGGACTGGAGCTGCGTCTTAAGTTCAAGAGCAGCGTCCTGCTGTCGGCTGAGTTGTGTTGCAAGCGTTAGGCGGCTGTCGTTACTGAGCTGCCCTGTCAGTTGTTGTTGCAGGGCTGTACCTTTGAGTTCTCCTTGCCAATCCCAGCCTTGGGTTTTGAGTTCGGGATGCTGAAGTTGCTCTAGGCGTGATTGAACTTGGGTGTATAGGCTAAAGCTCTGAGCTTTGGGGAGGCTAAATTTGGTTTGATTTAGCTTCAGACGCAGTTGGTCTAGCTGTAGCTGATAGTCCGTTGCAGATATACGATCTGCGTTAAAAAAGCTGCCATCGGCTAGCTGTATATCCAGTTGTTCTGGAGTCCATTGCCCAGAAAATGCGCTGCTGATGTGTAGGTTATTCAGCTGCACTTGATCTACGTTTAGGCGTGGTACTTTGAATTCAAGATGGGCCTGAGGGCCAAAGTCCAAACGCAGTGGATGGGTATAAAGCTGTAGCTGCGGCAGCTTCACATTCAGTTTGGGACTACCTTGGGTGGTCAGACTCAAATTAAGGGGCAGAGACTGATCTTTTGCTTCAGTGGTACGCGGCAAAACCTTCAAACGTATATGACCTGGATGCAGTTCCGTAGGCCAGCGTTCTAGGTGGCTTGGGTCTGGTTGTAGGGTCAGGTCAGCGCTTAGCTGGGAAGGTATCCATAGCTGTGCCCGTAACTCTAAAGCTAAGTCTAGGTTGCCCTGTAGTGTCCCTAGTTGGGGAATGGGCCAAGGAGTGGGCGAATTCAGCGCAAGCCTAATGTTCCCTGTAGGCGATTGTTCGGAGTGGCCTAAAGAATCAAAGCTCCAACTAGCACCTAGGCGAATATCCGTCATAGCCTGTGGGGGGACAGCAGGCTGGTAGCTGAGCCAATCACTAAGCCAATCCAATAACCAGGATGCTTCCGGTAGTTGGCTCAGGTGGAGTGCGCCACTCCAGCGCAGATCAGAAGGAGTGAATAGCAGTTGTTGCTGCGACTCTAAACGGGATTGCTCATCTAAGGCGAGTTTTAGGCTGACTTCCAGTTGCTGTTGAGCTGTGGCTTTTGTTTGTAGGGCTATGTGGGTTTGATGCGGGTCACGATATAGATACAGATCTAATTGAGTCGCTAAGGCTTGGGTATCCGCCTGTTTCCAACTCAAACGGCCCTGCTCATGGCAGAGTTCTAGGGTGGCGCAGGGTAATTCTAAGTCAAAGTGTTCAATACTGAGTTGCTGAGGGAGCCAAGCTAGGCTGTCTTGGATGCTACTCCAAGAAGGAAGATTGGGAGCCTCAACAGGCGTTTCTAACCCAGAAGGATTGTTGTTTTGGTAACGAACCTTAAGACGTTTGAGCTCTATCTGGTAATTCGGTATGGCCAGAGGTACTAGGTTTGACCAACGTAAGCTTAGGCCTTGGGTTTCGATGTGTAACTCTGTGCCCTCAGGGCTATGCTGCTGCCATACCAAGTGCTCTAGTTGAACGCCCTCTAGGGAAAGCTTAAAGCCTGTCCAGTCTAGTACTTCAATACCCTGCTGAGCTTTGACTTGTAACCAGGTCTGCCACAGTACAAATCCCCCTCCAACACTAACAGCCAGACTGAGGCATAACCACAGCAGATAATACCAAATGCGCATGAGTCTCAGCTTCCAAGCTGGTTAAGGTGGGTTTAAGCCGAAACACACTGTAGCGGTTTATAAAGCCTATTTACACACAAGAAGTGTGAGGCTTTTGTCAAGAGACTTAATCAAAATAAAAGGCTTTGATTATTTAGAGTTTATAAAAAATAACTCATTGAAAAATAAGAATAAAATTCTTCTGTATAAAAAATCGACAGTTTGATTACAGGCCGCGGATTATCAGTCTTGTAGCGGTTTTTTAGTCAGTTGCCCACAGACTTATCCACAGAAATTGTGGATTTTTTGCGAGGTAAATCAGGTCAATATCTGCTGAAAAATCAAGTCCTTTTTAAATTATTTTGCGGCTAATAAAGGGATTCACTGATAGTTGTCATAAAGGCTAAAGTCTTTTCCCTGATACATGAACATGGTCTCAGACACAGCTTATATTGAGGGGTAAACTATATAGCTCCAGCCTTTGGAGGAGTCTAAGGGATTCAGTATGCCTTTGTACTGTCGCAGAATCGTAACTAAAGCCCTGTAGAAAGCCGCATACGTTGTTGTTTCAGGAGTTTTTGTAATGTCTCGTTCAATGCATGACCTAACCCATAATATTGCCCGGCTTTATCCATTGCGTGATAAGCGGCTCGATAAACGCTACCGCATCGTGGACGAGCTAGCAGGAACTACCGAACTGGAAGAAATCACTGGGCGGCCCCGTTATGTATCAACTCAGGAGTTGCAAAATCAGCAGTTTTGGGAGTTAGATCTGGCTTGCTAGTCCTTGGCTTGGATTGGAGACAGGTAACAGGCTTGACGCTGCTGGGTATCCAAATAGCTCCAAGCGACAAAACGGCTGCGCTTTTGTCCCTGTCCCATATCCACCACTTGGACACTAGCTGCCCTTAGACGCTTCAGTTGAGCCTGCAACAGGGAAACATGGCCAACTTTGGATACCAGAGTACTAAACCAAACCACCTGAGTGGCAAAATCTTGGCTCTCGGTGGCCATGCGTTTAATAAAAGCTAGCTCTCCGCCTTCACAATAGAGTTCGGCAGCTTGGCCCCCAAAGTTCAGCTTCGGGAGGCTGCGTTTGGGATCGAGTTTACCCAGATTGCGCCATTTACGACGGCTGCCTTGGGTAGCCTCTTCCAAGGAAGCGTGAAAAGGCGGATTACATAGGCTTAGGGTAAAGCGCTCGCCAGCTTGGATCATTCCCTGAAAAATCTGCTGGGCTTGAGTTTGTTGGCGCAGTTGAATAGTTTTATTGAGCCCATTGCTCTGAACCAGTACCTGTGCTGCTGCTAAAGCCGGTTGGCTGATATCGGTTCCCACAAATTGCCAGCCGTACTCAGCTTGACCGATCAAAGGATAAATACAGTTAGCCCCACAGCCGATATCCAATACCTTAATGCCTTGTCCGCGTGGAATTTGGTGATGGCTATCCATAGCCAAGAGGTCGGCTAAACCGTGTATGTAGTCAGCTCGGCCTGGAATGGGAGGGCAGAGATAACCTTCGGGAATATCCCAATATTGAATGCCGTAAAACTGCTGCAGTAGGGCTCGGTTAAAAACTTTAACTGCCAACGGGTCAGCAAAGTCGATACTGAGTTTGCCGTAGGGATTGGTAATGACGAAAACGGCCAGTTCTGGGCAGACTTTAATTAACGCGGGAAAGTCATAACGTCCCTGATGGCGATTACGCGGATGTAATTTACCGGAGGGTGTAGGGGCCGGAGCGTTGGGTGATAAGGACATGGCAGCCATCCAAAACGAGGGGCTGCCATTGTCCCATAGCAAAGCGGATCTGTTACAGGCTAGCGATACGGCTGCGTTGCTCACCTAAACGGGTCACGGCCTGCTCGGCTTCATTCAGTTTGGCGCGCTCGCGCTCAATGACTTCTGGCGGTGCTTTGGCCACGAAGCCTTCGTTGCCCAGCTTGCCGCCAATGCGCTGTACCTCGGCATAGAAGCGGGCGATTTCCTTATCTAGGCGGGCCAGCTCAGCATCCTTGTCAATCAGGCCGGCCATGGGAACCAGTACTTCCATGTCGCCGACCAGTGCGGTGGCGGCCAGCGGAGCCTCTTCGCCTGCGGCTAGCAAGCGAATGCTTTCCAACTTGGCCAGCTTTTTCAGCAGAGGCTCATTGGCGCTCAGGCGGCGTTGATCCAGTTCGTTGGCATTGCGCAGCACCAGATCAATGCGTTTGGCCATGGAGATGTTCATCTCGCCACGAATCTGACGCACGCCCAGCATCAAGGCTTTAACCCACTCGATATCGCCTTCGGCTTCAGCATCCAGACGCTCTGGATCGAACTCCGGCCAGGGCTGCAGCATCAGGGTTGGGCCGGTTTTGCCTGCCAGTGGTGCCACACGCTGCCAAATTTCTTCGGTGATAAAGGGCATGAAGGGGTGGGCGAGGCGCAGCGAGGTTTCCAGTACCCGAACCAGAGTACGACGGGTGCCACGTTGGCGCTCAGGGCTGGCGTTTTCGTCCCACAGCAGGGGTTTGACCAGCTCCAGATACCAAGCGCAGTACTCATCCCAGACAAACTCGTACAGGGCTTGAGCGGCCAAGTCGAAGCGGAAGGCTTCCAGTTGGCGATTCACTTCGGCTTCGGTGCGTTGCAGGGCGGAGATAATCCAGCGATCCACCGAGGACAGTTCGACCGGCTCATCATTCAGGCCGGTGTCCTTGCCTTCGGTGTTTTCAAACACGAAGTTGGCGGCGTTCCACAGCTTGTTGCAGAAGTTGCGGTAGCCTTCCACGCGGCCCATATCAAACTTGATATCACGGCCTGTGGAGGCCAGCGAGCAGAAGGTAAAGCGCAGGGCATCGGTGCCGTAGCTGGCAATGCCTTCGGGGAATTCAGCCTTGGTTTGCTTGGCGATCTTTTCGGCCAATTTAGGCTGCATCATGCCGCTGGTGCGTTTTTCCAGCAGGGCATCGAGGCTGATGCCATCCACGATGTCCAGTGGATCAAGGACGTTGCCCTTGGATTTGGACATCTTCTGGCCCTGACCGTCACGCACCAGACCGTGTACATAAACAGTCTTGAACGGAATCTGGCCGGTCAGGTGGGTGGACATCATAATCATCCGGGCCACCCAGAAGAAGATGATGTCAAAGCCGGTGACCAGCACATCGGTGGGGTGGAAGGTTTCCAGTTCTGGCGTTTGCTGCGGCCAGCCAAGGGTGGAGAAGGTCCACAGGCCGGAGCTGAACCAAGTGTCCAGAACGTCTTCGTCTTGGCGTAGGGCTTCGTCGTTGCGGATGTTGTACTTGGTGCGGACTTCGGTTTCGTCGCGGCCAACGTAGACGTTGCCCATCTCGTCGTACCAAGCGGGGATGCGATGCCCCCACCACAGCTGACGGCTGATGCACCAGTCTTGAATGTCGCGCATCCACGAGAAGTACATGTTCTCGTATTGCTTGGGCACAAACTGTACTTCGCCGCTTTCCACCACAGCGATGGCACGATCAGCCAGCGGTTTGGTGGAGACATACCATTGGTCGGTCAGCCAAGGCTCGATGATGGTGCCGGAACGATCGCCGCGTGGGACTTTCAATGCGTGGTCGTCGATTTTTTCCAGCAGGCCCATAGCCTCAAATTCGGCAACGATGGATTTGCGTGCATCGGCGCGATCCATATGCGCGTAGCCATCGGGCAGGCTGGCATCAAGAGCTTCGTTTAGGCTGCCATCTAGGTTAAAGACTTGGGCTTTAGCCAGTACCGCTGCATCTTTATCGAAGATGTTGATCAGCGGCAGGTTGTGGCGCTTGCCGACTTCGTAGTCGTTGAAGTCGTGGGCCGGAGTAATCTTAACGCAGCCGGTACCAAATTCGCGATCGACATAGTCATCGCCGATGATCGGAATCAGGCGATTGACCAGCGGCAACAGCACATGCTGGCCGATCAGGTCTTTGTAACGCTCATCCTCAGGGTGTACCGCCACCGCCGCATCACCGAGCATGGTTTCGGGGCGGGTGGTGGCTACCACCAAATAGCTTTGACCTTCCGCTGTTTTTGCACCCTCGGCCAGCGGATAGCGCAGATGCCAGAGGTGGCCTTTTTCGTCGTGGTTTTCTACTTCCAGATCGGAAATGGCGGTGTGCAGCTTGGTATCCCAGTTCACCAAGCGTTTGCCACGGTAGATCAAGCCGTCTTCGTACAGACGGACAAAGGCTTCCTTCACTGCTTCAGACAGGCCTTCATCCATGGTAAAGCGCTCACGCGACCAATCCACCGAGCTGCCCAGACGGCGAATCTGGCGGGTGATGGTGCCGCCGGATTGCTCTTTCCATTCCCAGACTTTTTCTAGGAATTTCTCGCGGCCCAAATCGTGACGGCTGACATTCTGAGCGGCCAGTTGGCGCTCCACCACCATTTGCGTGGCGATACCGGCGTGGTCAGTCCCAGGTTGCCATAAAGTGTTGTGGCCTTGCATGCGTCGCCAGCGGATCAACGCATCCATAATGGCGTTGTTAAAGCCGTGGCCCATGTGCAGGCTGCCGGTCACATTCGGCGGCGGAATCATAATGGTGTAGGGCGTGCCTTGGCCCTGAGGCGCGAAGTAATTATTGGCTTCCCATTCGGCATACCAACGGGATTCAATGGCGTGGGGCTGGTAGGTCTTGTCCATGCAGGGTGGCCCTTAAGAGCAGGATCAATGAGTGAACCATGCAGTATAAAGGGAAACCCTTAGGCGGCGGATGAAGAAAACAGCCAAGCCTAGGTTTCGGATTGATCCTTAGACAAGGGTATTAGGTATTGTTGTACGCGCTGTTTCAGCTCTGCTTCGATACGCGGCTGAAATTCCGTAAGAATCTCTTGCAGGATTTGCTCGGCTTTATCCTGTGAGAGCACTGGATGGATGGGGATTGGCGGCTCAGTAACAACGGATATGGAGGGAGTCTCAGGTATGGCGGGGGGGATGATCTTTGCGGGTTGAATAGGATCAACTGCTGTGAGAATTTCAGTACCCTGCACATCACTGAGTAAATCATGGAGTGATTGAAGTTCTGCAACGACTTGGGCAATAGAGTATGGGCTGTATTTTGTCATGGATGGCGACCGGATCAGTGGGGGACAGCCTTAGGTTGTGTCTTAGAGCTCAACCCGTTGTGGATCATAGCCGCAGCGCCGGTAGTGACGGAAGTTTTCTCGCGCACTGTTCAGGTGTTGCGGATCTTGAACCACAATTTCGATAACGCGTTCAAATAAACCATATTCCGGGGGAATTTGGGTTGCCAAGTTAATCAGCAGTTGTGGCTGAGGTAGCGTGGGAATGGAGTCTCCCAGCACAATAGGAGCATGCGGATTATCCCTATAGCGATTATGGGGAAGAAAGCGCTCAGGTGGATAAGACCACAATAAAGCGTCTAGTTGCTCCATTTGGGCGGTATCTTGGCAACGAATAAAGGTATTGATGCCCTGTTGCCAAGCTTTAGCGCTGAGGCGGCAACTGGTTTGTAGGCGTTCTTGAAGGTCGCTGCTGGGTAAAACGTAAAAATCAATACGGGTCATTGAGCTCATCAAAGGAGCCGGAATACCGGCTCCTAGCTAGGGTGATTACTGGGCGCGATCTAATAGGTATTGCATTAATAGAGGCACGGGGCGGCCTGTGGCTCCTTTTTCTTTTCCGCCGCTAATCCAAGCTGTACCGGCAATATCCAGATGAGCCCAAGGATACTGTTTGGCGAAACGAGACAGGAAGCAGGCCGCTGTGATAGTGCCTGCTTTAGGGCCACCGATATTGGCGATATCAGCAAAGGGACTGTCCAGTTGTTCTTGGTATTCGTCGAACAGAGGCAATTGCCAAGCGCGGTCGTCGGCATTCTGGCCAGCTTCCAGCAATTGATTGATTAGCCCAGAGTCATTGCCCATTAAGCCCGTAGTATAGCTACCCAAAGCAACAATGCAGGCTCCGGTTAAGGTGGCAATGTCCACCACCGCTTTGGGCTTGAAGCGCTCGGCGTAGGTTAGGGTATCGCATAAAACTAAGCGGCCTTCGGCATCGGTGTTAAGGATTTCTACGGTTTGGCCGCTTAGGGTGGTGACGATATCTCCGGGGCGTGTGGCGCGGCCGCTGGGCATGTTTTCAGCGCAAGCCAATAGGCCCACAACATTGATGGGCAATTGTAACTCCACCAAGGCTTTGAATACGCCCAATACGGTGGCAGCACCGCACATATCGTATTTCATTTCGTCCATGCCTTGACCGGGTTTAAGGCTAATGCCACCGCTATCAAAGGTGATGCCTTTGCCGACTAAGGCGTAAGGTTTTTCGGATTTTTTGCCGCCGTTGTAACGCAGCACAATCAAGCGTGGGGGCTGTTCACTGCCTTTAGCCACCGCCAGAAAAGCTCCAGCACCCAGAGCTGCCAGTTTTTCCTCATCTAAAATTTCAACTTTGAAGTTTTTGTGTCCTTTAGCCAGCTTTTTAGCTTCTTCGGCCAAATAAACGGGATGACATAGGTTAGGCGGAAGGTTGCCCAGATCCCGAGTGTACGCCATGCCCAAACTGATGGCCGCAGCATGGCTGACCGCTTGTTCTAAACTGGTTTGCTGTTCCTGAGTGCTTATTAGGGTGACTTTTTTCAGGCTGACGGGGTCAGCTTTTTGGCTTTTGAAGGCATCAAAGTAGTAAAAGTGGTTGCTAAAGACCTCCACTAGGGTGCGCGCACTTTGGTAAGCGGTTTTGTCTTTTACCTGAATCTCTTGAAAGGCCAAACTGGCATCGGAGCCTCCCAAGGTCTTTAACTGAGTGGCAATGCTGCTGGCTATTTTGCGCCACTGGCGGATGTCCAAGGCTTCAGCTTTGCCGAGGCCAACCAGCAAAATACGTTCAGCTTTTAGCTCAGGATAGCCTGGTACTAAAAGCGTCTGACCCACTTTGCCCGCGAGATCACCTTGTTTTAATAGACGACTGAGAGCGCCGCCTACAAGGTTATCCATAGCTTGGGCTATACCTTCTAGGCTTGGGCCTTCATAAACCGCTAAGACCAATGTAGCCGTTTTTAAGGAAGCCGCATTGGTGCTTTTGACAATAAATTCCATCTAGACAGGTCCCCAAGACAAAGATATGGGTTTACAGGATAATGCGCTCAGTTGTTCAGTCGGTTAAGACCACTGGCGATGACCTGTAGTTTGAGCATAGCTACCTGAGCCTGACAACCCTGGAGCGGCTGGTTTGATTATCTTTCGTTACCTATTCCGCGAGCTTCTGATTACCCTCACTGCGGTGAGTGCCGTACTGCTGGTGATCGTCATGAGTGGTCGATTCATCAAATACTTGGCCCAAGCGGCACAGGGGATATTAGACCCTGGTGTTTTGTTGACCATCATGGGTTATCGACTACCCGGATTTTTACAGTTGGTGCTGCCTTTAGGCTTATTTCTTGGCATTTTGCTGACCTATGGACGCATGTATTTAGAAAGCGAAATGGCGGCTTTATCGGCATCAGGGATGAGCCAAGGTCGTTTACTCAAATACACCCTAGCACCGGCGGCCTTTGTTGCGCTCTTGGTGGCTTGGCTGAGCCTGATTTTGGTACCTTCAGGATTGGCAGAAGTCACTCGCATTATGAATGACCAAGACTCCTTAACCGAGTTTGATACCCTAGTTCCGGGGCGTTTCCAAAAGTTGCGGGATGGCAGTCGTGTGACCTACACCGCAGAGCTGTCGGAGGATCGCACTGAACTGGGCGGTGTTTTTATCTCCGAAACCGTGGTTTCCCGAACCGATGGGCATGAGCGCGGCCTATCCATTGTGGTCGCTGAGCGCGGCAGTCTGATGGTTCAAGAAGATGGCAGTCGTTATCTGGTTCTTGGCAATGGCTACCGCTACGATGGTCGTCCGGGGCAAGCTGATTACCGCGTTATTAAATACGATACCTATGGCGTGTTATTGGCGCGGCCTGCGGCCTCGGCTGAGTTGGGTAAGTTGGCTACAGTGCCGACCCGTGAGTTATACGCCAGTGACAATTTAGAGTATCAAGCCGAGTTTCATTGGCGTTTATCCTTGCCGTTGTTGGTGTTCGTAGTCACGATATTGGCTGTGCCGCTCTCCAAGGTAAACCCACGCCAAGGACGTTATTTGAAACTCCTGCCAGCCATTCTCCTATACATTGCTTACTTGGGGACATTAATTGCGGCGCGAGGCGCGTTAGAGCAAGGGCGTACCCCCCTGTATTTGGGACTTTGGTGGGTGCATCTTTTGTTTTTAGGAGTGGCGTTACTGGTGTTTTATTGGGAATCCTTCAGCCTGTGGATGGCTGCTTACCGCCGTCGTTGGGCGGGTCTGAGGACGCATCATGTCTAAGTTAGACCGGTACATTGGAACCAGCGTACTCTGGGCCATTTTAGCTGTATTGGGTGTATTGACTGGCTTGATCATGCTGTTTGCGTTGGTCGATGAAATGGGGGAAGTAGAAGGCACCTATGGCATTGTGGATGCGCTGCTGTACGTCCTATTAACCATGCCACGACGAATCTATGAAATCATCCCTATGGCTGCCATGATCGGTTGCTTGATTGGTTTGGGTTCATTAGCGAGCAGCAGCGAACTGACCGTGATGCGAGCAGCGGGTATTTCTTTAGCCCGCATTGTGTTTGCCGTTATGAAGCCGATGTTAGTACTGATGCTGACCGGTGTGCTGATTGGTGAATATGTAGCACCCGTCGCCGAGGATATGGCGCAGGCCGGGCGCTCCAAAGCTCAGGGTGGTGCTATTGCTCAGAGCAGTAAAAGTGGCCTATGGCACCGTCAGGGTAACGAGTTTATTCACATCAACTCGGTACAACCCAATGGTGTTCTGCTGGGGGTTACCCGTTATCAGTTTGATGAAACACGCCGTTTATTGTCTGCCAGCTTTGCCCAACAAGCTCAGTATCAAGACCAGACTGATCGCTGGTTATTAAAAGACATTGTGAGCACGCACTTTAAAGAGCAGCAGACTGAGTTAAGCAGCCTACCGGAGCAGCTTTGGGAGGTATCTTTAAGCCCGCATTTGCTAAGCGTAGTGGTCGTAGAGCCTGAGGCCTTATCCATCGAGGGGCTGTGGGATTACATTCATTACTTGACCGCGCAAAACCTCAATACTGACCGCTATTGGCTAGCCTTTTGGACAAAAACCTTACAGCCCATAGTAACGATGGCTTTAGTGCTGATGGCGATTTCCTTTATTTTTGGGCCGTTGCGTTCGGTAACCTTAGGGCAGCGTATTTTTACAGGCGTTGTTGTGGGCTTTGTGTTTTATATCGTTCAGGAACTATTAGGGCCAGCGAGCCAAGTCTTTGGGTTCTCTCCCTTAATTGCCGTGCTCGGGCCTGCTACAGGCTGTGCCATTGCGGGCTGTTGGTTGCTGCGAAAAGCGGGTTAGTAAATTTTGTGGCTTAGGCTTGTGGTCGGGTTTTATAGGCATCTTTAGGAAGTTGGACGATCTGACTTTCTGAGTAAATATCCGACCATGAGCGTTTAGACTGATTAAACATAATCCAAAGATAGCCTAGCCCCAGACAGGCTAGGGAGGGTATGGCCACTAAAAAGCGCAATAAGGCCTGCCATAAATCAATAGCTGTACCGTCTGCGTTTTGTACCCGTATTCTCCACACTTGCATGCCTAGGGTTTGTCCGTTTTTAGTCCAAAACAGAGCGAAAAATCCGAAGAGACTGCACAGTAAAAGACTGGATAGCAGAGGATCTTTATCTAGTGCGCCGCTTTCGGCTAGGTGCTGAAGCTGTACTCCACCATACCATAGGCGCAGACCGATCTGCTGGTAGGCCAAAGTAATGACCATGATCAGCGCAAGGCATAGTAGGGAGTCGTAAAACATTGCGGCCAACCGACGCATGAGCGAGGCTGGAGGGAAGGAGGCATGGGGAGTAAGCAGAGGCTTGGACATAAACTTTTAAGTCATCGAGAGCTGAGGACTTAAAAGTTTACAGCAACTAAAAGCCCCCGATCATTGATCAAGGGCTTTTGGAGCGGAGGCTTAGCCCAGAATCTGGACTTGATCGGCTTGCATGCCTTTTTGGCCTTGAACAGCCACGAAAGTGACTTTCTGACCTTCTTTCAGGCTTTTGAAACCATTGCCTTCGATTGCACGAAAGTGAACGAATAGATCAGGACCGCTTTCTGGGGTGATGAAGCCGTAGCCCTTCTCGTCGTTAAACCACTTAACAGTGCCGCTCTGACGATTCGACATATCTAATTACCTTGAAACTATGTTGAAAGACAGCCCACAGGTTAGGGCTGGGGACTGTTGCAGCAGGTAAGAGAAGTCGAGCGATGAAGCGGATCTGAAGATCTACCGCACCAGGTCACGATTCAACAGCGACCTATGCAAACAGTGAGGACACTCTACGCTAAGTTTGAAGGAAAAGCCAACCCCTTGGATAAGGTTCCAGGCACCAAATACAAAGTTTCATAAACCCAGTACATCTCGGTGCAATGTACTTGCCAATACAGATCGGGGCTTTGTAGTAACCTAGGGGCAAGACCGTAGGTAATATGGTTTTTATAACTTATAAGAGACAGCATAAAATATTGCTGAGTAGACCAAAAACGCGTTTTTGGAAAGTACAATACTGAATACCTTTATACAATTATTTTTTATCGCAGACGCGGTGGCTCTGTGCCGTTCCTCCCAGTCGAGTTATGCTCGGCCCAAAATCTTAAAATGCCTTGGTTATGATGCATAAACGTGGATCTGCTATTGATCACCTACAAGCTCTGGATCGAGCTGCACTGCTAGAGGGATTTCGGCAGCGTGCCCTAGTGGAAGGCGAACTGGTAGGTACACCAAATACTGAGCGGGACAGCGTATTCATTGTGCGTAGTGGCTGCATTCGGGTTTTTTTGGCTTTTGAAGATAAGGAATATACGCTTACCTTCTTAGAGGCAGGTGATATTTACAGCACCCACAGCACGGCTTATTTGCAGGCGGTCAAGCCGACTGAAATTCTGGTGGGCAGTACCGCTTTAATGCTGAGTAAACTCAGCGTGTTGCCTGGGGCAGTGCCTATTATTATTCGCGTGCTAGGTCAAACGCTGGAGCGTTCCATGCGTTTGATTGAGGATTTGGCATTTAGAGACGTAGAAGGGCGGCTGGCTCGTTTTTTATACGGTATGTTGAACCGTAAGGGGTTTAAGCAAAACGGTGTGTTGCGCTTAGAGCTGGACTTAAATACAGAAGATATTGCCCGTTTACTAGGCACGACGCGGCAAACTGTTTCTTCACTGATTAATCGTTTAGCGCGTGAGGGTATTTTGACTCGCATTAGGCCAGGCTGCTTCGACATACATCATCCGGATCTTTTGCAGCAGCGTAGCCAAAAAATGGTGACTAAGTAGGGTGTCATCTGGCTGACAGACAGTCTTAAGTACCTTTTCTACCATAAGCGTTATTCCCGATTGGGCTTGTTTGATTAGGAGGCGCTTGTGAATGATCCCAAAATCACTACCTACCGGCATATCAGCGGTGATAGCCCACTTCCTTATATTGATTGTGATCGGTGTATTCGCAAAATTTATGCGCGCATCCATCAGTACATCGGTCAATCGGCTGGTCGTTGTCCTATCTGTAATTATTTTGTGGACAAGATTGGGTCACGAGATGGCTCAGAGGAAGATGCTCGTTTGCTGATACATGCCCAAATTAATTTAGTGTTTGAGTTATTTGAGCGTAACGACGACGAAGAGTATTTAGAGTTATTACGCCGAGTCGAGGATGATTGCTGTTAAATGATCCCTGTTAAAGACTTGGCATCTGAGGGAAGAACTCTATATAATCCGCCGACTTCTGAGGGCCTGTAGCTCAGTCGGTTAGAGCAGAGGACTCATAATCCTTTGGTCCAGGGTTCGAGCCCCTGCGGGCCTACCATATAGCTCCTGCATCGCCTACTGTTGATTGAGTACTTTTGTATTACAATCCAGTGGACGTGCAGGGATCGCGCTTTCAGGGCTATTCTAAGCCAATTTCTTATACAGCTCTTTTCTAGCTTAGCGCTAATAATGAAGGGCTAAAAGCTTTCTCTTAGCTAAGTTTCCCAGTTATTAGTTGCGTGTTAGCTGGCTGCTTTGGTTGGGTTGTAGGTGTAGACGGGTAAACTCCATAAGACTGTTGGGTTTATAAGGGTCGCCAATTAAAACAGGGTAGGTTTTAAAGCTTGGGCTCACTAGGCTTTTGCTTAAATCCTGTTCATCAAAACGAAGTCCTGCTAAATCACTCAGGGTATGGATGAAGTTAGCACTGCTGTACAAGCGGTGCAGTTGATGGCGAAACTTCTGAGGATGATTCGCTTGCCATTGGGGTGAGCGCCAAAGAATAAAGGGAATAGTGTACATAGCCGCAGTGGGACTGGCTTCGTTTCGTCCTGGAATGCGGTCTTTAGGCTCATCGAACACGCTTTCTCCATGATCGGATAGATAGACTAAGAAGCCGTTAGGATCTGTGGCTGCAAAGTGCTTGATCAGGCTGGAGACGACATAGTCGTTAAAACGAACAGCGTTATCATATTGGTTGTAGAAGGCCAACTCCTCTGTTTCATCCACCCATTCCGGCACACCTTCACGACTGTTGGTCGCGAAATACTCTTCATTTTGCGGGTAACGGTAACGATATCCCATATGCGTACCTAAAAGGTGTACCACGATAAATTTACGCGGGGCGGGGTCGTTCAGCTTGTCAGCAAAGGGAGCTAATACCTCGTCATCGTATTGGCGGGCGTTTTGATTACGGTTGTGGTTGAGGTATACCTGCTCGTCGGCTTGTTCTGAGAATGCGGTCAGCATCGTATTGCGTTTGGTCATGGTTTGCTGATTGGTGATCCAGAAGGTTTTATAACCGGCCTGTTTCATCAAGTTCACTACCGAAGGTGTGGTCAGATACAGATCGGGGTTAAGAGGATCTGCAAAGGTCAAAACTTGCTCTAAGGCTTCAATGGTATAAGGGCGTGGGGTGATGACGTTGTCAAAAACATCCAACTGGCCGCGTAAGGCATCTAAGCCGGGTGTTGTTGGGCGATGGTATCCGTACAAGCTCATGCGTTCGCGGTTTGTGGATTCCCCAATAACCAAGACGATGGTAGAGGGTGCATTTGCTTGTATATCTTTAAGATTTTTTAGTGGTGGAATCGCGGCATTAGCCGTCAATAGCTGCTGCATGGCTTGGTTTTGTTGGTGGTATTTGGTGTAGCCAAAGAGCAGTTGCCAGGGCACGGCAGGCTCCATGCGATTCATCAAATGTCCTATTGTCCATTCGGGGGATTGGCTTTTTAAGTAGCCTGAAGCAACAGGATAGACAAATAAGCCCAACACTATGGTTAAGCTAAGGCCGATACGAACAGTGTTGGGTGCGTAAATAGGCCGTATACGCCGCCATAACAGCCAGCCTGCAAGAGAGTAAGCCAGAAAGACGCAGGGTATCCACCATGCAAAATACTGATCGAGGTATTCGGCGCTTTCTGTTGCGTTAGATTCAAACAGAATAAAGATAACGCTTTGGGAAAACTCTTGGCCGTAAATGCAAAAATAGCCCAATCCCACAAGGGAGGTGGCCCATAGAACAAGGCCAATACCCCCCGATAATATTCGCGTGTAACGTGGAAAAAATAGCAGCGGGATGACCCACAGTAGGCTCATCAAAGAGGCTTGTCTAAATCCTTTAAAACCCGCTGAATCCGTGAGTTGGATGAGCAGATGTGTAAAACTGCTGAGGTACCAAAAAAACAGGCAAGCCCATCCCAAAGATCCCCAATCCATTTTAGTGGCGGGTTTTTGAGGAAAGAGGGGTGCAGAGATAGCCATAATAAACTGCTCTTCTAAGCGACTTATGGCTCTAGCCTGAAGAGCTGGGGGTGAAAAATCTGTTAAGCGGATGTCAAAGGAAGTGCAGTCTTGAACTTTAATAAATAGTTCATCTTGTATGCTTTGGTTTCAAAAACTTTTTGAATATACACATAGGCATACAAGCCGAGCAATGTTATATGGAGGCATACGGGAGTGTATAAAAGCAAAAAACCCGCATTAGGCGGGCTTTCTCTGAAGATATCCAAGCATGTGGAGGCATGTAGATACTTCGATATGGAGGCCGAGGTCGGAATCGAACCGGCGTACACGGATTTGCAATCCGCTGCATGACCACTCTGCCACCCGGCCTAAGCAATGCTGCTTTACAGCAAATATTGCAAATAAATTGGAGCGGGAAACGAGACTCGAACTCGCGACCCCGACCTTGGCAAGGTCGTGCTCTACCAACTGAGCTATTCCCGCATCGGTGACGGGCGCCATTATATAGATTAAGGGCATACCGTCAAGCTATTGATCAAAAAAGTTTTATTTGTTGCTGGCCATTAAGTGGGGCATGGCAGCAATCAGGTAACGAATCATCGACCAGAGTGTTAAGGCGGCGGCGATAATTAAAAGGATGTACCCAATACCTACCCAAAAACTAAAGACAGGGGGGTTAGCCAGTAGAATAATAAGTGCCGCCATTTGAGCTGCTGTTTTCCATTTACCTAATTGGGAAACCGCTACATGAGCGCGTGCCCCCAGCTCAGCCATCCACTCGCGTAGGGCTGATACAACGATTTCTCGTCCGATAATGATGGCCGCCGGGAGGGTAAGCCACAGGTTGGCATGTTCAGCAACCAGCAATACTAAGGCTACCGCTACGATGAGTTTGTCAGCTACGGGGTCTAAGAAGGCTCCAAAAGCTGTCGTTTGTTGCCAGCGGCGGGCTAGGTAGCCATCAAGCCAATCGGTAATGGAAGCAATACTAAAGACAGCGCTGGCCGCCAAGTAATTCCATTGTATGGGAAGGTAAAACAGCAGCACAAACAGAGGAATCAGTAGTACACGCAACAGGGTCAGGATATTAGGTATGTTCATTGATGTTGCACGAGGTAAACCCCGTATCCAAAGGAGCGGGGAGGGATAGCGCGGCGATGTTGAGTCGCCCCTGTCTCGTGTCCTCTTTAGTTAAGGCTATCTGTACTTACAGAATGTCCTGATGGTGACGCTTCCATTCTGTTGGGCCGGTGGTGATCGGTGTGCAGCGCGTGGAATTTTATTCATGATGCAGGCTGTTATAAATAGATTCAGCAAGCCTCTGACTGATACCGGGCACTCGGATAATCTCCTCAATGCTGGCATTTTTTAGGGCCTGAAGGCCACCAAAATATCGCAACAGTTCGCGCCGCCGATTAGGACCAACCCCTCGAATACTCTCTAGTGTAGAGGTTCGACGGGCTTTATTTAGCCGCGTTCTATTGCCCGTTATGGCAAAGCGATGAGCTTCGTCTCGAACCTGTTGGATTAAATGCAGGGCTGGTGACTGAGGGGCTAAGTTTAAAGCTTGGTCTGGCGTATTTAGGTACAGGCTTTCTAAACCAGCTTTTCGAGTATGGCCTTTGGCGACAGCCAACAACGGCATATTCAAGCCAAGTTCAGCAAGAGTACGGCGTGCTCGCTGTAATTGGCCCGCTCCACCATCAATCAATAACACATCAGGGTGTTTATTGGCTTGTGCATCGGATGAGGTAAAACGCTTCCGCAAAGCATGTTCTAAAGCTGCATAGTCGTCGCCTGTAGATATTTGATGAATGTTGTAGCAGCGGTAATCCGATTTGATGGAGCCCTCTGGGCCAAAGGCAACGCAGGAAGCGACAGTGGCCTCTCCCTGTGCGTGGCTGACATCAAAGCATTCCAGACGTTGAATGGCTTGATTAAAGCCTAAGGCGTTTTGTAAGGCTTCTAGGCGCTGGGCGATCTGTTGTCGATCCTGAGTGCGGTGACTTAGTGCTAGCTCAGCATTTTGCTGTGCTGTATGCAGCCAACGGAGTCGAATACCTCGGTGTGGGTAGTTAATGGAGACTTTGCGGCCTTTTAAGCTACTGAGTGCTTGGATCAGCGGCTCGAATCCTTCGTGGGTATGGCTAACAATCAATTGTTCAGGAATATTGGATTCTGTAGTCCCCAGATAATGCTGTTCCAGAAAGGCCAGCAAGACCTCAGGAGCTTCAGTTTCTAAGGCTAAATGGGGGAAAAAGTGCTGATCGCCAAGCACCCGTCCATTGCGTACGCTCATTAAGCCGATCACGGTCTGTGCGCCTTGCACTACCGCAACAATTACATCCAGATTCTCCTGCTTACTTTCCATGTCTTGTTGACTTTGGATATTACGCAGCTGGGCAATCTGGTCTCGTAATTGAGCTGCGCCTTCAAAATCCAGCACAGCAGCACGTTCTTCCATGCGGGTGGCCAATTCAGCGGTTAGGGTATTGCTGCGACCCTCTAAAAAAAGAGTGCAGCAACGAATATCCTCGGCGTATTCCTGTGGGTCTATGGGGTAAACACAGGGAGCTTTGCAGCGTTGAATTTGGTGTTGCAAGCAGGGTCGGCTGCGGTTGCTGAATTGGCTATCTTCACATAGGCGTACTAGAAAGGTTTTTTGCAGCAGATTTAAGGTATCCCGAACCGCGCCACTACTGGGATAAGGCCCGAAATAACGCCCTGCTTTTGGGTTTTTCGCCCCTCGATGTAGGCTGAGGCGTGGGTAAGGGCCGTGGGACACCAGAATGTAGGGATAGGACTTATCGTCCCTGAGCAGAATGTTGTAGGGCGGGAGCCATTCCTTAATCAGATTCTGCTCCAGAATGAGGGCTTCTGTTTCATTCTGAGTGATGCTTAGCTCAATCTGCGCAATGCGACTGACGAGCGCCGCCGTTTTGGGGGCTAATCCTGAGCTGCGGAAATAGCTGGATAAACGTTTTTTCAGGTTTTTAGCCTTGCCAACGTAGAGCAGTTGCCCCTGTGCATCCAGCATCCGATAAACACCGGGGCGTTGGGAGCAATGGCTTAAAAACTGTGTTGCATCAAACAGGTTGAGCATTAGTGCAGATTATCCACCATGCCATGCCGAACGGCTAACAATGCTAATTTTACGTCGCTATCGACATCCAGCTTTTCAAAAATACGGTGTCTGTAGGTAGTAATGGTTTTAGGCGACAGACATAGCTGATCAGAAATACTTTGAGGTTTTTGACCGTTCGCCAGCATGAGCGCTACCTGTATTTCCCGCTCTGAGAGCAGATCAAAGGGGGATTGGCTCTTCTGAGGCTGAATGGCTTGACGGGCCAATTGTTGCGCAATGGGTGGGCTGATGTAATCCTTGCCTGCAAATACATCCTGAATAGCCTGCACCATTTCTTTCAGGTCTGCCCCTTTGGTGAGATAGCCCGAAGCGCCCGCTTGCATTAAGCGGGTTGGAAAGGGAGCTTCGTCGTAGGCGGTTACTGCAATGACTTTCACATCGGGGTGGGTGCGCAGTAGACGGCGCGTTGCCTCAAGGCCATCCATGCCCGGCATACGAATATCCATCAGCACCACGTCCGGTTTTAACAGACGCACTTGGGCAATGGCTCCTTCCCCTGAGTTAGCCTGCCCTATGACTTCAATACCCTTGATATCTGCCAACATCTTGACGATACCCGTGCGTACCAGATCGTGGTCGTCAACCACTAGAACCTTAATCAAAACAGGACACCTCTTTGTTATAGGGGTACAGAACGTATTAGAGGGCCATCCTTATCCAAGATCCCAGCGGTTGCCGAAAACGGCTGGGGTCTTCCAG
This sequence comes from Azomonas agilis, assembly GCF_007830255.1. GTDB lineage: Bacteria > Pseudomonadota > Gammaproteobacteria > Pseudomonadales > Pseudomonadaceae > Azomonas > Azomonas agilis. The sequence continues at coordinate 25,456 of NZ_VLKG01000013.1, forward strand.
TATATTTTAGTGTTGCTGCATTTTTATATGAGGTTTTACTTTATTGAAAGCAGCCGATTGACACTCTATCGATGTGTAAACTATCTCTTTAAGCATAGCCTATTTGACATTTATGAACGAAGTATAGAACGAGTAGCGGTGTTCTGGGTTTAATAAGAACACCGCGACAAACGGCTGTTAGCTGGGCTGACGACGGTTGGGCAGTGCATCTTTGAGCTTGTGATGCATGGTCAAAATAGCCTGTTCTGTGGTTTCCCAGTCAATGCAGGCATCGGTGATGGAGACACCGTACTTAAGTTGGCTAAGATCGGCACACAGTGGCTGATTGCCCCAACCGATATGGCTTTCAACCATAAGGCCGATGATGGAGCGGTTACCCTCTAGGATTTGGTGGGTCACATTTTCTAGGACTAGGGTTTGTAGTGCCGGATCTTTGTTGGAATTGGCGTGGCTGCAATCGATCATGATGTTGGGCTGGATTTTAGCCTTGGTCAATTCCTGTTCACACAGGGCAACGCTGACAGAATCATAGTTAGGCTTGCCATTTCCGCCGCGCAAGACCACATGACCGTAAGGATTACCCTTAGTGGTGACGATGGAAACCGATCCCGATTGGTTGATGCCCAAAAAGCGGTGTGGACGAGAAACCGACTGTAGGGCATTGATGGCTACCGTTAAGCTGCCATCGGTTCCGTTTTTAAAGCCGACAGTTGAAGACAGACCTGAAGCCATCTCCCGATGGGTTTGGGATTCGGTGGTACGTGCGCCGATGGCTGCCCAGCTAATCAGATCCTGAAGGTACTGCGGAGAAATGGGGTCTAGGGCTTCGGTCGCGGCTGGCAGGCCCATTTCAGCCAGCTCCAACAAAAGCTTGCGGCCGATGTGCAGACCGTCCTGAATTTTGAACGAGTCATCCATATAGGGGTCGTTAATTAGGCCTTTCCAACCCACGGTGGTACGGGGTTTTTCAAAATATACCCGCATGATCAGGTACAGGGTGTCTTCTACTTGGCGAGATAGCTGCAATAGGCGCTGAGCGTAATCATGGGCAGCGTTGAGGTCATGGATAGAGCAAGGGCCAAGCACCACAAACAGGCGGTGGTCTTTAGCATCCAGAATGTCTCGCACCACTTGGCGGGCATGGGATACGGTGGCCTGAGCCTTAGGTGTTAACGGTAGCGCCTGTTTCAGAGCTTCAGGTGTGATCAGGGGTTCGTTGGAGGAAATGTTGATATCGTCAATCGGTAGGTCAGCCATCATATTACTCATTAGATTGTAGATCGCCCAGATTGAGCCAGTCCTAAGACCTAGTCTCTGGGATGAACCACGACTCCAGTCTGGGTTGCTGCCTTGAACACTATTGCTTAGGAGGCCGCTCGTTACAGGTTAAGTTTGAATGACTTTACCATGATCAAACTTAGGGGCGCAGTTGCTGTAGGGGGTTTTTGCAATCAACTTTCGTTGTGCGTCGCTAAAATCCGAGCTTTAGGTAATGTCTTGGAGCTCTGGCTGGATGGATTAAGATTGAGATAGGCTTAGGTCGTTTTGGGTTTCCTTGAGAGTAAAAACACCATGAGTGGACAAAAAAGCGTCGTTTTTTATGAAAAGCCAGGTTGTGCCGGTAATCGCCGTCAAAAGGATTTATTGCAAGAGCACGGTATTGCTTTAGAAGTGCGAGACTTGCTGAAAACTCCTTGGACTAAAGAGCGCCTTAATGCTTTTTTTGCAGATTTAGAGCCTTCTGCCATTGTGAATACGGCCTCGCCTAAAATTAAATCTGGCGAAATTGATCCTGTGGCTTTGGGTCGGGAGGCTTTGATTGAGCGGATGCTGCAAGAGCCTTTGCTGATCAAGCGTCCCTTGATTGAGGTAGGGGATACCAAAGTCTGCGGCTTTAATATTCCACGTTTGAATCAGCTTTTGGATGTAGAGATGCCAGTACCAGAGCACATCAATGCCTGTACCTCTACGGATAAGTGCAGCGGTTCACATAAGCACTAATCTTGGAGTTAATGATTAGCGCGCTATTTCTGGGACACCGCAAAACATCTGGATGCGCGATCTAAGCCAGCGCTCGGCGGGGTCGTTATCTTGAGCGCCTCGCCATACCATATGCAGCTCGAAGCTGGGTGTTTCAAGGGGAAGGGGTTCACTGCGCAGCCCACCCACAGCCGTTAGGACGGCTGCGGTGTAGTCGGGGACGCTGGCCACTAAATCCGTACCGGCTAGCAAAGCTCCAAGCCCGTTAAATTGCGGCACGGCTAGCACGACGCGCCGCTGTCGGCCGAGTTTAGCCAGTTCACCATCAATAAATCCGCTCAGGTCTCCAGCAAAGGACACCAAGGCGTGGGGACGCTTGCAATATTCATCCAAGGCCAAGGGGCCGGGTATGGCATCGGCGCGCAATAGGCGTGGATGAGTACGGCGTAAGACTTTGCGCTTAGCGTTGGCGGGCAGCTCCTCGGTATAGCTCACTCCCACAGATATTTCTCCAGAGGCCAATAATTGTGGCATCAGCAGATAATTAGTGCGGCGTACTACTAATTGAATCCCCGGTGCCTCGGTGCGTAGGCGGCGCAGTAGTGGCGGCAGTAAAGCGAATTCCACATCATCGGATAGGCCAATGCGAAACACGGCCTTGCTGGTGGCTGGGTGAAAGTCGGCTGCCCGGCTCACGGCGGTGGATATGGAGTCTAAGGCTGGAGAGAGTAGGGTGAAGATTTCTTGTGCGCGGGTAGTAGGCTCCATAGTACGCCCGGTGCGCACAAATAAAGGATCATCAAACAGGGTACGCAAACGAGACAGCGCCGCACTGATGGCCGGTTGCCCTAAAAATAGTTTTTCGGCAGCCCGAGTTACACTGCGTTCATGCATCAGTGTTTCAAACACAATCAATAGGTTTAGATCAAGGCGGCGCAGATCGTTGCGGTTCATGGAATTGTTCACTCAGGGCTTATCAAAGTGCCCTTGTCAGAGCTGTGCGTCAAGCACTAACAAGCTGTTATCAGCAGTGTTTATGGTGACTATCAGTGCTAAAGACTTGGTACCCTTGTATTGAGATAGATAGAGTCCTGATTCAGTGTTTGAGGCTGAGGTGTGCCATGTCCCGCATGATTCGTTTCCATGCCTTTGGTGAGGCCAGCGTACTGCATTTGGAGGAGCTGCCGACCCCAGTTCCCGGCGCTGGCGAAGTGCTGATTCGCACGGAAGCTTTAGGGATGAACTGGCACGATGTTCTATGGCGGCAGAATTTGGCCCCAGAGTTAGCCCAACTGCCTGCTGGTATAGGCTCTGAATTAGCCGGAGTGGTGGAGGCCATAGGCCCTGATATTGAGGATCTGCATCTAGGTCAGCGGGTAGCTTCCTTTCCGGCCTGTACGCCTAATCGCTATCCTGCGTGGGGTGATTTTGTGTTGATGCCACGCAGGGCGCTAACGCCTTATCCCGATTGCCTGAGTGCTGTACAGGCCGCAGTTCATTACAGCCCTTACCTTTATGCTTATTTTGGGTTGATGAATCTGGCCCATTTGTGCCCCGGTCAGTGGGTATTGGTGACTGAGGCCGGGCATTGTTTAGGGCCGCAGGTCGTTCAAATGGCTAAAGCTTTGGGAGCGCGTGTTATTGGGGCCACCAGCGAGGCGGAGAGTCAGAAATTTATTGAGTATCTGGGGGCTGATCACATCGTTCTGACCGAGGAGCAGGATTTAGTATCTGAGGTATTGCGCCATACGGGAGGGCAGGGAGTGCAGATCATTATGGATCAGTGCGGTGGCCCTCAAATGAAGTCCCTTGGTGATCTGGCGGCTGTACGGGCTAAGCTGGTGCTGTACGGTTTAAATGGCGGTAACGATGCGGCTTTTCCTGCCTGTGAAGCCTTTAAAAAGCACCTGCAATTCTTCCGGCACTGTATTTTGGATTTTACCGGCTACCCTGAATTAGGCATTGAGCCTCAGCCAGAAGCAGTACAGCAGGCGCTGCGGCAGATCAACCGCTTGACGGAAGAAGGTAAGTTACAGGTACCCATCGACCGAGTGTTTTCTCTTAACGACTTTGTGGAGGCCACCCGCTACTTGGAGCTATGTCCCAGTCGTGGGCGGGTGGTGATGCAACTGAATTAACAGAACGCGTGCTGATAAGGGTTGTGAAAAAGCGCACGGCTGGCTCTGTGGTTTATCAATCAAGCACGAACACAACACGAAGTACGGCAGAAAACAGCACCAAGGTAGTGGTTGTCTGCGGCCATTGACCGATGCCGTTCATGCGCTGGGTTGTCCAGAATAATTGTTACCGTTCAGCTCGTTTTATCTCCCGCTAGGTTTATAGTTGTTGGATAGGTTGGGTGTGTTGAGGCAGTACTTCATGCGTGGGGGCACAGATGCAGCTTCGGTCAATACAACAAAAAATAGCGGTTGCGGGTGGCCTATGTCTGGTGGTGGCCATCGGATTGCTGATTGCCTTCGGTGTTTACTCCAACACCAACAGCCAAGCTTTGGTGGTGGCACGGGTCAGTAGTCAAGTTGAGAAAGACAGTTTACAAAGCCTACAAAATTTAGGCGGGCGCTACGCCGGTGAAATTCGCGCGCGTTTTGATGTGGCTTTAGATGCCGCGCGCACTCTGGCGCAGACCTTTGCCGTTTCCAAAATGGCGGCTCCAGAAAGTGGGGATCTGCGTTTAGGGCGTTCGCAGATTAACGCGGTGTTGTTAAACGTGCTGCGCAGCAATCCCGACTTTAACGGCACCTATTCCTGTTGGGAGCCGGATGCGGTGGACGGAGCCGACAGCCAGTTTCGTACCGGGCGGGACGGCAACAATGCGGTGACGGGGCGCTTTACTCCCTATTGGACGCGCGGAGCTGATGGCCATATCGCGGTGCAACCCTTGGTGGAGTACGACACCCGCGATACCCACCCTAACGGCGTACTGAAAGGCGGCTGGTACATCGGCCCGCAAGAAACCCGCAAAGAGAGCGTGCTGGGGCCTTTGCCTTACATCGTGCAGGGTAAGCCGGTGTGGCTGGCGACCCTATCGGTGCCCATTATTGCCGGAGGGCGTTTTTTAGGGGTGGCCGGTACCGATTACAACCTGAATTTTGTGCAACGCCTCAGTGAGGAAGTCTCTCAGCAACTCTTTCAGGGCCAAGGTGCAGTGAGCATCCTGAGCGATCAAGGCTTAATCATTGCCGACAGTCGCCAGCCGCAACTGATTGGCCAGCCCTTCAGCCGCCTACAGACGGCGGATGCGGAGCGAGGGTTAAAGGCGGTGCAGGCTGGAGAATCTTTAGCCCGCATTACTTCAGATGGACAGGTCGAGGTATTTTCACCCATTGTTCTGGGACGCACGGGTAAGCCCTGGTCGGTGTTGCTGCGTTTGCACAAGGATGTAGTTTTACAAGAGGCGCAAGTCTTGGCTAGGGAAATGAGCCAGCATAGCCAATCCAGTTTGGTGTTGCAGATTCTTTCCGGGGTCGTAGTAGCTTTACTGGCCTCGGCGGTGCTCTGGTGGTTAGCGCGTTCCTTGGCCGATCCTATTCGTCGGGCGGCGCTCTTGGCAGGCTCTATTCAGCGCGGTGATTTTTCCGGGCGTTTGCGGCATGCCTCGGTGGATGAGGTGGGGCTGTTGTCAGCCAGTTTGGATCGCATGGCCGAAAGTCTTGAAGCCCAAGCCCTGTTGGCTGAGCGGATTTCTCAGGGCGATCTGAATCTGGAGGTCAAGCTGGCCTCGGATCAGGATCAGTTGGGGCTGGCCCTACGACGCATGGTGGATAACCTGAATCGGTTGGTGGCGCAGGTGCAAGGCGGTGCGGGCCAGATCACCACTAAAGCTTCCGAAGTGCGGCATTTGAGCGAGGAGCTGGCCCTGGGGGCTACGGGATCGGCCTCGGCAGTGACTCAAATTGGGGCCACCATTCAGCAAATGGCGGCGCAAATCAGCCAAAGCTCAAAAAATGCCAGTCGGGCGCGCGATTTGTCCTGTGAGTCCGAACACTTGGCACAAAACGGCAACCGTTTGATGCAGGGCTTGAAGGAGGCCATGCAAGAAATTGATCGCTCCGGGCAGGACATCACCCGCATCATCAAAACCATTGAAGAGATCGCCGCCCAGACGAATTTGTTGGCCCTAAACGCCGCTATTGAAGCCGCGCGCGCCGGTGAGCATGGGCGCGGCTTCGCCGTAGTGGCGGATGAGGTGCGCCATTTAGCGGCGCGCAGTGGGGAAGCGGCTCAGCAAACGGCCTTGCTGATTCAGACTTCCAGTGAGCGCTCGGTGCGGGGCATGGCGCTAACGGATGAAACGGGACAGGCTCTGGAAAGCATCGTGCAGGGGGCGACTCAGGTTTCGCAACTGGTGTCGGAGATTGCCGAAGCGGCTCAGCAGCAAGCCTCTGGAATTGAGCAGGTCAGCCAAGCCATTAACCAGATCGACAGCGTTACCCATCAAAACAGCCGTCATTCCGAGGCTTCAACCCAAGCGGCTCAGGAGCTGACCGGTCAGGCGGAACAGCTCAATGTGCTGGTTGGGCAATTCCGGGTACGGCCTCAGCGCTACTCAGCTTAAGCCAAGGCTGTGTTGGGGCTGTGGCTAAAGTCCTGCAAAATATCCTGACGCAGCTGTACTAACTCCAATTGATCGCGGCGGCGCGGGTGGGGAAGATTGACTTCCACTACGCGCCGAATCCGCCCCGGACGCGGCTCCATCACCACCACCCGATCCCCCAGCAGCACCGCTTCATCCACATCGTGTGTGACCAGTACTGTCGTGATGCCTTCGGCCAGCCAGATGCGCGCCAGCTCGTCCTGAAGTTGGGCGCGGGTCAGAGCATCCAGTGCGCCAAAGGGCTCGTCCAGCAGCAATACCTTGGGCCGGTTGACCAAGCCCCGAGCAATAGCCACCCGTTGACTCATGCCGCCAGACAGCTGCGAGGGCCAAGCTTTAGCAAAGCCACTCAGGCCGACCAAGGCCAAATGTTCCTGTACCAGCTCATGGCGTTGAGCTTTGCTCAGGGGCGCATTGGCCAGCGCCAGCAGTACGTTGTCCTCCACCGTTAGCCAAGGGTAGAGGCGGTGGTCCTGAAACACGATACCCCGTGCCAGATCGGTGCCGCGAATGGGCTCGTTCTCCAGCAGTAAGCTACCGCCGGAAGCCTCTTCCAGCCCCACCAGCAGACGCAGTAGGGTGGATTTACCGCAACCGCTGCCGCCGACGATGCTGACAAATTCCCCTTGCCGAATGTTGAGGTTGATGTCCTGAAGTACCGGCAGTGGCCCATCGGCAAGGGCGAAGCTTTTGTGGACGCGTTGCAAACTGAGAAAGGCCGCAGTCATAAAACATTCCTTAAAATCAGCGGTGATCGCGCCAACGCAGCAGGCGGCGCTCTAAAGACTGGGCCAGACGATTGAGCAGTAGCCCCACCGCGCCCACCACCATCAGGCCGTACAGCACCTGATCCATATGAAAATGCTCGCGGCCATCAATCATGCTGTTACCGATACCGGGCGCGGCGGAGAAGAAGTACTCCGCACCCAAGGTGGCCAGCCACGCATAAATCAGCCCCAGATGCAGGCCGGTAAAGAGCGCCGGAGCCGCAGAAGGCAGCACCAAATAGCGCAGCCGTTGCAGGGGTGATAAACGGAGCACTTGGGCGACCTCGTACAGCTCGCGGCGTACCGAGCGGATGCCCTCAAAGGTGTTTAGGGCTACGGGGTAGAACACGGCAAGAGCAATAAAGGTCACCTTGGCCGGTTCGCCAAACCCAAACCATGCCGAGAGCAGGGGAATCCACGCAAACAGGGCGATCTGCTTTAGGGCATGGAAGGTGGGGCCAATCCAATGCTCTGCCTGTCGTGACAGGCCCAGCAATCCGCCAAACAAGAGTCCTGCTAAAACCCCGAGGGCAAAGCCATTCAGGTTGCGGATTAGGCTGGCGCTTAAATCCACCCACAGCTCGCCACTTAAGGCCGCTTTGCTAAAGGCGGATAACACCGCCAGCGGACTGGCCAGCAGTCGAGTGTCTACCCAGTCGAATGCAGTGGAGAGCGTCCAAACCAGCAATAATGCCAGCGGCAGCACCCAGCCGCGCCAGTCGTAACGGGAAATCAGGGATAAGAGGGCCATCAGTCAGCCCTCAAAAGGCAGGACGCTGCCAGCGTTGCAGGCGCATTTCCACCCACGCCAGCCCTTGATCCAGCAGCAAACCCACCACGCCGATCACCAACATGCCGACAATTACCAAATCCAGCTGGAACATCTGCCGTCCGTCCACCATCAGGTAGCCAATGCCTTCGCTGGAGGCCAGCAGCTCTACCGTTACCAGTGCGATCCAACCTTTGGTCAGAGCAAAGCGCACGCCGGTAAAGAGGCTGGGCAGAGCGGCGGGCAGAATGACTCGTCGTAGGCGCTGGGCCAGACCCAGCTGGTACACCTGAGCCACTTCCAGATAGCCCTTGGGAATGTTGCGAATTCCTGCCAGTGCATTCAGGGTGATCGGCACCATTACCGCCTTAGCAATCACCAGATATTTCAGGCTCTCGTCGATGCCTACCAGCATCATCAGCAGCGGAATCCAGCCCAGCACCGGTACTTGGCTGATGGCTTGAAAGCTGGGCAGCACATAGGCCTCCAGCGTGCGCGATAGACCCATGCCGATGCCGAGCAACAAACCGGCGGCACTGCCGAGGACAAAGCCGATCAGCACCCGCTCTAAACTGATGGACAGCTCGCGCCACAGATCGCCGCTGTGCCACAGCTGTAGGAGGCTTTCCAGCACTAAGCTTGGGGGCGGCAGAATTTGTGCCGACACCCAGTGCCGATTGACGGCGACTTGCCATAACACCAATAGCAGCGCCGGAAACACCAAGGCGCTGGCTTTGCTACCGACCCAAAGCAGACTAGGCGCGCTAAAGCGGCTGATGTCCGCCCGTAGTGATAAGGGCCGCCACGAAATTAAGGGTAAGTTACTCATCCAAGACTCTCCTGAATACAAAGCGGGTGGGAAGCATCGGGCGCAGGCCATGCAGCGCAAAGACTGCAAACACCGGCACAAAGAATAGAAACAGCGGTTGCAGGCCAATCACTCCGCCTAAGGCTGCGCCCAGCAGGCAACCGGCCAGACTGCCAGAGGGGCCAATCAGTACCGCCAAGCCAGCAATACGGCCATGCCCTAAGTGGCGGCCATGTTCGGCATAGCGCGATAGGGTGACGACCTGTAACAGCCCCAAACTGATGCCGAGCAGTACCGCACTCAGCCACACCAAGGCCGCGTTATCCGTGAGGCCCAGAATCAGCAGTGCTACCAGATTGAGCAGCAAACAGGCCGGACGACTGATTTGGGGGAAGTCCGCCAGTAAACGCCCTAGGAAGAACAGCGCCAGAATAAAAGCCAGCCCGTGTACCGTAATCAAACAGGCCGCTTGATGGGCCGACCAGCCCAAGTCCTGTACTGTGATGGCGACGATAAAAAAGCTGAAAAACTGAGCACTGGCTTGCACGCAGAAATCCAATAGGCCATTGGCCCTTAGCTCAGGCTCTTGGCGCAGCAACCCCAGTTGCCGTTGCAGCGCCGCTAGGCTCAGGGCTTCTGCCCCCGGACTCTGTGCGGACTGTCCCGGCAACACCTTCCACGCCAGCAGCATGGGGCAGGCGAACACCAAACCGATCACGGGCCAACTGCCCGCCGCTCCAAAGGCAGCGAATAGGCTGGCGGCTAAGGGTGGGCCAATCAGCAGAATGCCAATCAGTTGGGCACCGCGCAGCCAGCCGGTTTGCGAAGGCTTGAGAAAAGCTAACTGCTGCATAAAGACCGCGTTCAGTGCCACTAAACGGCAGGGCATGCACAGTCCGAGCAACAGGCTCATCAACATCAAGGGCAGGGCCTGCTGTAGTCCGGCCAGTGCTTGACACAACAGCGCTGCCAGTAAGCTGCCAATTAGGTACAGCCGCAGTGGCCCAAAGCGCTCAATCAGCAGCCCACAGGGTAAACTGGCCAGCAGCAGCCCCATCGTCTGAGCGCCAGCAATCAAGCCCAGCTCCAGCGCCGAGGCATTCAAACTCAGGCCATGCAGCGCCAGCCCAATTTTGGCCAGCCCAATCCCGATCCCTGAGAGGCTGCTCAGCAGGACAAAATGCCCTAAAGCCAGTACGGGTGGAGGAATGGCCTCCGCTTCTGTGAGGGTCATGAGTGTCACAGGGCTTTTTTGGGCTGATTATTGGCATCGTATTCTGGCCATAGGTTTTTGAAGCCCAGCCGCTCGAGGGCGTTGTTGACGTATTTAGGCTCAACCCAATCCTTCACCTCTACATCACCGCGCAGTAATCCCAACTCGCGGGATTCGGTCACTGTGGCGCGGTAACGGTCGATGAAGAACTCATCAATGCGTGGGGAGTAACGTCGGATAAAGGATTGGCCCTCTTGCTCAGCCCGCAGAGATTCAATACGCACCCCAGCGTTGGCCCAGAGGGCTAAAGCGGCCTCCTCATTCCCTGGCGTTGTGGCCCAGGCGGCGGTTTTCACCAAGGCATCCACTACTTTTTGCACTACGGCTGGGTATTTTTGCTCAAAGGCAGCATCCACCAGTACGTGGCCTTGGCGGGTGAATTTAGGACTCTTAGCGCGGGTATCGTAGATGATGCGCGCCACGCCTGCGGCCTGTAGGTCGAAGGCTTGGGCGGGCATCCAAGCGCCATCAATATCCTTAGAGGCGAGGGCGCTGGACATGGTGGAAAACTCCATATTCACCGTCCGAAAGTCGCGCTCGCTCAAACCCTCAGCCTTAAGGGTGCGCGCGGTGGCCAGCTGTAAGTTGGTGCCCTTGAATTGGGCGACCTTTTTACCCTTGAGGTCTTCAAGAGTTTTGGCCGGTGAGTCTGCCGGAACCACCAGATACACTGAGGTCAGCAAAGAGTCAGCCGTAATCAGTTTGGTATTCAGGCCGCCGGCTTTGGCGATGACGGCGGGTAAGTCGCCTTGCCATGCAAAATCCAATTGCTTGTTGGCGAGGGCTTCGTTGACCGCTGGGCCTGCGCCTTTAAAGAACACCCAATCGACCCTGATATTGTCGGCCTTGAGTTCCTCCTCAACGGCTTTGCGTTGGTGGGCGAGGCCGGTAACAGAGCCTGCCGCAAAGGGCGTTCCTCCCTTGCCCACGGTGGCTACACCAAAACGTATGACTTCCGGTGCATCTGCAGCGCTGGCAAGGGCACACCAGCCGGTGGCAAAAAGGGTAAGTAGGGGGAGCAACACTCTGGATTTCATCATCAGGCTTCCTGTGGCCTTGTGAAACGACATCCCGGATCAATCCGGCGTTATTCCCAGAGTGCAGGGGCTGTGCCATGCCGTTAAATCAAAAAGCCATATATAAATAGCCCGATAGGAGCCGCCTTATCTGATGGCTTTGGGCGGCCACAGGGGTTGCTCAGTCCTGTGTTTAGGGCATGGACGACTGTGCGCAGGTGTTGAAATTCGCACAGATTGCGCGCCCCAGTGCGGGAGAAGCCACAATGGCCCTTGCTCCAGAGCAGTAAATCTTTCAGGCTGAAGCGGCCTAACCGGCTGCTTGAAAGGCTGGCATGCTTTCTGCCTAGTCTCGGGCGGCCCTTTCTTTTTCTACATACGGCCCGAGGTTTTTGATGAGCACGCTCTATATCGCCCCCAGTGCCTGTTCCTTAGCCAGCCATGCGTTGGTGTACGAGCTGGGTTTGCCGATTCAGATTGAAAAAGTAGCGGTACGTACCCCGGACTCTCCCATCCACGCGGTCAACCCCTTGGGCCGCGTACCGGCGCTGGTGCTGGAAGATGGCAGCCTGCTGACCGAAAACACGGCGCTGTTGCCCTATCTGGCCGATCTCAAGCCAGAGGCGGGCCTGTTTGCGCCCGTCGGTAGCGCGGAACGGGCACAGATTCAGCGTTGGTTGGGCTATTTGGCCACCGAAATTCATGTTGGTTGCTTCCGGCCTTTGCGTCGCCCGGAGCGCTATTCCGATGAGGTGAGCACTCACCCCGGCATCCAAGCCAAAGCCCGCCAGCAACTGCACCAAGCTTTACTGCATGTAGAACAGCATTTACAGGGCAAAACTTGGTTGGTCGCTGAACGTTACACCATTGCTGACCTTTACCTGAGCGTGGTTGCTGGTTGGTTGCTGCCTTTGGGTGAGCCCTTTACCGAGCTGACCGCCATCAATCGTCTGCGTGATAGCGTGCGGGCTCGTCCAGCGGTGCAAAAAGCCTTGAAGCTGGAGGGCCTGATCCCATGATCTACCGTCCTCTGGGTCGTACCGACTTGCAGGTCAGCGCCTTAGCTTTGGGCAGCATGACTTGGGGTGAGCAAAATACTGAGGCTGAGGGTTTTGAGCAGATCCGCCGGGCTCAGGCCGCCGGTATCAACTTTATTGATACTGCCGAGATGTATCCGGTGCCGCCGAAAGGCGAAACTGCGGGCGCTACGGAAACAGTGATCGGTAATTACTTTAAACGTCATGGTGGCCGCAGTGATTGGATCATCGCCACCAAGGCCGCGCCGCCCGGTAACGGTATTACCCATATTCGCGGCGGAACAAACCATTTTGATCGCGCCAATTTGACGGCTGCGCTGGAGGCTAGCCTTAAGCGTTTGCAGACCGATTACATCGACCTCTATCAGCTGCATTGGCCGGATCGCTTCACCAACTACTTTGGCCAGTTGGGTTATCAACACGACCCTCATGCCCATATCACTCCCATCGAGGACACCTTAGCGGTGCTGGATGATCTGGTCAAAAGCGGCAAGATTCGCCATGTGGGGCTGTCCAACGAAACTCCTTGGGGGGTGCATCGCTTCCTGCATTTGGCGGAAACACGAGGCTGGCCGCGTCCGGTGTCGATTCAAAATCCCTACAATTTGCTCAATCGTAGCTTTGAGGTGGGGTTGGCGGAGATCGCCATCCGTGAGCAGATCGGTTTGCTGGCCTATTCACCGTTGGCCTTCGGTTTGCTGTCCGGTAAATACGAAAACGGCGCGCAACCGCCTAAAGGCCGCTTGACCCTGTTTGAGCGCTTTCAGCGTTACAACAACCCACAGGCCCGCAAAGCCGCCTCGGCCTACATTCAATTGGCCCAAGCCCACGGCCTTGATCCTGCGCAGGTCGCCTTGGCCTACGTCACCACGCGGCCCTTTGTCACCAGCAACATCATCGGTGCGACCACGCTGGAGCAACTGGACAGCAACATAGCCAGCCTAGAACTAAAGCTGAGCGATGAGCTGTTAGCGGCGATTGAGCAAATCCATATCAGTCAACCGAATCCCGCGCCCTGAGTGGGTTTAAGGGTATGAGTAGGGCGAGCGAGGGGCAGTAGGTTGTAGCGCTTCATCAGGGTACGCAGGGCGTGGCGGCTGATACCGAGGCGGTCGGCACTGTGAACCTGATTGTAGTGGTGGCGGCGTAGGGTGGTTTCCAGCAGCAGACCTTCCCAGCGCGCCAACAGCCCCTCGTCGCCACGCTCCAAGAGTTCGCTGAGCTGGTGCTGAATGTTTTGCCACAGGGGGTCGATGCTCGGTTCGGCGCTGCGTCGGTTTTGAGGCTGTCCGCGCAGTTGCAAATGCCCGCCTTCAATGCGCTCACCCTGAGCCAGCAGTGCGGCGGACAGTAGAACGTTCTCCAGCTCGCGAATATTGCCCGGCCAGCGGTGGCTTAATAAACGTTCAACGGCCTCAGGGCTGAGGCTCGGTGTAGTACGGCCTTGCTCTTGGGCAAACTGGCGCAAAAAATGTTGGGCTAGGGGCAGAATGTCGTCGGGCCGATCGCGCAGGGGCGGAATGGCAAGGGTGACGATGTTCAGGCGGTAGAACAAATCCTCCCGAAAACGCCCACCGCTGATGGCGTTGTGCAAATCCACATGGGTGGCCGTGACGATGCGCATATCAATGGGAATGGGTTTGCGCCCGCCAACCCGCACCACTTCTCGCTCTTGCAATACCCGCAGCAGTTTGACTTGCAAGTTCAGCGGTAAATCGCCGATTTCATCCAAAAATAAAGTGCCGCCGTTGGCGGCTTCAAACCAACCTTCGCGGCGGCTGTGGGCTCCGGTAAAGGCTCCGGCTTCGTGGCCAAAGAATTCACTTTCGGCCAGATTTTCGTTAATGGCCGCCCCGTTGACGGCCACAAAGGGCCCTTTGCGCCCGCTGCGTTGGTGCAGGTGGCGGGCGAGTAATTCCTTGCCGGTGCCGGTTTCACCCTGAATCAGCACGGGAACCGAACTGTGAGCAACCCGTTCGGCCTGTTCCAATAGTTGTTGGGAGCGTGCATCGGCAAACAGTAGGGCTTTGGCGCGAATGTCGGCACGGCTGTTTTCATGGGCAGCCAGCGTCAGGACGGGACCGTTCATCGTGTGGCCTCGGATCGAGTGAGAGAGCATGCGGCAGGACTCTAACGGGGCTTTGTTATGATTAAAAATAATCAAATTTAATTTGTATATTCTATTTTGTTTTTATAGTGGGCTGAAGACGGGCCGCTGATACTCACCAAAGGGGCAAGCGCTTGGTCGGGCCATCGGTGCTTTTTCGCAGAAAATCGCGCATGTATTCCACAAAAAAACTCACTTTAGCCGATAAGTTTAGGCGCTCCAGATAAACGGCGTAAATATCGGCAGGCGGGGTTTGATAATCGGATAACACCTCGACTAAACGCCCACTGCGTAGGTATTTAGCTAAGTCCCATTCGGCGCGCATCAGGATGCCGTGCCCTTCCAAAGCCCAATTCAGGGCCACCTCACCGTCGTTGGTACTCAGAGCACCGCGTACTTTCACCGACTCGCCGTACTCCCCTTTGGTCAATTTCCACGTGCCAAAGGCCACATCGTTTTGGCGCAAAACAATGCATTGATGCTGGGCTAATTCTTGGGGGGTTTCAGGTGTACCAAAGGCTCTGAGGTAATTGGGAGAGGCGCATAACAGGCGGCGATTGGCGGCGATTTTGCGCGCAACAAGGCGCGAATCGGGTAAATCTCCAAAGCGAATTCCCACATCAATGGCATCGTCGGGCAAGTTAATCGGGCGATCGGTGAGCTGTAGCTGTACCTCAATTTCAGGATGCCGTTTGGCAAAGCCTGAAATAGCCGGGCCAACGTAGGTGCGGCCAAACCCCAAGGGCGCATTCACCCGCAATAAGCCCTTGGGCTCGGCGCGGCTGCTGGAGATTTGATGCTCCATTTCTTCGATTTCTTTCAGGATGCGCTGGGCATTAGCCAGATATACCTCGCCCTCATTGGTCAGGCTGATGCGCCGCGTAGTGCGGTTGAGCAGCCGCACGCCCAAGCGTTGTTCCAGTTGACTCAGACGCTTGGAAACCGCCGGAGGGGTCAAATTCAGCTCGCGGGCGGTGGCCGCCAGACTGCCTAGACGGATCAGTAAGGCAAAAAAGGCCAGCTCGGAAACTGGGTTCATTGGTAACTCCAATTCACTAATGTTTTAAATTTGAATCGATTATACGAGTTCAGAAAAGCAGTAATCTTGCCAGCATACAAACCCGCCGTGTTTTTAGGTTTGTGCTTTGGCTGGTTGTGCGCGTTCAACAGCGTACGAACAGTCTTTTTTCCTACCGTTAATAAAAATAACTCGGAGGATCAATGATCGGGAATTTCCTTGGAAAACTTTATGTTCAAGTGCTGATTGGTGTGGTGGTCGGCATTTTGCTGGGCATTTACACACCAGAAATTGGCACTGAATTAAAACCCTTGGGCGATGCCTTCATTAGGCTCATTAAAATGGTCTTTGCGCCCATCATTTTCGCAACCGTAGTCTTAGGTATTGCGCGAATGGAGAGCATGAAGGAGCTCGGGCATGTGGGTGGTAAGGCACTGATTTATTTTGAAGTGCTGTCCACGCTGGCCTTAGCCTTGGGTCTGATTGTGGTCAATTATTTCGAGCCCGGCGTGGGCATGAATATTGATCCTGCTACTTTAGATACTCAAAGTATCGCCACCTATACCTCAGCGGCTGCTTCAGGTAATAGCACGTCCTTTGTTGACTTCCTGATGAAGTTAATTCCAGCCAGTGTTGCCGACGCCTTTGCCAAGAATGAGATTCTGCCGATTCTGGTGTTCTCCACCTTCTTTGGTGTAGCGCTGGCGCAGATGGGGCCGCAAGCCAAGCCGGTGGTGGATTTTCTGGATAGCTTCTCCCACGGCATGTTCAAGATCGTTGGCATGATCATGCGGGTTGCACCGCTGGCTGCGTGCGGTGCGATGGCCTTTACCGTGGGTAAATACGGTTTGGGTTCCATTGTGTCGCTGGGCAAGTTAATGGCCTGCATGTACATCACCTGCTTCCTGTTTGTGGTGGTAGTACTGGGTAGTATTTGCCGAATCTGCGGTTTTAGTCTGTGGAAGTTCCTCAAGTACATCCGCGAAGAACTGTTCACCGTACTGGGAACCAGCTCCTCTGAATCCGTTGTTCCGCAACTGATGAACAAGCTGGAGAAGGTGGGGGTTTCAAAACCCGTTGTGGGTTTGGTGATTCCATCGGGATTGACCTTCAACCCGGATGGCCAGTGCATTTACTACACCATGGCCGCCATCTTTATTGCTCAAGCCACCAATACGCCACTGACCTTCACGGAAG
This sequence comes from Azomonas agilis, assembly GCF_007830255.1. Lineage (GTDB taxonomy): Bacteria > Pseudomonadota > Gammaproteobacteria > Pseudomonadales > Pseudomonadaceae > Azomonas > Azomonas agilis. The sequence continues at coordinate 42,043 of NZ_VLKG01000013.1, forward strand.
AGTTAATTGTGCTGGGCGTTTTGATGCTGACCTCCAAGGGTTCTGCAGGCGTGACCGGCTCAGGCTTTATCACCCTCGCGGCCACCTTAGCCTCAATGGACAAGATTCCGGTAGCCGGCATCGTACTGCTGTTGGGCGTGGATCGCTTTATGTCTGAAGCGCGCTCCATCACTAACACCATTGGTAATGCGGTAGCCACTATGGCCATCGCGCGTTGGGTCGGTGCTTTGGACCAAGAGCACATGCACAAAGTCTTGGATGGCAAGCAAGAGTCTCTAAAAACGACAACAACTACGGCGACTCAAGGCACTTTTGATGAGTCTGCTGCTCAGGTTAAGTCCGTATAAATCGGCACTAATTTCCTGAGATCAACCGTTATTGGGTCGCGTGAGTGGCCCGAGGAGATAATCGTGGATAAAGAACAGGCCGTACAATCACTGACTGACGTGATGGCTAAATTCACCGCCTATATCGGCAAGCGTTTACCTACCGATATTAAAGGCAAATTGGCTGAGCTTCAGGCCGCTGAAACCAACTCATTGGCGAAAGAAGTCTATGCGTCCATGTCCAGCAACCAAGAGGCTGCGGATCGTTTAGACCGCCCCAGCTGTCAGGATACCGGAGTCATTCAATACTTCATCAGCGCCGGTGCTAAGTTTCCCCTATTGGGCGAGTTGGAAGACATTCTGCGCGAGGCGACCTTAGAGGCCACACGCAAAGGTCCACTGCGCCACAATGCGGTGGAAACCTTCGATGAGAAGAACACCGGCACCAACACCGGCTCTCGGGTGCCTTGGTTGGACTGGGAAATCATCCCCGACAGCGACAGCGCCATTATCGACGTTTATATGGCCGGTGGCGGTTGCACCTTACCGGGCTCGGCCAAGGTATTGATGCCGGGACAAGGCTATGAAGGGGTCACCGAGTTTGTCTTTGATGTGATTACTTCGCGTGGGGTGAATGCCTGTCCTCCGTTGCTGGTCGGAGTGGGCGTTTCCACCTCGGTAGAAACGGCAGCGCGTTTGTCCAAGCGTGCCATCCTGCGCCCGATTGACTCCAAGCATCCGAATGCCAACGCCGCCAAGATGGAAGAGCTGCTGGAAGAGGGGCTGAACGAAATCGGTATTGGCCCACAGGGACTCAGCGGTAAAGCCAGCGTGATGGGCGTGAACATTGAATCCTCCGCCCGCCATCCGTCCACCATTGGGGTTGCGGTTTCGACCGGCTGCTGGGCCCATCGTCGTGGAAAAATCCGTATTAACGCCGACCTTTCCTACGATGTTCTCTCCCACGAAGGAGTTGCACTGTGAAAAAGATTCTGACTACTCCGATCAAAGATGAAGATCTGGAATCCCTGAACGTGGGCGATGTGGTGTATCTGACCGGACGTTTGGTGACCTGCCGCGATGTGGCCCACCGCCGACTGATCGAGTTAAACCGCGAGCTGCCGGTGAATTTAGAAGGCGGCGCTATTTTCCACGCCGGCCCCATCGTGCGCAAAAAGGACGATGGCCAGTTTGAAATGGTGTCCATCGGCCCAACCACCAGTATGCGCATGGAAAAGTTCGAGAAGCAGTTTATCGAGCGTACCGGCGTTAAGTTGATTGTGGGTAAGGGCGGCATGGGGCCAGAAACGGCTGAAGGTTGCCAAACCCATAAAGCGGTGCATGCCGTATTCCCCGGTGGTTGTGCGGTTTTGGCGGCCACTCAGGTGGAAGAGATTGAAGGCGCGGAATGGCAAGACTTGGGCATGCCGGAAACCCTGTGGGTGAACCGAGTACGGGAGTTTGGCCCGCTGATTATTTCCATTGATACCAAGGGTAATAATCTGTTTGAGCAAAACAAGGCCCGCTTTAATGCCAAGAAAGGCCCGGTGATTGAGCGCATTAACAGCCAAGTGAAGTTTATTAAATAAACTCATCTTATGGGCAGGTGGCTTTGATGCCACCTGCATTCATGCTGCCCCATTTAGTCGGTTTTATTATCCTTTTAGGATGATAATTAATGCTTAATAAAATAAGTGTAAAATCTGGTTTTGTTTCCATCTTATTGCTTTTTACCCTACTTGTTATTTTGGTTGGATACCTCTCTTGGAGTAATGCGTTATCCGCACGATCAGACTTTATACAGTTAGAGAATTTATTTTCTAAGCAACTGGATAAAATTAATAATGCCGCCATTTGGCTTACCAGAGCCAGCTCGACAACCCATTTAACGCTTATTGAGCGAGAGTCTGGGCGTATCAGCAACCTAGAAAGCAGTATTCTGGCAGTCTGGGATCGACTGAATGCAGCGACTCAGTTAATGACCGAGGTTAAGCGCTCTATATCCAGTGACTCCGATCTTTACGCAGAAGCCCAAAAGCTGGAATTAAGTTTTACTCGGTATAAAGAGTTAATTTTAAAGCAACTGGATGTTATAAAAAGTGGCAGTTTGGCGAACTATATTAATGTAAATGAAGAAACGAAAGTAGCCAGTAAAGCCTACAGTGCTGCCCGGCAGGTGTTAACAGATTTATTGAACGTAAAAACTAATACATTGATCATACAGGCTGATAATAAAGCCGAGCGTGCAAAACATAGTTTGTTTTTAATAGCGCTATTCGCGGTTATTTTAATATATGTGTGTGGTTTTTTTGTGAATGGCACTATAGTCACACCATTATCTGAAGTAGGTGCTTGTTTTAAAGAAATGGCTGAAGGAAATCTAACAGGTGTCGTAAAGCCAAAGGGTATGAAGGAAGTTAATGAGCTGTTTAGCTTATTGTTTAAGATGAAAGATCAACAGCGTAACCTTCTTACTCAGATAATAGATACCGTTAATTTGTTAGAAAATTCGGCAAAGAATTTGGATGATACTCTGGCTAAAAGCAATAAAAATATTCAGAATCAGTACCAAGAGTTGGAGCAAGCGGCTACAGCGGTTAATGAAATGTCAACCTCTATCGAGGATATAGCCAGGCATACCGTACATGCATCAAGTTCTGCAGTATTAGTGAATGACATATCTAACGAAAGCCGCCAAAAAATCCAAGAAACCCTAGTTGAAATAAATAAGATGGGGTTTGAGGTTAAAAGTACAGAGCAGGTCATTGATCATCTGGCGGCTGAAGCACAGGGAGTCGGAAAGGTTCTAGAAGTTATTCGAGCCATATCAGAGCAAATAAACTTATTAGCTTTAAATGCGGCTATTGAAGCTGCTAGAGCTGGAGAGGCGGGGCGAGGATTTGCCGTGGTTGCTGATGAGGTTCGAACCTTAGCCTATAGAACCAGTCAGTCTACGCAAGAAATTGAGCACATAGTCGTTAGGATTCAAGAGAGTGCTGCAAAGGCGGTAGCCTCAGTAAACGGGGCAAATGACCATGTGTTAGTGACCGTAGCAGCCACTAAGAGTACGGGTGATTTATTAGAGCGCTTATTTGGCAATATTGCTGAAATCACGGATGGAAGTATCGTGATTGCCGAAGCGGCACAGCAGCAAGCTGAAGTATCGCGATTAATAGATAAAACCATCGTAAATATTAGCAGTTTGGCATCAGAGTCCAGTGCGGGCTCTCAGGATGTGGGTAATTTAAGTGCAACGCTTGTGAGTACAATACAAAAATTAAGTGCTGTTTCAGGCAGGTTTAAAATTTGATCTCGTTTTGTGTGAGCCAAAGAATGCATCACTATAGGGGTTTTGCATTCTTATTTTCCCTAGCTTGTTAATCAAGCTAGGGATTTTTTATCAACATAAGCTATTAGCTTACCGCGTAAGCTGGAGCGCTTATTTATCTGTGGTGCTTTTATGTCTACTCCATATTCTAGCTTCGAATTACGCAAACATTTTCGAGCTTTACTTGAGTCTAATAAGTGCTATCACACCGCTTCAGTTTTTGATCCCATGTCGGCCCGAATTGCCTCTGATCTCGGATTTGAAATGGGTATTTTGGGCGGCTCAGTGGCTTCTTTGCAGGTCTTAGCGGCTCCTGATTTTGCATTGATTAGTTTGACCGAGTTTGTAGAGCAGGCCGTTCGTATTGGCCGAGTAGCTCGTTTGCCTATTATTGTCGATGCAGATCATGGTTACGGTAATGCTTTAAACGTAATGCGTACCGTGGTTGAGTTAGAGCGAGCAGGGGTTGCCGCCTTAACCATTGAAGATACTTTATTGCCTGCTAAGTTTGGCCATAAATCCACGGATTTAATTGGGATTGATGAGGCTGTAGGTAAAATACGCGCAGCTTTAGAGGCTCGGGTTGATCCTTCGTTAAGTATTATTGCGCGTACAAATGCCAAAGTTATTAGTACTGATGAAGTGATTGAGCGAGCTAAGGCTTATCAAGCTGTTGGTGCCGATGGAATCTGTATGGTGGGTGTCTCAGATTTTGAGCACTTGGAGAAAATAGCCCAGCATTTAACCGTACCTTTAACGCTAGTGACTTACGGCAATCCAAAGTTGCGGGATAATGAGCGTTTGGCTCGTTTAGGCGTTAGGGTGGTTATTAACGGCCACGCTGCTTATTTTGCAGCTATTAAAGCCACATACGATTGTTTATGTGAGCAACGTGGGATGAATACCTGTGATCTTAATGCTTCAGAGTTATCGGTAAAATACTCTACTGCCGATGAGTACATGGTTTGGGCTGATTCTTTTATGCACGTTCGAGAATAATATCCTTATTTTATTGGGATATCCGCGCAAGGGTAGCGGGCTTTTTACATGATGAGGTTTTACTGTGCTATATCGCGCAGTAGTGCGGGAATTACTGTGATTTATACAACAGTTTTTGGCTAGTTAAGGCTGAACAGCCGCAAAATAGGCGGGTTTCTTCAGTGGCATGCTTCCTGCTCTTTATCAAAAAGGAATCTGACAGAACAAACAGCCCTCTGTCTTCTTCGATTTTGCGGGTTTTGTCCCCTAAAGGAGCGCAGCATGTCATTGGAAATTCGTCCCATCACTGGCCGCATTGGTGCTGAAATCAGCGGTGTTCGCCTTACCGATTTAACGGAAGCTCAGTTTGCTGAGTTGCAACAGGCGATCCTCAAATACAAAGCCGTGTTTCTGCACGATCAGCACCTGAGCGATGCTGAGCAAGAAACCGTATCCCGCCGCTTTGGCGATTTGGTGGTACACCCCACCATTGCTACCGCTGAAAATACCCAAGGCATCTTTGATGTGGACTCCGAGCGCTCCCGGGCTAACTCTTGGCACAGCGACATCACCTTTGTGGTCGACTACCCCAAAATCACCATTTTGCGCGGTGAAGTGATTCCTGAAGCCGGTGGCGATACGGTGTTTGCTAACACTGTTAGCGCCTATCAAGACTTGCCTAAGCCGCTGCAAGTGCTGGCGGATAGCCTGTGGACACTGCACACCAACGATTACGACTACGCCGCACCCAAGCAAATCGAAGCCATTGCGACCCACCGTTTCCGCAATGAGTTCACCTCCACTCTGTATGAGACTGAGCACCCCTTGGTGCGCGTTCACCCAGAAACCGGCGAGAAGGCCCTCGTACTGGGGCATTTTGTGAAGAAGATTCTCGGTGTGAGCAGTCACGACTCTCAGCAGCTGCTGCGGATTTTCAACCACTACGTTACTCGTCTGGAAAACACCATTCGCTGGCGTTGGACTCCGGGTGATGTAGCGCTCTGGGATAACCGCGCCACCCAGCATATTGCGGTAGACGACTACGGCAGCGCGCGCCGCATCGTGCGCCGTACTACGGTGATTGGTGAAATTCCGGTATCGGTCAGCGGTGAAAGCAGCCGTGCGATCAAACCCAGTCCCGACAGTCGTATTCCTCATTCTGAGGCGGACAAGCAGCAACAGTTGAAGAAGGCCAGCTAATTATTGTGTATCAGCTCAACAGAAAGGAGGGTCAAAGCAGTACTGATAGGGATGACTCTTGCCCACAGCCTTTGGGGTGTGGGCTGTTTTAATTTACGTGTTGTATCCGCTACATCAGGCCAGGGTGCGTAGCCGTCGCTTGGGTCATTTTGAGATAGCCCTCTCCATAGAGCCTCTTTTTAGGCTCATCTCTATTTAGTTCCAAAATTAAAGGCACATCCAACGTTAGTGTTTGGAGTTAAGCCACGTTCAAGAGGTCTACCGGCATAGGTATTTCCTTCATACAAGCACCTTATCCTCTCTATGTGGAACAGAGGCTTGATTGAGCAGCAGTTTTTCCATAAAAGTGGCGGCTAGTCTGCCTTTCGGAGGTTAGGCTTTTTATGGAACAATGCTCTGTCCAGTCATTCTGAGAGCATATGCTGTGATTGATTTCGATGGTTTCCGTCCCAATGTCGGCATTATTTTGACTAATGCTGCTGGGCAGGTGCTATGGGCCAGACGAGTCAATCAGGATGCTTGGCAATTTCCTCAAGGGGGAATTCATGATCGTGAAACCCCCGAGCAAGCTTTGTACCGTGAGCTACAGGAAGAAATTGGCCTAGAGTCCAAGGATGTCAGGGTTTTAGCCTGTACGCGGGGCTGGTTGCGTTATCGTTTACCCCAGCGTTTGGTGCGTTTTAACACCCAACCGGTGTGCATTGGCCAAAAGCAAAAGTGGTTTTTGTTGCGTCTGCTCTCGGATGAACACCGGGTGCGCATGGATTTGTCCCCTAAGCCTGAGTTTGATGATTGGCGTTGGGTCAGCTACTGGTATCCCTTGGGGCAGGTTGTATCCTTTAAGCGAGAGGTTTATCGCCGTGCCCTAAGGGAGCTTGCTCCACGTTTGATGGCTCGGGATTGAAAGGGGATGGAGCAGATATGCTCAACACACTGCGTAAGATTGTTCAGGAAGTTAACACCGCTAAGGATTTAAAGTCCGCGCTGGGCATTATCGTACAGCGGGTTAAAGAAGCCATGGGCAGTCAGGTGTGCTCCGTATATTTGTTGGACGTACATACCCATCGTTTCGTGCTAATGGCCACCGAAGGGTTGAATAAAAAAGCCATCGGTAAAGTGAGCATGGCCCATAACGAAGGCTTAGTGGGCTTGGTAGGTTCGCGGGAGGAGCCCCTAAATCTGGAGCGTGCCAGTGAGCATCCGCGCTATCTGTACTTTGCTGAAACCGGTGAGGAGCGTTATGCCTCATTCTTAGGGGCTCCTATTATTCACCACCGGCGGTTGCTGGGGGTTTTGGTGGTACAGCAAAAAGAGCGCCGTCAGTTTGACGAGGGGGAGGAGGCCTTTTTGGTCACCATCAGCGCTCAATTGGCGGGTGTGATTGCCCATGCTGAGGCAACCGGCTCCATCACAGGCTTGGGTCGTCATAAAGGCATGCGAGATACACGCTTTACGGGGATTGCTGGAGCCCCCGGTATTGCTATTGGCAAAGCTGTCGTTGTGTTGCCGCTGGCTGATTTAGATGTAGTACCAGAAAAAAACCTGCGTAAGGATGAGATTACCCGTGAGCTGGAGTTATTTGAGGCGGCCCTAGACTCGGTGCGGGCGGATATGCGCTCGCTTTCCAGCAGGCTAGCAGGACAGATGCGTCGTGAAGAACGAGCCCTGTTTGATGTATACCTGATGATGCTGGACGAGTCGGCCCTAGGGGGTGAAGTCACACGAGTGATACGCAGCGGGCAATGGGCTCAGGGCGCGTTACGGAAAGTGGTTAGTGAGCATGTACAGCGTTTTGAGTTGATGGACGATGCCTATTTGCGTGAGCGCGCCTCCGATGTGCGGGATATTGGCCGTCGCCTGCTGGCCTACTTGCAACAAGCCCACCAACAAACTCGGGTGTATAAAGATCAGACGATTTTAGTCAGCGAGGAGCTCTCACCCGCCATGTTGGGTGAAGTGCCCGAGGGTAAATTAGCCGGACTGGTGTCGGTGCAAGGCTCAGGCAACTCCCATGTGGCGATTTTAGCGCGTGCGATGGGCGTTCCCACTGTCACCGGCGCTTTGGATTTACCCTATGCCAAGCTGGATGGCTTCGAGCTGATCGTAGATGGCTATCGGGGCGAGGTGATTACCAACCCGGGATTGACCTTGCGCAAGCAATACATGGAGTTGGTGGAAGAGGATCGTCAGTTGGCTCAAGGCTTGAGCCAGTTGCGTGAGCTACCCTGCGAAACTACGGATGGACACCGTATTGATCTTTGGGTCAACACAGCACTCTTAGCAGATGTAAAGCGCGCCCTAGATCGAGGGGCCGAAGGAGTTGGGCTCTACCGCACTGAAGTGCCCTTTATGATGCGTGATCGCTTTCCCAGTGAAAAAGAGCAATTAGCCATCTATCGAGAACACTTACAGGCGTTTCATCCGCAGCCTGTGACCATGCGTACCTTGGATATTGGTGGCGATAAAACCCTGTCTTACTTCCCGATTAAGGAAGAAAACCCATTTTTAGGGTGGCGGGGTATTAGGGTGACTTTAGATCATCCGGAGATTTTTTTAGTACAGGTGCGGGCCATGATTAAAGCCAGCGAACACCTGAATAATTTGCGTATCCTGCTGCCTATGATTTCTGGGCCTCAAGAATTAGAAGAGGCGTTGCGTTTGATCCACCGAGCTTGGGCTGAGGTGCGCGAAGAAGGCTGTGATGTCCCCATGCCGCCCGTAGGAGTGATGATTGAAGTGCCCGCCGCCGTGTATTTAGTGCGTGAGTTGTCGCGCCAGGCGGACTTTTTATCGGTGGGCTCCAACGATTTAACTCAGTATTTGTTGGCCGTAGATCGGAATAATCCACGGGTTGCACCTCTGTATGACTATCTGCATCCTGCGGTATTAGCCGCCTTGCAAACGGTGGTGAACGGAGCCCATGCAGAAGGCAAACCTGTGAGCATTTGCGGTGAAATGGCCGGAGATCCTGCTGCGGCTTTGCTACTGCTGGCGATGGGTTTTGACAGTTTATCTATGAACGCCACCAACTTACCCAAAGTGAAATGGCTGCTACGGCAAATCAGTCTGCAGGATGCGCGAGAGTTATTGGCACGTGTGATTCGTATTGATAATCCCCAAGTGATCCGTAGTACTTTGCAACTGAAGTTACGTCATTTTGGTCTCAATCGGCTGGTAAACCCGATGGTTGCCGCCTTAAAAGGCTAACCGATGGCCATGCGTATTGCGTGTTAGCTCAATGATTTGGGGATAGTGTATGGAGTTTGTGCTCTATCTGCTGCTAGGAGGACTAGCAGGAGTGTTGGCCGGATTATTTGGTATTGGCGGTGGGATTGTAATTGTGCCAGTGCTGGTGCTCAGTTTTAGCGCCCAAGGCTTTGATCCCTGCGTGTTGACTCATATGGCGGTAGGTACTTCCTTAGCCAGCATTGTATTCACTTCGATTAACTCCATTTTGACCCACCACCGTAAAGGGGCTGTGCATTGGCCTGTGGCTCTATGGATAAGTGTGGGTATTGTATTCGGAGTTTGGTTAGGGAGCTTAACCGCTGCCGCCATTCAAGGCCCGATGCTGCAAAAAATTATTGGAATATTTGCCTTGCTGGTTGCGGCCCAAATGGCTTGGGATATTCAACCCAAAGCCAGTTTGGGGATACCTAGCCCTCCTACTTTAGGCATTGTGGGTGTGGTTATTGGTTGGGCTTCTGCCATCTTTGGGATTGGCGGCGGTTCTTTGACCGTGCCTTACTTGGTGTGGCGTAGCTTCCCTATACAACAGGCGGTGGCGACAGCCTCGGCCTGTGGTTTTCCCATTGCTTTGGGTGGAGCCATGAGTTTTATCGGGATCGGTTGGTCAGAAGCCCAATTACCGCCGTTAAGTCTCGGTTTTGTGTACCTACCCGCTTTAGTTGGGATTGCCCTAACCAGCATGTATTGTGCGCGACTGGGGGCTAACCTAGCTCATCGTCTGCCGCCACGCCTGCTTAAGCGTTTGTTTGCAGCACTCTTGGCCTCGGTGGGGCTTTATTTTTTGATTTAAGGAGCATTCATGCTGGCCTATCCCCATATTGACCCTGTGGTGTTTTCCCTAGGGCCACTGCAAGTACACTGGTACGGCTTGATGTATCTGATTGGCATCGGCGGTGGTTGGTGGCTGGCTGCACAGCGTGTTCGGGCGTTTGATCCAAACTGGACACGGGAAACACTATCAGACTTGATCTTTTGGATTGCCCTAGGGGTGATTGTCGGAGGACGACTGGGCTATGTGTTGTTCTACGATTTGGAGGCTTATTGGCACGATCCCAGTCTGATTTTGCAGATTTGGCGCGGGGGAATGTCCTTCCACGGTGGTTTTATTGGCGTGATGCTGTGTTGCTGGTTTTTTGCCCGCCGTCATGGCAAAAAATTCTTTGAACTGATGGATTTTATTGCCCCCTTAGTGCCGCTCGGTTTGGGTGCGGGACGTATTGGCAACTTTATCAATGCCGAACTCTGGGGTAAGCCTACCGATGTGCCTTGGGCAATGATTTTCCCCACCGACCCTGCCCAGTTAGCGCGCCATCCGTCGCAGTTGTATCAGTTTGCCTTAGAGGGCGTGGCACTCTTTATCATCCTATGGGTATTTTCCCGTAAGCCTCGTCCGATGATGGCTGTTTCGGGGATGTTTGCCCTCTGGTACGGCGTATTCCGCTTCCTCGTCGAGTTTGTGCGTATGCCTGATCCGCAACTTGGCTATTTGGCTTGGGGTTGGGTCACTATGGGGCAGATTCTGTGTTTACCGATGATTTTAGGCGGATTGCTTCTATTAGCCTTTGCCTATCGTGAGCCCTTAATGCAAAGGTTTCGTCCATGAAAGCTTATTTAGACCTGATGCGCCTAGTACGAGAGCAGGGCACCTATAAGTCAGACCGCACAGGAACCGGAACCTACAGTGTTTTTGGGCATCAGATGCGCTTTGATCTGGCCCAAGGCTTTCCGCTGGTGACCACTAAAAAGTGTCACCTAAAGTCCATCATCCATGAGCTGCTGTGGTTTCTGAAGGGCGATACTAACGTGCGCTATCTTCAAGAGCAGGGCGTGCGCATTTGGGATGAGTGGGCGGATGAGCAGGGTAATTTAGGGCCGGTCTACGGTTATCAATGGCGCAGTTGGCCTGCCCCTAATGGGGAGTCCATCGACCAAATCAGCAAGCTGTTGCACATGCTGCGCCATACGCCCGACAGCCGCCGCTTGATCGTTTCAGCGTGGAATCCGGCGCAAGTGGATGAGATGGCTTTGCCGCCTTGCCACGCCTTGTTCCAGTTTTATGTGGCTGAAGGGCGTTTGTCGTGCCAGCTCTATCAGCGTTCGGCGGATATATTTTTGGGCGTGCCCTTTAATATTGCCAGCTATGCACTTTTGACCTTGATGGTGGCTCAGGTGACGGGCTTACAACCCGGCGACTTTGTGTGGACGGGCGGTGACTGTCATCTGTATGCCAACCATTTGGAGCAGGCAGATATACAGTTAGCGCGGGAGCCTTATCCCTTACCACAGATGCGTTTAAATTCTGCAGTAGCGGATTTATTTGCTTTCCGTTTTGAGGATTTTGAACTGCTCAACTATCAAGCTCATCCCCACATTAAGGCGGATGTAGCGGTGTGATGGATTAGCCTAGCAACTGAAGCACTAGCGGTAGACTCATCGCAGCCAATAGGGTTTGTAGGGCGATCAAATTAGCCATCAGGGTACTGTCGCCCTTAAGCTGATGGGTGAGGGTGTAGGCTGTTGGGGCTGTAGGTAGGGAAAAAAACAGCACCAACAGGTTGCGCTCTAAGGGCGGTAGCTGCAAAGCAAGAGATACCGCCAGCGCAATGACAGGCATTAGCAGTAAACGCAGGCTGCTGTTCCACACCAAAGCAGAACCCGCTAGATGCTTGCCTTTAAGTTGCAACGCCGCTCCCACACAGAGCAATCCCAAGGGCAAGCTGGCCGAGGCTAATAAAGAAACCAAGCGATCTGCTCCCCAGGGTAAACCTAGGCCTGAGAGGTTAATCGAGGCTCCTGCCACGCAGGCTAAGATCAGCGGGTTTTTGATCAGAGCTAACAAGGATTTACGGTTAAAACCTTGATCGCTGGTTAAGGCCCATACTGAGAGCAAATTGGCACTGGGCACCAGCAAACCCAATATGACAGCGGCTAGGGCAAGTCCTTGAGGGCCGTACAAACTCCCAACGATGGCTAAGCCCAAATAGGTGTTAAAGCGCAGAATACCCTGTACCCAAACCCCGAAGCGTTGGGCAGGCCACCAGTATTTACGGCGAGCTACCAATAAACCGACCCAGGCTAACCCTAGTGTCAGGAATACACCCGCAGCCAGAAGCGGTAGTTGAGGGTTATCCAGTGGGGCAGTGGCCAAGCTGTTCAGCAGCAGCGCAGGGAAGAGCACGAAGTAATTTAAGCGTTCTGCTCCGGGCCAAAAATCGGGGTTAAGAAAATGGGTACGGCGCAGCAACTGTCCCGCTAGAATCAGCGCAAATAAAGGCCAGAGGGCATACCAGAGTGTCAGCATTAGCGCCGTCCTTATTGACTCCCCGTCCTCTGTAGTAACTCAGAAGAGGTGGGTTAGCTCAGTAGACCCATTAAGCACCGGGAATAGCACGGGTACGCCCGGCATCGTCAATGGCAACGAATACAAAAATACTCTCAGTGACCTTGCGTAGCACCTGTGTGATGAGGTTTTCTTTCCACACTTCCACCAACTACGCACCGAGGTACGGCTGATTTCTAAGGGTTGGGTATAAAAACACAACTGGCTACCTACTTCGACGGGCATCATAAAGGCCATACGGTCGATGGAGACGGTGGCAACCTGTCCTACGGCTAAGCGACAGGCCATAGCCGTGCCTGCTAGATCCATTTGGGATACTAGCCAGCCCCCGTAAACGTTACCAAAGCCATTGGTTTCCCGAGGTAAGGCCGTAATGCGTAAAGTCAGAATACCCTGTGGTTCGGGTGCATCCTGTTCGTAGTGGTTCATGACGATGATTGTGACTCAATTGTTTTTTTTGTGGTAAAGAAGCAAGCACACGAGAAAGCCGCAATATTCGAGTATAGCGGCCTCCTTAAGACAACAAGCAGGGCATAGTGTCGCTGAAATTTTAAAAAATTTAGATAAGTTCTCGTTCAGTGCCTAAAAAAAAGTCAGACCTGCCTGAAACAAGCGCTCTACCTCATGAATACTGTGTTTGTCGATCAGAAACAAAATCACATGATCGCCGGAGGCAATCCGCAAATCATCCTGAGCAATCAGTACTTCCTCTTCACGCACAATGGCTCCGATGGTGGTGCCGCTGGGTAGAGAAATTTCTTTGATGGTACGGCCCACCACTTTGCTGGAGCTTTTGTCGCCGTGGGCTACAATCTCAATGGCTTCAGCCGCCCCTCGGCGCAGGGAGTGGGCACTGACAATGTCGCCTCGACGCACATGAGTCAGTAAAGAGCCGATAGTGGCCAGTTGGGGACTGATGGCCACGTCTATTTCGCCAGACTGCACTAAATCCACATAGGCTGTATTGTTAATCAGGCTCATCACCTTGCGTGCGCCCAAACGTTTGGCCAACAGCGAGGACATGATGTTGGCCTCATCGTCGTTAGTGAGGGCTAAGAAAATATCGGCTTCGTTGATGTTTTCTTCGAGTAATAAATCCCGGTCTGAGGCATTGCCCTGTAGCACGATACTGTTGTCCAGTGTGTCGGACAGATAGCGGCAACGGTTTGGGTTAGTTTCGATGATTTTGACTTGATAGCGACTCTCAATGGCTTCTGCCAAGCGCTCACCAATATGCCCACCCCCAGCAATGATGATGCGTTTATAGGTGTCCTCTAAGCGCCGCAGCTCGCTCATTACCGCTCGAATGTGGGCTTTAGCGGCGATGAAAAACACTTCGTCATCGGCCTCAATCACCGTATCGCCCTTAGGAATGATGGGGCGATCCCGGCGGAAAATGGCGGCTACTCGTGCTTCAATATTAGGCATGTGCTCGCGGATCTGGCGTAGCTCTTGACCCACTAAAGGGCCACCGTAATAAGCCTTAACCGCAACGAGCTGTACTTTACCTTGGGCAAAGTCGATCACCTGCAAAGCACCGGGGCACTCGATCAGGCGCTTAATATAGTTGGTGACCACTTGCTCAGGGCTAATCAGTACATCAATAGGAATGGCTTCGTTATTGAACAGGTCGGAGCGCACCAGATAAGCTGCTTCGCGCACTCGGGCGATTTTGGTCGGTGTGTGAAACAGGGTAAAGGCGATTTGGCAAGCAATCATATTGGTTTCGTCGCTGCTGGTAACGGCGACCAACATATCGGCATCATCGGCTCCCGCTTGGCGCAAGACGGTGGGGAAGGAGCCGCGTCCAACAATGGTTCGGATATCTAGCCGATCCCCAATTGAGCGCAAACGGTCGGCATCGGTGTCAATCACGGTGATGTCGTTGGCTTCACCGGCCAAATGCTCTGCAAGGGTTCCCCCCACTTGGCCTGCGCCCAATATGATGATCTTCACGACAGTTTCTCCTGAACACGCGGCTGAGCAGCTACTTTAAGCAGCTTTGCATAATAAAAACCATCATGGCCGTTTATTTGGGGAAATAGCTGTCGTCCTTGTGGCTGAGTTAGGCCACACTTAAGACCTAGATCCAACTCACGAGCACCTTGCATCCGAGCTAAAAAAGCCGCGATGACTTCTCGGTTTTCCGTTGGGAGTACCGAGCAGGTGGCATACAGCAGAATGCCGCCCACGGCCAAAGTGGGCCAGAGTGCGTCCAAGAGTTGCCCCTGTAATTCGGCCAATGCGCTGATGTCTTCAGGATGTCGGGTGAGTTTGATATCAGGATGGCGACGAATCACCCCGGTTGCCGAACAGGGGGCATCCAGCAAAATGCGCTGAAAGAGTTGACCATCCCACCACTGAGCTGTATTGCGGGCATCGGCGGCAATCAGTCGAGCGCTCAACTGAAGGCGATCTAGGTTCTCCTGTACTCGCTTTAAACGTGAGGCTTCTAAGTCGAGGGCTACCAGCTCAGCAATCTGAGGTTGGTATTCTAATAGATGGCAGGTTTTTCCCCCCGGAGCACAGCAAGCATCTAATACGCGCTGGCCGGGTTTGGGTTCTAACAGATGGGCGGCCAGTTGAGCGGCTTCGTCTTGAACACTGAGGTAGCCTTCGGCAAAACCGGGGAGTTGCTGGATATCGCAGGCGGCATCCAACTGTACGCCGTCACTGCTAAAGGTACAGGGTTGGGCGGCCAGTCCGGCTTGCTGTAGTTGGGCTAAGTAATCTTCGCGGCTAATGCGGCGTTGGTTGACACGCAACGTCATGGGTGGATGTTGGTTATTAGCCGCGCAGATTTCCTCCCAATGCTCTGGCCAGTGCGCTTTGAGGCTTTTTTGCAGCCAACGCGGGTGAGCGGTGCGAATCACCGGATCGTGCTCTAAGGTGGTCAGCAGTTCTTGGCCTTCGCGCTGAGCACGGCGCAGTACCGCATTGATTAAGGCTTTGCCCCAAGATTTCTTCAGGGCATCAACACAGCCGACGGTATCGCTGAGGGCTGCATGGGCGGGGATTCGGGTATAGAAGAGTTGGTATAAGCCGATCAGTAATAAGGCTTCTAGGTCTTTATCTGCCGCTTTAAAGGGCTTTTGCAGTAGTTTTTCCGCCAATCCGCTTAAGCGAGGTTGCCAACGGGCCGCACCGTAGGCCAGCTCTTGAGCCAAACCACGATCGCGGGGGGCAACGCGGTTTAGGTATTCAGGGAGCGTAGTACCTAGGGAGGCTTTGCCCAACAATACCGGAGTTAAGGCTCTGGCAGCGGCTAAACGAGGATTCACAGGCCAAGCACTCCACCAGAGACAAAGAGTTCTCGGCGACTGTTGTACAGATCGGCAAAGGCTAAAGGCTTACCTCCGGGCAGTTGTACACGGGTAATTAATAAAGCTCCTTCGCCACAGGCAACGCTGAGCCCTTCTTTGGAGGCCGCTAAAATTTGTCCCGGCGCTCCGCTCCCAGTGGTGAGATGAGCCGCATGGACTTTGAGGGTTTCACCCTGCCACAGGGTATGGCTGATGAGTCTTGGGTAAAAGGCTCGAATCCGGCGCTCCAGCTCTAGGGCAGGGTGTGTCCAATCGAGGGTAGCTTCTTCTTTGTTAAGTTTGTGGGCGTAGGTGGCCAAGCTGTCTTGCTGAGGTTCTGGCTTGAGTGTTTCTAGGCTGTTCACCGTTTGTACCAAAGCCTGAGCACCCAATAGGGCTAAACGCTCGTGCAGACTGCCACCGGTATCTTCTGAAGTAATAGGGGTGGTGACTTTCAGCAGCATGGGGCCGGTATCCAGTCCAGCTTCCATCTGCATGACCGTTACTCCGGTTTCATAATCGCCTGCTTCAAGGGCGCGTTCAATCGGGGCTGCGCCGCGCCAACGGGGTAAGAGCGAGGCATGACTGTTAATACAACCTAACCGAGGAGTATCCAGCACCGCTTGAGGCAAAATCAGCCCATAGGCCACTACAACCATTAAGTCTGGCTCTAGGGCGGCTAATTCCGTTTGTGCTTCTGGAGTACGCAGGGTTTTGGGTTGAAAAACCGGTATTCCATGCTGCTGGGCTAATTGTTTGACCGGGCTTGGTATTAATTTTTGGCCGCGTCCTGCGGGGCGATCCGGTTGGGTATATACACCGATAATAGTATGGGGTGTATCCAACAGCGCTTTGAGGTGTAACGCGGCAAACTCCGGCGTACCGGCAAAAATAAGACGCAAAGGCTGGGACATAACAAAGGCTCAGAAGAAAACAGAGGGTAAGGGTGGATAAGATTGGCTATCCACCGGCGCGGGGCCGTTTAGGCTTGGTGCCGTTGCTGTTTTTCCAGCTTTTTACGGATGCGATCGCGTTTTAAGGTGGACAGATAATCCACAAACAGCTTGCCATTCAGATGGTCGCATTCGTGCTGGATGCAGACGGCCAAGAGTCCTTCGGCTTCTAACTCATAGGGAACACCCTGCCGATCTAAAGCGCGAATCCGTACCCGCTGCGGGCGGTTAACGTCATCATGAATACCCGGCACGGAGAGGCAGCCTTCTTGATAAGGGATTAGCTCATCGGTCAGAGGCTCGATTTCTGGGTTGATAAATACCCTAGGTTGGTCGTGTTCTTCCGATAGATCCATGACCACCACGCGCTGGTGCACATTGACTTGAGTGGCAGCCAAGCCAATGCCTTTAGCGTGATACATAGTGTCAAACATATCATCAATCAGTTGTTGGGTCTGATCATTTACCTCAGCCACTGGCTGGGCCAAGGTGCGTAAACGTGGGTCAGGGAATTCCAAAATATTCAGTATGGCCATGGTGTAGTGACGCACAATAAATAGGGTGAACCGGCTCGAAATCCACTGCTAAGATCGCGGCTGGTTTGCACAGCGCTCATCAAGGATGGGGGCTGTGGGAGCCTCTTCTTCAAAGGGTAGCTACCGGCATTCAGGAGTGCATAGTGTTGCTTCATATCATAAAGGGATTCTGTTCAATGAGGAAATCACTGCTCATTCTGTTGCTGTTCATCAGTGCCGGTGTGCAGGCTGCTGTGCAGCTAAAGCCAGGGCATCCTGAGCAGTATCGAGTGGTGCAGGGGGATACCCTGTGGGACATTGCCGGTCGCTTTTTGAATAAGCCTTGGGAGTGGCCACAAATTTGGCATGCCAATCCCAGCGTACAGAATCCACACCTGATTTATCCGGGGGATGTGCTGAGTTTAGTCTACATCGACGGCAAGCCGCGCCTGAGCTTAGAGCGTGGGGCATCGCGAGGTACGATTAAACTCTCGCCCCATATCCGCAGTACGCCGATTGCTGAAGCCATTCCAACCATTCCTTTGCGTGCCATCAGCAGCTTTTTACTGGCCAACCGGATTTTGGACAGCCAAGAAACCCTTGACCGTGCGCCCTATGTGTTGGCGGGAAATGCAGAACGGGTTATCAGTGGGCAAGGGGATCGCATTTACGCACGGGGTGACTTTGCTGCGCCTTTGCCGGGCTATCTGGTGTTTCGGCAGGGTAAAACCCATATTGACCCAGAAACCCGTGAAGTTTTGGGCATCAATGCCGATGAAGTTGCGACCGCTGAATTGGTGTCGGTGGAGCGTGATATTGCCAGTTTGGATTTAGTGCGCACCACCCAAGAGGTGCGCTTGGGGGATCGCTTATTGCCGGGAGAGGAACGTCCCATCACTACCAACTTCACTCCTGCTGCTCCTGAGCGTGCCATCTCGGGGGTGATTATGGATGTGCCGCGTGGTGTTACCCAAATCGGTCATATGGATGTAGTGATTCTGAATAAAGGGGCACGGGACGGCTTGGCTGATGGGCACGTTTTAGCCGTGTATAAATTGGGGGAGCAGGTACGCGACCGTTTGACCGGTGAGCGCATCAAAATCCCGGATGAGCGCGCCGGCTTATTGATGGTATTTCGTACCTACGAAAAAATGAGCTATGGCCTGATCTTACAGGCCCACCGTTCATTGTCGATTATGGATCGTGTGCGTAATCCTTAACAAAAAAGGAACCTTGGGCTAAGGAGTAGCGGATGGGAAACACAGCACCAACGGATGAGTTTGCCGCGCGGCTGAGGTTGCATTTAACACCGGGGATTGGCCCTAAGCGTTTTCAACAATTATTGGAGGCTTTTGGAAGCGCTCAGGCCGCAGTGCAGGCTAGCCGCAATGAATGGCGTGCTTTAGGGATGCCCGATCGAAGCCTTGGAGCCTCACACTGCGCTGAAGTGAGCCAAGGCTTAGAACATTGCTTGGCGTGGTTGGAGTCGCCCCATCGGCATATTCTGATGCGCGGTGATCCTGAATACCCTGCCTTATTGAACGAGGTCGTGGACGCGCCACCTGTTTTGTACCTTGAGGGTGAGCTAAAGCTGTTAGAGCGCCCTCAGATTGCTTTGGTGGGGAGTCGCCATGCTTCACACCAAGGGCTGAGTAATGCTAAAGCCTTTGCTAAGGAGCTAGCCGCCGCCGGTTTTGTGGTCACCAGTGGTTTAGCCTTGGGCATTGACGGTGCAGCCCATCAGGGCGCTTTGGACGTGCAGGGTCATACTCTGGCTGTGCTGGGAACAGGTTTAGAGCGTTTGTATCCGCAGCGTCATCAAAGCTTAGCCCGCCAGATCGTGGAGCAAGGAGGGGCTTTGCTGTCAGAGCTGCCTTTGCAGACACCGCCACAAGCCAGTAATTTCCCCCGCCGAAATCGTCTCATCAGTGGTTTATCCCTAGGCGTGTTAGTGGTGGAAGCCAGTCTTGCCAGTGGCTCTTTGATTACCGCACGTTTAGCGGCCGAGCAAGGGCGAGAAGTATTTGCCATTCCCGGTTCCATTCACCATACGGGGGCGAAAGGGTGCCATCAGTTGATTCGTGAGGGAGCCTGCCTAGTGGAATCCGTAGCCGATATTTTAGACGCTTTGCGGGGCTGGCAATGCACGACTGCGCCTTTAGTGGAGTCCTCTGGCCCCGCTATGGCGCATCATCCGCTACTCAGTCCTCTACTGGTCACTCCCTTAACGGCGGAAGCCTTAACCCAGATAGTGCAACAACCTCTGCCCCAAATCTTGGCAGCCTTGACCGAGTTAGAGTTGGAAGGCCGTGTTGTATGCGAGGCCGGTTTATGGACAGCCTGTATGCCTCGATAAACATGACGGACACACCGGAGCCCGTTAGACTGCGCAGCCTGCTTGGGGAGATAAACGATGTTGATAGGTTGGCGGGTGCGGCAGGTGGCACAAGAGGTTCGTCGAGGTGGGGTGATTGCCTATCCTACTGAGGCGGTTTGGGGATTAGGCTGTGATCCTTGGAATCCGATGGCAGTCCAGCGTTTACTGGACTTGAAACAGCGCTCAGTCTCTAAAGGACTGATTTTAGTGGCAGAGTCCATGGAGCAGTTTGACTTTGTATTAGATGGACTACCCCAGGCTTGGTTAGATACTTTGGCTGAATCATGGCCCGGCCCTAATACGTGGCTGGTGCCCCACCGTCAGCGTTTACCGGCTTGGATCACCGGCCAGTACGACAGCGTGGCACTACGAGTAACCGCGCATCCTTTAGTACGAGAGCTCTGTGCTCTGTGCGGCCCCCTAGTTTCAACCTCAGCTAATCCGACGGGCTATCCTTCGGCGCGCTCACGGTTGCGGGTAGAGCAGTATTTCTCCGGCCAATTGGACTCGGTACTCGGTGGCTGCTTGGGTGGCCGCCGTCATCCGAGTGTAATTCGCGATCTACAAACGGGAGAGCTGATCCGCTCTAACTAGGACTATTTAGCCTACTGTGATTCTATTGACTTCATAAAATAGACAACCTACTTCAGGGCTTGGGCGTTACTATAGAAACTTCATCTGCCACTGACTTCGTTTGAGTGATCATGGAACGCTTTATTGAAAAAACTATGTATGCCAGCCGTTGGCTACTGGCACCTATTTACTTTGGTCTGTCGTTAGCCCTGTTTGCTTTGTGCTTAAAGTTCTTTCAGGAGGTGTACCACTTTCTGCCCCATGTCTTTGAGCGGACAGAAGCTGATTTGGTATTGATGGTGCTGTCCCTGATCGACCTTTCTTTGGTCGGGGGGTTGCTGGTGATGGTGATGATTTCCGGCTATGAGAACTTTGTATCCCAACTGGACATTGGTGAGGATTCGGAGAAGCTGAGCTGGCTGGGCAAAATGGACTCTGGCTCCTTAAAGCTCAAGGTAGCGGCTTCTATTGTGGCTATTTCCTCCATCCACCTGCTGCGCATGTTTATGGAAGTACAAAAGATCCCCAACGACAAATTGTTTTGGTATGTCATCATCCACATGACCTTTGTCGTCTCCGCAGTGGCTATGGGGTATATGGAAAAAAACATGAAACACTGATGGCCTGTGCGTTCAGGTGAGGGCTACTCCTTTTATTAGGGCATACAGCATCTGACCTGAGTGCAAGTTCAAGCGTGTTGCTGAGCGACTAGATACCCGAGAGACTAAGATTTGCTGCCCAAGTTGCAGACGTACCAGCCGTTGACTGGGGATCAAGCCGGGTTGAATGTCCAATAGCTGAACTGTTAGGCAATTTAAAAAGCTGGTGTCCTCCAAGGGGGAGAGGGATAAGGCCACATCCCGAGCCATAATGCGTACCCTAAGTTTTCGTCCACGCTCTACGGATTGGCGGGCGATGAATAGGCTTTGGCCTTCCACGCATACTTCGGTTAATTCGTCTCCTGCGTGGGGGCGTTGTACTTCTGCCTGTAGTACCGTGGAGGCACTTTCGGTACGGATAAAAGGCAGC
Organism: Azomonas agilis; assembly: GCF_007830255.1. Taxonomy (GTDB): domain Bacteria; phylum Pseudomonadota; class Gammaproteobacteria; order Pseudomonadales; family Pseudomonadaceae; genus Azomonas; species Azomonas agilis. Next base: position 63,213 of record NZ_VLKG01000013.1, read on the forward strand.
TCACGGGCGGTTAATAACGCCTGTAGAGGCCCTTGCGCCGTCACCTTACCTTCTTGCAGCAACACCAGATGATCTGCCAAGCGGATAACCTCATCAATGGCGTGGCTGACGTAGATAATGGGGATCTTCAACTCATCGCGTAACCCTTCCAGAAAGGGCAGAATTTCTTCTTTACTGGCCGCGTCCAGTGAGGCCAGAGGCTCATCCATCAATAAGAGTTCAGGACTGGTGAGAATGGCACGGCCTAAAGACACACGCTGGCGCTGTCCACCAGATAGCTGATCGGGATAGCGTTTTAGCAAAGGCCCAAGGCTGAGCAGTTGGATAACCTCATCCGGTTGGATATGACGTAGCGGGGGCGGCACGCGCTTAAAACCGTATTCTAAATTGCCGGAAACGCGCAGATGCGGGAAAAGGCTGGCTTCCTGAAACACATAGCCTAAAGCCCGTTGGTAGGTGGGGACAAATAGCTCTTGTTGGTCATCCTGCCAACATTGGTCACGAAAGCTTAAATAGCCTTTATGTCGCTCTAAACCGGCAATGCAGCGCAGTAAGGTGGTTTTTCCAGATCCTGAGCGACCAAATAAAGCTGTCACTCCTTGGCTGGGGAGTTCGAGTTGGGTATTGAGGCAAAATCCTGTGCGCGTGACCTCAAAAGCTAGCTTTACACTCATCTGTACTTCGCCTCCACCATCTTGCTTAAAGCGCCCCGACGACTTTAAAGCGTCGATTTAGGACGTAAATCAGCATCAAAAGACAGAAGGAGGAGCCCACTAAAACCAGGGACAGGGCATGGGCGGCGCTGTAATTCATGGTTTCGACGTGGTCGTAAATGGCAATGGAGGCAACCTTAGTTTCGCCGGGAATATTGCCGCCAATCATCAAGATCATGCCAAATTCGCCAAAGGTGTGGGCAAAAGACAGCACAAAGGCACTCAGAAAACCTCGGCGAGAGAGGGGCAGGATTACGGTAAAAAAACGATCCCAAGGGGAGGCCCGTAGCGTCATAGCCACTTCCAGCGCGCGGGCTCCAGCGGCGCTAAAGGCGTTTTGCAGGGGCTGTACCACAAAGGGCAACGAAAAAAACATAGAGCCCAACACAATGCCGGTAAAGGTAAAGGCCAAATGTCGGGCCCCTAGTGATTCCAGCATTCCGCCTAGCCAACCGTTAGGGCCGAGCCACAGCAACAGGTAAAACCCCATAACGGTAGGAGGCATCACCAGCGGCATAGCCACCAGAGTCTCTACGATGACCTTGCCTTTCCAGCGGGTGTGTGCAAGCCACCACGCCAGAGGTGCTGCCAGAATAATCAGGATGACTGTGCCCACTGCGGCTAGTTTTAGCGTAACCCAGAATGCACTGACATCAGCCTCAGTTAGACCCAACATGCCAGACTCCTCAAGGAGACAGAAAACAAGGTTGGAGCGCAAGTGCAAAGGCTACTTCCCTGTAGCCCTAAATCGGTTAAGGAATGCTATAGCCTGCAGCCTTGATCACTTCAGCGGCTTTGGGGCTTTTGATCCACTCAATAAAGCTTTGAGCCAATTCAGACTCTTTAGTGGCTTTTAGGATGACGGCTTGCTGCACGATGGGGTCGTAGAGGTTTTTAGGTGGAAACCAGTGGGAACCGGGAATGCTGCCGTCGGCTTGGATCACCTGGGCTAAGGCGACAAAACCAAGATCGGCAGCCCCTGAGGCAGTTTGGCTATATACCTGACCTACGCTATTAGGCTGCACAATACGTTTTTCGGCTTTGAGTTTTTCTAAAACCCCCAGTTTGGTCAGTACCTGAGTACCGGCTAAACCGTAGGGCGCGATTTCTGGGTTGGATACCGCGATGTGCCGCCAGTCGTCTTTTTTCAACACCTGGCCTTGATCGTCTACCACTCCTGCTTTGGCTGACCAGAGCACTAGCACGCCTACGGCGTAGGTAAAGCGGGAGTTTGCCTGAGTAAATCCTTCCTTCTCCAGCTTTTCTGGGCTTTTGACATCCGCAGAGAAAAATACATCGTAGGGCGCACCGTTCATGATTTGAGCGACTGCAGGCCCAGAAGATACCCCGCTGATACTAAGGCTATGCCCGGTGTTTTTTTCAAATTCACTGGCCAGTGTTTGCAAGGTTCCGAGAAAGTTAGTGGCGGTAACTATCTTCAGTTCCTTGGCCTGAGCCGAAAGGCAAAAGGCAGCCGTTGCTGTGACCAGCAGCAGTGCAGTCAATTGTTTTTTCATGGCACAGAGCTCCTTTAAAAAGATTTAGGATGCTTGGCAAAAGCTGTGCCATATCAAAAACTAAACTTATAGGTACGAAAGTCATATTTTGTACCCGTAGGTAATTTTTTCTCCAGCTCTATGAAATAAATTGAAGCTTTATGGTTCTGAATAGAACTGGATGGATGAAATTGGCACCTATGGGTGCATTTAGTATCCCTATCTGGAACCTGAAAAAGAACGGCTTGGTTCTAAGCCTGTGTTAGGCTGTCTCTTTTATCTTTGGCCTTGGGAGCCTTCATGTCTCATCTTGATCTTTCCAGTGATGAAGCCCGCGTAAGTTACGGTATCGGTCGGCAATTAGGAGGGCAATTACGTGATAACCCTCCGCCCGGAGTTGAGTTAGCAGCGGTATTGGCAGGCCTGTCGGATGCCTTCTCAGGTTTGGAAAGCCAAGTATCCTCTGAGGCACTTAACGCCAGCTTTCGAGTGATTCGGGAGCGTATGCAGGCCGAAAAAGACGCGAAATTCGCTGAGATGGCCGCAGAAGGGCAGACCTTTTTGGCAGAAAATGGCCGTCGTGAAGGGATTCAGACCTTGGCCTCTGGTTTGCAGTATCAGGTATTGGAAGCCGGTGATGGCCCTAAGCCCACCCGTGAAGACAGTGTACGCACGCACTACCACGGCACTCTGATTAACGGCAGTGTGTTTGATAGCTCCTATCAGCGTGGCGAGCCTGCGGAGTTTCCAGTGAGTGGCGTGATTGCCGGTTGGACAGAAGCTTTGCAGTTGATGAACGTAGGCAGCAAATGGCGTTTGTTTGTGCCCAGTGAATTAGCCTACGGGGATCAGGCTGTGGGCAGCATTCCCCCCTGCAGCGTATTGGTGTTTGATGTTGAGCTGTTAGCTATTCTATAAGCGATAATGGCTAGCCCAAACTCAGCGCAGAGCTTGGGCATAGCAGTGCAAAAATAGCGTCCGTACCAGCTCCTTAAGCACCTGTGGCTCGTTAGAGTTCAGTTCTTGAAGGTTCAGATCTCCTTGATCTTGAAGTTCACGCAGCGCTTCTTCTTCCAATACGGCGCAAATTTCCCCCGTTTCGCGGTGCAGGATGCGTAAACAAGGTTGAGGGCGATCCAGCCAAGCATCAATTAAATAAGACATAGTTCCATCTCCAAAATACGAGCATTAATTGATAATAATTATTATTTATAAATAAGCAAGGGAGAAAAATGAGCTTTGATGCTTTAGGAGACTGGATTGGCTGGCTTTCGGGTTCAAGCCTGATTCGCTGGATGAGATTGTGGGCGTTGTTCGTGATAGGGATTGCGTGATTAAGCACCCAACAACTTGAGCAGCCCTTGTTGGCGCTTTTTAGGAAGCGTGCGAAAGAGCAGCAGTAACTGTAACTCGTCGGAGGACTGTGCTACAGCAGGGTCAGTGTGATAGGGCGCTACAGATTCAGCCGTTCGGTGGTTGGGCGACAAAGCTAAATCAGGGTACAGAACTTGGCCGTCGCCAAGGAAGTCTAAACTGATGGATTGGTCGGCGAAGAGCTCTTTAATTCTGAGTAAAGTGCCCAGTCCCGGTTGAACCTTGCCTGTCTCCCATTTACTGATGGTTGCTTTTGTTACTCCCAGCTCAAAGCCCAACTGTTCTTGTGACCAGTTTCGGGTTTCACGCAGCGTACGGAGTCGATCGCCAAAGGTTTTCATCAAATAAGTTTGGCGGCTGGCTTAATGTTTGTCGTTTCTTGGGGGTTGACTTTCAAGGTTTCCATACTGGAAACTTGAATCAACTAATGGACTGAGCCCTCTAGCTGTTGGTGCAGCCCATGCATCTTGTTTTGGCAGCAGCCAAGAGGGGTATGGATACATGCGGCTCAATGAGGGGTCGTAAGGAGATAGGAAGTCGATGAAGGATTTATCGTTAAGTATGTTGATTACAGCAACTGGCAATAGTCTCCCTCTAGGCTATCGGCTACAAGAGTACAGTATTGAAGAAGTATTGGGCTCTGGTGACTTTGGCATTACTTATCTTGCTCAAGACCACACTTCAAAAAAGCTTGTTGTTATTAAAGAGTATTTTCCGTTTGCTAAGGCAGTGCGTACCCGACAGTATTGCGTTGTTCCACGAATTTCGCGGCGGGCGGATTTGCAAGACTACGAAAAAGGCTTGCGTGATTTTATCAACGATGCCTGCAATCTAGCTTGCCTCACACATCCCAATATCGTTCGGGTGCTGCGTTACCTTGAGGCTAATGGTACCGCATACATCGTTATGGAGTTTGTGGAGGGCCAACCGCTATCGACCCTAATCAAAGCCTTAGGGGTATTGGATACGGTTCAGGTTCGCGCTTTGTTACTCCCCTTATTGGATGGTTTGGAGCAGGTGCATCAGTTAAACCGACTGCATCAAGACATTAACCCTGAGCATATTAGGGTGCGTCAGGTACCTTTGCGTTTGGACGAAGATAGCCCGCTTAATCAGTGTGTGATGCCGGAAAATCTTAGGGTGCGCAAGGATAAAGATGAACAAAACATCCTAGCTCTGGCCAACTATGTTTTGCGGAGTTTTGATCTGGATATCCCTGTACCGCTTGATGTTCAGATGGCTCAAAGAATTGCCCAGTTACCTCTAAAAGGCCTGCCCACCCAGGATATAAAACCTGAAAACCTGATGATGCTTAAGGATGGAGCCTTGGTGTTTGTGGATTACCATGCTCCTGTGCTGATTGAGTTTGGCGCTACCCTACGACAGGGCGTGCAGGCATCCTCCTCAGGCTGTGCTGTCCCAACGCCGAATTATGCTCCTGTTGAATATTATGAATCTCCTGTTCAACAAGGGCCTTGGTCTGACCTCTATGCCTTGAGCGCGGTTGCCTATGCAGCGCTGGTGGGAGAGCCACCACAAGAATCCATTCTGCGCACACAGCGGGACGAAATCGAGCCCGCATTCAAAGCCGCCCGAGATCGCCAAGATCCTCAGTTACTTAAGGCCATTGATTGGGCTCTGGCACCTAGAGCCTATCAACGGCCCCAGACAGTTGGCGCTTGGAGGAAGGCATTAACAGAAGGCCCTGTGTAGGGCTTTCTGCATTAGGTCTAGGGCCTGTTGACGTTTCGTCATGAAGGTATTGAGAAACAAAAGCAAACCCGCAGAATTGAGGTTCCTACACCCATAACCCTGCGGATTTGCAATGCCCCGATTACTGCTCAGCGACGAGCTTTGGTCGAAGCTGGAAAAAATTCTGCTTCAGCACGCCATTTACCACAAGCCCAATCTCCGAATGACCGTCGAAGGCATGCTTTACCGGATGCGTGTCGGCTGCCCTTGGCGAGATTTGCCTGACCTCTTTGGAGACTGGAACTCGATCTACAAGCGCTTCAACGCTTGGTCAGCTACGGGTAAGTGGTTCAAAGTCTTTCAAGCCTTGCTTGAGGAACCTGACTTTGAGTGGTTGTTTATCGACGGCAGTTATGTAAAAGCCCATCAACACAGTACCGGAGCGGCCAGTGGTCATACTGAGGGGCTGGGTAAAAGTCGCGCTGGGCTGACAAGCAAGATTCATTTGGCTGTTGACGCACAAGGCCTGCCAGTGGCCTTTGAAGTGACAGGAGGCGATGTTCACGACAGCTGCGTCGCTTCCAAACTGATCATGCAGCTGCCCTGTGCTGAAGTGATTGTCGCGGATAAAGGTTATGACAGTGAATGCATTCGAGATCAGATCAGGCAGCAGGGAGGACGTCCTGTTATTCCCCGAAAGCGCAACTCAATTAAGGGTAATGCGGATCTGGACAGAGGTTTATACCGCTACCGGCATTTGGTTGAGAATGCCTTTGCACGGCTTAAACACTACCGAGCGGTGGCTTTTCGATACGACAAACTGAAATGCAATTATGAGGCAGTGGTTGCCATGGCCTGTGCCGTTCAATGGCTACCCATGTAAAACGTCAACAGGCCCTAG
>NZ_VLKG01000014.1 GCF_007830255.1 Azomonas agilis
TAATCAAGGAGCTACACCCATGACACTACGTCATATCCTCAGCCTCAATCCGTCCAAAATTCGGGCAATCGCCCATCGGCGCATGGCCTTAGCTGCCTTACACGCTGATTCCTCCCTCTCTACCCGCCTTAATCGCTACAACGACCACATGAACAAGGCCCGCGCGCTGGAAACCCTAGGAGGTGTTCAGTGAAACAGCCTGTTTTTAGTGCCGCTCAAGTAGCTGATGAAAGCCTAGAAACCGTCCGTTATGGCGTAGAGCACACCCGCTGGCTCACGGCATTGATGGCGGCTATTCCGGCGGTACTGGATGCCTCATCCCCCGCTGAAAACCGTATGGACGTAGCCAAGGATCTGGCCCGCTTGGGGCATTACTTGGCCCACGACTGTTCTCAGTATTTAAACGCTGAATCAGAGCGACTGGATAACGCCCTAAACGCCGTACAGGAGGTGAAGTAATGAGCCGCCTGCGTGAGTTACTGGTGGATCTGGACAGCATCGCCCCAGCCTTTAGAAATACCCCACTAACCACTGAGCAGACCGAGCGACTGCAACGTATTACACAAGCAGCGGATTCATGCTTTGGCACCCTGACTACGGGTGTTTCTGCCATTGGCTGGTGCATCGCCAGTGCCGCCCACAACCAAGACTTTGGCTTAAATGCCGATGAGCTAATGAGCCTTGGCTGGTTACTCCAAGAGCTGGGTAACCTCAGTCTGGTGATGACGGATTTAAGCCGAGGTGCTGAAGAACGTCTGAGTCTGGCTCAAGCGCTGGAGGTGACTCCATGAGCCGCCCTCCGATCAATCGCCGCCACAATGATGCTTTGGCTTATGAGCGGGCCAATACCCTGACCTGTGCCGGACTTGGTTTAAGCGCCATTGCTGATCTGCTGGGGGCCGATGGTAGTGAACACCACCTGCATCATGAATTGGAAAGCGGTTTAGCTAATGCAGCCAAAGCCCTAGCCGTGCTGGTGCAACAAACAGGTTATGAGCTGTGCGACCAGTTTGACCCTGATCTGCTGAACGCCCCCACCGAGGACTAACCATGACGAACTTAAAAAACCCTGCACCAGCGGGGACGGGATCGCTCATGCCTGAAAAAGCGGAATGGGCCTTTAAGGACGCACTGGAGGCCGCCTTCGGGCGGCTGGACTTTGTACCGATGATGGATGGCCACTTCCACCGCTTCCGCGTACCGGAGGACAAGTCCGGCACCCGTAACGGTTGGTATGTGGGCTTTCTGGACAACATTGCCAGCGGTGCTTTTGGCTCGTGGAAGCTGGGCCAAACCGGTACATGGAGCAGCCGTAAACCGACTGACCCCATCGAGGCCGAACTGATTCAACAGCGCATCGAGCAGGTCAAAGCCCAACGCCAAGCCGAGCAACAGTACCGGCACCAGCAGGCCGCTGAGAAGGCCCGAGGGATTTGGCAACGGGCAGTGCCCGCTCATCCTAGCCATGCGTATTTGGTGACCAAAAAAGTATCGGCCTACGGTCTGCGCCAGCGAGGGAATACCCTGCTGGTGCCGCTAATCCATAACGGCCAACTGGTGAACCAGCAATTCATCCAACCCGATGGCTGCAAACGCTTCCTCAGTGGTGGGCAGGTTAAAGGCTGTTATTCACCTTTAGGCCAGATCCAGACCGATAAGCCGCTGTATCTGTGTGAAGGCTGGGCCACCGGAGCCACCCTGCACCAGCACACCGGCTGTCCCGTGGCCTGTGCGATGAATGCGGGCAACCTGCTCCCGGCTGGTGTTCATCTCAAAGCCCGCTATCCCAATCTGGAGCTGATCGTCGCCGGTGATGACGACCGCCTTACCGAAGGCAATCCGGGCCGCACTAAGGCCATTGAAGCCGCTGCCAGCTTGGGGGCGCTGGTGCTCTTTCCTGACTGGCCCGAAGGGGCTCCCGAGCATTTAACCGACTTTAACGACCTGCTGTGCTGGCAGAAGGCTCAGGAGGTACAGCCATGAGCAACGATAAAATCCTACCCTTCACCGGCAAAGACCCGATCCAAGAGGCCATTAAACAGCTACCGGCAGATGCCGGAGCACTCTACAGTCCGGCGCTGCTTAAACGACTGCAACAGATTCGCCAGCAAGACCCCGCCCAGTTTGCCCGCATCCGCCAACAGGCCAAGGCCAGCAAAGTGCTGAGCATGACGGAGTTTGACCGCCTGACCGCGATACTTGAAACGGAGGACGCAAGCAGTGGATCCAGTCTGTTCAAAGAGGTGGAGCCTTGGCCGGAGGTGGTAGACGGGGCCGAGCTACTGGATGAGCTGAGCCATACGCTCCGCCGTTATGTGGTAGCTGACAAAGAAACCCTAAACGCCGCCGCACTCTGGGCCACCTTTACTTGGCTGGTGGACGTAGTGAGCGTGTGCCCGATTGCTCATATCACGGCCCCGGAGCCGCGCTGTGGTAAGTCGGTACTGCTGACAGCCTTGGGTAAATTGGCCTACCGTCCACTGCAAGTCTCCAACATCGCCACGGCGGCGCTGTACCGCTCCATTGAGCTGTGGTCACCCACCCTACTGATTGATGAGATAGATGCCTTTCTCGCCGCCCATGAGGATGCCCGAGGTATTCTCAATGCGGGCTTTACTCGGGACAGTGCGGTGGTGATTCGCTGCGTAGGCGATGACCATATGCCCACCGCGTTCAATGTCTGGGGCGCTAAGGCGCTGTGCGGGATTGGCGATATTGCTATCACCTTGGCCGACCGGAGCATCCCCCTGCGGATGCGCCGCCGTACCAGTGGAGAGCGGGCGGAGAATCTGCGGCGCTCCGATACACGGCTGTGGGAGCGCTTGCAATCCCGACTGGCGCGTTTCGCACAGGACAATGCTGAAGCCATTGGCCAAGCACGGCCTGAAATCATCCAAGGCTTGAATGACCGCGCTAACGATTGCTGGGAACCTCTACTGGCCATTGCCGAACAAGCCGGGGGCCACTGGCCTAAGCTGGCCCGAAATGCCGCCATGGTGCTGCACGGTTTGGAGGGAGAAGCCCCCAGCATCGGTGCCGAGCTGCTAGCCGATATTAAGGCCATCTTCAATCAGAAGAGCACCAGCAAGCTGTTCAGCGTCGATCTACTGGCCGCACTGGTTGAGGACGAAGAGGCTCCTTGGGCCGCTTGGAACCGAGGTCAGCCCATGCGTCTCAGGCAATTGGCTGACCGTCTGAGCGGCTTTGGGATCAAGTCTAAACAGCTGCGTATTGGTCTTGAAGGCGGACGAAAGGGTTATGAACAATCAGACTTCGTAGAGGCATGGAACCGATACCTTTCCTCAAATACCCCCTCTCAATCGTCTACACCTCTACAAGCCAATAACCACGTGGCTTACAGCGATTTTCAAAGGTCTACACAGTGCGACCCTGTAGAGGATAAAAAATCGCTACAAGCCACGAATGACAGGGGATGTAGAGTTGTAGAGGATAAAACACCCCCCCTACAGAAGGAGGCAGAGAAAAGAGCCTCTACAGAGGATAATGACGGGGAGTATTTCTGATGAGCAGCGCATTGGATTACCTCCGCACACAGGGACTAAACCCGCATCTGAATGAGGGGCGCTTATACGTTACTCCAGCCACCAAACTGACTGACGATATCCGCCAATGGGTTAAAGCCCATAAGGTCGAGCTACTGGCCGAACTTCAGCACAAGGCTGGGCCTATGCAAAATCGCACAGGCCTCCCTCCTCATACCCTGCTGGTGCGGGTTTCTAATCTGCTGGGCTGCTCAGGGGACTACCTATTGAAACAGGGGTTTCTTGAGCCCTGTGACTTGGAGGAACAGGCCGCTACCGATCCTTGGGTACTGGCTGAGGGAATACGCCGCAATCCGCGTTGGTGTCCGCCGCCAATGTCCGAACAACGGACAATGCCACCTGAGCCGGTAGGACAGGGGGAACCCCACGCACACACCACCCATTGGACAGCCCAGATAGCCCCAGCGGAATGGCTCCAAGCCCGTGATGCCTACCTTAATCACTTGCTGGCCTGCCCTAACTGCTGGGCTCCTATCAAGCGCTACTGTCCCGAAGGCCAAGCCCTGCACCAGTACTACCAGAACCAACCCAAGGAGGCTCGCCATGACTAACCAAGACCTACTCAAACGCCTGTGGGCCTTAGATGCTAAACACGGCCTCAGCATTCGTACTCAACTGCTGGTGCGCCGCCGTCTGTGTCGGGTGCTGTCTGAACAGCGGCACCAGCTACAGGAGGAACGCCAAACCCAGATCAGGGCGGCACGGCTACAACTGCCTAAGAACCCAAGCCCCTTCGATCAAGCCCGCATAAAACGACTGGAGCAAACTGCCAAGGGCTACCGTATCCACGAATTTGTGGAGACGCTGCGCCAGCAGATTCAGTTAGGCGGGGATCTGGTTATCAATCAGGCTATCTACGATGCCTTGGGACTGGATGAGCTGCTGGTGCTGCTCAATATCAACCCAGCCGACCACACATGGGTGTTGGAGCAAATGGGCGACGAACCACCCTTCTTTGGGCTGGTGTTTGTACCGGGCTCAGAAAACAGTGCCAGCCGTGAAGCTCAATGCAAGGAACATGGGCCTGTGCTGGAGGCGTGTTTGTCCTCCATCACTGAGGTCATGCGGCATCCTGATTTCAACCCAGAAGCCTTGGGCCGCAGGATTAGGGAGAAGTACAAGGGGCGGAGGTTGAGGCGGGTGAAGTGAGGCAAAGAAAAAATAGGGCTATTTAGCCCTATTTTCTGCGTAATCTTCATACATGAACCCAAGTGCTTTCTCGAAAGTACTGCCCAACAGCACCAAATTGAAGACGTGGGTGCTACCCAAGTAACAGAGATTGTTTGCCAAAGCGGAAAACACTGCTATACAGTTTTTGTCAAAGGACTTGTCAAATGATGTAGAATCCTTACCTAATTTGGGGATAGAGGGGAGATTAATCATGACTGATCGTGAAGGGGTACTGGCAAGAGCACCACTAATTTATGCATTCAGTGTGGTGAGATTTTCTCCCATTCTTAAGCTTCCCCAGCTCATTCCTAACATCCATCAGGCTATTCGGGATCGCCTTCCTGGGCTTTTCCAAATGGTCAAAAGCATGCAGCCTAGTGTTATCCAAGGGTCAGAACCGAATTCGTGGGCGTTCCTAGACCGTAATGCTGAGTACGCTTGTGTTCTGGGCATGGATCACCTGATCCTACAAAGCACAAACTACTTGCATTTTAGCAGCCATCTGGATCTCTTTCGAGAGTGTCTGACGGCCTTGACAACGCAGGCTGGCGGCCTCGACGTCGCTGGTGTCGGGATGCGTTATATCGATAGAATCGAACCTCTAGATGGGGAGACTCTCGCAGATTATCTTCCAGATACGCTGCTACCTCTCAAGTGCGAGCTGCTTGAGGAAAGGGAGGCAAAAGCTCTACTGGGGGTGTCCACCACTACCTATCAGCTAGATCCTGAATTCCTACACATCAGGTGCTGGCGTCAGACTGGCATGTGGATACCGGACGACCTGGCAGAACCAGCGATGGTCTTCGAGATTGCTAAGCAAACTCGGCAGCCTTCCAAGCCTTTTAGTCAACAACAGAGCGCGTTCGTGCCTGTTAGTGAAAATGGTGCGCTTTTAGATACCGATGCCTACTGGCCAATGCCCATGACTGAGAGACTAGGCACTGAAGAAATCTGTAGCATGCTCGATAAGCTGCACCAGACTGCTAATTTTGCTTTCAGGGCCGTAGCCAAAGATCACGCCTTTGAGGTTTGGGGGAGGTCAAGATGACTACCACAATTACTGGAATTACTGGAATTACTGGAATTACTGGGGAATGGGTAAGCCAGGCTGGTGGAGCCTCTGCTCCATCTGCACGGAGATGGGAGAGTCTGGAAATCGCTCCTCGTGTTGCTACGAGCACGGCTAATCCCGCAAAGGCGTTGATTTTTTCACTCATGCTGACAGTCGCGACTGCAACTACCCCAGCCGGCGGAGGTGATATCTCGCTTCGGTTAATCAGCTCTGCTGGTATAAGCCCTTACGATGTGGTGACAGGAGCGTGGACTGAGATTGATGCCAGTCACCCCGACATTACTGATGAGGTGGTGCCACATCTCATTGAAGAGCTTCGTAGCGAATACAAGTTGTCAGATAGCTCCATTGCCGAGATCTTCAATGTGTCTCGGCAGACAGTCTACAATTGGCGGACAGGAAAGACCGCGACTGGTTTTCCTGAGAAGGTCGGGGCTTTGACGGACGCTCTTCGGCAGGTCAGGTCGGAAGACGTACCATATCTACAACGAGTGCTGTTTTACCCTACCTCAGATGGGCGTCTCATTCAGGACACTCTCTCTGATAATGCATGGGCTCAAGATGGTGCCGCAGGAGTCGATGGGGTAGTTGCTGAGCTGATTGGTAAAGCTCAGCAGTTGCGTGATAGGGATCTAAAGACCATCGCCAGATTGGAAAAATCGGGCGGTTCTCATTCGGTTTGATATATGACTGACTCACCTGAAGATGAGGTTGTAAAAGCAATCAGTGCTGCTGATTGGCTGCAAGGAAATATCGTTTCAGGTGAAGCCTTGAAGTTATATATCCCTGACAGTGTGTTGACATCCCAATTTGACGGAGAGGTTCCTGATTTCTGGGTGCTTGCGTCTCATTCGTGCACAGTGCATGCACGAAAGTTCAACGATGCACCGTTGGTAGAATGGGTGGCTATTAAGGTCAAAAAAAAGTCATATCCACCATATTTGAATGCTCTTAATCCTCGAATACTACAGCTCGAAATTACTGAAAGGAAAATCTTCGAACTGAAAATCCATCGACGGCTGTGGACTAGCCGGAAAGTTCTCCCAAGTCTAACTCTAGATCGAAATGAGGCTCCAGCATTAAGTGATGAGCAACGCCGGACGCTCTCCTTCTGGCTTTCACATGCCTACAATAGAATTGCGATGCCAGATGCTTTGGTCGAACGCCTGAAGGCGGAGAGCGACAATGACGGCGTGAAGGGTATCGCTATCTGTGTGGATCAGTTTCTGAAAGATAACAACCACATGCTCGCTAGTGCTTGGGTTTCCTTTAACCCCAAGTTTGAGATCCAAGAGCGCGCAGAACCATATGAGGTTATCTTCCGCCTCCTAACGAAGCGTGAGCACGCCCGCCAAGCCACAGAGCTGCAAGCTAAGCTAACTGAAATGGTTGGTGTGGGCAGGGAGGTAAGCGAGGGCTTAACCTTCGGCGGAGCAGAGGTCACGGTCCTCCAAGACTTCACAATGCTCGATGCTGAGGACTTCGTTCGCTATAACCAGCACGACTGGCTGAGCCTTGGCAAAGAGGATGAAACTTCTACAGAAGAAGACACGGACTAGGCGACTTTACGCAAAAGAAGGGCGCAATTTTTGCGCCCTTCTTATTTGTACGAATTTCGTCCGATAGTTATACAAGGGGTAGTAGCAGGCAGCGACTAGGGGGGGCAGTTTTCTTGCCCGCCCTAACCAATAGCTTCAAATCAGCTTGCCCGTTTGCACTACCACATAGGCCCGTTCAATCTCCTGCTGACAGGAGTCAGGCAACAGCCACCATGATCGAACATCCACCGTAATAGGCAGGGCACTGGCTTGTAAGGCTTCTTTGAGCGCGAGATAACCAGCCACCTCCGCCTTTGGGTCGGTTGGAGCGCGCAGTACCAGATCAAGGTCACTGGTTTCATGGGCACCACCAGTAACACGACTGCCATAGGCCCATACCTCAGCGTGGGGAACCTGCTGGTGCAGTATGTGTTGCAGTAGGGTTAGATGACGAGGTTCTAAATACAGGTGGTTTAACTCAAGCACTGGCATTGAACACCTCCTGTTAATGCCCGCTTATCTGCCCAGTTATAGGCTGGAGTGGTGTATTGCGGGAGCGGTGAGGCTTCCAGTTGTCTGCCCGCATACATTGGCTGAAAACTCAGCTGATGCTCCATCTCCTGAACATTCAGGAGGTCTTCCATTCTCACTAAACCAAAAGCTAAGTTCAGGTTCATCATAGGGTTGGTGATGCACCAGCCATTCAGTGGACTGCAACACTGAAACACCTGAACGCAACGCTGTTGCATAAAACGCAACACCCCTACGCGCATTTGCCCAACAACGGCCCAATCACGGCCTGTCTCGATAGCCACCTACACGCGCACCTGATCGGTTCGTATGGATTTCGTCCGAACACCACCAGCCCGCACAAACTGCCGGAAACGACACTGAGTGCCATTTTCGACACGCTGTGATAGTTACGGTTACGCCAAGGTTACGGCCTAATCCATGTGCTGGTGGTTACCAAAGCGCTGGTTACCAGCTCGGTTACCACTGAAACCTTCATTGCTGGAGTATCGGTACTGGCTCTGCTGAAACTCATCATTCATGACTAGCAGCTCCTCAGTTTTGGCGGCTAGCTCCTCACCTTAGCTACAGCGATGACGGAGTTCCGGCATCGGTTCCGACCGAAACTCACCGGAACAGACTCGCCTGTAATTTCAGGTGAGCAAGCCTTGGGCACTAGCAAGGCTCAGAAGTGAGGCTTGGGTATGGAAAGCCAGCGTACATACCCGTTTTTCCGGGTATCAACTCCGATGTTTTATGGGAATTGATTACGGGGTTTTCTGGGAATTAGGACACCCGAATAGATGGTTTCCAAAGCACTGGTTTCCACTCAGGTTTCCACTGAAAAGCCAGATGTTCAGCAGAGTGTTTAGTGATCCTCATACCTGAGGATCTGGACAGTTACGAAAAAACTGTAACCGCTCCTAACCGGAATTTTCCTCCGGTTGGCGCTGGATTGTTGCTCAGATTTGAGCATCGGGCTGAAAAGCGTGGCCGCGCTCACCAGTCTGGAGCGATCCTCAAAAGTGAGGATCGGACGGTAATGACTGGATCTCCACCTGCTGGAGCAGTCCTCAGAAACGAGGATTGGGACGGAAAGCAAATAGTGGTGCCCCGCTTACCTTCAGCAGACTGGTTTGCAGTAGGTATGCAGGCTTGTTTGCTGAACGTATGCAAACTGGTGGGCCTGGCCTGACCTAATCTGTCCATGCCCTTCCTTTATGGCCTAAAAATCACCCGCCGGTGTGTTGCAAAACACAGGGTATTTGCAGGTAGTTTTGACGGTGCAAAACCCCATGCCACCGGCCCTACGCCTACTACTGCCCAGTCACTCAAAACTCTAAAGAAACATAAGGTGTTCACTGGTACTCGGATAACCCATTCAAATGCTTAAAGTGATCTATTGCGCTCTATTGGAGTAATGAGCAATGTTCAGCGAAGTTATGCCATTTAATGGCCTATAAGCGCTTAGATATGAGCTGTTTCCGCCTAACTCTGCCAAAATATAACCGCGCATTTTGTTAAGAAATGTCAAGGTAAAACGCTATTTCAAAGCGGGTGGTTTAAACAGATAGGCACCAGCAAACGACCTAGGCAAAAGAACGAATTTCGTCCTTTACGGCTGTTTGCTTGTCAGCACTTGGCTCAAAAACCAAAGCTGGGATTTTTGAGGAATTGAATTCAATCAAAGAGTTAAAGGGCTCCTCTGCTGGTACGCAAAACATAGGTACGCAGCATGGTACGCACGGAAAAACCTATTTCTGAGTGCGTACCTACTTGCTACAGAAACCACTCTGCGGTGTCATCTCCGGCACCAGCTATCGTGTCGGGAACACCTATGACCAACGCCAAACCCTCAGTCGTACAGACCATCCTAGAAGCCGTTAAAGACCTGCACGCTCAAGAGCAGATCGTGACTCGTGAGACACTGCATGAGCATCTGGGGATCAACTACGGGCCATTGGATAACGCCCTATCGGTACTCGTAGAGAATGGCGACATCATGCGGGTGCAAAGAGGCGTTTACATTCCGCGTCCTGATACCCGCCCCAACCGGCCCATGACCAAAACCATCATTCCCGGTGGCTGGGTCAAAATCGAAATAGGCGATGACTACGCCATATCCCTGAGCCCTGCCGAAAGTCGTGCTCTTGGAGAGCTGACTGCGGGTGCAGGTCAACAGTTTGCCGCTGTTGAGTTAGGACACCATGCCGCGATCATGGCCAGCATCTTGAACCAACGCCTTCTAAAACTGGAGCGCTTGTCCTCGCCTCTGGAGAATAGCTTGGCACTGGTGGCTCGAATCAAAGCACTTGAGGAAGAAGTGAAGCGGCTGTCTGAACGAAAGATCTTTAAGGGCAAGTCAAAGCGGGCTGAAGCTGACATTGCTGGTGCCTGATTGTAAGACGCGAACTATTTTTCGATTTCAGAATACGGAATCGAATTTTTTACTCAGCCTGCTCTCACCCTAAAAACCGACTAGTCGAAGGGGTACTTTTAAAAAAGTGAGTAGATTTGTGAGTAGACTAAAAAAATCAAACCAAATAACTCTTTATAAATCATAAAAATAGCTTATTAGTTCTAGTCCCTCCCGGGCACCATCAACATATCTCCAGCAATCTCCCCCAGTATCCCAACCTCAGTAAAATCAAGGCTTACAGCCTAATCTCCTGTCTCTAGCAGTATCCTCTTATCTCCCCCTATACCTTGTATTCTTGTATCCCTAATAAAACTCGAACTTTGGGATACACAGATGCAGCGCAAAGGCATAAAGCGTAGGCCTATGGCTGATGCGGTACTGGCCAGCCTAGAACCTGAGCTAAAGGAATACCGAGAACTGGATGGAGATGGCCTATATTTCCGGGTAAAGCCTGATGGTGGTAAGTCGTGGCAGCTACGCTACAAGACAGCTACAGGTAAGTGGTCATGGATCGGACTCGGTGGCTATCCGGATATCAGTGGAGCCCTAGCCCGTAAGAAAGCTACTGAGCTACGCCATAGCATTCGTAACGGTATAGACCCCATAGCTCAAAGGCGTACCAGTGAGGCTAACCAAGAGGCCACACAAGCCAGCCTGTTCAAGAATGTGGCCGAGGACTGGCTACCCCATAAATCCGGCAAGGCTTATCTGATAAACCCCTCAAGCAAGTACGGGCCTACCTAGAGAACGATATCCTCCCCATACTTGGCCATAAGCCTATAGATGACATTACCCGTACCAACTGCCGAGACCTACAAGCCAGCATTGAGGCTCGTGGTGCCCACAACATTGCTAAGAAGGTGCGTAGCTGGATCAACCAGATATTTGGCCATGCTATCGCTTCAGGGATTACTGAGAACGACCCAGCCAGCCGCCTGAAGGCCATAGCCATCAAACTTCCCACCACACGCCACCAACCCCACTTACTAGAACCTGAGCTACCGGACTTCCTCAAAGCCCTTAAAGGTAGCCCTAGCCGCCTTACAGCCCGTACCGCTGCATGGCTATGCCTATGGACAGCCTCTAGGCCGGGTATGGTGCGTTGGGCTGAGTGGACAGAGATAGACCTACAGGAAGCCGTCTGGACGATACCCGCCACTAAGATGAAGACTCGTAGGGATCATGTCTGCCCCTTACCTACTCAAGCCAGCCCTACAGGAACTGCATAAGCTTACAGGCCGTAGTCGGTGGCTATTCCCCGGCGTAGGCTCAAGGAATCCGGTTATCTCCCGGCCTTATTTCCTAAATACCGATGAGCTCAGCTCAACAAGTAAGGAGTCAGCAGTTAAACCTTTCCGAAATCTCAATAAGATTCAGGTCTGGATCTCGTACATAGACTGACCTAATTGGGCCAGTTGCACCTGTTCGACTGACAGGCCCCTCAATTATTGGCCACTGATGTTTTTCTAGCATTTTGATGACACTTTCGAGGTCAATATCAGCGATGAAGCATAGGTCAAGAGCCCCTGAAACCGGAAGGTGTGCTTTAGGCTCATGCTCATGTCCCCGTACATGAACATTGATTTTCTGATTACCAAAGCAGAACGCCAACCGCCCCTCTCCAAAGGTTTCTAGTCGCATTCCCAGCACTCGAATATAGAAATCCTTACAAGACTCGACATCTATTGTGGTTAACACAAGGTGGTCAAGATGACTGATCATTGGAGTCCTCTGAATGCTAAAATCTAACTCATCAACGAATCTGTATAGACTGAGCAGCATGCTAATGCCAGTCAAAAAAGCAAATTGACTGTTCCCTCCCAGACTTTCCAGATACTCCTTATCCTTCACCCCTTTAAAGCAAAAAAACCGAGCCTAGGCTCGGTTTTTACCATCCAAACAGCTACTTATTCAGCAGCTTCAACCGCTCCAGTAACGGGACGATCAACTAACTCTACGTAAGCCATAGGAGCGTTGTCTCCTGAACGGAAACCACACTTCAGGATGCGCAGATAACCACCTTGACGGCTGGCATAACGCTTACCCAGATCGTTAAACAGCTTACCTACGGCAGATTTTGAACGAGTACGATCAAAAGCCAAACGACGGTTAGCAACGCTGTCTTCTTTAGCCAGAGTAATTAGAGGCTCAGCGACGCGACGCAATTCTTTAGCTTTAGGCAGAGTCGTTTTAATCAGCTCATGCTCAAACAGAGAAACTGCCATGTTTTGGAACATGGCCTTACGGTGCGCACTGGTGCGGCTCAGATGACGGCCACTTTTACGATGACGCATGATGAAATTCCTTACCAAACACTCAAGTTCGGTGGTTAGGGACGTTAGGCCGTAGCCTTATCGTCCTTCTTCAGACTTGCTGGCGGCCAGTTATCGAGACGCATGCCCAGCGACAGACCACGAGAAGCCAAAACGTCCTTGATTTCTGTCAGGGACTTTTTGCCCAAGTTCGGAGTCTTCAGCAATTCCACTTCAGTGCGCTGAATCAGGTCACCGATATAGTAGATATTCTCTGCTTTGAGACAATTAGCCGAACGAACGGTCAACTCCAAGTCATCGACGGGACGCAGGAGGATAGGATCAATCTCATCCTCTTGCTCAACAACTACAGGCTCACTGTCACTCTTCAGATCAACGAAAGCCGCTAACTGCTGCTGCAAAATGGTAGCAGCACGACGGATGGCTTCCTCTGGATCCAAGGTACCATTGGTTTCCAGATCAATGACCAATTTGTCTAAGTTAGTGCGTTGCTCTACGCGAGCACTTTCAACCACATAAGCCACACGGCGTACAGGGCTGAAGGTTGCATCTAACTGCAAACGACCAATACTGCGACTTTCGTCTTCATCGGTCTGACGAGCGTCAGCGGACTCATAACCGCGTCCACGCAAAACCTTCAGACGCATGCTCAGTGAGCCATTATCCGCCAGATTAGCAATCAGATGATCACTATTAACGATTTCAACATCGTGCTCCAGCTGAATATCGGCAGCGGTTACTGGGCCTGGGCCTTTTTTCACCAAGCTCAGGGTCACTTCATCGCGACCATGCAGTTTGATAGCAAGCCCTTTGAGGTTAAGCAGGATCTCAATAACATCCTCCTGCACACCTTCAATAGCACTGTACTCGTGCAATACCCCGTCGATCTCCGCCTCAACTACCGCGCAGCCAGGCATGGAAGACAACAGAATGCGACGCAGCGCATTACCCAGTGTGTGACCAAAACCGCGCTCTAAAGGTTCAAGCGTAATTTTGGCACGGGTTGAACTAACCACTTGCACATCAATGTGACGAGGGGTCAGAAACTCATTTACCGAACTCTGCATGGAGATACCTATTTTCTAGCCCTTACTTAGAGTAGAGCTCGACAATCAGGTTTTCGTTGATGTCGGCAGACAGATCGCTGCGAGCCGGCACGCTTTTGAAGACACCGGATTTTTTCTCGGCATCAACATCTAGCCACTCAACCCGACCGCGCTGAGCACACAGCTCAAGTGCTTGAGCAATACGCAGCTGATTTTTACTTTTTTCGCGAACAGCAACCACATCACCTACTTTCACTTGATAAGAAGGAATGTTTACCGTTTTGCCATTCACAACAATTGCTTTGTGGGAAACCAATTGACGGGATTCAGCGCGGGTAGCACCAAAACCCATACGGTATACCACGTTATCCAGACGGCACTCTAACAGCTGCAACAGGTTCTCACCGGTAGCGCCCTTCTGGCTAGCAGCTTGCTTGTAGTAACCGTTGAATTGACGCTCCAGTACACCATAGATGCGGCGAACTTTTTGCTTTTCGCGCAACTGAGTACCGTAGTCAGATAAACGACCACGACGCTGACCATGGATACCTGGGGGTGTCTCGATGTTGCACTTGGATTCCAGAGCGCGAGCACCGCTTTTCAGGAACAGATCTGTACCTTCGCGGCGAGACAGTTTACATTTGGGACCAATATAACGAGCCATTTCTCAACTGTCTCCTGTTACACGCGGCGCTTCTTCGGCGGACGGCAGCCATTATGAGGGATCGGTGTAACATCAGTGATGCTAGCGATCTTATAGCCACAAGCGTTAAGGGCACGCACAGCAGATTCACGACCTGGGCCTGGGCCTTTAACGTTTACATCCAAATTTTTTAAACCGTACTCTAAAGCCGCTTGGCCAGCACGCTCAGCAGCTACTTGAGCCGCGAAAGGAGTACTTTTACGAGAGCCACGGAAACCTGATCCACCAGAAGTAGCCCAAGAAAGAGCGTTACCCTGACGATCAGTAATAGTTACGATAGTGTTATTGAACGAAGCGTGAATATGCGCAACGCCATCAACTACCGTCTTTTTGACTTTTTTACGGGGACGAGCAGCAGGTTTTGCCATGATCAAATTCCTGTCAGTGTGCCAAAGCGATTACTTGCGGATTGGCTTACGCGGCCCTTTACGGGTGCGAGCATTGGTTTTGGTACGCTGGCCACGGACAGGTAGACCACGACGATGACGCAGACCACGGTAGCAACCTAAGTCCATCAGACGTTTGATCTTCATGTTGATTTCGCGACGCAGATCGCCTTCAGTGGTCAATTTAGCCACTTCACCGCGCAACTGCTCAATCTGCTCGTCAGACAGATCTTTGATTTTTGCAGCCGGATTTACACCGGTAGCAGAACAAATACTTCTTGCGGTCGTGCGACCTACACCATAGATGTAGGTTAACGAGATAACAGTATGCTTGTTATCTGGAATGTTTACGCCTGCAATACGGGCCATTCAGTGAAACTCCGATTGACAGCAGCTTAATACCTTGGAAGCCAAGAAAAAGGTATTAGCCATTACGCTGTAAAAATATAATCTACCCGACAGCACACTAGCTGCCGGGGTCAAGCGTTTACCACACTCAGCCTTGGCGCTGTTTGTGACGCGGCTCTACGCTGCAAATCACTCGTACCACACCATCGCGACGAATGATTTTGCAGTTACGGCATAGTTTTTTTACCGATGCACGAACTTTCATCAGCAACTCCTCAACCTTACGGACTGATGTACTTAGCGCAGCATGCCGCCGCCATAGCCCTTCAGGTTTGCTTTTTTCATTAGGGACTCATACTGATGGGATACGAGGTGTGACTGAACCTGAGACATAAAGTCCATCACCACAACCACCACGATCAGCAGCGAAGTTCCACCCAAGTAAAACGGCACATTGGCAGCTACAACCAAAAATTGAGGCAATAGACAAACAACTGTCATATACAACGCCCCAAATAAGGTCAAACGAGTCAATACACCATCAATGTAACGTGCAGATTGATCACCAGGGCGAATCCCTGGAATGAACGCACCTGACTTCTTCAGATTCTCCGCAACATCCTTAGGATTGAACATCAAGGCGGTGTAGAAGAAGCAGAAGAAAATAATTCCGGCACTGAACAACAGGATATTTAGTGGTTGTCCCGGAGCAATCGCTTGGGAAAGATCAGCTAAAAACCCTAAACCTTCTGACTGGCCAAACCACTGCCCCAAAGAAGCAGGGAATAGCAGCAAGCTGCTGGCGAAAATAGCAGGAATAACCCCTGCCATGTTCACTTTCAAAGGTAAGTGACTGTTTTGGGCAGCAAAAACTTTACGACCTTGTTGGCGCTTAGCGTAATGCACCGCGATACGACGCTGACCACGCTCGATAAACACCACAAAACCAATAACCGCGATGGCTAAAAGACCGATCAACAGTAATGCCAAAATGTTGATGTCACCTTGACGAGCAGACTCGAAAGACTGCCCCAAGGCTGAGGGTAAACCGGCCACGATACCAGCAAAAATCAGCATGGAAATGCCGTTACCCACACCACGCTCTGTAATCTGCTCTCCCAACCACATCATGAACATGGAGCCAGAAACAAAGGTAGTTACTGCAACAAAATGAAAATTAAAGTCGCTGCTAAAAGCTACACCCTGACCTGCCAGACCCACAGATACACCGATGGCCTGAACGATAGCCAGAGCTAGAGCACCATAACGAGTGTACTGGCTGATCTTACGACGACCTGCCTCCCCTTCTCGCTTCAACTGCTCTAGCTGCGGCATAATGGCGGTCATCAATTGGACGATAATCGATGCCGAAATATAGGGCATGATACCCAGCGCAAAAATACTCATGCGCTCCAATGCACCACCAGAGAACATATTAAACAGGCTAAGGATAGTCCCCTCGTTCTGCCGAAACAGCTCCGCTAGCTTGTCAGGGTTGATGCCAGGAACGGGGATATGAGCCCCAATCCGATACACAACGATGGCCAAAAGCAGGAAACGCAAACGCGCCCACAGTTCGGACAATCCCCCGTTCGCCAGGGCAGAGAGAGCACCTTGCCTGTTCATTTAGTCCTCGAACTTACCGCCAGCGGCTTCAATCGCAGCACGGGCACCTTTAGTGGCACCAATGCCTTTCAGGGTCAGAGCGCGAGTCACATCACCTGAGAGCATTACTTTGACGCGCTGTACGTTACGGTTAACCACATTGGCATCTTTCAATGCTTGCAGGGTTACTACATCGCCCTCTACTTTGGCCAGCTCAGAAGTGCGAACTTCTGCACGATCCAAAGCTTTCAGAGAAACGAAACCGAACTTAGGCAAACGACGGTGTAAAGGCTGTTGACCACCCTCGAATCCGGGAGCAATTTTGCCACCAGAGCGAGAGGTTTGACCTTTATGGCCACGGCCACCGGTTTTACCAAGGCCGCTGCCGATACCGCGACCGAGGCGGCGCTTTTCGCGACGGGCACCGGGTGCAGAACGCAGATCATTCAGCTTCATGGATTAACCCTCCACACGAAGCAGATAATAGGCTTTATTAATCATGCCGCGATTTTCGGGAGTATCCAGAACCTCAACGGTATGACCAATGCGACGCAGACCTAAGCCTTTAACACAGGCTTTATGATTTGCGATACGGCCATTCAGACTCTTAATCAGAGTTACCTTGATGTTGCCAGCCATAATCAAAGAATCTCCTCGACAGTCTTGCCACGCTTGGCAGCGACAGAATCGGGTGATTGCATGGCTTTCAAACCTTTAAAAGTGGCATTTACCACGTTTACAGGATTGGTTGAGCCGTAGCACTTGGCTAACACGTTATGCACACCGGCCACTTCCAATACGGCACGCATAGCGCCACCAGCGATGACACCCGTACCCTCAGAAGCCGGCTGCATGAACACTTTAGAAGCGCCGTGGGCAGACTTCACAGGATACTGCAGTGTAGTGCCGTTCAGATCCACTTGGATCATGTTACGACGAGCAGCTTCCATCGCCTTTTGAATGGCAGCAGGCACTTCACGGGATTTACCGCGACCGAAGCCTACACGGCCCTTACCATCACCTACTACAGTCAGAGCAGTAAAGGTGAAAATACGGCCGCCTTTAACGGTTTTGGCAACGCGGTTAACCTGAACCAGCTTCTCGATATAACCTTCGTCGCGCTTTTGGTCGTTGTTTGCCATAACTTAGAACTCCAGCCCGCCTTCACGAGCAGCATCAGCCAAGGCTTTAACGCGACCGTGGTATTTAAAGCCAGAACGGTCAAAAGCCACCTTGGTTACACCAGCTGCTTTAGCGCGCTCGGCAACCAACAAACCTACTTTTTTAGCTGCTTCGACGTTGCCCGTGGCAGCATCACGCAGATCTTTGTCCAAGGTTGAGGCTGCGGCCAAAACCTTGCTGCCGTCGGCCGAGATGACCTGGGCATAGATGTGCTGGGATGAGCGATACACACAAAGGCGTACCACTTCCAGCTCACGCATCCTCAGGCGAGCCTGACGGGCGCGACGCAGACGAGTTTCTTTCTTTGCGCTCATTTGCTATGCCCTACTTACTTTTTCTTGGCTTCTTTGCGATGAACAACTTCATCAGCATAACGAACACCCTTACCTTTATAAGGCTCGGGACGACGGAAATCACGAATCTCAGCAGCCACTTGACCCACTAACTGCTTATCGATTCCCTTAATCAGAATATCAGTCTGAGAAGGTGTTTCAGCCGTGATGCCCGTAGGCAGCTCATAGTCAATAGGATGAGAATATCCCAAAGCCAAGCTCAGCACTTGACCCTTAGCTTGAGCTTTATAACCTACACCAACCAGCTGTAGTTTGCGCTCAAAGCCTTGAGAGACACCGATAACCATATTGTTTACTAGAGCACGGGTAGTTCCGGCCATAGCTCTGTTTTGCTGTTCGCCACCACGAGCCGCGAAACGCAGTTCGCCAGACTCTTGGGTCACTTCAACAGCAGGGTGCAGTTTCAGCTCTAGGGTACCTTTGGCACCTTTAATAGATAACTGCTCACCGTCCAGCTTAATTTCTACGCCAGCTGGTAACTTGACGGGGTTTTTCGCAACACGAGACATGTCTGAATCCCCTTAGAACACAGTGCAGAGCACTTCGCCACCAACACCAGCAGCACGGGCTGCACGATCTGTCATCACACCTTTATTGGTGGAAACGATCGATACACCCAAACCGCCGCGTACTTTAGGCAGCTGATCCACAGATTTGTACTGACGCAGTCCAGGACGGCTTACACGCTTAAGCTCTTCAATAACTGGACGGCCTTCAAAGTACTTCAACTCAATAGACAGCAACGGTTTAACATCGCTGCTGACTTGGTATCCAAGGATATAGCCTTCAGTTTTTAGAACGTCAGCTACTGCCACCTTCAGCTTGGAAGACGGCATGTTCACCACGGTCTTCTCAGCCATCTGGGCATTACGGATACGAGTTAGCATGTCCGCTAACGGGTCCTGCATACTCATGGGCTTACTACTCCTACAATAAAACCTAAACACTGGCCAACACGGCCAAGTTTTAGGGAGCGGGGAATTCTATAGGTCGCTCACAAACGAATCAAGCCCCGTTAGGGGCTTGATTCACTGCAACCGATTACCAGCTGGCTTTGACCAAGCCGGGAATGTCACCGCGCATGGCGGCTTGACGCAGCATGTTACGAGACAGACCGAACTTACGGTATACACCGTGTGGACGGCCAGTCAGACGGCAACGATTACGCAGACGAGAGGAACTAGCATCGCGAGGCTGCTTCTGTAGAGCGATTTGGGCATTCCAACGCTCTTCAGGAGTAGATTTTGGGCTGGCGATGGTAGCCTTCAGCGCAGCGCGCTTTTGGGCGTATTTGGCAACAGTGAGCTGACGCTTCAGCTCACGGTTTTTCATGCTCTCTTTAGCCATAACAACCTAATCCAGTCAGTTACGGAACGGGAATTTGAATGCGCGCAGCAAGGCGCGGCCTTCATCATCCGTACGTGCAGTGGTGGTCAGAGTGATATCCAAGCCGCGCAGAGCATCAATTTTATCGTAATCGATTTCTGGGAAGATAATCTGCTCTTTAACACCCATGCTGTAGTTGCCACGACCATCAAAGGACTTGGCATTCAGACCACGGAAGTCACGCACGCGTGGCAGAGAAATGGCCAGTAGGCGGTCCAAGAACTCATACATACGTTCACGACGCAGAGTCACCTTAACACCGATTGGCCAGCCCTCACGCACTTTAAAACCCGCAATGGATTTTTTAGCGTGGGTAACAACTGGTTTCTGACCCGCAATCTTTTCCAGATCGGCCAGAGCATTTTCGATGATTTTCTTATCACCGATTGCTTCACCAAGCCCCATATTCAGGGTGATCTTGGTAATGCGTGGAACTTCCATCACATTGGCAAGCTTCAGCTCTTCTTTCAGCTTGGGTGCAATTTCGTTCCGATACACTTCTTTCAGTCGTGCCATGGTTATTTACCTAGCAGTCTCAAGCATCGACTGGTTTTTGAGTCGACTTGAAGATACGGATTTTTTTGCCCTCTTCCACCTTAAAGCCAACGCGATCTGCTTTGTTGGTTTCAGCATTGAAAATGGCAACATTGGAAACGTGTAACGGTGCTTCTTTTTCGACGATACCGCCTTGCACACCCAGCATAGGGTTAGGCTTGGTATGACGCTTAACGAGGTTCACACCACCTACAACCAGACGGTCGTCAGTGAGAACCTTCAGCACCTTGCCACGCTTGCCCTTGTCTTTACCGGCAATGACGATGATCTCGTCGTCACGACGAATCTTTTGCATGACAGCCTCTCCTTACAGCACTTCGGGAGCCAGTGAGACGATCTTCATGAACTTCTCAGAGCGAAGTTCACGGGTCACAGGCCCGAAAATACGAGTGCCGATGGGCTCTTGCTTGTTGTTCAAAAGAACAGCGGCATTGCCATCAAAACGGATGATGGAACCGTCAGGACGACGAACGCCGTGTTTGGTACGAACCACCACAGCAGTCATCACTTGACCTTTTTTTACTTTGCCGCGAGGAATAGCTTCCTTGACGGCAACTTTAATGATGTCACCAATGCCCGCATAACGACGGTGAGAACCGCCAAGCACCTTGATGCACATTACCCGACGGGCGCCGCTGTTGTCGGCAACCTCGAGCATGGATTGAGTCTGGATCATCTTTTTTCTCCGACCTTAACCCTTAGACTTCGACGGCGCGTTCAACAACGTCAACCAGCGTCCAAGACTTGGTTTTAGCCAGCGGACGAGTTTCACGGATGGTTACCGTGTCACCGATACGGCACTGGTTAGTCTCATCATGGGCATGCAGCTTGGTCGAGCGCTTTACATACTTGCCATAGATCGGGTGCTTTACACGGCGCTCAATCAGCACAGTAATGGTTTTATCCATTTTGTCGCTGACGACACGGCCGGTCAGTGTACGAACAGTTTTCTGAGCTTCAGCCATGATTATTTTCCTGCCTGCTGGTTGAGCACAGTTTTAACACGAGCGATATCGCGCTTAATCTGCGGCAGCAGGTGAGACTGAGCCAATTGGCCGGTCGCTTTCTGCATGCGAAGATTGAACTGATCACGCAGCAGACCGAGCAATTGCTCATTCAGCTGCTCAACGGATTGCTCACGAAGTTCTTTCGCTTTCATCACATCACCGTCCGCTTAACAAAGGTGGTGGCGAGTGGCAGCTTGGCAGCGGCCAGAGCGAAGGCTTCACGCGCCAGTTCTTCAGAAACGCCCTGAATTTCGTAAAGGACTTTACCGGGTTGAATCTGGGCTACCCAATATTCAACGCCACCCTTACCTTTACCCATCCGCACTTCAAGGGGCTTCTTGGTCACAGGCTTATCTGGGAACACGCGAATCCAGATTTTACCACCACGTTTTACGTGACGAGTTAGAGCACGACGAGCTGCCTCAATTTGACGAGCAGTCAGACGACCACGCGCCACGGATTTCAGGGCAAACTCACCAAAGCTCACTTTGCTACCGCGATGAGCCAGACCACGGTTGTGGCCAGTCATCTGCTTGCGGAATTTTGTACGCTTAGGTTGCAACATGATGCGTACCCCTTACTTAGCAGCTTTTTTACGAGGTGCAGGTGCTTGAGGTTTTAGCTCTTCATGCTGGCCACCAATGACCTCGCCTTTGAAGATCCAAACTTTCACACCGATCACACCGTAGGTGGTATGGGCTTCATAAGTGTTGTAGTCGATATCAGCACGCAGAGTGTGCAGAGGTACTCGACCTTCGCGGTACCATTCGGTACGAGCAATTTCAGCTCCGCCCAAACGACCACTCACTTGAATCTTGATGCCTTTAGCACCGATACGCATGGCGTTTTGTACCGCACGCTTCATGGCGCGACGGAACATCACACGACGCTCTAGCTGTTGAGCAACGCTTTGTGCAACCAGCATGGCATCGAGTTCCGGCTTGCGGATTTCCTCAATGTTGATATGAACTGGAACACCCATTTGCTTGGTCAGGTCTTGACGCAGTTTCTCGACATCTTCACCTTTCTTGCCAATCACGATACCGGGACGAGCAGTGTGAATAGTGACGCGAGCAGTTTGAGCTGGACGCGCAATATCGATGCGGCTTACAGACGCGCTTTTTAATTTGTCTTGCAGGTATTCACGAACCTTCAGGTCAGCAAACAGATAGTCGGCGTAATTGCGGCCGTCTGCATACCAAACCGAAGTGTGATCCTTGACGATTCCCAGGCGAATGCCAGTGGGATGTACTTTCTGACCCATCTGATCGACTCCGTTACTTGTCCGCAACCTTGACAGTGATATGGCAAGACCGCTTGACGATGCGATCAGCGCGGCCTTTAGCGCGCGGCATGATGCGCTTAAGCGAGCGCCCTTCGTTGACAAAGACTGTGGAAACTTTCAAATCATCCACGTCGGCGCCTTCATTGTGCTCGGCGTTAGCGATAGCTGACTCCAGCACTTTTTTCATAATTTCGGCAGCTTTTTTGCTGCTAAAGGCCAGAAGGTTTAGGGCTTCGCCTACCTTCTTACCACGAATTTGATCAGCAACCAGGCGTGCTTTCTGGGCAGAAATGCGAGCGCCTGATAGCTTAGCGGCTACTTCCATTTTCTACCCCTTAGCGTTTGCCTTTTTTGTCTGCCGCATGACCGCGATAGGTGCGGGTTGCAGCAAACTCACCGAGTTTATGGCCAACCATATCCTCGTTCACGAGAACTGGAACATGTTGACGGCCATTGTGTACAGCAATGGTCAGACCGACCATTTGTGGCAGAATCATTGAGCGACGCGACCAAGTTTTAACTGGTTTGCGATCGTTCTTTTCAACAGCCACTTCAACCTTTTTCAGCAGGTGAAGGTCGATGAAAGGACCTTTTTTCAGAGAACGCGGCACAGTGGTATCCCCTTAGTTACTTGCGACGACGAACAATCATGTTATCGGTACGCTTGTTGGAGCGAGTCTTCGCACCTTTGGTTGGGAAGCCCCACGGAGAAACCGGATGACGACCACCAGAAGTACGACCCTCACCACCACCATGCGGGTGATCAACAGGGTTCATTGCCACACCGCGGACGGTTGGGCGAATACCACGCCAGCGTTTAGCACCGGCTTTACCCAGAGAACGCAGGCTGTGCTCAGAGTTAGAAACTTCACCCAGAGTTGCCTTGCACTCAGCTAATACTTTGCGCATTTCACCAGAGCGTAGACGCAGAGTAACATAAGCTCCTTCACGAGCTACCAACTGTGCAGAAGCACCCGCAGAGCGAGCGATCTGAGCGCCTTTACCCGGCTTCAGCTCAACACCATGAATGGTGGAACCCACAGGGATATTACGCAATGGCAGCGTGTTGCCTGGTTTGATCGGAGCATTCACACCAGAGATCAGTTGATCACCAGCGCTAACGCCTTTAGGAGCGATAATGTAACGACGCTCACCATCGGCATACTTCAATAGAGCGATGTGCGCAGTACGGTTAGGATCGTACTCAATACGCTCAACTACGGCCGGGATACCGTCTTTATTGCGACGGAAATCGACCAAGCGGTAATGTTGCTTATGACCACCACCCACATGACGCGTGGTAATACGGCCATTGTTGTTACGACCACCGGACTTGGATTTTTTCTCTAGCAAAGGAGCATAAGGTGCGCCTTTGTGCAGATCCGGGTTAACAACCTTAACGACAAAACGGCGGCCTGCCGAAGTCGGTTTGCACTTAACAATTGCCATGATTCTCTCCTTTACTCAGCAGCAGTGCTGGTGAAGTCGAGATCTTGGCCAGGCTGGAGGGCCACATAGGCCTTTTTCCAGTCATTGCGCTTGCCCAGACCGCGAGCGGTACGCTTAGTTTTACCCTGAACATTCAGAGTAGTAACACGCGCAACCTTCACACTGAACAGGCTTTCAACGGCCTTCTTGACTTCCAGCTTGGTCGCATCAGTAGCAACCTTGAAAACGAACTGGTTTTGGGTATCTGCCAGTCGGGTGGCCTTCTCGGAGATGTGCGGGCCAAGCAGCACTTTAAATACGCGTTCCTGGTTCATCCCAGCAGCTCCTCGAACTTCTTCACCGCAGATACGGTCATCAGCACTTTTTCATAAGCGATCAGACTGACGGGATCGGAGCCCTGAACATCACGCACATCAACATGCGGCAGGTTACGAGCGGCCAGATACAGATTCTGATCCACAGCGTCCGACACGATCAGTACGTCATTTAGACCCAGACCGTTCAGCTTGCCCAACAGAGTTTTGGTTTTTGGCGCTTCAACAACAAAGTCATCCACGACAACCAGACGCTCAGAACGAACCAGCTCGCTCAAAATAGAACGCAGAGCAGCGCGGTACATTTTCTTGTTGAGCTTTTGTTCGTGGTTTTGCGGACGAGCTGCGAAGGTTACACCACCGCCACGCCAGATTGGGCCACGAGTAGTACCAGCACGAGCACGGCCAGTACCTTTCTGACGCCAAGGGCGCTTACCGCCACCGGATACGTCAGAGCGAGTTTTTTGTTGCTTACTGCCTTGGCGAGCGCCAGCCAGATAAGCTACAACAGCTTGGTGCACCAGGGTCTCGTTGTATTCGCCACCAAAGGTGCGATCAGAAACATCGATGGCCGCAGCACCGCTTACATTCAATTGCATCTCAGCACTCTCCCCTTACGCACGCGCCTTGACTGCTGGACGCACAATGACATCACTGCCTGTTGCACCTGGAATAGCGCCTTTAACCAGCAGTAAGTTGTGCTCAACGTCAACACGTACGACTTCCAGGGACTGGACTGTCACACGCTCGGCACCTAAATGGCCGGACATTTTTTTGCCCTTAAATACGCGACCGGGAGTCTGGCACTGACCGATAGAACCCGGAACACGGTGCGACAGGGAGTTACCGTGGGTATTATCTTGACCACGGAAGTTCCAGCGCTTGATGGTACCGGCAAAGCCTTTACCTTTAGACTGGCCTGTAACGTCTACTAATTGACCCGCTTCAAACTGCTCAACGGTCAACAAATCGCCTGTAGTGAAGTCACCTTCGGCTAGACGAAATTCCAGTACAGTACGACCAGCCGCCACATTGGCCTTGGCAAAGTGACCTGCCTGAGCTTTAGTAACGCGAGAAGCACGGCGCTCACCAACGGTAAGCTGAATAGCACGGTAGCCATCGCTTTCCTCAGTTTTAAACTGAGTAACGCGGTTAGGCTCAACTTCAATGACCGTGACCGGAACGGAAACACCTTCTTCGGTGAAAATACGGGTCATACCGCATTTACGACCGACTACACCAATAGTCATTCTGTAAACCTCTTGAGTGTACGGGGCTTTCACCCGCTATGGCCGCCCATTTCAGAGCGTTACACGACTAAAGCCGAGGCCTTAGCCGAGGCTGATTTGCACTTCCACGCCAGCCGCAAGGTCGAGCTTCATCAGCGCGTCAACAGTTTTATCTGTTGGCTGGACGATATCCAGCACACGCTTATGGGTACGGATTTCATACTGATCGCGTGCGTCTTTATTGACGTGCGGAGAAATCAGTACAGTGTACCGCTCTTTGCGAGTAGGCAGCGGAATCGGACCACGCACCTGAGCCCCAGTACGTTTCGCGGTATCCACGATTTCTTGGGTGGATTGATCGATCAGGCGATGGTCAAAAGCCTTCAACCGAATGCGAATTTGCTGATTTTGCATTTTGACCTCTGACTCCTAATTGCTGCCTCACCGCCTGAATTACAGGCAGTAAAAGGAGGCGCAATTCTACGGATGCCCTTAGGATGTGTCAATAAATGATCAAAAAGGAAAAGGCCCGCGAGGGGCCTTTTCCTTCAATCAGTCGAAATTACTCGATGATTTTAGCAACCACGCCAGCACCTACAGTACGGCCACCCTCACGGATTGCGAAGCGCAGGCCTTCTTCCATAGCGATCGGAGCGATCAGAGTCACAACCAGTTTCACGTTGTCACCCGGCATGACCATCTCAACGCCTTCTGGCAGCTCACAGTTACCTGTTACGTCCGTAGTACGGAAGTAGAACTGAGGACGATAGCCTTTGAAGAAAGGAGTATGACGACCGCCTTCTTCTTTGGACAGAACGTAGACTTCAGATTCGAACTTGGTGTGCGGCTTGATAGTGCCGGGCTTAGCCAGAACTTGACCACGCTCAACGTCTTCACGCTTAGTACCACGCAGCAGAACACCAACGTTCTCACCGGCACGACCTTCGTCCAGCAGCTTGCGGAACATTTCCACACCAGTACAGGTAGTTTTGGTGGTCGCACGGATACCAACGATTTCCACTTCTTCCTGGATTTTGACGATGCCGCGCTCTACACGACCGGTTACTACAGTACCACGACCGGAAATGGAGAATACATCTTCGATGGGCATCAGGAACGGCTTGTCGATAGCGCGCTCAGGCTCTGGAATGTAGGAGTCCAGAGTTTCAACCAGCTTCTTAACAGCGCTGGTACCCATTTCGTTGTCGTCTTGGCCGTTCAGAGCCATCAGAGCAGAACCGATGATGATCGGAGTGTCATCGCCGGGGAAATCATAGGTGGACAGCAGGTCACGGACTTCCATCTCAACCAGTTCCAGCAGCTCAGCGTCGTCCACCATGTCGGCCTTGTTCAGGAACACGACGATGTAAGGTACGCCTACCTGACGGGACAGCAGGATGTGCTCACGAGTCTGAGGCATGGGGCCGTCAGCAGCGGAGCAAACCAGAATAGCGCCGTCCATCTGAGCAGCACCGGTAATCATGTTCTTCACGTAGTCAGCGTGACCGGGGCAGTCAACGTGTGCGTAGTGGCGAACAGCAGAGTCATACTCTACGTGAGCGGTGTTAATGGTGATACCACGTGCTTTTTCTTCAGGAGCGGAGTCGATCTTATCGAAGTCGACCTTGGCGCTACCCCAAACCTCGGAGCAAACACGGGTCAGAGCAGCAGTCAGAGTAGTTTTACCGTGGTCAACGTGACCGATGGTGCCTACGTTGACGTGCGGTTTGTTACGTTCAAATTTTTCCTTAGCCACGACAGTAAACCTCTTGCCTAAAGGGCTTGATTAGCCTTGTTTTTTAACCAGTGCTTCGACGATGTTCGACGGAGCTTCAGCGTACTTAGAGAACTCCATGGAGTAGCTGGCGCGACCCTGGGACATGGAGCGAACATCGGTTGCGTAACCGAACATTTCCCCCAACGGAACCTCGGCACGGATTACCTTACCAGAAACCGTATCTTCCATACCCTGGATCAGGCCACGACGACGGTTCAGGTCACCCATCACGTCACCCATGTAGTCCTCAGGAGTCACCACTTCGACCTTCATGATCGGTTCGAGAACCACGCCGCCACCCTTCTGGGCCAGCTGCTTGGTCGCCATGGAGGCAGCGATCTTGAACGCCATCTCGTTGGAGTCGACATCATGGTAAGAACCATCGAACACGACTGCCTTCAGACCGAGGAGCGGATAACCGGCAACAACGCCGTTTTTCATCTGCTCTTCGATACCTTTTTGGATCGCTGGGATGTATTCCTTCGGAACCACACCACCGACCACTTCACTGGTGAATGTCAGACCTTCTTCGCCTTCATCAGCCG
Source organism: Azomonas agilis (assembly GCF_007830255.1). Taxonomy (GTDB): domain Bacteria; phylum Pseudomonadota; class Gammaproteobacteria; order Pseudomonadales; family Pseudomonadaceae; genus Azomonas; species Azomonas agilis. The sequence goes on from NZ_VLKG01000014.1 coordinate 27,716, forward strand.
GCGAGAAGCGAATCCAGCAGTGACCAAACTGACCACGACCACCGGACTGACGAACGAACTTACCTTCGATCTCAACACCGACCTTGGTGATTTTCTCACGGTAGGAAACCTGAGGCTTACCAATGTTGGCTTCAACACCGAACTCGCGCTTCATACGGTCGACGAGAATGTCGAGGTGCAGCTCACCCATACCAGAGATAATGGTCTGGCCGGTTTCTTCGTCGGTCTTGACGCGGAACGAGGGGTCTTCCTGAGCCAATTTGCCCAGAGCGATACCCATCTTCTCTTGGTCAGCCTTGGTTTTGGGTTCCACAGCGACGGAAATTACCGGCTCTGGGAAGTCCATACGCTCAAGGATAATCGGTTTTTCGATGGAGCACAGGGTGTCACCTGTGGTTACATCTTTCATGCCGATCAGAGCCGCGATGTCACCAGCGCGTACTTCTTTGATCTCTTCACGGGTGTTGGCGTGCATTTGCACCATACGACCTACGCGCTCTTTCTTGCCTTTGACCGAGTTGATGACCGAGTCACCAGAGGCCAATACGCCAGAATAAACACGGGCGAAAGTCAGAGTACCGACGAAGGGGTCAGTGGCAATCTTGAACGCCAGCGCAGAGAACGGCTCGTCGTCACTGGCGTGACGCTCGTCGAACTGCTCAGCAGCGACCTGCTCTTTCGGAGTATCAGCCAGATCCGGGTGGATGCCTTTGATAGCAGGGATCTCGGTTGGTGCTGGCAGGAAGTCGATCACCGCATCGAGAACCAGAGGCACGCCCTTGTTCTTGAAGGAGGAGCCGCAAACAGCCGGTACGATTTCGCAGGCGATGGTGCGCTGACGCAGACCCGCAATAATCTCTTCGCGGGACAGGTCGCCCTCTTCGAGATACTTATTCATCAGCTCTTCGTTGGCTTCAGCAGCCGACTCAACCATGTTGGAACGCCATTCTTCGGCCAGGTCTTGCAGCTCCGCAGGAATTTCTTCCTCACGGTAGGTCATACCTTGGTCGTCTTCGTTCCAATAAATGGCTTTCATCTTCAGCAGATCAATTTGGCCTTGGAAGTTTTCTTCCGCACCAATAGCCAGCTGTACAGGAACCGGAGTATGGCCCAGACGCTTTTTGATTTGCTCAACAACGCGCAGGAAGTTAGCGCCGGCACGGTCCATTTTGTTCACGTAGACGATACGCGGAACGCCGTATTTGTTGGCTTGACGCCATACGGTTTCGGACTGAGGCTCAACACCAGAGGTGCCGCAGAACACTACTACAGCACCGTCCAGAACGCGCAGAGAACGCTCTACTTCAATGGTGAAGTCTACGTGTCCGGGCGTGTCGATGATGTTAACGCGATAGTTGTCGTACTGTTTGGTAGAGCCTGCCCAGAAGGCAGTGGTTGCGGCGGAGGTAATGGTAATACCCCGCTCTTGCTCTTGCACCATCCAGTCCATGGTCGCGGCACCGTCATGTACCTCGCCCATCTTGTGGTTGACACCTGTATAAAACAGGATCCGCTCGGTGGTGGTGGTCTTACCAGCATCTACGTGGGCGCAGATACCGATATTCCGGTAGCGGTTAATAGGGGTTGTACGAGCCACAATAATATCCTCGCGGGATGCACAGGGCGGATCTTAGAAGCGGTAATGCGAGAACGCCTTGTTGGCCTCAGCCATACGGTGCACGTCTTCACGTTTCTTGACAGCAGCACCCTTACCATCATGGGCGTCCAGCAACTCGCCAGCCAAACGCAGAGCCATGGATTTTTCACCACGCTTGCGTGCTGACTCTACCAGCCAACGCATGGCCAGTGCATTACGACGAGAAGGGCGAACTTCGACCGGAACCTGGTAGGTGGCACCACCTACACGGCGTGATTTCACTTCGACCAGTGGAGCAATGGCGTCAAGTGCTTTTTCGAAAATTTCCAGGGGGTCGCTGTTCTTACGGGTTTTAACTGCGTCCAGAGCACCGTACACGATACGTTCAGCGACGGATTTTTTGCCGCTTTCCATTACGTGGTTCATGAACTTGGCGAGAATTTGGCTGCCGTATTTTGGATCATCTAAGATCTCACGTTTAGCAGCAATGCGACGTCTTGGCATGGATAAGCCCTCAAACGGTCTTCAGGTTAGCCCGGAACGCTGTCCGGCCTTACTCTTATCGACTCAGATTAGTACAGTATGGCAAAACAAGGCCCTATTTCGGACGCTTGGCACCGTATTTGGAACGGCCTTGCTTACGGTCTTTAACACCGGAGGTATCCAAAGAACCGCGCACGGTGTGGTAACGCACACCAGGAAGGTCTTTTACCCGGCCACCACGGATCAGAACAACGCTGTGCTCTTGCAAGTTATGGCCTTCACCACCGATGTAGGAGGTCACTTCGTAGCCATTGGTCAGACGCACACGGCAAACTTTACGCAGTGCGGAGTTAGGCTTTTTCGGAGTGGTGGTGTATACGCGGGTGCAAACGCCACGACGTTGCGGGCAGTTTTGCAGCGCAGGCACGTCGCTTTTCTCGACGAGGCGCTTGCGCGGCTGGCGTACCAGCTGGTTAATGGTTGACATCTAATAGCTCCACTGTGGTCTTTCGACACAAACGAAAATGGCAGGGCACGCCACCCCGCCAATTTAAGGGCACACGAGTCTAAAGAGCTTCCAGCTTAGCGTCAATATCTACACGCTAGGCTAGGAGCTCTGAGGGTGCCCTAAAGATCAGCCCTCGCTGGAGTTCAGCGCCTCGGTCAAAGCGGCTTCTACCTCATCAGCACTGACACGGGTCGGCTTAAAGGCGTCACGTTTACGCTTACGCTCACTGTGATAGGCCAAACCCGTACCGGCCGGAATCAAGCGACCCACAACTACGTTCTCTTTCAGGCCACGCAGGTAGTCACGTTTGCCGGTTACCGCAGCTTCGGTCAGTACGCGTGTGGTCTCTTGGAAGGAGGCGGCCGAGATGAAGGACTCCGTCGACAAAGAGGCTTTGGTAATGCCCAACAGAATACGCTCGTACTTGGCTGGGAAGCGGTCTTCCGTGCTCAGTACTTCGTTTTCTTCCAACACTTGAGTAAGTTCGACCTGATCACCTTTGATAAAGCTGGAATCACCGGATTCGGTAACCTCCACTTTACGCAACATCTGACGCAGGATGGTCTCAATGTGCTTGTCGTTGATCTTCACACCCTGAAGGCGGTATACGTCCTGAATCTCATTGACGATGTACTTAGCCAGTGTGCTAACACCCAACAGACGCAAAATATCATGCGGGTTGCTTGGGCCGTCAGAGATTACTTCCCCTCGGTTAACCTGCTCACCTTCGAACACGTTCAGGTGCCGCCACTTCGGAATCAGTTCCTCGTACGGCTCGCTACCATCCGTAGGCGTAATGACCAGACGACGCTTACCTTTGGTTTCTTTACCGAAGGCAATGGTACCACTGACCTCCGCCAGAATAGAGGGCTCTTTTGGACGGCGGGCTTCGAACAAGTCGGCCACACGCGGCAGACCCCCGGTGATATCGCGAGTTTTCGAGGTTTCTTGCGGGATACGGGCGATGATGTCACCCACACCTACTTCAGCGCCATCTGCTACACCCACCAAGGCGTTCGCAGGCAGGAAGTACTGAGCCTGCACATCCGTACCGGGCAGCATCAGATCTTTACCGTTTGCATCCACCAGCTTCACGGCAGGACGAATGTCTTTACCGGCTGCTGGACGGTCTTTGGCATCCATCACTTCAATGTTGGTCAAACCGGTCAGCTCATCGGTTTGACGCTTGATGGTGATGCCCTCTTCCATACCTACGAAGGTCACACGACCTTTCATCTCGGTCACGATGGGGTGGGTGTGCGGATCCCATTTGGCCACCACGGTACCCGGATCGACCTTATCGCCTTCCTTCACGGAAATAACCGCGCCATAAGGCAGTTTATAACGCTCACGCTCACGACCAAAGTCATCGGCTACGGCCAGTTCACCGGAGCGAGAAACCGCTACCAAGTTGCCGTCCAGACGCTCAACGTGCTTGAGGTTGTGCAGACGAATGGTACCGCCGTTTTTCACCAGCACGTTATCCACGGCTGAAGTCCGGCTAGCCGCACCACCGATGTGGAAGGTACGCATGGTCAGCTGAGTACCGGGCTCACCGATAGACTGGGCTGCGATTACACCCACAGCTTCACCGATATTGACCAAGTGCCCACGCGCCAAATCACGGCCGTAGCAGCAAGAGCAAATACCATAACGAGTTTCACAGGTGATAGGAGAGCGCACCACCACTTCGTCGATGGTGTTCAGCTCAATAAACTCAACCCATTTTTCATCAATCAAAGTACCCGCTGGAACCAATACTTCATCAGTACCGGGCTTGAGCACGTCTCGAGCGATCACACGGCCCAGCACACGCTCACCCAGAGGTTCAACCACGTCACCGCCTTCAATGTGCGGAGTCATGACGAGACCTTGATCAGTACCACAATCGACTTCAGTAACTACCAAGTCCTGCGCCACATCTACCAGACGACGGGTCAGGTAACCGGAGTTCGCGGTTTTCAACGCGGTATCCGCCAGACCTTTACGCGCACCGTGGGTAGAGATGAAGTACTGGAGTACGTTCAAACCTTCACGGAAGTTCGCCGTAATGGGCGTTTCGATGATGGAGCCGTCGGGCTTGGCCATCAGACCCCGCATACCGGCCAGCTGACGAATCTGGGCCGCAGAACCCCGCGCACCGGAGTCCGCCATCATATACATAGAGTTGAAAGACTCCTGATCCACTTCGTCGCCTTTGCGGTCAATGACCTTCTCTTTTGAGAGGTTGGCCATCATCGCTTTAGAGACTTCATCGTTAGCCTTGGACCAAAGGTCGATCACCTTATTGTACTTCTCACCCTGAGTCACCAGACCCGAGGCGTACTGGGTTTCGATTTCCTTCACTTCCTCGGTGGCAGAGTCAATGATGCGGGCTTTTTCGTCCGGGATCACAAAGTCGTTCACACCAATGGATACGCCGGACATGGTGGAGAAGGCAAAACCTGTGTACATCAACTGATCAGCGAAGATGACGGTATCTTTCAGGCCCACCATGCGGTAGCAATGGTTGATCAGACGCGAGATAGCCTTCTTCTTCATGGATTGGTTAATCACATCAAAAGACAAGCCCGCAGGCACTACTTGGAATAGCAGTGCACGGCCTACAGTGGTATCCACAATACGGGTACGCGCCAGCAGAGAACCGTCTTTCTGCTTCACTTTCTCGTTGATCCGCACTTTAACACGGGCATGCAAAGAGGCTTCGCCCATACGGAAGACGCGATCCACTTCTTGCAGATCGGCAAACACGCGGCCCTCGCCTTTGGCGTTCACGGCTTCGCGGGTCATGTAGTACAGACCCAAGACCACGTCCTGAGAGGGAACGATGACCGGCTCACCGTTGGCAGGTGACAGCACGTTGTTGGTGGACATCATCAGAGCACGTGCTTCCAACTGAGCCTCAAGGGTCAGGGGCACGTGTACCGCCATCTGGTCACCGTCAAAGTCGGCGTTATAGGCCGCGCACACCAGAGGGTGCAGTTGCAGGGCTTTACCCTCAATCAACACTGGCTCGAACGCTTGAATACCCAGACGGTGTAGGGTCGGGGCGCGGTTGAGCAGTACGGGATGCTCGCGGATCACCTCAGCCAGAACGTCCCAAACCTCGGGCAGCTCACGCTCCACCATCTTCTTAGCGGCTTTGATGGTGGTGGCCATGCCTTTGGCTTCTAACTTTCCGAAAATGAAGGGCTTGAACAGCTCCAGCGCCATTTTCTTCGGCAGACCACACTGGTGCAAACGCAGAGTCGGGCCTACGGTAATCACTGAACGACCGGAGTAATCCACGCGCTTGCCGAGCAGGTTCTGACGGAAGCGGCCTTGTTTACCCTTGATCATATCAGCCAGGGATTTCAGCGGACGCTTATTAGAACCAGTGATGGCACGGCCACGGCGACCGTTATCCAGCAGGGCATCTACTGCTTCTTGCAGCATGCGCTTTTCGTTGCGCACGATGATGTCCGGCGCGGCCAGATCCAGCAGGCGCTTCAGACGGTTGTTACGGTTGATCACCCGACGGTAAAGGTCGTTCAGATCGGAGGTGGCAAAACGGCCACCGTCCAGCGGAACCAAGGGGCGCAGATCGGGAGGCAGTACGGGCAATACCGTCAGTACCATCCATTCGGGCTTGTTGCCAGAACCTTGGAAAGCTTCCATCAGCTTCAAACGCTTGGACAGCTTCTTGATCTTGGTTTCGGAGTTGGTTTGCGGAATCTCTTCCCGCAGACGGCCAATTTCATATTCCAGATCAATCTGGATTAGCAGCTCACGAACGGCTTCAGCACCCATACGGGCATCGAAGTCGTCACCAAACTCCTCTAAAGCCTCAAAATACTGCTCATCGTTCAGCAGTTGGCCTTTTTCTAGGGTAGTCATGCCCGGATCAATGACCACATAGCTCTCAAAGTAGAGCACGCGCTCAATATCACGCAGGGTCATGTCCAGCAGCAAGCCAATACGGGACGGCAGGGACTTTAAGAACCAAATATGGGCAACCGGCGAGGCTAACTCAATGTGAGCCATGCGCTCACGACGCACCTTGGCCAGAGCCACTTCTACACCACATTTTTCGCAGATCACACCGCGATGCTTGAGGCGCTTGTACTTACCACATAAACACTCGTAATCCTTTACCGGGCCAAAGATTTTGGCGCAGAACAAGCCATCACGCTCGGGCTTGAAGGTACGGTAGTTGATGGTTTCTGGCTTTTTAACTTCGCCATAAGACCAAGAGCGGATCATTTCAGGGGAGGCTAGACCAATGCGGATGGCATCGAACTCTTCCAGTTGACCCTGATTTTTCAGAAGATTCAGCAGATCTTTCAAAGTCTGTTCTCCTCACGGACGCGTAATGCCCAGAATTCTGGGCATTACAGGGCAGCGCGAATTATTCGGTTTCCAGTTCGATATCGATGCCGAGCGAACGGATTTCCTTGATCAACACGTTGAAGGACTCCGGCATTCCGGCTTCCATACGGTGATCGCCGTCCACGATGTTTTTGTACATCTTGGTCCGACCGTTCACATCGTCCGACTTCACAGTCAGCATTTCTTGCAGCGTATAGGCCGCGCCGTAGGCTTCCAGCGCCCAGACCTCCATCTCCCCGAAACGCTGACCACCAAACTGCGCCTTACCACCCAAGGGTTGTTGAGTGACTAAGCTGTAGGAGCCAGTGGAACGCGCGTGCATCTTGTCGTCCACTAAGTGGTTCAGTTTGAGCATGTACATGTAGCCGACGGTAGTCGGACGCTCAAAGGCATTACCCGTGCGACCATCATAGAGGCGCATCTGACCACTTTCTGGCAGATCGGCTAGCTTAAGCATTGCCTTGATTTCGGTTTCCTTAGCCCCGTCGAATACCGGCGTGGCAATAGGTACACCGCCTTTCAGGTTGTTAGCCAACTCCAGAATTTCGGTATCGCTGAACTCGTCGAGGCTTTCTTGGCGACCACCAATTTCGTTGTAGATTTCGTGCAAGAACTGCCGTAATTCGGCAATTTTACGCTGCTCTTCCAACATGCGGTTGATCTTCTCGCCCAGACCGCGTGCAGCCAGCCCCAAATGGGTTTCCAGAATCTGGCCCACGTTCATCCGTGAGGGTACGCCCAGCGGGTTCAGTACGATATCTACCGGCACGCCATTTTCATCGTGGGGCATGTCTTCCACGGGCATGATCACCGAAACCACACCCTTGTTACCGTGGCGACCGGCCATCTTATCGCCCGGCTGGATACGGCGTTTGATGGCCAGATACACCTTAACCACTTTGAGCACGCCAGGGGCCAGATCATCGCCTTGTTGCAGCTTGCGCTTCTTATCTTCGAACTTCTCATCCAACAGACGGCGACGATCAGCGATGTAGGCTTGGGCTTTTTCTAGCTGCTCATTCAGCGCATCATCGGCCATACGCAACTTGAACCATTGGCCATGATCCAGACCGTTCAAGATTTCGTCGGTGATTTCAGTGCCTTTTCTCAGCGCCGGGCCGCCTTCAGCCACGGCACCAACCAAGGCAGCGCGCAGACGCTCAAAGGTCGCCCCTTCAACGATACGAAACTCTTCGTTGAGGTCTTTACGGATCTCATCCAACTGCTGCTTTTCAATCGCCAGCGCGCGGGAGTCACGTTCTACCCCATCACGGGTGAAGACCTGAACGTCGATCACCGTACCCTTGGTACCGGTGGGCACGCGCAGGGAGGTGTCTTTAACGTCAGAAGCTTTTTCACCGAAGATGGCGCGCAGCAGTTTTTCTTCTGGTGTCAGTTGGGTTTCGCCTTTCGGAGTTACCTTACCAACCAGAATATCACCGGCTTGCACCTCAGCACCGACGTAGACGATACCGGCTTCATCCAATTTGTTCAGCGCTGCTTCACCCACGTTCGGGATATCAGCGGTGATTTCTTCTGGGCCGAGTTTAGTATCACGGGAGATACAGCTCAGTTCCTGAATATGGATGGTGGTGAAGCGATCTTCCTGCACCACGCGCTCAGACAGGCAGATGGAGTCTTCGAAGTTGAAGCCGTTCCAAGGCATGAAAGCCACGCGCATATTTTGGCCCAGCGCCAGCTCACCCATGTCAGTGGATGGACCGTCCGCCATAATATCGCCACGCACTACCTGATCACCTTGCTTCACCAGTGGACGCTGGTTGATACAGGTGTTTTGGTTGGAGCGGGTGTATTTGGTGAGGTTGTAAATATCTACACCGGCTTCGCCCGTTTCCACCTCGTCGTCGTTGACCCGCACCACAATACGACTGGCATCTACAGAGTCAATTACACCGCCACGACGTGCTACCACACACACACCGGAATCGCGGGCTACGTTGCGCTCCATGCCAGTACCCACCAAGGGCTTATCAGAGCGCAAGGTAGGTACGGCCTGACGTTGCATGTTGGAACCCATGAGGGCCCGGTTCGCATCGTCGTGCTCAAGGAAGGGAATCAAGGCCGCTGCCACCGATACTACCTGACGGGGCGAGACATCCATCAGACTCACATCTTCAGGAGCCTTTACAGTGAATTCGTTCAAGTGGCGAACGTTAACCAGCTCTTCCACCAGACGGTGATCAGCATCCATTTTGGCCGAAGCCTGAGCCACTACATGCTCTGCCTCTTCAATGGCAGACAGATACACGATTTCATTCGTAACCTGCCCTTCTTTCACCACACGGTAAGGACTTTCCAAGAAGCCGTACTGGTTGGTACGGGCATAAGCGGCTAAGGAGTTAATCAAGCCGATGTTCGGGCCTTCAGGCGTTTCAATGGGACATACACGACCGTAATGGGTTGGGTGTACGTCGCGCACTTCGAAGCCTGCACGCTCACGGGTCAAACCACCTGGGCCGAGGGCTGAAACACGGCGTTTATGGGTAATCTCGGACAGCGGGTTGTTCTGATCCATAAACTGAGACAGTTGGCTGGAACCAAAGAACTCTTTCACCGCTGCGGCCACTGGCTTAGCGTTGATCAGATCCTGTGGCATCAAGCCTTCGCTTTCCGCCATGGATAGGCGCTCTTTAACAGCGCGCTCTACACGAACCAAACCGATACGGAATTGGTTTTCCGCCATTTCACCGACGCAACGCACACGGCGGTTACCCAAGTGGTCGATATCGTCGACAATGCCTTTGCCGTTACGGATATCCACCAGCGTTTTGAGCACTGCAACAATATCTTCTTTGCTCAGTACACCCGGGCCTTCGATTTCAGTACGACCGATACGGCGGTTGAACTTCATCCGACCTACGGCAGATAGGTCATAACGCTCGGCACTGAAGAACAAATTACCGAACAGCGCCTCAGCCGCGTCTTTGGTCGGTGGCTCGCCAGGACGCATCATGCGGTAAATTTCGACTAAAGCATCCAACTGATTGGCTGTAGAGTCGATCTTTAGGGTATCGGAAATGAAGGGGCCGCAGTCAATATCGTTGGTGTACAGGGTTTCAAAGCGAACCACCTGACCCTTAACGATTTTTACCATCGCATCCAAGGTCAATTCGGTGTTGCAGTCCACCAAGATCTCACCAGTAGCTGGGTGCACAATGGCCTGCGCCGTCGTACGACCCAGCACATAGTCCATAGGCACTTCCAGTTCTTTAATGCCAGCCTTTTCCAACAAACTAATATGACGCGCAGTAATCCGGCGACCTTGCTCAACAATAATCTTGCCGCTGGCATCTTTGATATCGAATACCGCGATTTCACCTCGCAGACGCTTAGGCACAAGCTCTAGTGCCAAGACTTCGCCACGGATGTGGAATACGTTGGTATCGTAAAAGGTATCCAAAACCTCTTCGGTGGAATACCCCAAAGCGCGCAGCAGCACAGTTGCAGGCAATTTGCGGCGACGGTCGATACGCACAAACACCGCGTCTTTTGGATCGAACTCAAAATCCAACCAAGAACCACGGTAAGGAATGATACGGGCGGAATACAGCAATTTACCGGAGCTATGTGTCTTGCCACGGTCGTGATCGAAAAATACACCCGGAGAACGGTGGAGCTGGGAAACGATAACGCGCTCAGTACCGTTAATAACAAAGGTACCGTTTTCAGTCATCAGGGGAATTTCCCCCATGTAGACTTCCTGCTCTTTGATATCTTTGATAGCGCGGTTTGAAGACTCTTTATCAAAGATAATCAGGCGCACTTTAACCCGTAGTGGGACAGCAAAGGTTACCCCACGCAGTACGCACTCTTTCACGTCAAAGGCAGGATCGCCTAGGCGATAACCTACATACTCCAGCGCAGCGTTACCGGAATAGCTGATAATCGGAAAAACGGATTTAAACGCCGCATGCAAGCCAACATCGCGTAAGCGCTCCTTGGACACACCGACCTGTAGGAACTCGCGATATGAATCCAGCTGGATGGCCAGAAGATACGGCACATCCATTACGTGCGGTAACTTGCTAAAGTCCTTGCGGATACGTTTTTTCTCAGTGTATGAGTAAGCCATCAGCATTCCCCAGCTTGGTCACCTGCTTGTTTGGCCGATCCAGAGGGAGCGGCCTAAAAATCGTGCGATCTATGTATGCATCGCGCCACTGCAATCAGTGGATATGTCTAAAGCCTCGCGATATATAGCGGGCCTAATAACAGAAAAAGGCCGGTGGCAAAAGCCACCAGCCATTGGCCGTTCGCAAAAGGCGAAGGCCACAGAGACCAGCAGAGCTTACTTAAGCTCGACCTTGGCACCTGCTTCTTCCAAGGATTTCTTAGCAGCTTCTGCTTCTTCCTTAGAAACACCTTCTTTCACTACGCCTGGAGCACCGTCAACCACGGCTTTAGCTTCTTTCAAGCCCAGACCAGTCAGTTCACGAACTACTTTAATGACGTTCACTTTCTTATCGCCTGCTTCAGTCAGAACGATGGTGAACTCAGTTTGCTCTTCTACAACAGCAGCAGCAGCGGCAGGGCCAGCAGCAACGGCAGCAGCAGCAGTTACGCCGAACTTCTCTTCGAAAGCCTTGATCAGTTCTACGACTTGCATCACAGACATTTCGGCTACGGCGTTGAGGATCTCTTCGTTGGTCAGAGCCATGACTCTATTCCTGTATAGGTTGACAGCACACTGAGCTGTCTTGTTAACAAAAAAGACTGCAGAAAACCCAAGTGCTGATTAGGCAGCTTCGGCTTCCTTCTTGTCGCGGATAGCAGCCAAAGTACGGGCCAGCTTGCTGGTAGCACCTTGGATGACGCTCATCAACTGAGCGATAGCTTCGTCTTTGGTTGGCAAGGTGGCCAGCGTGTCGATTTGACTGGCCGGTATGAGCTTGCCTTCAAAAGCTGCCGCTTTGATTTCGAACTTGTCCTGACCCTTAGCAAACTCTTTGAAAATACGGGCCGCAGCGCCCGGATGTTCATTAGAAAATGCAATCAGGGTCGGGCCCTTGAACGCATCAGCCAGTACTTCAAAATCAGTACCTGCCACTGCGCGACGAACCAAGGTGTTACGTACTACTTTGACGTACACACCCGCTTCGCGGGCCTCTTTACGGAGTCCGGTCATAGCGCCGACAGTCACGCCACGGGCATCAGCCACGACAGCGGACAGAGCGACTTTGGCAGCCTCGTTGACTTCAGCGACAATAGCTTTCTTGTCTTCGAGTTTGATAGCCACGGGTTTACTCCTGGATATTACCGATACATCCGGCTTACACCGGACGGTTTTGGTGTCTGATTCGGTACGAATCGGGAGCACCTCTGCGTAGGCGTTCTTGTTTAAGGCTTGCGCCGCCTACGGTCTTGGAAAGCCCCCGCCAGGCAGGGACCCCAATACAGCAGAGCCAGCTTTAATTAAGACTGGCACTCTCATCAGCCTTCCAAAGAAGCCTGATCAATCATCAAACCTGGGCCCATGGTAGAGCTCAGGGTAATGCGCTTAACGTATACACCCTTAGAGGTGGATGGTTTCAAGCGCTTTAAATCAGCTAACAGAGCTTCCACATTTTCTTTCAGCTTGATGGGCTCAAAGTCCACCTTGCCAACGGAAGCGTGAATAATACCGTTTTTATCAGTACGGAAACGCACTTGACCGGCTTTAGCATTCTTAACGGCTGTAGCCACGTCAGGAGTTACAGTACCGACTTTAGGGTTAGGCATCAGACCACGAGGGCCGAGGATTTGACCTAACTGACCTACTACACGCATCGCGTCAGGAGAGGCAATGACTACGTCATAGTTCAGATCACCGCCTTTCATTTCAGCAGCCAACTCATCCATACCCACTTTGTCAGCGCCCGCTGCCAGAGCGGCCTCAACGTTGGCACCCTGAGTAAAGACAGCAACCCGCACGCTCTTGCCGGTGCCGTTTGGCAGTACGGTAGCGCCACGAACTACTTGATCTGATTTACGCGGGTCAACGCCAAGGTTAAAGGCGATATCAACGGACTCTTTAAATTTAGAAGTGGCCAGCTCTGTCAGAAGTTTGGCAGCATCTTCAAAAGAGTAGGCTTTGCCTGCTTCAACTTTAGCGGCAATGGCCTTTTGGCGCTTGGTCAACTTAGCCATTACAGGCCCTCCACATTCAGGCCCATGCTACGCGCAGAACCAGCAATAGTACGCACGGCAGCATCTAAATCAGCAGCAGTCATATCTGCTTGCTTAGCTTTAGCGATATCTTCCAGCTGAGCACGGGTCACTGTACCCACTTTTTGGGTATTAGGACGTGGAGAGCCACTGGTGATGCCTGCTGCTTTTTTCAGCAAAACAGAAGCCGGTGTACTTTTGATTTCAAAAGTAAAGCTACGATCGCTATACACGGTAATGATTACCGGTGTTGGCAAACCTGGCTCCATGCCCTGAGTACGAGCATTGAAGGCTTTACAAAATTCCATGATGTTCACACCATGTTGACCCAATGCAGGGCCAACGGGTGGAGACGGGTTGGCTTGTGCAGCCTTTACTTGCAGCTTGATGTAGGCTTGAATCTTCTTAGCCATGATAACTCCAATGTGGGTGAATGCGCTTTGCAGCTCCCCAATACAAATCTCGATTAGCGAGACAAAAAGCCCCGCAGTATTACACTACGGGGCTAAAACTAACTCATGCTAAATCTTTTCGACTTGGCCAAACTCTAATTCAACAGGTGTTGAACGACCAAAAATGATTACGGCTACCTGAATACGGCTCTTCTCATAGTTGACTTCCTCAACTACGCCATTAAAGTCCGCAAAAGGCCCATCAATAACCCGAACCACTTCACCCGGCTCAAACAGAGTCTTGGGCTTCGGCTTGTCGCTGCCATCGGCCACACGACGTAAAATCGCTTCAGCTTCTTTATCGGTAATAGGCGCTGGTTTATCTGCGGTACCGCCGATAAAACCCATGACACGAGGCGTATCTTTTACTAAGTGCCAAGTCCCTTCATTCATTTCCATTTGGACTAAAACATAGCCAGGAAAGAACTTACGCTCACTTTTGCGCTTTTGCCCATTACGCATTTCAACTACTTCTTCGGTAGGTACTAAAACCTCTCCGAATTCATCTTCCATACCTGCAAACTTAATGCGCTCTATTAGAGAGCGCATCACGTGCTTCTCGTATCCTGAGTAGGCATGTACAACATACCAGCGCTTAGCCACAAGTAACCTCACCCAACAATCATGGATACGATCCAGCCCAACAGGCTATCTAATCCCCATAACAGCAGTGCCATCACCAAAACCACGGCAACCACAATAAGGGTAGTCTGAGTTGTTTCTTGACGAGTCGGCCAAACCACCTTGCGAATTTCAGCCTTAGCCTCAATTAACAAAGAATAGATAAACTGCCCTTTGACTGTGTTATAAGCTATATACAAGCAACCTGACATCAGGGCCAGAAAGGCAATAACACGGTACAAGAGAGGCTGATCGGAATAATAGTGATTCCCCACTACTCCCAAGACCACCAGCACAGCCACTAGTGACCACTTCTTTAGGTCTTGGCGCGACGCTTCGGCTTCAGCCTTGATATCCATTATTTGAACCTTTCTTAAGACTACCGCCCAAAAGGGTGGCAGGCCAGGAGGGAATCGAACCCCCAACCTGCGGTTTTGGAGACCGCCGCTCTGCCAATTGAGCTACTGGCCTTTAAACAGATCAACTTAAGCCACATGCGAAAGCTTTTAAGCTTAACCCAAGCCAAGGCTTGTGACAAGTTATACTGAAGGAAACCCAAACTGGAGCTCATGAGCGGATTTGAACCGCTGACCTCACCCTTACCAAGGGTGTGCTCTACCAACTGAGCTACATGAGCGAAACTTTGCCTCATGGAGCGGGTAGCGGGAATCGAACCCGCATCATCAGCTTGGAAGGCTGAGGTTCTACCACTGAACTATACCCGCCTGTCACATACAGGCTAAAAATGGTGGAGGGGGAAGGATTCGAACCTTCGAAGTCGAAGACGTCAGATTTACAGTCTGATCCCTTTGGCCGCTCGGGAACCCCTCCGAGCTGCTGCGGCATTCTACATATTTTTTTCTCGCTGTCAATTTTTCTTTGAAAAACTTGAGCTTAACTCGAATATGTAGCCTTGCTTAAGCTTGCTTAGACTTTGCCTAGATTCAGACTCAATCAAGCGGGCGGCATTTTATGCAAAGGCTTTTCTTTCTGCAATAGGTTCGCAGAAATTATTTTTCAACTTGATTTCAGCCAGACTTTTGCTATGGCTTATTGACAGCCCTATTTTGCCCCAGACAAAAGGATTTGTCGCTTATGAGCCATGCTCTCAAGCAAGATGCTTTTTCGCTTATTGAATTATTAATCATCCTTGTATTACTGGGAATCGGCTTGAGCTGGGCAACACCGGCTTTAAAACAACTTCTACAGCAGAATCAGGATAAGGCCGTGCAACAGCTATTACTGAGTCACCTACATCAAGCACGAATGCAGGCTATTATCCATCAGAAAACCCACACCCTATGCGGCTCCAGTGATGGGCTGACCTGTGACGGGCATTGGGATAAACATTGGATTATTCTCAAAGGCGACAGCTCGTATCCCAATCGGGTACATCAGGTAAATACCCATAACAAGCTGTGTTGGCGAGGCCTCACCAATAGCATTCGCTTTCAACCCAATGGAACCGCCCCCGCCAGTAACGGAAGTTTTACTCTATGCCGACAGCAGCATATTGCATGGCGGCTTGTGCTTAACAATCAAGGACGCATCCGTCCCTCGGACGAGCCTCCCTCTACAAACTGCTGCCTTTAGTCGTGCCTAAATCAATGGCCAAGGAGTTGGCTTCGATACAAGATAGCCATCAAATAGCCTCCCTTCTGGTCAGGTCAAGTATCCATGATATCGAAACACCGCACTCAACACGGATTCACCCTGATTGAGTTGATGATCATTCTGGTGTTACTCGGCATATTTTTAGCCATTGCCGTACCCAGCTTTAGCCAGTTCATTAGCAGTAACAAAGCCTTAGCCACCCGCAATGAGCTGCTGTCTTTATTGCAATTTGCCCGTGCCCAAGCAGCCACTGAGCGCACCTCCATTAGGGTTTGCTCCACAGACACCGGAACAAACAGCAAATGGCAGGTACAACGCAAAAACTGCGAGGGTGAAATGATACGCTCCCTTGCATTAGCTGCTGGTATTTCAGCTAACACCAAAGATGGCCCCACTGAAATTAGCTTTCACTATAATGGCACGGCGGAACCATCCACCATTATCTGTATTTGCTATCAAGAAGATTTCGCTAACGGCTACACAATCGAAATTGAAGCCTCAGGCAACATCCGCAGCTACGATAAAGGGCATAACAAGAACACACCGATGACAAGCTGCACCCCTTCTTAATTAAGGAAGATTATAAAGGCCATGAGCGCACCCTACCCCTCCCCGCACCTCAGACGGATCACTGGATTTAGCTTAATTGAGGTACTGATTACCCTACTGCTCATCACTCTGGGGATACTGGGCATGGTCAGCTTGCAAATACGCACCCTCCAGTACACCCAAGACTCCATACAGCGCAACACCGCCGCTATGTTAGCCAATGATCTGATGGAGCTGATACGCGCTACGCCGACCGGATTACCTGCCAGTTCCGACTTTTATAAAGCTAAAGGAGCAGACTTTCCCACTGCTCCCAACTCCTGTACGCCATTGCCCAGCGAACCGAGCCAACAACTGGGCTGCTGGGCCGAGAAAGCCAAAATCAGCCTGCCCGATGCCAGTGCGCTATTAAAGGATGAGTTCTACATCTGCCGCACTAATACCGCCAATAGCTGTACCAATACAGGAACTAGCCTAGAAATTCAGCTCGCTTGGCGCGTTAAAGCCGGGGAATGTATGGAGAGCGGAGCAAGTACAGACTCCACTATTTGCCATTACCGACTGCGTAGCCAAATTTAGGGGAATCTTTAATGATCCTTGGATACAGGCAAAAAGGTTTATCTCTTTTAGAACTATTGGTCGCTATGGCCATCAGTAGCTTTTTGATTCTGGGCGTTACCCAAATCTATTTGGACAATCGGCGCAGTTATAGCTTTCAACAAAACCTATCCGAAAATCAGGAAAGCAGCCGTTACATACAGCTTATGTTGCATCAGCATCTGACTAAGGCGGGCTACCGACGAGAGCCTTATATAGATCCTGAACTGATTTTCCCTAGTACCAATGTATTTAATGAATGTAATTTTAGCAAAGGTCAAACTGTAGTAGGAAATGGAAGCTTTTTATGTATTCGCTATCAGCCACGCGATACTAAGGATCGAAATTGCTTAGGTAATTCCCCGCGTAATAGTTCAGACATAGCAGCCCCTTATAAAACATCCAATATAGAAATTATTATTGAACGGTACTACTTAACAAATAACAGCTTGTCTTGCCAAGTTATTCACACAGATGGTAGCGGAGCTACACTAGAAAATAGCTCTGGCTCCGCAGAGCTTATCAGGGGACTACTAGATCTTCATTTTGAATTTGGTTTAGGCAGCGATGCCGATACCCGATCTGTTCACAAGTATGTAACCAGCCCCAGTGGAACCGATACTATCCTTGCTGTACGCTACAGCATTCTATTGCGCAGCACTAATACTAGACTGCGTGATGCCGTAGATTTTGAAACTGCAATAGCGAACTGGAAAACTCTTACAGGAGTAAGTGATACAGATATAACCGATGATAACGGCCAACTGTATCAAGTTACACAACGCACAGTATCGCTTAGGAATCTACTGCCATGAATCATTATAAGCTTGACCACCACCAAGCCGGAGCGTCCTTGCTTATTGCTTTGGTTATGTTGCTTATTATCACTATTCTAGCCATTGCAGGCGCTAGGGAGTCTAGTTTAGAGACTCGAATTACTGGGAATATGTTGGAGCAAAATACACTCGCTAACTATGCAGAAGCCGCTTTACGGGAAGGCGAAACACAGCTCCTCAAGTTCAATCGCCCTTTAGAACCTACCGAGAGCTGTACTGAGACCGACGTTTGCTTTCTCAATGACAAGGCAGAATACAAGCAAGACTTTTCAGACTCCATTAATTATAACTTAAACAATCTTAGCGGCTACAGTATAAAGTGGTATGCCCTAAGAGTTCCCTTTGAAGGTGATGAAACGAGCGCTAACTGCGACAATATCGAATACGGAACCTGTTTGTCCGGAATTGGCAGTTTTTATTATGAGCTTAATGCTGAGGCGGAAAACACAGCCACAGGGCAAAAAATCAATTTACGCAGTACTGTAGTAAAAGTATTTACAAATTAACTTATAGTTTTACATGAGGACAAATTACTCACTATATATACGAAATAAAATTCCATACCGGTAGCAGAACTAATTTTAGTATTTTCGAGCTTAATATTAACAACTATATTAATGATAACTAATTATGACTAAGTGTTTAATCCTTCAGGCTAAAAATGGATTCACCCTGTTAGAAATGATGGTTGTCGTCGTTTTAATAGGAATCTTAGCCGCTATCGCCTACCCAAATTATATTGAGTATATCACCCACAGTAATCGAACTGAGGGTATAGCTTTATTGAGCGATGCCGCCGCACGACAAGAGCGGTATTTTGCTCAAAACAGCCAATATGCCATCAATATTAGCTCATTAGGTCTATCTGGTACTTCTGCATCAGGCTATTACACTCTAACTGTGACTAAAGACAATGATGGCGACGATGGTGGTTATACCTTGACAGCCACACCTCAAGGGAGCCAAGCAACTAGAGACACTGTATGCCGGGCTTTAACTTTAGATGCTAAGGGAGTCAAGGGAGCCAATGGAGTTAAAGAAAATGAGGACGGTTATAATGACCGTTGTTGGAGGTAGGCAGGCCTCTAATAACTGCCCTCAATCAACAAGTAGCCCTTCGACAGGCTCAGGGCGGGCTCCAGCATGGTATTTACCATACATTCTGTGCTCCATCTTAGCAGAAAGGAGCCCCGCCCTGAGGTTCAAAAACTCGAACGATCAATCATCCTCCGGAATAATTTGCCAGCTTTGCCGACCTGGTGCGCCAGGGTCAAAATCAACGGTGACAGCAGAACCATCGGTCGTGAACAGGGTATTATTACTCAGGCTGATACCTCCTGCTGGTGTTTTAAAGCCAGAGATCACAGTCGCAGTACCATTGAAGTTATAGCTGTCACCCGAATTAACCATCGTATTCTTATCAAAGTCGAACACGTTGAAACGAGTTACACCGCCCGTGTAAGGGTTGATCCCGTAAGTCCAACCTTCCAAACCCGCTTCGCAGGGATCATTACTTGGGGTACGAGTGGTGAAGAATAGTACCTGACCTCGTGCGGCCATTTCGTCCGTAATGCGCTCACCTTTAAGTTCGTTACCGACTTTTAGGTCGAGATACCAGCCAAATTTACGTTCGCTATTCGTATCCGTACTAGATTGTGCCCAAGTGATGCTATTGTTACTCAAAACCCGGATGTTCTGCGTCATTTGGCTAGAGGTACCCGAGCTCCAAGTGTTGCTGGTCTCCGTGATAAAGGTTTGCTGCTGAAGATTATCTCGGCTCAGGCTGGGGGTCGAGTTGGGGGAAGCCCCCTTGGTTTCCCTATCCCAGATACCGTAGAGACTGTCGAGTTTATCCGTCTCTTTATCGGTCAGTTGGAAATAACGTCCCGTACCGAACATCAGGATATAACCCTGCATACTTGGGTGGCGTACCACTGACGGTGGTGCGGTGATAGCTTGGGTATTTGCCGAGCTACCAGTCCCATCCTTGGCGGCGAACAGGGGGCTGCCGCCAAAGGATACTGTGTAGGCACTGTCTTGCTTGCTACCAGTCGGATCGAGGTCGAAGCGCCAGAGGTTACCCTTCAGATCACCGGCATAGACATAGTCGGCAACGCCATCGCTGTTGTCATCAGCAACTCTGACCGAAGACAAACCATTCAGCGAATCACTATCCTTGGTTGGAATCTTGGTCAGTTCGCCAGTTTTGATATCGATCAAAAACAATACAGCACGGCCACGGGCACTGTCATAGCCGTTTCCAGTAACCACCGCCCATTTGCCATTGTGCAGGCGGGCGATGGTGGGCACGGGAAAGCTATAACCCACATCGCTCTGGGTCTCTTCATCTTGCAGGTCATCCCCTTCGGTCAGCTCCCAGAGCAGGCGGATATCATCGGGATCGGTGATATCCAGAGCGAAGATAGATTTGCCACCAGCGCGCAAAGTACCCACCAGCACGGTGTGCCATTGGTTGTCGAAATAGACATCCCGCACCACGGGCGTGCCATCTACAAAAAACTGGTGTTCGCCACCTGCCTCGTTGTAGTCGGAGCTAGTCAGTTTGTTCAGGTTGGGGATCACCGCGCTGGGCACGAAGGCAAATTTTTCCGCCCCCGTTTCGGTATCGAAGGCATGCAGCATGCCGTCATTAGCCCCGACAAACACCAGTGGTGTACTACGGGTTTTTACGGTGTCAGCAAAAGCTGCATAGTTACTGCCGGGCTCGATGGCTTCGGCGAGGTAGTGCAGATACTGGGCACCCTCTACAACCACCGGGCTGGAGTTGATAATGTCGCCGAGCAGAGATTTCCTATCACGGTAGCTGGTATTCGTACCCTTGACGAAATCAAGGTGCCCCTGCCCCCTTGCTATATCAGCAGACACAG
This sequence comes from Azomonas agilis, assembly GCF_007830255.1. Taxonomy (GTDB): domain Bacteria; phylum Pseudomonadota; class Gammaproteobacteria; order Pseudomonadales; family Pseudomonadaceae; genus Azomonas; species Azomonas agilis. The sequence goes on from NZ_VLKG01000014.1 coordinate 48,394, forward strand.
TCAAACGCCCCTCAGCGTCTACTTTGGGAGTGTCTGTGCCTTGTGGGTCGGTTGCCAACGCCTGCTGGAGGTTCACGCCACTATATATGCCATTTACTCCACGAGCTCTTATATTGTCCCAGCTTAAGGGAACCAAGGCCTTGCCAGCCACATCGGCCATCTTGATGGTACGGCCTGATCGACTGCCCAATGCAGCCCTCCAGTGAGAGGTGCGGTTACCTGTATTAGGGTCAATAGTTTCCTTAATCAGATCACCGCTCCAAGTCTCAACGTCATAGTCGGTACGATAGACAAAGAAGTCAGCGTCAGCCGTCTGAGGCGTAGTCGGTTTGACGGCTGGGCTAGTGACCGAGTTGTTACGTTGCATGATGTCGTTGAAGGCATTGGTCAACTGATCTTTAAGAGTCAGCGCATTGGTAACCAAGAAGTAGTTATCAGGGTCACCTATGACAGTGCTGGGTGCGCGCTCCGGGATGCCATATTTAGCGGCATACCAGAGCGGGTTTTTAAGAAAACCAGCGGTAGTAGTCAAAATAGCGGTAAAAGTGCGTTCAGCAGTTAGCGGCAGAGTTCTGCATGCGTCCGTAGCTAGGTTAGTAGTGTTATCACAGTAGCCGGGGCGCTGACCTGTAGGGGTGTTCAACTTGTAGGGGTGCTCGCTATTTGTATCCCTATCGCGGACTTCTAAGTAGATGCCATCAGCGGTAGTACCAGAGATCACATAGCCCATGAGCTGAATGATACCGCCGGAGGCGTATTCGGAATCGAGCCGCACCTTGAGCGAACCATTAGCCTCGACCGACAGGGTATAGAGAGCGATAGCGTCCATATCATGGTCGGCACCCTGCTCCACATCCTCGTAGTTTATACGGAACTGTGCATAGGGGCGACCACCATTGACACTGGCCTTATAGTCGGCCCCGCCGGGGCCCGTGGTGTTGGCGATACTGATAACATAGTAATCGACAATCTGGTTAGTCGGCTGGAAATTACTCGTAGGATCAATGCTGTAGCCACCACCCACGGACTTGGCGAAGGGTACTAGAGTGATGCTCTGATTACCATCGGTGCCGATGGGGAAGGTAATCTGTGGTAGCGGTGAGGCTAGCGCGATGGAGTAGGTGAGCATCTTCTTGTCACCACCTACAACGTTTTCCGCAGCGAACTTGGCAATCCCAGCAGAGTAAAAGGTACCCTGCTTACTCGGCTCCTCGGGAGATAAGCCGCGCGCCCAAGATAGATTGTTGATTATTTTTGCAGTTGGTGCGCTGTTGGCGTTGTCGGCGTTTGACTGGCCAATGAAGTAGGATTTTCCATTGATACCCTCTGTCGTACCGATTTCGTCGGTGGCACTAGATACGTTCAGTGTGCTGATCTTTGTCGGCAGACTGGTGTTACTGTCTGTGCCAAAGCGACTGCCGGGCAAGGTGAAATCATAGGATGGGTTAATGTCGCTGATGAGGGTCATTACCGGTACAGCGCAGCTTTGTGCGCCGCCGCCACCACTGGCTCGGGCAACATAGGGAGGCTTCCAACCAGGGGCCGGCAGACGCAGGTCGGATTGGGTATCTCGTGCATTGCTACCGTAAGTGTAGGCACTAGAGCCAGAACTTGCTCCAGCGAAATAGCGCAGGCCCTCGAACATCATCTCGGCCAGTGGATTACCCCACATACTGCATACCCCGTCGACTTTCGAGGTAATGGGTACATCAGCAATCCAACCGCAGTTACTGTACTGATAACTGGAGTTGAAGTCGACGATGCGTAGCTTGTTCAGGGTAGCAACGATGCCGTCGCTGACATCGGTACGGAACTGGCCAGTTTCCTCATTCACTTCGCGGGCAAAGGAGTCGATATTGCTACGTAGTACGCCGCCTTTGGTGTTCTTAGCGTAGGCGCCGGTCAACAAACCGAACTTCATCGAGTCGTTTTCACCGAAGTCATGCAGGATACCCGTGGGTTTGTAACTGAGGCTGCCGCTGCTACCAGAGTAGGCCTTACAGTTATCCTCTCGTAGGTTGGCATCGTTCGGACAGGCAAGAACCTTCAGGTCGTAGTCGGTCAGAGTGCTGTTGGTGGGGTCATTAGGGGGCCTGAACCAAAGCTGCCAGTTGTCATCGCCAGTACCTTCCTCATGACGGAACTTGATAGTGTAGTCGGTACCTGCGCTCAGAAGAATGCTACCGGAGTGGGAGGCCAACGAACTTGCGCTGTTATTGGCACCATGACCGCCATACCAGTAGGCCACACGCGTAGAGCCGACATAAAAATCCACAGCATCGTCACCATTAACCGCAAACTGGTAGCTGCCGGTAGCCGGAACACGCAAGGTACCGGTGATCAGAGTGTGGTAGTCATTATGGGAACACCTATTATGACTGTTGCCAGTAAAGGGGTTGTTATTCGCACCAGTGGTATTGATATTGCTGACAGTACCGCTGCCACAGCGATTGCTGGTCGAATCGGCGTTGAACAGATTGTTCATCTCAGATTCATTGTTGGGGCTATCAGGTTGGCTGTCTTTCCAAGTGGTGATGCTCAACCCTCTTGGGAAAAAACTGGAGGGTACTATAATCCAATTGTTCGGCCCACCGCTGGTGCAATCGGTACTGTTGTTTACACACTTGTCGCTGGCCACGGGGCCTTCCTTGGAGACCCACTCCCAAATTCGGTAGGAACTATTGGTTAAAACCCGGAGGATCGGTGTGTCTGCATTACTTAGAGTGGTGACCGCAAACAGGTGACGGAATCCAGTCGGCGGTGCGGACAGCGGCGCGTAGTCGCCGATGGCGAAGTTGTCGCGCACGGGGTCGTATTCCTTGCCTGAGCTGTGGGCATCTTGCGGAATGAAGGCGGCGCGCAACACGGTTTCACCAGCATCATCGGTGGATCGGTAGCCACCGTAGAGCACCTTGCGCAAGGCATCCATGCGCGAAGTGGCTAGATAGTTAAGGAAGTTGCCGCTCCAAGCATTGTTACAAGTGTTGCCCGCGCCTGCTGAGGCAGTGGGTTCGAAGCGGCCATTCTGGTGCCTGTAGCAAACAGCTGAGTTGAAATAGCCGTAGTAGGTAATACTTGGCTTGAAGCCAACATCAAGTATGCCATCGCCATCTAGGTCGAAAGCATCGTTATAGGCTTCGTAATACAACTTATGGTCACGGCCCATGACCAGTAGGTTCAGAGGAGGAACCGACTGGCTAACAAATAGTGGCGTTTGATAAGGCTCACTGGGGCCTGCCTGAATCGAGGTGACGGAAAGCAATGCACCTGTTATCCACAAGACGCTTAGGGCCGCTTTGACGAAAGAGCCGTCAATGCTCATATTTTCTGCTCCTTCAGTTAAATACTTTGGCTCTAGTGGTGTATAGGTTGGCTTTGTGCCCAACCCCAACCAAGTCTTGATCTGTGAGCGATTTCGGGTTTACCTGTTCACACACCGCCTTGCATCCTGAGCCCCACTCTGGAGTAACCGCACTCCATCCTCAGCGCGTCGAAAGGTAAGTTTGCGAAGGGTTAAGTCCCCCGCAGCTCTTTAGGAATCGAAAAGGTCAAATGCTCGGGGCGGCCTTCTAACTCTTCTACCGCTTCCGCGCCCCACTCTTGTAAGCGCTGCACCACCGCATGCACCAAAACCTCCGGCGCTGAAGCTCCCGCCGTAATGCCCACCTTATCGACCTGCTCAAACCACTCTGGTTTTAGATTTTCTGCCCCATCAATCAGGTAAGCGGGTGTACCCATACGCTCCGAAAGCTCGCGTAAGCGGTTGGAGTTCGAGCTATTAGGACTGCCCACCACCAGCACTAAATCGCAGTCAACGGCCAAGTGTTTAACCGCGTCCTGACGGTTTTGAGTGGCATAGCAGATATCATCTTTACGAGGGCCACCAATGCTGGGAAAACGAGTCCGCAATAAATCAATGATGCGGCGCGTATCATCCATAGACAGGGTGGTTTGGGTCACAAAAGCCAAAGCCTCGGGATACCGTACCTCCAGTTGAGCTACATCTTCCTCACTCTCTACTAAGTAAATAGCCCCACCGTTGCGCGTATCATATTGGCCCATGGTTCCCTCTACCTCTGGGTGTCCCGCATGGCCAATCAAAATGCACTCGCGCCCTTCCCTGCTGTACTTTGCGACTTCCAGATGCACTTTAGTAACCAGCGGACAGGTGGCATCAAAAATTTTTAGCCCACGCTGCTCCGCCTGCTGCCGCACGGCTTGGGATACTCCGTGGGCACTAAAAATGACGATGACTTGATCGGGAACTTGATCCAATTCCTCAACAAAGATAGCCCCACGGGCGCGCAAATCCTCCACCACAAATTTGTTATGCACCACCTCATGTCGAACGTAAATGGGTGGCCCAAAGATTTCTAAGGCCCGGTTGACAATCTCAATCGCGCGATCGACTCCGGCGCAAAAGCCTCTAGGATTAGCAAGTTTGATTCGCATGATGGATTCCGCAAACAGATAAAGCAGTCCCTACCGAGTGACCCATACTCCTGCTTAAATCACTTCAATCACTTCTACATCAAAAATCAAAGTTTGACCGGCCAGTGGATGGTTAAAATCAACGGTTACTTGTTGAGCGTCAAAATCTTTAACGACACCCGGCAACTGAGCTTTGGCTGCATCAGAAAACATCACCATTAAGCCTTCAGATAACTCCATACCCTCAAACTGAGTGCGGGATAATTTCTGCACATTATTGGGATTATGGGGGCCAAAAGCCTTTTCAGGAGCCAGCGTTATGCTCTGCTTAGCTCCAGTGCCTAAACCAAATAAACTGTGCTCAAACCCCGGCAGTAAGCTGCCATCACCCACGGTAAAGGTGGCCGGTTTTTTATCAAAGGTGCTGTCCACCAACTGCCCGGAGTCCATTTTAATGGCAAAGTGCAGGGTTACTTTTTTTCCCGGCCCGATAAGCTGTTCAGTCATGGGCTGAACCTCCTGATTGATTGCCTTTAAACATGTCTAGCGCTAACAAAAGCGCCCCCAGAGTAATAGCGGTGTCGGCAATATTGAAGGCTGGAAAAAACCAGCGGTTCTGCCAATGCACCAGAATAAAATCAATCACATGCCCTAACACAACACGGTCATAAAGATTACCCAAAGCCCCTCCTAAAATTAGGGCTAAGGCTATGGCCGTCCAAGACTCATGGGCTTTTAGACGCTTCAACCAAACCACCAGCACTATGCTGACGGCTAAGGCAATAACAGCAAAAAACCAACGCTGCCAACCCGATTCTGCGGCCAAAAAGCTAAACGCAGCGCCGGTGTTATAGGCCAGAGTCCAGCTAAAATAGCCCTCAATCACCTCAATACGCTGGTACAGAGTCAGGGTATTTTCAAAATAAAACTTGGTGGCTTGATCCAAAACCAATACCAGCAAACTCAGCCACAGCCAAGGCAGCTTCCCCAAGGAGCCCATCGAGAGTAATTGGCTCCAGGGCTTAAGCATAATGACGCACCTCGCCCGCAGCTGTGATGTTGGTGACACAGCGGCCACAGAGCTCAGGATGATCCGCATGGGTGCCTACGTCCGGCAGGTGGTGCCAGCAGCGGGTACACTTGGCATGTGCGGTTTTTTGCACGTGCAGCTTCAAGCCCGATAACTCAGTGCTCGCCGCCTCAGCCGGGGCCGCAGTCAGGGGTTGTAGGGTAACGCCGGAGGTAATCAGCACAAAGCGCAGCTCATCGCCCAAACGGGATAGGCTGGCCAGCAATGCGTCCTCGGCATAAAGGGTAACTTCGGCTTGCAAGCTGCCACCGATGACCTTAGCGGTACGCTGATTTTCCAGCTCTTTGTTCACCGCTGACTTCACAGCCATGACCTGATCCCAGAAGGCGCGATCCAGCTCCGTGCCCTCGGGCAACTCGCTCAAACCCTCATACCAAGTATTGAGCATCACCGACTCGTTACGCTCGCCGGGCAGATACTGCCAAATTTCTTCAGCGGTGAAGGCCAATACCGGCGCAATCCAACGCACCAGCGCCTCAGCAGTGTGGTAGAGCGCAGTTTGGCAGGAGCGACGCGGCAGGCTGTCTGCGCCGGTGGTGTACTGACGATCCTTGATGATGTCGAGGTAGAAACCACCCAACTCTTGGGCGCAGAAGTTATGCACCTTCTGATACACCACCCAGAAACGGTAGCTGTCGAAGGCTTCCTGTACTTCACGTTGCAGCAACAGTGCCCGATCAATCGCCCAGCGATCCAGAGCGATCAGCTGATCGTTCGGCACAAGATCCTTGGCTGGATCAAAGCCGCTCAGGTTGGAGAGCAGGAAGCGTGCAGTATTACGAATCCGGCGGTAGGAGTCAGCACTGCGCTGAAGGATTTGCTGGGAGACGGACATCTCACCCGAATAATCGGTGGAGGCGACCCAGAGGCGCAGAATATCCGCACCCAAGCTGTCCGTGACTTGCTGCGGCACAATCACGTTGCCCAAGGATTTGGACATCTTGCGGCCCGTCTCGTCCACGGTAAAGCCGTGGGTCAACAAAGCACGGTACGGCGCGTGACCGTCGATGGCACAGCCGGTCAGCAGGGAAGAATGGAACCAGCCACGATGCTGGTCGGAGCCTTCCAGATAGAGGTCAGCACGCGGGCCTTGATCGTGGCCCATGGGATGGGAGCCGCGCATCACATGCCAATGGGTAGTGCCGGAATCAAACCACACATCCAAGGTATCGCTGATTTTTTCATACTGCGCGGCTTCTTCGCCCAGAAGCTCAGCGGCTTCCAGCTTGAACCACGCCTCAATACCTTCTTGCTCGACGCGTTGCGCTACCGCCTCCATCAGCTCCACGGTGCGTGGATGCAGCTCGCCGCTTTCACGGTGCAGGAAGAAGGGAATCGGCACGCCCCAGTTACGCTGGCGGGAGATACACCAGTCCGGGCGGTCGGCAATCATGTTGTGTAGACGTTGCTTACCCCAAGCGGGCACAAACTCGGTTTGCTCAATGGCGCTCAGGGCGCGCTCACGCAGAGTAGCTCCGCTGCTGGGTTGCTTGTCCATGCCTACAAACCACTGAGCAGTGGCGCGGTAGATCAGCGGAGTTTTGTGCCGCCAGCAGTGCATGTAACTGTGGGTGATGCGCTCATGCTTGAGCAGATTACCCACTTCACCCAACTTAGCCACGATGTTCGGTGTAGCCTTCCAAATAAACTGACCGCCAAACAGCGGCAACGACTCCACATACACACCGTTGCTCTGCACGGGGTTAAGGATATCGTCGTTTTGCAGGCCGTAACGCTTACTGGAGTAGAAGTCGTCCTCACCGTAAGCAGGCGCGGAATGCACAATACCCGTACCGGCATCCACGCCCACATAATCCGCCAAATAGACGGGTGAGAAACGCTCATAGAAGGGATGGCGGAAGCGGATCAGCTCCAGCGCTTCGCCCTTGGTGGTAGCGATGATGGTACCTTCCAGCGCATAACGTTTGAGGCAGCTTTCGACCAGCTCCTCAGCCAGCAGCAACAGGCGCTCGCCAGTATCCACCAAGGCGTAGTTAAACTCGGGATGGACGTTCAGGGCTTGGTTGGCCGGAATGGTCCAAGGCGTAGTCGTCCAGATCACAATGGCCGCAGGCTTGGGCAGGCTGGCCAGACCGAAGGCAGCGGCCAGCTTGTCGGCATCTTCAACCGGGAAGGCTACATCAATGGCTTCGGACTGTTTGTCCTGATACTCCACCTCAGCCTCAGCCAAAGCTGAACCGCAGTCAAAGCACCAGTTCACCGGCTTCAGGCCTTTGAATACAAAGCCTTGCTTGACCATTTCGCCCAATGCACGAATTTCGCCGGCTTCGTTGGCAAAATCCATAGTGCGGTAAGGATTATCCCAATCACCCAATACACCGAGGCGAATAAAGTTAGCCTTCTGCTCTTCCACTTGCTCGGCGGCGTAGCTGCGGCACAGCTCGCGGGTTTTATCGGCGGGCAGGTTTTTGCCGTGTGTCACCTCAACCTGGAGCTCAATGGGCAGACCGTGGCAGTCCCAACCTGGCACATAAGGCGCATCAAAACCGGACAGGGTTTTAGAGCGGATGATCATATCTTTGATGATCTTATTCACCGCATGACCGATGTGAATGTTGCCGTTGGCGTAGGGTGGGCCATCGTGCAAAACAAACTTCGGGCGACCCTCGCCAATCTGACGCAGCTTCCGGTACAGGTCGATCTGCTTCCAGCGGTGCAGAGTCTCTGGTTCGCGCTGAGGCAAACCAGCCTTCATGGGAAATTCCGTCGCGGGCAAATTGAGGGTGGCTTTGTAATCGGTCATTTCAGTTTTGACTCGTCATAAGGGTGTTGACGCCCAATAGGCACGGGCGGCGGCAATGTCTGAATCAATTGCCTGTCTCAAGGCATCTAAAGAAGCAAAACGCTGTTCATCGCGCAGTTTGTGGCAAAAGGTGACCCGCATAAAACGACCATAGAGATCGCCTTGGTAGTTCAGCAGATGCACCTCTAGGTGTGGCAGCCCATCCCCCTGCACCGAGGGGCGCAAGCCGATATTAGCCACCCCAACCAAACGCTGGCCATCCACCTCCGCCGATACGGTATAAACCCCTGACAGAGCCACACGGCGGCGCTTTAACTGAATATTGGCCGTGGGCGCACCTAACTGGCGACCCAAGTGCTGACCATGAATCACACGACCGCAGAGGGCATAGTCTCGCCCTAAAAGATTGGCGGCATGGGCTAAATCACCGGCAGCCAAGGCTTGGCGTACGGCCGTACTGCTGACGCGCTCATGACCCAGTGTCAGGGTCGTTGCAGCCTCAACTGAGAAGCCATGCACCTGCCCGGCCTGTTGCAAGAAGGCGAAGTCTCCGGCGCGATCGCAGCCAAAACGGAAATCATCCCCCACTTCCAAATGGCGTACGGCCAGCCCCTGTACCAGAATCTGCTGCACAAAGTCTTCGGCACTGTGCTCACGTAAACGCGGATTAAAGGGCAGACACAGCACCTGATCCACACCCTCTTGGGCCAACAAAGCCAGCTTTTCCCGCAGACGGGTCAGGCGCGGCGGTGCTTCAGCCGGGGTGAAGAACTCGCGCGGCTGTGGCTCAAAAATCACCACACAGCTCGGCACGCCCAAAGCCTGTGCCCGAGCACGCAACTGCCCCAAAATGGCCTGATGCCCTCGGTGTACGCCATCAAAGTTACCAATGGTAGCCACACAGCCCCGATGCCGGGGTTGCAGGTTGTGAAGATCCCGAACCAGCTGCATACCGCCACATCTTCGCAAAATGATTGATTATACGCATGAGTACTGCATTTCAGACAAGAATCCGGGCCTTCAATGCCGTAAATGTCTTAAGCGCAATCCCGTAGCAACCAAACCGGCAATAAAGGCCAGTAATCCCACCACCACCAAAAACCCTAAATACCAGACTCGCTGCAGCCAATCCCAAGCGAACCATTCAGCACTGGGCACATTTAGCCACAAAACACTAAGGATCATGGCAAGACATCCCGTACCTAATCGCAGGCTAAACAACCCCCAACCGGGCTTAGGCTGATAAATACCTGCCTGACGCAAACCACGGAACAACAGCACCACATTGAGCAACGAAGATAAGGAGGTTGCCAAAGCCAACCCCACATGCTGTAAAGGCCAAATCAGGATCAGATTAAACGCCATATTGGCCACCATACAGATCACGGCAATCCGTACCGGCGTTTTTATATCCTGCCGCGCAAAAAACCCCGGTGCCAATACCTTCACCAACATAAAAGCAAGAACACCTAAGGAATAGGCCACCAAAGCGCGGGCAGACTGCACAACGGCCTCTTCAGTCATGGCACCGTAGTAGAATAGCCCCGCAATCAAAGGCTCGGCCAAAATACCCAAGGCCAAAGCCGCAGGAACACCGACTAAGAGCACCATGCGCAATCCCCAATCCAGCGTGTCCGAAAAGGCCTCTCCTTCAGCGCTGGCATGATGGCGCGATAAGCTCGGCAAAATCACCGTACCTATGGCAATCCCAAAGGCACCAAGGGGTAGCTCTGACAGCCGATCAGCATAATACAGCCAAGATACGCTACCTGTGGGCAGGAATGAGGCCAGCACTGTATCCAATAACAAATTGATTTGGCTGACCGATACCCCAAAGAGCGCAGGAACCATCAGCAGTAGAATTCGCTTTACCCCTTCATCCTTTAAATTTAAGCGCGGACGGGGTAATAAACCTAAACGGGCCACAAAGGGTAACTGAAAGCCTAGCTGTGCAACCCCCGCGATAAATACCCCCCACGCCAAAGCCATCACGGGCTGCTCAAACCAAGGTGATAGCCATACTGCTGCTGCAATTAAGCACAGATTGAGCAACACGGGTGTAAAAGCTGGTACCGCGAATTGCCCGTAGCTGTTAAGAATTCCGGCCGTAAAAGCGGTCAAGGAAATCAACAGCAAATAAGGAAAGGTGATACGTAACAGCTCACCAGCGAGGGCCAGCTTCTCTGGGTCATCATGAAAGCCCGGTGCAAACAGCATCACCACATAGGGCGAAGCCACTACCCCCAAAGCGGTTAAGGCCGTTAATACCAAACCCAAAGTACCTGCCGTGTAATCCACTAAAGCCTTTACCTCAGCCAAACTGCGCTGGGTACGATACTCAGAAATCACCGGCACAAAAGCCTGAGCAAAAGCCCCTTCAGCAAACAGCCGCCTCAAAAAATTGGGAATTTTAAAGGCAATAAAAAAGGCATCTGCAGCGGCCCCTGATCCAAAATAATTGGCTACGATAATGTCGCGCGCCATACCAAGAATCCGAGACAGCATCGTCATGATGCTTACCACAATCCCCGAGCGCAATAAGCCACTCCGGGCAGACTGTTCAGACATAAAGGCTACCGAAAAAGACAATGGGCTGAGCTAAAATCAGACTTGTTTCATAATGAGAGGGCGAGTGTAGCCACCTCCCCCCTTCTCGACCAGAGGTAACCCTTTTTACCCTTGACAAGAAGGCATTGACTAAGCACAATTCGCGGCCTTATTTGTCTGGTAATTCCCAGTCCCCAGTTTTTCGAGGAGTTCGACGGTGGCCAACAGCCCTTCCGCCAAAAAACGCGCAATCCAGGCTGAGAAGCGTCGCAGCCACAACGCCAGCTTGCGCTCTATGGTTCGTACCTACATTAAAAATGTGGTTAAAGCACTCGCTGCTAAAGATCTGGAAAAAGCCCAAGTAGCTTATGTAGCAGCCGTTCCAGTAATCGACCGCATGGCCGATAAAGGCATTATTCATAAAAACAAAGCTGCTCGTCACAAGAGCCGCTTGAATGCTCACCTTAAAGCTCTGGCTACTGCCGCTGCTTGATTGAGCCTATTCAGTTTTAACAAAAAACCGGCCTAAACGCCGGTTTTTTGCTATCTGAACCACACTAATGTTGATCGACTCTCTCTAAAAAGGATTTTTAAAGCCCCAGCTTTAAGCGTGATGGGCAATATAACTCGCGAGTGGAGCATCCCTACCACACTACAGCTCTTCCATACCCGCGACTACACGGATTACTAGCAAATCACCAGAAGAAACTAAATGGCCCAGAACTCCGACTTTGGAACTCGGCAACCTTGTTATAAAACTCATCATCAGACATCAGTACATAACGAATCCACTCAACCAACGCAACAATAAACGGAATGTAGAGCCAGCACGTCAGAAGATAGACAATACCCCAGCCCCAAGATCCCATATAAAACTTATGCGCCCCGAAGCCTCCGAGAAAAACACCCCATAACGTTGCCGCAGCCTTGCTTTTATTACCTCGTGGACTGCTCGAAGCCTGCCCCAAGGCTCGATAAATCTTCACTGCATTACCTCCCTGGCTGTCAAAATCAACCCATATTCCCCGGCTTGGTTGAAGATCATCCCTCCACTCAGAACCTGAGAATGTATATCTCACCCCATCCGAAGCAGAGATCACGCCTTCACTTTTTTGAACTGAGAAATCGAGGATTTGACCCTTCATTGCTTTTTTCCTTTAAGAATAGTGATGGGTTTATTTGCATAAATTACAAACGAATCCTATCAAAATTTTCTTATACGGAAAAATAATATTCGCAAAATTTTCCTCAACAGCTTTGTTCTACAGGAAAAGGCTACACAGAATTACGCCATGAATATTGGCGCAGCGATTCGAAAAATTCGTCTGGAACGGGGGCTTACGCTGGAACAGGTTGCCTTAGAGGCAGACACCTATGCCGGTAATCTTTCCAAAATTGAGCGCGGTCAGCACCCACCCTCCCTTGAGCTACTGCACAAAGTGGCTCAGGCGTTGGGTTTGCGCATGTCTGAGCTATACGCCCTTGCGGAAAGCAATACAGCTACCAGCGATTTTTCTTTACAGGAAAACCAAGGTGATTACACCAATGAAGTAATACTGATGCGCCGTCACTTTCAGGCGCTCACTGCCCCTAATCGAACTTTGGCATTGGAACTTATTAAAGTATTGGTTAGGAATCAAAGCCCCCAATAAAAAACCGGCCTTGAGCCGGTTTTTTATTGTCCGCTGAAAACAGACCAAAACTCCAAGTTGCTTCTTAACCTTTCTTATTGCGACTGCACCTGCCCCGTCCAAGGCATAATCGGAATCGCTGTTACCGCATTTTGCGGACTGCCATCTACCATACGGTCGCTATACACCAAGTACACCAGCGTATTACGCTCGGTATCGTGGAAGCGCACTACCTGCATGGTTTTAAACACCAGTGACGTACGCTCTTTGAACACTTCTTCGCCAGACTTTAGCTTTTCTTTGATGTTGATGGGGCCCACTTGCCGGCAAGCAATAGAAGCTTCGGCCCGATCCTCAGCTAAACCTAAACTGCCTTTAATACCACCGGTTTTAGCACGGGATAAATAACAGGTTACGCCATCCACTTTGGGATCATCAAAAGCCTCAACTACGATTTTATGGTTAGCACCCAGCAATTTAAAGGCAGTACTTACTTCTCCCACTTCGCGTGCCATACTTGAAAGAGGGAGCGCCACTAATGCAGCGCCCAGTACAGATAACCATCTCATGCCTATTCCTCACAGCAGTATTAGATTGTCTCGGTGGATCAATTCCGGTTCGTCAATGTAGCCTAAGAGCTGCTCAATGTGGTCAGTTAATCGTCCCAAAATCTTTTGCGTTTCGCCGGCACTGTAATTAACCAAACCACGCGCTACTTCTCTCCCTTCTGGCCCAAGGCAAACCACCATTTCACCACGCCGGAAACTACCCTCTACAGCTTTTACCCCCACAGGCAATAGGCTTCGGCCTTGGTGCAGGGCTTGCACTGCTCCCGCGTCTAGTATTAAGCGTCCACGCATTTGCAGATGCCCCGCCAGCCATTGCTTACGCGCCGCATGGCGTGTCTGCTCTGGCCAAAGCAAAGTTCCTAGGACTTCTCCTGCTTTCAGACGATCCAATACTTGCTCAATACGACCCCCAACGATAATAGTATGGGCTCCAGAACGGGCGGCCAGACGTGCAGCCCGTAGCTTGGTTTGCATACCACCACGTCCCAAAGCTCCACCACTGCCGCCAGCCACCTCATCCAACCGAGGATCGTCAGCCTTAGCTTCACTAATCAGGTTAGCCTGCGGGTTATGGCGTGGGTCAGCATCGAACATTCCCTCTCGGTCGGTAAGGATTACCAACAAATCAGCCTCAACGAGGTTAGCCACCAGTGCCGCCAAGGTGTCATTGTCGCCAAAACGAATCTCATCGGTGACTACAGTATCGTTTTCATTGATGACGGGGATGACCTGCAAATCCAACAAAGTGCGCAGCGTACTGCGGGCATTCAGGTAGCGTTTGCGATCTGATAGATCATCGTGGGTGAGCAGAATTTGCGCCGTTTGGCACTGATGGCAGGCAAAGCTAGACTCCCAAGCCTGCACCAAGCTCATCTGTCCCACAGCGGCAGCGGCCTGTAATTCATGCACAGCCTTTGGGCGGCTTGACCAGCCCAAACGGCTCATACCCGCGGCTACCGCACCGGAGGACACCAGTACCAGCTCCACACCTGCGCGGCGCAAAGCGATCATTTGCTCAACCCAAACCTGCATCGCCGATTGATCCAGCCCACGTCCGTCAGCGGTCAGTAAGGCACTGCCAATCTTCACCACCCAGCGCCGTGCGCCGGTCACTTTGTCCCGCATGTTCCCACCTCAGATCCACCCAATCGGGTTCTGCTCCGCGCTTGATGCCAACATTAAACCCTAATAACGGACGTAGATGATTTCTGCGCCATCCTCATCATCTTCGTCATCAAAGTCAAAATCATCGGCATCACAGTCTTCCACCCGTTTAACGCCAGTACGACGCAGGGTGCGGTTATCATCCAATTCTTGTAGTCGTGAACGCCCCTCATCCTCAATCCGCTGATCCAACTCGGCCAAAGCCGCAGCATATTCAGGGTCTTCTTCCAAACGCAGCGCCCGCTCATCCAAATAGCGCATGATCGCTTGGCTTAACGCCTCAGTACCTTCATGCTCTAAGGCTGAAATAACAAATACTGGGCCTTTCCAATCTAGCCGCTCCACCACGGCTTTGAGTCGCTCTTCGCGCTCATCTTCCAGCAGTTGATCGGCTTTATTGAGCACCAACCAACGGTCGCGCTCTAATAGGGCCGGACTGAATTTTTCCAACTCGTGTAGGATGGTTTCAGCCGCATCAGCAGGATCACTGCCATCTATTGGAGCCATATCCACAAGGTGCAATAACAGGCGCGTACGAGTCAGGTGTTTTAGGAAGCGAATCCCCAAACCCGCCCCCTCAGCAGCCCCCTCAATTAGACCCGGAATATCAGCAACCACAAAGCTTTTATAGCGCCCTACACTGACTACGCCCAAGTTGGGAATCAGGGTGGTAAAGGGGTAATCCGCTACCTTAGGACGGGCTGCGGAAACGGAGCGAATAAAGGTACTTTTACCGGCATTAGGTAAACCCAATAAGCCCACGTCAGCCAATACCTTCAACTCAAACTTTAGATCGCGAAATTCACCCGGTTTACCCGGTGTAGTTTGGCGTGGTGCTCGGTTGGTACTGGATTTAAAACGCACGTTACCCAGTCCATGCCAGCCTCCCTGAGCCACCATCAATTTTTGGCCGGGCTGGGTCAGATCGCCAATGATTTCTTGAGTATTGGCATCAATGATTGTTGTCCCTACGGGAACGGGCAAGATCAAGTCTTCGCCCTTAGCCCCCGTACATTCACAGCTCCCACCATTTTGGCCTCTTTGGGCCTCAAAACGACGGGTATAACGGTAATCGACCAACGTGTTGAGATTTTCATCAGCTATCAGGAATACGGAGCCACCGTCGCCGCCATCTCCGCCATTAGGCCCACCTTTTTCGATGAATTTTTCACGGCGAAAGCTCATACAACCGTTGCCGCCATCGCCAGCCTTTACAAAAATAGATACTTCATCGACAAACTTCATGGATATATCTCCCGCCAGTAGTGCGGGCCCAAAACCGAAACACAAGAAAAGCCTCGACCCGCAACGAAGCCTCAGCAGGCAGCAATTACTTCAAACCGCACCCATTTTGGCGCGGAATGGAGCACAACGAAACCATTAAAGGATGACAGAAACAAAAAAGCCCCGTCGAAAGGACGAGGCTTTTCCTATCAAAGCTCAATCAAGCCGTAGCTACGCTCACATAGCGGCGGTTGAACTCACCCTTGACTTCAAACTTGATCACGCCATCAACTTTAGCGAACAGGGTATGGTCTTTACCAATACCTACGCCGTAGCCAGGGTGCCATTGAGTGCCACGCTGACGGATGATGATGTTGCCTGCACGAACAGCTTGGCCGCCGTAGAGTTTCACACCCAGGCGTTTACTTTCGGAATCACGGCCGTTCCGTGTGGAACCGCCGGCTTTTTTGTGTGCCATGAGTCAATGCTCCTGTGAGGGACTTAGACCAATTAGGCCTGAATACCGGTGATTTTAACTTCAGTAAACCACTGACGGTGGCCCTGACGCTTCATGTGGTGCTTACGACGACGGAATTTGATGATGCGCACTTTGTCGTGACGACCCTGAGCAATCACCTCAGCAGTCACCTTAGCGCCCTCTACGACGGGAGCGCCAATGCTTACTTCATCACCGTTGCCGATCAGCAGTACGCGATCGAAGGTTACGGATTCGCCGGTCGCGACTTCCAGTTTTTCGATTTTTAGGTACTCGCCTTCAGCAACCTTGTATTGCTTACCGCCTGTTACAATCACTGCGTACATTATCTGTCTCCGTTCATCCTGCTCACCCAGCGCTTTCTCGGTATCTTTGGCGGCTGGCATGGCTGCATGGAGCCTAAGGACTCTATGCCATTGCGTAAGGCAGGAGGTGCCTGTTAAAAACAAGGGCGAAATTCTACTGAGCCCTACCGACTAAAGCAAGACCAGAGGCAAGTTGCCTTGACAGCTCAGGCCCCTCCCCCCTAGGATGCCGCGCATCCTCCGAGGAGCTTCGCCGCAATGTCAGCCCAATCTTTTTATCAAGTGGTATCAGAAGAATTTGCTGCCGTTGATGGCATCATCAACCAGCAGCTCACCTCACGAGTTCCCTTGGTTGAAAAAATCGGAGATTACATCGTCTCCGCCGGGGGGAAGCGTCTGCGCCCCTTGCTGGTGCTTTTAAGTGGCAAAGCCTTGGGTGCCTCCGGTGATCGCCTGTGCCAACTGGCCGCCATCATTGAGTTTTTACATACCTCAACCCTACTGCACGATGACGTGGTGGATATGTCCGGCATGCGCCGAGGACGCTCCACGGCCAACGCGCTATGGGGCAATGCACCGAGTGTGTTGGTGGGTGACTTTCTTTATGCCCGCTCGTTTGAAATGATGGTCAAACTGGGTTCTTTACCGGTCATGCAGATCATTGCCCAAGCCACCCGCGTGATTGCCGAGGGTGAAGTGCTGCAATTATCCCGAGTGCGGGATGCGAGCACCACCGAAGAGATCTACATGGAAGTGATTCGCGGAAAGACCGCCATGCTGTTCGAAGCTTCAACCCATGGAGCCGCCACCTTAGTTGAAGCTGAATCGGCCCAAGCTGAGGCTCTACGCTGTTTTGGCGATAGCTTAGGTATTGCCTTCCAGTTAGTTGATGATCTGCTGGATTACAAGGGCGATAGCGAAACCCTAGGCAAAAACGTGGGCGATGATTTGGCGGAGGGTAAACCAACACTTCCTCTCATCTATACCCTGCGGGAAGGTACCCCTGAACAAGCAACCTTAGTGCGCCAAGCAATTCAGCAAGGGGGTACTCAGGATCTGGAAAGCATTCGCCAAGCAGTCGAGACGGCGGGGGCTTTGGATTACACTGCCCACCTAGCACAAGACTACGCCAACAAAGCCATTAAGCGTTTAGATGCACTACCACCTAGCATCTACCGAGATGCCCTCATTGAGCTGACTCAGTTTGCCGTAGCCCGTACTTACTAGGGCCTGTTGACGTTTTACATGGGTAGCCATTGAACGGCACAGGCCATGGCAACCACTGCCTCATAATTGCATTTCAGTTTGTCGTATCGAAAAGCCACCGCTCGGTAGTGTTTAAGCCGTGCAAAGGCATTCTCAACCAAATGCCGGTAGCGGTATAAACCTCTGTCCAGATCCGCATTACCCTTAATTGAGTTGCGCTTTCGGGGAATAACAGGACGTCCTCCCTGCTGCCTGATCTGATCTCGAATGCATTCACTGTCATAACCTTTATCCGCGACAATCACTTCAGCACAGGGCAGCTGCATGATCAGTTTGGAAGCGACGCAGCTGTCGTGAACATCGCCTCCTGTCACTTCAAAGGCCACTGGCAGGCCTTGTGCGTCAACAGCCAAATGAATCTTGCTTGTCAGCCCAGCGCGACTTTTACCCAGCCCCTCAGTATGACCACTGGCCGCTCCGGTACTGTGTTGATGGGCTTTTACATAACTGCCGTCGATAAACAACCACTCAAAGTCAGGTTCCTCAAGCAAGGCTTGAAAGACTTTGAACCACTTACCCGTAGCTGACCAAGCGTTGAAGCGCTTGTAGATCGAGTTCCAGTCTCCAAAGAGGTCAGGCAAATCTCGCCAAGGGCAGCCGACACGCATCCGGTAAAGCATGCCTTCGACGGTCATTCGGAGATTGGGCTTGTGGTAAATGGCGTGCTGAAGCAGAATTTTTTCCAGCTTCGACCAAAGCTCGTCGCTGAGCAGTAATCGGGGCATTGCAAATCCGCAGGGTTATGGGTGTAGGAACCTCAATTCTGCGGGTTTGCTTTTGTTTCTCAATACCTTCATGACGAAACGTCAACAGGCCCTAG
>NZ_VLKG01000015.1 GCF_007830255.1 Azomonas agilis
CTAGGGCCTGTTGACGTTTCGTCATGAAGGTATTGAGAAACAAAAGCAAACCCGCAGAATTGAGGTTCCTACACCCATAACCCTGCGGATTTGCAATGCCCCGATTACTGCTCAGCGACGAGCTTTGGTCGAAGCTGGAAAAAATTCTGCTTCAGCACGCCATTTACCACAAGCCCAATCTCCGAATGACCGTCGAAGGCATGCTTTACCGGATGCGTGTCGGCTGCCCTTGGCGAGATTTGCCTGACCTCTTTGGAGACTGGAACTCGATCTACAAGCGCTTCAACGCTTGGTCAGCTACGGGTAAGTGGTTCAAAGTCTTTCAAGCCTTGCTTGAGGAACCTGACTTTGAGTGGTTGTTTATCGACGGCAGTTATGTAAAAGCCCATCAACACAGTACCGGAGCGGCCAGTGGTCATACTGAGGGGCTGGGTAAAAGTCGCGCTGGGCTGACAAGCAAGATTCATTTGGCTGTTGACGCACAAGGCCTGCCAGTGGCCTTTGAAGTGACAGGAGGCGATGTTCACGACAGCTGCGTCGCTTCCAAACTGATCATGCAGCTGCCCTGTGCTGAAGTGATTGTCGCGGATAAAGGTTATGACAGTGAATGCATTCGAGATCAGATCAGGCAGCAGGGAGGACGTCCTGTTATTCCCCGAAAGCGCAACTCAATTAAGGGTAATGCGGATCTGGACAGAGGTTTATACCGCTACCGGCATTTGGTTGAGAATGCCTTTGCACGGCTTAAACACTACCGAGCGGTGGCTTTTCGATACGACAAACTGAAATGCAATTATGAGGCAGTGGTTGCCATGGCCTGTGCCGTTCAATGGCTACCCATGTAAAACGTCAACAGGCCCTAGATATGAGTTAAAATCATAACTCAACCCAACATAAAGAGATAAGTTTAGAATTGAAAAACACCCTATATATTGCCGTATTATCCCTATCCCTTACGGCTTGTTTATCTTATAAACCAAGCGCATTAAAAGACCCAAACAACTTATATCAACTCATTTCATCATACCCAAAAACAACAAGCTGCAATGAAGCAATAAAAAAGTGCGATCTACAACTAAACGAAGGCACAGCCATAAGTTTGAAAGTGCTTTCTGAACACAGTGGAAATATGCTGATTCTAAACTACGATAAGAATACATTAGCCACAAATACAGCAGCCATACAAAATACCAGCAATTTACTGAATTACTTAGGAATCAGTCATACGGATAAAATAATCGAACTCATAACGACGGAGCAGGAAAAACTTAATACCCCACTGAACTCTAACGTAAGAGCACATAAGAATTGTACCCAGCAACTCACAGCAAACACTAAATTAGACACTTCTATAATTATTTCCGTTAATCCAGGAGCTAACTGCAATATTATAATGGGGCATATTTTTTAACAGCGCTTTTAAATATTCTATCCAGATTCATTGGATCTCCAAGAAATCTGAACATTGTCATCAGGTTAAAATAACGCATAGGTAGCACTGAGATTGTTCATCAAGGGAGCTAAAATCCTCCCTAGAAAAACGCGCAACATGACACGCCTTTGCAGTCAGAAGGCGGCTAAGCAGGTATCATTAGCCCCTTAAGGCTCGCTTTGCAAAAGCATGAATTGCAGCCAAGATAGAGAGCCCAAGCCCAGCTACGAACCAAATTTTTGACGGGAACCCATACCGCAGAGGAAAGGAACTCAAAATCAGATGGGTATACCGATAGGTGCAGAATTTCTGCCGCACCACATCTAAGGAAAATCATTCATACCTCTGCTTCCCAAGTACCCCGGATAACAGAAATACTATTAGATAAATCTCAATGTCAAAAAGACAACCCGAAAAAATTCACAGCAATAACAATCTGTTAGCGCACACTCCAATGATGCAGCAATACTGGAGCCTGAAAAAGCAGCATCCAGATCAGCTGATGTTTTACCGCATGGGCGACTTTTATGAGCTGTTCTACGAAGATGCCAAACGAGCCGCTCAATTATTGGATATCACGCTAACCGCTCGAGGTCAGTCTGCTGGACAACCCATTCCAATGGCGGGCATTCCCTTTCATTCGGTCGAAACCTATCTGGCCCGTCTGGTGAAATGCGGAGAGTCGGTTGTTATCTGTGAGCAAGTAGGAGATCCGGCCACTAGCAAAGGGCCCGTAGAGCGGCAAGTGGTGCGCATCATTACGCCCGGCACCGTCAGTGACGAAGCCTTACTGGATGAGCGTCGTGACAATCTTATCGCTGCGGTGGTGGGTGATGACAAGCTGTTCGGGCTATCGGTGCTGGACATCACAGGCGGACGCTTTAGCGTGCAAGAGCTAAAAGGCTGGGAAAACCTATTAGCCGAGCTAGAGCGCCTGAATCCGGCGGAACTACTGATTCCCGACAACTGGCCTTTAGGTGTCCCCTTAGAAAAACGGCCCGGAGTACGTCGTCGCGTCCCTTGGGACTTTGATCCAGAAACGGCCTACAAAAACCTCTGCCAACAGTTTGGTACTCAAGACCTCAGAGGCTTTGGTTGTACCAAACTCAGCCTAGCTATTGGGGCTGCCGGTTGCTTACTGGGATACGCCAAAGAAACTCAACGCACGGCTCTGCCCCACTTGCGCAGCCTACGCCACGAGCGTCTGGACGATACGGTTATTTTAGACGGAGCCAGTCGCCGTAATTTAGAGCTGGATACCAACCTATCTGGCGGTCGGGAAAACACCCTGCAATCCGTTATTGATCGCTGCCAAACCGCGATGGGTAGTCGCTTACTCAACCGTTGGCTTAATCGCCCCCTAAGAGATCGTAAAGTCCTCGAAGCCCGCCAACAGGCTATCCACTGCCTATTGGAACACTATCAGTTTGAGCATATTCAACCGCTACTTAAAGAAATTGGCGACATCGAACGTATTTTGGCGCGCATTGGCCTACGCAATGCTCGTCCCCGCGATTTAGCACGGCTGCGAGATGCTTTAAAAGCTTTACCCAGCCTACAAAGCGCCCTACAAGGCATTAGCGCTACACACCTCAAAACTCTGGCCAATAGCATCTGCACCTACCCGCAATTGGCTGAGCTGCTGGAGCGAGCCATTGTCGATAACCCACCCGCGGTGATCCGCGAAGGTGGCGTGCTGAAAATGGGCTATGACGCAGAGTTGGATGAACTGCTCAACTTAAGCGAAAACGCCGGCCAATTTCTACTGGATCTGGAAGCCAAAGAAAAAGCCCGCACGGGTCTACCTAACCTCAAGGTGGGTTATAACCGCATTCACGGCTACTTTATTGAATTACCCCGCGCCCAAGCGGAACAAGCCCCCATCCATTACCAACGCCGTCAAACCCTAAAGGGAGCGGAGCGTTTTATCACTCCAGAGCTCAAAGCCTTTGAAGATAAAGCCCTGTCGGCTAAAAGCCGCGCCTTAGCACGGGAAAAGTATCTATACGAAACGCTGTTGGATCTACTGATTGCCGAGTTAGCTCCCTTACAAGAAACCGCCGCCGCGCTAGCAGAATTAGATGTACTGGCTAACCTATCCGAACGAGCCCTAAGTTTAGACCTGCACTGTCCTGAGTTCGTTAAGGCTCCCTGCTTACGCATCCAAAATGGCCGCCATCCGGTAGTTGAACAGGTGCTGGATGCCCCCTTTGTTGCCAACGATCTCATCCTTGATGAACAGACCCGGATGCTGATTATTACTGGGCCTAATATGGGGGGTAAGTCTACCTATATGCGCCAAACAGCTCTGATTGTGCTACTGGCTCAAATTGGTAGCTTCGTGCCGGCTAGCCGCTGCGAACTTTCACTGGTAGATCGCATTTTTACCCGCATTGGCTCCAGCGATGATTTAGCCGGTGGACGCTCCACCTTCATGGTCGAAATGAGCGAAACTGCCAACATCCTACACAACGCCACAGAACATAGCCTTGTACTCATGGATGAAGTAGGACGAGGAACCAGCACCTTTGATGGCTTATCGCTAGCTTGGGCTGCTGCGGAACATTTGGCACACTTACAGGCTTTTACTCTATTCGCCACCCATTATTTTGAGCTCACCGTCCTGCCAGAAAGCCAACCCAAGGTGGCTAATGTCCACTTAACGGCCGCAGAACACCAAGAACGCATTATTTTTTTACACCACGTCATGTCCGGCCCCGCTAATCAAAGTTACGGACTGGCCGTGGCGCAGTTGGCTGGAGTTCCTTCTGAGGTTATTGTGCGGGCTCAAGCACACTTAGAGCGCTTAGAAACCAGCAGCCTAAGCCACTCGGCTGGAAAAAAACAACCGCCCCAACCTCAGCAAGCGGATCTTTTCGCCAGCTTACCCCACCCAGTTCTTGATATTTTGGGGCAAACAGACCCTGATATGCTCAGTCCACGGGCAGCCTTAGAGCTGCTCTATAATTTGAAAGCTCAGCTTTAAGCAGCCCAGATAAAATCTGTTATAATTTTAGGTTCTTGATAAACCTATTTTTTAGCCTTGTAAAATATATAACGGTTAACGGAGAGCCCTGTAAAATCGCGCCCCTCCCAATACCGAGGAGATCATCATGAGTTTCGTTGTCACCGACAATTGCATCAAATGCAAATACACCGACTGCGTTGAAGTATGCCCTGTGGACTGCTTCCACGAAGGCCCCAACTTTTTGGTCATTCACCCCGATGAGTGTATTGATTGCGCCTTATGTGAGCCCGAATGCCCTGCCCAAGCCATCTTCTCTGACGATGAAGTCCCAGAGGATATGCAAGAGTTCATTGCACTAAACGCCGAGTTAGCCGAAGTCTGGCCCAGCATCACTGAGCGCAAAGAAGCGCTATCCGATGCTGAAGAATGGGACGGTGTTACCGGGAAAATCCAACATTTAGAGCGCTAAGCGCCCAGCGATGCCTTATGGAAGAAGGCATCGCAAAATAAAGGCACAGACACAGCCAAGGGTAGCAAGGAGGGAGGGGAACCCCCGGGGTCTGTGCAAAAACAAATCGCTGAAATGAACCTAGTACTTCTTCACCCAGTCACTCTAGTTCTGGGCTTTGAGCTATCTGATGATATTCATAAAGTATGCCAGTCGCCAAAAAGCCCATTAGGCATAGGAAACACAGCATTAGCGTAGGAAATCTAAAAACCTAGGCACCTAAGTAGTGCTAAATCCTAGCTCATCGCTACGCTTTGGTGCGTAAGGTATGGAGTAAGGTGAGCCACTTACTCCATAGAGGCTGCCTATACTCAAATCAGGCAAAAACCTCAGCGTTACACAGCGGGATTCCCAACCGATCCTTAGCCGATAGCGTCGGCTGATCAGCAAAATGCCAGTCCACACCAATCTGTGGGTCATCCCACAGAATGCAACGCTCATGCTCTGGTGAATAAAAATCCGTCGTTTTATATAAAAACTCGGCCGTATCACTCAAAGTCACAAAACCATGGGCAAATCCGGGCGGAACCCACAACTGCTGCTTATTATCCGCAGACAATAATGCCCCAACCCACTGACCAAAGGTTGGCGATGAGCGCCGAATATCAACGGCTACATCAAACACCGCGCCCTGCACTACCCGCACCAACTTACCCTGGGCTTTTGGTGCTAGCTGATAATGTAAACCGCGCAATACGCCATAGCTCGATTTCGAGTGATTGTCCTGCACAAAAGCAACCGACAATCCTGTAGCCTCTTGAAAAGCTCGCTCACTAAAGCTTTCAAAGAAGAAACCACGCTCATCACCAAAAACCTTAGGCGTGAACAAGACAACCTCAGGAATCGCTAAAGGCTGAGCCTGCATTTAAAACACCTCATGTCGTAGAAGGCTTAATAAATATTGGCCATAACCGTTTTTGCTCAAAGGTTTTGCCAAGGCAGCAAGTTGTTCACGATCAATCCAATGCTGACGGAAGGCAATTTCTTCAGGACAGGCCACTTTTAAGCCTTGGCGCTTCTCAATGGTCGCAATGTACTGGCCAGCCTCTAATAAAGACTCATGGGTTCCAGTATCCAACCAAGCATAACCACGTCCCATGATCTCAACTTGCAGTTGGCCTTTTTGCAAATAGAGCTGGTTCAAGTCAGTAATTTCCAACTCTCCACGGGGTGAAGGTTTCAAACTCTTGGCCAAATCCACGACTTGTTCGTCGTAAAAATACAATCCGGTTACAGCATAGCTGGATTTAGGCTGATCGGGCTTTTCTTCCAAGGATAAAACCTTGCCTGAATGATCAAACTCAGCGACACCATAGCGTTCAGGATCATGGACATGATAGGCAAATACCGTCGCACCTTCAGAGCGAGACTGAGCACTCTCCAATAACCGTTGGAAGTCATGGCCGTAAAAAATATTATCCCCCAACACCAAAGCACTGGGCGCACCCGCTAAAAAATCCTCTCCGAGGATAAAAGCCTGAGCTAACCCATCAGGACTAGGTTGAACGGTATAAGTCAAACGTAATCCCCATTGGCTGCCATCGCCTAATAGTTGCTCAAAGCGCGGCGTATCCTGAGGAGTAGAAATAATCAAAATATCCCGAATCCCCGCCAGCATCAAAGTGCTCAGCGGATAATAGATCATGGGCTTATCGAAAACGGGCAATAGCTGCTTGGAAACGGATAAAGTAGCGGGATGTAAGCGAGTACCGGCTCCACCAGCCAAAATAATTCCTTTGCGCATCATGTGCTTATAAAACCTGTCTTAAAGAATCTGCGATAAAATATGCGCTACCCCATGCTGCCAATCGGGCAGATGCAGTCCAAAGGTAGAACGCAGCTTTTGAGTATTCAGTCGGGAATTAGCGGGTCGAGCAGCCGGAACCGGATATTCGGCCGTTGAAATCGCCTTGATCGCCTCTGGTGTTAGCTTTAGGGGTTTTCCAGCAGCTTGAGCCGCAGCCACTAAAGTTTTTGCGTAATCACACCAGTGCGTCACGCCCGAGGCCGTCAAATGATAAAGTCCAAAGGGAAAAGCTTTTGGATCATCCAGTCTTTGATACTGCCCCAAAATCTGGGCCGTCACATCTGCAATTAAGGCCGCAGAAGTCGGAGCTCCAAACTGATCGGCCACTACATTCAGCGATTCGCGCTCGGCGGCCAAACGCAAAATTGTTTTGGCAAAGTTATGCCCATGAGCCCCAACAACCCAACTGGTACGAAAAATTAAGTGCCGAGCTCCTGTTTGCGCTAGAGCTTGCTCACCCGCCAGTTTGGTTTGTCCGTACACACTTTGAGGATCAACCTCATCTTCTTCCACATAAGCTCGCTCTTGGCGACCATTAAACACATAGTCTGTGGAGTAATGCACCACCAAAGCGTTTAAACGCGCGGCCTCAACCCCCAGTATCTCGGGTGCTTGGGCGTTAATCAGAAAAGCGCGCTCTTGATCTGACTCCGCTTTGTCCACCGCTGTATAAGCTGCAGGATTGACAATAACCTCTGGATTAACACTACGGACGAGCGAGCGCAGAGCATCAGGATTGGCTAAATCGCACTCCGCTTGTCCAACAGCAATGACCTCCCCCAGCGGAGCCAAGGCTCGTTGCAACTCAAAGCCTACTTGCCCATTTTTTCCGGTTAGAAGAATTTTCATCCCTTAGTTTCCGTATTGTTTACCCAGCCAATCCCTATAAGCGCCTGTGGTGACATTAGTTACCCAGTCTTGATGATCTAAGTACCAGCGCACGGTTTTTCTAATCCCTGTATCAAAGGTTTCCGCCGGCTTCCACCCCAGCTCACGTTCAATTTTCCGTGCATCAATGGCATAACGACGATCGTGGCCTGGACGATCTTTGACAAAGGTAACTTGCTCGGAATAAGAATGCCCATCGGCACGTGGTTGTTCTTCATCCAAAATACGACATAGGGTTTGAACTACGTCAAGATTGGCTTTTTCATTCCAACCGCCCACGTTATAGGTTTCTCCCAAACGCCCTGCCTCTAACACGCGACGAATCGCTGAGCAGTGATCTTCTACAAACAGCCAATCACGAATTTGCTGTCCATCACCGTAAATCGGTAAAGGCTTACCCGCCAATGCATTATGGATGCACAGAGGAATTAGTTTTTCTGGGAAATGGTAGGGGCCGTAATTATTGGAGCAGTTAGTGGTGAGCGTGGGAAAACCATAAGTATGGTGATAGGCACGGACTAAATGATCACTAGCCGCTTTACTCGCCGAGTAAGGACTGTTAGGCGCATAGGGCGTTGTTTCGGTAAAGGGTGGATCTTCAGGCTCTAAAGTGCCGTATACCTCATCGGTGGAAACGTGCAAAAAGCGAAAAGCCGCTTTTTCCGCATCACTCAGACTCCCCCAGTAAGCACGAGCCGCCTCTAACAGCCGGAAGGTTCCATTTACATTGGTATGCACAAAGGCTTCTGGACCGTGAATTGAACGATCCACGTGAGACTCAGCAGCAAAGTGTACTACTGCTCTAGGTTGATACTTGCTAAACAGTGATGATAATAAATCTGCATCGGTAATATCACCGTGTACAAAAGTATGCTGAGCTGTATCTTTTAATGATTGGAGATTTTCTAGGTTTCCTGCATAGGTTAAAGCATCTAAATTGATAACTGGCTCATCGCTATTCAGGCACCACTGGAGCACAAAATTTGAACCGATAAACCCGGCCCCGCCGGTGACTAAAATCATCATAAACTCCTTATTATTAACCAATAAACAAAGTTAGGCATTTAATCTATTTTTTACAACATCTTCAGCAAGAATATCCAAAAGCATTTCTTGGATAACTTCTGACTTTATCGAATAACTAAGAAAACCTACTCCTCTTGTATCACTTTTTTCGTCAGGAATATCAGTAATATACTCATCATCTACATGTCTTAAGTTTGGACACATAGCAAAATGCTCTGGAAGTGACTTCATTCCCTTACAGTTATGCCCTACGCCCGGCTTCTTAGCAAAACGTGCTATATGTAAAACATCGGTACCTGAGTTTGCTACGAAACAATCTGCAAGCATTGCAAAAGCTATCTTACGCTTTGAGCTTGCACCAATTGTACTAAATACACGCACCTGATCAGGAATAGTTTTTTCTATGAGGCTTACAAACTCTTCAAACTCTTTTACTCTGGCAAAATCTTTTTCAGTGGGGTTAATTGGCATAGTCCAACCATCAAAAACAACCCCCGCTCCCGGAAATTTTTGTGCAATAAAACTAATAACCGAGGAAATAGCATCGGCTTGCTCAAGCCAAGATCTTTTTTCTATAGTGATGCCAAAAGAAATTAAGGGAAAACATTTTTTAGCCTCAGCTAACCCTAAGCTTTCTTTAAGCCCAATAGAGCGAATAGCATGACTTACTAAAAACTGATCAATTTCCTTTACATGGCTCGTATTTGCTAAAGAAAAACCAACACCAATCTGAACGACAAATTTTTTTGATAGGATGTTTTCATCCCTGATAAGCCTAAGATCAGAAGTATTTTCTTTAGAAGTTAAGCTATATAACTCTTTAAATGAATAAAAAGCTGATCCTGGGCTATAAATTATTTCAGGCACTCGATCTAATACACATTTTTTTTGAAGTAGATCCATACCATGGAGTATTTCATAATAAAAATGGTACGGACGTGGAAAAGAGGCCACTATGCCTCGAAATTTATTTTCGCTAGCACTTCTTGAGTAAGATAAAAACTTAGAAAACTTGCTAAAGATCAAATGTAAAACATTCAAAAGTATATCTTCAGATGCATGTTTTATACGTACAGCAAGCTTTCTTTTTGGAAAGTAAACCAAATCAGCAGAAGTAACTTGCTGAATGACAAAAAACACTTCTTTTGATGAATCAACAAATCTTAACACTGTTAAATTTGGCAAATTAAAACTTTCGGAGCAAACTGACCATTCATTTCTATTGAACGGACTAGGTATATGGCAAGTTCCTTGGCTCAAGGCAGATGAAACCAGCACATGAGGAAACTCACGAGAGCCTAATAACTCTAAAAAAAATTTAAACTCCGACTTTTCCTTTCCTATCGCTTTGCTAAGCAGGGCATCCTTAATAGAAACTAAAGAGCTCTTAATAAAAAGTAATTTTTCAACTTCCTCTTTTTTTAACTTCTCCAACAAAGCTGCATCAGTAGTTGATATATTATCTAACTCATTAGTTGAATAGCGCTCCCAAGTCACTCTCACAGGGTCATGATCAGACTCAACCTCAACAGGCTCAATAACAAAAGTCTGCCAAGGCGTAGTTTTCCCATCAATGGATAAACTCAACTCTAAAGGCTTATTAATGCTCTTAGAAACATCAAAATCAAAAGAAAAACCGCACCTTAATTGTTTAACCCTTTCAGCATCATCATTAATTATTTTATTAACAACATCCCTACGATCCTTATTTAAAGAAAACCCACCGCCTCCATTTACTAAAATTTTTATATTGGATAAGTCCAAGGGATTTTTAGCTAAAACCCAGCCTGAAATCCGAATGTTTTTTTTTGAAACCCCTCCTAACTTAGGACTATCAAGACAAAGTCTTTTTATTTTACTACTAATATTTCCTTTTTCTGAAATCAGAGTAGCTACTCTAAACAGACTGTGACTTTCTTTCCTAAGAGGAGGACGCATAAAATAAAACCTATTTCATAGTAAACACATTAACAGAAAAATCGACTCTACTAGAGCAGACTTTAAAAGCAAATACTTACAATTAAAAAATATAAAATATATTTTACTTAAATAGATTTTTATAAACAGCATTAGCAATAACAAAATCTATTGACTCATTTATATCTATAGCTTCTATTTTTGAAACTTCAACTAGAGATGGTTTCAACCCAATCCTTCTATTTTTATTTAAAAAAACATCCTTTGTATACACATATAACCCAGTCGTTTCAGCGTAAAGTGGATCTAAGTCTTGGGTTCTTGGAATACTGGATGGATCATAATTAAATGGCTCTTTATTTTTCCAAAGAAACTCTTGCAACTTAACCACAGAAAGTGCCGAATCATAATCACCAGAGCAAACATCAGATACAGCTTTAGCGATGGATGTGTGGGATATAAAAGGAGCTGTTGCATGGGCCAGCACATATATATCCGCATCAACATCTTTAGCAAAAGATAGCATTACTTCGTTTATTTTCGTTTCTGACCTATCAAGTAATTTATCGCGAGACAGATACTTTATACCATCTGGAATATCTTCTACTATTTCCGGACTACTACAATAAACATACACTTCATCAATTTGAGAAACTTTTAAAAGAGACTCAAGAATATAATTAAATAACGGCTTACCTGAATCAAATCTCTTAGTATTTTTCCCCGGCAATCGCTCGTTATTCAATTTCATTGGAACATAAGCAACCACTTTCATAGCTCACCTAAACTAAAAATTATTTAAAATACTTATGATGCTCACTGGAGTTCACTTTCTTTTCTTCACTACCTAAAATAATTTCAGTATCTCTAATCTGGTCAACATATTCCTTAAAGGCTGAAGTCGTCAAATCTACGGCAACTGCGTCAAAGTGAGCCCAGTCTGTATTTCCTAACTTGACATGCTTTTCAAGCATTTTTGCTCCAGCGGCTACGGCTAAAGCAGAAGCTTTCCAACCAAAATCATGGCTAGAATAACCAGGGACTATATTTGAATGTTTTTTAGATAGCTCATAATAGTGACGCACTACTGCAATATTACAATCGTGCAGAGGTGTTGGATAAGCAGAATTGCACTGTAATAAATAAAGCTCTGAGCAAGCAGAAAAGTTCTCTAAAACAAACTTCTCATACTGAGCATCTGTCATTCCAGTAGATAAAACAACTCCACCCTTATGATTATTAGCTACATATTTTAGATAATCAGTATGTTCAGAAATAGTCGATGGCAGCTTCACTAAGCCCAAGCCAACCTCTTGCATAAACATATATGAAGCTTGATCTAATACAGAAGCAAACCAAGTTATACCCAGTTCATTACAGAGACGATCAACAAACTCAAAATCATCTGCAGACAACTCTAACTGATATCGGTAATCGGCAAATGTCGTACCAAAAGGAGATACATAAGGAGCAGATAATTGCTCCACAGTATAAAACTCTTTTACATCTCGCTTTTGCAGCTTAACCATATCGGCACCTGCTGCTTTACTAGCTCGAATCATTCGCTCTAAACGAGAGCGATCACCAAAGTGATTCGTTGTAAGCTCTGCAACTACCTTTACTCTTTCAGTATCCGAGCTACTTAAATGATGGTGTTGAACCAAAGAGTCATTTAACTCTTGTACAGTTAATAAGCTAAAATTTCTACCACCAACATGTTTTACATTTAGTGAACTACCTTGTAAAAAATACAGAGTATTTAAAAAGTAAAACTCTTGAATCGATATCCTAATAGCTGCTTCTTCAGAGCTTTCGTTACTAAAAGAACGTTTAATCTGGATACTTTGCCCACGGCTCGGATCAAAATCGAAGCCAACCATATAAACAGTTTGAGGACGCTTACGAAAAGCGGCTACTTTCTTAGCAATCTTCAGCGCTGTTAAAAATAAAATATCCTCAACAACAATCTCATCAGACATGAAACGTTGCATAATCAAATCGGATGAGGACTGAGTTAAGGGTACATAGGGCGCTACAGAAACCGCTTTTCCTTTGGCATCAAAGGGAAAAGCAGAAACGTAAAGCTGAGAGCGAAACCCAGACTCAGCTAAAGCCTGAGGAACCCATGGAGCATGCAATACTGAAATATCAACGGGTGCGATTCGCTCCGCATCATTGATACCTATAACTAAAGACCCACTAAATACCTTTGGATTAATTTCATCTATACTCGGCCCCTTCCCCACAATAAATATATTATCTGTTCCGTATATCGACGCGATATTTTCGAGTTGGGTCGAGAAGTTTTCCATCATAGGGTTTGTCATCTAGAATTACCTCACACTTATATTCCAAAGCTAACATTATTCCAGGCAATAAATCCCAGATATAAGCTCCCTTAGGATTCACAAAACGAGTAAAAGATCCGCGAATTACGTTATAAAGATTATACACAGCACAACCAGTAACCCTATATTCAATAGCCTCACTAAGGCCTTGAGCAATAGCTGGGTCATAGGATGATGAGAACCCCGTAATACGCGACTCTAATTTCACAAGCGAATCACCAGTAATCAAACACTCGCCCAACTCTGGCATCAATAACATACTGCCTAAAAATTGGCCGTTACACCACAGTCCAACAGAAACCCCCCATTCTTTCAAGCCAGAACAGAAATTTTCGGTACCATCAATTGGGTCCAACACAGCCAGCATTCCTGGCCTTTCCTGCCAAGCAACTGCATCAAAAGACTCCTCCCCAACAAACTGAATTTCTGGATCTTGCTCACGCAAAAAATCTAAGATTGCTTTTTCTAAAAACTTATCTGCCTCAGTTACTGGACTTCCATCCTCTTTATACTCAATGTTGTAACGCAGCTTTTGTATATACTCCAAATTATTCATAACTAGCTCACGAATGGATGCTAGAGTAGATCGTGCCTCTACAGTATTCATTGATGCCCTCGAGCTTTAGCAGTTAAATAAATCAGCGGCCTCAAGTCTATTTTTTACACTACAACATTTCAATAGATCAAACAGCATTACGATGATAATTTCTGGATCAATGGAATAACTAACAAACTCACTAGAAACACTGCCCATATTAACAGGCTTATCCTCGATATCTATAATATAGTCATCTGACACAAAATTAATGTGAGGGCGCATATATGGATGCTCTAATATTTTTTTCATCGCCTTACAATTATGGCCAATACCGGGCCTTTTAGCAAAACGAGCAACATGTAGGGATCCGGTCACCGAATTTGCTATAAAGCAATCAGCAGCTCGTGAAAAAGCAATTTTTTTAATACTATCCGCACCCACGATATTAAAAAACTTAACCGACTCACAAGAAATTTTTTCTTTTATGGAGTCAATAACCTCATTATGCTGTTTAATTTGATTTTCATCATACTTTGTTGGAGTAATTGGTGAAGTCCAACCATCAAATATAAAGCCTGCACCAGGAAATACATTTGATACTCTATTGATAATCTCTGCTAGGCCATCCACTTGCTCTACCCACTTACGCTTCTCAACAGTGACACCTAGCAAAATCAGCGGAAAACAAGATCTCGCTATATCAATCTCAGCTTTTGTTTCAACATTTATAGACTTTAAACTATGATTAACCAAATGTGCGTCTATTTCCAATAGAAAATCATCGTATTCTAGCTTGTGGCCAACTCCTACGTGAATGACAAACTCTCTTTTCTCCAAAACCTCCTTACTAAGCATTTTTAAATCAATTACTGTTTCAGTACAGTTTAATTCATACAAATTTTTAAAAGAGTAAAAATCAGCCCCAAGTCCATAAATAATTTCTTCTATATTAGTTAAGGCTCCAGACGTGTTCAGTACATCCATGCCATGGATTATTTCATAATAAAAATGGTGCGGCCTAGGGAATGAAGCAATAACTCCTCTAAAGGTATTCAAAAATGAATTTTTAGAATACCTTAATACGCTAGAAAAATTTTTAGCCAACTCAAAAAATGCATTTCTGAGCAACTCAAAAGATGCATGCATCAAGACTACCGCAAGCTTTCTGTTGGGAAAATATACTAAATCAGCAGAAGTTGCTTGCTGAATGATAAAAAAAGCTTCATTTGAATTCGTGGTAAACCTGAGAATCGTCAAGTTTGTTAAATTAAAACTCTCCAAACACCTAGAAATCCCATCACTAAAAGGATCAGGTATTATACAAGCCCCATGGTCTATTGCCGAAGATACTAGAGCATCTGGAAAAACCCTAGAGCAAAGCAAGTCTAAAAATATCTTAAAATAACTTTTCTCTGCTGGCTTAATAGATGGCTTTTCTGAGGCTTGCTCAATATTGAAATATACTATATCAGGAGCCTCAATAGTAAATCCATGTCCCTGATGTGCAATAGTCTCCACAAACAACGCTTCATCGGAAGAAATTTGATCAAGATTATTTTTTATATACTTATCAAAAATAAAACCGGCTTTATATTTATCATCTTTGGCATCAATTAACTTAATGCGTTTCCAAGGAACTATTTCCTCTCCTACTGCGAAATTCAAATCAAACTCTGTATCTCCACTTTGAACACTGACCTCGAATAAAAAACCACACATCAACTGACTAGAGTCTTCGGGTGACGTGCTTAAAATGGTAGAAATTACATCTGGCCTATTTCTGTTAAGTTCAAAACTTTTATTTCCTACCAGAATCTTAGTATTGGGATGATAAGCCTTCAGAATGACCCAACCAGAGATAGCAATCCTGTCTTCTTTTGCTGTGCCTACACTTGGAGTGTCTAGGCAAGAAGCCAAAACCTTAGATGATGTAGCTAAGCTAGCTGTATCAACTATTGCTGAAACAATTAAAGTATTACTGTCGGCTTCGAATACCATCTATCTACCTATTTACTACGCTTGTTCAATTGGCACCTCACCCCCCTTTAGAGAGCTAATCTCCTAAAAATGGCGTACGACCAATATTACTGATCAAACCACCCCATTTAAGAATCTCTGCTTCATCTAAAGCTGAATCCCCCTTCAAAACTACTGGGAACCCTAGTGCCTGCCACTTATCAATAGGATGTAAAATATGCATAGTGGCCAAACCAAGATCTCCAGGAAGTTGGGCATCGGCTACGACATTATCACCTATATGCAGGTAAGAGGTAATACCTTCGCGCTTCAAATCCTCTTTGACCATTTGCCACATACTTCCATTGTCTTTACGCTTTTGCTCAGCGCTGGAAACCAATAAGCGATAAGGTACAGATATGCCTACTTTACGCAGCATAAGACCCACTTGCTTACAATTGTAATAGGTATCCGAAATTACCCACAAGATATGCCCTTTGGCTCCTAAATAATTGAATAAATCAACCATTTCTTGCTTTGGCTGAATCATTTCAAAATCGAGCTCAAACTCCCTATTCATAAGCAGTTGACCCTGCTCTTTAGATAAATTTAGTCGCTCTGCAAGCTCGACATAAATATCCTCAATACGAACATCACCCTGAAATTTAGCTTTTTCTCTTAAAGAAAACTCTGCAGTATTACGAGTGCTAACGAAATCCTTCGGATTAGCGATAACTCCTTGTTTCACTAATTCTTGCCCTAACTTTAACTTGGCATAATCAGGTACAGTAAATTTCCGTCTTACCAAAGTATCAAAAACATCAAAGCTTAATAGATGGATACGCTCAAGATGCGGTAACATCTTATCAAGGCTATTTTGATAGTTAGCCACTACATAGCTTTGATCCTTCGTAAAACGTCCAGAGGCCGGATGATAAAATAACTGGCTGTATCCATTATGCTCCGCTAACAACCCTAAAACCCGCTCCAATGCATGAAGCATAGATCCATCATTAGGAAGAGGCTCGTCTGGAAAGTTTTCGTAAGTATAGGTTTTATCCAAAATACCTTTTAAAGCTTTAGGTCGAGCCCAGAACATGCCACCAGCAGGGTAACTTAAAAAATCAGTACTTTCAGGCAAGCCTAACTTTTCGTACCAACTTTTCATATAACCCTTATTACAGGTCACATGATTAACCCAAGAAGGCATCATCCAAAACGTGGTCGGATAATAAATACCTATATCTGGATCTTTTAAAAACGCATTTAATATTTTTGTAACTACTGCGGGGTCTCTAAGCAAATACTCCGTCAGGTAGTCGCTCCACTGGGTCTGCTCTCTTCCCGAATATAGGGACTTTTTAGAGTGTAAATGGCAAAACAGATCATAATCTGATAAGCGATTCGCAAACTCGACCAATAATGGCCCAAAATTTCTTCCTTTGTTAGGAACACACTTTAAAAAAACATTATTAACTTTCGGATGTTTAGAAAATCTCTCTATAGCCTTCTTTTTATTTTTTTCATCAGCTAAAGTGATAAACACATCTACCTTGACAGGCAACTGCTCTAAGGCTTCATAAAATCTGTCAATGTAATCGGCATAATAGATGTGCAAACATACCGCGATTTTTAATAAGTAAGCTTTAAGAGGTAAAGAATTTTCATAATTAAGATTATCGCTTGGCGACCACTTATGAGAAACCGCGGTGTAACCTCTCCCCTCTTTTTCCCCATGACTTAAAAAATGAACTAGAGGGCTTTGTTGA
The DNA here is from genome assembly GCF_007830255.1 of Azomonas agilis. Classification (GTDB taxonomy): domain Bacteria; phylum Pseudomonadota; class Gammaproteobacteria; order Pseudomonadales; family Pseudomonadaceae; genus Azomonas; species Azomonas agilis. Next base: position 17,158 of record NZ_VLKG01000015.1, read on the forward strand.
GAGTGATATACATCAACATACATCCGATGATAACTTTCATTATCAAACTTTGGTGATGGATTCACAGGCGAAAAATTTGATTTCTTCACATAATCGCTGAATGACTCAAAATCATTCTTAAATTTTCCACCATAGGTATTAACATACCAATTATGTGAAAATAATCCCTTATTTTTTGCTAAAACAAAGAGATCTTCAATTTTCATATTCATTTTACTTTTCTTTCACCAAAATTTGCTTAATTAAAGTCCGAATAGTTGTAATGGATTGATTACTCCGTTCCCAGAAAAATCATCGTCCATATTAAATAAATAATAAGCAGATTTTGGAATGGCACTGGGCGAAACAGCAAAGGCTTCATAAATCTTACAAATCTCTCCATGTTCGTATTTGACATTATTTTTTAGCCCTTCCTTAACACCATCCAATGCCCCCTTAATGATTACCTCTAAATCCTGATAGTAGCGCTGGGTGGCTGTTTCTCGACCATATAAAAACTCAAACTTTCCATCCGAACATTTTCTAATATCAACAACTTGCCCGTGGGGTGCAGTCATCAAAGTCTCAAGTAATAAGGAGCGCTCTAGCATCAAGCACCCTTGAGTCCAGTCAGGACTTCCAGACCAACTGACATTCTCATGAAATACTCCTGTCATATGCGCATTTTTTCCTTTAACAAGAGTATCTCCTGATTGTGTGGTGATAAAGTACAGCCCCTCTGTATCGACTTCTAATATGAGTGTCAGTAATTTTTGTATCGTCCCTGCATACCCAAGATCTAACATAACAGGGGTAACATTTTGATCCAGTAACAGTTCAGCTTTCAGATAGTCGTAAAAACTGGATCTAGTTTCTTCAAGATAATCAAGTAAGCGCTTTTGGTGAGGCTCAAACCACTGCTTAACTTTTCCAGCATCCTCTGGTAAAGAGGCTTTAAACCCAAGCAGCTCAGAAGGTAATATCTGATAAGCTTCATGTAATTGTAAACCGAAGCGTTTCATTAATAACTCTAATACAGTTCCTTGAAACTTATTTTTTAATGCAACATCTAAAGCATCTGGATTCCCTAAAAGAGTTTTAAACAATAAGGTTCTGGACACTTTTAAGTATACAGGCTTATGTTTTACCTTTAACAAATCATCTTCAATTAAGGCATTGAGTAACACATAAAAAAACCAACCCTCTCGTGCTAAACAAACCGGTCTACGCTCGCCTTCGTTTAACTTAGTCTCCAAAGCTCTTACATAATAATTTAGCATTGGAGATAAAAAGCTATGTCCAAATTCATATAAAGAGCAATAAGAGCTTTTCAAAATAACTTCCTTCGATCAAATAAGCTTTACGAAAAAAAACGACTCTAAAATAAAGAGTCCAAAAGACTCAAAATAAAACAATTCCATAAAGCCATCCCAGTGATGGCAAAATAATTTTCTCTATTCAAATACATATTGCGAATAACAGCTTGAATTTTCGATGTGATTCTATCTAAAAAAAAATACAAGAGAAGCCTTTTCGAGCCATTTAATGCCATTTTACAAAAATCTTTCTGCATACTCAGCCAAGACTGATCGTGGTACTCCCTGTAAAGTCAAATGCACTCCTTGTGGAAAATCTTTAAAACGCTCTGTTAAGTAGGTTAGGCCCGAACTTGTTGCTGATAAGTAAGGCGTATCAATTTGCGCTAAGTTCCCTAAACAAACCACTTTAGAGCCAGTGCCGGCCCGAGTAATGATGGTTTTTATCTGGTGCGGCGTTAGATTTTGGCATTCATCAATAATGATGAAGCTGTGTTGGAAGCTTCGGCCACGGATATAGTTCAGGGATTTAAACTGCAAAGGCACCTTTTGTAAGATGTAGTCAATGCTACTAGGCACATGCTCATCTTCCGAATGCAGAGCCTCCAAGTTGTCCGTTATAGCGCCGAGCCAAGGCTCCATTTTTTCTGCCTCCGTGCCTGGTAAAAAACCGATGTCTTCATCTAACCCCTGAATACTACGGGTTACGATAATCCGCCGATACCCCTTACTTACCATAGTTTGTTCAATGGCTGCCGCTAGCGCCAGAATAGTCTTACCTGAGCCTGCCGCACCACATAAGCTTACCAAATGAATCTCTGGATCTAAGAGTGCATGCAGCGCCAAGGCTTGGTAGATATCCCGGGGCACCAGCCCCCAAGCCTCGCGATGCATCAAAGGCTCTTGGTGCAAATCGAGCACTAATAGGCTATCGACCTCTACAGCCTGAATCCATCCCACAAAGCCCGTATCATCTAAAATGAACTCGTTGAGGTGTACAGAGAGGCCTATTTCGTCCTGCATCCAGACTTTATGCAGTGTTTGACCTTGGCCTTGTTGTGTTTCTACACGCGCTACTTGATCCCAAAACGAGCCATGTATCCTATGGTAGCCCTGAGTCAACAGGCCAATATCATCCAGTAGCTGATCGGTTTGATAATCCTCGGCAGCTATGCCACAGGCCCGCGCTTTGAGGCGCATATTGATGTCTTTACTGACCAGTACAACAGGGGTATTCAGGTGACGGGCTTTTAACTGCATCAACTGATTAATGATGCGATTGTCGTTAGAGTCTTGGGGTAAATAGGTCAAAACCTCTGTCCGTTGACTCATCAGAATAGACAGCCAACCACAGGGGGGATTTTTACCACGCGCTATGGGCACACCCTGTTCTACTTGCTCTGGGCTAGCCTCTCCTAAAACCGTATCGATCAAGCGAATAGCTTGGCGACTCTCCGCAGCCACTCCTTGCTTGCTAGTTTTCAGTCGATCTAACTCCTCCAATACGGTCATGGGGATGATGACGTGGTGTTCCTGAAAATTAAGTAACGCGTTGGGATCGTGTATCAGGACATTGGTGTCAAGAACATACAGAGTTGGCCGATGGCCAGCAGTGCCATAATTATCCATAGCGATCACCTTATGCGAGCATCAAGACTGCGGGTCTAAAACAGCCTTACCTTCGCCGTACTACCCCAAGGTTAGTGCCGGATCAAAAAGCCCAGAGCAATGAACTTTTTAGAACCGCCACCTGTGCAGCAGGGCTCGGCGGTCTCTTGGTAATACTCTATAAATTATGACACTAAGGTGATCCTCCTTGCTCATAATTGCAAATAGGCCAGAGAAACTACTACAACCAAGCCTATTGGCCACAAACACTTTTAGGACACTCTTGAATGCTGATGCTACTTTCCCCCGCTAAAACACTCGACTACCAAACCGAAGTGAGCACCCACGAGTACACTCAGCCTCAGTACTTAGATGAAGCCGAGATATTGGTTCGTCAGCTACAAGGCTTGTCACCAAATCAACTGGCTCAGTTGATGAAGCTTTCAGACAAATTAGCCGCCTTAAACTTAGCCCGATACGCCAGTTGGAGCCGCCCTTTCACTCCAGATAACGCACGGCAAGCCATTTTGGCCTTTAAGGGCGATGTGTACATCGGATTACAGGCCGAAGACTTTAGCCCAGAGCATTTTGAGTTTGCCCAACAGCACCTGCGGATACTGTCCGGCTTATACGGGATTTTGCGCCCATTAGATCTGATGCAAGCCTACCGTTTGGAAATGGGGACACCCCTCACAAGGCTCTTGGGCAAGGATCTGTATGCATTTTGGGGAGAGCGCATTACTCAATGGATTAACGAGGAATTAGAGGCTCAAAATGAGCCGTTCTTGCTTAATTTGGCCTCTAATGAATACTTCAAAGTCATTAAGCGGCCTCTGGTGCGGGCGCAAATTATAGATACTGAATTTCGCGACCAGAAAGATGGCCAGTACAAAATCATCAGCCTGTACGCCAAACGAGCCCGCGGCTTGATGGCTCGATATGTCATCGAGCACCAGCTCACCCACCCCGATGATTTGTGCTCGTTTGACAGCGAAGGCTACTACTACAGCGCTAAACACTCCTCAACCGAACGCATGGTGTTTTTACGAGATTGAGAAGTTCAGCGATTTGGCTGGGGCTGCGGTAATGTCGATAAACGTAGTGCAATCAAAAGGGCTGCAATCAAAAGTACGGCAATAAACAACACCACGCCCTTCCAGTGCCCTGCTTGCCAAAACAGGCCAGCCAGCGTCCCCGCCACACTGGAGCCCAAGTAATAACTGAACAGATACAAAGCAGAAGCTTGGCCACGCGCTTGATGGGCACGGCTACTGACCCAGCTACTGGCTAAGGAGTGTCCAGCAAAAAATCCGTACGAATACAGCAAGAGCCCCAACAAAATCGCCCACAACTGGCTCGATAAGGTCAGCCCTAATCCCAATAACATGATGAGGATAGAGGGCCAAAATACGCGCTGCCGCCCCCAACGATCGGCCATAGCGCCGGCTTTAGTGGCGCTGTAGGTTCCGGATAAGTAAGCCAATGACAGTAAACCTATCCAAGCCGGGCTCCAGTCATAGGGCGGTTGCAACAGTCGATAGCCAATGTAATTAAATAGGGCGACAAAACTCCCCATCAGTAAAAAAGCTTCGGCAAATAGCCAAGGTAGACCTGCATCACGAAGATGCAGACGCAATCCGCCCAACACATTAGCTATGCTCCAAGGGCGTGCGTGAAAATGTTTGGAAGAAGGTAGCCAACACCAAAACAATAGGGTGGCTAATCCGGCCAGTAGTGCCTGAATCGCCAAAGCCCACATCCAAGAAGATACCTCAACCACAAAACCGCTTAACAAACGGCCACTCATTCCACCTAAAGAATTACCGGAAATATACAACCCCATCGCCAGTCCCAAATGACTGGGCTCCATTTCCTCCCCCAGATAAGACATGGCTACCGCAACCAGGCCACTCAGTGCTAAGCCACTTAAGGCGCGCATCAGCAGCAAGCCCTCCCAAGTGGGCATTAGGGGAGCCAGCAAGCTAAACAGGGTGGCACTCCACAGAGCAACCAGCATCATCGGTTTACGGCCTAGGGCATCGGATAAAGGCCCAGTCACCAACATCCCCAAGGCTAAAGTTAAGGTTGAGACTGAGAGCGCCAAACTGCTTTGAGTAGCGGTAATCCCAAAGTCTTGGGAAAACAGGGGCAATAAGGGCTGCACCACATACAGCAAACTGAAACTGGCAAATCCGCCCAAAAATAAAGCTTGATTGGTGCGCTGAAAGGCTAAGGTGCCTTTTTGCAAAAACTCGTGTGTCTGCTCCATTACTTCCCCCAAACAGGACGAGGCATTTTGCCGCAGCCCCTGATGCTTTGAGGGCAGCATAGGGAGGCTTTATTATTCTTTCCAATATATTATTCATCTTATTTAATAGGTAAAACAGATTATTACCCAATAGGAGCGAATAAACGTGGAGTTACGGCATTTGCGTTACTTCATCGCTGTTGCTGAAACCCTGCATTTTGGCCGTGCGGCTATTCAATTGGGGATTTCTCAACCGCCTTTGAGCCAACAAATACAGGCTTTAGAAGAGGAACTTGGCGTTACCCTATTTGAACGCACCAACCGCAAAGTCAGCCTCAGCCGAGCCGGTCAATTATTCTTGCCTGAAGCACGCCAAGTATTAACCCAACTGAATCAGGCCATTGGGGTAGCTCAGCGCGCTCAACGTGGAGAATTAGGTGAACTCAGAGTGGGCTTTACTTCTTCTGCGCCTTTCACCCCCACCATTCCACGAGCCATTTTGGCCTTTCGCAGAGCCTGCCCAGAAGTACATTTAGAACTACGCGAGTTTTGCAGCCGCAACGTGGCCCAAGCGGTCTACGAACGCCAATTGCATGTGGGGTTGCTCCGCCCACTGGGTGATCTTTCTGATGAGCTGGAAACCTTGGAGCTGTTTAGTGAGCCCCTGAGCGCTCTCTTACCTACAGGACACCTTTTAGCCCAATACACAGGGCCGATATCCCTATCCATGCTGGCTGGGGAATCCTTTGTATTCTTTCCACGCACCTACGGTACAGGGCTCTATGATCAACTCCAAAACTTGAGTCGGGCCGTAGGCTTTGTTCCACACATCGTACAAGAAGCCAGTGAGGCTATGACCTTGATTGGCTTAGTTGCTACAGGACTTGGTGTTACGGTACTGCCTTCATCCTTCGGGCGCATGCACATTGACGGGGTGGTATGTCGCCCCTTACAGGATGCCGGAGCGACAACGGCCATCTGTCTGGTACGCCGCCGAGATGAGCAGTCTCCCTTAGTGCAGCGTTTTATGAAGCTCCTACAGTACGAGACCCAACAACAGACTGAAAGAGCTCTTAACCCCGTTAACTAATTTGACTCAGGGGTTGGCTTACGGCGTTTTAAAGGAGCCATACCGTCCTGACTGGCTAATGGCTTGGCTGGGCGCGTTTTTTTGGCCACCGACTTGCCTGTGGAGGCTTTTTTAGTGTCTGGTTTTTTCTTTTTACTGCCTACCGCCTTTCCTGAGGCTTTAAGGTTTTTCGGCCCACGATAGTGGCCTTTGAGTCCGGGAATTAGCCGCTGTTCAAAACGCTGCTTTAAATAGCGCTCAATACTGGACATTAGATTCCAATCGTTATGGCAAATGAGGGAAATAGCCAAGCCTTCCGCACCGGCACGCCCTGTACGTCCCACTCGATGCACATACTCATCCCCCGAGTGGGGCATATCAAAGTTAATCACTAAATCTAGGCCATCAATATCTAAACCACGCGCCGCCACATCGGTGGCCACCAGTACCTTAGAACTGCCTTGCCGAAAGCGCTCCAAGGCTTGCTTGCGGTCTTTTTGATCCTTTTCACCGTGCAGTACAAAGGCCTTTAAGTCACGCGCCACTAGATGTCCATATAAACGATCAGCTTGGACACGGGTATTGGTAAAGATGATGGCACGCTGATAAGTCTCATGGGCCAACAACCAAAAGACCAATTCTTCTTTATGTGCAGGATCATCAGCGGTAATGATTTCTTGCCGCAGTTGCTCACTCAGCTCACTGACGGAGTTCAACATTAAATGTTGTGGCTCTTTAAGCACTTTGAGCGCCACTTCACGCAGCGCGGCTCCGCCGGTTGTAGCAGAAAACAAGAGGGTTTGCCGCTCAGCAGGACACTCAGCCACTAAGCGCAATACCGACTCGCCCAAGCCCATATCCAGCATACGATCGGCTTCGTCCAGCACCAGCGTGGTCACATCACGCAATACCAAGTGTCCGGCCTCCAGATGCTCCAGCAAGCGGCCCGGTGTTCCAATCAGAATATCGGGCACTTTACGCAGTTGAGCCGCTTGTACTTTGAAGTCTTCACCACCTGTCACTAGGGTAGCCTTCAAAAAGGTGTAGCGTGCAAAGCGCTCAACCTCGACGAGGGTTTGACGTGCCAATTCACGAGTCGGAAGCAAAATCAGAACCCGTACATCAGTGTCTTTTGTTGGATTTTCTAGCAGTCGTTGCAGAGTGGGTAGTAAAAAAGCCGCCGTTTTACCACTGCCAGTACGTGCTGTGGCTCGCACATCCTTTCCTGCCAATACGAGGGGAATAGCAGCCTGTTGAACGGGTGTGGGCTCGGTTAAATTCAACTCCGCCAGCGCTTTGAGCAGACGTTCGTGTAAGGCAAAGGCAGTGAACAAGGGAACACCTCAAACAGGATAGGACGCAAGGTGGCATAGCTTAACCTGTCTGGGGAAGACACCCTAGCATTCACTCAGCCAGCCTTAAGCTGATGCCTCTGAAGGGGCTAGATTCGGGTAAAATAGGCCAATGCTGGCTATAAACCATCCGATAAAAATTTGGAACTTTAAGTCCCAAAGCTCCTTCTTATCTCAGCCGTTAGGTTCGTGGAGATACACTCTTGGTCATGCTCAAAACCCTTTTTATTAGCCTGTGCAGCTTATTACTCAGTACTCAATTATGGGCAGAATCCCCAAATCCACACGTCATCCTAAAAACCGACTTAGGGGAAATTGAGATTGAACTGGACGCAAAACGAGCGCCCATCAGCGTCAAAAACTTCCTTCAGTATGTAGATAGCGGCTTTTACGATAACACCCTATTTCACCGTGTGATTCCCGGATTTATGGTGCAAGGAGGCGGCTATAACGAACAACTAGAACTAAAAACTCCCAGCGCACCGATCAAAAACGAAGCCAACAATGGTTTGCATAACGTGCGAGGCACGGTAGCGATGGCGCGCACTCAGGCAGCGGACTCGGCCACTAGCCAGTTTTTCATCAATCATCGGGACAACAACTTTCTCGACCAAGGCCCACGTGGCCCAGGTTATGCCGTGTTCGGACGTGTAGTGCGCGGTATGACCGTAGTAGACCAAATTGCCCAAGCGCCTACGGAGCGGCGCAGCATTCAACTGCAAAATATCCCCCGCGATCCGATACGGCTTATTTCTGCCCGCCGACGCTAAAAATATTCTGGCAAACTCAGAAAAAACTCCCTTATCTTCATGCATCAAGGCATATTTTCGGGTAAAAATTCAATACTACGGCCCTATCAAAGGACATACTTTGAAGAAATGCCCACTTTGGCTCTGCCGATCCGCTTACTATTACTACATCCTTTTGATGTTGCTCAGCCACTCGCCCCTAGTTTGGGCCGTAGAGCCACCGCTGGAGCTAGGACGGGTTAGCCTGCAACTGAAATGGACACACTCGTTTCAATTTGCAGGCTACTACGCCGCTAAAGAATTAGGATTTTATCGACAGCTAGGGCTGGATGTAGAAATCCTAGAAGCCTATCCCAACCAAAATACTGATCCTGTCGAACAGGTAATCAGCAATAAAGCCCAATACGGAGTGGGCTCTAGTAGCTTGCTGTTATCCCGTCATGCCGGAAAGCCCGTTGTCGCTTTAGCCGTTATTTTTCAACACTCGCCCTTGGTGCTGATCAGTCGCCAAGACTCAGCCAACCAATCCATCCATTCGTTGGCAGGCAAACGCTTGATGCTGGAACCCCATGCGGATGAGCTATTGGCTTATCTGCGCTTATCTGGGATTTCACCCGAGCAGTTAACAGTGCTTCCCCACAGTTTTAATACCACAGACTTGGTGGAGGGGCATACCGATGCTATCTCAGCCTACATCAGCCACGAGCCCTATTACCTCACTCAAGCGGGTTTACCCATACAAATCTACACCCCCAGAGCCAGCGGAATTGACTTTTATGGGGATAACCTATTTACCAGCGAACATGAATTGCATAACTACCCAGATCGGGTACACGCCTTTCGTGAGGCCAGCTTAAAGGGTTGGCAATACGCGTTGCAGCATCCTGAAGAGATAGCACAACTGATTCAGGATAAATACACTCAAGAACACAGCCTTGATTTTTACCGCTACCAAGCCTTCCAAATGGGCTTTTTACTGCAATCTGAGTTGATTGGTTTAGGCTACATGCATGCAGGTCGCTGGCAACACATAGCCCAAGTTTATGCTGATTTAGGCCTACTGCCCCAAAATTTTGATTTGGACGGCTTCCTCTACGAATCGAAAATCCTATCCCCCGATCCTACTTGGATTTACCTTGGCACCCCCTTGGCCCTTTTAGCCTATGGCTTGGCACTCTACACTTGGAACATCAATCGTCAGTTAAAAAGCAGCTTAGAGCACAGTATTGAGGCTGAACGCGCATTACGTTTAAGCGAAGAACGCTACCGACTGGTAGCCGACAATGCGGGAGACGTTATTTGGACGCTGAACCTAGCGGGCCACTGTACTTACGTCAGCCCTTCAATTTTAAAACTGCGCGGCTACACAGCCACTGAGGCATTGCAACAGCAGCTTGACCTTCTACTCTGCTCCGATCCCCAAAGCCCAAGCCGGATAATGCTAAACCAAGCCTTAGCCCAACTGAATGCAGGTCAAGGCGGCGATAATCTGCGTCTGGAATTACGGCAAATCTGCCAAGATGGTAATAGTATTTGGACAGAGACCACCTGCTCTAATATGTTCAACCAGACAGGCCAACCCGTTGGTCTACTCTGTATCACCCGTAACATCACCGAGCGTCGCCATATAGAGGCTCAACTTCGTCATATGGCACGCCATGATCAATTAACCGGCTTACCCAACCGAGCGTTTTTTAGCGAACATTTACAGCAAGCCTTAACCCAAGCCCATCAAAGGCAACATGCGCTGGCCGTTCTGTTTCTCGACTTCAATCACTTTAAGCCCATTAACGACAACTATGGACACGAGATAGGCGACCTGCTTTTAAAAGAAGCAGCCAAACGCATGCAAAACTGCCTCATCGCCCCGGACACTCTGTCCCGCATCGGCGGTGATGAATTCGTCATCCTGCTTACTGAAGTTGAAGATGAGCAAAAAGCCCATCAAACCGCGCAAAAACTCCACTTAACCTTGGCGACGCCCTTTTTTCTCCAAGGCCATGTGTTAAAGACTTCATGCAGTATCGGTATTGCATTGTATCCTGAGCATGGCTGCAACGAGCTCGATCTTTGCCGGTACGCAGATCAAGCTATGTACCAAAAAAAACGCGATCGGACTGATGTTCCCTCCCAGCCCATGTAACCCCTTAGCGCTCACTGACCCGTCGAGCGGTCATAGGGTACAAACGCTTCAGCTTTTGTTGACGGTAGCTGCGTAACTCGGGGCTTAGAGTCGAAATTTTCCCTGTTTCTACCCAACGTCTTAAGCGGTTCGCATCGGCAAAACGACTGGACTTCCCTAAAGAGTCCAACAACACAATGGCCATGGGGCTACGCCCTATCTCAGCAACCATCACCAGACAATGACCGGCATCATCGGTAAATCCTGTTTTGCTTACTTGAATTTGCCAATCACCATTACGCACCAAAGGATTGGTGTTGAAAAAACTCTGGCTGTAATTAGGGGAGCGGAAATGTACGTCATCCGTTACCGTGGTACTAAGCTCACGAATCAGTGGATATTGGCGTGCTGCCCTCAACATCGACACTAAATCGCGGGCCGTCGAGGTATTTTTAGCAGACAACCCCGTAGGCTCAACGAAACGACTTTTGCGCATACCCAGCGCCCTTGCCTTAGCATTCATAGCCGCCACAAACGCTTTATGTCCTCCCGGATAATGGTGGGCCAAACTGGAAGCTGCCCGATTCTCTGAAGACATCAAGGCCAAACGCAGCATTTCCAGCCGAGTTACTTCACTGTTTACCCTAACGCGGGAAAACACCCCCTTTAACTCCTGAGTGTCCTTGATTTGTACCGGGAGTTGCTGATTCATCGGTAACTGAGCATCCAGTACCACCATGGCTGTCATCAGCTTAGTAATGGACGCAATGGGTAGCACGACATCAGGGTAACTGGAAAAAACCTCTCGCCCGCTGGCCAGATCCACCACCAAAGCACTGACCGAGGCCAGCTCTACGGAAGGGGGTATGCTTTGAGCCTGTACATCAGAGATTCGAACCACCATCAGCAGCCCAACCAGTAGACTGCCAAAGACAACGGATATTTGAGAGCGCATGTAACAGACTCACGCCAATGTGAAATATAAAGTTATATTTTAATTCAAAGTATTCAAAGGGATAAAGTTGCCTAATCCAGATTACCAGCGAATCTACATCCCTTATTCCTACCTTAAATCAATACATCCAACACTAAGGACACCATGACGGATAACCAGCATTCGAGGCCGCCTGTGAGCTCTGATACATCCACACAGGAATGCAAGGATCTTCCCCCAGTTTTAGCTGGGCCCATACTCAGACGCTCAGAGCCGAAGCGCTTGGTATTATGGCTTTTAGCCAGTCGCCCCCTCTCCCTGCAATTACACCTTAGCTACAAGCAACACTTTCAAGATCGCGTGGAGTACCAGCTTACGCTGGATACTGACCGTTGCCAGCAAATTCCGCTGGGACAGCACGCTTGGTTGCATCTAATTGAGGTTCACTTAGAGCGTCCTTTACCTCAGGATGAGGTTATTGAATACGACTTAGAAATTCTTGACTCAGAACCTCATAGCCTCATCGCCCAATGGGCTCCTCATCTTCTTTACCCCGGCCAACAGCGCCCAAATTTTTGCCTTAGAAGTCGCGTCGATCACCTGCTTCACGGGTCTTGCCGCAAACCACATCATCCCAGTGGGGATGGCTTACTTCAGGTAGACCGCATCTTATTTGAGCACCAGCACCATCCCCAAACACGCCCCGCTTTATTGATGATGAGTGGTGATCAAATTTACGCCGACGATGTAGCAGGCCCTCTGCTGGCAGCCATTCACGAATTAATCGCCGTACTGGGCTTATACGATGAGTATCTAGAGGGTGCCTGCATCCATACCAGTCAAGCACTGTACCAACATCCGGCCAGCTACTATCGGCGGGAAGATTTACTACCGGCTTATCAATCCAGCGAGGAAGTCCGAGAGCGATTTTTCGGCGGTGTACGCAAACCTATTTTCACCACCGCTAACGCCCATAACCACTTGATTAGCCTTGCCGAAGTCATTGCCATGTACTTGCTGGTATGGTCTCCCATACCTTGGCAATTGATTTCACAACGCCCCCCTCAATTACCTAAAAAATTGCAGCACCAATATCAACAAGAACAACAAGAGATACAGCGTTTTGTATCCGGCCTGCCTCAAGTGGCTAGAGCCTTGGCACATATTCCCTGCTTAATGATTTTTGACGACCACGATGTCACTGATGATTGGAATCTTTCCGCCAGTTGGGAACAAACGGCGTACCAACACGCCTTTTCCCGACGAATTGTGGGCAATGCCTTGCTGGGGTATCTGCTGTGTCAAGGCTGGGGTAATGCTCCTGAGCACTTCACATCAGACCTTAAAGCCGTCAAAACACTGTTTTCTACCCAAGATGGGTATTTAAATCAGTCCGCACAGGATCAATTAGTGGATCGTTTACTGAAGGTTAAACACTGGCATTACAGCCTTCCCACTCAACCTCCGATCATCGTCTTAGATACCCGCACCCGACGTTGGCACGACGACGACTATCTTTCACGCCCTTCCGGACTGATGGACTGGGAAGCCCTGTGCGAACTACAAAATGAACTCTTGGATCAACCCAACGCCATTATCATTTCCGCGGCTCCCATGTTTGGGGTCAAGCTGATTGAAGCGGTACAAAAGATTTTCACCTGGGCAGGCTATCCCCTACTGGTTGATGCCGAAAACTGGATGGCTCATTCTGGGGCCGCTAAGGTGATGCTCAACATTTTTTGCCACTCACGCACCCCAGCTAATTACCTGATCCTCTCTGGAGATGTGCATTATTCTTTTACATACCAAGTACTGATCCGACGGCGTGATCTGGAAGGCCCGCATATTTGGCAAGTGACCAGCAGCGGAATCAAAAATGAATTCCCAACCCGATTATTGGCCTGCTTCGATCATCTAAACCGCTGGCTCTACTCTCCCCGCTCGCCACTCAACTGGTTTACTAAGCGCAGACGTTTAGAAGTAAACCCATGCCCCCCAGACTCAGCCCCCTCAGGGCGGCGATTATGGAACCAAGCAGGTATAGGCCAAGTACACCTTGATACTGAAGGTTGCCCTATCCAGATACACCAGTGCAACACGGACGGCACCAAAACCAGTTTCATACAAAATATTTCAAAAAAATGTCATTAGAATAACGAAAAGGCCCTATGCATAGGGCTTTTTCGCATAGGGAATAAGTTTATGTACTAAGCAGAAAAGAATTGAAAAGAATTATTCTTCGTAGCAAGAAGGTGGGCTCGATAGCATCAGCAAGAAACACGCCCTCCTCATGAGAAAGACATGAAAAAATCGAAGCAACTTGCAGCTCTTTTGACTGGCCTCAGTTTTTCCTTAGTTTTTTCTGCACAGCTATCCGCAGAAACAAACCAACAAAACACTGTGCCTCAATGCAAGCAAGCCTCTCAGGAAGAGATCGCCCAACTGTTTGACCGCTGGAATGCGGCACTACAAACAGGCAACCCAGATACTGTTGTAGAACGCTATGCAGAACAGTCCATTTTATTACCTACTGTATCCGGTAAAGCACGCCTAACTCCGGCGGAGAAAAAGGATTATTTCGAGCACTTTTTGGCTAAAAAACCCGTAGGTAAAATCGACCACCGCCAAATCCAAGTGAGCTGCAACACGGCTGTGGATACCGGGCACTACACCTTCACCCTAAAAGATGGTGATAAAACCCAAGAGGTCGCCGCTCGCTACAGTTACGCTTATCAATGGAACGGCAAAGACTGGTACATCATCAGCCATCACTCGTCTGTCACTCCAAGCCATTGATATAAATTCTTTTTTAGCACTAGAAACACTCAAAGCCGCTCTCTTGTAGGGCGGTTTTTTTATGCTAATGCTCCTCCCTTAACTCAAACTTAACATTGGAATTAGATATTCGGCCCAACAATGTATTTTTATACCGACAAGCTGCGCCCATTAAAAAAGGCCGGAAATTCCGGCCTTTTTTAAATTAGGGTGCTGAATCTACCCACTCGTAAATCACTAACGTCGCTGGATTGCAGCTACAACAGGGTTTATTACAACTTGTACCCTCTGGAAGCTTGCGGGCTCTGCCTTTACGCTCCAGATGCTGCAACATGGGCTCAACGGCTTCGGGCGTGCTGTTCAGCGCATGGGCAAGATCCACTAAACTGGCTCGGCCTTGTTGACGTAAGGTCTCATTCAGCGCTGAAAGCATGCTCATTAGATTTCCCCTTTCACTTTATTGAAGCTCAAAATATTTTGAGCTTCCCGATGCCCTGCAAACCAAAGCATAACAAAGGCTAATACAAAGCCCGCTGACATGCCTAACGTCCACAACAGTGAGCTAAAGGGATGCTTGGCCCAGGTAGCGATCTGATAAAAGAGTGTTGCCAAGCCATAAGCCACCCCAGTGGTCCAAGCAGCCACAAAAGCAGTCCAACGTCCACCGGCTTCCTGATAGATAGCCGCAGTAGCTGCGGTACAGGGAAAGTAAAGCAAGATAAACAGCAGATAAGCAAAGGCCCCCGCCATACCGTCAAAACGCTCTACCATCGCCCCGAAGGTGCCTGAAGTCACTTCATCGCCTAGGGTTTCCGACTGATCATCGGTAAGTCCTAGGGGATCAGCCCAATGCCCTAAAGCATCCACTAAATTCGCAGGAATCGTAGCAAAAGCCTCCGCTAAGGCAGCACCTAACGCAAAAGGTGTTTCCTCTGACGCATTGCCAGTCTCTTGAGCTGCCATAGCACCGTAGGTAGCACTCAGGGTTCCCACTACTACCTCTTTAGCCAAGATGCCGGTAAAGATACCCACCGCTGCGGGCCAATTTTCAGCATCTAAGCCAAAAGGAGAAAACGCTGGGGCCAGTACTCGCCCCGTTGCTGCTAATACGGAGCTTTCGGTATCTTCATGACCAAAGGTGCCGTCCGTTCCAATGGAGCCTAATACGTTCAGCACCAATACCATCGGCACAATGACGCGCCCTGCACGGAAGATGAACCCCTTCAGGCGCGACCACGTATGGATCAATACCCCTTTCAAGGTCGGGAGGTGATAAGGCGGTAACTCCATGATGAACGGAGTGGCATCACCCTCTAACAGCGTCTGCTTCAGCACCAGACCGGTCAGAATGGCGATCAGAATACCGATCAGATACAGACCGAAAATGATGTTTTGCCCACTCTCAGGGAAAAACGCGGCCACAAAGAGCACATAAACCGGCAGACGTGCACCGCAGGACATAAAGGGGGTCATGGCAATCGTCATTAAACGATCGCGCCGATGCTCTAAAGTTCGGGTTGCCATAACTGCTGGGACGTTACATCCAAAGCCCACAATCAGCGGTACAAAGGATTTCCCCGGCAAACCGACCCAGCGCATAAAACGATCCATCACAAAGGCAGCTCGGGCCATATAACCCGAGTCCTCTAGCATGGACAAAAATAAATACAAAAAGCCAATTACAGGAACAAAGGTCAAAATAACCTGAATACCACCGCCAATGCCCTGTGCCAGCAAAGCGGTTAGCCAATCGGGAGCACCTAACCCCGTCAGTAACTCACCAAAACCATCTACTAATAAAGCAGCTGCGGCTAGATCAAAAAAGTCGATAAATGCCCCACCAATATTGATGGTGAACATAAACATTAGGTACATCATTAAGAAGAAAATCGGGATACCCAATATCCGATTGAGAACTACACGATCCAGTAAATCAGAAATGTCCCGAGTCACACGCCCTGAGTGAGTTACCGTAGCACCCGCCATACGGTTGGCAAAGCCGTAACGGGCATCGGCCACCATAATATCCAAGTCATCGCCTAATTCGGCTTTTAGCTTAATGGCTAAGTCTTGAGCCTCTGCGCTGGCAACTGTACGGGCCAGATCATCCCCCTCCAGTAAACGCACCGCTAACCAGCGTGAGGAGAGTTTTTCGGTGGGAAGTTTGGGCGCTAATTGGGTGACAGCTTGTTCTAATGAGTCTTCGTAGGTAATGGTCAAGCTGGAACGTACAGGCTGTTCTAAGGCTTGTTGAATAAAACCTTTTAGATCCTCTATCCCTTTACCTACCGATGCCACGATCGGAACCACCGGACAGCCCAACTGGGCCGACAACTGAGCAGGCTCGACCTTCATGCCTTTGGCATCGGCCACGTCCACCATATTCATTACGACTAGTAGAGGTACCTGCATTTCACACAACTGGGTGGTCAAATACAGGTTACGTTCTAGGTTAGCTGCGTCTACGATGTTGACGATAAGGTCTGCTTCATTTTCGTGCACATAGTCGCGGGCGACTCGCTCATCCAAAGAGACCTCATGCTCCACCACATCTAATGAATAGGTGCCGGGTAGATCAATAACTTCGACTAAAACATCACCCCGGTGGTATTCGCCACTTTTGCGCTCTACGGTTACGCCGGGCCAATTACCTACTTGCTGTTTTGAACCGGTCAGCGCATTAAAAAGGGTGGTTTTTCCACAGTTCGGATTGCCTACAAGCCCTATAGTATAACGCCGTGTCATTACAGCCGCTCCACTGTCAAGGCCTCAGCCTCTGCCTTGCGTAACGAAAGCGCAAAGCCACGCACTTTAATTTCAATCGGATCTCCCATAGGGGCGACACGGGTTACACTCAGCTCAACACCCGGGGTTAATCCCATAGACAGAAGTTTGCGCCGGTAAGCACTACTGCCCTCACTAAAACCGACAACCCGGGCACGATCACCCACCGACAGGTTTTTCAACATTGGTGTTCCTCACTTGCAACGGATGGGCTACCAAAAAGCCCCGGTGATTTTCACACTGGACAAACCAGAATCTTACTTGCCATACCAAAACCTAGGGCAAAACGGGTTTCTCCCCGCGAAATCACCAGCCCACCGGCTCCTTGGCGCTGGCGAACCCAGATTTCACTACCCACATTGAGACCCATTTCAGTCAGGCGTTTGGTTAAACTAGCACCTCCCTGTAGGGAAATGATACGCACTGCGGTATCTTCGCTAGCCATAGCTAGGGGAAAACCCGACGTCTGGGATGTCGTGCTCATGTAGTGGAACCTCACAGTTCTAATGGGCGATTTCTTTAGTCTTTCTGGAGTACCGAGGCAATCCGGCTCCCACCAAAGCCCTAAGTAGGATGGCAATGGTGGTTCCATTATGCAGCATAGAGGCGGAAACGGGTTTTAATAATCCGAAAGCAGCCGCTGTTAATATGCTGGTATTCAATCCCAGAGTCAGATTGAAATTGGTGTTTATCAAACGCTGAGTCGATAAAGCCAAGGCTCTGGCCTCAGCCACCAAAGAAAGATCATCTTCCAGCAGGGTGACATCCGAAGCCAGACGCGCAATATCTGCCCCATTATGCATGGAGATGCCCACTTGAGCACCTGAAAGGGCCGGTGCATCATTAACGCCATCGCCGATAAAAGCAATCTGTGCCCCCTGAGCGGCAAGTTCTTGTAACACACCGGCCTTTTCATGGGGCAACAAACCGGCTTTGAAATCATCCAAGCCCAAATCCTCGGCTAGGGCTTTAGCCCGCTCGGGATGATCGCCCGTCAACATGATGAGGCGCTTAACGCCCAAGGTGCGTAAACGCTTCAGAGTTGCCGCTGCATTGGGACGCTGGGTGTCTTTTAGAGCCAATACACCAATCAGTTCGCCACCAAAGCCGATGTACAGCAGCGTTTTCCCTTCCTGATTTAGCCGATTAATCACTTCAGCATGGGCTTTAGTGGAGATGCCTTCATCATCCTCAATAAAATGCCGTGAGCCCACCAAAATACGCTGACCATCAATGACGCTGGCCACACCGTGGGCAACAATGAACTCCACCTCTTTGTGATTGAAATGTTGATGATGCTTAAGCTGTCTCGCCGCCTCCACCACAGCCAACGCGAGCGGATGAAAATAATGTTCCTCCACAGAAGCAGCCAGATTGATCAAATCTTCTGAGCTGTAGCGGGTGGAAAAGGTGATGGAGTCCGTGACCTGCAACAAGCCGCTGGTTAAGGTGCCGGTCTTATCGAACACAAAGGTATCAGCGGCGGCTAAACGCTCTAAAGCCGTTGCGCTCTTAACCAGAATACCCGCCTGTCCTCCCTGATACATGGCAGATTTGAAGGCTACCGGCGTAGCCAACTTCAGCGCACAGGAATAATCCGCTTGCAATACCGCGCTGGTTCGCTCCCAGTCTCGGGAGAATAACCAAGTCACTCCGGCTAATCCCAGCACCATAGGCACTAAACGGTCAGCTAACTGAGCAGCCTGAAGTTGCGTAGTGCTTTTAGCATCCAGCGATTGCTCGACGAAATCGGCAATTCGAGCCGCCGCTGCGTGGCTCCCCACTTGCTCGGCATAAATCCGAATACGTCCTTCCTCGACTAAGGTTCCCGCCAAGACACGGTTTTTGCGGCGGCGAACAACAGGCACACTTTCGCCGGTCATGGTCGCTTCATTGACCAAAGCCTCACCGCCCAAAACCGTGCCATCCACGGGGATTACTTTTCCCGTCGATGCAATAACGATATCACCTACTTGAAGATCGCGAGCTTCTACAGTCACCTCTTGGCCATCGCGCTCAACCCAAACCTCTCCGGTATCGGGGCGCAGCAGTTGCTTGAGCAAATTATCCGAACGTCGCTCAATGGAATGCTCCAAATACTCGCCCAAGGCCAGTAAAAACGAGGTGGTATTCGCCGCTAGAAAGTCTTTACGTCCGATAGAGATAGCAACGGCCAAAGCCTCTAACACATGGGAGGTAATGCCTTTATTGATGAAGTTTTCCGTTGCCTCACTAAACAGCGGTATCGCGGTTAGCAGCGCTAAGGGTGCGCGTAAAGAAGGTTGAATACTACGGGTAGCTAAAAGTGTCGCTGCACTTAAAGCCACTCCACCCAACAAAGCATCCTCCGTTTCTGCCTTAGGCGCATGCTGGGTACGAACAGGTGGCTTAAGTGCCAAAATGGCAGCGCCCAGTTGTTCTACTGTGGTTTGCTCAGGCTCAAACTCAACAACCAGCATATGGATGGCCGAGTTCACCCGTACCGAACGAACACCCTTTAAAGCACCAATCGCCTGTTGAATAGCCACCGCCGTCCGAGGAGCACCACATTGATAGCTGTAACGGATGCGCTGGCCGGTAGCGTGTTTTCGCTCAAGTCGGGAGAACCAGACCGCCATAATCAAATACCTCCGTTCTGCTCGGCATCCAATTCGGCACGAACGTCAGCCACTTGCTCCTTTAACTCTTCTAAGCCACCCATCAGGCCCGAATAAAGCTTTAAGCCTGTTTTTAATAACTTATTGCGCAACTCTTCATCGGTTAAAACCCAAGCAGCGGCACCACCAATCACCAAGCCCAGTAAGAATTGCTCGGTATGTCGAGACCGCAGTAGATTTGGCAATCCCTGTAGTAGGCCTGCATCCAAACCCGCTGCATTCAAGTAAGCGGCCGTAGGATCAGGATTTTGCGCCCCACCTAATCCAGCGTTTAGGCCAGCCATACCCGGCTGATTAAAAGCAGGGCCTGCTCCAGCAGGCGCACCGGCATAGCCGTAGCCTGTTGCAGCCGGATTTGGAGTCGCCATACTGGGCTGTTGGGATGCAGCTAAGTCTGCTGGTGGATAACCATAGGCTGTATAGGGAGTACCGGCAGGGATTCCCTGTCCCATGTACGCAGCGGCGGGGGGCGGGTTCTTTTTACGCTTCTTGGCCATTGATCAACTCCGGAGCAGAGGTAGAAGATTCCTGTAATAAACGCTCGACGGCCAATACACTAGCCGCGCCTAACGCGGTAGCCAGTACTGCGCCCAAGTAGTTGCCTTGCTTCACGGCAATGGCTGCATGAGTACCGGCTGCTAGAGCAGCACCACCTTGTAAGGCATGGCGTAACACACGTTTAAATTGCTTGGGTGAGCTAGGCACCCTCTGCTCTTGAAAGGCCGATAAACAAGCAGTAGCGATAAAGCCACGCGTAAAGCTGCCATCGCTCTCAAGGCCTTGGACTTTAGAACGCGCAGGATAGGCAGAGTTTGGAACATACATCGCTTTTACTCCTTAGTCTTAGGCTCAGCAGTGGGCGGTATCAGCGCTGGCTGAACCGAAGCGGGTACGGCCAAATCCTTTTCCATAGGCTCACCAGCATCTATGACGGGATCTGGCTCTAAGCGAGCCCTTATTTTATCGGACACCTTAGACACACCCTCTAAACCAGAGCGTGTAGCCTCCCGTAACTGATCTTGAACCTTATCTAAAGCCTCTTGAGAGGTTTTAGTTTTAAACAAACGCACAGCCACAACACCCGTTGCAATACCTAAAACAAAAGGGATAAGCGGTAACATGTTACGACTCCTTCCGGCCTAACCCGGTTTTTTTCTTGAGCAGATAGACACCAGCTCCGCCTACTACCAGTCCACTCAATAGAGCGGGATGGCTATTGCGCAACAAGGGACTGACCAAACCCAATACCCCGCCTCGTCCAACCATCTGGGCCAAAGCGCGCTCCAATAAATCAGAAAAAGGCCCATGCTTTACATAGGCTTGCTGAGGCGGAATTCCCATAGCCGCATGGTAACGCTCCTGCTCTAAAGCACTGAGGGCCGCTTCGCGAAATGCAGGTAAATGCTGCTCATACGAGGCCGCCTGCAAATTCAGAAAAACCTGCCGAACATCTGGCTCTGCTACTGTTGTCAATAACTGCCCATACAGACGTATATTAGCTATCTCACCGGCTATAGCCCTATTACAGTTCGCTAGCCATGTGGGCTCAAGGGTAGTTTCTGCGGGAAAAGGATCTAAAGGACGTGCAATCCCTAACCGCGTACAGAGATTAGACAAAGCCTCTATATGGCGCTCTTCTGAAGCCAATATGTTAGAAAAAGGAGCACGAGCACCAAACCCCTCCACTACCCGAGCATAAAAACTACGCGCAGCATACTCATCAAACAGAGCAATACGCACCGCTTGATGTACGAGCGGATAAGGAGCTTGCGGGTTTAGCATCCGGCTTCGCAAAATTTGTTCATCATAATTTTGCATGTACAACCTCCTGATAGCTGTCGTACAAATGAGTTATTAGAAGCTGAGCTGCTGTAGAGTCCTTACTAGCCAATAAATCCCCCCATGCCTCAGAAGGAATTATCTTAGGGTCGTACTCCAGTACGCAGGATCGCGCTAAGGGATTTACCCGTACAGAACGCACTCCAAGGGTGCGCTCTAATAACTGCGTCAACAGATTAATGCACTCTAGCCACTCATCGGAGGATAAGCCCGCTAATGAAAGAGTGGTATCCAGTTTTAAACGAACCCTACCCGGCACTTGATGAGCAATCCGCACGGCAGCCAAGCCTGCCTGCCATTGTCCGCTCTGCCAAAGCGCTAGGAGTCTGCTATCTAGCATAGCTCCCCCTCCTTAAAACCAACCTCAGACTATGCTCAGTAACACCCGAAAACTCAGCGCTCTATAATGGTTTTATATATACCATAAGGACACAAAGGCCACATGACCTACATCTCAATAAGCGCCTATTCTGCTCAATCTTCTTCACCCAAGAACCCCTTAACTAAAAATATGACTTGGCTACGGCGATGACCCACCCCAAAGCCATTGAAAGGTTCAGCTTTATTCAAGATTAAATTTACATCTTCTTACCTGACGAAAAGCTTATAAAGTAGTAAAATCCTTCCATGCATATGTCAGAAGCTCATCTTAAATACGCATTAAGAAGGAAACACCTCATATGCAACCTCAGCAATACAATGCATGAGCATTTTTAGCCAATGCCTCTTCTCTCCTTTTGCGTATATAAAAATAGCCGTAATCAAAGTCTGTCGCCGCTTAATGCTCAGGCTTTTTACATCCATAAGCACAACATAGGTTAAATTGTGACTAAAGACGAACTGCGAAACGAGCTTGAGCGCCAAGCTCAACGCTATCAAAACCTTTATGGTGGTGATGTAACTTTATATGCCGCCCAGCCCGATCCTGAGCGTAAACCTTGGCGTAAACGCGCAAGCTTATTAGATAAAGCCTTCCAGAAGGAGCTGGAGAAAATTGAAAAGGAAAAAGAAAAATCGGCTGCACAAACGCACCAAGATTAAACATCAGGTGTTATTCGTTACCTAGGGTAAGAATGGCGATGACCAAAATACTCCCAGCCATTCTTATCCTCATATCTTGTTGAATGATCCAAGCTAGCGCTAATAGAGCTTAGTCAAATACAACCGTTTTATTGCTATGCACCAGTACCCTATCTTCCAAGTGATAACGCACCCCGCGCGATAAAACCATTTTTTCCACATCCTTACCTAAGCGCACCATGTCTTCAACACTATCACGATGACTAATACGCACTACATCCTGTTCAATAATGGGGCCTGCATCAAGCTCCTCGGTAACATAGTGACAAGTTGCTCCGATCAACTTAACACCCCGCTGAGCTGCTTGATGGTAGGGTTTAGCACCCACAAAGGAGGGTAAGAAACTATGATGTATATTGAGAATACGCTCGGCAAACTCCTGACATAAAGCCGAAGGTAGAATCTGCATATAACGCGCCAATACAATGCAGTCTGCATCATGCTCACGCACCAACTGAGTCACGCGGTTAAATGCATCCTCTTTACACCCAGCCACGACAGGAACATAGAAATAAGGAATGCCATGCCAAGCCACCATACTGTGCAAATCATCGTGATTGGAAATAACACAGGGAATATCGCAATCTAACTCTCCACTGTGCCAACGGTGCAATAAGTCGGCTAAACAATGGGATTCTCGGCTGGCCATCAAAATTAATTTTTTGCGCTGAGCCGAATCGGAAACCCACCATTGCATAGAAAACTCTCGAGCAATGGGAGAAAAGGCTTGCTTAAACCCCTCTAAATCGAAGGGTAATGAATCTGCCCGAATTTCGTGGCGCATAAAAAACCAGCCACTTTGAGTATCTGAATGGTGGCTTGCTTCGGTAATCCAACCATTGTAAGTGGCTAAGAAATTGCTCACCTTAGCCACAATACCTACTCGGTCAGGGCAGGCAATAATCAGCCTGAAAGTACGCATTTAATAGAAACCTCACCCATAAAAATGCCCCATTCTAGCGCACTCTCACAGATAAGGCATTTGTAGCCTAGAACTGCGTTAGAAAAACTGCTTTCACCCATTAGAGGGTATATAAAGCTCAGGCTTAGGCATTACAAATATCCAAGATTTTTGGTTATTAGATAAAGAAATCTCTGGCAACTTCTTAACCAAGAACTTTATATAGCTCCAACATTTACTTATTCTGTAGACCTATTTATTATCGTAGCTGGCCTAGCGGCCCCTTTAAAAACACAGGTGATTAATTATGTCTATTGTTAATGAATACCGCTCAACAGAAGAAGAAATCAAAAAACTTCAAGAGCGCCTGAAGCAATTATCCCAAGATAGCAAGCTGCAACAAGAGCTTGAGTTTGAAGATAAACTACGCACCCTAATGGGCGAGTATCAAAAATCGCTGCGTGACATCATTGCCTTGCTAGACCCTGATTCTCGTCTAAACAAACAACCTGCTGTTGCTAAAGTAGTTACCACTACAAAACGAGCACGCCGCGTTAAACAGTACAAAAATCCACACACCGGTGAAGTGATTGAAACTAAAGGGGGCAACCACAAAACCCTCAAAGAGTGGAAAGCAACTTGGGGTGCCGATACTGTTGAAGGTTGGGCTGCGGTACTCGAAGCTTAACC
Organism: Azomonas agilis; assembly: GCF_007830255.1. GTDB lineage: Bacteria > Pseudomonadota > Gammaproteobacteria > Pseudomonadales > Pseudomonadaceae > Azomonas > Azomonas agilis. Next base: position 41,261 of record NZ_VLKG01000015.1, read on the forward strand.
CTATGGGCTTATCAATCCAGCAAAACACTGGATTGCTTTAAGCTGTTCCACTACCACTGGAGTTATTTCAGATCAGGCTTAGGAAAATAGGCAGCGCGTAACTGCTGCCCATAGTTGCTCCACTGTTTTAATAGCTCAGCTTCAGTTGTTGTTAATGCAGTAGCCTGTAATTCATGAACAGCTTGCTCAAAAGCATCCAGTGTTATTGGTGCCCCCGCTTTAGGATCACTCAGGCGCGCTTGGCAAAACTGCAGCCACCTCTGATGTTCTGCTTTAGTAAGGCTGTCTGGTAGATTTCTGGCTCGATAGCGAAACAGTAATTCGGGTAAACGAGCATCCTCAAAAGCATATTGGGAGCTTATTAGACTGTTCGGGGCTCCCCGACGGATTTGATCACATAACCGTCGGTCTGCAGAGCCTAAAAAACCCGAATAAAGTTTTTGTTCAGGATCGGAAACAGACTCTAGGATGGAGTCTCCGATATAAAGCTCTGCTAACTTGGGTTGCCATACCGAAGCAGCCTCTCGCACGGCCTGCGCTCGCTGCATGCAAAGCTTTAGATCAACCCCTAACTCTATAGCGCGCTCGTTACTCAGTACAGATAAGGGGGCTAACATGGGACAGCGGTTGATGTAAGCTAACTTTAAAGGTACGGGTAACTCTTCTGCCTCTAAATCACTGTAGCGTTGGTATAACCGCTGCTTTAAAACCTCAACAGACTCCTCCAATAAAGGCTGGGGATCCTTCATTAAGTCGCACAAAATAACTGCATTACGATTCGTCGGATGCCAAGCTAAAGGTAACACTAAGGACAGGTAGCGGCGCTCCGCAGAAAATCGCCCCGATGTATGTACTAGCGGCGTAAGTAGACTAATCTGTTTAGCAACCTGCGCTTTATGGCGTAAAGCGTAGTAATAGGCATAAAGCTTAGGCTGGCGCGCACGAATTAAACGCGCCAAGGCCAAAGTAGCACGCACATCGGATAAGGCATCATGGGCTTGGTCATGTTCTAGGCCATTGGCTGCACTCAGATGTTCCAGCTTTAAACTAACGCGCCCTTCCACTTCCGGCCACTGAATGCCCTCGGGACGCAGCGCACAAGCTGCCCGCACTAAGTCAATCAAATCCCAGCGGCTATTACCTCCTTGCCACTCACGGGCATAGGGATCGTATAGATTGCGGTATAGACTATAACGCACTACTTCATCATCAAAACGCAGGCTGTTATAGCCCAGGCTACAGGTACCCGGTCTGATTAACTCATCGTGCAAACGGGCCATAAACTCAGCCTCAGGCAATCCCTGAGTCTTGAGCCGTTCGGGCGTGATACCTGTAATCAAACACGCCGCTGGATGAGGTAAGATGTCGTCTGATAGCTGGCAGTACAGGTTTAAAGGAGGCTCTATTTCCTCTAAAGCTTCATTGGTGCGCACGCCTGCAACCTGCATAGGGCGATCACGACTCGGTTGTATACCTGTAGTCTCGAAGTCATACCAAAATAGGGTATTCATTGAGGATTTTCCTACACAGCTTGTGGGCCTACGGGGCGCTTTTTCAAAATAGGATTACGAACTGCTCGCTGCTTACGAATTTCTTTAGGATCAACCCGTAACGGGCGATACAGCTCAAGGCGGTCTCCATCTTGAACGCAATAATGCTCAGGCTTAATCAGACGACCAAAGACCCCAAAAGCACAGCCCTCCAGACTTTGATTAGGAAGGTGTTGCACCACCTGTGATAGATGCACAGCCTCCAAAGCCGTAGTGCCTGAAGAAAGACGCAAAGCACACAGCCATTGCTGTTCTGGAAGGGCATACACCACTTCAATGTGAACGGGGTTATCCATAGAGCTGCTTGGCCCGCTCACAAAAAGCATCTACCAGCGTATTGGCCGCATGGTTAAATAAAGGCCCTAGTGTTACTTTGACCAAAGGCCCGGCATAATCGAAGGTTAAATCCAAGCTAATTTTGCAGGCTTGATCGTTTAAGGGTTTAAACTCCCAAATGCCTTGTAACTGACGGAAGGGCCCTTCCTCAAGCTTCATCTCAATGCGTTGACCGGGGATAAGGGTATTAGAGGTCACAAAGCGCTGACTTAAACCCGCCTTGCCCACGGTCATACTGGCACGCATCTGAGTTGGCGTTTGCAGAAGAACTTCACTGGCAGAACACCAAGGTAAAAACTTGGGATAGCTGGCCACATCATTGACCATGTCAAACAAAGCTTGTGCTGGATAAGGCAGCAAGGCAGAACGGTGAATATGGGTTGTCATCTATGGATCACTTTGTTGCAGGCCGGTTAATCTCAGCACCCACGGCAGAGCCATCAGCACCCGATGCCGATATTGTCCGGGATTCTTCCCTGCCTCTCAAGCATCCTTCCGCCTAGGTAGCTCAAGCCCTTTATTCTCCAAGACAGATTTTTATGGCTAAACAAAAGAAACACCCTTCAGGAACCATCGCTCTCAATAAAAAAGCACTGCATGATTACTTCATTGAGCAGAAGTTCGAGGCAGGTCTTGCACTGGCTGGCTGGGAAGTAAAAAGCCTAAGGGCTGGCAAAGCGCAGTTAGTAGACTCTTACGTTTTACTCAAAGACGGCGAAGCTTGGCTACTGGGGAGTCATATCACACCACTGACTACCGCCTCGACCCATGTGATCGCTGACCCAACGCGTACCCGCAAACTGCTGCTGCATAAACGTGAGTTAGGTAAGCTGTTTGGTGCAGTACAACAAAAGGGCTACACCTGTGTGGCCCTATCCCTGTACTGGAAAAAACACCTGATTAAGTGCGAAATTGCACTGGCTAAGGGCAAGAAAGAATTCGACAAGCGTGACTCTGAGCGTGAGCGCGATTCGGCCCGTGAGATTCAGCGAGCCATACGCAATAAGGGAAAGGAAGACTAAAGCTCCCGCCCTCCTTTGGCTAAGCGCCCTCCCGTTGTCTGACGACGCTGGGCGCGGGCCAAACGATGCGCTTCTTCAATGCCTTCAGCGAGAACTTCCTTAACGTAGTCAATATGCTGATTGGAAACCTCCCGCGCCCGCTCTGGATCACGCTCCATAATGGCCTGATAAAGAGCTTTGTGCTGTCGCATCAGCATATCCCGAGTTTCTTCACGCAAGGCATACATCCCTCCGATGTTGGTGGTTACATTGCGCTTTAATAGGTCAAATAAGCCTCGAATCGTATGCAGCAACACCGCGTTATGGCTGGCTTCTGCAATCGCTAAGTGAAAGCGAGCATCGGCGGCTCCTTCTTCGGTGCGACAGATGTTCAAGTGCTGAGCATAACAATCTTGCAAACGCTCAAAGGCTTCTGTCAGACGCTGGAGATCCACCTCGGTGGCTCGCTGCGCTGCATAGTAGGCACAAGAGCCCTCTAAAGTATGGCGAAACTCCAACAGGTCACGCTGGGCCTCGGGGTTTTTTTCCAGTAGATGCAACAATGGATCGCTAAAGGTCGAGCCCAGTACCTCAGATACAAAGTTACCGCCCCCTTGACGGCTGACCAGTAACCCCTTAGCCACTAGCTTCTGAATTGCCTCACGCAATGAGGGGCGAGATACACCAAATTGTTCGGCCAAGGCGCGCTCGGCGGGCAGGCGATCACCCGCCTTAAATGAGCCTTCCAAAATCATAGCCTCTAATTGAGCCACGATATCATCCGACAAACGGTGCTGCCGGATCTGTCCAAACCCCATTTCGTTCATCCTCTTTAAGTTTTTGGCTGCTGTTAGGGTCTAACACGCCTTTTTGTCGAACGCTCCCCTGAAACAATGGGGACGCTGCATTGTGCCATGAACTTCCTCCTTCTTCGGATACTCGACCAAGGTCTGGCCAAAAGAGGTTTGACAGAAAAGTCTCTAGGCTTTTACTCTGGGCTACCCGGATTGTAAATTGGTCTTACCAATTTTTTCAAGACCGCCATAATTCCGGCCTACTCACTCCAACAACAATCAGGGAGCCACCCCAATGCAAACCTGGCAACAGCTCTATACCCCGCTCGGCAGTCTTTGGCTGTCCGCATTAGTTGCTTTAATTCCCATTGTGTTTTTCTTCTTGGCTTTGGCTGTATTTCGCCTGAAAGGTCATGTGGCTGGCACCATTACTCTGGCGTTGTCTCTAGCCGTGGCCATCTTGGCTTTTGGTATGCCGGTGGAAATGGCGGCGGCGGCGGCAGGCTATGGCTTTGCCTATGGCCTGTGGCCCATTGCTTGGATCATTGTGGCGGCGGTATTTCTCTACAAACTCACCGTAAAAAGCGGTCAGTTTGAAGTCATTCGCAGCTCGGTACTGTCCATTACCGATGACCAGCGCTTGCAGGTGCTGCTGATTGGCTTCTCCTTTGGAGCCTTTCTGGAAGGTGCGGCCGGCTTCGGTGCGCCGGTGGCTATTACAGCCGCACTGCTGGTCGGTTTGGGCTTTAATCCGCTGTATGCCGCTGGCCTGTGCTTGATCGCTAACACCGCACCGGTAGCCTTCGGTGCACTGGGTATCCCGATCATTGTCGCTGGACAGGTTACAGGTATTGATGCCTTTAAAATCGGGGCTATGACCGGTCGTCAACTGCCTATCCTATCGGTCATCGTGCCGTTCTGGCTGGTAGTGATGATGGATGGCTGGCGTGGTGTGAAAGAGACTTGGCCTGCCGCTCTGGTAGCCGGTGTCAGCTTTGCCATTACCCAGTACTACACCTCTAACTACATTGGCCCAGAACTGCCGGACATCACCTCAGCACTGGTCAGCTTGGTCTGCCTGACGCTGTTCCTGAAAGTCTGGAAACCTACCCGCGAAGTGGATCTGGTGCCCAATGCTGACGGTACAGCCAGCCTGAAGCCCAGCACGACCGAGCCTTGCCCTTACTCGGCCGGTCAAATCTTTAAAGCTTGGTCACCCTTCCTGATTTTGACTGCACTGGTCACCATCTGGACGCTGAAACCCTTTAAAGCCCTATTTGCTGCAGGCGGTGCTTTAAGCGACCTCGTTCTCCAGATTCCAATTCCTAATCTGGATAAACTGGTGGTAAAAGTCGCACCTATCGTCACCGATCCAACGCCTATTTCGGCAGTATTTAAATTTGATCCGCTATCAGCGACTGGCACCGCGATTTTCATCTCGGCGCTGATTTCCATGATGGTACTGCGCATCAATTTTAAAACTGGTATTACCACTTTAAAGGATGTATTCATCGAGCTGAGATGGCCGATTCTGTCCATTGGTATGGTGTTAGCCTTCGCCTTTGTCACCAACTACTCGGGCATGTCTACCACACTGGCTCTGGTACTGGCCGGTACGGGCGCGGCTTTCCCCTTCTTCTCGCCCTTCTTGGGTTGGTTGGGTGTGTTCCTCACCGGTTCCGATACTTCGGCGAACGCGCTCTTTGGTTCTCTGCAAGCCACGACCGCGCATCAAATTGGCGTGAGCGACACTCTGTTGGTGGCAGCCAATACCAGCGGCGGCGTGACCGGCAAGATGATTTCGCCCCAATCCATCGCTGTAGCTTGCGCGGCGACCGGTATGGTGGGTAAAGAGTCGGATCTATTCCGCTTCACCCTGAAGCACAGTCTAATCTTCGCCACCATGGCCGGCTTGATCACCTTGGCACAAGCCTATGTGTTCACTGGCATGTTGGTGCACTGATCGCTTTAAGTGTCTTGGATGGGAAGGCTCTTAAGGGCCTTTCCAGCCTCATCCTCCCGTCGAGGTCTGAAATTCCATGATTATTTCTGCATCTACTGATTACCGCGCCGCCGCTCAACGCCGACTGCCGCCCTTCCTATTTCACTACATCGACGGCGGCGCTTACGCCGAATACACCCTCAAGCGCAACGTCGAAGACCTGTCCGAAATCGCCCTACGCCAGCGCGTGCTGCGGGATATGTCTGAGCTGAATCTGGAAACCCAGCTCTTTAATGAGCGTCTGTCCTTACCTATCGCTTTAGCCCCTGTCGGTCTGACTGGCATGTATGCGCGTCGGGGTGAAGTACAGGCAGCCAAAGCAGCAGCGGCTAAAGGCGTGCCCTTTACGCTGTCCACCGTTTCCGTGTGTCCGATTGAGGAAGTAGCGCCTGCGATCGACCGCCCCATGTGGTTTCAGCTGTATGTGCTGAAAGATCGTGGTTTTATGAAAAATGCCTTGGAGCGCGCCAAGGCCGCCGGTGTCACCACACTGGTGTTCACCGTAGACATGCCTACCCCCGGCGCTCGCTATCGGGATGCCCACTCCGGTATGAGCGGCCCTTACGCACCGGCGCGGCGTATTCTGCAAGCCATGACCCATCCCTTCTGGGCGTGGGATGTAGGCCTGCTCGGCAAACCCCACGATCTGGGCAATATTTCCACCTATCGCGGCAATCCCACCGGCTTGGCGGACTACATCGGTTGGCTGACCAATAACTTCGATCCCTCCATTTCTTGGAAGGATTTGGAGTGGATTCGTGATTTCTGGGATGGCCCCATGGTGATCAAAGGCATCCTTGATCCTGAAGATGCTAAAGATGCGGTGAAATTTGGAGCCGATGGCATCGTGGTTTCTAACCACGGCGGCCGCCAGCTAGATGGCGTACTCTCCAGCGCCCGTGCCCTGCCCGCCATTGCCGATGCGGTAAAAGGCGACCTGAAAATCCTCGCTGACTCCGGCATTCGCAACGGGTTAGACGTGGTACGCATGTTAGCCCTAGGTGCGGATACCGTGATGCTGGGCCGAGCTTTTGTCTACGCACTGGCCGCCGCCGGTGGAGCTGGCGTGAGCCACCTGCTGGATTTGATCGAGAAAGAAATGCGTGTGGCTATGGTGCTGACCGGTGCCAAAACCATCAGCGACATTACCCGCGACTCATTAGTACGCGCCGGCATCTGACCTGATCGACCCTTAGTTTTTACATAAAAACCTGACGGGCTGTCCCAAGGCAGCCCGCGACTACTGATGATGGAGCCTGCCCATGAGCCTGCCCGCCGCGTTCCTTACCGAAGTGCAGCGCCTAATTCCTGCCGAGCGCCGCTTTGATGACCCCCTGTCTACCCTCGCCTTTGGCACCGATGCCAGCTTCTACCGCCTGATTCCCAAACTGGTAATCCGAGTAGAATCCGAAGCCGAAGTAATCGCCCTGATTAAACTGGCTCAAGCTGAACAGGTGCCCATCACCTTCCGCGCTGCCGGTACCAGCCTGTCCGGTCAAGCCGTCACCGACTCGGTATTGATCGTCCTTGGCGAGCATTGGAATGGCCGCGAAGTTCGGCATAAAGGGGCACAAATCCGCCTACAACCGGGGGTAATCGGCGCACAGGCCAATGCGGTACTGGCTCCCTTAGGCCGCAAGATCGGCCCTGATCCGGCTTCTATTGGCGCGGCCAAAATTGGCGGCATCGTCGCCAACAACTCCAGCGGCATGTGCTGCGGTACGGCGCACAATACTTATCACACCTTAGCGGGTATGCGCTTAGTACTGGCTGACGGTACTTTATTGGATACTGAAGACCCCCAGAGCGTGGCCATCTTCCGTCAAATCCAAGCCCCTCTGTTAGCACAGCTGGCCGAACTGGGCAGCCAAACCCGTGCTAATACTGAATTAGCCGCGCGCATTCGCCACAAATACCGGCTGAAAAACACCACCGGCTTGTCGCTGAATGCTCTGGTGGACTACGACGATCCGCTGGATATCCTGACCCATCTGATGGTCGGCTCCGAAGGTACGCTCGGCTTTATCAGCGCCGTGACCTACGACACCGTGCCGGAGCATCCACACAAAGCCAGCGCCCTGATCGTCTTCCCCAGCGTTGATATTTGCTGCCGCGCAGTCACAGTGCTGAAAACCCAGCCCGTTTCTGCCGTAGAGCTGCTGGATCGCCGCAGTTTGCGTTCCGTAGAAAATAAACCCGGCATGCCCGATTGGGTACGCGGCCTCTCTGAAGGCGCGTGCGCCCTATTGATCGAATCCCGCGCAGCGACCCAAAGCCTGCTCCACGAGCAACTGGGCCAAGTCCGCACGGCTTTGGCGGAATACCCCGTCGAACAGCAAGTGGACTTCAGCGAAGACCCCAAGGTCTACAACCAGCTCTGGGCCATTCGTAAAGGCACCTTCCCCGCCGTCGGCGCAGTGCGTCCCACAGGCACGACAGTCATCATCGAAGACGTGACCTTCCCCGTCGAGCAATTAGCCGAAGGCGTGAACCGTTTGCTGGAGCTGCTGGACAAACACCGCTACGACGAAGCCATCATTTTCGGCCATGCGCTGGAAGGCAACCTGCACTTCGTCTTCACCCAAGGTTTTGACGATCCTGCCCAAGTGGCGCGTTACGATGCCTTTATGCAGGACGTGGCGCAGCTGGTCACCGTGGAGTTTGGTGGCTCACTGAAAGCCGAACACGGTACCGGCCGCAACATGGCGCCCTTCGTCGAGCTGGAGTGGGGCAAAGACGCCTATCAGCTGATGTGGCAGATCAAGCGCCTACTCGACCCCAAAGGCATTCTGAACCCCGATGTGGTGCTGTCTGAAGACCCGCAAATCCATCTGAAAAACCTCAAACCCATGCCTGCCGCCGATGAACTGGTCGACAAGTGCATCGAATGTGGTTTCTGTGAGCCGGTTTGCCCGTCCAATGGTTTGACCCTCACCCCGCGCCAACGCATCGTGATGTGGCGTGATATTCAAGCCAAAGAGCGCAGCCAAACCGACAACCAAGCCCTCAAAGCCGATTATCAATACCGAGGCATCGACAGCTGTGCCGCTACCGGACTGTGCGCCCAGCGTTGTCCCGTGGGCATCAATACCGGCGATCTGGTACGCAAACTGCGCAGCACCCAAACCCAAAGCCCTCGCCTAGCCCGCTGGCTGGCTGAGCACTTCGACACCGCCCTCAAAGGTTCGGTGTTGATGCTCAATTTGACCAATGCCGCACGCAAACTGATCGGCCAGCGTGCGCTGGAAAAAACCTCAGCCATTCTGAGCTGCATCAGTCGGGAAAAATTGCCACGCTGGACGCGCGCCATGCCGCAGCCCATTTCAGTGGTCAATCTCAGCAGCACGAATGCTTCTGAAAAGCCACGAGTCGTCTATCTGGCTTCCTGCGTTTCCCGCGCCATGGGCCCCAGTGCCACCGATCAAGAGCAAACGCCGCTGATCGATAAAACCCGCGCCCTGCTGGAGAAGGCCGGCTATCAAGTGGTCTTCCCCGATAACCTGAACAAACTCTGCTGCGGTCAGCCTTGGGCTTCCAAAGGCTATGCCGAACAGGCTGACCTTAAGCGCCAAGAGGTGCTGGAAGCCCTGCTTAAAGCCAGCCGTGGTGGACAAGACCCCATCTACTGCGATACCAGCCCCTGCACCCTGCGCTTGGTGAAAGACCTGAGCAACAGCCCGCTGGACATCTATGAGCCGGTGCGCTTTATCCGCAGTCATGTTCTGGATCGTTTGGAGATTACGCCGCAAGAAACCCCGATTGCCGTGCATGCCACCTGTAGCACCCAGCATTTAGGCCAAGCGGAAGCCTTGATCGAGATTGCCAAGCGCTGTGCCAAAACTGTCAGCGTGCCGGAAAACATCCACTGCTGCGGCTTTGCCGGTGACAAGGGCTTCACCACACCAGAGCTGAACCGCCATGCCCTGCGCACGTTGAAGGACAGCGTACAGGGTTGCACTGAGGGCATTTCCACCAGCCGTACCTGTGAGATTGGTTTGACCCGTGAAAGCGGCATCGACTACCACGGCTTGGTGTACTTAGTCGATCGCGTTAGCCGCCCTAAAAACTAAGGCTTTTGGGGACATCCTTTAAAAAAGGTACTTGTCCCCTTGAAAGAGCATGGATCATCCCCCATCTCTTACATAAGGCAATGACACCATGCACCATTTGGCGTACACTGCCTACCATTCAGCGCCCTTACCCGGGTGCTGACGGGGCCGATTAGGATTCGACGCCGGTAACAAAACTTGAGGGGCGTGCCGAGTGGGTAACAGAACTCGTAAATCCACTGTTGCAAACTTATAGTTGCCAACGACGACAACTTCGAAGGATACGCGCTAGCCGCCTAACCTTCACTCTGGTCGCTTCGGCGCCAGCGGTCACTAGGGGATGCCTGTAAACCCGAAATGACCGTCAGATAGAACAGGATCGTCGCCAAGTTCGCTGTAGACGTAACGACTAAAACTTATACAGCTCGCCCTGAGCACCCTGCCCGTCGGGCGGCAACGGGTTAACGTAGTAGACTGGGATACGCATGTAGAACCGATAGCGGAGAGCTGGCGGACGGGGGTTCAAATCCCCCCGGCTCCACCAAATGCAAGTTTCCACATGTTCACACATGACTGGAAACACCCCAAGAGGCCCGCCTAGTGCGGGCTTTCTTGTTTCTGGCTGCTTAGCGATATTTTGCACACGCCGCTCGCTTCAGTAGTTAAAAATGGATTTCACTTTTAACGTGTTGCTGTTGTTGCCATACCTCTGAGGAACAGACTGAACGATGCCATCCGCCAAACTCACACTTGCCCGTCTGGAAAGCCTGCTGCTCACGGCATGCGATGACCTGCGCGGCAACATGGATGCCAGCGAGTACAAGGAATACATCTTTGGCATGCTGTTCCTCAAGCGCGCCAGCGATCTGTTCGATCAGCGTCGGGAAGAGATCAAGCGGGAAGGCAAGGCGGCGGGTCTGTCAGAGGCCGATATCGCCCTCAACCTCGAAGACCCGGATCAGTACTCGGGCAAGTATTTCTACGTGCCGCCACGAGCCCGCTGGAATGACCCGTGGGTAGACGATGCAGGCAACCGGCAGCCTGCGCTCAAGCACGTCAAGGAAAACGTCGGCTCCACGCTCAACAAGGCGCTGGAAGCCCTGGAAGAAGAAAACGCCGATGCCTTGCAGGATGTGCTCAAGGGCACCATCAACTTCAACCGCAAGATCGGTCAGAACACGCTGGATGACGACACCCTGGTCGACTTCATCCAGAACTTCGAAAAGATCCCGCTGCGGGACGACGATTTCGAATTCCCGGATCTGCTCGGTGCCGCCTATGAATGGCTGATCAAGCACTTTGCCGATTCGGCGGGCAAGAAAGCAGGCGAGTTCTATACGCCGGCCGAGGTCGTGCGCATCTGCGTCGAAATCTGCGACCCCAAGGAGGGCATGAGCGTGTACGACCCCACCGTTGGCTCGGGAGGCATGTTGATTCAAGCCCGCGACTACCTGCGGGAATGCGGGGCCGATGCGGCCGAGTTGTCGCTCAACGGGCAGGAAAAGATGGGCACCACCTGGTCCATCTGCAAGATGAACATGCTGCTGCACGGCATCTCGCACGCCGATATCCGCAACGCCGACACCCTGGCAGACCCGCAGCACAAAGACGAAAACAACGAGCTACGCCGCTTTGACCGCGTGCTGGCCAATCCGCCCTTCAGCCAGAACTACGCCAAGACCAAATCCAAGGACGACGGCAGCGGCGCGAAGAAGAAAGAGCCCATCGCCTACCCCGGCCGCTTCCACGTCTGGATGCCGGAAAAGGGCAAAAAAGCCGACCTGATGTTTGTGCAGCACATGCTGGCCGTGCTCAAGAGCAATGGCCGCATGGCCACCGTGATGCCGCACGGCGTGCTGTTCCGGGGCGGTGAAGAGCGCGAGGCGCGCCAGTACTTCATTGAGCGCGGCTACCTAGAGGCCGTGATTGGCCTGCCGAGCAACCTGTTCTACGGCACAGGCATTCCGGCCTGCATTCTAGTGCTGAACAAAGACAGCGCAAGAAATGACGACGGAACAACTAAGCGCGACCATGTGCTGTTCATCAATGCCGACCGCGAATACCGCGAAGGCAAGGCACAGAACCACTTGCGCCCCGAAGACATCGACAAGATCGTGCACGCCTACCGTGCCGGGCAGAACATCGACGGCTACGCCAAGCGCGTGCCGGTGGCCGACATCAAGGCTGAAGACTACAACTGCAACATCCGCCGCTATGTGGACAACGCTCCGCCGCCGGAGCCGCACGACGTGCGTGCTCATCTGCACGGTGGCGTGCCGGTCAGCGAGGTCGATGCCCTGTGCCATTTTTGGCAGAACTATACCGGCCTGCGCGAAAGCATCTTTGTGCCCCGTACCACGGCCACGCATGGCATCTGGTATGCCGATTTCGCCGCTACCCTGATTGACAAGCGCGACATTGCCCCGCACATCAACAGCCACGCCAGCGTCACCCAGCGCCACGCCCAGTTCATGGCCGATCTGGCCGCTTGGTGGCAACAGCACTTGCCTGTTATCGAGGCGCTGGCCCCGGATGCCGACAACCAGCACGCAGCCCATCAAGGGGTGGGCCGCAACGTGTACGCCGTGCGCGCCACGCTGCTGGACAGTATCGAGCGCACGTTTTCAGGCCAGCATCTGCTGAACCGCTATCAGGTACGCGGCGCTTTCGCCAACTACTACAAGGGGCTGGCGTCTGATTTCAAATCCATCGCTGCCAGCGGCTGGGGGCCGGAGCTGATTCCTGATGAAGACATTCTGCAAAGCCAGTTCCCCGAGGTATTGGCAGAACTGGAACAACAGCACGCCCGCCTCGCCGAGCTGCAAGCCCTGTTCGCCGCCGCCAGTGAAGAGGACTTTGAAGATACCGATGACACCGGCGTGCTGCCTGCCGATGAGGTGAAAACCCTCAAGGACGAACTCAAGGAAGCCAACGCCGGATGGAAGGCCCAGCTCAAGATGCTCAAAGGCGCTGTGGGCGATCTGTTCACCGAGATCAAGGTGGCGGGGCGTTTGCCCAAGGGCACGGATAAGGCGCACCACTGCAGCGATGGCTTTACCGCCAAGGAGGCCCAGTTCGCCAACGGCCAGCGCGTGCTCGATCTCGCCGCCTCCGTGGGCCACGCCTCCACTTTCACGTCAGTGATCCAAGCCGCCATGGCCGCTGGCCAGCAGGCCAAGGCCACTGCCGAACGCATCGAAGCCAAGCTGACCACACACAAAGCACTGGAAGACGAAGCCAAAACCCTGAGAGCTGCCATCAAGTCCACCGAGGCCAAGAAGGACGAATTGGTGGAGCAGGCCCGCCTCAAGATCAGCAAGGACGAGGCTCGGCAGGTCATCATCGAGCGCTTGGGCAAGCTGCTGTTCGAGAGCTACCGCCAATATCTGCGGGCGGATCAACGCGCTTGCATCGCCGCCATCGAAAACCTGTGGGGCAAGTACGCCGTTACGGCCAAGCAGATTGAGACCGCGCGGGATCACGCGGCCAAGGCGTTGCAGGATTTCCTAGTGGAGTTGGGGTATGAGTGAGTGGGTTGAATCGCCCTTATCCCAACTGGCGACCTTTCAAAAAGGTCGGAAAGTTGACACATCACCGTTCAATGGTGATGGGTACGCCCCTTACCTGGGTGCATCGGGCCTAGAGGGCGGTGACGATGGCTTTGCCGCTACCCGACTCGCGGTCATCGCAAAAAGCACTGACACCTTGATGCTGTGGGACGGTGAGCGTTCTGGCTTGGTGGGCTATGGTCGCCAAGGGGTGGTGGCCTCGACGGTTTCCAAGCTCTCGCCGAGCGACAAGGTTGAGCCCAAGTATCTGTACTACGCACTCTCCGAACGGTTCGATTGGATTCAGCACCGCCGTACAGGCACCGGTGTTCCCCACGTTCCAAAGGATCTGGGGCGGCTGCTGAAGCTGCGCTATCCAAAGCAGCGAACGGATCAACAGCGAATCGCCACCATCCTCTCCGGCATCGACTCCGCCATCGAAAAAACCGAAGCCCTGATCGCCAAATACCAGCAGATCAAGGCCGGCCTGATGCACGACCTGTTCACCCGTGGCGTGCTGCCCAACGGCCAACTGCGCCCGCCCCGCGATCAGGCCCCTAAGCTGTATCAGGAAACGGCGATTGGGTGGATTCCGAGGGAGTGGCGCATCCTAGATTGTTCGGCTGTGCTCGATTCAATTGCAGACGGGCCGTTCGGTTCGAATCTAAAGACCGAGCACTACGTCGTCGACCCAGGGGTTCGCGTTGTTCGTTTACAGAATGTCACTGAGTACCAGTACAACGATACTGATCGAGCCTTCGTATCCGATCGGCATGCCGCCTATCTAATCAGAAACAAGATTGTAGGTGGCGATGTGTTGATCGCTGGCTTGGGCGAAGAGCGCTATCCAGTTGGCCGCGCTTGCACATATCCAGAGAATCTGCCTCCCGCAATTAACAAGGCTGACTGCTTTCGTGCACGATGCATCGCAGAGCTAATGCACAACAAGTTTTTGATGCTTTTCCTGAATAGCGAGTTGGCTCGCCAGCAAATCCGTCGATATGAACAAGGTGTTACCAGACCACGAATCAACACTGGCAATCTGAAGCGCTTGGTTGTGTGCGTTCCAGAACTGACTGAGCAAGTAGCTTTTATTTCAATGTTTGAGTCCGCTCAGGCGGCAATTCGAACGCAACAATCAATCGTTGAAAATCTCAAATCTCAGAAATTCGGCCTGATGCACGACCTGCTCACCGGCAAAGTGCCCGTCAAGGTCGAAGAACCCGAGGTGGTCGATGGCTAACCACTATCCCAACCTCAACCCGGAGAAAGCGCTGATCTGGCGTATTGTCCACCTTGACAATCTGCCATGGATTCTGGACAACGGCCTGTACTGCGGCAACAGTGCGGTGAAGGCGCCGAACTGGATAAACATCGGCAACCCGGAATTGATCGACAAGCGGGCCAATCACCCGGTGCCACTGCCGCCGGGCGGCTTGCTGAACGACTATGTGCCGTTCTACTTCACGCCGTTTTCTCCAATGCTACGCAACATCCACACTGGCTGGGGCGGCATTCAGAGGCGGCCGAATGAGGAAATCGTGATTCTGGTGTCCAGCCTGCACCATATTGCCGGGCTAGGCTTGCCGTTTCTGTTCACCGATTGCCACGCTTATTACCAGTGGGCGGACTTTTACGCTGAATTGGTCGATCTCGACAAGATTGACTGGCCACTATTGCAAGCTCGGGACTTCAAGCGGGACCCGGAAGACCCGGCAAAATTCGAGCGCTATCAGGCCGAAGCGTTGATTCATCAGCACTTGCCGGTCGGCGGACTTCTCGGCATCGTGTGCTATACGGAAGCATTGAAACAGCGCATTGAACAGGAGATTCAGGCCCGCAATCTGAGTCTGCCGGTTTATGCCCGGACAGGGTGGTATTTCTGATGATTACATTCACTCAAGGCAATTTGCTGGAGGCACGCGCCGAGGCGCTGGTCAACACGGTCAACACCGTCGGGGTGATGGGCAAAGGCATCGCGCTGATGTTCAAAGAACGCTTCGACGAAAACTTCCGCCGTTACGCCGCTGCCTGCAAGGCCAAGGAAATGCAGACCGGCAAGATGTTCGTCACTCCAGTGCATGAACTCGACGGCCCACGATGGATCGTTAACTTTCCCACCAAGCAACACTGGCGCTCGCCGTCGCGCATGGAATGGGTGGTCGAGGGCCTGCATGACTTGCGACGCTTTCTGATCGAGCAACAGGTCAAGTCCATCGCCATCCCGCCGCTTGGTGCGGGCAATGGTGGCCTGGAATGGGCCGAGGTGCGCGAACAGATCGAGCGGGCTCTGGGTGATCTGGACATCGACATCCTGGTGTTCGAGCCCACCACGCAGTACCAGAACGTGGCCAAACGCGGTGGTGTCGAGAAACTGACTCCCGCCCGTGCGCTGATTGCCGAACTGGTGCGCCGCTACTGGGTGTTGGGCATGGAGTGCAGTCTGCTGGAGATCCAGAAGCTGGCGTGGTTTCTGGAGCGGGCCATCGAACGCTACAACCCCGGCGACAACCCGCTGAATCTACAGTTCGCGCCGCATAAGTACGGCCCCTACGCCAACCGGCTCGATCATCTGCTGAACAATCTGGATGGCAGCTACCTGCACTCCGAAAAGCGCATCAGCGACGCGGACCCACTGGACGTAATCTGGTTCGACGACGAGCGTAAGGCTTTCATCCAGACCTATCTCAAGAGCGAGGCCAAGGCTTACACGCAAGCACTGGAATCCACCGCCGCGCTCATTGATGGCTTTGAATCGCCCTTCGGCATGGAGCTGCTCGCCACCGTGGATTGGCTGCTGGTTCGTGAAGGCGTAGCGCCCACCGTGCCTGCCTTGCGTAAAGGGCTGCGCCACTGGCGCGGCGGCGCGGACGCCGCTGCGCGCAAGGATCGCCTGTTTGATGACCGGGCGCTGGGCATTGCCTTGGAGCGCCTGACACAGCCAGCCACAGTGCTGGCATAAGAGGGCAATGTGAGCGAATACACGGAGGTCGAGCGCCCCTTTTTGCAACAACTGGCCGAGCTGGGCTGGACGGTTATCGACCAGAGCGCAGGTATCCCACAAGATGCTGCACCCAGTCTGCGCGGCAACTTTCGTCAGTGGCTGCTGCCGGACGTATTCGACAACGCCGTGCGTACTATCAACCGTACCGATGACGGGCATGAATGGCTGACCAATCGCCAATTGGAGGACTTGCGCAGCCAATTGCTGCGCCACCCGAACCGTACTCTGCTGGAAGCCAATGAGGCCGTGCAGTCGATGCTGTTCAAGGCGCAGGCCGATGTAAACGAGCTGACGGGCGAAGCCGACCCGGTGGTGCGCCTGATTGACTTTCATAACCCTGCGAACAACCAGTTCCACGCCATCAACCAGTTCCGCATCGACACGCCGAGCTGCGTCAAGGCGTTCATCATTCCAGACATCGTGCTGTTCGTGAATGGCATTCCGCTGGTGGTGGTGGAGTGCAAAAAAGGCTCAGAAACCTGTGCTAACCCCATGCAGGAAGCCTTTGTGCAGCTGCAGCGTTACATGCGCCGCCGCAAAGAAACGGAAGCCTCAGGCCTGAAAGAGGGTGAACCCAGGTTGTTCTACAGCAGCCTGATGTTGGTGCGCAGCTGTGGGTTGGAAGCCGACTACGGCACCATCACCTCGGGCGAAGAACACTTCTATGCGTGGAAGACGCTCCACCCCGCCGACGATACTGGCTTGACCGGACTGAACGCCCAGCAGCAGTTGATTGCCGGGATGCTGAACAAGGCCAACCTGCTGCAGATCCTGCGAACCAGCTCGGTGTTCATGGATACCGACGGTGGCCCACGGGTGAAGGTGGTGTGCCGCTACCAGCAATTCCGTGCTGCCAGCAAGATTGTCGAACGCTTGCGTACCGGCGAAACTGCCACCGAACGCAGCGGCGTGGTGTGGCATACACAAGGCTCGGGCAAATCACTGACCATGGTGTTTCTGGCACGAATGCTGCGTGCCAGCCGTGACTTGTCCGATTACAAGATCGTGCTCGTCAATGACCGGCAAGACCTGGAAGAACAACTGGGCGACACCGCCACGCTGATTGGCGGGCGGGTGAATGTGATCGAAACCCGGGCGGGTCTGCGCCAGCATCTATCGACCGACAGCTCGGACATCAGCATGGTGATGATTCATAAATTTCAGGAGCACAAGCAGACGCTGACCAATACAGTGGCGGAAGCGCTGGGCACTTACTTGGCCATGCCTGCGGGTAAGACCTTCGGGGTGGTCAACACATCGAACCGCATCATCCTGATGATTGACGAAGCCCACCGCACCCAAAGCTCGGACTTGGGCGACAACCTGTTTGAGGCTTTCCCCAATGCCACGCGCATTGCCTTCACCGGCACGCCACTGATCACTGAACGGCACGGTGAAAAGAAAACCCACAAACGCTTTGGCGAATACATCGACACTTATCGGTTGATGGACGCAGTGAACGATGGGGCCACGCTGCAAATCCTCTACGAAGGTAAAACTGCCGACAGCGCACTGAACGAAAAACACGCTTTCGACGAAGCCTTTGAAGACCTGTTCCGCGACCGCAGTGAAGAAGAGCTGCTGGCGATCAAGAAGAAGTACGGCGCGACCGGCGACATCCTAGAGGCAGAGAACCGTATCAACGCCATTGCGCGTGACATGGTGGCACACTACGTCGACAACATCCTGCCCAACGGCTTCAAGGCACAGGTGGTATGTCATTCGAAGCTGGCGTGCATTCGCTATCAGAACGGCATCAAGTCTGCATTGGCCGAGCGCTTGGCCCGTGAGGAAGCCAAGGCCTCGCCGGATAGCGATCTGATTCAACATCTGCGTTTTCTCAAGACCGCTGTAGTGGTGTCGTCGGACGGCACCAATGAGGCGGCTTACATCACCCAGGCGCGCAAGGAAGCCCAGCGCATGAACGCGGTAGAGAACTTCTGCCGCAGCTTCGATTTCAAAGACCCGGACAAGGAATATACCGGCATTGCCTTTCTGATCGTGTGCGACATGCTGCTGACGGGCTTCGATGCGCCCATCGAGCAGGTGATGTACATCGACAAGAAGCTGCGCGAGCACACCCTATTACAGGCCATTGCCCGCACCAACCGCGTGAAGAAAGGCAAGCAACGCGGCTATATCGTCGACTACATCGGCTTGGCCAACCACCTGACCGATGCTCTGACCTTGTATGCGGCCAGCGACGAGTTGCAAGAACTACACGACGGAATGAAGAGTATTGCGTCGGAACTGCCGGTGCTGGAAGAACGTTACCAGCGACTGCTCCAACACTTCACAGGGCTAGGGATCAAACAGATCAAAGCCTTCGTGAATGGCAAATTGTCCAACCTGGATGCCGAGGCTGCCGTGGTGCACGAAGCGGTTAAGGCGCTCAAGGATGACAAGAAGCGCGCAGACTTTGAGGTGTACCTTAAGAAGTTCTTGATGAGCCTGGACATCATCCTGCCCAACGCATCTGCGCAGCCCTACCGCGTGCCCGCAAAGCGCTTCGGCTACATCCTGCAGGTGACCAAGGAGCGCTATAAGGACAGCAGTCTTGATCTGGGCAGCGCTGGCGAAAAGGTGAAAGCGCTGATCAACGAGCACCTGATCAGTCTGGGTATCAACCCCAAGGTGCCACCGGTCGAGTTACTGGCAGAAGACTTCCTCGACAAACTGGCCGCGCACGCTGGGCAGAACAACGAGGCCAAGGCCAGCGAGATGGAACACGCCATCCGCAAGCACTGCACGGTTCACCACGATGAAGATCCGGCCTTTTACAAGAGCCTGTCGGAAAAGGTCGATGCGCTGATCGAAAAACACCACGACGAATGGGATCTGCTGGCCGAAAAGCTGGCCGAACTGCGCAAAGAAGCCATTGCTGGTCGTCAGCAGGGTGAGGATGGCATGAGCAAGGAGGCGACGACTTTCTACGAGCACATCGTCCAGCTTGGCTTCGCCAGTGGTTCTGTCAATGATGCAGACAAACCTGCATTCAAAGCATTGATGGAGACCACCGTGGACATCTTGCAAGAAACCATTGCCAGCATCGATTTCTGGCAGAACCCCGATAAACAGAAGCGCGTGCGCGGTTTGATCAAGACCGAAATCGCCAAGACGGGCATCGAAGAGCTGAAGCTCAATCGTGAGCGTGTGGCCGTGGAGGTCATGAAGCTGGCCAAGAACCGCCACGATGAACTGGTCAATATGGCACGGTCAGGGGGAGCGTGATGCAACTCCGGCAAGTGCGTGATATCGAATACCAGCTGCTGCCGGGCTCAGACCGCCAGACCACGGACATCGTAATCGAGCGCGATGGCCTCATTACCGTTCGCCCACCAAAGCGGATGACACCCGAGCAGGTGGATGAAACCGTATTGGCCAAGCGGATGTGGATTTACCGCAATTTGGCGGAATGGCGTGACCTCAATGCCACTCGCGTCACGCGCGAATGGGTCAGCGGCGAAACGTTTCTCTACTTAGGCAGTTGCTACCGGCTGCAACTGGTGGCAGAGCAAGACGAACCGCTCAAACTGAAAGATGGCCGGTTCTGCCTGCTGCGCGAGATCGTCGAGTGCGGCGGCCAGGACGCCGCCCGTCAAGTGTTCGAGGTTTTCTACAAGACCAAAGGCCTGCCCCGGATTCAGAAGCGCGTGGCGTACTTCGCAGCCAAGGTTGGCGTGACAGCGGGCGACATCCAGATCAAGGATCTTGGCTACCGATGGGCTTCCTGCACGAAGCGCGGTGACCTGCATTTTCACTGGAAATGCCTCATGGCCCCGCTGACCATCATCGACTACATCATCGTCCACGAGCTTTGCCATATGCACCATCGCAACCACTCGGATGCATTCTGGAACGAGGTCGATAAGGTGCTGCCGGATTACCGCGAACGAAAAGAATGGCTCCGAACTCGAGGTGCGGAGTTAGACCTGTGAAGCAGCATACAGGAGCGTAACGGCAACGTTAAACCAGACTCATCATGAAGTGACCCCATAAAGTACGGGGTTTTTCGCGCAAAATTGATAAAGAAACTGAAGCTTATAGTGACTGATAACCCCATTTGGGGTGCCACGTATGCCCACTCAACTTCCCGTTGAACTTTTGATGGCGGCATTGCGGTACAGGTCAAAGAGAATCTCTTCGGTGGAGGTTTTTTCCAGTGCCCATAAGGCTTGCTCCAGCGTGGCCGCAGTACGCAGCAGGTGTTCAACACTCAGGGGCATGGTTAGGTTTCCAAGCGTGTTTGACCTGCATTCTACCGACGTCACACCGGGAGACGCTTACATCGACAGCATTAGGTACTTTCCAGCAATTGGTCTCTTAAACACCAGCTCAAACATCCCCAGCGCAGGGTGCTTTCACCCTGTTTTCTTGAGTTTGAGTGCTGACGCAGACTTTATTTCGCCCAGTACGCTTTGCGGTATACAGCGCTTTATCCGCTCGCCGCAGGGGTTCATCTAAACCCTGATCCCCTTCGACCAGTGTCGTTACGCCAATGGATAGGCTGATGCTGAACCTCTCTACCCCTTCCAAGTGAATCAGATCCTCAGATACCGCTCGGCGCAAACGCTCCGCGACTTCAATGGCTTGCATTTCCGCAGTTTCCGGCAGCAGGATGGCAAACTCTTCACCACCCAAGCGGCCCAGTAAATCAGCAGAGCGCAAACCCTGTTGTAAGAGCTGAGTAAGGTGCTGCAATACCCAATCGCCGGCTTTATGACCATAGCGATCGTTAACCTGTTTGAAGAAGTCCACATCCAGCATCAATAGGGATAGGGGACGCGCATAGCGCTGACTGCGGGCTACTTCAGCCTCGGCGGTCTGCACAAAATAACGGCGATTAGCTACGCCGGTCAGGAAATCCATATGCGCCTGATACTCCAACCGCCGTCGGGCCAGATCGTGCTCTAAAGCAATGCTGGCTAAGTTGGCAGCATGGCCAATCTGGATAATATCCTCCGCAGTCGGCGCACAGGTTTGGCTGTGGTAGATGGCAAAGGTACCCAGCACCTGCCCATCACTGCTAAAAATCGGCTCTGACCAGCAAGCCCGCAAGCCAGAATCCAAAGCCATACGCCGGAAACGCCCACCCCAGAGCGGATCATGGGCAATATCCGCCACCACTACCCGCTGGCGTAAATAAGCCGCAGTGCCACAGGAGCCCACCTGTGGGCCGATCGCCACACCGTCCACGATTTGGTTATAGGCTTCTGGCAGGTTGGGGGCCGCGCCTAGTGTTAAGTGCTGCCCGTCCTTATCCAGCAGTAAGATGGAGCAGCGGGATGAAGGACTTTCAATTTCCACACCCTGCACAATGCTTTCCAGCACACGGCTTAGGGGATAACCCTTGGCAATCAGCTCCAAGGTCTGCTCGCGCCGCTTTTCGCGCTGCTCCACCTGCCAGCGGGGGGTGATGTCGCTAAAGTTAGCCAACAGCCGATCGCCCACCCAAGAAGTGGTAATCAGCATCCGGCGCTGACTGCCGTCTTTGCACGTCACCAGAGTATCCAAAGGCGGTACGCTTTCACCGCTTTTATGAGCCGCCCCCACCTGAATGACCCAAGGCTTAATCAGATTTTGCTGCACCTGTGGGTCGGGACAGACCTGCCGATACCAGTCTTTGACCGTTGGCAGCTCTCCCAAACGGTAGCCAAACAACTCAGTGAACTTGCGGTTAACGTACTCGATTTGCCCATCCAAAGACGACCAGCTCACCCCTACCGGGGAAGCATCCAACAGTGCCTGCAATTTATCTTGCTGATGGCGCAACTCAGACTCAATCCGGCCACAGAGCACAATGTCGGCCTGTAAGCGCTGATTTTTTTCGGCCAGCTCATGGGTTTGGGCTTCCACTTGCTGCTTGAGGCGGGCATTGGCTTGAGCCAATTGTTGTTCGGCCTGCTTTAAACGCCAAAGTGCTAAACCCTTATCGGCCAACATACGCGCGGCATTGGCGTAAAGAGTCATAATGCTTTCGAGCTGTGGGCGCGGAATCACAGGTATTTTTTGGATCGCCGCTAAATACGGTTCCTCCTCAAACCCCAGCGCACGGGCCTGCTGCCGAAAAAACTCCAGATTGGGTGGCTCATTTAACACCTGCCCTACCACAATCGAGGCTAAATGCTGGCCTTCAACTACGATGGGCACGGCAAAATCCATCAGTCCATTCAGACAGCAATGCCCCACGCTATTTCCAGCCTGTAAGAGTCGGTTTAACTCCAGATTGCTGGCTTTGCAACGGGCGGCAGCTACCGCATCCCCACGGTGAAAGACTCGGCAGGCTTCCTGCCAACCGATCTCACACAGCACGGTGTTACCGTTATCGACCAAACCGTGCGGAATCCCTGTGATGTTGTAGAGTGACAGCATCATCTTCTGGAGGTCTTCAAGATCCACCAGATCAGCGAAACGAACACTCATGGCATACCTGTTGTCAGTCTTCTTAGCAGCCTTAGAAGGGCCGCCCAAAAGAGCACACTGAATCAGCTGTTGATATCACAGGGGCAACCACTGAGGAGCCACGGGATACCACCCAAGTCCCCATGATAGTTGTAAACCAACCCACCGCTTGAAAGCTGCGAGCACAAAATCTGGGGTAGGCTTTCATCCTGACGCAAAGGCCTTTAAGGGCGAATAAGCCCTTTGTCTGAGACCTCAATCTTCATTGCTGCAAAAACGTCTGTAGTATCGGATTTTGAGGCCACTTTACCTACTCTGGCTGGCCCAGTGTATTGACCTAAACCCAGTGGCCTATGCCCTCACCTTGACATCCTCCCCGCCCTAAAGGACGGGGATTCCCACTACTGGACGGCCATGCCCGACCGCGAGAATGTTCTTAGCCGCGTTGATATCGCGGTCGTGCCTGACACCACAGGCACTGCATGTCCATTCTCTTATTCCAAGCCCTGCGATACCTTTCGGCCTTGAATCGGGCAATGCGCCACAATT
>NZ_VLKG01000016.1 GCF_007830255.1 Azomonas agilis
GTATATGGACTCTCCCCACAAGTAGTGAGCAAAGCTTTGCTTTTGCACCTGTCGTCAGCGCGGTTGCATTCGTATATCCGGCCTGTTCTGGGCGCTTACGCCCTGGCCATGCTGTAGTTCGCGCAGCGGGGGCCAAGCGTTCAATCGATCACGGGGATCATCATTGTTATCGGCCTTGTTCCGCTGCAGGACTCGCCTGTTCCGACAGTGCTGCTGTTCACCACAACCACCAGAAAACCATCACATCTTTACTGATTACCCCCGCCGTTAGGCGAGCTTTGTGCTCTGCCAGTTGCCATTGAACCGCCGCTCGTGGCACCAAACTGCCCAGCAGATCCGTACCAGCTTGTTGGCCAGGGCTACCGCCGCTTTGTTGTGGCCGATCCGCGCTGCTGTTTCTACAACCCATCGCTGTAAGTGCGTTAGCTTCTCCGGCGTGCGCGCCTGGCAGCGTTGGGCAGCCAGCAAGGCGGCTCGGGAGCCATGGATCAACAGGGTGCGCACATAGACGTTGCCCTGTCGGCTGATATGGCCGAGTTTGCGGCGGTCGCCGCTACTGAACTCGCGTGGCGTCATGCCCAGCCAAGCGCTCAGTTGCCTGCCGCTGGCAAAGCGTTCTGGTTTTCCAACAGCGGCGGTCAGGGCGCTGGCGGTCAGCAGGCCAATGCCACTGACTTCATCCAGTTTGCGTACGACTTCGTCGGCGGCGTGCCAGCGCTTGAGCTGTTGCTCGCACTCGGACATGCACTGCGCGTACAGGTTGATCTCGGCCAGAACAATCTGCAGTTGAGGCCGCAGCAGTGCCAGCTCAGGCCGCTCGATTAGCTCATGCGCGGCGCGCAGAAACGTGGCGGTGCTGCTGGGCGCTTCAATCCCCGCCTCACGCAAGAAGCCGCGTAGCAGGTTGATACGCTGGGTACGGCTCTTCTTCCAGGTTTCACGCAGGCCATGCAGTTGCTGCACCTGCTGTTGTTCGTGGGTTTTTACCGGCACTGGATGAATATCGCGACAGCGGGCCGCTTCGAGCATGGCATCGCAGTCGTTGCGATCAGTCTTGTTGCGCCGGCGATAGGGCCGCACGTAGCGTGGATGAATCAACATCACTGCATGCCCCTGTGCTTGCATCGTGCGCCCCCAATAGTGAGCGGTGCCGCAGGCTTCCATCACCCATTCGACGGGCTCGCTCTGCTCCTGTATATATTGCCGAAACGCCACCCGGTTCAGCCGTTTACGCTGCACCACTTGGCCAGAATGGACACTCTCAGCAACTTGGTAAATGGACTTGGCCAGATCAACTGCGATGCGCTTCATCACTGCTCTCCCACTCAGCAAACGTCGTTACTTCGGTATAGAACCGTGGCGTGGGGAGAGCCCATTACAGCATTCAAGGCGCTCACTTCATTCGCTGGGCAGTCGAATGCTGCACTTGCGCCTCAAGCTTTCTCATAACGACTCCAATAAGCCCGCCTGAAACGACTCCAGCATCAGGCACTCCCACAACTGGCGGGAGTCTCGAATCGGAACACCCCACTCTGTATCGTGGTAGGTCTGCATCATGGGGCTGCTATTGGCCCAAGGGCAGCGTTCTAGGCTCACAGCGATTACCTGTTTGGATTAGCCTTGAAAGTTGGTTTCGGCTAAATACTGCTCAGCAGCAGTACCTAGACAAAGCCGAATGGTGGTGAAGAAGCTTGGCCAAGGGTTGCGAAAGTAGCGCTCGGCAAGTTCGCGGAAAGCCCGCTCAGGTGGAATATTCTGCTGGCGATATTTTTTCTTGTTGTGCTCGATATCCCTGCAAATTCGCAAACGCGCCTCGCACAAGCGATTGCAGTTCAGATTGAGCATATCAATAGTGTGTCGCACCAGATGTTGCGTGCAGGAATGGCGATTGCTCGGTATGTCTAGGCCAGCGCAAACCTGTTCGTCAGGTAACAGCCGACCTGTGCTTTTTTCCAGAAAAAATAAACAGGGAAAAGCGGGCAGCTCCAGTGGATTGATAATCCAGCCATTGCACTGCTCATCCAGTTTGCCGCTTTGAATCATCTGATCTTTGTGGGCATCACAGCTGAGGTTTTCTCGTAATGGCTCCAGTGCATGAGGCGGTTGTTGGTGCCGCTGAGATCCTCCCATGCAGACCGCAATCATATTCTGCCAATCCAGCGCCCAGTTATGGGCTGTAGTCCTGTCTGACTTAGGATGAAAGTGTTCAACACGACACTTAAGCGGATCGCGGTCATGCAATCCGACTTCACAGAAACCACACAGGCAACCCTGCCCATCTAGCAGTCGTTGGCGGATGACTTCATAAACAGTGCGACCCACTGCATCCTTTCGCATTGGCTCCCATTCAATCATCGGATGTTCAGCACGATAGGTGGACAGCTCAGCGGGTTCATCCAGTCTGATAACCGGCTTCACTCACCCAGCTCCCACTTGCGATTCTCGATTTGCAGATCTGCATCCAGCAATGCGGGCTCTTGTCCCTGATAACGAGCATCCAGACTTTGGCGCAACTCCAGCGCGCGCGGACTATTCCACTGATCCCTATCAACCAGAGTTAGGTATTCCCTTAATTCCTGAGTGGCTTTATTGGTGGGAGGGCGTACATCATTAAGGCCAAGCACCTGCTTGAGCATTCGCTCTGGTTCAGCACCCTCTGTCCCCGGTGGTGCGGAATAAACTTTGTTGTCTCTCAATATGCGAATGCACTCAGAAGGTACAGTTGTGAGTACCTGTGGGCTGTGCGTAGTCACAACAAACTGGATCTTGGGAAAAGCTTCCTGTAACTGGGTCAAGATAGCTTGTTGCCAACGGGGGTGTAGGTGCATGTCTACTTCATCAATCAGTACCACGCCCTTAGTTGCTTTGGCGGCCTCTACACCAAGATGCGGGTTAAGCTTGATGCAGCGATAGGCAATGTCTCCGATCATGGCCAGTACGCTTCGGATTCCGTCACTAAGCTGATCAGCATCCAAGGTGCCCAGTTGTTCGTGAGTCAGTACCAGCGACTTCTCTCGGGTAATGCTGTATTCCAGCCGGTGCCAGCCAGTTATGGGGTATAGGAAGGTATCAATCGCTTGCTGTACAACCTGCACCCGTTCCTCGGCTGTTTTCAGGTCTGTGGTCTGAGCACGTCCTTCAAGCTGGCGTATTTGCTGCTCTCTTAGGCTTTGAAAGGCCCAAATAAACCATTCTTTGAAGTGCTTATAGGAGGAAGCAGGATCGAGGCAGTTTAGGTAAGCAAAAGTACGGATATAGAAGTCAGTCTCTTGGGTATCGTCTTTGCCTTTTAGGTTTTCCATCAGACGTTTCTGAGCCCAAAGCCGTCCTGTACCGTAATAGCCAAAAACGGGTAAATCCAGAGCTGGGCTTTCAGGGTTACGAATTCGCTCCTGAATACTTGCGGTCCACTGTCTCATGGAGGCAGTTTCGCCCTCATCTTTGGTTTTGCTGGACTTGGCTTCGCTGTCTCGGTAGCGCCCCCAAGAACGTCCAGCCCCGGAGCCAAAGTCGCCAGTCATTATGACTTTGGCGGGTAGCTGCCGAGCCATATCTCCATTGCTCAAGCGTTGTAGACGCACATCGTCAATGGCAACGGTATTGCCGGGATCATTAAACGCATTTCGGGCAAGATCGAAGCTGCTGATATAGGGCCACAGTGCAATGCGAATGGCATCAAGCAGAGTCGACTTACCCTGTCCATTTTCAGCGACAATGACCGTCATCTGCTTATGTAGTGGCAACTCCAGCTCAGTAAAACAGCGGAAGTTTTCCAGTCGCAATAAATCCAGCTTCACAGATTCTCCCTTGGCCCAAGCTCAGGCTTTTGTCTTTAATGGGACTTGCTTAGTGCGGCTCGTCCATCGGAACCTATCTATTAACTAACAGGCAGGACGTACTTTCCTCCTTGGCTACAGCAAAAACAGCTTAGTCAATTGGAGTAGCGCATTTTAAGCGATCAGGTATGAAAAAACTGAAGCTCAAACTGCCATGGGCTCATACCTCCTGTTAGTGCCCGCTTATCTGCCCAGTTATAGGCTGGAGTGGTTGTATTGCGGGAACTGTGGGGCTTCCAGTTGTCTGCCTGCATACATTGGCTGAAAACTCAGCTGATGTTCCATCTCCTGAACATTCAGGAGGTCTTCCGTTCTCGCTAAGCCAAAAGCTCAGCTCAGGTTCATCATAGGGTTGCTGATATACCTGCACGCAAGGTAAAGCCCTTGCTGGTGCTGGGCTCTAGGTGGTTGCTGATTGGTTGCTCATGGGGTTGGTGATGCACCAGCCACTTAGACTCAATGGGCCGCAACATTTCTCAACACCCCCCACGAACACGACTAGGGGAATTAAACTCGGGTGATTCCCCTAGTAAATCAATGGCAGCTCCTACGCACATCAGCCCAACAACGGCCCGTCTCGATAACTTCTGGCTGTTTACTCATAGGGCTGATGTCCAATTTTCGGACTTCAAAAGCAGCACCACTAACCCATTGATAAGACTCAACTCTGTCAAATTGACAGCGTTCCCTGTCATGGCTCCAGTACCTTCCTGTATTGGTGAGTAATATCGGGAAATTCGAGATTACTACCCGCCCACTGGTGTCGCCTGAACCTTGTATCGGTCGTGGAATTCCCCGACTGGGATTGTTCGAGCGACACTAAGTGGCGTTTCTGACACTAAGTGCTATTTTCGACACTCTGCGATGGTTACGGTTACGCCAAGGTTACGGGCTAATCCATGTGCTGTAGGTGGTTACCAAAGCACTGGTTACCAGCTCGGTTACCACTGAAACCATTTGTTTAATGAGCGAAATTCGTGCAGTGCTCGATGACGGAATTCCGGCATCGGTTCCGACCGAAATTCACCGGAGCAGATCCGCCATTCGTAGTGCTGGTGCATGGGCTGGGGATTTTCCAGTTTCAAACCGGAGTATTCAGAGGGGTATTCCGATTTGAAATCGGAGAAGTAGGGCTGGGCGCGGGTGGGAGTGGCGGAGCCTTGGATGCAGTCGATAGCGCACTGACCACTGCTAACCCGTCCTATCCCGAAGGGAACCGTCCCCTCGGCACGCCCATGTATCAGCATATCTGAGGAACGGGTCGGAAGGTAAGTCATGCTGACCTGCTGGATGGCCTGACCTAATTTGTCCACGCCCTTAGTGATCCTCATGTCTGAGGATCTGGACAGTTACGAAAAAACCGTAACCGCTATCAACCGGAATTTTCTTCCGGTTAGCGCTGGAGCGTTGCTCAGATTTGAGCATCGGGCCAAAAAGCGTGGCTGTATTCACCAGTCTGGAGCGATCCTCAAAAGTGAAGATCAGACGGCAATGAGTAGATTTCTACCCGCTGGAGCAGTCCTCAGAAACGAGGATTAGGACTAAGGCATTAACCAAGATTGAGTGCAGCAGAGCTTCAGTACACTAGTAGTCTGAGCAACTAGGTCAGCTACTCACCAAGCAGGAAGCTCCGGTTCGTCCAGCTCTGCCGCATGAAGCTGTAGCTAAAAAGGTCAGATAGCCTCTAGCCCTTTCAGTTTTAACGGGTATGGGATTCAGAAGAACAAAAGGCCACGATAACTCGCGGCCCTTTATCATGACGACTACCAATGGCGGGGGAACGTATCCTTCCTGCTTCGCGCGTCACCAGCTTGAACTCAGCATAAGATAACCTCTACCACTACGCTATAGGCAGTCTCTCTAAGCAATACTGGCTCAAAGATCAGAGTTCATCCTTTGAGTGGCAGGTGTGATCTTTTTCATTGTCCATTTCCCGGCCCCTTTATTCATTTTCGGAAACCTCGGAATAAAGCCTTTCCCATTCCGCGTCACCATAAGCCTTATTCAGCACTGAGTGAGGCAGCGTATGGCAATCATTCTCGACCGAATTAAACGCAAGAATCTGGCTCAGGTCGTAGGCCAGCGGTTAAGGGGCGCTCGTCAGGCATCGGGCCTCAGTCAACGCCAAGCCGCTGATGCGCTCGGTCACAAAGAGATTACCCAGATTTCATTGGCCGAATCTGGCCAAAGGTTGCCGCCGCTGGTGAATGTGATGCGCTTGGCTGATACCTACCGCGTACCCACGGACTACCTCTTAGGCCGTATTGATGATCCCGACCTTGAGGGCGTGGAGCTGCGGCTGCCCTTGCTGGAGCGGGGCTTAGGGCTGTCCTTAGATGGCTTGCATCGGCAACTCATCAAAGGCTACAGCCGTTTGACCCTGACCTTATCGAAAGGAAGCGCTAAGGATCGGGCGGCGCTGACTCAGTTGGCGTCCTTGGCTCAGGAGGGCAAAGAGGTTTTGCGGCGTGTTCGTGAGCTCAATCCTGAGTTTGACGAACTCAAAGGTGGAGCCCATTTACTCAGGGTGCTAGCAGATATAGAAGCTTTAGGCCGCTATGCCCATGAGCGTACACGGCATGAGCGCCATGCTGTGCAGCAGGCCCAGCAGTCCATGCAGGAGGTCGCCCATGAGTGAGCCGATGGATTATCAAGCCCAAGCTAAAGCCTTTGGGATCAGCCTAAAAGAGCTGATGTTTGTGGAGTACTTTTTAGCCAATGGCTTAAATGCCACCCGAGCCTATTTAGAGGCGGGCTACCGGCCTAAAAATGCGGCTAATGCCTCAGCAGAAGCCAGCCGATGTGTTGCAAAACACAGGGTAAAAACCTATCTCGGCTACCGCCTCAAGCAGCTTATCGGGGACGTAGAGGCCGAGAAGCAGCGCCTAATCCAGACCCTGACTTTTATTGCCTTTGGGGATGTGAATGAACTGGTGGAGCACCGGCGCGCCTGTTGCCGGTTTTGCCATGGCGAGGACTTCCGCTACCAGTACACCCCGGACGAATACCGCCAAGCCGAGCAGGAGGCTGAGGAACAAGGCAAAGACTTCGACCCCCAAGGCGGGATTGGCTTTGATGCCAATAAAGACCCCAACCCTAAGTGCCCCGAGTGCTTTGGTCGTGGGGTATCTCAAGTGATATTCCATGACACCCGCCACCTATCCCCAGCCGCTCAAGCCCTATACGCCGGTTTTGAGCACACCAAGGTCGGCAAAAAGGTCGTGCTGATGAGCAAGGAAAAAGCCTTCGAGCTGCTGGCCAAGATTCACAAGCTGTTTGATGACGCGCCCAAGGTCACGCTGGCTTTGGATGTAGAAGCCCTAGAGCAGCGCTTTGCTGAACGGATGCGCCGCGCACACGAGCGGACGCAAGCCCTACGCCAAGAACGTGGACTCACCCAAGATGAACCCTACTGAGAACTTCGGTAGCTATGGTGTAAGCACTTGGCTCAAAAACCAAAGCCGGGATTTTTGAGGAGTTGAATTCAATCAAAGAGTTAGAAAGCTCTAACGCCTCGGCACCAGCAAAGATTTTTGTCTATCTGGGATAGGCCCATTTTTATTTGCTGAATTTCCCAGAGTGAAATCTGAACGCGAAGACAAACTGGGGGGAGACTCAAGGTCTACAAAAGCAAGAGCCCCATAATTCGGGGCTTTTAGCTAGGAATATGGCGGAAGAGGTGAGATTCGAACTCACGGATAGTCGCCCATCGCCGGTTTTCAAGACCGGTGCCTTAAACCGCTCGGCCACTCTTCCACAATGCTTACTGACTGTTTACTGTAAGCGGGGCGTATCTTACCTGATAGAAATACACTGTCAAACTCTATTGATCGAAAATTCAATAAGTTCTGCTAGAATCCTACGACAAATCGTCACAGGCTGCATCCACAGGAGTCACGCTATGCACGAACAGTTTTCCACAAGCTATGTCCAAGAAGCAGGGCAGCTTGAAATCAGCCGGGTACTACGCAACACCTATGGCCTCTTGGCCATGACCTTGGCTTTTAGCGGTTTGGTCGCTTTTTTATCCATGCAAATGAAGGCCGCCTACCCCAATATTTTCGTGGTGTTGATCGGTTTTTATGGTCTGTTTTTCTTGACCGCTAAACTGCAAAACTCCGCTTGGGGCTTGCTGTCTACCTTCGCCTTGACAGGCTTTATGGGATATACCCTAGGCCCAATTCTGAACATGTATTTGGGTTTACCCAATGGTGGCCAAATCATCACCTCAGCCATGGCTATGACGGCTTTGGTGTTCTCCGGTCTGTCTGCCTATGTGCTGATTTCCCGTAAGGACATGAGCTTCTTAGGTGGATTTATCACCGCAGGTTGTTTGGTTTTATTGGGCGCTATGCTGGTCGGATTCTTCTTTGAGATTACTGGACTACAGTTGGCAATCAGTGCCGGATTTGTACTCTTTTCTTCTGCCTGCATTCTGTACCAAACCAGCGCCATCATTCACGGTGGCGAGCGCAACTACATCATGGCTACCGTAGGGCTTTATGTCTCTATCTATAACCTGTTGATTAGTTTGCTGCAGTTGTTGGGCATCATGGGCAGCGATGACTGATCCTAAAGGTCTCTCAGCTTAAAAAGCCCGCCCTTAAGCGGGCTTTTTAGTGGGCGTGTTCTAAAGCTTGTGAGGGCGTTATCATGTGCCTATCTAACTAAGGTACTAGATGTTTTACCTGCCCATGAAATTTGTGATTAGTGTTCAAGCTAGCCCTCAGAGTCCTGCTTCGCGTAGAGCGCTAAAATTTGCCCAAGCAGTCTTATCTGAAGGGCATGAAATCCTGCGCATTTTTTTGTATCAGGATGGTGTATGTAACGCCACCTCCATTCCAGTCTTGCCCCAAGATGAGCTGGATTTAGGAGTAGCTTGGGCTGAGTTTATCCAGCAACATCAATTGGATGCAGTGGTTTGCGTTGCAGCCGCACTAAGGCGTGGCATTTTGAATACTGCAGAAGCACAGCGCTATGGGCGTAAGGCTTCAGTTCTGAGTGATTCTTGGGAGCTGTCCGGTTTAGGTCAGTTGCACGAAGCCATCCAACAGGCAGATCGTTTAGTCAGCTTCGGAGGTTCTTGATGGCTAAATCTTTGTTGGTAATCAGCCGCCAAGCACCTTGGTCTGGATTGGGGGCTCGTGAGGCTTTGGATCTAGTGCTTGCAGGTGGTGCTTTTGATTTGCCCATCAGCCTGCTGTTTTTGGATGATGGGGTATTCCAACTGTTACCTGAGCAAAAACCGGAAGCATTGCAGCAAAAAGATGTGACGGCTAATTTGGCGGCTCTACCCCTATTTGGCGTAGAGCAACTCTATGCGGCTCGTACTGATTTAGTGCAACGAGGCTTGGGCGAATCTCAATTAGCTTTGGAGTCGGTTCGGATTTTAGAGGATGGCGCGTTAGCTGATTTAATCAACCGTCATGATCAGGTGATGACCTTCTGATGGCTACCTTACATCTCTTATCTCAATCTCCTTTTACGAACACTCAGCTCAAAAGTTGCTTACGCTTACTGGGTGACACGGATGGGCTGATGCTCTGTGGCGATGCGGTCTATGTTTTGAATTCAGCACCGGAGTTGGCTCCTGAACTGCAGGTTTTAGCGGCCAAAGGTGCTTTATATGCACTGGAGGAAGATCAAATCGCCCGCAATTGCATCCAAGAAGGCGTGGTTCAGTCGTTAAACTATGCTCAGTTTGTGGCCCTGTGCTGCCAATATGATCGAGTCAATTCTTGGGTATGAGCACTGAATATCGACGCGATGCTGAAGGCTATCTCATGGATTTAGAGGCATGGAGTGAATCCGTTGCAGAGGTTATTGCTCAGGAAGAGGGCTTGGTTTTGGGAACGGAGCACTGGGAAATTCTTTGGCTGTTGCGAGATTTCTACCAGCGCTTTCAATTGGCTCCTGCAACGCGTCCCTTAATTAAGTATGTGGCTCAGCAGTTGGGGCCAGAGAAGGGTAATAGCCTATATCTAAACCACCTGTTTAAAGGCACACCGGCAAAGCTGGCTGCAAAGTTAGCCGGCCTACCCAAGCCGACTAACTGTATTTGAGTCCCTGATATGCCACAACTGATTTTGGATATTTATATACCCGCTGAGCGCTTGATGGCAGTGTATCAAGGGCAGGCCAATCGTATTCAAGTCAAAAGCCGTACTGGTCAGGTGGTGAACTTGCCCGCTCATCATTTGCGGCCCTTTATTACCCGAGAAGGGGTGCAGGGCAGTTTTGTAATGGACTACAGCGCCGAGGGAAAATTACTGAGTTTGAATCGTTTGGCGTGACCTCTGTATCAGGACAGTTGCTCGGCAGATCGCTATACTTTGCACTTCCTCCTCAACTGAGCTTAGGCCCCCATGTATAATCTGGTTCGTGAGCTGATGTTCAAGCTCTCCCCGGAAACTGCCCATGAACTTGCCCTTGACCTGATCGGTGCAGGTGGACGGTTAAAACTAAATAGCCTGATTAACGCCCGTTTGCCCCATTTGCCGGTTCGCGTGATGGGGTTAGATTTTCCGCATCCTGTGGGTTTAGCTGCCGGTTTGGATAAAGACGGTGTAGCTATTAATGGGCTGGCTCAATTAGGCTTTGGCTTTGTTGAAGTGGGAACTGTGACTCCACGTCCGCAACCGGGTAACCCCAAGCCTCGGATCTTTCGCCTTACGGAAGCTGAAGCACTGATTAACCGTATGGGCTTTAATAACCAAGGTGTGGATGCTTTGTTGGCGCGGGTTCGTAGTGCGCACTTTGGGGGGATTTTAGGCATCAATATTGGCAAAAACTTCGATACCCCCGTTGAAGAGGCTGAGCAGGACTATCGTCTGGGGCTGGAAAAGGTTTATCCCTACGCCAGTTACGTCACTATTAACGTTAGTTCTCCTAATACACCCGGTTTGCGTGCTTTGCAGTTTGGCGATGCACTGAAGGCGTTATTGGATTCCTTGTATACCCACCGCGAATACTTAGCCGATCAGCAGGGCCGTCGTGTGCCGTTGGCGATTAAAATTGCACCGGATATGACCGATGAAGAAATTGCTTGGGTCGGCGAAGCCGTTTTGAACGCTGGGATGGACGCGATTATCGCCACCAATACAACCTTGAGCCGTAAAGGCGTTTTAGGTTTAGCTCATGCAGATGAAGCGGGCGGTTTATCTGGGGCTCCTGTGCGGGAACAAAGTACCCATACCGTGCGCGTTTTGGCGGAAACCTTAAAGGGACAACTGCCCATTATTGCTGTGGGCGGCATTACCGAAGGGCGGCATGCAGCGGAGAAAATCCAAGCGGGGGCTTCGTTGGTACAGCTCTATACTGGGTTTATTTACAAAGGCCCGACTCTGATTCGTGAGTCGCTAGATGCCATTGCTGCGTTAAAAAAGGCTGCCGTGTAACCAGCGCACTTTCTTTGGGACGCCTCCACCCCTGAGAAAGCACACTGGCGGATCAGCTGATCCTAGATGGCAGAGAGCACTTGGTTAAGACGGTGCAGGCCGGCCGCGCCGGTTAGCCCATCCCAGTGGTCGCTACGACCTTCGCGCCAGCCATTGAGCCAAGACTGACGGACATCAGGTTGAGTGAAGGGACAAAGTTCTTGGGATTTGCCGTGTATGCCATACCGATAACCACGTTGATATGCTCGTTCCATCGGATCACGCTTGAGTCTTCTCATTGGGTCTAGTCCTCTAGGTATTGACTGTGTTCCCTTTGGTCTCTTTGCGAGGCCAAGCAGTGTGTGTCGCACTGCTAGCGAAACCTGATATGGCTTAAAACAGGTTTCTACCGCTGCCCTGTTGGGCCCATTAGGGCAGCGGTTGGTTAATCTTTACCTGATTCTAGGATCAGCGGGAACGATCAATTTGTCATAAGTTGTTCACTTTTTGCTTATCAACCTTTCTAAGCCTGTCGAGAATAAGCCTAGAAAACCCCCTAATCTGAGGATTTTAGCCTCAGCACATCTAAAGCTTATGGGCGCCTGTTATTTCTGATTTGCTCCAGATTATCGGTCGAATTTGCCAACTACTTCCGGAATTTCCATGACTGACCAGCACGAACTGATCCTTACCTGCCCCAAGGGCTTAGAAATCCTACTCTGTGACGAGGCGCGTAGCCTTGGTTTAGAGCAGCCTCGCGAGCGTTTGGCTTTTATTCAGGGGACGGGTAGTCTGGAAACCGCCTATCGTCTTTGCCTGTGGTCACGTTTAGCCAACAGAGTGTTGCTGGTGCTTAGGCGTTTTGCAGTGGCCAGTGCAGAGCAGCTTTATCAAGAAATTCAATCCATCGACTGGGCCGATCATCTGGAGATTCAAGGCAGTTTAGCCATTGAGTTTACGGGCCGAGGTGCAGGGATTGATAACACCCATTTCGGAGCACTGAAAGTCAAAGATGCCATAGTGGATCAACTGCGCGACGATCAGGGACGGCGGCCCAATGTGGACAAGCTGAATCCTGATGTACGCATTCATGTGCATCTGGAGCAGGGGCAGGCCACGGTATCGCTGGATTTATCGGGCCATAGCCTGCATCAGCGCGGTTATCGGTTGCAGCAAGGCGCTGCCCCGCTGAAAGAAAACTTAGCCGCAGCCATTTTGATTCGCTCCGGTTGGCCTCGCATTGCTGCCGAAGGCGGCGCTTTAGCTGACCCTATGTGTGGTGTGGGAACGCTGCTGATTGAGGCGGGTTTGATTGCCGCAGATGTGGCTCCTAATTTACATCGGCCTCAATGGGGGTTCACTTATTGGCTGGGGCATGTTCCGGCTCTGTGGTCACGGTTACATCAAGAGGCTTTGCAGCGGGCGGAGGAGGGGTTATCTAAACCCCCGGCGTGGATTCGCGGCTATGAAGCTGATCCGCGTTTGATTCAACCGGCGCGTAACAACATTGAGCGCGCTGGGCTTAGCCAGTGGATTCGGGTTTATCAGGGCGAATTGGCGACCTTTGAACCCCATCCCGATCGCGGACAGAAGGGCTTGGTGGTGTGTAACCCACCTTATGGTGAGCGCCTAAGCGACGAGGCGAGTCTGGTGTATCTGTACCGTCACTTAGGTGAGCGGATGCGCGAAGCCTGTTTGGGCTGGGAGGCGGGTATCTTTACCGGAGCCCCTGAACTGGGTAAGCGCATGGGGGTACGCAGCCATAAACAATACGCGCTGTGGAACGGCGCTTTGCCCTGCAAACTGCTGCTGTTTCGCATTGAGCCCCAGGCCTTTGTGGGAGGTGCCGCCTTGGCTGCCGATCATCGGGCTAAGGATGCGCCCGCTGCTGCTCCTGTTGCAGCACCTTTGAGCGAAGGGGCGCAGATGTTTGCTAATCGCCTACGGAAAAACCTCAAGCAATTTAGCAAATGGGTCGCCCGTTCGCAGATTGAGTGCTATCGCCTGTACGATGCGGATATGCCCGAATACGCGCTGGCCATTGATGTATACCGTGACTGGGTGCATGTGCAGGAATATGCGGCCCCGCGCAGTGTCGATCCGGCCAAAGCGCAGTTGCGCTTGTTAGATGCCTTGTCTGCTATTCCCCAAGCTTTGGGCATTCCCTCAGAGCGAATCGTGCTCAAACGACGCGAGCGCCAGACCGGAACGCGCCAATACGAGCGTCAACAGGCCACAGGGGACTTTATGGAGGTGCAGGAAGGCGCTTTGAAGCTGTTGGTCAATCTGCACGACTATCTAGATACCGGCTTGTTTTTGGATCACAGACCCCTGCGGTTACGCCTGCAGGCGGAGGCTTCCGGTAAGCGCTTTTTGAATCTGTTCTGCTATACCGCCACTGCCAGTGTGCATGCGGCTAAAGGCGGTGCGCGCTCGACCACCAGTGTGGACTTATCCAAAACCTACTTAGACTGGGCACGGCGTAATCTGGCCTTGAATGGTTACTCTGAACGTCACCGTTTGGTGCAGGCGGATGTAGTGCATTGGTTGGAGCAAGACCGCGAGGAGTATGACCTGATCTTCATTGATCCGCCGACCTTCTCGAACTCGAAGCGTATGGACGGCGTGTTTGACGTACAGCGCGATCATGTACACTTGCTGGATTTAGCCATGACCCGTTTGGCGGCGGGCGGAACCCTGTATTTCTCCAATAACTTCCGCCGTTTTGTATTGGATGAGCAACTGTTGCAGCGCTATCGAGTCGAGGAAATCAGTGCTCAAACCATAGACGAGGACTTTCAACGTAATCCGAAGATCCATCGGGCGTGGCGTATTCAAGCCAAGGCTTAGTTAATAGGGTAGAGAGTAAAAGAACAGGGAGGCTACAAAGCCTCCCTGTTTGAAACACTGATGTGCTTACTTACGGCTTTGTAGGCTGATTAACACCTGATCCAAAATCGAGGAAGCCCCCCAAGGGCGGTCGTGGTTGAGGATGGCTACCACCGCCCAAGTATTACCGCGTCCATCTCGGCTAAAGCCTGCAATAGCCCGCACGTTGTTTAGGGTTCCGGTTTTGATGTGGGCATCGCCGGCCATGTTGCGCAGGCGTTTACGCATGGTACCGTCCATACCCACTAAGGGCATGGAGGAAATAAACTCAGGGGCATAGGGGCCATACCAAGCGGCGCGCAGCATATAGGCCATTTCCCGAGCGCTGATGCGCTCATTGCGAGACAGGCCTGAGCCGTTTTCCATAATTAGGTTGGAAGCATCCAAACCTTTCTTAGTAAACAAATTATGCACCGCACGGTTGGCGGCTTGGGCATCGTCAGCATCATTGGCGTTCCGAAAACGTGCCCCAATGCTGAGGAATAGCTGACGCGCCATAGTGTTGTTGCTGTATTTGTTGATGTCGCGGATGACTTCTACTACATCCGGCGAAAAGGCACGGGCCAGCAAACGGGCTTTGGGCGGGACGTTGCCTAAACGATCGGCTCCTTGGATGCTGCCGCCAAGCTCTTGCCAGATGCCGCGTACCGCGCCTGCGGCGTATTGTGGATGGTCAAGGATGGATAGATAGCTTTGACCGCTGCACCCTTCAGGAAGATTACCCGTAGCCACCATCACCAATTGCCCTTGCGCGTTTTGCGTTACGTTGTAGCGCGTATTGGGCCAGTCTTGGCACTGCACACCGCGTTGGGAGCTGATGCGGTTGTCGATGATCAGGTTGGCCATTGGTGGTTCGGTAGCCACACTGATGCGGCCTTCTTCGTTGCGGACTAAAACCCGTAATGCTTTGAGATTGACCAGCAAAGCATCGGGGCCGACAAGGAAGGGTTTGTTCTCATCGCCGCCATCGTCCACGAAGCTGTCATTTTGTGGAGGTATAAAAAAGCTGCGGTCTAATACCAAGTCTCCGGTGATTTGGCGTACCCCATTAGCCTTCAGGTCACGCATCAACAGCCAGAGGCGCTCCATATTGAGCTTGGGATCTCCACCGCCTTTAAGGTACAGGTTGCCGCTGAGTACGCCCGCTTTCAAAGAGCCGTCGGTGTAGAACTCGGTTCTCCACTGGTGGGTTGGGCCCAGTAACTCCAAAGCCGCGTAGGTAGTGACCAGCTTCATGGTGGAGGCCGGATTGAGGGGCACGTCTGCATTGAAGATGGTGGGCGTATCCTGACTGGTCAAAGGCAGCATGACTAAGGACACTGCATCAGGCGGTAGCTTGTTGGCTTTTAGCGCCTGAGCGACGGATTCGGGCAGGCTTTGGTTAATAGCTTCTGCCTGAGCCGATCCGGCAAACAGGATCAGACTGGTTAGTGCAAGGGTACTCAGGGTCTTTTTCATGGAGTCAGGCGCAACAATAGAGTTAGGCAAGCGGTTCCGGAGGTGGAAAAGCTGCCGCATTATGCCTGAGCCTGAGCCCGCTGTGCGTGTTCAAAATCAAGCAGGGGCTGGACTATAGTCGCTAGCCCCCTGAAGATGGGTGTAGATGGTTATAAAACCCTAGGGCGGCCTGTCATTTCGTTGGCCATTTCGGCGGCGTAGCTGTCGGTCATGCCCGCAATAAAGTCCATCATGCGTAAAAAGCGTTGATACAAACTTAGCTCAGGGCCGGGCTGGTGATAGCCTAGCAGGTCTAAGATGCGCTGATTTTTGATGGAAAGAGGGCGCTTGCTGTGTTGTTCTAAAGCTGCGCCAAAAAAAGCATTGAGTAAAATCTCTAAAACCGTGTACGCCCCGATTTCGTGCAGGGTTTTGCGTTTGTTGTGGAAGATTTTTTCCCGCGCTACTTGCTTGGCCCGTACCACGCACTCCTTTGCAGGGCCGTGCATGTGATCGACCAGATCGCTGGCTAAATTACCGGCCAACAGTGCTTCTTGTTGTTTGACGAAGGCACGGGCGGCGGCGTTGGTCAGGTGCTCAATGGCTTTACCGCGTAGGATCGCCAGTTTGCGCCGTTGTGAGTCCTGTTGCCCCAATTGGCGGTAGGTAATGGGCAGATCATCACCGACAAGATTGAGCAGTAAGGCTTCTACTTCGGCGTAATCCAGTAAGTCCATTTCCAGACCGTCTTCAAGGTCGATCAGGCCGTAGCAAATATCGTCAGCCGCTTCCATCAGATAAACCAATGGATGACGGGCCCAGCGCTGTTCTTCAACCAATGGAACGCCCAATTTGGCGGCGATTTGTTCTAACAAAGGCAGTTCGCTTTGGTAGCAGCCAAACTTATGTTTTTTGTAACCCAGTGCTTCTGCGTGCCGGGCGGCCCAAGGATATTTCAGGTAAGCGCCAAGGGTGGCGTAGGTGAGGCGCATACCGCCATCAAACTGGTGGTATTCCAGTTGGGTCAGCACCCGAAAGCCTTGGGCATTACCCTCGAAGTTTAAAAAATCCAGCCGCTCGGCATCTTCCAGTTGATCCAACCAGCCGCGCTCTAATGCCTGCAAAAACCAGTGACGGATGGCATCTTCACCAGAGTGGCCAAAGGGTGGGTTGCCTATATCGTGGGCCAAACAAGCCGATTGAATGATGACACCCAGATCCGCTGGGCTGCACCAAGCGGGCAGCTCATCTCGTAACACTTCGCCTACGCGCATTCCTAAGGAGCGGCCCACGCAGCTTACCTCTAAGGAATGGGTTAGGCGGGTGTGGATATGGTCGTTGCTGGATACCGGATGCACCTGTGTTTTACGACCTAAACGCCGGAACGCACCGGAAAAGATGATGCGGTCATGGTCTTTATGAAAGGGGCTGCGGCCCAGCTCCTCTGGGCTATGTACTACCTTGCCTAAGCGTTCGCGGGTAAGCAGTGTGTGCCAATCCAAGGGCAATCCTCCAAGGGTATGTGGGGGTGAGCTTAACTCAGGGCTCGTTCCAAAAGTCGGGGCATCCCAAA
The DNA here is from genome assembly GCF_007830255.1 of Azomonas agilis. Lineage (GTDB taxonomy): Bacteria > Pseudomonadota > Gammaproteobacteria > Pseudomonadales > Pseudomonadaceae > Azomonas > Azomonas agilis. The sequence continues at coordinate 17,112 of NZ_VLKG01000016.1, forward strand.
CGCTCAGCCCGAGCTTTAGAAGCACGTAAGGCCGCCTCTAAATCATTGAGGCTGGGTTTATTCGGGGTTTGAGCGTAAAACCAAGTCGCTTTGGCCACCATGCTGGTGCTGTACAGTTCAGCCATGCGTAAACACTCCGCCTTTAAGGTTTTGGGATTAGGCGGAATAGGCAAAGAGGCTAGGTGTGTTTCCAGCGCTGTGGGTTCGGGTTCTGGCTCCGGTAGGGAAGCTGAGGTATCTAACTTCGGAGGGGAGTCTGAACGGGGTTCAGTCGCTAATGGCTGAGGGGGAAGGCTCTGGCAAGCCGTTAACAGGCAGCAAACAACCACTGGAAGCAGGCGCAGGATGTGGGACATTCAGTTCGTGTCAGGATGAAGTGTATATAGGTAGCCTACAGGATTAGGCTCTGATCGCCAGCTCCTGTTGAGCCGCGATCAGAACGGGGGTGGAGTTAGCGAACGGCGTGTACGCCTGCATCCACATACAGGGTTTGGCCGGTCATACCGCTGGCATCAGGCCCAACGAGGAAGGCGACGCAGCCGCCCACTTCATCTAGGGTGACTAAACGCCCTAGGGGAGCTTCAGAGGCCATACGGCTCATCAGTTGGTCAAACTGGGGTAAACCAGACGCGGCCCGAGTGGGTAAGGGGCCGGGAGAAACCGCATGAACCCTAATATTCTTAGGCCCAAGCTCAAGTGCCATATAGCGCACTAAGGATTCCAGCGCCGCTTTAACCGGCCCCATCAATCCATAATGTGGGATGGCGTCGTCGGCTCCGATGTAGGTCATGGTGACCAGTGCGCCGCCCTGAGGTAAGTGGGGTTCCACCAAGCGCGCCAGTTCAGCAAAGGAGTGGCACGACACGCGCATCGCCTCGTTAAAGCCTTCGGCACTGCTGTCTACCACACGGCCCAAAAGATCTGTTTTAGGGGCCCAAGCGATGGAATGCACCACAAAATCCAAGCCGCCTAATTGGTTGACGGCCTGATGAACTAGGTGCTCCAAATCTCCGGGGTGCTCGACATTGCAGATATGTAGCGGTGCTTGAATAGATTCGGCGAGGGGGGTTACTACGGCTTGGGCTTTCTCATTCAAACACGAGAGTACCAATTGGGCGCCGCGAGCAGCTAGAACGCGGGCACAACCCCAAGCAATGCTGTGTTCGTTAGCGACACCTAGAATAAGACCACGATGGTTAGATAGGGGAAGGTGTTCTGTAATCATCAGATGAGTTCCATGCTATGGGAAGGCTCCCTATAAGGCAGCTATAGACTGTGTTTAGATTCTGCCCACCAAAGTATGTCAGTCTGCACCTATAAATGAAGCAAGAATGTGTAAGGAATCACCTTTTGGCTGTTAAGCCCTATGTCTGGGGCTTAGGTCAGAACATCTTAGACCACAATCTGATGTGGGATAAAACGCTCGTTACTGAGTTCAAGGACAGGCGTTTCAAACGCACGAAAACACAGGGTTGCCGGAATGGCCTGCTTAGTACCGGCTTGGCCCGCCATCCACATGCCAGCAATAAAATGCTGAGCGCTGCCCGGCCATTGTGCGGCGGCCTGATACTGCTGATAGATGCGTGGCCCTTGCGCGTAGAGACCTTGAGTCTGTACTTGAAGCTGGCCTTGAGCGTCAAAAACCTCAATATTGGCGGACAGTCGTCCTAAAACCGGCTTGCTGACGTAAGCCTGTTGAGCGGCTCGGAAAGGGTCTGGAGTCAGATAGGTTCGGAGTAAAGGGGCCGCTTGATGCCGTTGGGCAAAGTCGGAATCCTGCTCCATCAACTCAGTGACATAGGCCAGCAAGCCTTTATGGCTCATAAACCAGCGCCAAGCAGGTTCCAACAAAGCGACATGGTTGGCCCATTGTTCCCAGTTCATGAACGCCGTTGGAAACTGCTCCACCATCTCTTCCCAAGGAGAGAGCACAAAGAGGGCATCTAAATAGGTATTGGTGTTACGGATCACAAAGGGGCGGCGCCGCTCGGCGTGGTCGTAGTCGATGTCGGACAGATCCAGAAGGTGCGCAGCGGCTTGCTCTCCGATGACCTGCGCTAGGGTTTCGCAGGTGGTTAAGTCTTCAATATGGTCAAAGGAACAGGCTAGGGCAATCTGATGCTGTGGTGCCAGCCGATGGGCTTTCAGCAGGTTGCGTGTTAAGTCGTACCATTCGTTGTATTGGCTTTGTCCGCTTGGGTCAATCTGGCTGAGTAGACGATGTTGTAGGTTAATGGACTCAAACAACATTACGGGCGTATCCCCGTTGAACTCGTAAATTCCAGTGACTGCTCCGTTATCAGGATTGATTACTGCATCGAAGCGCCCGTACAGACTTTGGCCAATTAGGGTGCGACTGTTGAAGGTATGGCGGGCATAGGGAATAAAATAGGCCCCGTGCTTGCGTAGAAAGGGGCAGTCCATGAAGCGATGCAAGGCCTCAGGATCTGCAAACAATCTCTGTAGACCCTCCAGCAAAGCCGCATAGGTTGCAGAAAAAGCCGTCTGGATACCCCCAATCTGGGACTCTGGAATATTGTAAAACGGCATAGCCGCCGCATGCTGTAGGGGGAAGGCCAAAAGCTCCTGCACGTTATTACGCAGGGCCGCATGATGTTGATACAGCCCATACAGGTAGGGCAGCTCTTCGCGGAGCAGGCTGTCCAAATCCAAAGCGATTGAGTGGTGGGTGATCTGCATGCCCTTAGGCTCCGCCACTGTAGCTGCTGGAGCGGCTTGAGCTGGAGTTAGAGCTGCTAAATACACTGCTACTGCGAGTAGACATACTGGAGCTGGTGGAGTCTTTGGAAGCCGGAGCCGCGTTCGACGTAGGTTGTTTTTGTAAACTGACGGACGAAGGCTGAGTGGCTGTAGTGCTGGTGCCGGTTGAGGGCTGTACCGCACTGCTGGCTTGTGGGCGCACAGGGGTTGAACTGGCTGCTCCTGTTGCAGGTGTAACCGGGGTCGCTGCTCTTTGGGCGTTTTGCTGCAAGCTGTTATTGTAGCTGGAGGTAGCCATATTGCGTTGCCGGCGTTCATCCTCACGGCTGTAATAGCTGTTGGTGCGTAGGGGCGGATTTTGCCGCGCGTAGTTATTCACCCCGCCCGCGCTGATCATGTGCCCGATCAAAGCGCCCGCCGCCATGCCTGCTACCAAAGGCCAAATACTGCTTTGGGATTGCTCATTACCTTGATCGCGCACCACGTGCAGTACGCGATTTCCGGCTTCATCAACCCCGTAGTAAACATCCTTGACGCTGGGATCAGCGGCTTGCAAGCGGGCCAGCTCAGCCTTGAGCTCGGTACTTTCCGCCGACAGTTGGGCCCGGGTTTCTGCACTGGTTGCACTGTTGCTGGGTGTGCTGGTATTGGCAGGACTGTCTTCATTTTGACAGCCTGTTAAGCTGACTGCTGTGGCCGCCAAAATCATCAGCTGCTTGTTCATGAACTTAAGCCCTCCTTGTGCGTGTTATTCTGAATCGCTGATTTTTTCTTTATTTCGTGTGTCATGGAACCTGTGTTAAATGGATGAATGATAGCATATCGCTGTTGAGAACTTTTCCGTTATTGCTTGATCCAATGCAGTAAGGCACAGCCGGAATAGGTGTTTTGAGTCTTGTGCAGATCAATTCTGCTGTGCAGAGACTCAAGCTTCAACTTGAGATAAGGAAGCCTAATGACCAAGCTCCCTCTAGGTTCTAGCACCGCGCTAGCTGTTTCTATGCTGTTGATGGTGCAGGGGTGTTCTACCCTAGAAGAGACCAATCCAGCCCGTAGCGCTACCGAACAACTCTTAATTTCGACCGCTGCCGAGCGAGCGGCACAGCGGTTGAATCTAAAAATTCCAGCCAATACCAGAGTCTTTGTCGAAAGCAGCAACTTTGAAGGTACGGATGCCAAGTACGCAACAGCCGCTATTCGTAGTCATTTGCTCTCCAAAGGGGTTTTGCTGATTGATGATAAAACCAAGGCCGATGTGATTGTGGAAACCCGTGCCGGAGCCCTGTCTACAGATCGCAAAAACACGGTGGTGGGTATTCCAGCCTTTGAGCTGCCTTTACCGCTGGCTTCTAGCTCTATCAGCGTTCCTGAACTAGCCCTGTACGGCAAAGACGGTCAGGTGGGAGTCGCCAGCTTTGCTGCTGTTGCCTATAACCCAAAAACGGGGCAGTACGTGGATGCTTCTTCACCAACCTTTGGCTATTCCCATAACACTAAGCAAACGTTTTTGCTGTTCTTTTCATGGCGTACCAATGATTTGATTCCCAAACAGCAAAAAGATGACTTCTAAACACTGAGGTGGTCTGAATTCGCTCACTGGGTAGGGTCGTCTCTTCTCGATTTACCCTTGTATTGGTGATACTTTGCGTCTCTAATTTTGCGGGATAAAGCAGTCTGTTGTGGTCAATAGAAGCTAAGTACGCAATCATTTCGGCTAACGCCTAATCTTTGCCGTGAACACAGTGATTAAGTCTTCGAATTGCCCCGCTTTGTTGATTGCAGCACCCGCTTCAGGTCAGGGTAAAACTTGGGTGACGGCGGCTTTGGCTCGTTTTCATGGTCGTCAAGGTCGGCGGGTACGGGTGTTTAAGTGTGGGCCGGATTTTTTAGATCCGATGATTTTAGCCCAAGCCTGCGGTCAGCCGGTGTATTCCTTAGACCTGTGGTTGTTAGGGGAAGAAGCGTGCCGCCGTTTGCTGTGGCAAGCCGCCGCTGAGGCCGATCTGATTCTGATTGAAGGGGTCATGGGGTTGTTTGATGGTTCGCCCTCAGCCGCTGATTTGGCGCGTCAATTCGGCATTCCCATTGTGGCAGTGATTGATGCCGCGGCTATGGCGCAAACCTTCGGTGCCTTGGTCTATGGTATGGCTCATTATCAACCGGGTTTGTCCTTTGCCGGCGTGTTAGCTAATCGTGTGGGCAGTGAGCAGCATGCGCAGTTACTGCGTAGCAGCCTGCCGGAAGGGCTGCCTTGGTGGGGTGCGTTACCACGTAGGACGGATTGGGAGTTACCCAGCCGTCATCTGGGCTTATTTCAAGCGCAAGAAGTAGCCGATTTAGAGGATCGCCTAAACGCTGCTGCTGAAGCCATCGCCCACAGCGCCAATCCTCCTTTGCCTAACGCAATAACCTTTGAGCCTGCCGCTGAGGTTAGTATGCTTCCGCTGCTGGTCGGAGTGCGGATTGGTATCGCACGGGATGAGGCTTTTGCCTTCACTTACGCAGCCAATTTGGATTTATTGCAGGAGTTAGGGGCCGAGCTGAAGTTTTTTTCCCCTTTGCGGGATTCCCAGTTGCCAGAGGTGGATAGCCTGTATTTTCCCGGTGGCTATCCTGAGTTGCATCTTGAAGCTTTGGCAGATAACCAAGAGTTAATGCAGAGCATTCGTGCCCATCATGCGGCCGCAAAACCCATACTGGCTGAATGTGGGGGGATGCTTTATGTGCTGGAGCGGCTAACCGATGTTGAGGGACAGTCCGCGGCTTTGCTAGGGCTGTTACCGGGGAAAGCCGTGATGCAGCCGCGTTTAGTAGCCTTAGCCTTGCAAGAGGTTGAGTTACCCGAGGGCCAATTGCGGGGCCATAGTTATCATTACTCGCGCCTTGAGTTATCCGTAGAGCCCATAGCCCTAGGGTACAGCCCAAATGCGCGGTCTGTGAGCGAGTCAGTATTTCGGCTGGGGCGTTTGACCGCCTCCTACATTCATTTTTATCTGCCTTCTAACCCACAGGCCGCTGCGGCGTTATTTTTGCCATGACTGCTGACTTTACTGATTCTGAGCGGGCGGCGGTGTACCGAGCCATCGCAGAGCGCCGAGATATGCGGCATTTTTGCGGTGGACAGATTGAGCCGGAGGTATTGCAACGTCTGCTGAATGCAGCTCATCAGGCTCCGAGCGTTGGTTTAATGCAGCCTTGGCGTTTTATCCGAATTTGTAATCCTGAGCGGCGTGCAGCGATCCAAAATCTAGTGGAGCAAGAGCGCCAACAGACGGCAGAAGCTTTGGGTGAGCGACGGGACGAATTTCTACGCCTGAAAGTAGAAGGTATTAAAGACTGCGCCGAGCTGCTGGTGGTGGCTTTGATGGAAGGGCGTGAGGCGCATATTTTTGGCCGCCGTACCTTGCCCGATATGGATTTAGCCTCAGTGGCCTGTGCCATCCAAAACCTGTGGCTGGCAGCCCGGGCTGAAGGTTTGGGTATGGGTTGGGTTTCCCTGTTCGATCCTGAGGCTTTAGGGCCGCTTTTGAGTCTGCCTCAAGGCGCACAAGCCGTGGCGATCCTCTGCTTGGGGCCAGTGACAGCCTTTTATCAGCAACCGATGTTAGAGGCTGAGGGCTGGACAAAAGCTCGTCCTCTGTCGGAGTTACTGTATCAAGACGATTGGGGCACGCCTCTATGTTGATGGGTACAGCACTGACGGTCATAGCGGCTTTATTGTTGGATCACTGGCTGGGAGAGCCTAGGCGCGCTCATCCTCTAGTGGCCTTTGGTGCTTGGGCGAATGTGCTGGAGCTTAAGCTCAATCCACAAGGGCAAGGAAAGCGCTCAGCAGGTCTTTTGGCTTGGGCATTGGCCGTGTTGCCATTAACCGCTTTGGCTTGGATGTTGAGTCAAATTCCTTATCTGGGCTGTCTGATTGAGGTGGGTTTGCTGTATTTGGCTATTGGTTTGCGCAGTCTGTTTGAGCACGTCCAGCCCATCATCCAAGCGCTACACACACACAACCTAAGCGAAGCTCGGTGGCGAGTGAGCCACATCGTTAGCCGAGATACCCAAGCTTTAGATGCGGATGCTGTGGCACGAGCCGCCACCGAGTCTGTATTAGAGAACGGCAGTGATGCGGTCTTTGCAGCCTTGTTCTGGTTTGTGGTCGCGGGTGCTCCGGGTGTGGTGTTGTATCGCCTAAGCAATACCTTAGATGCCATGTGGGGTTACAAGAACGTCCGCTTTCTACATTTTGGTTGGGCAGCAGCGCGCATTGACGATGGACTCAATTACATTCCCGCCCGTTTAACGGCTTTAAGCTATGCCCTCTGTGGCCATACCCGAACGGCTCTGCATTGCTGGCGTACTCAAGCACCTTTGTGGGACAGTCCCAACGCGGGGCCGGTGATGGCTGCGGGTGCTGGGGCTTTAAGGGTGCGTTTGGGCGGCACGGCGGTATATGGTGGCGCCATCCATCAACGCCCCGATTTGGGCGAAGGCTCAGTCCCTGAGGCTAAGGATATCCAGCGAGCTTTAAGGCTATTGCAGCGGGTCACAGGGCTTTGGCTGGCGCTGCTGCTATTAGGTGGATTGTTGGGTGGATGGCTGTATGCTTGAACACGGTGGCCGCCTGCGCCAAGCCGCGCAAACCTATAGCATTCCGATGCAGGATTGGCTGGACTTATCCACCGGATTAGCCCCTTGGTCGCTTCCCTTTCCTGCCGTACCCGAACAACTTTGGCAGCGCCTCCCTGAAGCGGAGGATGGTTTAGCCGAGCAAGCCGCCCATTATTACGGTGCGGCCCATGCGTTGCCGGTGGCCGGAACCCAAGCCGCTATTCAAGCCTTACCGCGTTTGCGTCCGCCCAGTCGAGTGGGGATATTATCGCCGTGTTACGCCGAACATGCGTATCAGTGGCAACAGGCGGGTCACTGTGTTGAGCTTTTGAAGGAAGCTGATATTCCTACTCGACTACCCGATCTACAAGTGCTGGTGGTGGTCAACCCAAGTAACCCGACCGGGCAATTGCTGGAGCCTGAGTTGTTACTGACTTGGCACAAGCAGTTGGCTTCACGAGGTGGTTGGCTGGTGCTGGATGAGGCCTTTATGGATGCCACTCCAGAGCACAGCCTAGCCGCTGCCAGCAAGCGTCCGGGGCTGATTGTGTTGCGTTCTTTAGGGAAGTTCTTTGGGCTGGCAGGAGTGCGTTTAGGCTTTGTGCTGGCAGAGCCCAAGTTGCTAGAAGCGCTGGAGCACTGGCTGGGGCCTTGGGCTGTGAGCGGCCCAGCACGTTGGATTGGGGCCGCATGCCTGCAAAACCTAGAAGCACAACAGCAGCAACGCCAACGCTTGCATCAAACCAGCCAACGCCTGAACAGGCTATTAGCGCATCAAGGGTTTCCCATTGTAGGAAGCACGGCTTTTTTCCACTGGTTGGTCACTGAGCAAGCAGCGGCTTTGCATCAGCACTGTGCTCAACAAGGCATCTTACTGCGCCATTTCCCCGAATTGCAGGGCTTGCGTCTGGGCTTACCGGCTACGGAGGCAGATTGGCAACGTCTGGAGCAGGCCCTAAACGGGTTTAGGAGATGATAATGATGAAGCGCGCCACAACCCTGATGGTGCAGGGCACTACCTCGGATGCGGGTAAAAGTACACTGGTGACAGCTTTGTGCCGTTGGCTAGCGCGCCAATCGGTATCTGTAGCCCCTTTTAAGCCACAAAATATGGCCTTAAACAGCGCTGTGACGGCGGATGGCGGCGAAATTGGTCGCGCCCAAGCGGTACAGGCTCAAGCCGCCGGTTTAGAGCCGCATACCGACATGAACCCCATCCTGCTCAAACCCAATACTGACATTGGGGCACAGGTGATCGTGCAGGGCAAAGCTATCGGCAATATGGCGGCGGTGGGTTATCAGCAGTACAAACCTATGGCCATGCGAGCCGTGTTGGAGTCCCATCAGCGTTTGGCCCATCAGTATCAGGTGATCATCGTTGAGGGGGCCGGTTCTCCGGCGGAAATCAACCTTCGAGCCAACGATATTGCCAATATGGGCTTTGCGGAGGCGGTGGATTGCCCCGTGATTTTGATCGCCGATATTGATCGCGGCGGTGTATTTGCCCATTTGGTCGGAACCTTGGCTTTGCTGTCGCCTTCGGAGCAAGCGCGGGTACAGGGGTTTGTCATTAACCGATTTCGGGGGGATCTGGCGTTGTTACAGTCAGGTTTAGACTGGCTGGAGCAATATACGGGCAAGCCGGTGTTGGGTGTGTTGCCCTATGTGCAGGATTTGCATTTAGAGGCTGAGGATAGCGTAGACGTGCGCCAAGTAACGGCTAGCGCTCATCCGCTTAAAGTCATAGTGCCGGTGTTACCGCGCTTGAGTAACCATACTGACTTTGATCCCTTACGCTTGCATCCACAGGTGGATTTGCAGTTTATCGGCCCCGGTCAGCCCATTCCGGCTGCGGATTTGATCATTTTGCCCGGCTCTAAAAGTGTGCGTGCTGATTTAGCGCGGTTGCGTGCTGAGGGTTGGGAGGAAGCGATCCAACGTCATCTGCGCTACGGCGGTAAGCTGCTGGGGATTTGTGGTGGCTTCCAGATATTAGGTCAGCAACTGCACGATCCTCTGGGTTTAGAGGGCGATGCCGGTGACAGCGAAGGCTTAGGTTTACTGGAGTTCTCCACGGTGCTGGAAGCAGAAAAGCAGTTACACCGCGTACAGGGCCAACTGTGTTTACAACAGGTACCCATCAGCGGCTACGAGATTCACGCAGGTGTCAGCCGAGGGCCTGCTTTAGAGCGTCCGGCAGTGTACTTAGACTCAGGCCGTGTGGATGGAGCTATCAGCGCCGATGGGCAGATTCTGGGGACTTACTTACATGGCCTGTTTGAACAGCCCAGTGCCTGCGCTGCTTTATTGCGTTGGGCGGGTCTGCAAGATCCACAGGCATTCGATTATCAGGCCCGTCGTGAACAGGACATTGAGCGCCTAGCCGATCTGGTACAGCAGCATCTGGATATCAAGCGCCTAAACCGACTCTGTGGACTGACTGCGAAGGAAATCCCATGCCTGAACTGATTTTAGGTGGAGCTCGTTCGGGTAAAAGCCGTTTGGCTGAGCAACGTGCTCAAGCCAGCGGTTTAGCCGTCACCTACATTGCCACCAGCCAAGCGTGGGATCAGGAGATGCAGGCCCGCATTCAACACCACCAAGAGCGTCGTCCCAGTCATTGGGGTTTAGTGGAGGAGCCTTTAGCGCTGGCTCAGGTGTTAATCCAAAATGCCGCTCCAGAGCACTGCTTACTGGTGGATTGTTTAACCCTGTGGCTGACTAATTTATTGTTACAGCCTAATCCTGAGCGATTGATGCATGAGCGCCAAGCACTGCTGGATTGCTTGCCTAAACTCCCGGGCCAGATTCTTTTAGTCAGTAACGAAACAGGGCTGGGAGTAGTGCCTTTAGGCGAACTCACCCGCCGTTATGTGGACGAAGCCGGTTGGCTGCATCAAGTCCTAGCCCAAAGCTGTGAGCGCGTTACCCTCGTGGTGGCGGGTTTACCCCTTAGCCTCAAGGAGCCTCCAGCATGACCGATACTGCCTTTTGGTGGCAAAACCCCTGTCGTATGCCTGATCAACAGATGGGGCAAGCAGCGCAACAACGTCAGCAGCAATTGACTAAACCCACAGGCGCTTTGGGCGATTTGGAAGCCTTAGCCATTCGTTTGGCGGCTTTACAGGCTAAGGAGTTGCCCCAAATCAACCAACCTTGGTTGACTCTGTTTGCCGGTGATCACGGAGTAGTGGCTGAAGGGGTTTCGGCTTATCCGCAGGCGGTTACGGTGCAAATGCTGCGTAACTTCCTCAACGGCGGTGCCGCCATCAGCGTATTGGCTAAGGCCCAGAATATTCCCCTAGAGGTAGTGGATTTGGGCACGGTGGATTTGCATCTGTCCTTACCCAATGTGCAGCACCTGCGCCTTGGCCCTGGAACAGCTAATTTCGTCCACCAACCGGCCATGAGTGTTGAGCAATGCCAAGCTGCCTTACAGGCCGGGCAGGCCGCCGTGCAACGGGCAAAAGCCAACCGTGCAGACCTGTTTCTGGCAGGAGAAATGGGCATTGGCAATACCACGGCGGCTACCGCTTTAGCCTGTGCCCTGACCGGATTGGCTCCGGCCCAGTTAGCTGGCCCCGGTACGGGGTTGGATCACTCAGGCGTGCAGCAAAAACAGGCGGTGATTAATCGGGCGTTGCAATACCATCAGGATCAATTAGAAGCACCTTTGCAGGCACTCCAATGCTTGGGTGGTTTTGAGCTGGCGGCACTGGCCGGAGCCTATATCGCCTGCGCTCAAATGGGAATACCGGCCTTAGTGGATGGCTTTATCTGTACCGCAGCGGCTCTGTGTGCGGTACGCCTGAACCCCGAGTGTCAACCTTGGTTGCTGTTTGCTCATGCAGGCGCAGAGCAGGGGCATGTACTGCTCTTGGAACAACTACAGGCCAAACCTTTGCTGCACTTAGGGTTACGCCTCGGCGAAGGCAGTGGGGCAGCGTTAGCAGTGCCCATCATTCAATTGGCCTGTCAGCTTCATACTGGGATGGCTACCTTTGCCGAAGCCGCCGTAGCAGATCGCCCACTATGAGTTTGAGTATTAGCCTGTTACGTCACGGAGAAACTACCCACGGCGGTTTTCGCGGACGCTTGGATGATCCACTGACGGAGCTCGGTTGGCAGCAAATGCAGCAAGCGGTGCAGGGGACAATGGGCTGGACGCATATCCTCAGTTCACCCTTACAGCGTTGCCGCCTTTTTGCTGAATACCTAGCTGTCGAGCTTGAGCTTCCGTTGCAGATTGAAGCGGATTTGCGTGAGTTGAGCTTTGGCGCTTGGGAAGGCCGTACCGCTGCTGAATTAATGGCCACGGATGCTGAGGCTTTAGGCCAGTTTTGGGCCGATCCTTACGCCTTTACGCCACCTCAAGCCGAGCCTATGCAGGACTTTGCCCTACGCCTTCAACGGTTAATGCAGCGTTTACCGCAAAGCTATGTTGATGCGTCCTTGCTGATTGTGACCCACGGCGGTGTGATGCGTTATCTATTAGCGGAGGCTCAAGGCTTGCCTAAACAGCAGTTATTGCAGATTGAAGTGCCCCATGCTGCGTTACGCCCATTGCACTGGCCCGATCAACGCTGAGCTGAGTTTTACATGCACGCCTTTTGGATCGCCCTACAATTTTTGACCCGTATTCCGGTGCGCTTATCGGCTATGCCTACTCCTGAGGCGATAGGGCGCTCTTTGCTCTGGTATCCGGTGGTGGGATTGCTGATCGGGTTATTACTGCTGGGGGTGCAAAGTCTGTTGCAGGGTATAGCACCTGTGTTGCAGGCGGCATTGTTGTTGACGGCTTGGGTGCTACTCACCGGCGGTTTGCATCTGGACGGGCTGGCTGACAGCGCCGATGCGTGGGCCGGTGGCTTTGGTGATCGGGAGCGTACCCTTGCGATTATGAAAGACCCCCGCAGCGGCCCCATAGCCATAGTCGTACTGGCGTTGGTGCTGTTGCTCAAGTACTCCGCTTTGCAACAGGTAAGCCCTTGGGCGTTGTTGTTTGCGCCTTGGTTGGCTCGTGGGCTCTTGCCGCTGTTGTTTTGGACTACGCCTTATGTGCGCTCTGGAGGATTGGGAACGGCCCTGACGGAGCATCTGCCCAGAGCTTGGATACCTTGGGTGCTGGTGCTGCACGCAGTACTGCTGCTCTGTTGGGGGGGCTGGTTTGGATTAGTGGCTTTGGGTGCGGCACTGGGCTGTTTTGTGCTGCTGCGCCACCTGATGCAGCAACGTTTGGGCGGAGTTACAGGAGATACCGCCGGTGCGCTGGTGGAGCTAGCCGAGGTTAGTGTGCTGGTGCTGCTCAGTGCTTGGGCCGGTTAGCCTTAAGATAATCCTCCACTGCCGCGCAATCGCTGGGGGAAAGGAATAAGCCCAGCTTGGTACGCCGCCATAAAATATCTTCAGCCGTTTGAGCCCATTCATATTGGCATAAATAGTCCAATTCACGCCCGTATAAATGCATGCTGGCGCTTAATAGCGGGCCTAAGTCTTCTAAGGTTTGTACGGAGTCTAAGAGCGACTCAACGCGGCAGCCGTATTGTTTGATCCAACGCTGTAACAAGCTTTGATCCAACCAAGGGTAGCGCTCTTGCACCGCCTGTTGATTGAGCGGGTATTCGCCACCAGGCAGGGCCGTATGGGCTGTTTGACTGGGGTTCATCTGAGGAAAGAAGGGAGACAGCAGGTCTAAAGCCTGTTCTGCTAATACGCGATAGGTAGTGAGTTTACCGCCAAATACGGACAGCAGTGGGGCCAATCCATTCGCGTTGGTGGACACCTTCAAACTGAAGTCCCGGGTGACGGCTGAAGGGTCTTGGGCCTGATCATTAAACAGAGGCCGTACCCCAGAAAAGCGATGTACCACCTCTGTCGGCGCTTGGCGGAAGTAGCGCTGAATAATGTCCAGTAAGTAGCTTTGTTCTTCTTCAGTAATCTGTACTTGAGCGGGATCGCCTTGGTATTCGCAATCCGTCGTACCGATTAGGGTGAACTGATCCCAATAGGGGATGGCGAACACAATCCGGCGGTCTTCGTTTTGCAGGATATAGGCTTGTGTCCCCTCATACAGACGCGGTACCACCAGATGGCTACCGCGCACCAGACGCAAACTGTGGGGCGATTTGGTGTGTAGGCAGTGTTCCAGCACCTGTACCGCCCAAGGGCCGGTTGCATTGACTAAAGCCTTAGCTGTAACGCTGTAAGGCGGTTGGTTTTCGGTTTTTAGTTCTATATGCCACAGATCATTTTGGCGTGTAGCCCTGAGGCAGCGTGTACGAGGCAGAATTTTTGCCCCACCTTCGTAGGCGGCTTGGGCATTGGCTACGACTAAACGGGCATCGTCCACCCAACAGTCGGAGTACGCAAACCCTGTATGAAACTCCGGTTTTAACGGGCCATCCCGGTCTAAACTCAGGTATTGGGAACCTTGCAGATGTTGGCGTGGCCCTAAGTGATCGTAGAGAAATAAACCGGCTCGAATCAGCCACGCCGGTCGTAAATGGGGCTGGTGCGGCAAAATAAAACGTAACGGGTGAATCAGGTGCGGAGCCTTGGCCATCAGCACTTCACGCTCGGTCAAAGCTTCGCGCACCATGCGAAATTCGTAGTGTTCCAGATAACGCAGCCCGCCGTGAATCAGCTTGCTGCTAGCAGAAGAGGTGTGCTGGGCTAAATCGTCTTGCTCACACAAACACACCGAGAGGCCTCGCCCCGCCGCATCGGCTGCGATACCGGTGCCGTTAATACCCCCACCAATGACCAGCAGATCAAAAGAACCCTGTGTAGTGGTGTTGGGATAGAACATGGCAGTACCTCTCGGTGGATTGGGTCTAAGCGCTATGGCTTCAGGCTAAAGTTTTGATGTTGCACTTGTTGCGAGTCTAAGCCGATTTGTACCTGAAATACGCCAGGTTCGGCTTTGTATTCCAGTTGCGCGTTGTAGAACTTTAACAGCTCCTCAGTGATGGGGAAGCGCACCACTTGTTGCTCGCCCGGTTGCAATTGGATCTTCTGGAACCCCTTGAGTTCTTTAACCGGACGCACAATCGAAGCCGCTTCATCACGAATGTAAAGCTGGACTACGGTTTCTCCTGCACGATCTCCGGTGTTTTTCAGGGTAATGCGCGCCTCTAAGCTTTGGTCCGCTGTCATTTCGAGGCTGGATAGCTGCATGTCTGAAAGCTGAAACTGGGTATAACTCAGACCATGACCGAAGGGATACAGCGGGCCATTGGGTTCTTCAAAATACTGCGAGGTGTAGTTGCCCGGTTCTTTAGGGTCTAAAGGTGCAGGGCGACCAATACGCAGGCGGTTGTAGTAGGTCGGGATTTGGCCCACGGAACGCGGGAAAGAAATAGGCAGCTTGCCGGACGGGTTATAGTCGCCAAACAGCACATCGGCGATGGCATTGCCACCTTCAGTACCGCTGAACCAGGTTTCCAAGATGGCATCGGCGTTTTCCTGTTCCCATTCCAAAGCCAGAGGTCGCCCATTCATCAATACCAACACCAAAGGCTTGCCGGTGGCTTTGAGGGCTTTGAGTAGGGCTTTTTGGGTATCTGGCAGGGTTAATTGGGTACGGCTGGAGGATTCGTGGGACATACCACGGGATTCACCCACCGCTGCCACAATCACGTCGGCCTTTTGAGCCACTTCCAAAGCTTCGGCTAGGAGCTGTTCAGCGTTGCGCGGATCAGGGTTGACCTCGGTTTCCGCCCAGTTGAAGCGGTTCAGATAGTCAATGATGCTCTGATTGCCGGTTAGGTTCGCGCCCAGTGCGTACAGGAGTTTGGCTTCTGCTCCCAGAGCCTGTTGCATACCTTGGCGTAGGGTTACGGTTTGCTGGTGCCGTCCTGCTCCTGACCAACTGCCGAGCATATCAATAGGGCTGTCCGCTAAGGGGCCGATCAGGGCAATGGTGCTGGATTTGGCCAGAGGCAGCCGGTTTTGCTCATTTTTCAGCAGTACCAGCGATTGGCGGGCTATTTGGCGGGCGGCTTCGCGGTTAAGGCGCTGTTCGGATTTAGGGTCTTGATCTCCCGAGGCTTCACCAATGCGGCGGAAGGGGTCATGGAATAGGCCCATGTCGTATTTAGCGGCCAGCACCTCATATACGGAGGCATCCAATTCTTTTTGGCTTACTTCGCCAGATTGGATCAGTTTGGGCAGTTCATCGCGGTACAGGCTGTCGTGCATACTCATGCTGATGCCGGCTTTGATGGCTAATTTAGCGGCTTCACGTCCATCTTGGGCTACGCCATGACGGATCAGTTCCCAAATCGCCCCGTGGTCGCTGGTGACTAATCCTTTAAAGCCCCAGTCTTTGCGCAATAAGTCTTGCATCAACCAGATATTGGCGGTGGCGGGCATACCGTTAATGGAGTTCAGCGCGGCCATTACACCACCGGCTCCTGCCTGAATGGCGGCTCGATAGGGCGGCAGGTAGTCCTGATACATACGCATGGGACTCATATCGACCACGTTGTAATCGCGCCCGCCTTCGACCGCGCCATAGAGGGCAAAATGCTTAACGCTGGCCATAATGCTGTCGGCATTACTGGGTGAGGAGCCTTGATAGCCTCGCACCATAGCTTCCGCAATACGCGAAACGAGGTAAGTATCCTCACCAAAGCCTTCGGAGGTACGGCCCCAGCGTGGATCGCGGCTAATGTCCACCATGGGTGCAAAGGTCAGATCTAGGCCATCGCCACTGGCCTCAACAGCGGAAACACGGGCAGCTTGTTGAATAGCCTCCAGATTCCAGCTAGAAGCCAAGCCCAAGCTGATAGGGAAGGTGGTGCGATGCCCGTGAATCACATCAAAGGCAAAAAAGATCGGAATTTTGAGGCGGCTGTGTAAAGCAGCAGCTTCTTGTAACGGGCGGTTTTCGGCACGGCTGATGCTGTTAAAAGTGCCACCAATGCGTCCTGCCGCGATCTCTTTCAGTATTTGCGGTTGAGGCATATCCGGCCCAATGCTGATCAGGCGCAGTTGACCTATTTTTTCCTCCAGCGTCATGCGCTGCATCAGATGCTCAAGAAAGGCTGATTTTTGATCAATAGGTGGTGGAGTTTCTGTAGTTTCAGCCCAAGCGGGACTTAGGGTTAGGCAAGTAACTAAGCCTAATAGAGCAAAGGACGTATGCATGACGAAAAGCGCGAGATCCCGATAGATCAAGGGTGGGATAGCACGACAGCCCAGAGTTTTTTGATTCGTTGTCATCGAATCAGGGGGTAACTTCTGGGCTGTCCCAATTCTCGCTTCCTGAGTAAGTAAGCGCTATCTTAGGGGCATCATATAAGGGTGAATAAATAGAACGCTATTATCGGCAAGAAGGTTTGGGAGATAAATCCGCTTGCGTGTCGATTTAATCTAATTGCTTAAGCTCTAGGATCCGGTCTCGACCCCCTTCAGCCAATAGGTAATGTCCGGGGGCAATAGGATGCAGAACTTGGGGAGATTTTAAAAAGCTTAAAATAGTCTGCAATTCCCCATTGGGCTTACGCAGTAATAAGCGGGCACGATGGTTGCGATCCTCGCTCACCCATAATCCTTGAGCATCGCAAAAAAGTGAACCTGGCTGGTGCAGGCCTTGGAGATAGATACTGTCTTGCCCATCCTCGGAGAATTTTTTCACTAATCCGCGATCTTTTTCGGTGTAAAAGCGTTGACCATCGGGACAGATTACTAAGGCCTCTGCTTCATCTAAGTTGTCGCGCAAGATGTTCAAACTATTAGTTTTGGCGTGGTATTGAAGGAGTCGTCCTTGATAGCCTTTACGATCTTCGATGGCATATAAGTATTCACCTTCTACGGTTAATGTTTGAACATTAGTGCCATTAAATAAAGGTTCAATTTTACCATCGCGTAATAAGTTAACAGGGAAGGGGCCAGCCTCTTGGCTAAATACAATACCTTCGTTATATAAAGCTAAACCATCAGGCTTTGATAAATTGTCTACTAATAATTGGCGCAGGCCTTCGGGATTAATTTTCCAGATTTTCCCACGACTTTTGGTTAGCTCTTCAGTAACAATAATATTTTTTTGTGAATCTAACAGAATAGCCCCAGGGCTTTGTATATCCGTTAAGCGCTCTTGGTAACTCCAGCCTGAATGAGGGGTTACTGGATAAAAGTGTTGCCAGGCGAAAAAGGTGGCTGTGGATATGGTTAATAGTAATGCTAAAGATATGTTTATTTTTATAAGGGCTCTCAAGGTATTTTCCTATTTTAACTAAAACTTGAGTTTTCTGAGTGTGCATGCTAGTGAAAGTAATCGTTTTTTTCAATGCTTGTTTTGTTAATCTATTCAAACATTGTAACTTTGATTAATTAATAAGTTATATTGCTGCTCAATAAGGTGGTTTTACTTGAGGGTGATTTATCTGAATTAAAATACAGGGACATTAGCCTCTGTATAGGGTATGCTAAGACTACTTATAAAACATATTTCATCTAATTAATCGGTTTATCAAAGGACTAGATTCGTTGATTTCAACTGCCAACATCACCATGCAGTTTGGCCCTAAGCCACTGTTTGAAAATGTCTCTGTCAAGTTTGGTAATGGCAACCGCTACGGCCTGATTGGGGCTAACGGTTGTGGTAAATCCACCTTTATGAAGATCTTGGGTGGCGAGCTAGAGCCCTCTGGTGGTCAAGTGATGCTAGAGCCCAATGTGCGTTTGGGTAAACTGCGCCAAGATCAGTTTGCCTATGAACATTTTAGCGTGATTGATACCGTGATCATGGGGCACGCTGAGCTATGGAGCATTAAGGCCGAGCGCGACCGTATTTATTCTTTGCCGGAAATGAGTGAAGAGGACGGCATGGCGGTGGCTGAGCTGGAAGTCCAGTTTGCTGAATACGATGGCTATACCGCCGAATCGCGTGCCGGTGAGCTGTTGCTGGGTTTAGGAATTCCTTTAGAGCAGCATTTTGGCCCGATGAGCGCGGTAGCTCCGGGCTGGAAATTGCGGGTATTGTTGGCTCAGGCGCTGTTTTCTGATCCCGACGTACTGTTACTGGACGAGCCAACCAACCACCTTGATATTAATACCATTCGCTGGCTGGAAAGCATTCTGATCGCCCGCGACTCCACCATGATCATCATTTCCCACGATCGGCACTTCCTAAACTCCGTGTGTACCCACATGGCGGATTTGGATTATGGCGAGCTGCGTCTATTCCCCGGTAATTACGATGAATATATGACCGCCGCTACCCAAGCCCGTGAGCGTCTACTGGCCGACAATGCCAAGAAAAAAGCTCAGATTGCCGAGCTACAAACCTTCGTCAGTCGCTTCTCAGCTAACGCTTCTAAGGCCAAGCAAGCCACCAGTCGTGCGCGGCAGATCGACAAAATTCAGTTGGAAGAGGTTAAGCCTTCCAGCCGTGTGAGTCCTTTTATTCGCTTTGAGCAAACTAAAAAGCTGCATCGCCAAGCCGTGACCTTGGAGAAACTGTCTCAGGGATACGATGGCATTCCGCTGTTTAAAAATCTGGGCATTCAGATTGAAGCCGGTGAGCGTGTGGCCATTATCGGCCCCAACGGGATCGGCAAAACCACGTTGTTGCGTACCTTGATGGCAGAGCTTCCGCCAATGACTGGGGAAGTGAAGTGGACAGAAAGCGCTGAAGTTGGCTATTTCGCCCAAGATCACGCCGCCGATTTTGCGGAAAACCTGAGCCTATTTGACTGGATGTCCCAGTGGACTCAGGGCGGAGAGCAGATCGTGCGCGGTACTTTGGGCCGGATGCTGTTTTCCAACGATGAAATTCAAAAATCAGTCAAGGTGATTTCTGGCGGTGAGCAGGGTCGTATGCTGTTTGGCAAGTTGACCCTGCAAAAACCCAACGTGTTGGTGATGGATGAGCCTACTAACCACTTGGATATGGAATCCATTGAGGCGCTGAACTTAGCCTTGGAAAATTATCCCGGTACTCTGATTTTCGTCAGCCATGACCGGGAGTTTGTCAGCTCGTTGGCAACGCGCATTTTGGAGTTGTCAGAGCAGGGAATCACCGATTTTAGCGGCACTTATAATGACTATTTGCGCAGCCAAGGTATTTTGGTCTAGCAGCTCAGAGGCCATGCGCGATGGCCTCATCCAAAGGCATGACCGTGACACGCACGTCAGGGTCATGGCTGCCACCGCCTAAAATCACCCCACGCAACGGGGATACATCGGCGAAATCCCGTCCCCAAGCAAGGGTGATGTGTTCTAACTCTGGACGAATGTTGTTGGTGGGATCAAAGTCCACCCAGCCCTGTACCGGGCAAAATACCGATACCCAAGCATGGGAAGCATCAGCACCAATCAGACGAGGTTGGCCGGGAGGCGGTTGGGTCAATAAATAGCCACTGATGTAGCGGGCGGACAGCCCTCTCGATCTTAAACAGGTTAGCATCAAGTGGGCAAAGTCCTGACAGACACCGCGTCGTTTTTCCAATACCTGTACTAAAGGCGTGGCGACCTGTGTCGCGTTAGGGTCGAAGGTGAATTCGTCAAAAATTTTCTCCATCAGGGCTTGCGCGGCCAGCAACAAAGGACGCTGGGGGGGAAAGCAATCCGCTGCAAAGTCACTAAATACTTGTTTTAGATGCACATAGGGTGATTCAAAGCGGTAGCGTGCGGCCTCTAAAATGCTGGGATCTGGTGGTTTTCCCGTGGTATAGCTCAGGGCTTGGCACACTGTTTCCCAGGGTGGGGATATATTTAAGTCCAATTCTGGGCGCTGAAATACTTCTACATCCAAGTTGGCAGTTACAATCAGTGAATCGTGGGGCTTTTCAATGGCGATCCGGGTTAGGGGATTCCCAAAAGCATCAATGCTGTCGCTGCGGTGGGTAGGCTCAGGCGCAATATGCAGGCCACGGTGGTGGGTGCGTTGCCACAAAGATTCCCGAGGCCATAGGTGGGCTAACTGTTGGGCCAGCGACACGGTGGACGAGTAATGGTAGTGCGTATCGTGCAGAATTTTATAACGAGTACTGGTCATAGGGACTGAGTCTGCTGGCTGGTGTCAATGTGCGCGAAGAAGCGTAATCCCAAGCGGTCAGACAGTTGAGCAGAGCTGTGGCTGATCTGACGCAGTAAATCAGCCAGCCTGTTAAGACTGTCTTGTCGGGCCGCGCTTGAGTGTTCTGACTCAAATTGATCCAGGTTGAACTTCAGTAACTGATGGTGCAGATCAGATAAAGTTTGTTCTAAAGGGAAATCAAAGCGCTCACTAAAGCACTGTACCCCTCGGATAAGCATGTGGAGTTGGAAAACCACCGCATGAGGGTTGTGGTCGTCTAACAGCAGCAAGTCCAGTACCGGAATCAGTTGTGGCGAGGCCAGATAGCGCGTGCGGTAGGTGATGCTGCTGTTGCCCAACTCTAGCAGCCATGCCAGTGCTGAAGGATCTTGCACCGTAGGGCCGGATATAAAGCTGGCTAGACTGTTGCAGATAAACTGTAGACGTTCAATGCGGCGGCCGGTCATCAAAAAGCGCCAGCCATCGTCACGGGTCATATCGTCAAGGGCAAAACCAGACAGCGTCACGGTGGAGAGCAAGAGACGATCTAAGAGCTCTAACAGCTCCCCCGATTCGGCGTTATTGGCTTCCGGCAGTACCATTTTTTGCAGTTCTAACATAGCCTGCCAGTTTTCACGGGACAGTTTGCCGCGCACATTGGTAGCCGCCCAATGCAGGCGTTGTAGGTTACTGCGTAAGCTAGGAGGCCAATCTTCATCCAGTACGGCGCGAATTAGGCGTTGTTCTAGCTCCGGTGTTTTCCCTTGGGGAACCAGCCCTAAACCTTCGGCGACCACTAAAGCAGCTTGCATGGCTTGGGGGTCGTTGTCGTCGTCAATGTAGCGGGAGAGCATAATTCGGAGTAAGCGCGCTTCCCCTTCGCAGCGCTCACAGTAGCGGCCAAACCAGAACAGGTTCTCCACCATGCGTGAAGGAAGGTAGTGGTCACTGCGCACGACTTCCCGTGCTTTGAGGGGCTTAACGTGTTGCCAAGGGTCGGTAGTGGCTTGGCGGGCCCCCAAAATCCAAGTGTCTTTACTGGCTCCGCCACGCTGCATGGATAGCACTTCAGCATCGGCTTTGGCAGCGACTCGGCTCAGTCCTCCGGGCATGACATAGTAGCTGCCATCGGGTCTGGCCACTGCAAATAAGCGCATGGCCAACGGACGGGCTTCAATACGGCCACTTTGATTATGCCAAATGGGCGCTACAGACATTTTAGGCCGCTCCAACCCCACATAAGCATAAGGGCGTTGGCACAGACGTTCACGCAGTTCATTGAGTTGGGTTGGGGTGAGTTCTGGGCCAAAACAGGCTTGAAAACTTTGGGATCCAAAAGCTGGGCGGATTAATAATTCGGGTAGCTTTTCTAAAGCCTCTTTGAGTACCGGCGGCTCTCCACACCACCAGCTAGCTACGGAGGGGAGCTGCAATTCTTCACCAAATAGACGTCGGTTAATGGCAGGTAGAAAACCCGGTAATCCGGCAGATTCCAGCACACCCGAACCCAGAGCATTGGCAACCAGTACCCGCCCTCGGCGTACCGAGTCCAATAAGCCGGGCACACCTAAGGCAGAGTCGGTGCGAAGTTCCAGAGGGTCGCAGAAGTCGTCGTTTAAGCGGCGCAGTACGGCGTGAACTCGGCGCAATCCCGCCAAACTTTTTAGGTATAGGGTGCCATCGCGCACCGTGAGGTCGCTGCCCTCCACCAGTGGATAACCTAACTGACGGGCGAGGTAGAGATGCTCAAAATAACTTTCGTTAAAACGGCCAGGAGTAAGGAGTACAACCAGAGGCTTTTCATTGTCCTCAACCGGTGCTTGGTGGGCCAAGGTATCCAGCAGGGTGCGGAAGTAACTCGCGATGTGTTCCACTCGCAAGTCCCGGTACAGCTCTGGAAAGGCCCGCGAGATCAGGTGGCGGTTTTCCAAAGCATAACCCGCGCCTGAGGCTGCTTGGGTACGGTCGGCCGTAACCCACCAGCGCCCATCGGGGCCACGGGTTAAGTCCACTGCGTATAGATGCAGCCAAATACCACCCGGTGGTTGGATGTCCTGACAGGGCCACAGAAATTGTTCATGGCCGAAAATTAAATCCGAGGGTAACAGGCCCTCCGCCAAGAGTTGCTGAGGGCCATAAACATCACCCAGTACCGCATTGAGTAAGCGTGCTCGTTGCTCAACACCCGAGGCTAACAGGTGCCACTCTTCAGCAGGAATCAAATGGGGGAGTAGATCCAGCTTCCAAGGCCGATCCGTGCCATCGGGCTCAGCATAAACGTTGTAGGTAACGCCATTTTCTTGGATTTGGCGTTCTAACAGTGCTTGGTGCTGTTGCAGATGCTCACGGCCACCCTCTTGCAGATGTTTGAGCAAACGCTGCCAATGAGGACGTACAACCCGTTTAGCATCGAATAACTCATGCTGGGATGGGTTGTTGTGAGGGTAGTGGATAAGCAGATTGGACATTGAGTACTCGGCAAACGAAAACAAGCGAGGCAGCCTACATCTTTGCAGATCAGGCTGCCGTGCGATCCATCAGTAGCGGCGTAAATCCAGCGTCATCGGCAGCTCTGCATGAATGTTCAGCGGTGGGCACTGGATACGCCCCGGTGTGTGCCCATGCTGGAAGAAACGCGCCAGACGACGGCTTTCCGCTTCATAGGCGTTGACCGGCAGTGTGTCGTAACTACGCCCACCCGGATGAGCTACATGATACTGACAACCTCCTAAGGAGCGTTGCATCCAAGTATCCACTAAATCGAAGATCAGTGGAGCCTGTACGCCTATAGTAGGTTGTAAGCAAGAGCTCGGTTGCCAAGCGCGGTAACGCACCCCCGCAATAAACTCGCCCACGGTTCCGGTAGATTGCAAGGGGACAGGAACACCGTTACAGGTCAGCACATAACGATCGGGAGCCATGCCGCTCAGTTTGACCTGTACCCGCTCCAGTGAGGAGTCCACATAGCGTACTGTACCGGCTGCACCGCCTTCCTCACCCAAAACATGCCAAGGTTCTAGGGCATTGCGCAATTCTAGGTCGATGCCTTTGACGGCGTATTCGCCCAGTTTGGGGAAGCGGAACTCAAAGTGAGGCGCAAACCATTCAGCCCGCACGGGGTATCCGGCTTCTTCCAACTCAATGATCACATCTTGGAAGTCCTGCTGAATAAAGTGGGGCAGTAAGAAACGGTCATGCAGTTCTGTGCCCCAGCGTACTAAGCGTTGAGGTTGGTAGGGCTCATTCCAGAATCGAGCAATCAGAGCCCGTAACAGCAGTTGTTGGGCCAAGCTCATTTTGGCGTGGGGAGGCATCTCAAAGGCGCGCAACTCCAACAATCCTAAGCGCCCTGAGGCTGAGTCAGGGGAGTAGAGTTTGTCGATGCAAAACTCAGCGCGGTGGGTGTTGCCCGTCACATCAATCAGCAGGTTACGCAGCAGGCGATCCACCAGCCAAGGCGGGCACGCCTCACCGGCTTGGGGGAATTGCTGAAAGGCGATTTCCAGCTCGTACACTGAGTCATTACGCGCCTCATCTACCCGTGGCGCTTGAGAGGTTGGGCCGATGAATAAGCCTGAGAACAGGTACGACAGGGACGGATGATTGTGCCAGTAGCTGATCAGGCTACGCAGTAAATCAGGGCGACGTAGGAAGGGCGAATCGCTGGGCGTAGCTCCACCTAAGACAAAGTGATTACCACCGCCGGTTCCGGTATGTCGGCCATCGATCATGAATTTTTCGCTGGACAGCCGCGTTTGGCGCGCAGCCTCGTACAGAAATTCAGTGCGCTCTACCAGCTCATCCCAGCTAGCAGCAGGGTGGATATTGACTTCAATAACCCCTGGGTCGGGCGTAACTCGGAAGTGGGTCAGACGTGGGTCTTGGGGCGGCTCGTAACCTTCCAGCAGGACGGGGCAGTTCAATTCGGTGGCCGTGGTTTCGATAGCCGCGACCAGTTCCAGATAGTCTTCCAGACGGTTTAACGGTGGCATAAACAGGTATAGACGACCTTCGCGAGGTTCCGCACAGAGCGCGGTACGCACAATGCCAGCGGCGGATTCAAAGCGCTGCGGGGCTTGATCCTTGTGTTTTAAAGCTTCTTGCTTGATTTGGTTTGTTGCTTCTGCTGTCTGCGCCGCCGCTTTTTGAGCGGCACTTGGGTTGCGTAACTGCTGCAAAATTTGTTGCCGACTAGGCAGCGGTGGGAATAGCTGGTTCCAATCTGGGGATTGCACATAGGGATAATCGCCCTCACTGACCCACGGCTGGGAGTCCAGAGGTAAGCGGTAGCCCATAGGTGAGTCGCCGGGCATCAAGCGGCAATATTTATCGCGCAGAAACCAATGACCGGTTTCCCACATCTGGCCATCAGCGGTGCGTGCTAAAGGCAAGATGTGGCCCACTACATGACCTAAGCCTTGGTTAAATATCTTGCGTAGTCGTTCGCGTTCCAGCTCATCGCTGAGGCGAGTATCCTCTGGGGTGATGTTTTCCGGTAAACGCCGCTCCCGCCACAGGTAGTACATCCAGTCTTCGTAGGCGGGGAAGTCGTAATCACTGGTTAGGCCCAAGTGTTGAGCCAGACGTTTGAGGAAACGCTGGGCTAAATCTGCATTCGCGCCGTAGGATTGCTTCTCATCGGCCCAGAGTGCGGGGTTTTGCCAAATAGGTTCACCATCGCGTCGCCAGAAGCAGTTCAGTGACCAACGCGGTAGTTGTTCGCCTGGATACCATTTGCCCTGCCCGAAATGTATCAAACCTTGGGGCGCATACTGATCGCGCAAGCGGTGATAAAGCTCGGCGGCCAAACGGCGCTTATTGGGGCCAAGGGCTGTGGTGTTCCATTCAGGATCGTCGGGGTAGTCGATGGCTACAAAGGTGGGCTCGCCGCCCATCGTTAGGCGCACATCATGGGCTTTTAAGTCAGCGTCAACCTGATGGCCGAGGTCGCGGATGGCTTGCCATTGTTCATCGGTGTAGGGTTTGGTGACGCGAGGGGCTTCCCAAACGCGCTCAACGCGCATCTCATGGCTAAATACGCACTCGCACTCATCCACGCCGCCACTGATGGGGGCCGCTGAGGAGGGTTCAGGGCTGCAGGCTACCGGAATATGACCTTCTCCGGCAAAAAGTCCTGATGTGGGGTCGAGCCCAACCCAACCCGCGCCCGGTAGATAGGCTTCGCACCAAGCATGCAGGTCAGTGAAGTCTTGTTCGGTTCCGCTGGGGCCATCCAGTGGTTTCACATCCGCCGTCAGTTGAATCAGGTAGCCAGATACAAAGCGGGCCGCAATCCCCAAATGCCGTAGCAGTTGAACCAGCAACCACGCGGAATCGCGGCAGGAACCTGAGGCTTTTTCCAGCGTTTCTTCTGGGGTTTGTACACCAGGTTCCAGACGAATGCCGTAATGGATATCGCGGGCCAACTGCTGGTTTAGGTTGACCAGAAAGTCCACGCTGCGCAAGGGCGTGAGGTCAATCTGGCCTAAGTAATCAGCAAAGCGCGGAGTTTCGGGCAGTTTAGTTAAATAAGGCGCCAGGTCTTGGCGTTCACCTTCAACGTATTGGAAGGGAATTTTTTCTGCATAGGGTTCGAGGAAAAAGTCGAAGGGGTTAAACACCGCCATTTCGGCGATCAGATCCACCTCGATTTTCAGTTCCTCAGTTTTCTCTGGAAATACCAGTCGCGCCAGATAGTTACCCTGAGGGTCTTGCTGCCAGTTAATAAAGTGCCCGGCTGGAGATACTTTCAGCGAATAGGAGTGAATCGGTGTCCGACTGTGTGGGGCAGGGCGTAGGCGCACTACCTGTGGCCCCAGATTGACGGCTCGGTCATAACGGTAATGGGTAACGTGATGCAAGGCAACATGAATTGACACGGCGGGCCTCCTGCGAGCCAGAGCAACCAGTAAGGGAAAACAGGCCGCCGCTTGCCTGTGTTAAATCAGGCAAGGGATCGGACATCATTCCCTCGTCAGTAAAAAGCACCCTTGAAGGGTAATGACAAGCGCATGATGCCTGATTATGTACTACAAGCGGGCGACAATGTCGCCTGCTGATCAATGAAAGTCCTTGAAAATACGAATGCTTGAGGATAGAGCTAGGCTGAGTGCTTGGAAAAATGTTGGTTTAGTTCGAGGGTAATGTGTACTAATTCTTCGTGGATACTGAGCTGATTGCGGAAGAAGTCGGGATTAGCATTAGGGGTTTCCGGTACAGTCAAAGCGATAATGCAGGCATATTGGGCACGGCCAACACGCCATACATGCAAATCGGTGATGGTGGCAGGGATTGGACTGCTTTCGATTACCTCGTGGATTTCAGCGACTACGGGCGCATCCATTTCTGCATCCAGTAGTACGCGGCTGCTGTCACGCAATAAACCCCAAGCCCAAACCGATACTAAAATGGCTCCCACAATCCCCATAATCGGGTCAAGCCAGTTGGCTCCCCAGAGCTTGCCTCCAAACAGGGCGATAATAGCCAGTACCGAAGTCGCGGCATCGGCGATGACGTGCAGGTAGGCTGCTCGTAGGTTCAGATCATGGTGATGAGGGTGGGAATGCGGATGCCCGTGATCATGATCGTGGCTGTGTCCGTGGTGGCTATGGTCGTCTTTAAGCAGCCATGCGCAGATCAGATTCACGATTAGGCCAATAAAGGCGATAATGATAGCTTCGTTATAATGTATCGGAGTGGGTGAAATCAGACGCTCGATGGATTGGTATAGCATGAGTCCAGCTACGCCCACTAAACATAAAGCGCTGGTGTAGCCGCCTAGAATCTCAATTTTCCAAGTGCCGAAGCTAAAGCGTTTATCCTGAGCAAATCGGCGGGCGGCGTTATAGGCCAGTACCGATAGGCCCAAAGCTAGGGCATGGGAGCTCATATGCCAACCATCTGCCAGCAGAGCCATGGAGTTGAAGGCCCATCCGCCTAGAATTTCAGCCACCATCATGCTGGCAGTTAGGACTACGGCCCAGCGCGTATTACGTTCTGCTAAGGGGTTTCCTTCATCGAATATGTGGGTATGTTGCCGGTAGGCTGAGGCGGACGTATCCATAAGCTCTATCCTATTAAGGGGTTTATATACTATACCCCAGTATAGCTATATCCCATGAGGTTTAAAAATGGCACATACGATCAGAGGTAAATCGAAATTACTGACCCGTGTTCGACGGATCAAAGGGCAATCTGAGGCTTTAGAGCGGGCGTTAGAGCAAGAGATAGACTGTGTGGCCATACTGCAACAGATTGCTGCGATTCGCGGGGCCGTGAACGGTTTGATGGCTGAGGTTCTGGAAGGGCACATTCGTGGGCACTTAGGCGCTACGGAGGCGACTCCAGAACAACGGCAAGAGGATGTCGAGCAGGTGGTGGCTGCCGTGCGTTCTTATTTGAAATAGGGGCTATTTGAGCCCTAAACGCATAGCAAGACGATTTAAGTTCGCTGGATCAGCTTTTAGTGCTCGGGCTACCTTACTCCATTGTGGGCCATATTGTTCCAAGGCGTTGCGAATGAGTTGGCGTTGAAACTCATCCATGGCTTGGCGCAGATCCCATTCTTGGGCCAATGCGCTATGGGCGATCTCTTCGACTAATTGGGTGGCCGTTGTGGGAGCCAGTCCGGGTAAGTCCAAAACCTGCTCATCAATGCTCAGAATTTTGGGGGGCTGAGGCGCACGGGCTAAAGCTTTTAAAGCAGCGCGGCCAATTAGGTGTTCTAGCTCACGCACATTACCCGGCCATGTGTAGTGCAACAGTGCTTGTTGAGCCTTAGCGGTGAGGCATAACCCCCGTACTCCAAGTTGAACCCGATTCTCTTCCAGAAAATAGCCGGCTAACAGCAGTACATCCTGTCCTCGGGCTCGTAAGGGGGGAACGGGGAGTGGGTACACCGTCAAACGGTGGTACAGATCAGCCCGAAAGCGGCCCGCCCGTACTTCGGCGGCTAAGTCGCGATTGGTGGCCGATAAAATGCGTACATCCACCCGATGTTCGTAATCAGAGCCTAGGCGTTGCAGTTGGCCACTTTGCAGCGCACGGAGCAGTTTAGCCTGTACTGCAAGGGGCAGCTCTCCGATTTCGTCCAAAAATAGGGTGCCTCCATCCGCCAGCTCAAACTTGCCTTTGCGTTCTTGTACCGCGCCGGAAAAAGCCCCGCGTACATGGCCAAACAGCTCGCTTTCCACCAAGGCATCGGGCAAGGCCGCACAGTTAAGGCTGATAAAGGGTTTACGCGCTCGGTTGGAGGCTTGATGAATGGCTTCGGCCACCAATTCTTTACCGACTCCAGTCTCTCCGGTGATTAATACGGTTAGTGAGCTGTCGGCCACAAGGCGAATTTCGTCCATCATTTGTCGATGGGCTGGGCTTTGGCCAATCAGTTCGCGTGGGGTTGGAGAGGGAACGGCTTGTCGGTACAGCTCAGCGCGCTGGTGCTCGGCCTCAACGCGTTTGGTTAAGCCCTGAATGCGCTCTCCAGCCTTTACCGTAGCAGCCGCAAGGCTAGCAAAGGCTTCTAGTAAATCCAGATCAACCAAATCAAAGCAACAAGGGTCTAGGGCATCCAGTGTCAGCAATCCCCAGAGTTGATCATCCAGATACAGTGAGCAGCCCATGCAGTCGTGGACTTCCAAGGGGCCGGGAGGATGTTCAATCAAGCCATCATAGGGATCAGGCAAGCTACAGTCTTGAGCAAAGCGCATGGGGCGGCGCTGTTGCAGCAGTAGTTCTAAACGAGGGTGTTCATCGCGCCGGAAACGTCGCCCCAGAGTATCAGGGCTTAACCCTTTAACGGCTACTGGAGTAAGTACATCGCCTTCTAAGCGCAACAGGGCTACAGCATCGCAGGGGAAGAGTTGGCGCAGTGTATTCAATAAGCGAGCATAACGGGCGCTTTGGCTTAACTCGCGGGAAAGATCTGCCACCAAAGGAACCAGCCAATCTAAGAGAATTTTTTTGGTCATTTTGACTTTTTTATGGTCGATTTAACTTGGTCAATCATAAGTCAAAATAACCTGTCTAGTTTTAATTTATTGAATTATAAAGAATTAAATTCTGGCATATTTTCTGAATTGTTCTAGGCAAGCATCCGATTGATCTTAAAGGAGTATTCCATGCTTTCTGAACAGCATCGTGCATTAGTTAAAGCTACCATCCCTTTGTTAGAACAAGGCGGCGAGGCTTTGACCACGCACTTTTACCAACGTCTGTTTCGGGATCATCCCGAAGTTAAAGCACTGTTCAATCAAGCTCATCAAGCCAGTGGTGCTCAGCCAAGGGCATTAGCCAACAGCGTGTTGATGTATGCACGTCATATCGACCACTTGGAAGCTTTAGGGCCGCTAGCCGCTCAAATCGTCAACAAGCATGTGGCCCTTCAGGTGTTACCTGAGCATTATCCTTTGGTGGGTAGTTGTTTGTTGCAGTCCATCCGCGAGGTTTTGGGGGCTGAAATTGCCACAGATGCTATTTTGGAGGCTTGGGGCGCGGCCTATCAACAATTGGCCGATATGTTGATTCAGGCCGAAGAAGGGGTCTATGCGGCTAACGCTCAGGCTTCTGGAGGTTGGCGTGGTGCTCGTAGCTTTGTGCTGGCCCGCAGAGAACTTGAGTCCGACGAGATGATCTCTTTATACCTCGTACCCAAAGATGGGGGCTCTGTAGTTCAGGCCCAAGCAGGTCAGTATATAGGTGTGCGTTGGATGCATCAGGGGGAAGAACTGCGCCGCAATTATTCCCTGTCTCGCTGTTCGGAGGGAGAGGGGTATCGTATTAGCGTGCAGCGGCAGCTAGGAGGTGTGGTCTCTAATGCACTACATGACGAATTTAAGCTAGGGGATTCTATTGATGTATTCCCGCCCGCTGGGAATTTTGTGTTGGATCAGAGCCATCAGCCTATAGCGTTAATCAGCGGTGGTTCAGGTATTACGCCCACCATAGCGCTGTTGGAAGCAGCTTTAAAAACCCAACGGCCCGTTTATTTCATCCACTGCGCACGTCACGCGGGCGTGCATGCGTTTCGTGATTGGGTGGATGAGCAAGCCCGTCAACAACCACAGTTGCAAGTACACTACTGTTACAGCGAGCCTCGTGTTAGGGATTTAGTGGAAGCTAAAGGTTATCTGACCGCTGACTTACTAGGCGCTTGGATACCTAATATGAAGGAGGTGCAGTTTTATTGCACCGGGCCGCAGGCTTTCATTCAAGCTAACTATCAATCTTTGTTGGGTTTGGGGGTGCCCGCTTCCCAGATCCACTCTGAGTTCTTTGGGCCTGCAGTACCTTTAGAGGGCTGATTTTCTAGCCTGAGTTGTCAAAGCTTTTGGCCTATCAATAGAAATACGGGATAAGCACGCTCCAAACCGTCGATGGTCTTATCAATGACGAAGGCAGTGGAGTAATGAGAGGGGGTGATTCCGTTGGCTCGGTACACCTCCTCTAAATCTGTGCGTTGAAATCCATTATGCGGCACTATTTTGGGAGCATGAAAGCTCCCGTCCTCTGCTTCCAAATCGGCCAAGCAAAGATAGCCTCTGGGGTTGAGGTGTTGGCTTAGTAGCTTCACAGTTGCTGGGTAATCCTCAATATGATGCAGCACCATCAGGCTAAAGATTAAGTCAAAGCCGCCTTGCAGAGGCTGATGCTCCAAATTAAGGCTGTGCGTATTGGTTAAGGCTTGTTGGGTTATTTTATGCTCAACCTGTTCCAGCATACCGGTAGCGGTGTCCGCCAGAACCAGCTCAGCGGCTGAGTCTGCAAAATTTAGCCCCAATAATCCCGTCCCGCAGCCAAAGTCCAAGGCTCGATATTGGGCAGGTAGCATCGTTTGCTGCTTGATTTTTTGTGCAACTTCTTGGGCTCTGGCCACACGATGGGACTGTTGATCCCAGGTCGCAGCCTTCTGATTAAAGTATTCGGACATAGCAAATAGCTCCTTTCGTGCGATAGTCTATTTTAAATGCTGAGTAGATAGTCTTTTGATGCATTACTGTGAAGATCACTTTCAAAGTTTTTCTGCACCAAGTATTTGTTCCTAGACGTTAAGCATTGATAATCGAAAAACATATTAATAAAAACCAAAATTCATCATTGCTGCAATTTGAGGTATGCAATGGCTACTCGATTAACCCCTATTTTTTTTATCTGTGTCGTACAAATCCTGCTGATCTGTTTGGGGTTCTGGCTGTTAGAACAGCATCAATCCACCCTAATCATTTGGATTGTATTAGTAGCTTGCTTGCCCATTTGCTGGATGCTGTACCGAAATATTTTGTACGCAGAGCGAGTATCTACAGGAGCTGAGACTGCTGATCATGCAGATGCGATCAAAGATTTGAGTCGAGATCTGTCCCAAACCACTACCCAAAATGCACTTTCTGCGGCCGATGTTGCGTACTCGGTTAAACAGTTGGGGCAACGTCTGGATTCCCAAGTGTCCAGCGCTAACCAAGTGGTTGTGGGTGCTCAGGCAATGATCGTCACGGAAGAGCAAGCAGCTCAGCTCAGTCAGCAAGCCTTAAATGCCGCAACAGAGGCTCGTCAGAGCAGTGATGCTGCCATGCATGTAGTGCAGGAAACCATTCGCTGTATGCATCAGTTAAGCGAGCGTGCAACCTTAAGCCGTACCCTGATCGAAACTCTAAGCCAGCGGAGCGAAGATATTCAGCGGGTAACTCAGGTGATTCAGTCTATTGCCAGTCAGACGAATTTGCTGGCTTTGAATGCCGCGATTGAAGCCGCTCGGGCGGGCGAATATGGACGAGGTTTTGCTGTAGTTGCCGATGAAGTACGTGGTTTGGCTGGGCGTACTGCGCGAGCTACCGACGAGGTGGGGCAAATGATTACGGATATTCAACAGCAAACCAGTGCAGTAGTAGGGCAAATTCATGAGTTAGTAACGGCCCTTAATACCAGTGTGAATTCTGTGGAAAAAGCGGGCCAAGGGTTGGAGCGTATTAATCTATTAGCGGATGGCGTTGCGACTCAGGTTGAGGAGATAGCCAGAGGCTCTGCGGATAATAAGCAGCAGTTGGCTAGCTTATTTAAGGCTGTTGATCAAATGCGTACTGATTTAACAGAAAGTGAAAGCCATACAGAGCGCTTAGAGAAAGTCGCAAACTTGTTGGAAGATCAAAGTGAAAAAATCAGTGAGCGTTTGGCTGAAATTGCCCTGAATGATTACCATCAGAAAGTGTTTGATTTAGCTCGTCATGCTGCGCAGCAAATCACTGAGCGCTTTGAGCAGGATATTGCTATAGGAAAAATAAGTCTCGCGGATTTAATGGATCGTGCACTACAGCCAATCCCCAATACACAACCGACTAAATACCACTCCCGTTTTGATGGTTATACAGATCAAGTATTGCCTGAGATTCAGGAGCCTTTGTTAAAGCATTCAGGAGTTATTTTCGCAATTGCCTGTACTGCGGAGGGTTACGTCCCAACTCACAATCGGGCCTTTAGTGAAGCCCCTAACGGCAATGCAGAGCATGATCGGCTGAAAAGTCGCAGCAAGAGGTTGTTTAATGACCAAACAGGGCTACGTTGTGGCAGTCATACTAAGAAAATGCTGCTACAAACCTATACCCGCGATACCGGTGAGTTGATGCACGATTTGTCAGTACCTATTTGGGTAAAAGGCCAACATTGGGGCGGTTTTAGGGTGGCTTATCGGCCAGAGTCAAGTCCACGCTAAATCGGTATTTAAAACAAACCCCGCGTTGAGCGGGGTTTGTTTTTTAATGCGATGACCGAGGCATAACGCCTCGGTCTGGTGCATTACACGGAAGCTACAGCGATCTTGGCTTCTTCCGCTTTTTTGCGGAAGTCAGCAATTTGATCGAAGCTCAGGTAGCGATAGATGTCGGCAGCCATGCTGTCGATATTTTTCGCGTACTCCATGTACTCAGCCACGGTTGGCAGTTTGCCCAGAATGGAGGCAACAGACGCCAGCTCAGCAGAGGACAGGAACACGTCTGTAGAATCGCCCAGACGGTTCGGGAAGTTACGAGTAGAAGTAGAGACTACCGTGGAGCCCGTTTGTACGCGGGCTTGGTTACCCATGCACAGAGAGCAACCGGGCATCTCCATACGCGCCCCGGCTTTGCCGTAGATGCCGTAGTAGCCTTCTTCGGTCAGCTGGTGAGCGTCCATTTTGGTGGGCGGAGACAGCCACAGGCGAGTAGGAATACCGCCTTTGACTTTGTCCAGCAGCTTACCGGCAGCGCGGAAGTGACCGATGTTGGTCATGCAAGAGCCGATGAAGACTTCATCGATCTTACGGCCAGCCACTTCGGACAGCAGACGAGCGTCATCAGGATCGTTCGGGGCGCACAGGATGGGCTCTTTAACGTCAGCCAGATCGATTTCGATCACGGCAGCGTATTCAGCATCCGCATCGCCTTCCAGCAGCTGAGGTTTAGCCAACCAAGCTTCCATCGCCTGAGCACGACGCTCCAGAGTGCGAGGATCACCGTAACCTTCGCTGATCATCCAACGCAGCAGCGTGATGTTGGATTTCAGGTAGTCAGCGATGGGCTTCTCAGGCAGTTTGATGGTGCAACCAGCGGCAGAGCGCTCGGCAGAAGCATCAGACAGTTCGAAGGCTTGTTCTACGGTCAAATCGTTCAGACCTTCGATTTCGAGAATACGGCCAGAGAAGATGTTCTTCTTGCCTTTTTTCTCAACGGTCAGCAGGCCCGCTTTGATGGCGTAGTAAGGGATGGCATGCACCAGATCACGCAGGGTGATACCGGGTTGCATTTTGCCTTTGAAGCGCACCAGAACGGACTCTGGCATGTCCAGAGGCATTACACCGGTAGCGGCGGCGAAAGCCACCAGACCGGAACCGGCTGGGAAGGAGATACCGATGGGGAAACGGGTGTGCGAGTCACCACCAGTACCCACGGTGTCCGGCAGCAGCATGCGGTTCAGCCAGCTGTGGATGATACCGTCGCCAGGACGCAGAGAAATACCCCCACGAGTCATGATGAAATCAGGCAGCGTGTGGTGGGTCTTAACGTCGATGGGCTTAGGATAAGCCGCCGTGTGGCAGAAAGACTGCATGACCAGATCAGCAGAGAAGCCCAAGCAAGCCAAGTCTTTCAGCTCGTCACGGGTCATAGGACCTGTGGTGTCTTGAGAACCTACGGTGGTCATCTTAGGTTCGCAGTAGGTGCCGGGACGAACCCCTTTGCCTTCTGGCAGACCGCAAGCACGGCCCACCATTTTTTGAGCCAGAGAGTAAC
Organism: Azomonas agilis; assembly: GCF_007830255.1. Classification (GTDB taxonomy): domain Bacteria; phylum Pseudomonadota; class Gammaproteobacteria; order Pseudomonadales; family Pseudomonadaceae; genus Azomonas; species Azomonas agilis. The sequence continues at coordinate 51,714 of NZ_VLKG01000016.1, forward strand.
CCTTGCCGCTGTCGGCAGGCGCTTCGGGCTTTTTGAACAGGGTAGAAGGAGCCAGACCCAGTTCAGCACGAGCTTTCTCGGTCAGGCCACGACCGATGATCAGAGGAATACGGCCACCGGCACGTACTTCGTCCAACAGAACGTCGGTTTTCAGCTGGAAGCTGGTAACCAGCTCATCGCTGCCATGACGGCGGACTTCACCCTTGATGGGGTAAACGTCAATGACATCGCCCATGGCCAAGTTGGTGCAGTCGAACTCGATCGGCAGAGCGCCGGCATCTTCCATGGTGTTGTAGAAGATCGGGGCGATTTTGGTACCAAAGCAGAAACCACCCGCGCGCTTGTTCGGAACGTAGGGGATGTCGTCACCGAAGAACCAGAGTACGGAGTTGGTAGCAGACTTACGAGAAGAACCAGTACCTACTACGTCACCCACATAGGCCACAGGGAAGCCTTTGGCTTTAGCTGCTTCGATTTGCTTCAGCGGGCCAACGGAACCCGGCTGAACAGGCTCGATGCCGTCACGCGCCATTTTCAACATGGCCAGCGCGTGCAGCGGAATGTCAGGACGAGACCAGGCATCAGGAGCGGGAGACAGGTCGTCGGTGTTGGTTTCGCCAGGCACCTTGAACACGGTCAGAGTGATTTTTTCTGGGACGGCGGGTTTAGCGGTGAACCACTCGCCGTCAGCCCACGACTGGAGAACGGCTTTAGCGTTGGCATTGCCCGCTTTAGCTTTCTCGGTCACATCGTGGAAGGTGTCGAACATCAGCAGGGTGTGCTTCAGTTGTTCGGCAGCGATAGCACCCAGTTCGGCGCTGTCTAGCAGCTCAACCAGAGTGGCAATGTTGTAACCACCTTGCATGCTACCCAGCAGCTCAGTGGCACGCGCTTTGGTGATTAGAGGAGAGGTGGCTTCGCCTTTAACGATGGCGGTCAGGAAACCGGCCTTAACGTAGGCAGCCTCATCAACCCCCGGGGGTACGCGGTTAGTAATCAGGTCAACTAGGAAGTTTTCTTCGCCGGCCGGCGGGTTTTTCAACAGATCGACTAGGCCAGCGGTTTG
>NZ_VLKG01000017.1 GCF_007830255.1 Azomonas agilis
ATTGACCGTGATGTTCTTGGTCTTTTGCTCAATATCTCCCGACAGCGCCCTTATTCATCGGCGTTTGCAAAGCGTAGTCATTGAGCGGCGGGATGCGCTGGAGGTGATTCGGGCGCAGGACACGCCCCAGACGCTGTTCTATGTTGATCCACCTTATATGCCCTCAACCCGCAGCGCCGCCAAATACCGGCATGAGCTGAATCTTGAACAGCATCAGGCGTTGTTAGATCGGCTCACCAAAGTACAGGGCATGGTGGTGATCTCTGGGTATCCCTCAGAGCTTTATGACGATGTGCTCACAGGATGGGGTCGAGTGGAGCGTAAGCACAGGGCATCCGGCAGTGCATTACCCCGTACCGAGGTTTTGTGGATCTCTCCGGCGGCTCAGGAGAGTTTATGAGGGGTGGTGATTCTTTTGTCACAGAGAGATAAACCATAAAAAAGGCTAAAGCCCAAGCAGGGCGCGGCTTTCAGGAAAATAATGGCTGTGCAAAATAATGCGCAAAAATGCTCACGAATGAGCAGGTTTTGGAATAATTTGCGCAACTTTTGACACATGAATGGAAACTAATAATTAGATATTTAGCAGCCTGCATGTAAAACGCTATTTCTTTTCTAAAGGGAGAAAAGAAACTGTGTCCTAGATACCGTAAAATCCGTTTCTTTCCCTTTATTTTAGGGGCTTGTAGCTGACTAAGCGTATTAGGAAAAGAAACGAGAAAAGAAACAAGTTCTCTGACTGGTATGGCGTTATTTTTGCCGCACGAATTGAAACTAATAGTCATATATTTATCCGTATGCGGGTAAATGAAAGTTCCTTTTCTAAAAGGGGAAAAGGAACTTTGTCCTAGGCGCGTAAAATCTATTCCTTTTCCTCTGTAGGTCTCGTTTTTAAAGGCTTGTAGCCAATTGATGTGGCTAAGAAAAGGAACAAGAAACGGAACAAGCGCAGAGCCTAGATACCATAGGTACGCACTGATAAATTTAATCTTTATCGGTTTTGCGATGAAAGCAGTGGCGTTTTAAGTTGAGCCTAAATTGAGCGATCAGCACTGCATACCTCTTGCACCATAAAAAATGCAGTGCTAACCTCAGAACCGCTGTGGTAAATCCCGCAGCCGGGTTTAGCAGCCCGACTAATCTATAGGTGCAACAGCGCCCCCATAGCATGCAGGCGCTTTTTTTGTGTCCGCATGTCGCGTTATGGCGGCTGTGCGCGGGGCATCTTCGGATGCGCCGGGTTCCTATAGTCCCGGTCTGCTAACCTGCGTACAGTCCGCCTCCATTGTTTAGCAGCGATGTAGGCGGTTCCAGAACACTATAGGAGCCGTACTCATGGCAAAATTACACGCCCTTACTCCGTCCGATTTATCAGCCAAGATTGCTGCGCATAAGGCGATGGCACTAGCAGCCCTTCGAGCAGACTCCAGCTTGGCTACTCGCCTTAAACGCTATAATCAGCACATGGATTTGGCCCGTGCTTTAGAGCAGCAACAAAGCCTATTGCAGGGAGGTCAAGCGTGATGATTCTTGCGTATCCTGTTGCAAAGGTAGTGTTAAATGACCATCCAGTAACTCTTTGGATTATCAAGGATAAAGTTTGGTTAAGTAGCACTGAATTAGCAAAAATAATTGGTTCAAAGTGTAGGAAGTATGCGGTCAACTTATTTTTAAGTAATCGTGAATCCTTCGTCGAGTCTAGTGTTAGTGCTAGATGTATTGACCGTACAGTAGGGTATTCACGATTTTTTAATGCTGAAGGCGTTCGGAAGGTTTGTGGTTCGACACGTCTGAATGGAGCTAAAGCTATCCTGCAATGGCTAGAGTCGGGTGGGATGGATATAAGCCGTTACCCAGAGGCCCTAGACACTGAGCTAAGGGAATTAGAGCAGGCAGGCCAGCCCCATGTAATTCCCTACCTGTCTGAGTCAAATACCACCTTAGCCTCTCAATCTACCGTTAAGTCTGCCATGAATTACGAAGCCAAAGAACTGCTTGAACGATTGGATACCCTAGCAACTTGCTGGTCTGTGATTGCTGACTTAATGATTCCTGAAAAAGACATGCACCTGATAGACCGTAGTGCATTGTCTACCTTGTTATGTTTCTTAACAGAGGAGCAAAGCAAGGCTAGAGAGGGACTTGCTCAAGCTCTACGTTACTAATTGTTCTCCCCACAGCGGCGCGTATCCTGCGCGTCGCTGCTTGATAGCACCTTCCCTAGGTGAAGCCAGTCCCCTGATAAACGAGCACTGAACCTTATTTAATGGTCTCGTTATCGCTGCTCTGACAGGAGGGGATCATGGTTGAACTTAGTAGCGTATCCATTCCACGGGAACTCTTACCCGAAAGCATGCGGGATATGGCAGGCCGGATAGGTTTAGCTGATACCGTTAGGATCGCTGGTTTGCTGGGTGGCATCACGATTCGCATTCCCGAAGGTAAAAACTCAGAAGGGCAACGGGCTTTTCAAGAGTTAGTCGGTTTGGTGGGGGAGCGGTTGGCGCATAAGCTGCGGTATCACTACCAGCAGGAAGAGATTTATATCCCTCGTTTGGATCGTGCGTATCGGGCGGTTCGAAACCGACATATACACACCCAAATTAAAGTTATGGGCAAAAATGGAATATCCAAACAGAAGGCTGTTCGCCGTTTGTCCATAGAGAACGATATTTCTGATCGTCGTATTTGGGAAATCCTCAAAGAGCCTGTGCCTAATATTCTCTTTCCCGCCAAAAGATCCATGATCTTCCAAGGTTAGATCAGCCGTTTTTATTCTGAATTCTTTTTAAGGAATCCTTATGTCTAGTCCTCAACTGGATAAGGCTTTTGCGGCGGCAGAAGAAGTACGCAAAGGCATTGCCGAGCTTAAAAACCAACGTGCTCAAGTGCAGCACCGTAAGGAGCGCTTGCTGGCTGAGCAAGAAACGCTCTTTACCCAACCATTAACCCGTGAAGACCTAAAAAGCCTAATCGGGCTTTATGTGGATAAGCGCGCCGATTTGTTTATCCCGCTTTCGGGATTAAAAGAAAAATTTGCAGTAATGGCTAACCCATCGCGCCACCATTCAATGGACAAGAAGCGGGGTGCAGGATGTCATCTGCGCGACTTGGACAAATACCCCACCATGAGCCTAGAGGATGAGCGTACTTTTTTTGGGCGGTACGGGTTTGAACTCACCAGTTTTGAGCAATTTAAAACAACCGGTATCGCGGAATGCTATTTCTTTGGCGACCAGATCAAGGCCAAGCTAGAGCAAGCCTTTGACCTGCTCTTTAAGGAGTATCCGGCTGAGGATCAAAACAACATTGGCCCCAGTGTGGCGGAGCGCCGTAAGCGCCTAGCTATCATCGCGCAAGAGCTAGCCGGTGTTGATACCGAGTTATGTAGCATTGGTAAGCAGCTACAGACGTTAGGCTATGTCGAGTCCACGCCTGTACCCACGCCTCCACGTCAATTGATGCGCTTTTAAGAGGGCGTTTAGACATGACTTATCATCTTGCGGCCCTCAACCAAGTAGTGGCCTCTGGTAAGGCCTTTCGGATTCTTCCAGCAGGAGCCTTTAGCTCTAATGATGGCCGCCCCGGTGATGGGCGGAGCTGGATGCTGTCTGCTGACCGTGGCCAAGCGATTGCGGCTTTAGCGGCCCAGCGTAGCAATGACTTTGTGATTGACTATGAACACCAAACCCTAAAGCCGGGACAGAAAAACCCCGCCGCAGGCTGGTTTAAAGCCTTAGAAATGCGGCCCGATGGCTTATACGTCACAGATCCTCGTTGGACGGATGAGGCTAAAAGCCTGATCCAAGCCCAGCAATACCGCTACATTTCCCCCGTGTTCAGCTATCACCCAGAAACATTGGAGGTGATGAGCCTACATAGCCTTGCCTTAACCAATAACCCCGCGCTGCTGGGTTTGACCGATCTCTCCCGAGTGGCCTTAACCGATCAATCATCAGCCGATGGCTGCTTTGCAGCCCTAGATGCTCAGACTCGCGATTTGTTGGAGCGTATGACGGGGATGCCTTTGGAGCAAGCAGCGGCGGAACAACAGGCCCGTGTGCAAGTACCTCCTGCGCCCCAAGGCATTATCGAAGAAGACTGGCGCAAGCTCTATCACGTCCTTGGGGACTCTTTACTGGCTGAAGGAACTATTTAGACCACCTTCTGGCTCGTTAAGTACCCGTTAAAAACTGCATTTATGGATTGGGAATGCCTTGGCAGCGGGTAGCCGCGTTCGCGGCCTGTAAGCCTGCACATGGGCTTCCTTAATCCTAACCCGATAGGAGGCCCATATTATGGCCAATCGTTCAGATACCGACCTAACCCTACGGATTAATGCCGATGCAAGCAAAGCCCGGCGAGAACTGGACTCAACACGGCGAGCTGTTGGCAGTTTGGCCGGAGCTGTATCTGCTGTTGCCTTTACCGCTTGGATCAAGAACAACATTAGCGCCGCTGCTGAGTTGGAAGTATTGGCCCAACGCGCTGGAACAACGGTTGAGGAGTTTCAACGCTTTGCGTTTGCAACCCGTACCGTTGGACTTGATGTTGAGAAAACGGCAGATATTTTACAGGACTTTAACGACAAGCTCGGCGAGTACATTCAAAACGGTGGTGGAGAACTCGCGGACTTTTTCGACGGCATTGCCTCGCAAGCCAATGTCACCTCCGATGCCTTCCGAAACCTGCTATCGACCGAAGGGCTTCCCAAGTTTTTTAGCCTCCTAGAAAGAGCCAACCTCTCTCAGGCCGAGTACACCCTATTTTTAGAGGGCGCGGCTTCCGATGCCACCCGGCTGATTCCTTTACTTCGTAATAATGCCGAGCAATTAAGAGCCTTATCCGATGAAGCAGATAGACTGGGCTTAGTGCTTTCTGAAAACACTGTTAAGCAGGCCAAGCAATTTCAAAACGACTTGGGTGTTTTGGGAGCAGTGGCCAACAGTGTAGGGCAAAAAATAGCCGCTGATTTGGTTCCAGAACTCAATAACCTCACCCGTGAACTACGCGACCCCGCAACGGCTGAGGCAGCAGCGGCTCTTGCTAAGGGGATTACCAGTGCCTTCACAAGTATCATCAGTGCTGCCAAGAGCGCTTATACGGAGGTGCGGTTAGCCGCTCAGGGTATTGCAGCCATGCAAGTAGGCAATTTGCCTATGGATATGCTGACGGAGAGCGAGTTAGCAGGCAATCGGGCTGCCTTTGAAAAGATGCTCAAAGAGCCCCTTAGTCGTGCCCGAGTCTTGAGTAATGGGCAACTGTTTAAGCTCTGGGATGAGGAGGAAATTAAACAATCACTGGATGCTTATGAAAAAGAAATAAAGCGCCGTGAAACCTTAGCTAAAACCCCAAAAACAGACCAACCCAAAGGCTCTACCTCCACCCAAGAACCTGATCCTAGCTTTACAGCCCAGCAGGTTGCAGCGCTTAAAGACTTAAACAAAGGTTTAAAGGATGAGCGCGACAATTTACAAGAACTCAGCCATGAACAAAAAACCATCAATGCGCTGAAAGAAGCCAAAATAGCGTTGGATACTAAACAAGCTAAAGACTCCATTGCCGAAGCCAAACGCCTCGACCAAGACAAAAAAGCCGCCGAAGCCAAAGAGGAGGCCGAGAAAGCCGCAGAACAGGCAGCGGCTGATCATCAGCGCCAAGCCGAGCAAGTAGCCCAGCAAGAAGCGGATTATATAGATAGTCTACGCCGTCAAGCCGAAACCCTAGGCATGACGACAGAACAACTCCGAGCTTACGATCTGCGCCAGCAGCAGATTACAGAGAATGGCAAGAAGCTGGCTCAAGTTTATGTAGGCATAGTGGATGCCTTTGAAAAACAGCAGCAAGCCATCGAAAACGCCGATACTAATGCGGGCCTTGAGGCTGATTACCTAAGTGCTATTGGCCGCGAAGCCGAAGCAGCTATGCTTGAGATCAGTACCAAATACAACAGCATGCTGCGCGAGTTTGAAAAGACCGGCAACGAAACCGGCAAAGCATGGGCCGATAAGCTGATTGATGTTGAGAAGGTCAAAACCCGCTTAGATGCCGTCCAGTCCGAGATGGATAAAGGGTTGTCTGCGATTGACCGCGCTGAAAACCGCATCAATGTTGAGCGTGAAGCAGGTCTTTTGACACAGACCGAAGCCCAACAAAAACTGCTGGCTTTGCGTATTCAAGAAGCCAATGCACTGGAGCAGCAAATCCCTGTTTTGCGCGAAATCATCGCTCAAGGCGGTGTAGCAGGCGAACAGGCCCAAGCTCAGTTGGATGACTATCAGACACGCATTATCGAGATCCGCAACACCGCTACCGATCTACAAAGAGCCCTTAAAGACGGCTTAACCTCCGGCATTCAAGAGGCTTTGTCAGGGTTAGCGGATGGCACCATGAAGCTACGCGATGCCATCAGCGCCTTGGGCCTGAGTGTGGCCGATGCCCTGTTTAACACGGCCTCCCAAAAACTAGCGGATCAAATTTGGTCAGGGGTTAGTGGGTTATTTAACGATGGAGCAAAATCAGCCACGGATACCGCTATTGATACGGCAGCGGCTACAGCCACCGCGACCACCTTGGCTAATGGTGTACTCAGTGGTGGAACAGCCGCTGCTCCCACATTAGCCGGTGGAGTACAGGCAGGAGGTACAACCGCTGCTGTTAGCCTGTCCGCAGGAGTTCTTGAGGGGGCAATGGCAGGCTCTGCGATCTTTAGTCAAGCTATCATTACCGCCGCATCAGCCGCTGCACTTGAGATTGCCGCCGCCTGCGCTATGTGTTCCTGCAATAGTCCGGGAACCACACCCAATAGCAGCGGTGCATCGGGGGGATTTTTAGGCGGGCTTCTGGGCAGTCTTGGTGGGCTATTAGGTGGATCAGGTGCCTCTGGAGGAGCTGCCGCTGCTGGTGGAGCCTCAGCGGGGGCAGGGACGGCTAGCATTGGAGCGTTGGAGTTTCCAAGCGTGGGTGCTATGGCTAGCGGCGGCAAGGTTGTTGGCCCCGGTACGGATACTAGCGACTCCATCCCCATGTGGTTATCGAATGAGGAGTATGTAGTACGCGCTGCTGCTGCCACCCAACCCGGTGCTGAATCATTCCTACACGACTTTAACCGCTACGGGATGGATGCTTTGGATCGCTACCACCAAGCCACAGGAGGGGTCGCAGGGATTCCAGCGCCTGCCATGCCAAGTCCTACGTTAGGCTCCATGCAACTTGCAGAGCAACCAGTCCAATCAAGTCCCACAACAGTGAAAAATGCTATCCATATGCATCCTGTGGTCAGTGAGGATCTTATTTCGTCACTGGCGTGGGGGCGCAAAGGGGAAGATCATTTTAAAGTGTTTCTTGGCCGCAACCGCACCTTGGTCAATTCAATCCTGAAAAGATAAATGCGAGATTTATGCTGCTAGCAGTGTGAAGTATTCAGTCAGTTTTTAGGGTTTTGCGTGTGTCAAATGTTGCGCAAATGTGTGACAAATATCGTGCAAACTTACACTAGGTACGGTTGCCCGTACAACGGATTTCGAATCTGTTGCTGTATCCTTTTATAACAAGGACTTACGAATTAACTATTTGAATTTTATGTAATTTAATAAAGCATGCTATAGCGTGATTCGGCTGCATTAGGGACAGTCAGTGTCCCAGAATTGTCCCAGAGTTTCCCCTCTAAAATTCTATTAGTTGCGAGAGTATTTGGGTTATCGCAGAATCCAATTATGGCAACTTTTGAACAGCGTCCCAACGGGACATGGCGAGCTAAGGTTCGCAAAAAAGGCTACCCTTCTTTATCTGCATCCTTTGATACAAAGGCGGAAGCTCAGCGCTGGGCTACGGAAATTGAAGGCGATATGTCCAGATCTCGCTTTGTCGATATGAGAGAGGCAGAGCAAACAACTCTGCACGAGGCTTTGTCTCGTTATAGCAGGGAAGTAACCCCCAGCAAGAAGGGAGCACAGCAAGAGCAAGTTAGGATTGCTCAATGGTTAAAGCACCCTCTAGCTGCAATGACTCTTGCTGGCTTGAGATCATCGCATCTTGCTGAGTATCGTGATGACCAGTTGAAGCTAGGTCTATCAACGGCTACGGTTAGGCTCAATCTGGCCGTTATCAGTCATCTATATACAGTTGCGGTAAAAGAGTGGGGAATTGATGGAATCATGAACCCATGCCGTAATATTCGTATGCCTAAAGGCAGCAAAGAGCGTGACCGAAGGCCAAGTAGGTCAGAGCTAGAAACTCTTTATTCAGAGGCCGCAAAAATTCATGCGGAACTTCCGATAATTGTTGAGCTAGCTGCTGATACAGCTATGCGTAGATCTGAGCTACTGCTGTTACGACGGGATCAAGTAAGAGGGAAGGTGGCATATCTTGAGGATACGAAGAATGGGGATCGTAGATCCGTGCCTTTATCATCAAGAGCCAGGGATTTGATAGCCTCATTACCTTCAAGGCTTGATGGGATGGTGTTTGGCTTACGCCCAGACACTGTGTCTATTTACTTTGCCAGAGTGTGCAAGGTTGCAGGAATCAAAGATTTGCGATTCCATGATCTCCGACATGAAGCCACTTCTAGGTTGTTTGAGCGTGGTTTTTCGATGATGGAGGTGATGGCCATTACGGGCCATCGCACACCCAGTATGTTGCGTCGATACACTCACCTTAGCCCAACCGAGCTTGCAGATAAGCTAGGTTGATTAATGGTTCTGAGTGTTGGCGCAGGTTGACGTTTTCGCCCCGGTTTTTGTTTCTGGTGACCGCCGTCGCGCAGCTCTCTTAAAAACTTGAGCACGTCAGATCTTAGCCATGCGTGACGGCCTGCTATTTTGAAGCCTTTTGGGAGCCACTCTGCGCTGCGTCGCATACCATCACGAATGGATGCCTCGGTCTTTCCTAGCAACGATGCCATTCCAGATATATAAATTACTTCTGATGAGTCTTTCTCGGGCATAGCACTACCTCTGCCGACTAATCGGCGGTATTTAGTGGTAAGGGGGAGGGGTTTCTCCATTTGAAATGGAACAACCCAAAGGCGCTTGAATTCAGTTCTTTGTCATTGCGACAGGATGCGGGCTGGAAAGTAATATGCAGTTTTTACACATTACTCAGCGCCTACATTTGTGGTTGGAAAACCGGAAAATTAGCGTGGCTGCTAATGGCGAGTATCACTGCCAGTCTGTAGCAATTCCATCAGGTCATTGAAGCGGCTGACATACCAGTGAGGCTGGGTTTCTTTGGGGTTTGAGGCGCTGACCATGTTCTTGCCGTAGTGCAGGCCAGCTTCAGTAATCGACCAAAACCCTTTTTGCTTACCGCCGGTACTGGCTCTGTTTGCAGGTTGAGGATTTTAACGGATTGCTCAACGCCAAACTCCTTAGTGAGTTCAGTGAGGGACTTTGTGACTTCGGCGCTAACTCCACCTGCTGGAGCATCTACCGTATAAGCGGGCAGTAAGCCTGTGGGGTCGATGCCATGCCGTTGGGCAGCAATACCCAGCATGTGCAGTTTTCCCGACTCACTGACATTGAGCATCCGTGCCGCAGTCTCCACGAGCAACAGTTGATCGGCTAAGGCAGGTGGTAGTGAAACAGGGGGTTTCAGTTGGGCTTGCTCGGTGTTTTTGAGCTTCTGTAGCACCTTACGGCGAACTCCTTTGGATTCGCGCATGGCTACCAGCATGCATTGGTCGTGGGTCAGTTGCAGAACTTCCATCGGAGTGCCGCCACCTTCTGGAGCGGTTACGAAACTTTCGTAAGCGTCGCCCTCTAGCTCGGCTTTAACTCTTTTCAGAAAGTCGTTATTGCGAATGCTCGACTCTCCAAATTCAGCACGGGTGGCATTGACGATTTCCAGCAGCTCAAGACTGCTCATAGTGACTTCAGTATTAACGATATTACTCATGGTTTTCTCCAGACAAAGGAATCCCGTGCCGCCCATTTCTGGGCAGCGGGGAAGGCGGGTTAGGGAGTTAGCGCTTCAGGGAAAACTTAACCTCGGATATTCTGAGCACGGCGTGGTATCCAAATCGGCTGGCTGGGATCACCCGCAGCAGCCAGATTCCGGCGACCATCGAAAGCTCCGCGATTACGAGCGGCCTGTTCCATCTGTGGCCCAAAGCGTTCATGCAAATGAGCGACTACTTCGCGGCATTCACTCAGGCAGGTCGGTACGTTGATCAGCTTGACCGGACGCAGTACATCAAAGATGGGTTTGACCTCTTCGCCCACATGGATCAGCTCCAGCGTGTCGATGCAGAACACATACAGCATGGCTAGATCGAGTTCGTCCAAAGTGGTGTCGGTGGGAGCTTTCCCCAAAAACTCCCCTTCCAAAAACCGCCGACTGAGCAGGCTAACGGCCTCGCTGAACTGTTCGGCAGGAATGTCCTTGTACGACTTACAGGCAAAGGATTTACTCAGGGAGCCCCAACATTTTCTGGCCGCTGCGCCTTGTTTCTCTTTGGGCAGGGTTTCGAGGTGGTTTTTGACGAGGGCACGGATGATGGATTGCTGTTCTTCGGTGAGGGCTCCGGGTAGGGCTTTGGGCTTTTTGGGTTTGCGGGGGTTGGTGGCTTCGCCCTGCTGGAAGTAAGCCGCCAAAACGTGGAAACACTCGCGCTGGTACTGGATTAGGCGCGGGCGGATTTCGGGTTTAACGCGGTTGGTGTCTACGCCGAATAGCCAGCCATTGAGGTAGTCGAGGGGGAGGCAAAGGGTTTCTTGTTCGCCGCCTTCTGAGGGTGTGGTCATGATGACCATACCTTCTTTAAGCACCTGATTACGCTGGATTCGATTGTATTGAGACTTCCAGTCAAGGCCAATTGCTGTACAAATAGGCTTCATGGCGACCAAATGTTCACCCTTTTGGCTAGTGATGACGGTAAGGGCTTGGCCGTGAAATTCGACAGTTGCTAGTTGAGTATTGCTGTTCATAGTTGCTTCTCCGTTTCGACACGGGTTGACCACCATGGAATTATGGTGGCCGGGAGGTTCGAAACCCGAGCAACACGGGTGGACTTCTTCCCCTTTCGGGTGTTGTATCCGTCACCCTCCCGGCCATAAACAGGCAGGCAGTAGCCCACACTCAAAAACTGAGGGCGAAAAAAATCCACGGCTGACGGGCGTGGGGTGATCCGGTTGCTTAGAGTTTCGACACTCTTGGGTGGGGAGGTTAGCGGGTAAGGGGGTGGGTGTCAATTTAAACCATTAAGATTTGACTTATATCAATATTTTAATAAGTCGAGTTTATTGACAATAAAAACCAAAATTTGGAGTGCTAAAAATGTATGAGGGTATTTCCCTTAAAGGGTTAAGTTCGGATTCTTTTAATGACTTAGTAGTTGATGAGACTGAGGTGACTGAATACAAAAATAAAAAAGCTATATCTTTTAAATCTTTAGAAGAATTTTACCTTGATAATGCAGATTATGATGAGTCAAATACTACCAATACCAGCGAGGTATTTAGTGCGGATCTAATTATTAACAGTCTTTTTCCATCAGTTAAGAATGCAGAGGTATTTATATCTCACTCTCATGCTGATAAGGATCTAGCTATTAAATTAGCTTTTTATCTTAATAGAAAATTTAATTTGAATGTATTTATTGATTCTTGCGTATGGGCTCACTCAAGTGACTTGCTACTTGCTGTAGTACGCAAGCATTGCCCATCTAAAAAAGATGAAAAAACTTTCGACTATGAGCAATCTATGAAGGCAGCAGCACATGTTAATATGATGCTTAATGCCGCACTACATAAAATGATTGATACGGCAGAGCTTTTTCTATTTATCGATACGGATAACTCCGTTGGGTTGCGTAATGTTATTAACAATGAAGAAAAAACATTTTCTCCATGGATATTTTCAGAGCTTTTTGTCAGCTCAATTATTCAGCGTAATCCCCCTAAATGGCTTAGTAATTTACAAGCAACATTAGAGAGTATTGAAAAAAGTAAAAATAAAGGCATTGCATCACATGAAGACGCTACAAAAGTAAAATTTGCTCATGGGCTTTATAAAGAGCACTTACTTGAGCTTTCATCTGAAGACTTTTTTAAGAATGCAGAGCATATTATTAAATCAAATAATTACTGCTCTAATGAAAGAGATGCTTTAATTCTTGAAGCATTAGAAGGTAGTTTTCATTTTAAGAAGCAAAGAAATAAAGAATGTTTTTTAAAATGGATTTTTGATTTAGCAGAATACTATAGAGCATCCATGAATGACAACTAGCCTATCAGATGAAGTTCACCAAAAAATTGCTTTTTTAAACATTCTTCAGGGTATTATAAATAGGCTTGCGAATACCGTATCAGTAATTAAGGGAGCTAGTGTTACAGTTTTTAGTGCGCTTTTAGCCTTCTCATCAGGAGAGAAGATTAATTTTTCAGGATGGGTTTTTATTGCTCCGAGTATCGTATTTTGGTTTATGCATGCCTACTTTCTTCAACAGGAGCGAGCATTTAGGAAAATTTATAATCGTGAGGCGATGCATCCTGAGAAAGCTCCAGTTAGCTTTATTATTGAAAAGAAGGATTTAGATAATGTTCGTGAAAATATCTGGTCTGTTTTCTTTAGTAAAACTGTAGCTTTTTTTAATTTAGGTATGTTTTTATCATTTATTCTTGTTTATAACGTAGGGAAAGCACAGGGCAATGTCAACGTGGAAAGGTTAGCAGGCTATATCACATCTCTATCCAACTATTTTAAATCTTTTTGCCAATAAAAAGCCCCTAGTTAGGGGCTGTGGTGTCGAGCGTTAAGGGTTTACCCCCGCAAAGCCTTCACAAGGTACGGATCAACATCGGGTTGGCGCAGCAGCCATGCTCGGTAGTCGCTAGGGAGATCCTTAATTGGCAATCCTTTATGTTTTCCAAAGGCCATGACTTTGGGGATTCGCGCGGCTTCTGAGTATTGCCATAGCGCTTCCCATGAGCTGACGGTCTGCCCGCGAGCCTTCAGTGCTTCTAAAATCTTGATCAGCAGTAGGCGGCAGTTTTTAACGTCATCCAGCGCGGCATGCGCATTGCGCAGTAGGTCACGGGCTTCGGTGCGGTAGTGCAGGTAGATTAGGGCGGACTGGCTGTGGCTGTCGGCATCAGGCCAAAGATCACGGCTTAGGGCGGCAGTACAGATGCGCTTTAGGTCAGGCTGGCCGATCACGCTCCAGTCATAGTCTACGTTATGCCCGATCAGGTAATGAGCATCAGCAGGCAGCTTGAACTGTGTATGTGGCGGGCAGTCCAACAGTTCCTCATCTAGAATGTGACAGGTGGCCAGCGCTCCCAGCTCAATCGGTTTGCCGGGGCGATAGCGTTGCAGAAACTCTTCAGTTACTGCCAGAGTACTTGGTGTATCCAACTTCAGCCAAGCCGCTTCAACAAGGTGCGGTTCCTGAAACCCTGTGGTTTCACTGTCAAAAATATAGGCGGTCATGGTTATTTCCGTGGGTATAACTCGTATTAGATTGGAGACTACTGTTTGGATGGCAATGATTTGAAAAATGAGCGAAGTTCGTTATATGAAATCTCGTAATCCGCCCATTTTCCTCCACGCTCAGAGAGCGAGATCGTTTGGTAGCGTCTAATTAGCTCTCCCGGAACTAACAGAGTCATAAGGAGTTGGTCGCCTACCTCGTCCAAACAAAAACAGACAAAGAAATCGGCAAGCATTTCTTGTTTCTTCAAGCTGAATGCCCATCGACGCTGTTTGCAGGCTTTATGGCTAAGTTTCAGTTTCGATGTCTTCACATCTACGCCATAGCCTTGAACAAGAAAGTCGATCTTGCTTTGGAATTTCCCAGAGTTGCTGTTATGGGCTTCAGGAACAAAAGAGGCGAACATTTGTTCCCCTCTAGCCGCCAACTTATCTGTATCTGAGCCATATCGGAGCTTGTCACCTATCACTGGCTCCCCTGCATTTCGCAGGTGAACATAGACGGTTTGCCAAGGTATCCCAACCTCTTGAGCAGCTAGCTTCAGGTTCTTATGAGCTCTATACGCCTCAATACATGACTGCTGAATGCTCATGAATCTGCCTAAAATGGTATGGAGTCATCATCGAAGTTGTCATAGTCCGGCAAAGGCTGCTGTACGGGCGGCTGACGAACTCTTTGATTAGTGTTTTGAGGTGGTGCGGATTTGGGAGGGGCTTGTTTAGGCGGAGGCGCATGGCCTCCTGTTTGGCTCTGATCGTTTCCTGCTTTAGAGCCACCCAGTAATTGCAGCGTACCTTGCTGGTCAACTACGATTTCTGTGGTGTAATGGTCTTGACCGTCTTGGCCTTGCCACTTACGGGTTTGTAAGCGGCCTTCGACATAAACCTGTGCACCTTTTTTCAGGTATTCACCGGCAATCTCAGCAATCTTCCCGAAAAAGACTACGCGATGCCATTCGGTGCGCTCCTGAGCCTGTCCCGTTTGTTTATCCTTCCAGCTATCCGAGGTAGCCAGTGTGATATTGGTCACTGCATTACCGTTGGGCAAATAGCGGGTTTCTGGATCGCCACCCACATGACCCAGTAGGATGACTTTGTTAACGCCGCGACTAGCCATAAGCGGTTTCCTGTCTCCGTGCAGTGAATGCCTGTTTCCTTGCTTCATAGGCAGTCTGGACTTTGGCTTGTAGGTGGTCTTGGCCATTCAGCTCGCGCCATGCAACGGCAAAAGCGGCTTGCAGGTCAGCAACAGTGGTGGCTTCATCAAGGGTAGCGATAAAGTCCACCACCATAGATTGTGCTCGCTGGTCTGGGTTTTCGCTGCCGCTGTTGAGCCAATGCAGCAGTTTTTGCCCAGTTTCTTCGGTAATTTGTTCGGGGTCTTGGAATAGGCGCGTCCGGTCTTTGCTGGCATTGGCGATACCGCCACTACCGTGGGTCATATCAAGAACGGTCGTGAACTCATAGTCCGAACCCTCACGCTGCTCAGACTTCATGCCGAGCTTTACAACCTTTTTATCCTCTCCTTGGGCCGTTTCTGTCTTGCTGCGCATGGTGCAGATAATGTGCAGTGGCGTTGCCAGAATCTTGTCTATTAATTTTCTGTGGCGCGGTGTTGTTTCATTCCAGGCTGACCATGTGTTGCCTCGGTATTTGGCCCGTGCAATCTGGTCGTTGATTTCAAGGCATCCGCCCGATCCCATCCATTCGTGGGAGTAGCTGTCAATGATCAGGGTGTTGTATCCAGCTGCTTCAGCGCCTTTGATTACTTCAATGTAGCGTTCTGGCGAGTAGGGTGGTTCAAGTCCGCAGGTATCGAACTCTGGGATGCCTTCCATCCCGGCATACAGGGAAGCGCTTTCGTGTTCGGTATCCAGCACCGCTATTTTTCCGCCTAAACCTTTGGCAATTAAAAGGGCGGAGTAGGTTTTTCCTGATCCTGAGGGGCCGGAGAGGGCAAGTCTAAGGCGGGCTTGTTTGCGTTCAGCTTTCTTGAACATGGTGACGGCTCCAATTGCGTTCATATTCCCGCTCAATGCGAGCGGCTTCTTCCAAATATTCGCGGCGGTCATCACCATGAAAGCGTTCAGGGTTGAAGCTGCCGGTTTGTGCCCAGTCGAGTTGGGCGGCAAAACGAGGGGGAAGTACGAGATCCATTAGCTGGCCTGCCTTTGCTTGTGCTTTTTGATTGCTACTCGTGTGGCGCTATCCCGGTACAAGTAGTCCGCCTGCTCTTGAGTATTTAGGTGGCGTGAGGTGTCGTTCTGAGGTGGCGCTGCGAGCTCCTTTCGCTCAACCGCTTCACGCGGCCCCGCCTCACACATCCGCTCAATAAACAGCAGCGCTTTGATGAGGCTTCTTTTCACCACTAAAGGCGGAGGGGGCGAATAGATGTACCTAGCGTGCGGATCAATCAGGTTAGCCTCTATCTCTAGGGCTCTGGCTCTTTGTTGTCGAGCATCTAGCTCGTCTAGGTATTTCTCAGAAAAGCGAAATGGGCCTTTCTTAGTGCCCAGTCGAATGGATCGCGCATCCGAGCGCAGCTTTTCCGCCCGCTCTTTATTGGTCTGGGTCATACAGCCTCCAGTCGTACACGGCATACCCAGCGGCCTTTAGTACGCATGGGCTGACGTATCCAGATGATGGTTTTGCGGTGCGCTTCGGTATGGCGCTCGATCTCGGCCAAAAGCTGACCAATGCTTTTTGCGGTAAAGCTGGTCATGCGGCGCGCTCCCTGTCAGTGCTGAACGGCAGCAAGGGACACATCAGAGGTTCTGGCTCAGCCGGTGGCAGAATCTGAGGGAGTGGGGTGTCTGGAGAGAGGCGATGCACTAAGTTCAGGATGGTCTGAATGCAGGGCATCAGGTGCCGCCCTTCGCGTGAGTCGATTGCGTCATACAGCGGGATGGCCCAACCCATGAGGCGTACTGACTTCACCAACCGAGCAATTTCAACCTGAGTTAAGTCCTGTTCGCTGAGCTGAGCCTGAAGCTTGTTGATGCGCTGATGTGCAGCATCTACTTCGTACTCCAGTCGGCATTTAGCGCTTTGGGCGAGTGTCGCCTGAAACGACAACTCACCTTCAAGTCGGGTGATTTCGCGCTTGAGGCCATTGCTGTGCATCTGACGAGCTAACGCCTTGGCTTCGTCGAGGCCGCTGTAATACCCGGCATTACGGGCAAGTAGGGCCGTTACTGATAACAGCAGGAGTGCTAAGCCGCCGAATACAAAAACGGTGGGCAAAGCGAGGGTAATGGTGTCCATACGAATGGCTCCATGTGTCAGTACAAAATGAGGTTGGTCTTGGCCGAGACTGGATAACCTGCTCTCAGAACGGGCTATCCAGCGGGCACTCGTTGAATGCCCTCTGGCCCTATCGGATTTGAAATCGGGAAGGGGTAGGTTGAAGCCGGTCTTCCCCGGCTGCCCATTCAGTCTGCACCGTGGTAATAGTCAGTGCCTCTGAACTGCCAGTGTTGCGCACTTGCTGGCTTGCGTTACTCATGATTGGTGGGCTATCCGCTGATCCGCATGAGTGACGGAATGAGTGGAGCTGGTTCCGTAATTGATTACGGGAGCAAAATTGAGGAGTGGTACCCTCATTGATGAGGGGAGCATTGGTAGAGCGATTGCACCGGGTTGCTACACCCGCTTATTCCCCCAGCGTGTCTTTTACGTTCACGTCCTGCATTTCAGGACACAGGGCTTTTAGGGGTTTAGCTATCCCAACGCTACAGGCCGCATGGCCACGCAATCGCTCTCCAATGCGGCCTTGTTAGAAGCCGCACGAGGCGTTAGTCACCGGAGTAAACCACCGGAGCTATCAGTCGCAGCTACTAGAACCACCGGAGCTGCTGTCAGATGACGAGCTGTCGGTTCGCCAGTTGTAGCTGCTAGGCGATTCATAGACAGGACTGACAGGGTTTAGCGAGTGAATAGGGTTTAGCAGGGGATTGTCGGTTACCGAATCACTTTGTCGCTCAGGCTGAGCGGCTGGGCGATCTGCTGTGCTGCACTTGCCGCAGCACTGGTGCTCGGGCTGGCTAATGTCAGATGCAGAAGCGAAACCGCTTGGACGACCAATAACAGCGAATCCACCCTTGTCGGGTGCAGGATGCGGCGTATTGTCCCTAGCACCAAATCCGATACTGAACCGCTTAATCCGCTTCTGGAGTACCACCGCTAACTCGGTCATCAGCCTCTTCTGGTACTCCAAAATAAGCAGGTCTTCATATGGCAGGGCTTGTGCTATGGCTTGGAACTGCCCTTTATCCAAGAAGTGAGTTAGTTTCGCCAGTCGGTCATCTAACTGGGCCTTTTCCGCGACCACACGCTGTTGCCAGTCTGGAATGAAGGATAGGTCGCCAAGGGGGAGGTAGGCTTTCTCTGCCTGCTCTTTCGGTGACCAGCTAATGTAACCTGCGAAATGAGGCGTGTTCGGCTTGCCTCCGTCCAGATACTCGACGAGATAGCCCTCGTCCGCGCCGTTTTCGTCGCTGGGCAACTGCCAGCCGCGAAAGTCATTGTATTGCTGTCGGCTCATTGGCTGCATGCGGACGATCTTGGTTCCAACGTAATGCTGCATAGTCTTATCAGCCATGTTTCTCTCCTGTTTGGTTTCCCGATGCCCGCTGTTGCCAGTGGGCATGAGGAAATCTGGTCTTGCTGGCCTCCGTTACACGCCACGGTGGGCTGGGCGATTTTTCTCGGGGAGCCTTAGGCTCCAACAGTCGGCCACGGTCGTTAATCTGCCGACACTCTTTTGTGCTCCGCTCCACGCTGCGCGGACGGGGTGAGGCTTCCCCTGTACTGAATTGATGGCTTCAGCTCGCTGCCTGCCAACAGAGTCTTTTGGTGGACTCGTGTTTGGCTTGAAATAAATTAACCGCCGGTTTGTGTTTGTGTCAATACCGGCGGTTAATTTAAATTATGCAGCAAAGTTAAATGAGGTGTAGAAAGTGGCGGGAGAATCGGAGTAGATGAGCTGGCCTGTTATTGGATAGCTCAATATCGAGATGAGGAAGTAAAGTGCCATGTGGATGGCTGGAGCTAAGTTTAGTGGGTATAATAACCACTAAAGCAACAAGGCAGAGGTGGTGCGGTGAACAGCCGAGAACTGATAAGCCGCATTGAGGCGGATGGCTGGTATTTAGTGCGTGTACGCGGCAGTCACCATCATTTCAAACACCCAAGTAAGCCGGGGCTTGTGACCATCCCACATCCCAAGAAAGATTTATTGGATAAGACAACAGCCAGCATCTTGAAGCAGGCTGGGCTCAAATAACCCTGTTTGGAGGGCCATAACATGCTGTATCCCATTGTTATTTTTAGTGGCGACGAGCAACACGCTTGGGGCGTAGAGGTTCCTGATATTCCGGGTTGCTTCTCTGCGGGAGATGACCTAGACGATGCCTTGCTCATGGCGCGCGAAGCGATAGAAGGGCATTTAGAGCTACTTGCAGAAGCTGGGGAGGCTATCCCTAAAGCAAATACTTTAAGTCATCACGCTGCCAACCCAGAGTATGCGGGTTGCACTTGGGCTGTGGTTGAGGTGGATGTGACTCGGTACATGGGAAAAGCTGAGAAGCTGAACATTACGCTGCCGGGGTATTTAGTAGCGCGTATAGATGCTTATGTAAAAACTCATCCAGAGCAGAAGAGTCGGTCAGGTTTTTTAGCGGAAGCTGCGTTGCGGGCTTTGCAGTAGGGAGAGAACTGCATGATGCGGTTAGGTACCGATGTATTGCAGCACAAAGGTTACTTCAGTTCTATTGAGGTTAGCAGCGAGGATGGGTGTTTGTTCGGCAGGCTATTGTCCATCCGTGCTCTTGTCAGTTATGAAGGACGAACCCTAACTGAGTTGAGAAAGTCCTTCGAGGAAGCAGTCGATGATTATCTCGTTACTGGAGGATGCTCTAGTAGCGAAGATCGAGATTAAGCTATGCGGATTAAGCCTATTCGTACCGAAGTAGAATTGCCTTCCTCCTCGATCTTTACTTTATAAGCTAGTAAGATGTCCTCCCTTAGAGGATGTGATGATGATAGATGCGGTTGATCTTTTTTGTGGGGCTGGTGGGTTAACTGCTGGTCTCATTCAAGCTGGTGTTCGAGTTCATGCAGGTTACGACATTGATCAGGCCTGCCAGTATGCTTATGAGGTTAATAATCAGGCAAAATTTATTGCTCAAGATATTGAGACGTTAACTACTGAGGATGTTGCCGCTTGGTATCAGCCAGGTAATATCAGGTTGCTGGCAGGTTGTGCTCCATGCCAGCCATTTTCTAGTTATACCCAAGGTAGGGATACCCGCCAGGATAAAAAATGGCCACTGTTGTATGCCTTTATGAGATTAATTAGAGGTATTCAGCCTGAATTAGTCACAATGGAAAATGTGCCTGATGTGACGAAGCATCAAGTATACCGTGACTTTGTTCAATCCCTTGAAGAGCTTGGGTATAGCGTTTGGGCTGATAGAGTGTCCTGTGTAGATTATGGGTTACCCCAGCAGCGTAAAAGACATGTGTTGCTTGCTTCCAAGCTAGGGCCAATTTCACTGATCCCTAAAACACATGATACTAATCCAGTCACAGTAGAACAAGCGATAGGGCATTTACCTGCACTAGCTGCTGGAGAATGGGATAAGAACGATCCTTTACATAGAGCCGCCAAATTAACAGACTTAAATATGAAGCGGATTATTAATTCTAGGCCCGGAGGAACTTGGAGGGATTGGCCAGAAGAGTTACGCGCAAAGTGCCATAGAAAAACTACTGGAAAAACTTATTCAAGTGTTTATGGGCGTATGCAGTGGGATGAGCCGAGTCCAACTATGACAACACTATGTTATGGTTTCGGCAATGGTCGATTTGGCCATCCAGTACAACATAGAGCAATTTCTTTAAGGGAGGCTGCTATATTTCAATCATTTCCAGCTAACTATAAATTCGCCCCTCCTGAAAAAATGAATTTTAAAGCTATTGGACGCATGATAGGAAATGCAGTTCCAGTCTTATTAGGTGATATAATAGGAAAAAGTCTATTTAAGCATATAAATAAAGTCTAACTAGGCTTTAATTTAGTGATTTTATTTTATACATTTCTTGTCTTATGTATTTTGAAACAGACCAAATTACAAGGCGTAAATAAACGATGATCTCGTGAGCGGATTGTTCTAAAGAGTCAGAGGCAATATATTGACCGCAATCTTCAAAAGACTGTCTACCGTGAGCTAGCGCATTGCGTCTATTTTTAATTTCCTTTAGCTTTCTAGCTATTTCTCTTCCATTTTTATTTGGGTCTGGACTTTTGAATCCATATTTTTTTGCAGTTTCTCTAATTTCTGTGCAGTCAACATTTCCAGAGAATATTTTTTCTCTATTATATCCAAACTTTAAAATTGCGTGCTCAATAGGGTGCGCTTCAGTACCTATTAAATCACCTCCATTGCTCCCGAAGTCTTTAGTGGCTTTATTGAAGTACCTTAAGACAATAAATTTAAGCTCATCACTCAAGTCATTAAAATTTAATTTTTCTTCGTAAATTGCTTTATGTATTGCATCAACAGCATTGGTCATAGTGGCTTCGACCAAATTATAAAGCAGTAAATAAGTATTAGCTTTTAATGTTTTTTTTAGCTCCCTAGATATTTCATATTCAGATGTATTTTCAGTACTGTCTGTAAAAACCAATTTTGTGTTTCTATGATCGGACATTGCTGATGTGATTTCTATATATCTATGCACTTCAGCACACCTTTGCCGAAATAAGTCATAAAGCTCTGTTATTACACTGTCTGCTATAGAGTTACTCTGCATACTGAATCGCTCTTCCAAAAAGGCTATCTCGTACAAAGTGAATTCTATTTATAACTTTAGGTCTTGAGTTACTTGCATCTGATCTTATTAGATTTTTATACTCGTCAGAATTAATCCAATGCATTGATTTTGGAGATAGGTTTTCATTCTCTCTTAACGCAAGAGCAACACCGACAGATATAGATTCAAATCTAATTCTTGGAACAGAAGAGTTATTCTGGTTTTTCTTAAACCCATATTTGAAATATTTTTCAACGAAGCGAAGCATACGCTCAAACTCAAAAAACATGTCGTTCGCATCAAATCCGTTTAAATTTTTATCTTCTAAATAGTCATCAAGAAATTCGTCAACTCGCTTTGTAAATGACTGATACCCGTCAAGATAGGCGAAGAATCTTAACGTCATTTCTTCATAATCTCTGTGGCTAACTCTAACTTCACTGATAGGGCAGAGGGATCTAAATGCTTCATTAGATGCTAAGTTTTTTATAAAATTTGTAAACTCACCATCTTTTGACCCAAGCCTCTGCTCCATATCATATAATTTTGTGCCGCCACTATTTAATCTATCAAACAGTTGTCGGCGTGAATCTTCATCAACCTCCATTAGCTCAATCATTCTCATTGTTTTTCTTTTAAAGCGTAACTGTCTTGATAGAGGTAAATCGTTAAAAGTGAAGCCATTTAATAATTTAAGGATTTTTAGTTTTTCTAGCTCTAAGTCACTCTTTAAAAATCTAACAAGAGTTCTAATTCGCTGTGATCCATCAATGATTTCTATTCTTCCTTCATTTTCTCCAGCTGTTACATCAGCAACATAAAGGTAAGGTATAGGAAGGTTTAAAAAAATAGACTCAATAAACCTACTTTGCTGCTCTGGACTCCATACGAGCTCACGTTGATAGTCTGGTATAAATAACTCTGCTTTGTCGCTATCTTCTAATTTTTCAGTGAATTTGTGGACGATTATCTCTATTGGGTATTCTCTTATATCAAAATCAGTTTCTTTTTGTTTTTCTATAATTTGAGCCTCTGCCGATACTTTTTCTTCGTCAGAAACTCTAGGGATGAGATCCATTTGTTGATGAGGCATGATTGCCCTCCACTTATTTATTTGCGAAATACCTCGCGTAGTATCTTCTGCACGGATGCCTATTGGTTCTGATTATTCGATGCTTCCTTAGCGTTGTTGATGCAGCCTTTGGGGTCTTCCAATCAGTGGTCTGAGGGTGGATGTAATCAGCAGAGAGACCAGGATAATCTGTTGGATAATATGCTTAGAGCTTCCTTGCTCTTGGTTGCTGGTGGTGGGGTCATGCCCCATAAAAGCGCTACTGCTGAGGATCTGTATCGGGTGCTGCATTTAGCCTGTTCCTTAGGCGGGTATTTGATCCATCGTCTATCAAGTCAGTAATGGCATTGGCTTTTGTTTGCATGATGCGATGTACCATCATTTCCAAAAGCTCGATGTCCTCATCCGTCAGAAGACCATCTTCAGCCGCTTGAGTAATTTTCTCTAAGATTTCTCTGGATTTTGGTGACGCTAAGGACGCTGCAACAATAGAGCGCTCTCGGACATTTTGTGCCCTTGCTTCTGTTGGCATTCCTTTAGCAATAGCTGCAATTTCTTGGGCTAGTCTAGGGCTGAAGGCTTCTACAGGTTCTTTAATGAGCCTAGCAAATGCCGCTGCAAACTTAGCATTCAATGGGTTAACCGCACTGAGGTACAAAGATACCCCAGCAGGGGTAATACCTAGTGCATCTGCAATTTTTTTTTGACTTAGCTTGAGCTCATTTTTCTTTGAAAGAAAAAGAGCATTGGCAGCGACACACTCTGCCCGTAAGTCATCGGAAAGCGGCTTCTTTTTAGACATATGCGAACTATAAACCGCCAGTTAATAAATATGGTTTACCGTCGGTATTGATATAAAAACAACCGGCGGTTAATATTTGATTGGTGCCACCACTAGAGATAGCAGAGATGAAAGAAATTCCCTTGAGCGACCTCGTTGCTGAAAAAGGGCTGGCAGTCGTAGCGGATGCTTTGGGGTGTAGTGCTGTAGCTATTCATAAAGCGGTCAATCTAAATCGAAAAATCGCTATCACGATTCAGGAGGATGGCAGCTACACGGCAGAAGAGCGCCGTCCTTTTCCATCACAACCCAAGCGTCAGCACCACATCAAAGCCGCATAAGGAGCCCTCTGATGACCTACAAGCATCGCGATGACCTCCAATGCCATGAAATCAAGATTCGCCTCACTGAGACGGCCTTCAATGCAGTTGATGCGCTGGCCAGTCATGAGCGTACTCAGAAGGCTGTTTTGGCTCGGGAAATATTCATGGCGGAAGTGTATCGCCGCCTTGATGAGCTTGAAGCCAATGATAAGCCTGTCGCTGCTGCATACGAAGGCCGCAAATAGGCCCTGAAAAGGCCCAAAGGGCGAGAGGTTGAAGCATGAAAACAGAATTGTGGGCCAGTTTGAGCGGAGAGGAACTTCAGGCTCTGGAGCAACTGGCGGCGCATACGGGCCAGAGTATTGAGGAAGTGGCCGCAGGGTCTTTGGATCAGGGCTTATCTCGGATGTTGATCGAGGCAACACATCGTCGATCTTCAACGGTTGTGAGTTTCTGCCGCAGCAGAAGGACTAAGCCACATGAACAGTAGCGCCCATAAAAAAAGCCCGGTGAGAGAGACCGGGCCTTTAGGTATGGGGTACAGCAATAAGATCGGGGTCATTATGACGATTCACCAACAGGTTGCAAAGCATTACCAGCCACTGGAAGGAGGGACAGATGCCTGCCTTTCAGATTAACGATGAAGAGTGGGGCGCTCTGTCAGAAGAGCCTGGAGATATCTTCTTGGCCTACTGCGCTATTCGACGCTTTATGGACTACAAGACCGGCATTGCTGGAGCCAGTCGCCGCTTAAGCGAACAGATGATGCGTGAAGTGCTTTATGTAGCACCAACTCAAGGTCGCCATGTGTCGGGCTCACCTACACGGCAGCGTGTTCGCTCTGTTTTAGATCGCTTAGTCAAACTGGGTGTTTTGATTCCGCTAGGGGCAATGATTTATCGGTTGCCTCTGGCTACCTATCTTGCTGCGTCTAAAACATCAGCAACCAATGAGCAACCCGTTCAAAAGCCCTATCAACAACCTGAGCACAATCAGCCAGAGCCCAGAAATGACGGGGCTTATGGGGACATAGAAACTGCATCATCAACCGCAACAGAATCAAGTCATATCGAGAACAGCAACCTACCTCAGATATCAGGAAAAGCTAATACACACACACAACGCGCGCGCGAGGATTTTGCGTCGTCTGAGCGTTTTCCGATGCCTGATACTTGGGTGCCTGATCCTCAATCCTTCCATACCGTGCTGGTACGCAATGGCATGGGTAATGTCCGTTACCTACCAGATCAACTCTTAGAGTTTCGTAGCTACTGGGTTGTACATCCAGAGCGCCATCAAACCCAAGCGCAGTGGGAACACCAGTTCGCCCAGCAGCTTCGTCGTATCAACCGTAATCAACAAACCCAAGGAACAGGCCATGAAGTCCGTGAGCGACCTCCAGTCAAGCGTGTACGCAATGCTATCGACATCCTCCACGACGATGACTGGTGAGCCCGAAGCGGAAACGGTGGTGCATCTGGAGGCTGAGGCTAGAAGTAACGTCCAGCGCGTGTTTGCCACGCTGAAAACCAGCTTTCCTGCTTGGTACGAAAAGCACTATGGCGAGGCCCATGCCGAAAAGCTGGCTAAACGAGTCTGGATGACTGGAGTTCGCTTGTTGAATAACGCGCAGGTTGATCGAGGGCTCAGACGTATGGTGCTGACAGCAGATTTTCCACCCAGCCTGAAAGAGTTTATTCGGCTGTGTTGCCACATTGATGGCGTTCCCGGTGTGCAAGCCGCATGGCATCAGGCGTTGCGCGGTACTTACGGCCATGAGGTGGTTCGAGTCGCTGCCATCCTAACGGGGCTGTATGAGCTGCGGCGGGCCAGTGACGACAACCGAATGCTATTCGACCGCTTTGAACTGAATTATGTGGTGGTCACGCGCCGTTTAGAGTCCGGTGAGCCTTTAGATGGTTCTGTTCCCCATGCGATTAAGCACGATAGCCAAAAGACAGGCCTTGAGCGCTCTTTAGAGTGTGCTGAAGAGCAGCTGTACCAGCGCATTGTGGAGCAAGGGATTCCGCTGGATGGCTCCAGTGCGCGGCAGCAGTTGTTATCCCGTATGCGAATTAGAAGGCCGGAGGCGTGATGGTGGTGTGTTTTGCAGAGGTTAGACAGGAACTGTTGTTAGAGACGATTCAGCAGCTTTTAGCCTTGGGCCTGATTAATGAACGAACAGCCGAAACCCTTAAATCTGGCCCTGTTACCGATAGAGGAACAGCAGAGGATCAATGCCGACCTGATTGCATGCAGGCTGCGGCATGAGATGAGTGCCAAAACCATGAAAATCAGTGATTGGCAGGCGTTTGTACGGACTGACTTGGAAAAGCTAACTCCTGAGCTTGCTGATCAGGTAAGGCAGGCATTGAAGAAGAGGGCGAGCAGATGAGTAACGAAGTCATTCTTCCTTGGCCACCTACAGAGCTAAACCCCAATTCCCGTGTGCATTGGACGAAGAAGAGTCAGGCTGTTAGGCGCTACAGGAAACAGGCGTTTGCACTGGCGCTTCAGGCTGGGATGTTTGGAGTAACTAAGGATATGGCGGTGCATGTTGAGTTCTGTCCGCCCAGTCGAGGGCGGTTCGATGTTGATAATCGGTTGGCCTCGATCAAGAGCGGTATTGATGGGATTGCTGATGCAATAAAGATTGATGACTCAGCGTTTAAGACCTATGTGCTGACGATGGGGAAACCCGTTAAAGGCGGCGAAGTGCGGGTAAGGGTGGTTTGTGTTGAAGGCTTGGCTTAAGAGTTTTAGCAGGAGGTAATCAGTGTCTAAAGAGTTAGAGCGGTCTACCAAGCAACAGGTTGTACTGGATGCGGTTAAGGAGCTGCATGCTCAGGAGCAGATCGTGACTCGTGAGACGCTGCATGAGTACCTTGGGCTTAACTATGGGCCGATAGACAGCAGCCTGTCTCTACTGGTCGATGAAGGGGAGATTATCAGGGTACAGCGTGGGGTTTATATTCCACGCCCTGATGTGCGCCCTAATCGCCCGATCAGTAAAACCATCATTCCCGGTGGTTGGGTCAAGCTCGAAATAGGCGACGATCATGTCATCACGCTGAGTCCTGCCGAGAGTCGTGCCCTTGGTGAGCTGACTGCCGGTGCAGGCCAACAGTTTGCCGCTATAGAGCTTGGGCATCAGGCCGCGATACTGGTGGGAGAGCTATCAATGCGCATGCTTAAGTTGGAGCGTACTGCCTCAGTTGCTGAGAGTGGTTTAGGCGTGTCCGGTACGGTCAAAGAGTTACAGCGGCGTGTGGCCAAAGTTGAGCGTAATTTGCCTCAGCCGGAACTTGGGTTTGGGGAGTAGTGGTTGATGGCAGATAAAGAGCAAGACAAGCGCAAGATAAATTACCGTGGACTGATCCTAGAAGCTATCAAGCTAATTGCAAGTGAAAGAGAAATCCCGCGTGGAACAGAAAAGGATTTGGTTCAGGATTTTCTAGGTTTTCATCGTGTAGGAAATTATGAGGATCGAATTCCGGCAACACGGGAGTGCAAGATCGTACTTGAGCATGTATTTAAGTATGGGCGGGCTGACATCGTGATGTATCACTCAGATGGCAGCGCAAGCGTCATTGAGGCTAAGGGAGGTTTGTGAGCAAGCAGGAGTAATTCCGCTGCCTATGCCTTCTTTGTCATCGACAATGTTTAGTCGGGCATGTGTGGAGGAGCTAATTAGTAAGCAAGGGAGCATCTATTGTGTCTGCAAAAAAACGCATTGATTACGAGCGAATTGAGGCAGGCTGGCGCGCAGGACTTTTGAGTCCACGTCAGCTTGCCGCTTTGTACACGGAGGAAACCGGAGACCCTGTATCTCATGCAGCGATCACGAGGCACTTTAGTAAGCAAGGGATTCCGCGCAATCTATCCGCAAAGATCATGGCAAGATCTAACGTCATGGTTACGGAAGCGATGGTTACGGACAAGGTTACGCCCGAAACCATTAAGCGCGACAAAGAAATTATTGAAAGCGCGGCAACTAAAATTACAGAGGTTCGGCTTGGTCAAAGGCATGATATCCAGCGCAGCCGTTTAGTAACTATGGCTCTACTTGCGGAGCTTGAATGCCAAACTGGAGCCGAGAATGTTGCTCTTTTGCAGCAGCTCGGTGACTTAATGCGCTCGGAGGATAACAAGGCACAGGACAAGCTAAACGATCTGTACCACAAGCTTATTAGCCTACCGGAGCGCGCCAAAACTCTGAAAATGCTGGCTGACTCAATGCGGATCACGATTGATTTGGAGCGCCAAGCCTTCGGTATGAAGGACGAAGCAGAAGCCCCAGCCGATGCCTTAGCCAGTCTCCTGAACAAGATATCAGGCGGCAATCGCAGCTCGTTTGGGGTTGTGGCGGAAGATCCAGAGCTTTGAGGAGATTAAGCAGGCTGAAATGTAAGTTTTAGCCCCAGTGCGTGCGCCACCTTCATCACGGTGGCAAAGCTGGGATTACCCTCACCAGAGAGCGCCTTATACAGACCTTCGCGCGTCATGCCGGTATCACGGGCAAGCTGGCTCATGTTACGGGCGCGCGCTACGTCACCCAGAGCCGCAGCAATTAGAGCGGGATCACCTTCTTCCATGACGGCCTCAAGGTACAGGGTAATTTCTTCTTCAGTGCGTAAATGATCAGCCGCGTCGTAACGGGAAAATTTCTCGGTCATGGTTGCAGTGCTCAAAGTGGCTTAACGTTGCCGCCCTGATTCCGCCGGATGCTGTTTAAGCCACTCTTTGAGCACCTTATTGATTTGGGCTTCCCAGTCTTGGCCTTGCCGGATACGAAAAGCTGCTACAACCTCTGAAGACACGCGGACGGTTTGCTGAGGCTCGGAGGCTTCTTCTTGCAGCATTTTTTGGGCGACCTGTGTGCCAAAAATGCTGGCCAGCATATCTGAGGCAGGAACCGCTTGCTTGAAGTCCTCATCCGTCCATTCAGGATTTTCAGTATCTGCTTGCTCAGGATGTACCGAGTTTTGCTTGCTCATAAGCCTTAACCTCGCGTTTGTTGGCTTTCCTGAAGCTGATAACCCGCACGGCACTGCCGCGTGGTGTAAAGACCAGCATGTGTAAGCGGCCTTCTACAAGGCCCAAAGCTTGATAACGATCCTCACCATAGTTGGCCCTGTCGTCTTTTTTCATTAAGGCGCTAGACCATTCAAAGTATTTGACCTGCTCGAATGAGATGCCACGCTCTTGGATATTGCGCTCATTTTTTTGAGGGTCGTATTCAACCTCGGTTCCCATACAGGAGGCATACCTAAATTCAGGGCAAAGATTAACCCTACGGGGTTGCAGGGTGGTGCATCAATCTATCGGGCTTTGGGTTCGTCCCACGAGCTGGTTAGGATGATATTAAGGTAACGGCAGAAGGAGGGTGATATTGCAGCATAAATTAATTTCAAACGGGGCTTGAAATACAAAATTAGCCCCTTACTTAGTGGCAGCCTGCTTAAGGGTAGGTAAATGTCTTTATTACTGGCATAGCTACTGGGGGTGTTTATGGCGACTGCGCAAAGAATTAAAGTTCAATGTGAGGAATGTCAAGCAGTATTCGAAATTCAGATTAATGAATTTGAGTTCGAATGCGTAGATTCCGATGAAAGGGATATGGGGCCAGAGTTGACTTACTCTGGAACAGTTGAAATTGAGTGTGAGAATTGCGGGAGTCTTATTGAGGTAACTCACATATTTTGGGAGTATCCCGAAGGTTTCGTAAACCATAAAGAAACCAATGTTTCTGGGGCAGAGGTTATAGAAAACACACTGTGATACTTGTTTTTTAGACATTTATCCTTTCCCACTCCTATATCCCTGCCCTCTGTGATTCTGACAGAGGGCAGGCTAATCTCTCTTGGTGAAGATTAGGCAAATACCAAACAAATTGACACCCACCCCTCAATCCCTGATAGTACCCCCGCCGCTGTAAATCCAGCGGTCGGGTTTGGTCACCCGGAACAGTAAAGGCGCACAGCGCCGTAAGGCGTTTTTTTGTGCCCGTGTTATGGCAGGCTGTGCGCGGGAGGCATTCGTGCCTGCCGGGTTCCTTTACTCCCGGTTGACCAACCTGCGCACAGTTCGCCACCAATGTTTGGTCACAGCGGCGGCGAACTCCAACCAGTAAAGGAGTTTTATTATGCAAGCCGCTCAAGTAATTCCTTTCAACTTTGGAAAAGTTGAAGTACGCACTCTGATTATTGATGATCAACCTTGGTTTGTTGCTAAGGATGTCATTTATGCACTTGATTACGCGAGATCAAGTAGTCCAGCCAAACTAATTGACCATGTTCCAGCTCAGTGGAAGGGTGTGAATCAGATTCACACCCTTGGCGGAAGCCAGAAATTACTGATGCTCTCAGAGCAAGGGCTGTATTTTTTCATTGGCCGTAGCGATAAACCCAAAGCCTTGCCCTTCCAAATGTGGCTGGCTGGAGAAGTCCTCCCCGCCATCCGCAAACATGGCCGCTATGAAGATACCAGCGGCAAGATGGATACTTTGCTGAACTCCACCATCGGCACGGATGGTTTTCACTGCCTCGCCGCCGTACTGGACGGTAAACTCCGGCATCTGCCAACCAAAGCCCGTCAGCGCGCCAAGATGCACGTTTGGTCACAGGTACATAAGGCGTTTAGCGTAGTGAGCGCTGAGGATATTCCCGCTACTCAGCTTGATAGCGCGCGGAATTTCATCGCGGCTTACAACGTGCATGAAGGGGAGTGGCTGGGGAAAGAACCCACCATCAACCCAACCTTGAATGAGTTGGATCTGGCGATGCTCTATGTGTTCTGCATCGACACGCTAGAACTTGTCTATGTGGGTGAGAAACTTAAGCCCGTTTTTGAAACCCTGCGAGCGCCCTTAACCATGAATGTTCGCAAGTGCTTAGGCGAATGTCGTGAAGCAGTAGCCCACCTGCATGAGCGTTTCGGGCCACAGATGGAGCAAGCGGCTCGTCGGCGTAAAGCTTTTGACGGGCGTTTGAATTTGGCAGCGGCTGGTGATCACAGTCAACCTATTTGGACTTCGGGCCACGCTCAGGATATCCGAGGTTAAGTTTTCGCTGAAATAGGCCCCTAACTTCACTATTTAAATCCGGGATTTTCCCGGATTTTTACTCACCCCCTGTAGGGTTTCCGTTTACCCCTCGCTCCCTCTCAAACTCTCCCCAGCGTTGACACTCAACCTGCGGGGGAGCCATGAGTACCGCCAATAATGCCCAGTTTGAATACCTTAATTCTGTAAACGGTGACCTGACACCTGAACAGGCCGCTCATTTTCTGGAGCTGTCTGATGAACCTATTGCTGCTACTGCTTCGGCTGATGTTGATCCTGTCGAGCCACAGCCCGGTTCTAATCCTGATCCGTCAGCGACCACCACACCTAATCCAGCGACCGAAGGCCAGCCACCTCAATTCACACCGGATTACCAGAAGCTGGCTCAGGACCATGAACTTAAGGCTCAGTCGCTGCAATCGCAGAATGAGGCTATGGCGCGTGAGCTGGCAGAGCTAAAAGCAGCCCAGCAATCTGCGCAAGGTGCGAGTTCACCAGAGCAGCAGTCCAGCACTACAGCCCAAGCCACCGCGCAGGCCATTGAGCAAGGCGCAGATGCTTCCTTGTTTGGCGACTTTTCTGAAGAAGCTATGGCGAAGGGTTTAGCTGAATTGAATCGGCGCTCTAATGAAGCGTTCCGCGCAGAAATGATGGGCCGTTTCAATCAACTGGAGACTAAGTTAGCCCGTGTGGATGATCTGGAGTCCAAGGTTGTTCCCATTGAGGAACAGCGCATCGCTCAGGCGAACCAGTCCCACCATCAGGCTATCCTGGAGAAACACCCGGATGCAGGCCAGATTGCGGACAGCAAGGAGCTGAATGATTGGCTGAATGCTCAGCCTGACTATCTGCAAGAGACCTACCAGAACGTCATCAGTAATGGATCAGCCGCTCAGGTGGTCAATCTTCTGGATCGGTTTAAGCAGGAGTTGGGCATTGCTCCGGCTCAGGCGGCTCAACCCCAGACAGATAACCTTGATGCTTTGAAAGCCGCCGCTGCTACCAAGGTGCAGCAAGCCAAGCCTGCCGTACCCAACAGCCTGTCTGATATTCCGGGCGCTCGTCCGGCCACTGATCCCAATGAGGCACTGCGCAGTATGGGTGGCGTTCAGCTGATGGATGCCTTTGACGGCAAGTCTCCTGAGCAAATCAACGCATTGCTTAATCAACTTTAACCATCAGCTCTGCTGAGGATGATCCATGTCCAGTAAAACGAATGCCGCATACGGTAATAAAACGAATATGGTGCAGCAGGCCGCTGGCCTGTTTGCTATGCACATGCAGCGCAATACCACGCTCAATCGACTGTCCGGCAAGATGCCCAAGGGTACAGCGGGTGCTGAGGCGACTTTACGCAAGCAAACTACCCAGCATATGCCTATTGTGCGCTGCCAAGACTTGGGTAAGAGCACGGGTGATGAAGTGACCTTTCATTTGCTGAATCCGGTCGGTGGTAAGCCGATTATGGGCAGCAATTACGCGGAAGGCCGTGGTATCGGTATGAACCTGTCGGAAGATCGCTTGCGGGTGAATCAAGCACGCTTCCCGATTGATCTGGGCAATACCATGACCAGTATTCGTAGCCCGGTGGATTTCCGTAATCTAGGTCGTCCGGTGGCGCAGAACCTGATGGATCGTTATACCGATCAATCACTGTTGGTTCATATGGCCGGTGCGCGGGGGTTTCACAGCAACATTGAGTGGGTAGTGCCAACGGCCAACGATCCTCAGTTTGCTGAGATCATGGTTAACCCGATCAAAGCTCCAACCAAGAACCGCCATTACATTGCTGATGGCGATGCCATTAAGCCGTTTACGGTCAGCGGCGGCGAGCTGGATATGACTACCACCGATTTACTGAGTATGGATACGGTGGATTCCATCCGTACTGTGATGGAGCAGATCGCACTGCCGCCGCCTTGCGTGATGTTTGAAGGCGACAAGATGGCCAGTGATTCGCCCATTCGGGTGCTCTTGGTGTCTCCAGCTCAGTACAGCAGCTTTGTGACTGATTCTAATTTCCGGGCCATGCAGTCCTCCGCTATGGCACGTGCCTCTCAAGCCGGTCAGCATCCTTTGTTTATGGGCGAGGCGGGTCTGTGGAACGGCATCCTGATTGTGAAAATGCCCAAGCCGATTCGGTTCTATGCGGGCAGCACGATTAAGTATTGCGCCAGCTTTGACTCTGAAACCGAGTCCTCCTGTGTGGTACCTGCGGGTTTTGGTACTAACTTCGCGGTGGATCGCGCCATTTTACTCGGTGGCCAAGCTGTGGCCGAGGCTTTTGCTTCCTCCAATCTGTCCGGCATTCCCTTCTTCTGGAGTGAAAAGGAGCTGGATCACGGCGACAAGATGGAGCTGCTGATTGGCACCATTCGCGGTGTATCCAAGATCCGCTATGAGGTGGATACCGGCTTAGGCAAAGAAATCACCGATTACGGTGTGACCGTGATTGATACCGCCGTACCCATCATTGGAGCAGGTAAATAATGGCTACCGTAACCCTGAATCAGTTGGGTAAGCGCCAGTTCGGGGGCGTGTCGCCCTTTGGCAACCTCACGGAGCTGCACTTTAAGCTGACCACCAACAGCGCCGGTGGTGCTGAGGATGCCAACTCAGCCGCCGCCTTGGCCAGTGGTGACAAGGTAGTGTTGGGTGTCCTACCTGCCGGTATGCGTTTGAGTGATGCTCAGATCATCATCTCAACCACCTTTACTGCCTCAGTCACCGGTTCAATCGGCTTTGAGTACGCGGATGGTGTGGATGATGACGAGGTGGCGCAGGATGCCGCTTACTTTGGCAGTGGCTTGGTATTAAGCACAGCGGCACGATTGCGGGCTGCTACGGCTAAAGCGCCCGTGATTTTGGCCAAGGATGCCAATCTGGTGCTCATCACAGGTGGAGCCGCCAATGCCAAAGCGGCGCGGCTGGATGTGATTGTTTCCGGTGAGTTGACCGGGCCTAAGTAACCCTATAGCCGGGGTTTCGGCCCCGGCCATACTGGATGATCTCCATGAGTCAGACTCAAAATACGGTAGGTGTGCGCTATACCGGCAAGCGCGACTCCTTTATGGAGCGGGCCTATAAATCGGGGCTGAGCTTTATACCGGGACAGGTGCGCTGTGTTCCACCCGATTTGGCCAAGAAGCTGTTGAAACACACGGATGTGTTTGAGCGCGTCCTTGAGGCGGTGCCGATTGAGCCCATTCCAGAGCCTACGGATGACACAGCGGCATTATTGGATGTGGCTGCTCAAAGGGAGGCTGAACAGCAGGAAGCCTTGAGCCAGTTGCAAGACCTGCGCGATCAGATCAGCCACATGGACAAGGAGGCTCTGGCTGAGTTTGCCAAGATTCATTACCGGCAGGATCTGAATAAGCGGCTCAGTGTTGAAAAGCTGCGCGATCAGGTGACTGGGTTTGTTGATCAGTATGGGGTTCCTTAATCATGACCCTCAAAGAACTGATAGCTGATTTCAGGAATACCACACGGGACACGATCCAGCCTTACTTGTGGGCGGATGATCTGGTCAAGTGCTGGCTGGATGGGGCTGAATCCGAAGCCTGTATCCGTGGCCGGTTGATTCATGAGTCCAGTGATGCGGCGGTATGTGAGATTTCGGTACAGGCCGGCCAGGCAATCTATGATCTGCACCCCTCGGTACTGGAGATTACCTATCTATCCTTTGATGATGGTTCTGAGGTTCGTCCGATTGCGTTGATGGGCGCTGAAGAGATGGATGCCCAACTTGGGATCGGCTGGCGTTCTAAAGAGGGGAGAGTCACTGCGGCTATTCAGACAGATAAGCGCCTGCGCCTTGCCATGGTGCCAGATGCTGATGGCGTGTTGCGCCTAGAGTGTTATCGCCTGCCATTGCGTCCTTTATCGTCTTGCGGGGAGTACGCAGAGCCAGAACTGCATAGCGCCCATCACCCCCAGCTTGTCGATTGGGCTTTGCATAAGGCCTATGAGCTACCGGACTCCGAAACTATGGATTTGGATCGGTCGGCTTTGGCGGAGCGCTCGTTCTCGAAATACTTTGGTGAGCGTCCTGATTGCGATCTTAAGCGCAGCACCCGACAGGATATCCCTCAGCACAATACTTGCTATTGGGTGTGAGTTAAGGAGCAATTTAAGCTAACCCCTGTAAGGTTTGGCTGTATTGCTGGCAACTTGAACACTATGCCCATCTTTAATTGGATGGGTGAGTCATGCTTCCCGAAAAACTACCTTCAACCCTCAGCTATGGGGGTGGCGCTTTATCAATCCTGTCCGCGATGACTCTGACCGACTGGGGGATATTGGTCGGCATCTTAACGGCCATTGGTACCTATCTGGTCAACCATTACTTTCGCTGGCGGTGCAGTCGTCAGGACTACTACTTCAAGCTACGCAGAGATCAACGGGAACAGGAGCTGCATGACCTTAAAAAGCAGCAGCTAAAAGGGGAGGTATCTCCATGAAGGCCCGGATCTTAGCAGCGAGCCTATCACTCTCAGCAATGGCCTTTGTCGGGTTGCTACAAGACGAAGGCTATACCGACAAGGCTGTTATCCCGACTCAAAACGACCGGCCTACGGTGGGTTTTGGCAGCACCTTCCACGAAAGCGGACAGCCAGTAAAGCTGGGGGATACCACCACGCCGGTGCGGGCTTTGATTAAAGCTCAGGCCCATATCAGCCAAGAGGAAGCGCTGTTTCGTAAATCCTTGCCCAAGGTGGCGTTATTCCAAGCCGAATACGACCTCTACATGGATTGGGTGTACCAGTACGGCATAGGGGCGTGGAATAAATCCAGTATGCGTAAAGGGTTACAGGCGGGTAACTACCGAGCCGCCTGTGATGCACTGCTGCTGTACAAATACTCCGGCGGCTACGACTGCTCCACACCCGGAAACAAACGCTGTGCCGGTGTTTGGACACGCCAGCTTGAGCGGCATAAAACCTGTTTGAGCGCTCAGCCATGATGCGTCTTGGCTTGTATCTCTCTGTGGCGTTGGCCCTTGTGGGGGCAGGCTGGACGCTTAAAAGCTGGAAGGTGGAGAGCGATGCCGCCTTAGCTTTGCGTCACCAACTGGAGCAGCAAGCGCACGACCGCCAGCTCATTGCTGAGATCACGGATAAGACGCTGGCTGCCATTAGCCAAATCCGCGTCACCAACACCACGATTTATCAGAAAACTCGCCATGAAATTACCAAAGAGCCTATGCCTGCTGATTGCCGGATTCCTGCTAGCTGGATGCAGCAGCTCAATACCGCCCGCGC
>NZ_VLKG01000018.1 GCF_007830255.1 Azomonas agilis
GTAATGCACTGCCGGATGCCCTGTGCTTACGCTCCACTCGACCCCATCCTGTGAGCACATCGTCATAAAGCTCTGAGGGATACCCAGAGATCACCACCATGCCCTGTACTTTGGTGAGCCGATCTAACAACGCCTGATGCTGTTCAAGATTCAGCTCATGCCGGTATTTGGCGGCGCTGCGGGTTGAGGGCATATAAGGTGGATCAACATAGAACAGCGTCTGGGGCGTGTCCTGCGCCCGAATCACCTCCAGCGCATCCCGCCGCTCAATGACTACGCTTTGCAAACGCCGATGAATAAGGGCGCTGTCGGGAGATATTGAGCAAAAGACCAAGAACATCACGGTCAATGCTCCCGGGGGACAGGCTGCAGGGCGAGATATGACTATCGAAAGAAAATAACTACTTGGTTCAATTCATAGTTCAATTTAAAACCGTAACCAT
This sequence comes from Azomonas agilis, assembly GCF_007830255.1. Classification (GTDB taxonomy): domain Bacteria; phylum Pseudomonadota; class Gammaproteobacteria; order Pseudomonadales; family Pseudomonadaceae; genus Azomonas; species Azomonas agilis. The sequence goes on from NZ_VLKG01000018.1 coordinate 444, forward strand.
CTGAAAATTTAGGATAAAAATCTATACTTATCATGCGCTTATGGAGTATTGAACGTAAAAAACCAAAATATGGACAGACGTTCAATTCCATGAGTAGAACGCAACAAAATACGCGGTTCAAGGACATAAGCATCAAAAGGACATGGGGAAAATAGCAGTGAGTAAGAAGATTAAAGCCCCCGAAGGCTATGCAGCAGGCAGGGATATGCGCGTAAAAGAAGCCCCAGCGGGGCAGATTCACTGCATATCAGGCGGTACTAACATCATCGGCAGTGACATCAATATTCAGGTCACGATGCCCAAGCCCATACGCCACAGGCACCACAATAAAGCCCATGTCGTGCATGAGCTACATCTAACCATTCTGTGTAAATAATCGCGCAAAGCGGAACGGAATCCGCTCATTCCTGCTTAGATTTGTGCAATTCCCTGCACGCCCGCTATTTCCCTGAAAGCCGCGCTCTGCTTGGACTTTAGCCTTTTTTATGGCCTATCTCTCTGTGACAAAAGAATCACCACCCCTCATACTGAAAAATCACTGTCCCCAATTAATCCATCTTGAAGCACAATGCTTTACACATTCTGCCCCTCTTTTTATATCCCATTAGCCACCCTAAACCGCCTTGCCACCTCTTGAGCATGTCCTACCCCGAGCGTTGCCCGAGCATCCTTGACTGAGCGCTGCATGGACTCTGGGGATAATCTCAGAGGCGGAACCCGCCCATTGAGCAGTAAGAAGATTTCCCGCTTAGACAGACCACTTCGCTCCAGTATTTGCGCGGTATCCCGACGGCTTACCCCTGCTACTTCCGCTGCCTTCACGATCCGCTGCATCTCGGTATGAGCCCGCTCGTATTGCTTTTGAGCGGACTCCTTGGCGGAGCGAATATCGTCATTACTGACCGGGTTTACTGAGGTCAGCTCTTTTCTGAGCGTCCAGCGAGCTGAGTTCAGGGCATCATCAAAGTCCCGTGCCCGATACAAAAGCCCGGTCTTAGCATCCAAGGTACTGGCCCGCCATCCCAACAAGGCGGTCAGTTCGTTACGCATTTCTATAGGCTGACCACTACTTTCTCGGCGCATCCCTAGTGAGGCCTTTACCAACCCTTCAGCGTTACTCATAAATCCAGGTTGCAGGGCTTTGCGCATATGGTCTGCAATATCTTGCAGCTGCTCTACACTGCCTGCGTCCTCATTGTAGATTCGCCCACCGGTACCCTTCTTGTTGGCCATCACTTCAAAAATGGCTTTAGCCGCAATATCCGCTCCAAAGAATGGGGTCAGCAGATCGCTTAATCCACTGGCAGCAGCTTTTTCCCAAGGCTGATCGCGCATCATGGCGGTCACGGGTCGTTTCCAATATCCGTAAGGGTCAAGGAATGACAGATCAATGTAGCGAAGACGACCGTCCTCATCCCGCCCGGTATACAGGAAGGTGGAGTTTTTCTGCCAATCAGCGGCCATATCCCTGAGTGCTTCTTCCTCATCATCCCCCACACCCAGCATAGCGGCCGTTAATGCGGACAATGCCCAAAACCCAGCCGATACCATGGCCATGCCCGCTAACCGCTTACGGCCTAAGGCTCGGATATTAGGGTTATCACTCTTCAGATCCTGATGGGTCATTCTCAGCATATTGGCTGAGGTGCGAATGATCTCTGAGGGGAAGGACACGAAGGTTCCGGCCAGTGGAAAGCGGCGTAACCAGTTAATACTGCGCCCGACCATTGAATAGGTGGGATAGGTGTTTCGGATGCGCTTAGCGGCCTCCTGTTCAGCCTGAGCTTCGGTCATGCCAGCCTTCAGCAATGAGGCTTTCTCGTTCTCAAAACCTACGATTTTCCAGAAGTCATCTCCAAAGCTGTAAAAGCCTTGGGCTAACTGGTTGAACTTGCGCCATTGCTTGAATCCTTGGCCGGTCTTGCCGGATAAGAACTCATCCAGTCGAGCATCCTTGATTAAGTCGGCCATTTCAGCAGCATAGGGCGCGTCATACACCACGCCGAGGCGCTTCATCTTGCGCAGGTATTCCAGGTCGGAGCCGGTAGCCTTCTGGCTCACCTGTTCACGGAAGGCGATCAGCCCCTTTTTCATCTGTGACAGATCAAAGTGACCATTAGCGATGGAGAACAGCATGCCCGACTGCCAGTTACGCGCGGCGGTGGTCGGTGACAGTACCGTCTTGCCGTACTTCACATAGCCATTCATACGCACAATAAAGCGGTACCAATCCGCCATCTGCTCTTGGCCCAAGGCATCCCGAAACGATTGCTCTACCTCAGGGAAGGTGTACAAACCATTAAGAGGTGCATAGGTATCTGACTGCTTTCCGGCTATGGGCTTACCGGCCTCTGGTGGTCGGTTAGGGTCGTTCTTTTCAAACAGAAAAGTACCCATACCGATCTCGCGTACCCGATCCAGAAAACGCTGGTTCCAAACTAAGCGGCCGGTTTTGGTGGCCGACTTAGCAAAGTTGATGCGCGGGTCTTTGTATTCGCCCAATAAGGCTCGAATCTCTGGGGCAATATCCTTGCGTTTAATCAGAATCGACAGATCCTTGGCCCCCAGTTTGCCCTCAGAAATTAGGGCGGACATGGAGTCATAAGCGGTTCCGGTCTTCAGCATTTCCTCCATCACGCGCTCCGTATTGGCCTTCGCCTCAGCTTGCCCCATGCCGTCCTCAACATACCGATTCGTTAGGTATTGGCGAGCGGTGTTAAGCACCTCAGTCGGAACGCTCTGAAACCACTTTGGATCATCAAAGGCCCGGTACGAGCGATTGACGTAGGAACCTATATTGGCCTTGATTCGGTCATACAAACCGGAGTCAGCCTGTTGATCCAAAGCCTTTAGCGCATCAATCTGGCCCTGAAGGATGGACAGATAATCCTTGGACAGCGCATCAATGTACTGGCGCATGGCAACCAGCTGGACTTTAACCGGCTCTGCTAGGGACGGATCAAGCTTTCCAGCCAAGGATTCATGCAGGCGCTCCATAAGGGCTGCGTCCAAAGCATCCGTGTCTTTACCGTAGGCTTCTTTAACCGCTTGATTCAGTCCACCTACTAGATGGCGCACATCAAACTCAATCGCCTGAAACTCGCTATCACGCACGATCTTTTCATCAAAGACCTTGCTGGGCAGCAGGCCACCGGGGGCAAATTGGCGAACCAGTACCTTCTTGGCCTTATCCCACAGCCCTTTATCCTGCTCACGCAGGCGGCGGTTTTCCTCGGCAAAAGGATCAGTGGGATCAAGGGGTTTTGGGCCAAGGGCACGATTGAGTAAGTTACGAGCTTGAGAGGCTCGACTGAAACGAATGTCTGAATTAGCCCCATCGAAACGCCCCGTGTTATCGGTAGCAGATTTCACCTGAGTTGGATCAAAGGCCATCAGCTCATACGTGCCGTCAGGGAAAGCTAGAATCACGCCATCATGGCCATTAGTACGCCAATACGCAGTTAGCTTATCTATATCACCTTGGGTTTTATCGCGTAATACCTGCTTTGTTTGCAGCGATCCTTGCACAGGATTACGCACATTGACAAACAGTCCCATTATTTCTGGCTTGCCTGTTCCCTTTTTGTTTTTGGCATACCAGTCAGCTAAGCGCCGATCACTGGCCACATAGACTCCGCGCCCAAGCCAACCTAGATCCTTACGGTTTGGATGGTTTAAATCAAACCGCGTGAACTCATCCCGTGTGCCATGATAAAAAACAGCAGGCTCACCTGTCTCAGGGTCAATTCGCCAGTCTCGTTGTGCTATGGCACCTGCTTGGCCTGAATCCGCCTCATCGCTTCCTCGGGTGTTATCCATCCCTCCCCGTCCACGAACTCCCCATACTCCGCTATCGGATCTCCGTAGCGGTTCAGGGTTGCCAGAAACTCTGGTGTTGGTGGTGGAAGAATCGCCAATGCTTCGTCCAGTGTCGCGCCATCCTTGAGGGCCTGTATTACCGCCTCTATTGATGCCTGCTCTTCTTGGGCCATAGTTATTTTCCCACTCTCCAAACCATGCCTTAAATGCAGGTGTTCTCACCTGTACCCACTGAGGGTAGGTCAGTTTAGTTTGCCCTGCATCCTTAGCAACCCGCCAAGCGTTTTCACCGCCATAGGCCGCCGCAGTTTCGTTGAATTGACGCGCTAGGTCTGAATCGGTTGGGCGTGAATACTGTGGCCGACCTGATGAGGTGGCTCTGGCTCCTTTCTCAATATAGCGCCGAGCATTCGCCAGTAGCCCTTGAACATCCCCATCCGTCCAGCGCATGGATGGGAACGACTTCCGCAACAGACTGCGAATCGCGGCCACCAGTCGCTTCCAAAACCCTTGCTGCTGGATACTCCCATCAGCGGCCATATCCGCTAAGGCTTCTTCCACAGAGGCAAAGAGGTTGTATCCAAACTGATCGGTCTTTTCATCCGCCAGCTGCCGCACGTTCTGATTGGTTCGGTAAATATCCAACAGGAGCGGGATTAATGCGTCACCGAAGGCTCCCTGAAGCCCCGCATGCCCTAACACCTCGTGCTGGAGTACGAAGATTGCGTGCTGAGGGCTGCGAAGATTATCCGCTATCAGATACACCCGGTTTCCATCACCCGAATGCAGCCCCTCAACGTCATACGCCTCAGCCTCTTCAATGAAGGATCGCAGCTCGCTGGGTAGCTCTTGAATGGATTGCACGATCTCAATACTCGGAGCGTTCTTCCAGTTCTTGGTCAGGCCGGGGAGTAAGGTGCGCAAATAGGTTGCTTTAGTGCCTTGTACGGAAGGCTCTTCTGGGCGGTAGCTGTTGCGCGAAAATGAGGGAGATTGGTTATCAGAATTGGCTTTGCGTATTCCTTGGCGTATCCCCTTAGAAATCACCTCAACTTCCCGTAGCAGTTCTGAGCGTGTGATAACCCCCTTCTTGAACCCCACCGCCTTGAGCAGCTTAATCAAAGCAGAACGCAGTAGATCCATGATCTGTAGTGCTTTACTGCGCTCGACTTCCGCAATTCGAGCGAAGACCTTTTCAGCTTGAACAATATCCGATTTATCCGAGTACAAACGCGCAGTATCGGCCCAAATCTCTGACAGGCTAGGCTCGTTTTTACTGGCTAAGATTTTTTCGAGAAGAGCCTTCTTAGCTTCAGGCCTAAACGTATCAAGGCCATAGTGCCCCAAGATTTCGTGGCGCAGGGTTTCTCTTGCGTCGCCCACCGACGACAAATTATCGGAGGCAAGGGTAAAAATTCCTCGTCTTGATGCGGTGGCGGAATGGTAGGCTCCTTTGACGATACCGATGTGTTCGGCGGTTCCTTTGGGGCCGTAGAGTTCATACTGAGTTCTCCTAATACGCATATCAAGCGGGATATTCCCATGATAGTCGGCCAACCATTCGCGGGCAGCAGCTTCCGCTTGCTCAAGAGTAATAGGATTTTCAATGGGCTTGCCCGATACAACGCTTGAAGCTGATAGACCAACCTCGGAGTAACGCGAGAACTTTGGAGTATCGTCACGAGTGGGCTTAGGCTGTTCATCCGCCTCTTTCTTAGCCTTCTCGCGTACCCTAGCTATTCCTTCCTTGAGATTTTTAGGTTTTGACTCCTGAACAGGCACAGCAGGAGCCTTAAACGCATCGGGACTGGCTGGGCGTTTAGTCTTCTTCGGATCGCGCACCCATTCCTTGAACTCACTCTGACTCATCTGGGTAATAGCTTCCAAGCCATTCCACCCGTCTGAATAGTTGCTCAGGTAAGCCTCACGCGCCTCAGGCTCAGTGGCAGTGCCCATCACCACCTTATGCTCATCAAAAGAGCCATCCTGATTGCGCTGATCCACAACAAATACTGGCAGCTCAGGATCGCTAGCTCGATCCGTTAGAAATACATCAACGTGGTCTTTATCCTTACCGACCGTACCTTTGAAGTACCCATAGTGGTTATTCAGGGCTGGCCATTCGGGGGAGCGCTGGCTTCCTGCCGGGTTTTCAATGCTAATGTCTAGGCCGTTAATTCGAACATGGCCCTTCTTATAATTGCCCGCTTCTTTTTGCGCCTGACTGGGCTCAGGTAGTGTGTTGGCTGGCGAAGTGGCCGCTTGATTGGCCTCCTGAGTGATCTGGCTAGCTTCAGGAGCGGCTGGGCTTGATTCCCCACGCAAGGACTCCCACGCCTTTCGGTTTACTGACTCAGGGATACCATTATTCAGCGCTTGATACTGCTCAAAGCTCAACCCGCTTAACGACTGGGCAACCTCTCCCTCATAGTTAGACTCAAGCTCCTGAATCGCTTGGTTGTACTCTGTAGAGCCTTTTTTAACTCCGGCTTGCTTCGCCTGATCCGCCAGATAACGACTTTTAGGGGTTGTCAGTATGCTAGGAAGCTCTTCGGGTTGAGGCTGGGCAGGGACAGGGTTGGCTTCAGGCTTGGTAGAGGTTTCAGGCCGCAATTCAGGTGTAGCGGTTGCTCCGCTCTGGCTAAAAGCACCTCGAATAACGCCTTTCGCATCCTCATTAATCGCACTCCACTTCGCACTGAGTAGGCGATTCCCAATGATATTGAGAGTACCTTTATGGGTATTCCAACGCCCAAGGCCAGCCAATACAGCTTTACGCTGATCTTTTGAAAGGTTATCCCACTGCACTTCACCAGAGTCCTGAACGGAAGCCTCAGGTAAGACAGGTTCAGGCTGGCTGACGGGCTCTTGAGGAGTGCGAGTCTCTAAAGGCATGGCCTCGGCGCTCTCGATAACCGGGGACGTAAGCGACTGATCGGTGGAGGCGGAGGCAATGGGTTGAGCGCCGATAGTCGGCGGCGCTGCATCAGCAGCCTTTGGCTGAGCAGAGTTAATAACGTCCCATGCCTGCTGCGGCCTTAACTTCCTGATATCAGTATCCTGATACCCAAGCTCCTTCAGTTGAGCCCGCATCTTGTTGGTGATGATTATAGGAATACGGGCTTTCTGCTGTAGAGCTGGAGCTTCGGCGGCGGGCGGCTGTATCTGAGCTGCCCCAGAATCAACGGCTATTGCAGCGGCGGCTGATAATGGGCCTGCGGCTGGATTGAGCCCCATGCGCTCAGAAGGCTTTGCGGTGGGCGGAACAGGAGTGACATCCTGAATGTCTCCCAAGGTTTTAGTTATCTCAGGCTCATCAACAGGCAGACCCAGTGGTTCTGGTGTCACCTCAGTAGCTAGCTCAGGAACTATGGGAACCACTGAAGGCGGTGACTCAGCAATAGGCTCTTGTGGCTTAACCTCTCTTTGTGTATCTGACTGCAATTCAGCAGGGGTATCTGTACCACTTTGTTCAAGCTGCTGCTGATTGGGTGCTGGAGTATCTGAGTTTAGTATCGCTTTGCTGTTATCGGCTGGGCTTGGGCTAATCGGCGCAAGCTGAGGCTCATTAAGTCCAGTGTCAGACTGCTCCTGATTTAGCCTACGTCTCGCCAGCCCAGTCTCAGCAATGCCAAACCCACCACCTGCCGCCCCACCGGCTAATCCTTCAAGCACTGCCGATCCGGCTACCCCACGCCACGTTGGAGTATCAAAGCCCTCATTTTGTAGGGCAGAGTTTGAAGCGTATTGCTCTTGGCCACCCTGCAAGGCTTCGATGGGCGCTTCTTTGGCCGCGCCCACCAAGCCTGACCGAACCAAGCCCTTAGCAGTAGCCTCTCCAGCTTCTTTGCTAAAAATACGGCCAACCGCAGATTCGACACCTGTAGTTCCAGCTACCGCCCCAACACCAGCACCCAAAGCAATCTGGCCCGCATTCTTACCTGTATAAGCTTGGGCTTCATCAGCCTTTTGAGCTGCCTCTTCTGGAGTCAATCCAGAGTCTTGGTATTCTTGATCAACAGCATCATAGATACTGCCCTTAACCGCTCCAGCTCCTTGGGCAGCTCCAAGACCACCGCCAATCAATGTTCTAGTTTTGCCCCGCGTTAACCCGGCCGCGACTATCGTAGGCAGAGACGTACCCAAGGCCTCAACGGTGGTGTCTATCGGGGCCTCACCAAAAGCCCCGGCATAGGCCTTAACCTCGTCCCATGTGTTGCCACTTTGTTCTGCTTGTTTGATTTTTTCTGTACGCGCTGCACGTTCGGCTTGGCGGCCACCAGACTCTAAGCCCTGTAGATAGTCCGCAGCGGTTCCCAAGCCGCGTGATATTGGGTTACCGGCTCCGGCTGTATTGGCCAGTAATTGAGCGCCCCGAACAATACCAGTGCCAGCAGCAATTGCTGTATCACCAAGGGAACGAATAGCACTCGTTTCGCTGGATTTTTCTGACCCAAGAGATTTATCTTGAGCAATAGGTGTGAAGTCTCCCTCATAAGGCTCCAAGTTACGCGGTTCAGCAATCGAACCTTCAGATACCGGATCAAAATCCCCATCAAACGGTTTAAGCGCCATGATTATTCGTCCCTAAACCGTTTGCCGCTGGCATCCTGAAACACTGGCTTGCCTTCGCTGTACCCAACTAAGGTCAGGCCGCTCTGAGCTGAACTTGTCGCTTGCATAAGCGGCTTCATCCATTGATCAAACGGAACCTTATCCTTCGGATCAAGCAAAGACATTTGGTCGCTATAAGTACCGAAAAGATCTGCTAGCAGCTTATTTCGCGCCTGCTCACGATCTTGGCTGGCTTTAAACCGATCTTCAGCTTTAATGCTCAGAGCATCCAGCGAGCGTTGAGCCGCAAACCGTTCAGCATCCGTTTTGCTCGGATCGGCAATGGTGTCACGCAGCTCTTGGAGCCTGCGTTGCTGACTGAGCTTGATGCCACCCTCATCAATCTCTTGCTGGGTACGCTGATTACTTAAGCGCGAGGACGCTTCAGTAACACCCAGCTCACGCTCCCTGAGTGTACGATCTGCTGCTGAGTCTTGGCGTATTCCAGATAACTGGTCACGTTTCAGCCCTCGATCTGCTGCCGAGTCTTGACGTTGACCTGCAAGCTCTTCACTTCTTAACCCCAGCCCTTGACGAGAGATATCACCCTGTTGGGCCAGCTCTGCCGCCCTAAGCTGATTAGTCTGTGCCTGAATGGCCAAACCAGCCTGAGCCCTTGCCGCGCGTGAGTTTAGCCCCGATGATGCTTGTATCTGCTGAGTACGAGCTTGCCGGGCGGGTTCAGCGCTATCGGGAACAATGGTTAACCCGTTAGGCTCACTAGCTGCTAAGTTACGGATCGTCTGGTTGCGGATACCAATAGCACGATCCCACTCATCCCGTGCCCGCGCAGAGTCACCCGGTTGCATCTGTGTGAATCTTTGGCCTGAGTTGAGTCCGCCCACTTTACCGATGCCATTATCAGGCATAGCAGCCGCACCACTAACCGCAGCGGCATCATTAGTAAATGCAGGCACCCCATCTTTACCCACTCGACCAACGATCTGACTGTTGCCTGAGCCAATGCCGGTATGCGTCCAACCATTGGGGGCAGCTCGCTGTGGAAAGTTCAGGCCACCCGTAGAGCTCGAAATAGGCGGAATAAATGAAGCATCACCGTCTGAATACGGAAACCTCAAACCGCTGCTATTCGTTTGTGCCGCTTGGCCTGCGGTCACACTTGGCGCTTGAGGCTCTAATACCAGCATAGGGGCATTTTCTTGCTGAGGCTGAACCGCTGGGCTAATAGTAGGCAAATCGGGCCGCACATTAGCCTGTGGTTTAGCACTACTTAACCCCATTAGTCCGCGAGCGTTCTTGGTGATCCAGTCGGGTGCAGCTGCACCGATGGCGGCACCTGCCAAGCCACCCAAAACTCCTCCCCTAGCGCCAAGCCTTCCACCCCATTGAGTCCCTATGGATGCCCCAAGACCAGCGCCCGCTACACGATTAGCGCTGTGCACGGATTCACTGGCCACATCACGCCACGTTGAATCCTCCTTGGTCGCCGTGTTGTAAATATCCCGAATTGCGTCCAATCCAGCCATTGCTGCCGCAGCGCCTACGCCATATTTTGCGGAAGAAAAAAGCTTGTTGCGCCGATCGACCGCTTTAGCTCTGGCTGCGTCCTCAGTGCGAGCACGATTGGCTGCATCCTCAGCGGCCTTGTACTGGGCTTCTTGGCTAGTGCTATGCGTCCTGATCCTCTCGGCATCTTCGGCAGCTCTAGCAGATTGTTGGGAATTCCATGCACCTGTCTCAGCACGGATGCGAGCACGTTGCTCATCTCCAGTGGCTCTAGCAGACTGCTGAGAGTTCAATGTATCTACTTCGGCACGGATGCGGGTACGCCGCTCGTCTCCAATAGCTCTAGCAGATTATTGAGGGTTCAATGCGCTCAGCTCGGCACGGATACGAGCGCTCCGCTCATCACTCCAAACCCCGCCCCCACCGCTAAAAGACTGCCGATGCAGCCCTAATCTGGCTTCAGACTTAGGCTTTCCAACAGATCCTCCATCCGCAAAAAACATCTGAGGCTTCAGCCCAAAACCATTGGGCCTCTGCACCTCATCCGGCGATACCGGCGTATGTGTGGCGGCCTTCATCTGATCCAGCACTTGCAGACCAAGCCCGTGAACTTGCTCAGGTGGAAGATGGTACTCACCGTTGCTGAGATTAACGGGTACTGGCTTTCCTAACCCGCTCAACCCTTTAGCCCCAATGGCCTGAGTAGAGTCCGCAGGCATAATGTAGCTGCCTTCAGGAACTTCAGCCTGAATGGAGTCCGAGGTTCCTGTGCCGGGGCCGCGAACCATACCACCCTGCATCAGTTTTTGAGGTTGTTGTTTCTTGAAGCCGCTTAAGCCGCGCATGACAAGCCCGCCGATTTTGAGTCAGTGGGCATTGTTTTGGGGATGAGGGTTAGGGGCAAACCCTACAGGGGTTAAGAAAAGCCCCGCACTGGGCGAGGCCTAAAGTGAACAGGCGCTACCGCTTAAACATGGGCCTCGCGGTCTAACACCTCGACCACCCACTGATTCAAACTTTTACCAGAGGCTGCCGCAGCCACCACCATATCGGCATGCAGCTCAGGTGGAACCCGCACGTTGAACTTTCCAGAGAACGCCTTAACGGGCTCTACGCCATCTTCAGAGCACATTTCTAGGAACACTTTCAGCGATGTGGCTCCCTCCCGCTTCAAGCCCTCAATATCGGCGGCATAGAAATCGGCACCACCATTGAGGCCAACAAATTCACCCCGAAACAGCTCAATCTCTGGGTCAAACTGGATTACTGCTTTGTAGCCATTAATCACCATCGTGTTTTTCACGGCTTTACCCCATGTGCGCTCAACCATTCACGAATAGCCGCTACAGCACCTTTATCCGTACAGGGCGATGGATGCGGCCTATGAAACACCTGACGATCATTAAATAATCGAACCCCGATCCGCGAACCTTCACGCTCACTGATTTCAGCGCCCAGCTCAACAAACAGCGCCTCGATGTCCCGCCATTGGATATTTCCACTGACAGGACGAGCAAAGATCAGCTCAAGGGTTTTCTGGTGTTTTTTCTTCATTCTCGAATAGTACCAGATAACAGTATCACTTCTAAAGATACTCATTGCAGTGGGCAAGAAAAGCCCCGCACTAGGCGGGGCTTAGATACGGGAAAATCCCGGATGTAAATGGGACTTCGGACTACTGCTTCAGCGAAAACCTAACCCCGAATGCCCTGAGCACGGCGCGGTATCCAAATCGGCTGGCTAGGATCGCCCGCAGCAGCCAGATTCCGGCGACCATCAAAAGCTCCGCGATTACGAGCCGCCTGCTCCATCTGTGGCCCAAAGCGTTCATGTAAATGAGCAACTACTTCGCGGCATTCACTCAGGCAGGTCGGTACGTTGATCAGCTTAACCGGACGCAGTACATCAAAGATGGGCTTGACCTCTTCACCCACATGGATCAGCTCCAGCGTGTCGATGCAGAACACATAGAGCATCGCCAGATCCAACTCATTCAAGGTTGGGTTGATGGTGGGTTCTTTACCCAAAAACTCCCCTTCTAACTCCAACCGCGCCACCAGACTCACAGCATCCGTAAACTGGTTAGGATCAATCTTTTTATAGGTGCAGCCAAAGGTATTCTTGAGGGCTGACCAGCACTTGACCGCAGCCTTGGCGCGTTTGTCTTGGGGTAGTAAATCAACGCGGGCCTTGACCAAGCCTTTGATGGCTTCCTGTTGCTCGGTGGTGAGGCCGTTGGGGAGGGCTTTGGGCTTTTTGGGTTTGCGTGGGTTGATAGCCTCACCCTGCTGGAAATAAGCAGCCAAAGCTGAGTAGCACTCGCGCTTATACTGAATCAAGATTGGGCGGATTTCTTCGCGGCAACGCTTGATGTCGATACCGAATAGCCAGCCGTTCAAGTATTCCAGTGGAAGGCAGGTGACTTCGCGGGACTGGTCATCGCCTAGCATCTGAACGGTCATCATAACCGTACAGGTCGATAAGACTTCATCGCGCTTTATTCTCTGCCGTTGAGCATCCCAGTCCAAGCCAATATTTTCACAAATCGGCTTCATCGCCACCAAATGCTCACCGTTCTGACCCGTGATAACAATTAGCGGGCTACCATGAAAATCTACGGTAGCTGGGGCGATTTGTATGGCTGTGTTATGATTTTTCATAGACATTGTTCCTTTGTGGGGTTCGATGTTGCTTTCTAAAGCCCCAGCGTCTAGTCCACGCTGGGGTTTTTTCATTTCTGGCTTGTACACACGGCCATTCTCTTTGTCTGAGCTAGTATCTCTACTAGCTGAGCATTCATAGACCGGTTCTGTTCCTTAGCTTGTTCCTTTAGCCAAGCCATAAGCTCAGTTGGGATTCTGACCTGAGTCCTTGCTAATTTCATAATAGCCCCTAATTAGTGACACGCAGTCACTATACGAACCCTTTTTTTTAGTGTCAAGATAGTGACATGGAAGACTTATATCGCTCTCAATTTCGTTTGCCATACTCACTGTATGAGCAACTAAAAGCTTCGGCTGAAACTCATCACCGCTCAATCAATGCGGAGCTGGTTGCTCGCCTAGAGGCTAGCTTTGGTAGCGACCAACAGATTGATTTAATCGCTGAGCGACTGGCAAAGCGGTTAGTGGAGCTGGACTACAAACACAAGGAATAGTGAATGCGAAACATCAATCCATTTGGTCTACGCATGCAGCCTGAGCTAAGGCATAAAGTAGAAGAAGCTGCAAAACAGAATCGACGCTCCTTGAATGCCGAGCTGATTGCTCGTATTGAAGCTAGCTTCAATGAGCGTGGTGATTCCGTAAATACAGATACGGTTAATGCCTCAGATTTAGCTCAAGAGTTGGCTGCTATGAAGTCTGAAATTCATGAGCTAAGGAAGGCTGTTCAAGACAGAAATAAGAATGATCTTGTTGCGTAATGGAAGACCTGTATCGTACTCAGTTTTGTTTACTGTGCCTCCTGAAAACCTCGGCTGAGCTAATGTGAAGCTGGACTGGAGAAGCACATTGAAGGCGTTACTCTTTTTGAGTAGTTGATCTTATTTGCACCTCGGAAACTAATGCGAATTAGTTGGTAAATTAGCAGTTTTAGTATTAAGGATTATTTGAATGAACTTGATTATTGTTGTAAATGGAAAATTTGAGTCAATAAAATTCAGCGAATCTAATTTAAAAATGTTATCTGAAGAATTTATTTCTAAATATCTTATTTTTCCTATGGAAGCCACTGAGCAAAGAATAGAATTTTCCGATAGAAACTCGCAGCCAACAGTTCAGATTGAAAAGCTGATTGAATTTTCTAGCGCAAATAAAAAGTCAGTTTTTAGAGTTCGACCCGATGCTATAACTTATCAAACCAGTATAGATAATATAGATAACTGTAATGAGATAATAACTAAATTTAGTTCAATGCTGAGCGATCTAAAAGATACTATAAAATTTAAGGCTGCAGAAAGACTTGGAGTTGTTATATCCAAAGATATTAGTGACTTCCCCTCAGAAGAGGATGCAAAAAAAATTTTTGAAATAAATGACCAGTCTATTATTGAATACAAAAACAGAGTAGCCCATAGAATTACTATGGAAGGCTTTAGTGAGGAGTTTAATTTCGCTATAGCAAATGACTATATCTCGACGAGAGCAGGGATTAAAAATTGTGTAGTTAATATCTCGTATGATGTAAATACGCTAGCAAGCAATAAAAAAGAAAGATTTGATCTTGATCAAATAAGCTTCTTTGTTAACAGCGTAATTATTTACATCAGATCTAAAATCTGAGACTTATGTTATGAACTATAACAATGCGATAAAAGATTCTTTGCAAACATATACAAGTACTGAAGAACTTAGTGCGCTTAAAGAAAAAATAGAAACTCATTCATCGACTCCACTACTAGTAGACTCACCTTTAGTTGATGATGAGGTTTTTATAGATACTACGAGCTCACTCGTTGATTTTGATTTTGATTTTGATGGGTCAGCGTTAACCAGTGTACACAGCAAAGAAAATGCTATTAAAAGCATCTTCGAAAAGCACAAGTCTGATTTTGAAAATCAGTTTAATGAGTTCAGGTTTAGATTCGAAAAGCATATTTCATTTGAAGAGATACCGATTGACTTTGAATCAAATATAGAAAGAGAGTTAATTACTTTACTTAATCTAAACAAAATATTTACCGTAAACTACATATCTCAATGGGTTATTGATTCATACGATAAAGATAAGTCATTGATAAATATACTAAAATTACTAGGAAACCTAGATTACGATCTTCTTGGCTCCGAAATTACTCTTGTATTCGCTGCTGTATTATCAAATAAGAATACAGAGATAAAAGAGTATGCACTTAGAGTTCAAGAAAAGTGGATGGATTATCACTATCACAAAATTTTATCACAGTCAGAATTAAAACCAAAATGGATAGATGACTATAGAAAAGAATTACTATCTATATATAAAGAAATAAATGGTATAGTTAAATGACGATTTTAGTCAGAAAAATTGCCAAATCAAAATGGCCTGCAGAAGAGTGCTTACAGAACAAGTCTGACGATGAAATTATTCCAACCCTTAGAGCAGATGCAGTAACATCTTGCTTAAGGACATCTGGTGACACATTATCTTTATGGGCTATAAACGATATAAATGATGTTGAGAAAGCAATATTATCTTTAATTACCAGCCCGAAACATGAAAGATTAAATACCATACATATTGCCCTTATACACCTAGACAAGATAACTGAACAGGAGCTTGAACTAAAAGAGACAATTGGAGACACTGTCATTAGTAGCTATTCAGAGACCCATAGGGATTTAGTTGAGCTTGATTATAGAAAAATAGGTTTTTTTTGCAAAATCATACTATCATCAATTAGAGATGGTAATATTAAAAAAGTTAGCGATAGGCAACAAGCTGAGTTAATTAAAAGAGCAGCATCTAGTAAAATAGTGGATCAGAAAACACTAAATCCGAAATTGCAATATAGCTTATGGAATATTGCATACGATATAAATGGAAATGAAATGGTTAAAAATGAAGACGGCACATTTTCACTAGTAAAAGTTCCCGCTACCCCCTTAGGTACATCTGTTACTAATGCCTAACTATCTAATTAAAATAGTTAGAACTTCAACGGAATTGCTCCTCAAAAAAGCCTCTTTTTCCATAAAGTACCTGCACTGTTTTCAAAGTGCAGGTCTATGCGATTCAGCTCCAATTCAAACCAACACCGCCAACTCCTCCGTATAAGCCGCCACCTTAGCATCTGCGGTAATTAGCCTCATGGGCTCAGCCTTGGCCACTGCCACTAACAGTCGATCAAAAGGGTCTTTGTGTAAGGGCTCAAGGCCCAATAAGGCTAGGGTGTGTTCGGCGGTCACGGGTAACTCTTGGATGCCAAGGTTTTGGCATTCCTCAATCACCTGCTCTAGCTGAAGATCCAACTTTCCTAAGTTTTGCTTGATGGCCATCTCCCAAAAGGAGGCTGTACTGACATAAATTTCATCGGCCTTATCCAGCAGCTTGCGGGCTTTAGGGGTTAGCTTAGGGTCGTCGATCAGTATCCAGATCAGGATATGGGTGTCGATTAACAGCCTCATGCTGGTTTACCTTCAAAACCGGCTAGGGCTTCGCTAGGCAACTCCGCATCAAAGTCATCCGCTACGCGAATTTGACCTTTGAGAGTGCCATAGCGCAGCTTGGTAGGCTTGCCTGCTGCAATAAGGCGAGCCATAGGGCGACCGTGCTTGGCGATGACGATTTCCTGCCCATCGCAAGCGGCATCCACCAAGCGGGACAGGTTATTTTTGGCATCGGCCAGTGGGATAGGCTCCATTGTATTGCCCTACTTTGGCTAGATTTAGCCAAATATCATAGGAGGCTGACATAGGAGCCGCAAGTTATCTCATCAGCCAACTTAAACCGCCACGTATCACCCCCTACGCCGTAGTCTTAGGCGCAACGTCCGAAGACACATCTCCGCCATAGCTGTAGCTCACCGAGTTACTGGAACCCGCCGATACCGAAGCCGAGGCGTTGATCATACCGTAGGCCGAAGCCGTCAACTGTGCATAGACCTGAGCCCCCACTTTGGCCGCATCGAGGCGCGCTGCATTGGTGGCGTTGATGGCATCGCTGTTAAAGCGGGCGGTTTGTAAGACCATATACTGCGAGGACTCGTAGTCTTTGATCTGGGTTTCCCAGAGCTTGGTGTACATAGCCGCTTGCGCGCTAACTGCGGCAGTACCGGCTTGATAGCTTTCCAGCAGGCTGGTGGATTGCCGACCCAAAGCTTCCAGCCGGGTGCTTTCAGCCTGTAACTTGACCTTATAGCCTTCCCATTCTGCGGTTTTAGCCTGTACTAAGGCGTTGTACCGACCGAGTTCCAGTCGTGCCTGTTCAGCTTGGGCACTGACGCGAGCATTAAAAGCATCTGCCTTGGTTTTGTAGATATCTACCCGTGTGGCCTGTGCCTGTACGCCCGCTTTGTAGGCTTCTACCTTGGCAGTTTCGGCATTGATCTGGGCTACATAGGCGCGGATTTTTTCTCCAGCCGCCCCGATCTTGGCTTGCTCCAGTTGTACGAGAGTTTGAGCGCCGCCTACTTGGGCACGGTAAATCTCTACTTGAGACAAACCCGCCTCAATACGAGCCTTGTACTGGGCAATTTGGTTAGCATTGATCTGGGTTTTGGTCTCTTCGGCTTGAAGTTCAGCTTTATAGACTTCCAGTTTAGCTAACTCGCCCTCGATCAGGGTTTTGTAGGCCGCTTCATAGGCCTGATAGCCACTGAGCAAGGCGTTATAGCCCGTTACTGCTGCCTGATGGATGGATAAAGCGTTATCCGCCACCGTTTTAGCGTGCTCAAAGGTGAGCTGCTCCAGTTTATAGGAGTAGTCGATCAGTTGGCTTTCTAGGGCCATGCCCTGCTCCAAGGTGTGCTTTAAGCTTTCCTCTTGCTGGATGGCCACCTCCCGCGATAACTCACCTAGGCGCTCGTAGTAGTTACGCTGGGCATCACGTATTTGTACGGCCACCACCCCTGAAGGCAGGCTAAAGCCTAGAGCTTCGGAGGTACGCAAAATCTCGGCTTCATTGGCCAGTGCGGTGCGGGTTTCTCGGCTACGGGCGCGATCCCAAAGGGCTTGCTCTACCGTAGCAAAACCACCGCCCCTTAAACGCTCTGCCAGTACCCCTTTTAAAGCCGTCAAAACCTCAGAACTATACTGTGGGCCTGCGCTGTAGCTGTAGGGTGTGGGAGCTACGAGGGACAATTCAGGCATGTCCTCTAAACGCTCCAGCCAATCCTCATGCAGATTAAGCCCAGAAAAGCTGACTGTATTGATAGCCAGCAGTTCAGGAACGCCCGGTGTGGTGATAGTCGGAGCATTGGGGATAGCGATACTGGCTACATCCGGTACGCTGGGTACGGTGCCGTAGCTCAGCAAAGGTGCTGCCGGAAAGGTGATCTCTGGCTCTGCTTCATCAAAGCTGTCCACGTTGATGCTGGGTGCTGCCAAGCTCAACGCCGTAGGTTGTCCCGATGGGGCGCTAAAGGCAATGGTCGGCATCTCGGGGCGATCCGGCATCGCTTCCAGTGTTGGGGGCGCGATGGAGTTCCAGCTCACACTCAAAGTCGGGGCCGTGTAAATGCTGGCCTGAAGCTGAGCGGTAAAGTCATTCACCTTAGCCTGTGCCGAGCTGGCGTAGGTCTGAGCCTGACTAAAAGCGCTATCAACCTGATCAGCAGGAGTAGCCATACCTATACCCTCCGTTTAGGCGATTCTTTAAGGTCGATATCCCAGCGACTGAGCACGAAGTCGTCCCCATCTGGATTGCTGTAGCCAAAAGCCAGTGCATGGCTGTAAATCCCACGTCCCGGCTGTGCCCGTGACTCCCCGCTAGGCCGCATGGGAAACAGATAGTCATACTGCTGATCAGGCGTAGCCACACTGAGTTGACCTAAACCTTCATGCTCCAAGGTGAAATACACCATGGGGACACTTTTACGCACGGATGACTCCCACTGGCTTAGGCCGGTCATGATTTGGCTGATAATGGGCTGCTGATCGTCCAGCCCCCCACCTAGCTGATACAAGCCCGAGTCATTGGCCGCGTATTCGGGAGTGATGGACTCAAACTCAAAGGAGCCATACTCAGTCACGGCCCCAGTCAAGGTGTTGAGTACAATGACGCTCATGAGGGTTCCGCTCTTAGGTAGGTGGGCAAATTTGTAAAACGACCCGCCTGGTCATCACGCACTCCGCCCAAAAATAGCAAAGTAGAGCAGGTTTTTCCTGCACCCGGACAGGGGTTTAAATTCAACGCAGGATCATTGAGATCCACTAAGACTGCACCCGTATCAGGGTCGACCAGTTGAGCGCGATACTCCAGCAAACTAGCATCCATCGGGGTTTGGTTTTTTACATCGAACGCTGCCCCACGTTCAGGCCACTCAATGACACTACGGTAATACAGCCGCTGATCAAAGCTTGAGGTTGAACCTAAATCTCTAAGAATTAGGGGGCGATTATCAGGGGGTGGGCAGGGTTGAAGCTTAATTGAGTAGTAATGTGTTTCATTCCCATCAGGGTCTACCTCGGATTCTATTTCTTGATCGAGTGCAGGCCATACCGGAATTATATAAGTTGAAAACCCCAAATAAGCTCTTTTCAGTATGGGCCATCTCTCATTCGCATCGATCTCAGGCGAGATTTGTGACCCATAGTTCGCGCGCACTGCTGTGTGTTCACGCTCAGATGTTTCTCCAGTAATCGAGAGATAAATCACATATTGGAGTTTATCAGTCTCATTGATTGCTACAGGGCGTATGTAGATAAAGGGGCTATGGGTGATAGACCCCTCTTGAGTAGGATTATGAGGTCTATCTTCAAAATGAAATAAATCCGTTACATCAGACGCAGAATGCGACCCCGTACTTTGCATATAGGATCCATCGACGTAACTAGCCGCACACTCTATAGCCCTAACGCGCAGATCCCCTGACACCTCCAGTCGATCTATCTCTTGAGTTGAGATCCCGGGCCAAGAAATTGACCAGTTCGATTGAAGATCACCCGATTTGTCGGCCTCATAGCGAGGAGAAAAGTATGCAATATTATCAGGCGGATACCATCTCTCTTGGTAATGAGTTGTATCAGAGCCAGACATTTCTATAGCTGCACCGGCGGAAAATGATTTAACAATACCCAACACACTGTGCTTCAAATGATACGTTCCAGTAAAACTCAAACTCCCAGAAACAAAGGATGACATGTCCACACTGTGGGGCAGTATCATCACCCGATCCCCAAAGCGCTCGACATTTCCGATATCAAAGACACGATACTCCACCCAGCGCGATGATCGTGCATCCACCCAGCGCACGTCCTGCTCCTGATACAGGTACTCAAGCTGCTCCCCTCGATAATCAGCAGCGAGTACCGAGTAAATGACACACGAAGCATCAATCTGTATCTGTTTGGATTCGGTTTTGATGTGATCCTCACAGAGAAGAGGTACTGAGAAAAGCCCCTCTACAACTGTCGAGCTGGTAACTATGCGCTCTGATTGTGAGGTATAGGTACCAGCTGAATACTCAACTACCCCTGCCTCAAGTACCCAAGGTACAGTGACAGGCGCATACTCCCCAGTATCTAAATTCAGCTCATATAAATACTGACCATCCGGGGCATACTGTCCAGAGTCTTGCACCGTAAACAATAAAACTGCTCGTGTACCTGAGGCATTGCAGTGGGCCGCATGGCTTAAAACCAGTTGAGTGGTTGAAGTTCCCACATTACTTTCTGGAGGAGAGCGCGTAGCTATCAAGCTCAACGCGACAAGAGGATGGGTTAACGCATTTTGGATAACATATAAATCTACAGTTCCCTCAAATACTGCAATTTGCCCCGCACTACTGCTACCAGACGTACTGATCGTGACTGCTACTACCCGTAATAGACTCTGATCATCTTCAGTACGGTGCAAACAAACTCCCACTACTGAGTAACCCACGCCAAGCTCAGCCAGTATTAGGCCATTACACCATACCCGTCGCCGATCATAACTGGCAGCAGCAACGCGGTTCGGGTATTGACCTACTACTAATGGCCCCAAAGTACGATAGGCATCCAAAAAGGGTTGGCTAAAAACTACGGCATCTACTGGTGGAGCCTCATCTGCCTCCTCTGCGGGATAAGCTGCGTTGGAGTAACGCCCTGCAAAGCCTCCCCAAAAACTCAACACCAAGCCAAAATGAGGGGACTCAGGCCTTGGGTCATACCAATCCAAAAGACCGGGCAGTAACTGATTAAGGTCTTGCTTAGCTCCTGAAGATCGACTTACACCGCGTGCGTGATGGGTAAAAGTTAATTCTGAGCTATCGGTTAGCGGTGGATTACTCCACAGCGATACCACATCACTACTTGATGTCAGTACCCAAGGGGCTGATCCTTGCGAAGTCATGCCCAGCGGAGCGCTTAAGGATACAAATAGCGCCAAAGGCCGAATATCATAACGAGGGCCACCATCAAGACTCTGTGTCCATACGGCGATCCGATCTACACCGCGCTGAGACTCCATGCGTACCCGACATCCATCCGCTAGACGGGTTTCCCTAACCTGATAGGGTATGATGCTTAAGCTCACACCTTGGCAGAATCGGGCATAGAGTTGAGCTATAGCGCCCTGCTGGCTTTTAGATAACGCAGGGCCATGCACGGTGAGGCGTGGAGGAACTCGACCCGCAACAGGTTCCCCTTCAAAGGTTAAAAACCCAGTATTGATTACGCCGCTCATTGCGGAATAGCCAGATATTGAGGGATGCCGTTCTGGAGCCTAAAGGTAGCAGCCACCCGTTCTGCTTGTACCTGATACCAACCTTGGGTTAAAGGCACTACCGATCCATCGCCAAAGCAGGCCAACAGATCCTGCCCAGCGATACAGATCATCGCCACACCCTGCCCAACCCCACTGCTCACACCAATCCACTCACCGGGCACCGTGACGCCTGAACCCGAAATTACCTGTCCGTGAAATACTGGACGACAAGTAAGATGGTCAAAGTCTGTACCGGATAAAAACAACAATTGCTGCGCGGTACCCACATAGATACCGCCTTCCAGCGGATGCAACAGCTGAATCGGTGCATCAAAGTGCTTAAAGTCTCGCCGTGTCTCAAAGGCCTCAACCTGATAGGGCTTGGAGGCATACAGCAGTTGATCAGAAGCGATCAAAGCCCGAGTACGCCAAAAAGCGCACAGATGACCTGAGGGCACAGGCTCATGATCAGACTTTAGCGGCAAAACCAAGAGCTCATTCTTACCAATAAAACTTACCGCCGCGCCTGAAGTGGATGCAGCTAAATACACTACACCTCCATGCTGGCTGCTGAGGTATAGGTTAATGGCATAGCCTTCTTGTGTGGGAAGGCCAGTAATCACCAATCCGCCCTCCGGCAACTCCACAGGATCGGAGTACAAAGGCCCGCCTTCTAACCCATCGCTCAGGCGGACATAGGTCAGCGCATAGCGGTAGGTTCCCGGCAATAAATCACCGGTCACTGAGGTAACTAAGCCTAAGGCCGTTGGAATAGGTACCCCCCAAGGCGTAACCTGAATACCGTCTGTAATACCTGAGTGGGTAGCTTTTACAAAGGCTGTACGGCCATCGGGCAGACTGCAATAGCTTAACGGCTCGTCGCCCAAACCAGCCTGTAGTAGGCGGCGGGCTCCCGTCGGCTCAATTACTGTTAAATCCCCTTCCACCGTGGCTAACAGATATCCCGCAGCCGCCCAAAGGTTGCGGTGGCTACGGGCGTGTAACAGGCTATACCCTTGCCGCCGCTGTACCTCACCCGATAACCCAATATCCACATTTAAAGCTTGGCTGAGTTGGTTTTTAGGTAAGCGTGATGAAGGTAATACGTTATTTAAGCCGCCGTTAAATTCGGATAGGGTTAGCATGGATACCTCAACACTCAAACGGCAGCCACGGCAAAGTAATGCCGTGCGATGATCGTTGACTCTGTAGCTCCATCCCACAGGCCTACATCAATGTCGCTAAAAGGCATGTACTGGCGCGTATTTGTAAGGAACTTGTAGCGATACAGTCCCACACCGCTCTGTACATGGATAACGGTTCCATCTCCTGCAACACAGGTTTTATTGTCCGATGCAAAACGATCGCTATCCCCTGAAGGAATTGGGGCTCCGGTTACATCCTCAAGACTTAAGAAATGGGCGGTCTGCGTTTGGGTGTCGAACACCAATAAAACGCCTACTTGGCTAGGCGTTACTGTCGAGCAGTAAATAAAGCGTCCATTCTTGGAATACTGGATGTTTTGAGTAGCGCTGCTATCGAAGCTTATCTGCCCCGATAAATCCGCGCTCTGGAACAGAACGGTTTTGGTGCTCACCTCGTACAGCACCAGAAATACCTCCATAACCGTATTCATCTCATCGTTCAAATAGAACATCGAGACCAACAAGGCCATCTGACTACCATCTGGTGAGTAGGCCACGGAGCAAAACATAGGGGATGGGGGTGAGCTGCTACCGGTACTAGGTACAAAGTGTTCAATAGCAGGGTATTGGGTGGGCAGCAATGTACCGGTTGCCTCATCGTAGGTGAGAAGCCCCGCAACAGGGTTTGGCATCCCGCCACCGACACCAATATAGGTTAGCGTCACCTCGGCACCATTACCGGCAACAGATTGCGGCGTTCCCTCTGCTGTAAAAAGATCTACGCGCACAGCCTGATTCAACAAAACCTTACAAACGATCTGCGCAGCATCAATTACATACAGGCTATTACCAAAAATAACCGGAGGTCTTGAGTTTTCACCCCAAACAAATCCCCCCCGTGTTAAGGCAATATCTGTTGTTACACACCCCTCCCTAAATTCGTTTCCAAAGCGGGCTGTATCAATCACTGTCAGCGGTAGATCATTACCCGTATGCGTAACTACAAACCGGCCACTCGCAGTTATGCCGCAGTAATCCTCTGCATAACCAGAGCTCCCGGAAATCTTGCACAGCAAAGGAGTCAAACGGTTCAGTTGTAAGTCAAAGATCGCGCTGTAGGTGTAGGGGTTAAAATACCAGGCCAATGCAATCACTGACTCATTCCAATACTTTCCCCCAAACGTCGCAATCCTCCCTACCCAAACCTCGTTTCCAGCATAGCGCAGTAAAATCTCACTGACCTCTCCAGCACCCGTGTCCACATCAGTCTCGCCACTACGTTCTAATGAGACGGAGGTAGGCAGAATAACCAGCTTGCCCCCTAAGCCACCCTGAACGACCGTCAGCACAAATTGATCCCCAATTTCAGCCGACTCTGGGAGCGTTACAGTCATATCTTGAGTCAAGGTAAAATGCCAATGGCTACCAGACTGAAGATCCAGACTGACCTCAGACAGTCCCGTCATCACCACCGGAACAATGGCTTTAGCCTGTTTTACCCAATCCGATACCGCACTGGTTCCCTTGGATAAATACTGATCCCCCGTAGCGGTGTTGGTGTAGTGGGCTCCTACGCTAGGAGGAATGCTGCTTGGCGCTTCAACGCCATGCAATTGATGGGAAATAGTCACGCAGCGACTCCTAACAAATAGTTTCCAGAGGCATCTACCAAGACGGTGCCGGATGCGTCGACTAAGGCATTTTCAGGTATAGAAGCTGATGACCCAGCTTCCAACACAGCAACGCGGGCTTGAAGATCGGCGACAGCGGCTTGCAAGCTAGCAAGACTGCCTGCGCTTGGTAGCAGTCCCGCATCCAAGGTAGTGTTATCGGTTAGCATAATGATGAGGTGGCTGCTGGCATTGATACTGACCGAGGCAATCCCTACCCCACGCACCAAGCCCACATCCGAGGTTGTGCCATCGGTAAAGCTCAGAGTCAGGTGGCCAGACTCTTCCAGTACCACCTCAGAAATTCCGCGACCATTAGAGCCATTGGTGCCGGGATTACCGACCACCTTGCCCAGATAGCTCACCGCGCCATTGGTATAGGTCAACACCAAACGCCCTTCAGAATTGATGCTGGCACTCTGAATGCCTACACCATCCAAGCCGTTATCACCTGAACCACTTGGAGTAGAAGCCCATACCACCTGCCCCACGTCGTCTATGTCTCCATCGCTGTAATGGATCAGTAGATGACCGCTGGCATCGAGGCTAGTCAGAACAACACGGCGGGATTCTTGGTCAGACATAGGGGCAACACCCAATACAGGTTTAAGCTCATCATCCCATTGAGGGTTGAGCGGAAGGAAAACCTACAGGGGGTAAGCGTTAATGCAGCGGCAATAACGGCTGAACCTCATGCTCCAATTCTTCAATGCGCGCCTTTAGCTGATGGATCTCGCGTTTGCGCTGAATCATCAAGTACGAACCAAGCTGAGCCCGTATTTTGGACTCCACCTCTTGGGCGATGACGGCTTGAAGTGCTTGCCATGCGCTGAGGTTGACCGATTGCAGCGCATCAAAGGTGCGAATCACCTTGAGGTTAAAGGCTGGGCTGATCCACATCGCATAGGCATAAACCAGCTCTTTGCAGACATAGGTTCCGTTATTTAGGCCATCATTGATGGTAGCTACAGGGGCCTGTGCAATTTTGCATAGGCCCTCTTTCAGCTCCAGAGTTAGCTCCTTAGCCTGTTTGTTTCTGAGCCATTGCGCAGGTGCATGACGCGCCTCAGACCCCGCCGCCCTGTGCAAATCATTCAAACAGTAACGACCGTTCGCATCTTGGCGGATTGTCGTCTCAGCAATAATCAGCGCATTCATAAAGCCCCCTACCTGAAAATGAATGCAGGCAGGTTGCCTCTCAGAGCTAAAAGATTCGAACCCTACAGGGGGTAAGCAAAAAGCCCCGCACTAGGCGAGGCTTAGATACGGGATAATCCCGGATGTAAAAAATTAACCTCTAATAATCGGACGGCTCCGATCTTCCGCTGCGCCTAAATCCATCCACTCGTTGAGCAGTTTTTCTTTTTGCGCCGCCGCCTCCATCTGTGGCCCCATCTGCTTATAGAAATGACTCACCGCTAATCGACAGCTTTCCAAGCGCGCATTGACACCGAATAGCCCCATAGGCCGCAACGCTTCAATGGCGGGCTTCATACGCTCGCCCATATCACAGAGCTGCATCGCCGCCGAGCTGAAGGTATAGAGCATGGCGAGATCGAGTTGATTCAAGGTGATAGGTTTGGGCTTAGGTTCCTTGCCTAGGAAATCTCCTTCCAAGAAGCGTTGCGCCACCATTTTCGCCCCTTCATTAAACACCTCTTGAGGAACTGCTCTGGCCGACCGGATGGCTTTCAGTTTGGACAAAGCAGCCACCACGAAGTCGAATAAATCCTGAGTCGGAATAGGTGCATCCGGGGTGTTAGCCATCACATACAGCAGCTTGGCTGGAGTCATCACAAAGGAGTCAATCGGGATGGGCCGGTACTGTTCTTTATCACTGCCATCGGTGTACACAATCCAGCGCTCAATCGGCTTTAACGGACGGCCAATGATTTGGGCAAAAGGCTCCAGTTTGGGTTGATCGTCTTTACCTAAGAACTCCCCTTCCAATTCCAACCGCGCCACCAGACTGACTGCATCTGTGAACTGGTTAGGATCAATCTTTTTATAAGTGCAGCCAAAGGTATTCTTGAGGGCTGACCAGCACTTAACCGCAGCCTTGGCGCGTTTGTCTTGAGGGAGTGAATCGACGCGGGCCTTGACCAAGCCTTTGATGGCTTCTTGCTGCTCGGTGGTGAGGCCGTTGGGCAGGGCTTTGGGCTTTTTGGCTTTGCGGGGGTTGGTGGCTTGGCCTTGTTGCCACTAAGCCGCTAAAACATGGAAGCATTCGCGCTGGTACTGGATTAAGCGCGGGCGAATTTCGGGTTTAACGCGGTTGGTATCTACGCCGAATAGCCAGCCGTTGAGGTAGTCGAGGGGGAGGCAAAGAGTTTCTTGTTCGCCGCCCTCTGAAGGTGTTCGTATAACACGAATGGCTTCATTGAGAACCACATTGCGTTTAATACGCTCGAACTGGCCGCTCCACGCAAGGCCGATGTTTTCGCAAATAGGTTTCATGGCAACCAAGCGCTCACCTTTTGGGCCGGTGATAACAGTCAGTTGTTGAGTATGGAATTCGACTACAGCTAATTGAATATTCGACATAGCATTGATCTCTTGGAAATGGGATTTCCGCGCCAGAGGCCAATCTGGTGGGCGGAACCGTGCGGGTTGGCCTACCGGCTCCAAGAAAACCGGCCACTCTTGCAAGTGCCCACACGGAACCACCCATAACGATGGCGATGCCATGCCGCAGGCATAAAAAAACCGCTGTTAAGCGGTGGTTATGCCCACCTTGGAGTTACGGGAGGCCAATCCCGTGCCGCTGAATTTATAGCAGCTTTTGAAGCTTAATCTAACTAAACTTTAAACGTCAAATATTTCTGTTAGATGTGTTATCTAACACTAAATATTTACCTCATAATCCTCACCGGAAATAATTTTTCTAAATAAATCGATAGCATTTTCTGAGTATTTTTTAGATGTGCTTTTTTCGCTTTTACCAGTCTTAACTTTTACATGATATTTATTGTCAGATTCAAGGATATTCACTCCTTTTTCTTCTGAAATTCTTTTTGCAAGCTTGCTAACTAAAAATTTATCTACTTTTCGAAGCAGCCCTTCTTTTAAGAAAACCTCTGCAACTTCGGTAGCAGTATATGGATAAACCAAATTAAACTTTTCATGCTCTGTCAATGCAGTTATTCCAAGCAGCTTTGGAAGCTCTTCATTATTATTAACTACATTTTCTAGCATGCTAAAGCTACATTGAATTTCCATTTTTGGTATATCGTATCTAACAAGATTATAAGCTCTTGCCATTAATGCTCTTAATGTCCTTGGGCTTACATTATTCATCACTTCACTTGAGCCAAATGCTGTATATATCCAAGAAAAATCTTTTGCATATAGTGCATTTACCCGAAGTGATTTTCCATTTCCAAGATCCAGTAAAACATCTTTCGGTGGATTCGATTCTTCAGTTATTTTCTCATCAAAAATCACATAAAATATGTTTTCTATAACACTCTGCTGATTTGAGATAATCTCGTCAATATCGCGTAATATTGATATAATATTTGGATCTTTAGCACCGTATCCAATAATTAAAATAGGATGCTCTAAAAAAAATGTAAGCAGCTTTGCTGATAGATACTTCTTTCGACTATTCCATTTCTCATAGTCTTCTGATGTAATTATTATTTCTTGATATTCATTTACACAGCCATGTATCTTAAATATTTCCCCAATGGGTATACCTGATGCTTTAATGATTTTCTGCCCAACAATTGGCGTATACTCTGGAAATATTAACTCACATAACGCATCATAATTTGTCGTAATAACAGACTGCGGATGTATCTTTTGAAGCAATTCGATCTCCGATTTTAAACAGGTATCTGTTACTTCGGACAACTCAGAAATAACGCGCTCCTTTATACACTTCGATATAAAATTTTTAAAGAAGAAGCTTTTTTCAGAACTAGTTGAAAAAAGAACTTCATCAAATTCAGCTCTTCCAGCGCCCCATGCCCACTTATGAAAAAAACCACTGAGATGAGAACCTATTTCTAGTAAATCATCACCATATTCTTGTTTATAATAAGCTAGATCATATTCAACTAATGGATTTTTTGAGCAAGTATCATCAAGAAGTGTCAACCATGATGGGCCATGCCCATATCTCATGCTCAGTCCTGCACCCGCAAATATAACAGGTTGACACCCTAACGTTTGTAAGCATGACTTAATGGTTTGATCCATGCTTGAAATATAGTCATTATAAACTGACATAATAAAAATTTCCCTATGAGCATGGATTAAAAATCTTTATTTTATTTCCGTGCAGCAAGTTTTTTATACACCTCATCCTTATCTCGCTTGCCTATAGCCAGTATGTAAACCACGATTTCCTCATCAATGACTTCATAAGCCAGTCGATAACCAAGTGTTCGGAGTTTTATTTTGTATACAGCCTCATAGCCCCGTAGTCTGGCTGAGGGGATATGCGGGTTTTCCAGCCGTTCCGCCAGCTTCTTTTTAAATTGGGCTTTAATGTTGGGGGCCAGTTTTTCCCATTCTTTCAGCGCAGCAGGCAAAAATTTGAGCTTATAAGTCATCAAGGCTCACTTCGATGGCTTGAGCTCGGTCGGCACGGCGCTGCTCCACGATTTTGGCAAGGTCGTGGTCGTCCAGCAGCTCTAAAAGCTGCTCGTAAGTATCAGCGGGAACAAGGTAAGCAGTGGGTTTATTGTGGTTGAGAATAGCAATGGGCGCACCGTCCGCCTCATTAAGCAAGGCGGTGGGGTTCTTTTTCAGTTCGGAGATGCTGGCCGAATAGTTGGCCAATAGCTGTTGCATAGCGCACCTTCAGTAATGGGCTAAATTAAGTGCTCAATTTAGATCATTATTTTAAGGTTTACTAGTTAATTACCCCGCTTTCTGCGGCACAAGCTCAATATGCAGCTCACAGCCTACAGCCTGTGCATAGCGTTTTAGCGTAGCCAGTGAGGGGGCATTACCTGCGGATTCCAGCCGTGAAATGGCGCTTTTGGTGGTTCCCATGCGCTCGGCCACAGCATCTTGAGTGAGTCCGGCGCGGGTACGAGCTTTCAGTAGTTGGTCAACCAGTTGGTATTCCAAAGTCAGCGCATCATAGGCTTCACTAAAGCCTTCCTTAGCGCGGGCCTTAGTTAAAAATTCTTCATGGTTATAGGGCACGGGTTGGTATTTGAGGTTAGGCATTTTGTACCTCCTTCAAGCGTTTACGAGCTAGTTTTAGCTCCTTGTCAGGTGTTTGCTGAGTTTTCTTGATAAAAGCATGGAGTACGACAACTCGCTTGCCCAGCAAATAACAGTAAAAGGCGCGGCCTATGCCGGTTTTACCTTTGGACCTAAGTTCAAATAAGCCATCGCCAAAAGCCCGTGAATGAGGCAAGCGCAAGTTAGGCCCATGTTCCATCAGCAGCTCAACGAGGTGGGCGTAGTCGGCCAGTACATCGGCGGGCCATGATTCAATTTCAGCCAAGACCCGCTCATGAAAGTATTCGATGTTGTAATTCATGGGTAAAAGTTAGCAAATTCGCTAACCATTGCCAAGTGTCCCCTACCCCAAATTATCCCCCACCCCCGGTGTCTCAATCCCCTGCATCTCTGATCCCGGCTGCTGGGGTACGGGCGGATAGGCTGGACTGGTGTTCTCTTGCACTTCAGGCACAGCCCCTACTTCTGGCATAGGTACGCCTGTCGGAACCGGGAAGTTAGGATCATCCCCTTGGGGCGTGGGTGCGCGGTATCCCGCCCCTTGCATCACTGCATCGGCAATGGGGGCGATCTGTGGCATGGTGGCTACCTGTGCCCCGGCTTGCATGGCTGAGTAGGCGGCTTGTACGCCGATCTGTACCGCCTGCGCCCGAATACGTTCAATATCGGCATCCGAGGCGCGCTCTTTGATGGCCAGCTCACGCAGTTTGAGTTCAGCGTTGGATTTAGCCAGCGCATCCTCAACCGCTTGCTTAATCCGCTGTTCAATCTGCCCAGGGGTTTCCTGTTCCGCTGCGGCCCGTACGGCCTCCACCACGTCACGCTTAAAGGGTACGTCCATCAGGCTAACCAAGAACGGCAATACCGCTGCTTGGTATTGAGGCGGCAGGCTCTTAACCGCCTCCGACATGGCATTGAGTTGTTGGCCACGATAGCTTGAAGTGCTGGGCACATCCTCTAGGGCCACTTTTAATCGAGTGCGCTGCACATCGTTGGACAGGTAAGGATAGCCAGCGGCATTGGTTTCTGGCTTGTTCAGCTCTACTGCGCGATCCTCCCGCACGGCATCGCCCTCGATGACGATGATCTGATGCTGATCCCCCAAATCCTCAATAATCATGGACAGCAGCAGCTCGCCCACTTGGGTACGCGCCATACGGAAGTTATCCATGATCCGGCCCAAAGACTGGTTGCTCTGCTCCACTTGAATCTGTTCTTGGCGACCACTGTTGGCCGTACCCTCCTTGCCCATAAAGCCTGTGGTTACTGCACTCACCCGTTGAATGGCCATGCGGCTGTCGTCCAGCATCCGAAATTGCTGATCATTGAGCTGAAAGTCTCGCTTAACCTCAAATCGTGCTCCGGGTTTAGCCATGTGTTCAGCATTAAGCAGGATGTCGGCATCAATGCGATTCACTTGCCTGCGGAACTGGGCATCGGTCATATCCACTGCGACCTTGGTGCGCTCGGTGCGTGCGGCCGACATGCCCCAGCGTAGTTTGCTGATGCCGGTATTTACGCTGTCTTGCGGGTAAATCATGCCGCGTACATAGCCGTAAGGCACATGGGTGGTATCTTCCCGAAACCCCACAAAGGGTACATAGGGGAAATGGTGATGACTGTAGGGGCTGGGGCCATCAAACAGCCGATGTGGGCCCAGCCAATAACTACGCCGCACCTTGCTCACCACCGAGCGAATCACCTCAACCAAGCCATGGGCTACGGCAGTCAGGTGGTTCGGGTTGTTCTGGTCGTATTCCACCACGCGACCATCAGGGGTACGCATCAGGGTGGCATTCACCCAGCGCCGATACCAGACTTCAGACAGGCACAGGTCTTTGTTGGTGGAGTTGTACCAGCGGTCTTCCTGCACCGTCCATGCTCTGGCCTCACCCCACGCATTACGCAGCCCGGTAGACCATCCACCGTCTAAAGATTCAGCGGCTTGCTCAGCCCACCAGTTTGGGCCATGGGTACCTAGGGTACTAATCAACTCCTGATACTCAGGAAACACCAAGGCAATACGGCTAGCCGGGAGCCAACGCTGACGACGCAACCAACGGGCATCGCTTAAATCTGGCTCTACCGATTTAAAGTCCCAGTGGATTTCGTTGCGGTGTACCGCGCTACAGCGGTAGGGATACTTAAAGGGATCGCTTTCTCGCTTGACCTCTACCCAACCCAGACCAATCGCAATCTGAGGTCGAAAGGCATCCGAACACGCCCGGTCGGCTTTGGATTCACGCTCGGCTTCATTGAGTTTGTAATTCAGCGCATCGGCCACGTCTTGCCCACCACTGCCACCATTGGGCGTTACCCGCCAGTCGGTTCGAGTGGTCGCCTCATAGCCTTGAATACTGAGCAAAGCAGGGCCAATCAGATCCTCAACAGCCGGTGGAATCCCCAACTCTTGCTGCTTTCGCAACAGGTCAGAGTCCAATTGATTGCCATCAGCGTAGTCCATTTCTTTATCAGCGATGGAGCGCCACAGGGGTTGTTCCTCAACCTCCTGCATAAAGTCGGTGTATTCCTGAAGGCTCAGGGATAGCTCATCGGCTGGGCTGCTTTCTTCAGTATCGGGTACAGACATCTGATCGGCGCTGCTGGGGTAACGCATGGTTAAAGTCTCCAGTCAGAGGCTGGAGCCTCTTCGTAGGTGGAAATTTGGCTAAAGGTCATGCCCAGCTCTTTGGCTTGAGCCCACTGCCGAAAGGCATCTGCACCTTCACTGCACTGGTTGGATTTATCCGGGCTGTCATCGAGGTAGCGGTTATCAGAACGACTGAATTTCTTGCGATAGCCTTCCAGCCGCTTAATACCTTGGGCGCAGCCTTCCTCGTCTATAAAGCAGCCTTTTAGGTGTTTACGGGTCTGGTGAATGCCGGTCATTAGCTCAGTGATTCGAGGGACAATGACGAAGTTCTGCCCCGGCATCAGGCTCTGAAGCATCTCTTGGGTGCTACGGTTGTAATCCCCTAAACGGCGGTGCTCAGCATCGTGAGGCAGGAAGTGAGTACCAAACACATAGCCCCGTGATTGCAGGTGTTTCACATAGTGGCGCAGGTCTTGGTTATGCTCTTCGTAATAGTCAATAAAGCGGTCTTCGCCCCGTAACTCTTGGTGGAACCAAATGGCGCAACCATCAGCATTGCCAATATCCCAGAAGGTATTCACGGGTAGATCCAAGGCTGGAACACGGGTAATCCCGCCGCGCTTGCGCACTTCCAGCATATCTTGGGCGTAGTAGTTGCCCTCGGTGCTGACTTGGAAAGCCTCAGCCGGTGTGGAGGGATACTCTTGCCACATCCGCTCTTCCTTGCCCGCAAAGTCCGCCCTTTTGGTGGCCACATACCAAGCCCTTTGATCGGGGTCGATACGGCAATCCATCTTGGACTCGATCAGGTCAAAGTAGTCGTGCTCCTTATCGCTGACTGGGACGGTGGAGGCATCCAGCCGATAGTTAGGCTCCTGCCACCATGCGTAGAAGTGAAAGCGGTAATCCTTGGGGGTCAGTGGTGCTTTGTCGGTAAACAGGGCTTCCGCCTGCTGCACCATGTCGTAAAACTCGCCCTCTGGCCCCTCGGCGGTACTTTCAATCACCGTGATGCCGTTGGTGGGCACAGCTGGAATGGAGCCGGTCACCACCTCCCGCGCTTTCTCCGGGTACTTGGCGCAAATCTTCCCAAACTCAGAAACGTGCAGCCGGTGAATGGTGCCCGAGCGCATTGAGGTGGCCACCCGAATGGAGCTGTTATTGTGGGCAAACAGCATCTCATCGGCGTTAGAGGCCTTAGTGGGAAAGCGCAGCCGTATTTCTTCGGGCAGGTTGTCGTAGGCAAACTTCACTTTGTCGCGGAAGATTTTGCCCGCTGCATCCCGGTCTTGGGCCACGATGCCACAGCGCTGGTTGGCATTGAACAGCGCGTGATCCAGCCACAAGAGCGCCACCAAGGTGGTGAACCCTAATTGGCGGGCCTTAAGGATCAAGTTGCGGTGCCAAAGACGACTGATAAACCGGCGCTGCGCCAAGTTGGGCCTAAATGGCAATACCGTGGCTTGCTCATCACCATCGCCCTTAATCATGATCTTGTACAGACAGCCCGAGAAAATCCGCCACTCCGCATCCGACAGGCAGCGCTCCAGCTCTTCTAGGTTGCTGGGCAGCGGTAATAAGGACTCATCGTGCGTCACTGGCATAACCTGTCCTATTTCCCATCCAGCAGGATGGCATCAATCAACCCTTGGTGCAGACGCTGACACTCAAGGTACTGACCGGCCAGTGCTACATCGGCCAATAACAACTCGGCAGG
Organism: Azomonas agilis; assembly: GCF_007830255.1. Lineage (GTDB taxonomy): Bacteria > Pseudomonadota > Gammaproteobacteria > Pseudomonadales > Pseudomonadaceae > Azomonas > Azomonas agilis. Next base: position 33,999 of record NZ_VLKG01000018.1, read on the forward strand.
GTCGCCGGTACCGTCCTCAGCAACCACCACCGGCAGTAAATCTGGGCACGACTGAAGCAAGGCTTGCTCAATCGGCCTTGGCAGCGCGGGCGGTATTGAGCTGCTGCATCCAGCTAGCAGGAATCCGGCAATCAGCAGGCATAGGCTCTTTGGTAATTTCATGGCGAGTTTTCTGATAAATCGTGGTGTTGGTGACGCGGATTTGGCTAATGGCAGCCAGCGTCTTATCCGTGATCTCAGCAATGAGCTGGCGGTCGTGCGCTTGCTGCTCCAGTTGGTGACGCAAAGCTAAGGCGGCATCGCTCTCCACCTTCCAGCTTTTAAGCGTCCAGCCTGCCCCCACAAGGGCCAACGCCACAGAGAGATACAAGCCAAGACGCATCATGGCTGAGCGCTCAAACAGGTTTTATGCCGCTCAAGCTGGCGTGTCCAAACACCGGCACAGCG
>NZ_VLKG01000019.1 GCF_007830255.1 Azomonas agilis
CGCTTCGGTCGCTTCGGTCGCTTCGGTCGCTTCGGTCGCTTCGGTCGCTTCGGTCGCTTCGGTCGCTTCGGTCGCTTCGGTCGCTTCGGTCGCTTTCAGTTCTTGTGCAAAGTCTGGGATAGGCAACTCCAGTTCAGTGTAGAGTGTACGCCAGAGGTTTCCTAATACACCTTCATGGGTTTGCCAATCTGATTGTGCTTGATGCAGAACAGCTTCCATTACTCGGACTCGTTCACTGAGCTCAGGCAGTAGCAGGGGAAGGTTGCGCAAGCTTTCTTGAGGGTAAGCAAACACCAGTAAATGTTGGATGTAACCTGTTTGGCGCAGGCTTTCGACACTCAAGGTTTGTGCGTTATTGTGAATTTCAGCGCGAAAATCTGCTAAGACACGTTGTAGCATTTCCTTGTCTAGTTTGCCGCTGGCTTGGGCTAGAAGCAGCAGAATACGCATCGTTGCTTCAATGCGGCCGCCTTTAGGTAGGGCATCGTGCAATTGCGCAATCAATTGTTGGTCTTCTGGCCGTTCTGTGGCGGTAGAAGGTTTTCGTTGGTCGAATTTTTTGCTTCCAGTCCAAGTGCTTAAAAAGCCGTAAAAGGAGTGAAAGCTAAGCTCATAGCCTGCATCGCGCCAGTCTCGCCAAGTGTCTAAGGTGTCTTCCCAGGCTTTAGCGTACAGATCTTGCCAAACGAGTATAGGGTTAGCCGGTGTAAGCGGTTGACGCTTTTCTGCGATTTTTTGCGCGGTTTGTGGAAGCCACCAGAGTACTGGGTTCAAACTGCTCCAGAGTAAACGCTCTTGGCGGAAGGGGTGTAGGTGACGCATGATGTGGGCACTGGGCTCATTAACGGCTTGACGTAACCAGGGACGTACAGTCCATTCATACAGGGAGTTGTTGAGTTCTGAAACTTGATCCACTAACTCAAATTCACGCTCATCGTTTATCGAGTCTTCAGCACCGGTATTAAGATTACGAATATCTGCAATATGGCGAGGTTCAAAGTGAACACTGTAGCCGTCATAATGGTGATGATCTTTAGGATCATCATCTACCAAAAGTTCGTATAAACCTGGTGGCAGCGCCCGGATAGCATCAATCACTCCAATCATCTGCCGGTGTTCTCGACGTGCCACCTGACTGGAAACAAATAACCCCAAGTGACCAACACTGGTGTGTCTTAAATAGATAATGACTCGTTTGGCCGCATGTAGGGCTAAGTCCGTGGGGTAGAGGTCTGCAATCCAATTTAGGGCTTGTTGCGGGGGGGTGATGTTGTCTCCATCGGAGCAGAAAATAACAATAGGTGCTTCAACGTGGCGCAAATCCACAGAGCTGCATCGGCAGCGCTGGGGCGAGTTGGCCAACTCATTACCAATAAATAAATCATCAACAATGGTTTCAATTTCTTCACTGTTTAGCAGTATAGGATTACTCCACCACCGCTCAAAATCCAAAAAGCGAGTGGATTCGGTGTCTATATGGCGGAATAGGTGGTAGTACTTTTCCCAATAGGTGTTGGCGGGATCTAATTGCTCAAAGTTACTAGCCAGCCAAGCCCCATCAAAACGTCCGTTGCCTAAATCGCTGCTTAAACGGGTGAGCCAAGCACCACCGAGTAACCCCCCCGCATAGCGCATGGGGTTTTGGCCATTGGCTCCAGCCCAGTAGGACAGCGGAGCTCCATTGATGATTAACAGCCCTGGTAGCTGAGGATGGATAGCTGCTAAGCCCATAGCAGCCCAACCGGCTTGGCAATTACCAATAATTACTGGCTTATTGGGTTTATCCACTTCAGGATGTAACTGAGTAACCCGTTCAATAAAATACGCAAGAGCATGGGTTACATCTTCTAAGGTTTGCCCTGGTTCAGGGGCGTGGTTGAAGGCAATAAAATAAGTAGGGTGACCTGCTCTAACACTTTCCCCAATAGTTGATTCCTCCTTAAAGCCACCAATGCCTGAGCTATGGCCACCACGAGGGTCTATCACAATAATAGGGGGTAAACTGTTATTTACGGGCTGCTCTGTATCGGTTGGAATAATATGCAGCAAGCTGTAGTTCACCGGATTGCTCAGGGTACGACCATCTAAAATCGTTTCATAGGTGAATTTAAGCTGAATAGGATATCCCGCCTGAGCGTCGTGCAGCAGGTTATCACCCCGTTGGCGCAGGGCATCCCAGAATAGAACTTGGCGTTGCCCCAAATCAATCAGGTAACTGCGCCAATCTTGGGCACTTGGGATGCGTAAGCCGCAATCGTGCATGGGAATCAGTGCGGATTTTTGCCGCCGGTTGATTCCTGAAAGTAGGATATTTTGCTGTACTCCTTGGATCTTCGTTAAATGCTTTAGAAGATTACTAAAAGAAGCAAAGCGATCTTCCTGCTTTGCAAAAAACGCTTCCTGGCTCATGGTCATCCTCTTCGGTTGGCTTGATTGTCGCCAAGCATCAGATTTGCGGGAAGAAGTGCATGGCGTTTAAGTCGATAGTGGCTTGCCTGACAAACGACGAACCACAGATGCTGGTTTATAGCGGATATTAAAATGGACTGGCAAATTATTTTTGCATTGCAAAAAAATATTTGCTAACGTCCAAGCTTGACTCTAGTATTCGGAACACCTAGCGAGCTGACCTACTTAGCATTCGGGCCAGCATGCCAATCCGATCTTTAATTCAGGAGATAAGCAGATGGCCTTTTACGACACAGATAAGCTGCAAAATACTCAAAAATCCAATTTGGATTTGCTGCAAAAAGTAAGTGCTCAAGTGCTTGAGGGTGCAGGCGAGTTAGCCAAATTGCAACTCAGCACGCTGCGTAGCGTTACAGATGAGCACTTTGAAAATGTGCGCAAACTGTTAGCTGTGCGTGATGCAGAAGGCTTTGTTGACTTACAAGGCTCAATCGGAACTCCTACTGCTCAACTGGAGCGTCTACTGGATTTTAACCGTCAAGTGTACGATGTTGTTTCCAGCACTCAGGCGGGTATCGCCAAACTGTTTGAGCAGCATGTTGAGCTAGGTAGTAAGCAAGTCCAAGATTTTGTTGAAGAAATTGCCAAAAATGCCCCTGTAGGTGCTGAGCCCGTTGTAGCTGCTTTCCGTTCTGCAGTGGATGGTGCCAACACCCTGTACGAAAACACGCAAAAAGCAGCCAAACAAGCCGCAGAAATTGCTGAAAATGGCATCAATGCTGCTAGCAATGCCGCCACTCAAGCGGCTAAAGCGGCTACGACTGGCGCTAAGTAATCCGATCTAACTACTGTTCTCCTGCTGGTTTGGAGGACAGTAGTTGTTCTAGCTGTTGTTGAAGTTTTAAATAAGCCGCTTGGTTTTGCTCTAACTCATTACGTAATAAAGCATATTGTGTGCGTTCACTAATGAGTTGCTCGGTATATAAAACTCGATGTTTCTCTTGTGCGGTGAGTAAACGTTGTTGCTCCTGTTGTCCATACTCCAGTTGAGCCCTTAGTTTCTGTTGTTCTCCTTCCAACATCAGCCGTTTCTGCTCGGCAAGCTCAAGTTGTTGTTGCTGCTTAAGTACCGAGGTTTGGCTGTCTTTATATTGACTCTGTACCTGCTGATACTCTGCTTGTAGCCGCTCATTATGTCTGTTTAGCTGAGTGAGTTCATTTTGTTGGACAACCAGAGATTGCCGCAACTGACGAATTTCTACCTGTAGTTGCTGCTCAATACGTTCATGCCGCCGCTGCTCTTGATCGCGCTGTTCTTTGCTGGCTTGCCGATAATGCTCTAGGGCTTCACGGGCATGTTGATGTTTGTCCTCCAGTGACTGAATTTGTGCATCTCGATCCTGTAAGCGAATCTCAGCATCTTTATGGGCTTGGTAAAGCTGTGTGCGCTCTAACTCAGTCTGTTGCAGTTGCTGTAACGCTGTCTGGTGTCGCTGCTGAAGGATCTCTAGCTGCTTACTGAGCTGTTCATTGACTGCTTTTTCCTGCTCTATTTGTTGAGTGGCTTGATTCATTTGAGCCTGATGTTTGGTGCGCTCCTGAGCCAAGGCCGCTCGATCTTCAGCTACTGCAGCATGGGCTTCCTGAGTTAAGCGCTCGGCAACTGCTTGAATTAGATGATTTAACTCTTCACTGAGCTGGGGTTTTTCTAGCTCTAGTCCCTGATGTTCAGCTTCAAGCTCCTTCACATAACGGTGAATGGTGGTTTTGGAGCCCACATTCCCCAATTCCAAACGAATTAAATCAATAGTGGGGTTTTCTCCACGCGCTATGAGCTGAGTTCGTGCTTGTTGCACGCGCGATTTATCAATCTGACTGTGTCTGGCCATAAAGTCCTCTTTTTTGATATTATGTAATATTTTTATATGTAATATTTTTTGTGGTAATTTTAGTTTGTTTTTCTAATTCAATACATTAAATAATGACGTATTATTGAGCCTTATGGGGTGAATCTGCTAAAGCAGGCCGCAAGAAATCTGGGAAGGAAAAAGATGGATAGCCAAGTAGATCGCTACCTAAAAGCAGGAACGCGGGATAACACGAGGCGTAGTTATCAATCAGCGATTGAGCATTTTGAGGTGACCTGGGGCGGTTTTTTACCTGCTACGAGCGATAGCATTGCTCGCTACTTAGCCCAGTATGCGGGGGTGCTTTCTATCAATACACTCAAGCAGCGCTTGGCGGCTCTGGCTCAGTGGCACATTAGCCAAGGATTTCCTGACCCCACCAAAAGTCCATTAGTGAAGCAGGTGATTAAAGGAATACGCGCCAGTCATCCTGTACAAACCAAGCAGGCGAAACCGCTGCCCATACAGCACTTAGAGCATATGGTGCAGTGGATGAGGCAAGAGATTTACAGCACCAGCAAGCCGGAGGAAGCCAAGGTATTACGACGCGATATTGCCTTGCTGCTGATTGGATTTTGGCGGGGTTTTCGTAGTGATGAGCTGTGCCGTTTACGCATTGAGCACATTAAAGTAAATCTGGGGCAGGGTATGCAGATTTACCTGCCTTATTCCAAAGGTGATCGTCATAACTTGGGTACGGATTATTATGCGCCTGCGCTTAAATATTTGTGTCCGGTATCAGCCTACTTGGATTGGCTAAACTGCTCGGGATTGGAGCAGGGCGCAGTGTTTCGCTCCATTAATCGCTGGGGAGACATTGGGGCAGAAGCTTTACATCCTGCTAGCTTAACGGGGATTTTAACCCGCATCGCACAAAAAACAGGCCTCGTGGAGCAAGCCTCCTATTCCAGCCACTCCCTGCGCCGCGGCTTTGCCTGTTGGGCCAATGCTCAGGGTTGGGATATCAAAGCTCTGATGCAGTACGTGGGCTGGAAGGATCTTAAGTCGGCCATGCGCTACATTAATCCCGAAGGTTCCTTTGGGAACTTAGCGCTTAACCCCAAAGGTTTTTCTGGTGCAGAAAGCCATCAGATTAACGAGGGTAAGACTACTAAAATCGCACTGAGTAATATTAATACTAGGCCCAGTTGATCCCGCCGAGAAACCCGTTCCCTCAGCCAATGATGGGAAAGCATGAGTGTAAACAGCACCTCGATTTGCCCTAGGGTTTTGACCAGCGCCACATCCTCTAAATTCACCGCGGTAAACCAGCACAGAGAAGCCAAAGAACTGCTTAGGCTGATACGAAATACCAACGAAGGGCGTTTCCAGAGTTTAACCAGCGTTCCCGGATCACGCCATAATAGCCAAGCCACGAGAACCAAGACCTGTATTCCAATCGTCCACACCAGGACCCAAGCCGCAGTATGCATAAACGGGAGCTGCAGTTGATGACAGGCATATCGAACCCAAAGGGTAGTCAGCGCAAAACATAAGCCACTGGCTAAACCAATCAATAGAGTTGAAAGCTCTAGGGATTCGGTGTTGCCTTGGCCACGCATTAACCAAACGGCCACAGAGCCCACTAAAATCCCGAACCATCCAATAGGCCCTAGCACCACCCCGAAAAATGCCACCCCTAGCAAAGCCGCTAACAAGGCTTCGCTTTTGGCTAAACCGACTCCAGTTGCATAACTGCGCCGTTGGAACAGCATCACCATCAGAGCTGTTGCAACAATTTGGGCTAAGGCAGCGCCCACCGCACTTAACATAAAATGCCCACTAAAATGCGGAAGCTCTGTAGGCTGCACCTGATACAACCCCCACAGATAAATCAGCGCCAAGGGCAACGCCCAGATGAAGCGGGCGAGGGTAACGCCCAGTGCGTTGACCTCGACACTGAGTTGTTTTTGTTGTGCATTGCGTAAGGCTTGAGTGAACGCAGCACAGAGGGTGAAGGGAATCCACAGCATAGTGAATCTAGGCTCATGCAAGGGGGAGATAGAATTCAGATCTTGTATAACGGAACCATTCACAATAACGACTACAGCCGTACAATGGATCTTTTTACTTAACCACAGAGGCTTCCCATGATTGAATATCAGGAAACACTTTATTCGGGCTATGGTCAACGCTTTCGCATTGAACGCTTACTGCATGAGGTTCGAACTGAGCACCAGCATCTGGTGATTTTCGAGAACGAGCGTATGGGGCGTGTGATGGCTTTAGACGGTGTCATCCAAACCACGGAAGCCGACGAGTTTATCTACCACGAAATGCTGACCCATGTTCCTTTATTTGCTCACGGTCAAGCCAAACGTGTGCTCATTATTGGTGGCGGCGATGGTGGCATTCTGCGCGAAGTGGCCCGTCATCCTGAGGTGGAACACATCACTATGGTGGAAATTGATGGCACCGTGGTGGAAATGTGCAAAACCTTTCTACCAGCGCATTCCGATGGCGCTTTTTCAGATCCACGACTGAATCTAGTGATTGATGACGGCATGCTCTTTGTCAGTACGACCCAAGAGCGTTTTGACGTGATCATCTCCGACTCCACCGATCCCATCGGGCCGGGCGAGGTTTTGTTCTCTGAAAGCTTCTATCAAGCCTGTCATCGTATCCTGAATAAAGGAGGCATGATGGTAGCTCAAAACGGCACTCCCTTCATGCAATTGGAGGAGGTGAAAAACACCGCCCAACGTATGCGAGATCTGTTTGGTGATTGGCATTTTTACCAAACGGCAGTACCCACTTACATTGGCGGGGTAATGACCTTTGCTTGGGGCGCTGAGCATAGCCAGTACCGTCAACTCAGTGCTGAAGTTTTGCGCCAGCGTTTTATTCAGAGTGACATTAAAACCCGTTATTACACGCCTGAACTGCATGCAGGAGCCTTTGCATTACCTCAATACGTACTTGAAGCAGTAGGAAAAGCCTAAATTTTTAACGGATACCAGATGCAAGCAATAGGGCGCTCGTGCCATGCTAGCCCTAAATAAAAAACAAGCCCCAGTTATGAATCTGTACCGCCTCCCATAGACTCTTCGAGGGGTAGGACAAGGAGTGGTGATGAGTCGCAGTTTTTATGATGAAATGTATGACGCAAATGGCAACTGCCGACCGCATTATCAGGGGTTTGAGCGCTGGCTTTTAGAAACACCTTCTGACGTTCTAGCCCAACGCCGGCGTGAAGCAGACTTACTCTTTCACCGTGCGGGCATCACCTTCACGCTGTATGGCGATGCTCAGGGGACGGAGCGGCTGATTCCCTTTGACACCATTCCACGCAGCATGCCGCTAAGTGAGTGGAAAGTCATTGAGGCTGGCTGTACTCAGCGCGTTAAAGCACTAAACCTGTTTTTAAATGACATCTATCACGAGCAGCGTATCCTTAAGGAAGGGTTAATTCCCTCCGAACAGGTACTGGCCAACGAATGTTATCAGAAGGTCATGCAGGGGCTTGACCTATACCGCAACGTCTATGCCCACATCGCAGGCGTAGATCTCGTCCGCGATGGTGATGGAACCTTCTACGTCTTAGAAGACAACCTGCGTACCCCTAGCGGTGTCAGCTATATGCTAGAAGACCGCAAAATGATGATGCGCCTATTTCCAGAGCTGTTTGCTATGCAGCGTATCGCGCCCATCAACCACTATCCCAATATGTTGTTAGAGACGCTAAAAAGCGCCTGTCCCTTAGACAATCCCTGTGTTGTAGTTATGACTCCTGGTCGTTACAACAGTGCTTACTTTGAACACGCCTTCTTAGCACGTGAGATGGGTGTAGAGCTGGTTGAAGGTGCAGATCTGTTTGTCCGTGACGAAAAGGTCTACATGCGTACCACTGCCGGGGCTAAACAGGTCGACGTGATTTACCGCCGTTTAGACGATGCCTTCCTAGATCCTTCCGCGTTCCGTAAAGACTCAGTATTGGGTGTTCGAGGGCTACTGGGTGCTTATCGCAGCGGCAATGTAGTGCTGGCCAACGCCGTAGGAACGGGAGTTGCTGATGATAAGTCCATCTATCCCTTCGTCCCCGATATGATTCGCTTCTATCTGAGCGAAGAACCTATTCTGAGCAACGTTCCCACATGGCAGTGCCGTAAACCCGAAGATCTATCCCATGTACTGGCCCATCTGCCCGAATTAGTTGTTAAGGAAACTCAGGGCTCTGGTGGTTACGGAATGCTGGTTGGCCCAGCAGCCACTAAAGCTGAGATTGAGGCCTTTCGTGAGCGGCTTAAAGCAAACCCTGCCGCCTACATTGCTCAACCTACCTTAAGTCTGTCTACTTGCCCCACCTTCATTGAAGGCAAAAACCCTTCACGCCATATTGATTTACGTCCCTTTGTACTCAGTGGCATGGAAACGCGTTTGGTACCCGGTGGTTTAACCCGTGTGGCCCTGCGCGAAGGCTCTTTAGTGGTGAACTCGTCTCAGGGTGGCGGTACTAAAGACACTTGGATTGTCGAGGATTGTGAGTAATGCTAAGTCGTACAGCGGGTGACCTCTATTGGATGGCTCGTTATTTAGAACGAGCAGAAAACCTAGCACGGATGCTGGATGTGAGTTATTCCCTGTCGCTCATGCCACAAGACGGCAGTGGAAATGGCTTAGATGAACTAGCAATGCCCTTATTGATTACTGGCACGCTAGACGATTACCTCAAACGACATGGCCGCTTAAATGCAGACCGCATGCTGCATTTCTTTGCCTTGGACGCAGAAAACCCTGCCAGTTTGTACAACTGCCTTGCCAGTGCCCGTAGTAATGCCCATGCCGTGCGCGGACGCATCACGGCGGATATTTGGGAAAACATCAACGCCACTTGGTTGGAAATGCTAGTAATCGCAGACAAGGGCTTACCCCATTACGGGATTAGCCGCTTCTGCGAATGGGTCAAAGATCGCTCCCACTTATTTCGAGGCGCGACTATTGGCACTGTATTGCGTAGCGATGCCTACAGCTTTATTCGTATTGGAACCTTTCTAGAGCGTGCAGATAATACACTGCGCCTGCTGGATGCCCGTTACAAACTTATGGGTGAACGTGAAGATCCGGATGACCGTTCAGCACGGGCGTATTACCAATGGAGTGCTTTATTGCGGGCACTGTCTTCCTTTGAAGCTTTTGCCGAGCTGTATCGGGGTTCGCCACGTGCTCGTAAAGTAGCCGAGCTACTATTACTGCGATCCGAACTGCCGCGCTCTTTATCCTCCTGCTTAGAAGAGCTGCAAGGTATTCTGGCCAGCTTACCAGGCGACAATGGTCGGCCTGCAAAGCGCTTAGCAGCTGAGTTAGACGCTCGGGTGCGCTACACAGTAATCGACGAAGTCTTTGAACATGGATTACACGATTGGATTACCGAATCCATCGAGCAGCTACAAGAATTGGGTGATGCTATTCACAGTGCTTATCTTGAGGTGGCTTAAACCCATTCATACCTAGGAGCTTGTACAATGACCTATTGCGTTGCGATGAATCTGGCCGAAGGATTGGTGTTTGTCTCTGACTCTCGTACCAATGCAGGTATTGATCATATTGCTACCTTTCGCAAACTCTATACCTTTGGTACACCGGGGGAACGGGTCATTGTGCTGCAAACGGCAGGCAATCTAGCTACCTCTCAATCCATCATTAGCCTATTGCGACAACGTCTGTTTGGCTCTGAGCCCCATTTGCTAAACGTACCGACCTTATTTGAGGTCGCGCGTTTGGTGGGGCAAACCGTGCGAGAAGTCGCTCAATATGACGCTGAAAGTGCCAAATCAGGCATTGATATGAGTTGCTCATTTTTACTCGGCGGGCAAATTAACGGTGAGCCTCCTGCGCTGTTTAATATTTACCCTCAGGGTAACTTCATCCAAGCCACCCAAGACACGCCTTATTTCCAAATTGGCGAAAGTAAGTACGGCAAGCCTATTTTAGATCGTGCCTTAAAATACGACTTGAACTTAGAACAGGCTCTACGTGGAGCATTAGTTTCCTTTGATTCCACAATCCGCAGCAATTTATCCGTAGGTATGCCCTTGGATGTTCTGGTCTATCGCACCGATAGCCTCAACATTCCTAAGGGCGTTCGGATTCGAGAGGATGATCCCTACTTTGCGGAAGTTCGAGAGCGTTGGAGTCAAGGGCTCCGCCAATTATTGGAGTCGATGCCCACATCTCCCGAGCATTTTTTACAGTAATCATGCGTATTTTAGCCGACGAAAATATTCCCCTCGTAGCCGAATTTTTTGGAGACTTGGGTTCTATACAACGTGTTCCCGGACGCAGTTTGTGTACAGCGCAACTCCAAGACATTGACGTGTTGTTGGTGCGCTCAGTCACCCCTGTGAACCAAGGTTTATTGGCGGGTACGCCCGTGCGCTTTGTGGGTACCTGTACCATTGGTACCGATCACTTAGATTTAGACTACTTGCAGCAAGCCAGAATCCCTTGGGCTTCTGCGCCCGGTTGTAATGCGCGAGGGGTGGTGGATTATGTACTGGGTAGCCTACTAACTCTTTCCGAACGCACGGGACAGACACTGTCTTCGCGTACCTATGGCATCGTAGGTGCAGGACAGGTAGGAGGGCGGCTGGCTAAGGTACTCAAGGGATTAGGCTGGCCCGTTTTGGTGTGTGATCCTATCCGGCAGGCCCAAGAGCCCGAAGGTGATTTTGTTTCTCTGGAGCAACTGCTTGCCGACTGTGACGTGATTAGCTTGCACACCCCACTGACACGACAGGGCGATCATCCTACATGGCATTTATTCGATCATGCTTGTTTACAAGCTCTACGCCCAGACACTTGGCTAATTAACGCTAGCCGAGGGGCCGTAATCGACAATGCGGCACTCTGTGATTTAGTGCAGCACCAGCGTGCTGATCTGCAGGTCGTATTAGACGTATGGGAGCATGAGCCACAAATCGACCGGGATTTAGCCCGATACGTTCAGATTGCAACGCCTCACATTGCCGGTTACAGCCTAGAAGGTAAATTACGCGGCACCGCTCAGATTTATCAGGCGTTCTGTACACAGCATGCTATTGCGTCCAAGGTCAATCTTGCCGATTTAATCCCAGCGCCGACTGTACGCTGTATCGACTTTAGCGCGCAGGTGACTCCTAACGAATTACTCAGCACATTATGCCGTGCGGTTTACGACCCGCGCCGTGATGATGCTGACTTTCGGAGAGCCTTGTTAAACGTGGACACCTGCGAGCAACCAGCGCATTTTGATGCCTTACGCAAGCACTATCCTATACGTCGAGAAATTGACGGCCTCCATGCCCGCCTTGAACAAGAAAAACCCGAATTAAAGCGCGTACTAGATGCTCTAGGGGTTCATCTGTGCCAAACTGCACTCGCTTCACCCAATCACTGACTGGGTTTTGAGGCAAAGTAAAGAAAGTGACCGGACTGGCATGAACTATCAAGTATTAGCGCGTAAGTGGCGACCTCGATCCTTTGCAGAAATGGTTGGGCAGGGGCATGTACTTAAAGCCTTAATTAACGCCCTCAACCAGCAACGTCTGCACCACGCTTATCTGTTTACAGGGACACGCGGCGTAGGAAAAACCACCTTAGCGCGCATCATTGCCAAATGCTTGAACTGTGAACAGGGTGTCAGTGCTACGCCCTGTGGTCAATGCTCGGCGTGTCGATCTATTGACGAAGGCCGCTTTGTTGACCTTATCGAAGTGGATGCCGCCAGCCGTACCAAAGTTGAAGATACTCGCGAATTACTGGATAACGTTCAATACGCGCCCACGCTGGGCCGTTACAAGGTGTACTTGATTGACGAAGTGCATATGTTGTCCACGCACTCTTTTAATGCGTTGCTGAAAACGCTGGAAGAGCCACCGCCCCACGTTAAATTTTTATTAGCAACCACCGATCCACAAAAACTACCCATCACCGTACTTTCACGTTGTTTACAGTTTGCGCTGAAAAGCCTTTCTCCAGAGCGAATCGTACAGCACCTAGACACTGTTTTGACGGCCGAGCAAGTTCCCTTTGAGCCAGAAGCTTTGTGGCTTTTAGGTCGTGCCGCAGAAGGTTCGGTGCGCGACGCGTTAACGCTCACAGATCAAGCCATTGCCTATGGTGAAGGTAAGATCTCAGTTACGGACGTACAGGCCATGTTGGGTACCTTAGATCACGGGCTGATCTTCGACTTGCTGCAGGCTTTAACACAGGGTAGGGCACAGACTGTATTGCAACATATTCAACAATTGGCCGAATTAGGGCCGGATTGGCCCACAGTACTCGCTGAGCTCTTGAATCTACTACACCGTGTAGCCATAGCCCAAACAGTTCCTGAAGCCTTGGATAATACCCAAGGGGATCGTTCTCGCGTTATGTCCTTAGCACAAAGCCTTTCTGGAGAGGATGTGCAATTCTATTATCAGGTGGGCTTGATAGGCCGTCGGGATTTGCCTTTAGCCCCTGATTTACGCAGCGGTTTTGAGATGGTTTTGCTGCGCATGTTGGCCTTTAGGCCCGCCTCAATGCACGACTTATCCGTGCCAGACACACCACTGCTGACAGAAACAAAAGCCAATGAGCTTATACCTTCGATCCCTGTGGAACCTCAGGCTAAGGCTATTTCTGCGGCTGAGATTCCTATAATCGTAAGTACTCCTGTAGAAGCGCCAACAGTTCCTGCCGTTGTTCCTGACCCAAAAGAAAATGTATCCATTGAAGTCTCTTCAGTGGCGAACTTTGAGGATAATTACTTTCGGGAAGAGGATACGGAAGATAGCTTTGACTACGTCCCTGTAGAACTCGACATTGAGTCTCCCAATAGCTCCCAAAGCTTCGAGATAGACGGATCAATTGAAGCAGAGAGACCTCTGGCCACAGGCTTGGCGGCTGACTGGATTCAATTGCTACCTCAACTGGGGCTGTCAGGTTTGACGCAGAATATTGCCTCACACTGTACTCTGGTAGCTCAAGAAGAGCATCGCTGGGTCTTGCAGCTAGACCCAAGGCAAAGCGCATTATTTAATAGTACGCAACAAGAGCGCTTAAATAATGTGCTAAGCGCCTACTGTGGAAAGAACATTGTTTTGGAGATACAGATAAGCCTTCCTCAGCAGGAAACACCCGCTCAGGCTAATGCGCGCATTCAACGTGAACGGCAACGACAGGCTAAAGAGTCTCTCTTGGCAGACTCTGTGGTACAACAACTAGTATCTCGATTTTCTGCAGTAATACGCGAGCACAGCATTAAACCCTTACCCCATTAAAAACGGCGATGGAGACAAATCCCATGATGAAAGGTGGCATGGCTGGCCTGATGAAGCAGGCGCAACAGATGCAAGAAAAAATGCAGAAAATGCAAGAAGAACTAGCTAATGCTGAGGTGACTGGGCAATCTGGTGCCGGTTTGGTCAGTATTGTTATGACCGGTCGTCACGATGTTAAGCGCGTCACCTTGGATGAAAGTCTGTTACAAGAAGACAAAGAAGTCTTAGAAGACCTAATTGCAGCAGCAGTTAATGATGCCGTACGTAAAATTGAGCAAAACAGCCAAAGCAAAATGGCTAGCATGACATCTGGAATGCAACTCCCCCCAGGCTTTAAGTTACCTTTCTAATGTGTTTTCGTTTATAGGTGCGAATACTCCTATGTCCTTCTCCCCCTTGGTACGTCAATTAATGGATGCTTTGCGTGTACTGCCGGGAGTTGGGCAAAAAACAGCACAACGGATGGCGCTGCATTTATTAGAGCGTAATCGCCCCGGAGGAATACAGTTAGCTCAAACGCTGTTGCAGGCCATGGAGCGCGTAGGCTATTGCCAACGATGCCAAACACTGAGTGAGGAGCCTACCTGTGCTCAGTGTCGAAATGCCCAGCGTGACGATAGCTTACTCTGCATAGTACAAAGCCCTATGGACGTATTTGCCATTGAACAAACCGGCTATCAGGGGCGATATTTTGTGCTGCATGGTCATCTATCCCCCTTAGACGGCATTGGTCCAGAAGATATTGGTCTTCCTCAGCTCCTCACTCGCGCTCAAGAGCCCGGGGTTCGTGAAGTGATTTTAGCCACTAATCCTACCGTGGAGGGAGAGGCTACAGCTCATTACATTGCACAACAACTCAGCACCCTGCCACTTGTATTAAGCCGTATTGCCCACGGTGTTCCCTTGGGGGGGGAGTTGGAGTTGGTTGATGGTGGGACACTTGCCCATGCTTTGGCAGGGCGCAGACCTCTTATAAGTCCCGCCAATTAAGGTTTTTGCTATTTCTATTCAATGACAAGCTCCGCCAATTAATAACAAGTTCGTGCTAGCGTTTACGCCATGACACAGGATTTCATTTGATGGCTAGTTATAGAAAGCGGAGTGGCGGATGTAGGGTAGAGGTTTGCAAGAATGGAACAAGGGATTCAACCACTTTTCCAACTAAAGCCCAAGCATCTGCGTGGGCAACCCAGAGGGAGGCAGAGCTGCTACTGATGGATAGTAGATCGCCTAATCACAGCAAAGCCAGCCTATACGCACTGAAGAAGAAATCACCCTGTACCTTGAGGCCATCATGGAAGAAGGTGATCCCGCTCTGATTGCTGCGGCCCTTGGTGATGTAGCACGCGCTCGTAATATGAGCCAGCTTGCCCGTGACACCGGCATGATGCGCGAAGGTCTGTATAAGGCGCTCTCTGGCGAAGGAAATCCCAGCTTTGCCACCGTGATGAAGGTAGCCCACGCAATGTGGCGGGGAATGCCGTCGAGATTGGCTGCGGCTCCTTTGATCTGGTGACCAACTCCAACCGGCACGAACTGCGTGTGACCACGCTGGATGACAGCTACGGCTCCCTAAAGCGCTGGTTCAAAGACCGCCATAACCGTATGTGCCACAAAGACGGCACCTTTGGCTTACCGCCTGAATACTTGTTTCGCGTCAGGGTGATGCACGCTTTTTTCAGTGATGAGATTCAAGTGGCCAGCGCCGCCTATTCCGATACCTACTTGATGCGCCCCGGTAGTATTGATTACGAACTGAGCCGCCGCGAAGACCAGCTCCAAAAACTGCAAATGACCTTTGTGCAATGGGATACCTTTGCCGCACTCACTTGAGGCTTCCATGATCTACTTTTCTCCCGTGCGAACCCCAAGGCTTCAGGTAGAACTGCATGAGCTAACGGCTTATGACGCGATTTACCTGTGCCAATTACCCATTCAGCAGCACGCAGAACGCGGGGCCGCTGCATTGCTCAAGCGTATCATTAACCCTCAAGACAGCCCGATTAAAGCCGGTCAGGTGATTGATCCAAGGCTGTGGACGGTACAAGAACGCGCCTTGGTGATTGCCCACTATTTGGCCCACGTCATCGGCGATGATTTTGCTATTGGGCGGGGGCGGTACTCGCACTATCTGATGGAGCAGATCGGCACTCCGCCGGCACCGATTACGCTGGGCTCCTTGGACGGCAAAACGTGGCGCATGTACCCCTTGTTGGGCTTTCTTGCTGAGTCCATTGAGCGCCTGATTGAAGCGGGTGAACTCAAACCCAACCGCGCCGGCTGGATGATCGGAGCGATGGCGGCTCAGTTGGTTCAGGGCGATCAAGAGCCCCTGATAGACCCCGACCCATTGGACTCCCAGATTGACCAACAGATGACCGAGCGGGCCACCGCACTGCTCCAACTGCCTGAGTCCGAATTTATGGCCCTAGCGGGCGCGTTCTTTCAGGGTACGGAACAGCAGAACCATATCTTTAAGCTGTCCTTTGGTCACGAGGGGCTGGCCTTTTTACCCGTCAGTATGGAGGTGCCGGACTTACCTCCGGCGCGATTTCCTTTTTCCTTGGCCCTGCGCGAAGACACGACGCAGTTATTCGGAACAGCTGCGTGAACAAACCCTGGAGCTGTCGCTATTTTGTGGTCAGTCATGCCGCGACTGGCCGCCCTCTGAAATCGCAGCCCTGTTTGAATCCAAGGCATTCAAGAGCTGGAAGCAGGCCCGTGACTACGAGTTGAAGGCCCATAACCTCGTTTTAGGACGGCTGGATAATCTGTCCAAACAGGTGCATGGCCTTGGAAAACTACTCGCCGGACGCTAATGGGAAACCTGCGCCAAAACCCCACTCTGTCTTGTTTCAGGATAACGCCATTCTTGAGACTCAGATGGAGTGGTTATGCTTCCCGAAAAACTACCTTCAACCCTTAGCTATGGGGGTGGCGCTTTATCAATCCTATCCGCGATGACTCTGACCGACTGGGGGATATTAATCGGCATCTTAACGGCCATTGGTACCTATCTGGTCAACCATTACTTTCGGTGGCGGTGCAGTCGTCAGGACTACTACTTCAAGCTACGCAGAGATCAACGGGAACAGGAGCTGCATGACCTTAAAAAGCAGCAGCTAAAAGGGGAGGTATCTCCATGAAGGCCCGGATCTTAGCAGCGAGCCTATCACTCTCAGCAATGGCCTTTGTCGGGTTGCTACAAGACGAAGGCTATACCGACAAGGCTGTTATCCCGACTCAAAACGACCGGCCTACGGTGGGTTTTGGCAGCACCTTCCACGAAAGCGGACAGCCAGTAAAGCTGGGGGATACCACCACGCCGGTGCGGGCTTTGATTAAAGCTCAGGCCCATATCAGCCAAGAGGAAGCACTGTTTCGTAAGTCCTTACCCGAGGTGGCGTTATTCCAAGCCGAATACGACCTCTATATGGATTGGGTGTACCAGTACGGCATAGGGGCGTGGAATAAATCCAGTATGCGTAAAGGGTTACAGGCGGGTAACTACCGAGCCGCCTGTGATGCACTGCTGCTGTACAAATACTCCGGCGGCTACGACTGCTCCACACCCGGAAACAAACGCTGTGCCGGTGTTTGGACACGCCAGCTTGAGCGGCATAAAACCTGTTTGAGCGCTCAGCCATGATGCGTCTTGGCTTGTATCTCTCTGTGGCGTTGGCCCTTGTGGGGGCAGGCTGGACGCTTAAAAGCTGGAAGGTGGAGAGCGATGCCGCCTTAGCTTTGCGTCACCAACTGGAGCAGCAAGCGCACGACCGCCAGCTCATTGCTGAGATCACGGATAAGACGCTGGCTGCCATTAGCCAAATCCGCGTCACCAACACCACGATTTATCAGAAAACTCGCCATGAAATTACCAAAGAGCCTATGCCTGCTGATTGCCGGATTCCTGCTAGCTGGATGCAGCAGCTCAATACCGCCCGCGC
>NZ_VLKG01000020.1 GCF_007830255.1 Azomonas agilis
AAATTCCTACCAATAAAACTACAAATTCCTTGCAAATAACTACATTTTTTTTTATGTAGTTATTTGCAAGGAGGCGAATGAAAAAATGGCAAAAGACATCGTAAAAATCGTAAAAAAAGACAACGCATTGATTAATGCTTCATACACGCTGACTCTCGCAGAGCAACGACTTATTCTTCTGGCAGTGACTGAAGCCGCTGGTGAGCCTAATGCTCTAAAGAGCTTGATAGTTCGCGCTGATCGATATGCAGAACAATTCCATATCACGCGACAGACAGCCTATGAGGCTCTAAAAGACGCAGCTAGTCAGCTATTTGAACGTCGATTTAGCTTTCAGGAAGAGACTCCTAAGGGGCTTAAAACAACAGTTAGCCGCTGGGTTTCACATATTTCGTATATCGAAGGCGGGGCATTTGTTGAAATTGCTTTTGCACCTCATGTCCAGCCCTTGCTATGTGACTTACAGAACAAATTCACTTACTACGGACTAGAGCAAGTAGCTAGTCTTACCAGTGTGCATGCTGTGCGTTTATATGAATTACTTATCTCTTGGCGCTCAACAGGAAAAACTCCAATTTTCGAAATAAATGACTTTCGGCGACAGCTTGGAATTGAGCCAGATGAATATCCAAGAATGGATAACTTCAAGCGCCGTGTTTTAGACTCATCTATCAGTCAAATCAACGAACATACTGACATTTTTGCTAGTTATAAGCAGCACAAACAAGGCCGCACGATTACGGGTTTTAGCTTCACATTCTCAGCAAAACAGAACAAAATCTCGAATGTAGTTGATATTCAAACCGGCACAAAACGCTCTAAGCCAAAACGCCATGTCATTACTAAAGCTGAGGCTGAAAAGATGGCTCGCCCTGGCGAAAGTCATAGCGAGCTGTACCAACGCCTAAGCCGAGAATATGTTATTAGCGATTGAGCCTAAAAAAGCGAATTTTTACGCATTTTGACGGCAATTTTGCGCCATAAATAGAAAGTTAAAAATAACAAACCCCAGACTTGGCTGGAGTACCTAACTAACTCCAGAATAATGCGAGCGGTACGGCTACCAGTTGTTCATCAAAAGGTACGACCTGATCACCTGAGTAAAACACCACGCCTCGCTTGAACTGCTGTGGTGTGATCTCGCGTAAATGACGAAGGCCATTGAAGCTCTTGCTGCTGATAGTAGCTGCTGCTTTGACTTCAATACCAACCAGATCGCCACGACGGTTTTCCAGTACAAAATCCACCTCGATACCCGTTGAGGTGCGGTAATGCATCAACTGTGTACGCAAATCTGACCAACTTTGATGCTTAACTAGCTCAGCGTGCACGAAGTCCTCTACTAAGTCCCCCGGCAACCCCAATCCAGCTGCCATACTGGCCTCACTCAAGCCCTGCAAGTGGGCCATTAAACCGTAGTCACTCACAAACAGCTTGGGTGATTTCTGTAGTCGTTTGCCGAGATTGGATGACCATGCTGGCATTTGGCGTACAAGAAAAAGAGTTTCCAACAAAGTCAGATAGCGCTTGAGCGTAGTCTGCGGAATCCCCGTTGAACGCGACAGCTCGGCAGCATTCAGCAACCCGCCACTGCGAGCGCCCAGCAGTTGCATCAGACGCGGCATCTCCGTCAGCCCTTCGATCTGGGCTAGGTCACGGACGTCACGCAGCAATATGGTATGGAGATAGCTCTCAAACCAAGCTTCCCGCCGCCGTTCGCTAGAGCGACTTAGAGCTTCAGGATAACCTCCACGACTTAGCCTCGCGATGAAGTCTTGCCGCTCGAAATGGCACTTATCCGGCAACTCGCCACTAAACAGCCGATCAATCATGCTTAGAGGCTGATGCTCGACTTCGCTTTGCGCTAGAGGCCACAGATTCAGTACCTCCATACGCCCAGCTAGAGAGTCAGCGATTTGTGGCAGTAGCAGCACATTAGCCGAGCCGGTCAGCAAAAAACGACCGGGGGTACGGTCACGATCCACTGCTGCCTTGATCGCCAAGAATACCTCAGGGGCACGCTGTACCTCATCGAGGCAGACCGCCCCCTTGAGCGCGTTGATGAAACCGAAGGGATCAGCCTGCACAGCCGCTAACACTGCCGGATCATCGAAGGTGTAGTAAGCCGCTTCACGGCCAAGATCTTGGATCAGCGTACTCTTGCCAGTCTGGCGAGCGCCGTTGACCAGCACCACTGGAGAATCATCTAAGGCTTCAAGTAATCTTTGGCGTATTTTCCGTGTATACATGGTGTAAAATCATCCACTAAGTGGTGGAAATTACACCATAAGACCGTGGTACATAGAAGCAGCCATCAAAAATAAAAACCCCAGATTTAACTGGGGTTTTTGTGTATTCGCTTTGGCGGCATTAGCCGTTTTGACATCCGTTACCAACGGTTTCATAAACCATTTCATGCTCCTGACCTTGGCTGTCTTTGTAGGTTATTTTTTTCTCGATGACACCACAGCTACTTTCAGGTTGCAGGGCTTGAATCGAAACCACTTCTTTGACATCTAGGGTTTGACCGTAACTGTAATGTTCGACTTCGACTACAGGCTCTGCTGCTTGGCTCATCAGAGGCAAAGCAGAAACCAACATCAGAGCAGCGATTTTGACTTGAGTGTTCACAGTGACCTCCAGTTTCAGACCTCAACGATGGCGTCGTTCTGGGCGTCTCGGCGATCTGAAGGGTTTTTTCGTTTCGTTGGGATCATCCTATGTCTGTGGCGGCTAAGGAGTAAGCGCGCTTTGCGACTCAGACTGTGACCTGTTTTGTCACAATGATGGCTGCACTTTGGCCCCACTCGATTACTGAATGGGGCAAATATCCTAAGGATTAGATCAGCGTTAGGCTGACCTCAATATTGCCTCGGGTGGCATTGGAGTAAGGGCATACGATATGGGCCGCTTCAATCAGTGCAAGTGCTTAAGCTACAGCGGATTGAACGCGGCGATGGCGATTCAACACAGCATCCAAACTGAAGGCTCCTGCCCCAATTCGGGCTACCTGCAGCAAACCACCGGCAATAGCCACGTTTTTTAAGAAATGAATCTGTTGGTTGGTGTCACCCAGTTGATTATGAAACAACACTGCCGTAGCCACGCTAAAACCGGCCATAGCCAACGCGCTTTGACGTGTTTTCAATCCAACGACCAAAGCAGTTGCCAGACCTAGCTCAACAGCTAGAGCGGCCAGTAGCGACAACAAGGGATAAGGTATCCCTATGCTCTCGATATAACCCAATGTGGCCTCAGGCGCCGAAACCTTGGCAATGCCACTGGTGATAAACAGGCTAGCGAGCAGAATTCGGCCGACTAGATCGAGAGTGTTGTTGGCTTCAATACGCATTTCATTCGTCCTTATGGGTGTGTGTTGGTGTGGTGAGAAGATTACTGTCCCAATTCAACAAGATTAAGATGTATATATTTGTTTTTTTGTCCTATATAAGTAGACAATAGAGGCAGCATTCTCTTTAAAACCGAGTACAGCCACTCCCAGTGTTCACTAACCCATTCAACTATTAGAAAGTAACTCGATAAAAAGTTATTTATTTCCAAAAGATGGATCTAAAAAATCAGCAGGAATTACTTTAACCAACTAAATAGTTTTTTATGGCCTCGTTTCTCTAGAACTTCTTGTTTTATATTTTGGCCTTCTTCACGGAGTTGATGAATGAACTCCATTACTAAAGAAGCTTCAGTATCAGTTAACCAATACGCTCTAAAGCACGTTGATTTTTTTGATAGCGCGCTTGATGCTCTGCATTATTAGTTTTAACTAATTCGTCCTGTTTACTAGTCATAGTCAAATCCTTTTTTTCGTTACAACTAACGTTAAGCTCGTATTTTTTTCTAAAGTTAAGTCAGTCACACAGATGCCCTGTTCTGCCGTTATGTCAGAGCTTGAATAGTTCAAAGCTTCACTTCAGCCAGTCGCCGCGTAACGCTTGAGTGCTGGAATAGTTCGCTTAGGGTAGGCCAGCCAGATCTTATGAGGACATAATTCCCAGTATTCTAGTGTCGTTTGTTATAAAATTTATTAGCCATCATCTGCAAATAAGCAGCGATTGTTCAAAAAAACCAACTAAACTGGTCTTAACATTCATAACCCCATGACGGGATCACTCCGTCTGGGATGGTCTCTTCGTGTCGTGCATCTGCATTTTGAGGAGATCCATCATGACGTTTTTTATC
>NZ_VLKG01000021.1 GCF_007830255.1 Azomonas agilis
CCAGTGGCGAAGGCGACCACCTGGACTGATACTGACACTGAGGTGCGAAAGCGTGGGGAGCAAACAGGATTAGATACCCTGGTAGTCCACGCCGTAAACGATGTCAACTAGCCGTTGGAATCCTTGAGATTTTAGTGGCGCAGCTAACGCATTAAGTTGACCGCCTGGGGAGTACGGCCGCAAGGTTAAAACTCAAATGAATTGACGGGGGCCCGCACAAGCGGTGGAGCATGTGGTTTAATTCGAAGCAACGCGAAGAACCTTACCTGGCCTTGACATGCAGAGAACTTTCTAGAGATAGATTGGTGCCTTCGGGAACTCTGACACAGGTGCTGCATGGCTGTCGTCAGCTCGTGTCGTGAGATGTTGGGTTAAGTCCCGTAACGAGCGCAACCCTTGTCCTTAGTTACCAGCACATTATGGTGGGCACTCTAAGGAGACTGCCGGTGACAAACCGGAGGAAGGTGGGGATGACGTCAAGTCATCATGGCCCTTACGGCCAGGGCTACACACGTGCTACAATGGTCGGTACAGAGGGTTGCCAAGCCGCGAGGTGGAGCTAATCTCACAAAACCGATCGTAGTCCGGATCGCAGTCTGCAACTCGACTGCGTGAAGTCGGAATCGCTAGTAATCGTGAATCAGAACGTCACGGTGAATACGTTCCCGGGCCTTGTACACACCGCCCGTCACACCATGGGAGTGGGTTGCTCCAGAAGTAGCTAGTCTAACCTTAGGGGGGACGGTTACCACGGAGTGATTCATGACTGGGGTGAAGTCGTAACAAGGTAGCCGTAGGGGAACCTGCGGCTGGATCACCTCCTTAATCGATTCGCCACTTATCATAAGTCCCCACACGAATTGCTTGGTTTATTTGCGAAGGCGATTGGGTCTGTAGCTCAGTTGGTTAGAGCGCACCCCTGATAAGGGTGAGGTCGGCAGTTCGAATCTGCCCAGACCCACCAATTGTCGCGGGGCGTAAGGCCGGTTGACATATGGGGCCATAGCTCAGCTGGGAGAGCGCCTGCTTTGCACGCAGGAGGTCAGGAGTTCGATCCTCCTTGGCTCCACCATCTCCCCAAAGCCCAGAACTGAGTGCTTATCTAAGCTAATCTAGCTTAGTAATATTAAGCATTGATTTCTGATCTTTGATCAGTCGCTCTTTAACAATTCAGATTAAGTGATAGAAGCAACAGCTAATTAATTTCTTTCACTGGAAATTGATTAGATCAAGGTAAATGTACGTTCAAGCGCACATTTTCGGCGAATGTCGTATTCACGATCACTCAGGTAATCTTCAAAGATTGCTTGGGGTTATATGGTCAAGTGAATAAGCGCATACGGTGGATGCCTTGGCAGTCAGAGGCGATGAAAGACGTGGTAGCCTGCGATAAGCTTCGGTGAGGTGGCAAACAACCTTTGACCCGGAGATCTCTGAATGGGGAAACCCACTCATCATAAGATGAGTATCTTATGCTGAATACATAGGCATAAGAGGCGAACCAGGGGAACTGAAACATCTAAGTACCCTGAGGAACAGAAATCAACCGAGATTCCCTAAGTAGTGGCGAGCGAACGGGGATTAGCCCTTAAGCTTCTTTGAATCTAACAGAACACTCTGGAAAGGGTGGCCATAGCGGGTGATAGCCCCGTATGTGAAAGGTTCTTTGACGTGAAATCGAGTAGGACGGGGCACGAGAAACCTTGTCTGAATATGGGGGGACCATCCTCCAAGGCTAAATACTACTGACTGACCGATAGTGAACCAGTACCGTGAGGGAAAGGCGAAAAGAACCCCGGAGAGGGGAGTGAAATAGAACCTGAAACCGTATGCGTACAAGCAGTGGGAGCAGACTTTGTTCTGTGACTGCGTACCTTTTGTATAATGGGTCAGCGACTTATTTTCAGTGGCAAGCTTAACCGTTTAGGGGAGGCGTAGCGAAAGCGAGTCTTAATAGGGCGTCAAGTCGCTGGGAATAGACCCGAAACCGGGCGATCTATCCATGAGCAGGTTGAAGGTTAGGTAACACTGACTGGAGGACCGAACCGACTCCCGTTGAAAAGGTAGCGGATGACTTGTGGATCGGAGTGAAAGGCTAATCAAGCTCGGAGATAGCTGGTTCTCCTCGAAAGCTATTTAGGTAGCGCCTCATGTATCACTCTGGGGGGTAGAGCACTGTTTCGGCTAGGGGGTCATCCCGACTTACCAAACCGATGCAAACTCCGAATACCCAGAAGTGCAAGCATGGGAGACACACGGCGGGTGCTAACGTCCGTCGTGAAAAGGGAAACAACCCAGACCGTCAGCTAAGGTCCCAAAGTTATGGTTAAGTGGGAAACGATGTGGGAAGGCTTAGACAGCTAGGAGGTTGGCTTAGAAGCAGCCACCCTTTAAAGAAAGCGTAATAGCTCACTAGTCGAGTCGGCCTGCGCGGAAGATGTAACGGGGCTCAAACCATACACCGAAGCTACGGGTTCATCCTTTGGATGAGCGGTAGAGGAGCGTTCTGTACGCCTGTGAAGGTAAGTTGTAAAGCTTGCTGGAGGTATCAGAAGTGCGAATGCTGACATGAGTAACGATAATGGATGTGAAAAACATCCACGCCGAAAGACCAAGGGTTCCTGCGCAACGTTAATCGACGCAGGGTGAGTCGGCCCCTAAGGCGAGGCAGAAATGCGTAGTCGATGGGAAACAGGTCAATATTCCTGTACTTCTAATTACTGCGATGGGGGGACGGAGAAGGTTAGGCCAGCACGGCGTTGGTTGTCCGTGTTTAAGGTGGTAGACCGAATATCTAGGCAAATCCGGATGTTCAAAGTCGAGAACTGATGACGAGCGTTCTTTTAGAACGTGAAGTGGTTGATACCATGCTTCCAAGAAAAGCCTCTAAGCTTCAGGTAATTAGGAACCGTACCCCAAACCGACACAGGTGGTCGGGTAGAGAATACCAAGGCGCTTGAGAGAACTCGGGTGAAGGAACTAGGCAAAATGGCACCGTAACTTCGGGAGAAGGTGCGCCGGTGAGGGTCAAGCATTTACTGCGTAAGCCCATGCCGGTCGAAGATACCAGGCCGCTGCAACTGTTTATTAAAAACACAGCACTCTGCAAACACGAAAGTGGACGTATAGGGTGTGACGCCTGCCCGGTGCCGGAAGGTTAATTGATGGGGTTAGCGCAAGCGAAGCTCTTGATCGAAGCCCCGGTAAACGGCGGCCGTAACTATAACGGTCCTAAGGTAGCGAAATTCCTTGTCGGGTAAGTTCCGACCTGCACGAATGGCGTAATGATGGCGGCGCTGTCTCCACCCGAGACTCAGTGAAATTGAAATCGCTGTGAAGATGCAGTGTATCCGCGGCTAGACGGAAAGACCCCGTGAACCTTTACTGTAGCTTTGCACTGGACTTTGAACCTGCTTGTGTAGGATAGGTGGGAGGCTTTGAAGTAGGAACGCCAGTTCTTATGGAGCCATCCTTGAAATACCACCCTGGTATGTTTGAGGTTCTAACTCTGATCCGTTATCCGGATCGAGGACAGTGTATGGTGGGCAGTTTGACTGGGGCGGTCTCCTCCCAAAGAGTAACGGAGGAGTACGAAGGTGCGCTCAGACCGGTCGGAAATCGGTCGTAGAGTATAAAGGCAAAAGCGCGCTTGACTGCGAGACATACTCGTCGAGCAGGTACGAAAGTAGGTCTTAGTGATCCGGTGGTTCTGTATGGAAGGGCCATCGCTCAACGGATAAAAGGTACTCCGGGGATAACAGGCTGATACCGCCCAAGAGTTCATATCGACGGCGGTGTTTGGCACCTCGATGTCGGCTCATCACATCCTGGGGCTGAAGCCGGTCCCAAGGGTATGGCTGTTCGCCATTTAAAGTGGTACGCGAGCTGGGTTTAGAACGTCGTGAGACAGTTCGGTCCCTATCTGCCGTGGACGTTTGAGATTTGAGAGGGGCTGACCTTAGTACGAGAGGACCGGGTTGGACGAACCTCTGGTGTTCCGGTTGTCACGCCAGTGGCACTGCCGGGTAGCTA
>NZ_VLKG01000022.1 GCF_007830255.1 Azomonas agilis
CCCAGACGGAGTGATCCCGTCATGGGGTTATGAATGAACGCAACCAAGTCAAAACCGAATCGGTTGGTTTTTTTGAGCGATCGCTGCTTATTCGCAGACGATGGCTGATAGATTTCATGACTACCGCACTAGAATACTAGGCGCTATGTCGTCATAAGATCCGCTAGGATCATAGGTTAGCCTTTCGGGCACGTCGTGCTACTTACCATTGCGACTGATCACGATGCTACTTATGGCAGAAAATAAGCCGGCAAGCCCCGCTCTTGGCTATTGCAAGACAACGGGGCCTTGTAGAGGCGATTAGTTATTGGCTATCTGGTTTATTCTGAGTGGATGGTTTGGCTGCTTTAGCCGTAAAGGGATAAGCTCCGAGAGCATGTGCCCCTGTGGGTTTGATCACCACTGAGAGGATAATGGTCAGCGTAAGAATCGACACGGTAATCAGCAGCGACCACAGCATGGGAATATGGTAAATGTCGAGCAGTAGCATCTTGGTACCAACAAAGACTAGGACAACCGCCAAGCCGTAGGGCAACAAGTGGAAGCGTTCTTTTAGGTCTGCCAGTAGGAAGTACATTGCACGCAAGCCGAGAATGGCAAAGACATTCGACGTTAGAACGATGAAGGGGTCTGTGGTAATCGCAAAGATTGCTGGAATTGAGTCCACCGCAAATACAACGTCAACAATGCCGATCAGTGCCACCACCACAAAAAGTGGAGTTGCGACACGCAGGCCGTTCTCCTGAGTGAAGAACTTCTCCCCATCAAAGTCATTGGCAATGCGGAAACGTTTACGAATCCAACTGAGGGCAGGATTGTTGGTGAGGTCAGGTTCCTGATCAGCAGCAACCCACATCTTGACGCCAGTGAACAGTAAAAAAGCCCCGAACACGTAAAGAATCCAATGGAAGCTACTGATTAGCCAAGCGCCAATTAGGATCAGCACAGTACGCAAGATCAATGCACCTAAAACCCCAAACATCAGGGCGCGCTTCTGGAACTGAGGGGGAACCGAGAAATAGGTGAAGAGCATCAGGAAGACAAAGATGTTATCGACCGCTAGAGCCTTCTCGACCATGTAGCCGGTTAGGTAGGCCATGGCACTTTCACCAGCTTTAGCTTCGAGCATCGGGTCGCCACTAGTACCACCCAGCTCCCACCACATAACTCCCATATAAGCCAAGCTGACAGCGATCCAGATCAATGACCAGATGGCAGCTTCACGGAATTCGACGCGGTGTGCGCCTTGGCGGTTGAGAACTACGAAGTCAACAAATAGGGCAAAGGCCACAATTGCGATGAAGACGAACCACATAGTAGGGGTTGCAACGGACATACGAGGAAAACTCCAGACAAAGCATAGTGGGCCTGTGAAGGCTGCTTGTCGGTCTCGTCAATGCCTAAGCACCCATAACGCCGGATACCATCAAAGTATCGTGCTGACGACGTTACAGTTCCTGTAATGGACGACTACTCCCCGAATGCGGGGGAGACTGCTCGAATCTCTTAAGTGTGTCAAGCACCCAGACGCTAAGGAAAAAGACGGAAAAG
This sequence comes from Azomonas agilis, assembly GCF_007830255.1. Classification (GTDB taxonomy): domain Bacteria; phylum Pseudomonadota; class Gammaproteobacteria; order Pseudomonadales; family Pseudomonadaceae; genus Azomonas; species Azomonas agilis. Next base: position 1,552 of record NZ_VLKG01000022.1, read on the forward strand.
CAATATGAAATATCTCTATTTTCCCCTAATTCCCTGAAGGGTTATAGGGGAGCGGTCGCTCATCATCAGTCGATAAAGCCTCTTCGCAGTAATAGGGTGCAACAAATCCAAACTTACTGTCTTCAACCGCAACAGCATGGATGATTGGGGATTGTGACTGTACGTTCCCAAAAATAGTGGCAAAAGATACATCCGCCGCATCACGCCCAGTTCCCAGGCGTATAAATCCCATCGGAATGGCAGTACCTGATGGATCGAAAATATACCAACGCCCGCTCAAGTAAACTTCCACATAAGCATGGAAGTCAGGAGGACCTAAACAAGGGTTAGCGCCATAATCTGTGCCAGTAGTAAATCGAGCTGGAATATTAACAGCTCGACACAGAGCTATCATCAAGTGAGAAAAGTCACGACAAATACCTTGTTGCTCAATAAAAGTATCTAAAGCTGAAGTATTAGAGTTTGATACATTCTGCGTGAACGTTACTTGTCGTCGAACCCATTCTTGAATAGCTTTAACACGACTATATCCTTGCGGAAGATTGCCAAACTCTTTGATTGCTAACCGGATAAAACGATCAGACTGGCAATAGCGGCTGGGATATAGATATTCAATGACACTAAGCGGAAGGTTTCGTACTGGAACTTCCATAAGATCATTTGAGCGTATCCTATAGTGCGCAACTTCAATAGTTGCTGTATAAATAATTTTAAGTGGGCCGGGGAGTGCGGTAAATCTTAGATATCTATTTCCGTGTTTCAAATCCTTATCAATCCGATAAGGAATAGATTGGTTAATATGCAGATTTTCCATGGAAACTACTTGATAATGGGTGTTAGCTGCATGTATGTTGCAGATAAAGTCAGCGCCATTAACATCTATCAAGTAATTAATTTCAATATTCAAATTTAGCTTAATCATCTTTCCTCAAGTTTTAACTAGCCATTTTAAATGGCAATTTAACATCCATTAAATTTTAAAAGATCCAAGGATCTCTATATAAATGCACAGTATATTCTTATCTTGAAAATTAGGTGGGTATAGCTGTGCTGAATCAAAAATAAATTGATCCACTGTATCTTAGAGCTTTCTTAAAAGCATTATTGAGGCACATCACTTAATGGTGTATTCGAGGCTCAGGCGTTGATACAGCTCATCGTAATTTTCACCAGGTAGGGCCATGCTTTCGGCTTCGGTCTTACTGATTATTAGGCGTTTGGGCTTAGAGGATTTTGCATCCGTTTGGCTGTCAACCACATTCGAAATAGGGTTTTGTTTTACGAAGAATGTGAAGCTAAAACCTGTGATCGTGCGGCCTTGTTTGTGCTGCTCATAACTAGCCAAAATGTCGGTATGTTCGTTGATTTGGCTAATAGCTGCATCTAAAACACGCTTTTTGAAATCATTCATTTTTTGATATTCGTCTGGGGCAATCCCCAGACAGCGCCGGAAGTCAGTTAACTCATAAAATGGTGTTTTTCCTGCCGAACGCCAAGAAATAAGCAGCTCATATAAGCGTATGGCATATACACTGGTGATATTGGATATCTGCTCTAGTCCGTAATATGTGAATTTATTTTTTAAGTCGCACAGAAGTGGTAAAACTTTCTCTGAAAAAGATACTGTTACTTTTGCTTCAGCTTTAATGTATTCAATGTTTTGCACCCAGCGACCTAAACCTTTAGCGATATTGCCTTTGTCTGTAATTCGCTCATAGCTGAATTGCCGCTTGAAAAGCTGTCCTACAGCCTCACTAAGTGCCATATAAGCCGCTTGGCGTGTCAATCCAAACCGTTCAGCGTACGTGCTAGCTGGTATTACCATATTTCTCAATGCGTCCGGTGAAGCACCAGCTTCTGCAACAGATAGTAAGATTAAACGCTGCTCGCTTAGGCTCAAGGTATACGCTGCGTTTATTAAAGAATTGTCTTTTTTTACGACCTCATTTTTAGACATGATCCCTCCTAAATTCCTTTATAAAGTGACTTTAAACTGTAGTGTCACTTATTGGTAAAAATTTGTCACCTTACTGGTAAAAATTTGTCACCTTA